>CAWGNG010000001.1:0-36301 GCA_963823895.1 uncultured Planctomycetaceae bacterium
GAAGGCCACACGGCAGACAGCGTTCATCGCGAGCTGTCGGCTGACGCCGCGGAGTCGGAGAACCTGAGCATGCGTGGAAACTCCGTGCGCGGGAACCGGGAGACCCTGGAAACGCCCTCGTCGGAGCACGGCGGGGGCCGGTTCGGGAAGGCTCATGGCCGCACGCCGAACATGCACGTTTCCAGGGAGTCGGACGGCTCCATAGTACCAAGGAAGCGGGCGAACAAGGCCGGCCCGTCGGCGGCTGCGGAGTCCGTGGAGGGAAGGGGGCCGACCAAGGAAAACGCCGCTCGAACCTTACTCGCGCCGGACACAGCGCCGGAAAGGCGAGACATCGGTGCGAGTGGCGTACGAGCAATCGTCATATATCCGAGGCAGGAGCCGTATGAGGTAGTTCCTCACGTACGGATCTGTGCGGGGGGCAGCCCGCAAGGGCTGTCCCTACCGCAACCATACATTAAGGAGGATGGGGTGCTTCGGTAACATGGCAACCGGTGGGCGAATGCCCAAGAGGCTCTGCCTATGCTCCGATCCACTCAGTGGGTACTCCCGCCCGTTCTGCGTCACGAAGGCGAGGAGCGTCTTCCCCTGCCGGTGGTCCAAGAATCGCTATTGAAGTCCGCCTTCCTCTTTGCTAAATAGTGTAAGGGCGTATACAGATTGATCCATGCCATAAACGAGCAAGGAGGTTTCGCAACACCGAGCCGCCAAAAGCGGGGGAAGACGTTTCAGCCGCCGTCGCCCGAAGTCATTGTGGGAAAACCACTTGGGGCGAGACGAATCGCTCGGCTCCAAAGACAAAATTTGAAAGGGTGTTGCGAAACCCCGGCCGCCGACGCCCGCAGAGCGCTACCCAAGTAAACACTACCCCATACGAACCAACTTAAGGAAGTTCGACCTCGCATGGCACCGGCAGCAGGCACAATTCGGGAACACTGATTCTCACTAATCTCCCCTGATTCTCTGAATTAGTGTTAATCAGTGGCGATCAGCGTTCTTAGGGTTCTCTGTCTCCCCAGCGCCAACGGTGTTTCTCCTTGAGTTTGCTCGTATGGGGGCACACGAGCAAAACCTACCCGCCGCGTTGGCCGCGGGCGCGGCCGGTGGTGCTTTCGATTTTCGCCCAGAACGGGTGCTGACGGTCGCCGCGGGTGCGGACGTCTTCCAAGAGCGTGCCGAGGTCGGGATGGATCATCTGGTCGCCGATGCGTCGGCCGTTGACGGTGATCGTCGCCCGCTTCTTAAAATTGAGCATTTTCGGCGAGAGCCAAACGGTCACTTGGCTCGTGCCGGCGCGGATGTTCAGCCCGTTCTTGTCGGTCATTTTGGCTTTGACTTGTGCGGGCTGCATGCCGGCGGGCGGCGGCCAGTCGGAGGGCTCGATCAGCGATCGCACCGGCAGCCCCTGCACCTCGACCCACCAGAAGTAATTGTCCCACGACCGCATCGTTTCGCAGGAGAACTCGCGGGGGAAGAAGTTGCGGTGGTAGCGGCCCATCCAGTCGAACATCCGCAGAATGTCGTCGTAGAGATCTTCGTGCCCGCGGCCGAGATACTCGACCACCGTGGCGTTGTAGCCGTAACGCAGCCAACGGTCGAGCGTGCTGTGGGCGTTCTTGATCATCTTCCCGCCGTCGAGCTCGCCGGCGACGATGTAAAAGGGGACGTAGCGGCCGTTCTGCCAGTAGAAGGTGCAATAGCGGTCGGACTGGGCGACGATCGGCATTACGCCCGCCCAAAGATCGGGATGGGCCAGGCCGATGTCCCAAGCCGCGTCGCCGCCGATCGACTGGCCGGATAGGAAAACGCGATCGGTGTCAATGGCGAATCGCCGGCAGGCGTCGCGGAGCGAATTGAGCACGGCGGCGTGTTCGCGGGCCGAATAGCCGTAAACGACCTGATGTTCTTCGCCCCAAGCCGGCGCGATCACGATGTAACCGTAGCGCGTGGCCTGGCCGGTTCGCAGGCCGGTCTTGTTCCAATCGCCGGCCCACCAGTCGACCTGCTGCGAGGCGGTGGCGGCCTCGCCGTGAAGGGTGACGATGGTGGGATAGAGGCGATAGGGGTCGTATTCGGGCGGGAGTTGGATGCAGTAGGTGACCGTGTCGTCTTTGCCCAAGCCCGGGACCTGGATTTCGAAGTAGCCCGGCTTGCCTTCGACGGGTTTAGGCGGGGCGATCGCCGGCTTCATGTGAGACAACAGGTTGGCGACCATCGACAGTTCGCCGCCCGCCTCCTGCTTGATATAGCTGTAAGTGCGTTCGCGGTCGGGCAAGGTTACGCCGTTGAGATACTGGCGTATCATGCGGCGGACTTTGTAGGCCGAGATCGCCACCGGCAATTCGTCGGTGGCCCCATCGGCACCGAGCAGCCATCCGCTCACGGCCAGCGCGAGCTTTTCGCTGTCGGGCGTTTGTGGGTTGGAGGCGGTTTGCAGGAACGCGGCCAGCCGGTCGAGGGTGTTTTCGTCGATTTCGGCGGCGATTTCAGCGAGGATCGGCTTGAGGTTCTCCTTCGAGATCGTATCTTGCAGACGGCCGGCCAAGGCACGGAGTTGCTTGACGACTTCCAGGCGTCGCGCCGCCCGGGTTTCGTAGTCCTGCATCATCTCGCGCACGCCCTGAAGAACGTCGCCGCCGACGCCCTCGACCGGGAATCGCTTCAGCGCCGCGTACACGAGTTGGTGTTGGCCGGCGGTGCTGCGGAGCTTCATTTCTAGCAGGCTGCGTTTTGCCGAAAGCTGCACGATGGCGCGAAGGAACGGCGACAATTGCTCCTTCAAATCGCTGCGGTCGGGAAAGGCCTTCAACAGATTTTCCAGCACCTGCTTTGCCTCTTCGTACCGTTCGCTTTGGAGATAGAATCGCGCGATCCGCTTGTAGTGCTCGACGTTCTTCGGATCGATCTGCTTGAAGAGGATTTTTTGCAGAGTGTCGCGGGGAATGGAACTCGTGGCCATCCGCATGTCCCAGACGTACTTGACCCCTTCAACCTTGGTCCATTGGGGCGTCAGTTCCGTGATCCCTTGGACGATGTCGACCTGCCCCTTCGCCGTCATCATCGAGAAAATGCGGTGGCCGAATTCGTCGAACGGCTGAACGCGAACCGGCCGGCCGACCACCTTGACCGACAAGCCGCCGTGGGCCACGCGCTGGTGAATGACGAATCTTTCGTCGACTTGCCGGTTATCGTCGTCGCGAATTTCGCGGAGCAGCCGCTCGCAGAAGAACGTCCGCCGCAGATTGTCGTCCAAGAAGAGGATGTTCTGGACCGTACCGCTGTCGGACTCGGCAGGAATCGAGGCTTCGCCGAGCGTGCTGACCTTGCCGAGGCTTCCGTGCAGCACGCGGCCGTCTTTGAGCACGTACTCCCTGCCCTCCGCCGTGCCGACCGTGCCGCCGGCGCAAGCCGCCAACAGAACCACCCTCAACCAGATGCCGAAGCCCTTGCGAGTCGGGGGTTGCATAAGCGTCTCGTCTCCTGTTCCGTGCTGAGCAATCGTACCTCATTGTCATCCGACGTGGGGGGAAGTCAAGCAGAAAACGGCTTGACAACAACGGCGCGGGTCAGCAGAATTGGGGAACTGGTGGAAATAGACAATGAATCGCCTCATGATCCCCGATCGAATCGTCCTCTTGCTGATCGCCGTCGCGGTGCTCTTGCCCGTCGCGTTGTGCGTGGTGCTGGGGATTGCGGCGCTGTTGGCCCAAATGGGGGATGCGGCGGGAGCGGCTGTTCTCTATCGCATCGCCCTGGCCGGCGGAATCCTCTGGGTCATCGACTTGATCTTCCTCGTGCTGGCGCTGGCGATCGGATCGCTGCGCGGGCCGGACGAAGAGTGAAGGGAAGAGTGAAGAGCGATGGAAGGGGGCGAGGAGGTTTGCGAACCCGCAAGCGGTGGTCAGGCCATCGCGCAACCTTAGTCCCTGGCCCCTGATCCCCAGTCCCCGACCCCTAGTCCCTAGCCCCTAGCCCCTCGATGCCCAGACACCGCCTAATGACCCCCGGCCCGACGGAAGTGCCGGAAACGGCGTTGTTGGGCATGGCTCGGCAGATGCGGCACCACCGCACGCCCGAGTTTCGCGATCTGGTGGGCGAAGTGTTCGCCGGGCTGAAGTATGTCCTCGCCACGGAAAACGATGTGCTCATGCTGGCAAGTTCCGGCACCGGCGCGATGGAAGCCGCGGTGGTGAACCTTGTGCCGCGGGGCGGAAAGGCGATCGTGCTGGAGTCGGGCAAGTTCGCCGAACGATGGCGGAAAATCTGCGAGACGTTCGGCATCGAAGTCGTGCGATACGAAGTCCCTTGGGGCGAAGCCTTCGAGCCGGCGGAGATCGCCCGCTTGCTCGAACAACATCCCGACACGACGGCGGTGTTCGCCACGTTGTTGGAAACCAGCACCGGCATGGGGCACGACATTGAGGCGATTGGACGGGTGGTCCGGGCTAGCAAGTCGCTGTTGGTGGTCGATGGGATCAGCGGCGCGGGAGCGATGGAATGCCGGACCGACGCCTGGGGCATCGACGTGCTGGCGGTTGGATCGCAAAAGGCCCTGATGACGCCGCCGGGGCTGGCATTTTTGGCCGTCAGCCAGCGGGCGTGGCGGCAGATCGAGTCGATCGATCGGCCCGCCTTCTACTTCGACCTGCTTGCGTATCGCAAGGCGTTGCGGGATTGCGACACGCCGTATACGCCGGCTATACCGCTGGTTAGGGCATTGGCTGAGAGCCTGCGCGATTCGGGCCGCGGGAATCGAGAACGTTTGGGCGAGAACGAAGCTCTTGGGCCGCGCCGTGAGGGCAGGAATCGCGGCCCTGGGGCTGCGGTTGGTCGCCGTCCGGCCCGCCGATGCCATGACTGCCGTTTATTTCCCCGAGAACTTCGACGGGAAGCGGTTCTTGGATCGTCTCGAAGCTCGTTTCGGCCTGAAGTTCGCCGGCGGACAGGGCCCGTTGAAGGGGAAGATTTTCCGCATGGCGCACTTTGGGATGGTCGATGAACTGGATGTCCTTGCCAGCTTGGCGGGCATTGAACTGGTATTGATCGAGATGGGGCACGAGTTGGCACCCGGCACAGCGGTCGCAGCCGCCAGTCACATATTCGCCGAGTCCCCCATTAATTGAAGAATGTACGGTGGGTGCCATGCCCACGCTTGTCGTGGGCATGTAAACTCCGGACCGAAGCAACATGCCCACGACAAGCGTGGGCATGGCACCCCGCGCCGTTTGTTGACTCTCACAAGGAACGCCGAATGGACTCCCTGCCAGCAAAATCCGCAGACCCGACGGCGCAAACCGTCGCCGCCATCGACGTGGGGGCCAACGCACTGCGAATGGTCATCGCCGAGGTCTTTTCCGACGGGCGGATCGAGCCGCTCGAACAACTTCACCGCGCCGTCCGCCTGGGGCAAGACACCTTTCGCTGCGGCCGACTGGGCGGCGAGAGCATGACGGCCGCGGTGCAAGTGCTCCGCGATTACCGCCAGTTGCTCGATCTCTACAAGGTCGAGAAGATCCGCGCCGTGGCCACCACCGCCGTCCGCGAAGCCAGCAACGGCGAGACGTTCCTCGATCGCGTCTTCATGGCCACGCGGCTGAACGTCGAAGTGATCGACACGTCGGAGGAGAGCCGGCTGACCGTCTCCGCGGTACGGCAAGCGGTGGGCGACGCCTTGGGCGTCAATCAGCGGCAGACGCTGATCGCCGACGTCGGGGGCGGGAGCACGTTGCTGACGCTGCTGGAAAACGGCGAGATCGACACCTCGCAGAGTTTGCGGCTCGGATCGATCCGCCTTCAGGAGATGTTTTCCACGAGCGAGGAGTCGCCGCGGCGGTCGGCCAGCCTGTTGCGGCAGCAAGTCTCCAATACGCTTTCCACGTTCGAGAGCGTCGTGCCGCTCGCTGAGATCGACTCGTTCGTGGCTGTGGGCGGCGACGCGCGGTTCGCCGCCCGCGAAATCGGCACGCCCTTTGACTCGGGCGAATTGGCGGTGATCGACATGGCCGATTTCGACAAGCTTGTCGAACGCTGCGAGCGCTACACGGCCGAGGAACTGTCAAAACGCCACGGGCTGCCTTTCGCTGAAGCGGAGACGCTCAATCCGGCCCTGTTGGTCTATCAGCTACTCCTGCACCGGACCAAGGCCCAGCAGGTGATCGTCTCGCACATTTCAATGCGCGACGGCCTGCTGCTGGAACTGGCGCACGAGGTGACCGGCAAGGAGGACACCGCTCTGCGGGTCGGCGTGATCCATTCGGCCACGGCGATCGCCGAGAAGTATCATGTCGATCTGGACCACGCCCGAAACGTGGCGGCGGCGGCGGTGCGGTTGTTCGACCTGTTTCAGCCGGATCACGGGTTGGGGCCGCGGCAGCGGTTGCTGCTGCGGGTGGCGGGGCTTTTGCACGAGGTGGGCGGATTCGTCAGCAGCCGCGCCCATCACAAGCACAGCGAGTATCTGATCGCCAATTCCGAAATCTTCGGGCTGAACCGGAACGAGATCGCGATGGTTTCGCAGATCGCTCGCTATCATCGCCGCAGCGTGCCCAAGGCGGCCCATCCCTCATACATGGCGCTGACGCGGGAGTCGCGGGTGATCGTCAACAAGCTGGCGGCCCTGTTGCGGGTTTCCGACGCCCTGATTCGCGGCCATCGCCGCCGCGAAGCCGACATCCGTTTCCAGCGGCAAGGCGACGAACTAATCGTGCAAATGCCCGCCGGGCCCGACTTGCTGCTCGAAGAGCGGGCGGTGGAGACAAAGGGCGATCTGCTCGAAGACATCTACGGCGTGAAGATACGGATGGAGCAGTTATAAACAGGAGTAGCCCAGCCGTCACCTGTGGGGTAGAATTGTATCATTGGAGGGCTGGATATGTTGACGTCCATTGAAGGTGTCTACAGAGACGGCAAGGTGGAGTTAACGGAGTCGCCACCGCCGGATTGTGCAGGGCGTGTGATCGTGACTTTCGTCTCTTCTCCGGTTCAGGCGGTTAATCTTGCCGAGCGCGGCATAAGTCCCGAGCAAGCCGCCGACCTGCGACACCGCCTGAAGACATTTGCTGAGGATTGGGAACGACCCGAAATGGACGCTTACGATGCCCTATAGCCGCGGCGATGTCGTGCTGGTGCTCTTTCCCGACTCAAACCAGGTCACCGCCAAGCGGCGGCCGGCAGTGGTTGTGCAGGCCGATCGGCTGCAGACCGGACTTGCACAGACCATTGTAGCTATGATTACAAGCAATCTGTCCCGGGCGGGACATCCAAGCCGCCTGATGGTACAACAACTTTCTTCGCAAGGGCTTCGCATGGGATTGCTCTCGGATTCCGTGGTTATGACGGACAATCTGGCAACCCTTCTGGACTCCGAGGTCTACCGTGTAATCGGTCATTGCGACGAGATGCAGCCGATCAATACTGCTCTTCGCCATACCCTCGGGTTGGAGTAGCAAACCACGACTTGCCCCCCGCGCTCGCGGCCAGCGCCGCCGCGAACAACTGAACATTCCACGTCATGCCCAAGAACCCGCTGAAATCTCCGGAGTTGTTCATCAACCGCGAGCTGAGTTGGCTGGAGTTCAACCAGCGCGTCTTGCAGGAGGGGCTCGATGCGGAGTTGCCGCTGCTGGAACGGCTGAAGTTCCTGGCCATCGTCGGCTCGAATCTCGACGAGTTCTTCTTGGTCCGCGTGGCGTGGCTCCTGCAACGCCGCGCGGGGAAAGTGCGGCGGCGCGATCTGGCGGGCATGACCGCCGACGAGCAACTCGCCGCCATCAGCCGACGCGCTCACCGCATGGTCGAGGAGCAATCGGCCGGAGTCCGCGAGGTCTTTGCGCGGCTGGCCGAGCACGGATTGCGGGTCTGGACTCGGGAGCAGTGGACCGACGAGCATCGCCGCTTTGCCGAGGCGTACTTTGCCCGCGAAATCGAGCCGATCTTGACGCCGTTGGCCATCCAGCAGTTAACACCGAGCCCGCTGCTGCCGAATCTGCAACTGCACGTGGCCGGCCTGCTTGCCGGAGGAAGCATCGGCGACTCGCCCGACGGCCGCATCGTCATTGTGCCGGTGCCGAGTCAACTGCCAAGATGGGTGACGCTGCCTTCCGAGTCGGAGACGCGCGTAACGCGGGTGGAGGACGTGATTGCGGCGAACCTGGGGGCGATGTTTCCCGACGACGAGGTGGCCGCCACGGCCGCATTCCGCATCAGCCGCGACGCCGACGTGGTGTTGAAGGACGACGAAGAGATCGACGACCTGTTGCACGCGATGGAAGAGGTCGTGCTCTCGCGGCGGTGGCGGGCGGCGGTGCGGCTGACGATTTCGGCGCGGCCCGACGCCCGGCTGCGAAAGTGGCTGGCCGATTGGCTCAAACTCGGCGACGAGTCGGTGTACGAGGTGGATGCTCCGCTGGAATCGTCGGCACTGATGGAACTGGCGAACCGGCGGGGATTCGACAATCTCAGGATCGACAACTGGCCGCCGCAGGTTCCTCGCGACCTGATCGGGACCGAGGACCTGTGGCAGGCGGTGCAGGACCACGACGTGCTGCTGTACCATCCCTACGAGAGTTTCGACCCGGTGGTGAAACTGGTGGAGCAAGCGGCCGACGATCCGCAAACGCTGGCGATCAAACAGACGCTCTACCGCACCAGCGGCGACTCGCCAATCATTCGCGCCTTGGCCCGGGCGGCGCAGAACGGCAAGGAGGTGATCGCCCTGGTCGAGTTGAAGGCCCGCTTCGACGAATGGCGGAACGTGAATTGGGCGCGGCGGCTGGAAGACGCCGGCGCGCACGTGATCTACGGCGTGGCCGGTTTCAAGACGCACGCGAAGGCGCTGTTGATCGTCCGCCGCGAGTCGCAGCACATTCGCCGCTACGTTCACCTGGCCACCGGCAACTACAACGACCGCACCGCCCGGCTCTACTCCGACATCGGCTTGTTGACCTGCGACCGCGAACTGGCCTCCGACGTGGCGGCGTTCTTCAATCTGCTGACCGGCTATTCGGAGACCGTCGGCTGGGCGAAACTGTCGGTGGCGCCGGTCGGGCTGCGGCAGAAGTTCATCGACCTGATCGACCGCGAGATTCAGGCATCGACGACCGATCGCCCGGGGCTGATCATGGCCAAGACCAATTCGCTGCAAGACCCGGAAATCTGCCGGGCGCTATACCGGGCGAGCCAGGCCGGCGTGAAAATCCTCTTGAACGTCCGTGGTGTCTGCTGCCTCCGCCCCGGCGTGGCCGGCACGTCCGACAACATCGAGGTGCGCTCGATCGTCGATCGATTCCTGGAGCACGCCCGCGTGTTTTACTTCCACAACGGTGGGCATGAAGAGGTGTATCTCAGCAGCGCCGATTGGATGCAGCGGAATCTGAGCAAGCGGCTGGAATTGCTCTTTCCGGTGATCGATCCCGGCCTACGGCGGCGGCTGATCGACGCGCTGGAGACGTATTTCGCCGACAACACGAAGGCTTGGCGTCTGCGCAGCGACGGTGTGTACGAGCGCGTCGGTCGCAAGAAGAGCGAGCCGCGGGTGCGTTCGCAGCAGGCGTTTTACCGTGCGGCGGTGGCCGCGGTGCGCGACGCCGCCCACGCCGAGCCGCGCTTCCGCCCGCTGACGCGACCGAAGCCGGAAGGACAGTAAGCCACGCGGCAACGCGAGGAGTAAGGAGCATGTGTCCCGTGTCGTGGACCAAGGAGGTATCATGAGTCGGAAGAACTTCGCAAGAGGTCAAGTAGGGATGGCACTCGTCCTCTTGGCCGCAATCTGCGCGCACTGCGCTGTGACGTCACGTGGCCAGACCACGCCCAATCCTGTTGCTTCAGGCAATGCAGGCAAACCGGCACCTAGCGCGGCGACTTCGCCGTCGGAGGAGTTTGCCAGGCAGTTTTCTGAGCTTGTCAAACAACGGCTCTCAGCGAGTGATGCTTCATTGTATCTCGGCAAGAGCGATCTAAGCGAGCTTCGGGCGGACATGGAGCGATTCGTTAGGAATCGTGTCCCCCCACACCTTTCCAGAGAGCAGACCGCAACGATCCGCGAAAGAACGGTTGTCTTCATTGATCGCACGCTTGGGAACGTTTCCCGTGACGACTTCCCCAATGCATGGGAGAATCTGAAATGGCGCGTCGCGGGAGTATTGCTTGCGACGGCCTTGACCAAGGAAGAACAGACGCGGCTTCGTGAGCAACTGGACTATATAAGAAGATACGTGAAGGACAACGCGCCCGTGTTCGGCCATGCGCCGCAACGCACACCTGACGATAGCCTGAGGCTCCTGGACTCCTTTTCTGCGGATCCCTTCTTGCCCTGTTTTAAGAGGCCGCTTAACCAGACGGAATGGCGCAAGTATTGCAAGAATCTGACGCGGACCGCAGAGGATTTTGCCAAGTTGCCAGCCGTTGCTGCGAAGCCTGATGTCTTGGAGGTTATTTTCGCTGACTTGATTGGCGCAAGGCCGCCGACAAAGAGGATACCACGTCGTGTGGAGATCAGTACGGAGGGACCGCTAATTGACTTCGCACACCGCCGGTCACCTTACACCGTGGGGTGCTTTGCATACGACAACCCAGGGTCTATGTCCCGCACGACGGTCAGCATTTCCGAGCCAGAAGTCTGGTTGGACATCGTCGCTGAAGATCGGGTTTCTGATCGCAGGGATCGTCAACCGTCTGCGATGACCCTTGAAGAAGCGACTGCGTTGGCAAAGAAGTTGAAAGGTGATTTTCTATATTCCGACAAGTCGAATGAGCTAATCGGGGTCAATGGAACGGAATTTGCTCTGATCGAGAAGAACTCAGTGGGTGAGTGCTTCTCGCTATCGGGCAAGGTGATTCAAGCTCTTCTGAACGCGATCGGAAAGATGCGGTTCTCACTTCGAGAATACAAGAACAGGAACGGCGTTTTCAAAACCGATACATTCTTCCACAGCGGCGAGCCGCTTCCCGAACCACCAAGGGGGCTCTTCCTCGCGGTTCGCGATAACAAGGGATGCATGGGCATTCTTCACATGCGAGCCATGTGGTCAACCGATTCCAACACAGGTCGTGAACGTGGTGCAGGCATTGGCGCTGATTTCTATAGATGTCCCACGGAATCTTGGGGGTTAGGTGAGTGTGACTACTCGCCGAACGGCGACATGCGACAGCGTGGGAGTGTCGTGGAGGAGGACGGGAAAGGGGACACCCATAACCGCCGCGGAACCCCATCATTGGCCCCCGGCAACGCGCCGTAATTGTCCACACCCGGACTCTATGGTACGCTGGGGAAAACCATTAGCCTTAAATCATATCCGGAGAACGGCATCATGCGAAAACAACGAATTGAGGTCGCAACTTGTTTAGCGGGCGTCCTCGCTCTATTCCTGGTTGTTGAATTGCAGGCTTGCACGTCGATTGTGGTCGGCCGCTTGGCGTCGGCCGACGGCTCGGTGATGACTTCGCACACCTGCGACAGCCACAACGGCAGTCCGGAGATATTCATCGTGCCGCCCGCGAAGCACGCCGCGGGGGAGAAAGTCGTCCTGACGCGACGCCAGCCGGACAATCGCGGCCCGATGAAGCGGTGCAGCCGCAAGCCGACGGGCAGTATTCCGCAGGTGGCCGAGACGTTCGGCTACATCGCCGCCGAGTACGGCATCATGAACGATCAGCAGTTGGCCATCGGCGAATCGACCTTCGAGGGCCGCAAGGAACTGCAAAGCGACAAGGGGTTGATCGACTGCGACACGCTCACACGGCTGATGCTCGAACGGGCGAACACCGCCCGCGACGCGATCCGCGTCGGCGGCGAGCTTATCGAGAAATACGGCTATTGCGACGAGGGCGAAGCGCTCACGCTGGCCGACACGCGGGAAGCCTGGGTGCTGGAGATTGTCGGACCGGGCAAAGGGGCCGTCGGCGCGATTTGGGTCGCCCAGCGCGTGCCGGACGACCAAGTCTCGATCGTCGCCAATGGCTCGCGGATCGGTCAGATCGATTTGTCGAAGCCCGATTTCTTCATGGCGTCGAAAAACATCTTTACTGCGGCGGAAAAGCTCGGTTATTGGAATCCAAAGGGCGGCGAGCCGTTCCGTTTCTACGCGGCGTACAGTCCGGAGAGCCGCACCGAGTTCGCCACCACCCGCCGCGAGTGGCGAGTGTTCGATCTGTTGGCGCCGTCTCTCCACTTGCCGCCGAACGCCAACAATTTCCCCTTCGCGGTGAAACCGGAGAAGCCGGTCGGGCCGGAGAAGATCATGGAACTGTTCCGCGATACATTCGAGGGGACCGATTTCGACGTGGTGAAGAACCTGACGGTCGTTAACGACGCGGGCAAGACGGTGAAGAGCCCGCTGGCCAATCCGTTCATGCCCTACGACATGAACAAGATGCTGCGGATCAACGGCGGCTGGGGTTGGATGGGCGAGCGGTGCATCGCCCGCTGGTTCTGCAATTACGCCACCGTGACGCAATCGCGCGGCTGGCTGCCGCCGCCGGTCGGCGGGCTGGTCTGGCTGGGCTACAGCAATCCGGCGATGACGGCCTATGTGCCGGTCTATGCCGGCGTGAGCGATCTGCCCGACAACTACAAGACCAACGGCAGGGCGACCGGTATCAGCCGCCGCTCGGCGTGGTGGGCATATCGCCAGGTCGCTACGATCGCGGCCCATCGCTGGGGTGACATGCACAAGGACGTGGCCGCGGTCCGCGATCCACTCGAAAGGCGATTCCTCAGCGAGCAGAAGTCCGTTGCCGAAAAGGCCGCCGAGTTGTTCCGACAAGACCCGGCGAAGGCCCGCGCGTTTCTCACCGAACAGACCCGTGAGGCGTGCCGCCAGGCGACCGAAGCGTATTGGAAGTTGGGCGAGTTGCTTTGGAACAAATATGACGAGCAATGGTGAGGATTGGGATGGACGGAATCAGCCTCGGCCGGGGTTTCGTGACGAAGCTGGGCGACGCAAGTATTCCCACGACTTGCCCGGGCGCCGTCTTTTGCGAACAATTGCTCAAGTGGTTCGCCACGAATGTGGCCGACTTCGATCCCGCAAAGGTCCCTCATTGAGCGTAGCGTCGATCGAATCGCTGTAATCGTTTTTTTCGGCACCCCTTCTTCGCCGGTGCTCCTCCGACACTCAAGGTGTAGGCTAGAATTGGGCATCGCGTGGCGTTTTCACGGCGGACGCCTTACGCGCGTTTCTCAGACGCCGAGTCGTCCCGCGCGGGGTCAACCGGCGCGTACGGCCCACGACTTGATGACATAGCCCATCATGCGGTCATTGGTGAAGAAACTCGCGAAGAGCGGCAAGAGAGTCGTGCCAGACTGCAAAGGGACTGCTCGCCGCAAGCGGATGTTGGTGGTCGGAGAGGCGCTGTGCGCCCGCGAGACCGCCGATGCGCTGGCCGGCTGGATGGACATGGACGTGGAGACGGCCGAGAACGACCGCCTCGCCAGCATCTTGGCCACGATGTCGTTGATCGAGGACAAGCCCTACGAGGCGATTTTCATCGATGTGCCGATGCCGGACACAAGCGGGCTGGCCGCCGCCCGCTGGCTTCGGCGTCACGGCTGGTTCGGTCCGATCGTGGCTTGCGGCGACGCCGGCGGCGACGACGAAGCCCGCAAGCGCTCGCTGGAATCGGGTTGCGACGCCTTCATCGACAAGCCGCTTAGCAGCGAGAAAGTGAAAGCGGCGCTCGAGAAAGAGCGAAAAAAGGACGCTGAGCCGCCCACAACCGTCGCCAAGCAACGCGAAACGCCGGAACACAAAGCGCCTGCGAACGATGCCGCGGTCCTCAAGCCGCGCGGACGCGTGCTGGTTGCCGAGGATGCGCTTTGTATGCAGGCGATCGTCGGCTCATTTCTCCAGGGAATGGAGCTTGAGGCCGACATGGCCGAAAACGGCAAAGTCGCCTGCGACATGGCCATGCGATCGCTTGCCGCGGGCTACCCCTACGACGTAATCCTGATGGACATCCAAATGCCGAAGATGAACGGCCAGCAGGCGGTCGAATGGCTTCGCAAGAACAACTGGAAGGGTCCGATCATCGCATTCAGCAGCCACGCCGCGCCCAAGGACCACGCGGCATTTCTCGCCGCCGGCTGCAACGGCTGCCTGGCGAAGCCATTGACGAAGGAGATGCTTTGCAGCGCCCTCTCGCAGTACGTGCGATGTTGACGGCACCCAGGGGCAGACATTCTCGTCTGCCGGGATAACGCCGAACGGTCGGCAGACAGGAATGTCTGCCCCACTTGCCCACTGTCCCCCCCACTGGCCCGCTATCGTCGCGGCTTGAATACGCACACGCCCAGCGGCGGATACGTCATCTGGATCGAGAACGGCCGGCCGTGGCTGGGGATCGGCTCGGCCATCATGCCGGGACCATTGCCCATGTTGCTGCCCGCGTAGAAGCACGAATCGCTGTTGAAGATCTCCTCGTACCAGCACCGCTCGGGCACGCCGAGCCGATAGCCGACGCGCGGCACCGGCGTGAAGTTGCAGGCGACCACCAGGAAGTCGTTGGGGTCTTTCGCGCGGCGAATGTAGCTCAAGGTGCTGTCGTCGTGGTTGTGGCAGTCGATCCACTCGAAGCCGTGGTAGTCGAAATCGACCTCATACAGCGATTTTTCGCGGCGGTAGAGGTGGTTCAGGTCGCTGACGCACTTCAACAGGCCGCGGTGCGTGCCCCATTGCATGAGGTGCCATTGCAGGCTTTCGTCGAAGTTCCACTCGTTCCACTGGCCGAAGTCGCTGCCCATGAACAACAGTTTCTTGCCCGGATGCGTCCACATGTAGCTGTACAGCAGCCGCAGGTTGGCGAACTTCTGCCACAGGTCGCCGGGCATCTGGTCCAGCATCGAGCCCTTGCAGTGGACGACCTCATCGTGCGACATCGGCAGCACGAAATTCTCGTGGAAGGCGTAAATCAGGCTGAACGTCAGTTCGTCGTGGTGGTAGCGGCGATGAACCGGATCGTGCTTCATGTATCCACGGGTGTCGTTCATCCAGCCCATGTTCCACTTCAGGCTGAACCCCAGGCCGCCGAGATACGTGGGCCGCGATACCCCGGCCCAGGCCGTCGATTCCTCGGCGATGGTCAACACGCCGGGATGCTGGAAGTGGGCCTGCTCGTTCAATTCTTTCAAGAACGAGATGGCGGCGAGGTTCTCGCGTCCGCCGAACTCGTTCGGCAGCCAATCCCCCTCTTGTCGGCTGTAGTCGAGATAGAGCATCGAGGCCACCGCGTCGACGCGAACGCCGTCCGCATGGTACTTGTCCATCCAGAACAGGGCGTTCGAGATCAGGTAGTTGCGGACCTCGTGCCGGCCGTAGTTGAAAATCTGCGTACCCCAATCGCGATGCTCGCCGCGGCGGGGGTCGGCATGTTCGTACAGCGCCGTGCCGTCGAACAGCCGCAGGCCGTGGCCGTCGCGGGGGAAATGGGCCGGCACCCAGTCGAGGATCACCCCAATGTCGTGCTGGTGCATCACATCGACGAAGTACATGAAGTCCTGGGGCGTGCCGTAACGGCTGGTGGCAGCGTAATAGCCGACCGTCTGATAGCCCCAACTGGCCGACAACGGATGCTCGTTGACCGGGAGCAACTCGATGTGCGTGTAGCCGACTTCGTTGCAGTACTCGGCCAATTGATGGGCGAGATCGCGGTAGCTGAGCCACCGCGACGGGTCGTCGCCCGGCCGCTTCCAACTGCCGAGGTGAACTTCGTAAAACGACAGCGGGCGTTCGAGCCAGTTCGTCTGTTGCCGCCGGGCCATCCAATCGGCGTCGTGCCAGCCATAGCGATTCAGATCGGCCACTTTCGAGGCCGTCCGCGGCGGCACCTCGGCGGCGAAACCAAACGGATCCGCCTTCTCGAACACCCAATCGCCGTGGCGAATCTGATACTTGTAGAGCGTCCCCTCGCACAGCCCCGGCACGAACAACTCCCAGAAACCGCTGGGGATGTGCTTGCGCATGGGGTGGCGGCGGCCGTCCCAATTGTTGAAGTCGCCCACCAGGCTCACGCTGGTGGCGTTGGGGGCCCAGACGGCGAAATTCACGCCGTCGATGCCGTCGATCCGCCGCAACTGGGCCCCAAGCCGCTCGTAGCACCGCCAGTGCCGGCCTTCGTTCAACAAGTGACGGTCGAAGTCGGTCAGCAGATGGGGGAACGAATAGGGGTCGTGCATGGTCGTCATCTTTCGGCCGTTGTCTTCGGCCACGCGCAGCAGGTAGCGGGGCGACCCGTCGCCGTTGGGCACCGGACAAATCGCCTCGAAAAGCCCCGCCGGATGGATTCGCCGCATGGGCAGAGCGCGGTCGGCATGCACCGGATCGACGACCCAAGCACTCGGCGACGTCGGCAAGAACGCCCTGATGGCCATCGCCTGACGCCCCGACTGGTCGATGATGTGCGGGCCGAGCAGCTCAAAGGGGTTTTCATGTCGGCCTTCAACCAGTTGGCTAATCGTATCCAAAGACACGGTCGTTCGCACGCGAACCTCCTTGCATCCAAGTTGCCGCTTTTATCCTAAGTCCATGCCAAACGGCGGTGGCCAGGGCACAGCATTTTACCCATTTGTCCCGGGCGAGGCCACCAATCAGTTCTTTTCCCTTCGCCGCCAGCCCCCAGTGCGGGCCGTCCAGTGGGCCGTTGAGCGGGCCGTGGCCGGCGTCAAACCGCCGCCTACCGCAATCGACGCGATGAAATTGCAGAATCCGATCCATCCGCTGCCAGAGATCAATGTCACGGACCGGCGTCATTTGTCCAAAAAACTCCCACCGCCAGCCGCTCTCCCTCCATTCCGCGATCCCGTAGGCGATGCCCTGCTCGACATATTGCGTGCAACCGACCAACGTAACCCAGGAGGGCTGATCCAGCGATTCCAAAGCCCGGACAACCGTCAGCAGGTTGAGCCGCTCACCCCATACGTCCGGCTCAACGTCGGCGGCCTCGACCTCGGGCGATCCGTCCAACGGCGTGAGCACGAACCGCCACCATCCCGAACCGCTTTCCTGGCTCGCTTCGGTCTTCAACAAATAGTGGGGCGTTGGACTATTCATCGTGGTTTGCAGGTCAACACTATGGTGAACTTGGGCAAGCCTGCGCAATCAACAAAAATGACACGACCGCGTCCGTACCGCTGCGGACGGGTAATGTCGGTCGGAGCCGGTCAGCAGCCGCTAGCTAGTCTGCAAGCGTTCCGCGACCGTCTCATTTTTCTTTGTCGGCATATTTTACGCAGGCCCTCTAGTATATCAGCCGCGATGAGACTCAAGAAAAGACTCGCCCGCATTGCTTTTTCGCTTGCGGTTTCACACGGCTCTGAGATAATGAGGAGCGGCAGCGTGCAGCATCGCCTCGGTGCCTGCTTGTCTCCGAACGGGGGATGGCGGCCGCGCTGCCGGCTCGGGCGATCATTTCACTGTCGTTCCAACAGCGGAAGGAGAGGGTAATCATGGTCGCAAGATGTGCGTGCGCCGGTTGGTTGTGCTGGGCGGTCGCGGGGCTGTTTGTGGGCGTTGCGGCGTCGGGGGTGGTCCTCGCATCGCCGCCCCAGGAGCAGCAGGAACAGCTTCGGGCGTTCCTCGATGCCGGTGAGTTCGCTCCGGCGGTCGATTTGGCTCGGCAAACGACCGATCCGACGCAGCACGACGCTTTGCTCGGCCAGATCGCCCAGGCTCAGGCAGCAGCAGGGGCCCGAGAGGCTTCGTTGCTGTCGGCTTCGGAAATCAGCGACGACCGGGCCCGCAAGAAGGCCCTGGGCGGCGCGGGTGCGCGCGCCGCGCGCCGAAGGGGGCGGCGCAGAGCCCGATTTCGATTCCCTCATCGATCTGATTACTTCGACGATCAAACCGACCTCCTGGGATGGAGTGGGTGGGCCCGGCTCGATCATGCCCTTTCCCACCGGCGTTTGGGTCGATCCGAGCGGCACGCTGCGATCGGTGACGCCGCAAGAGGCGAACGATTTGGCCGCGCTGCGCGACGCCGGCAGGCCGCGCGGCGGGCAAGAGAACGTCCGCCGCAGTTCGCCGATGCGGATGGTTTCGCTGCCGCGATTGGAGAAATGCGTGCAGTTGCGTTTGGCCGCGGGGCAACAGCCTACCGAAGAGATGCAAGTCCTCGCCGGGCTGAACCGCATTCGCTGCGTGCTGATTTATCCCGATTCGGGTGACATCGTGCTGGCCGGCCCCGCCGGCGATTGGACCGACGGGCCGGAAGGGGCTATCGTCAACGCCGAGAACGGCCGGCCCGTGCTGCGGCTCGATGATCTCGTCGTCGTCTTTCGCCAGATGCTCAGCGGCCCGGACGCCAAGTTCGGTTGCAGCATCACGCCGCGGGAAGAGAACATGGCCCGGCTTCAAGAGTATTTGCAGCAGACGCAGGACCGTTCGGTCAGGCCGGAATACCGCCGGGCATGGCTCGATCAACTGCGGCGAAAGGCGGGCAAGCAGGACATCGAGGTCTACGGGCTCGATCCGCGCACGCGGGCCGCACAGGTCATCGTCGAGGCCGATTATCGCATGAAACTCGTCGGCATGGGCCTGGAACGCGGCGTTCCCGGCGTTGACAGCTATCTCAAGATGGTCAAGGTCGGGCCCGGCCATCCGCCGCCGCCGATGACCGTGCTCCGCTGGTGGTTCACGCTGAATTACGACGCCGTGCAGTGCTCGCCCGATCGGCTGGCCTTCACGCTCCGCGGCCAGGGCGTCAAGGTGGAGAGCGAGAACGAGTTTCTCACGGCCCAGGGCCAACAGGTTCACACCGGCACGTCCGACGAGTTGAATCGCAAGTTCGCCCGCAGTTTCACCGAACACTTCGAGCAGCTTTGCGACAAATACCCGGTATACGGCGAGTTGCGAAACATCTTCGAGCTGGCGATCGTCGCCGCGCTGATACACGAAGAGGCCGCCGGCGAAAAAGTCGGCTGGCACCTGACCTGTTTCGGCGATCCGCAAGCCTATCAGGTAGAACTGACCGAAGCCCCCAAAGAGGTCGAGTCGGTGGTGAATTGCCGCGTGATCGGCCGCACGACCATCATCGCGGGCGTAAGCGGCGGCGTGCGCGTGAGCCCCGAGTCGTTCGTCTGCCGCCAGTCGATCGGCGTCAGTCAGGATTCGAAGCGGCAGAGTCAGCGATCCGCCGCGGCCGCCAACAGCCGCAAACTCGCCAACGACCGTTGGTGGTGGGATTGAATCGCGACGAGATCTCGCACGAACAGCCGCTTGCGGCTTCGCAAATGGCCTCAACAACTACGACCACTGTTGGTGCGGCAGTTGCACTGCCGCACCTGCAAGGCCGGGGTGGCAGTGCAACTGCCACCCCAACGGTCGCGGTTCTTCGCAGTCTGACGTTGGCGGCATTGATGTTTCTCGCCGCGGTAAGCTCCGCTTCCGCCGCCGATCCCAACGCCGTCGTCGCCACCGTCGGCAGCGACCCGGTTCGTGCGGGCGAATTGCAGCGTCTCGTAGCCAAGGCGACGCGGGGGAAGAAGGTCGATTCCGATTCTTTGCGATTTCTCCAGGCGCAGGCGCTGGAGGAGATTATCGCCCGGCGGCTGGTGCTGGCCTACGCGCGGCGGATGGGCGAGATGCCGGCCGAGGACGAACTGGCGGTGGAGCGAGCGGCGCTGAAGGCCCGGCTTGTTGCCCGGCGACGCTCAATTGAGGATTTTCTCAAGGCCGAGTCGCTCCGCGAGTCCGATCTGGACCGTCAGATTGCGTGGAACGTGCTTTGGCGGAAATACGTCGCCCGCTACGCGACCGATCAGCGTCTTGCGTCGTATTTCGCCGCCCATCATCGCGAGTACGACGGCACGCAACTACTGGTCAGCCACATCTTGCTCCGCCCGTCGGCCGACGGCGCGAAAACCACCGTGGAACTGTTGAAACAGGCGGAGAAGATTCGCGAGGAGATCGTCGGCGGCACGTTATCGTTTGCCGACGCCGCCCGCAAGTACTCCGCCGGTCCCAGCCGCAGAGACGGCGGTCGCCTCGGGTTGATCGGCCGCCACGGCCCACAGGACGAGACGTTTTCCCGCGCCGCCTTTGCATTGGATGCCGGCCAAGTGAGCCAGCCGGTCAAAACGTCCTTCGGCGCTCACCTAATCCGCTGTGACGAGATCAAGCCCGGCGACAAAAAGCTCGCCGACGTTCGCAAGGAGTTGGAAGACGCCTTGAGTCAGGAGTTGCTCGACAAGTTGGCCCAGGCTCAGCGCCAATACACACCGGTCGAATATACGGGCATCCTGCCACACTTCAAGCCGGAAACTCACGAGTTGGAACCAGCAGGCAAACAACATGCGGTTGGCCAGGACGGCCGTGGCGGGTAAAGCATGAACGATCGCAAATCCCAACCGAACACGGCCAGAACCAAACTCCGCTGGTTTCAGTACCGGTTGAGGACGCTGTTCCTGTTCATGCTCGCGTGCTCGGTCCTTTGCAGTTGGTTCGCCGTGCGAATGCAGCGAGCCAGAGCGCAAAAGGAAGCCGTGGCCGCCATCGTTGCGTCGGGCGGACACGTCGAATACGATTGGATGCCCGATGATCCGTTCTGCGATCCAAGTCGACGCGTTGGTCCGGAGTGGTTGCGGAAACTGCTGGGCGACGATTTCTTTAGTACCGTGGAGTCCGCCGAGCTGAACACGGCACAGATAGAGAATCTCCGCGCACTGCCTCACGTCGAGCGTCTTTCGTTGAAAGGGGACCTGACTCCAGATGTCCTGGCGCAGATTGACCGAATGCGGTCTCTGGAGGCCCTGACGTTGACCCTGACGAGAATGACGGACGCCGACATGGCAAATCTCCGTGGCCTTGCCTCTGTGCAGGAGCTGGATCTGACCGGAAGCAGGATAACGGATCTGGGATTGGAGAACTTGGCAAGCCTTCCTCATCTCCAAACCCTCAGGCTGAACAAGACCGAGATTACCGATGCCGGCCTGATGCGTCTAAGGAAACTGAGTTCGCTTGGGACATTGGAGTTATGTGAAACCTGGGTCACTGAGACCGGAATCGCCCGCTTGAAACAGAAACTGCCGAATACTGAGATGCGGTTCAGTACGCGGATTTCGGCAGAAGAACGGCGGTCAATTCGCGAGTTCATTGCCCGACTCCCCGAGGCAAAGGGATACAGGATCAAACAGATCTATCGGGGTGAGCGTGCCAGAATAGATGTGTGGCTGCATCACCCAGATGAGGCGAGTGGCCCCGTGTTCGTCGTTACGAAGGAGGGCGGACGGTGGTCGGTCGTAGAGAAGTCCTTCGCGATCGGCGAGGGCACGGACGAAGACGATGGAGATTAGTTTAGCAGGCACAAATGAAGAAGAAAAATGGGGCGATACAACCATTATGGTGAAGTTGGCTGCTTCTCCCGATAGCTTAGTTCCAGCAAATCCATCGGGTGCATCACCAACAGCGGCAATTTGCGCTGGCGGACTTCGCGCTGGATTTGCAGCAGACAGCCGGCGTTGCTGGCTAGGACGATCTGGGCGCCGGTGCTCAAGATGTTGTCGATCTTCCGCCGCGCGAGACGATCGGACATATCGGCTTCGTTCAAGTTGTAGGTGCCGGCCGAGCCGCAACAGATGCCGCTTTCCGGCAGGTCGCGGAGTTCGAGACCGGGGATCATCGACAACAGCCGACGCGGGGCGGCGGTGATCTTCTGGGCATGGGCCAGGTGGCAGGCGTCGTGGTAGGTGGCCACCGCGTTGATGCGGCCGGTCGGGGGAATCGGGCCGAGTTCGTCGAGAAACTCGTTGATGTCCTTCACCTTCGACGCGAATTTGCGCGGTGCGGCTGCAATCCGTCGCGCCAGTGCAGGCCGTACTCTTTGAGCATCGCGCCGCAACCGCCGTGATTGACCACGATCGCGTCGTAGCGGTCGAGCTCGAAGGCCACGAGGTTGGCGTCGGCCATGCGGCGGGCGCCGCGGCTGTCGCCGGCGTGGAAATGGATCGCCCCGCAACAGCCTTGCTCGGGCGGAACGAAGACGTCGCAGCCGTTCTGCTGCAAGACGTGCAGCGTCGCCCAGTGCGTGGGGCGAAACATCGCGTCGGCCACGCAACCGACGAAGAAGGCCACGCGGGCCCGCTTGCGGCCGGCGGCCGGTAGAAAACGCGGCAGCCGCGGCCCCGGCTTTATCGGCGGCGGCAACAACGGAATCATGCGACCCAGCCGGCCGGGAATCAGCTTCAACAGACCCATCCGCTCGGCGAGGCCAAAAAGTCCCAACCGCTGCGCCACCCGCACCGGGCCGAGCAGCCGACGCATGCGGTCGGCGTAGGGGAAGAGTTGGAAGAGGATGATCTCGCGGAACCAGTCGAATTGCTGCTCGGACCGCGGGTCGGTCTGTTTCATCGCCAGACGGAAGGGCTCGATCAGCCGGCCGTACTCGACACCCGAGGGGCAAGCGGTTTCGCACGCGCGGCAATCGAGAACAGACGTCGAGGTGGCGGCGGACGCGATCGGTCAGTCCGCAGCGGCCATCGGCCACCGAGCGCATCAATTGGATGCGGCCGCGCGGGCCGTCGTTCTCGTCGCCAAGCTCGCTGAACGTGGGGCAACTCGACGTACACAGTCCGCAGTGAACGCAGCGGAGGAACAGATCGGGAGCGATGCCCGCGGCGGGATTGGCGGCGGCCGGTGCGAGCGTGTTGTGAAAATCGTCGAGGTTCATGCGATCGCTATTTCAGCGGAGACTGTGCATTCGCAAACGTCACGCCAGCATAATTCCGGGGTTGAGGATGTTCTTGGGGTCGAAGCGTTCTTTGATCGCCCGCATGATGCGGAGTTCCGGGGGAATCCGAGTGTTCTCGCCGATCTCGCGCCGCGTGGACGCGGCGGCTAAACGGGGATCTTGAATCGTTGGTGAAACGTGGATCACGCCATCGCCGGCGTGGGCATGAATCGCACAATCGGGAGAACTCCGCAATAGTTCGGCAACCGTTTCGACCAGTTTGCTGGGAAGGACGTTAATGGTTTCGTCGGCCGGCAACTCGGCGATTCGACGCCACGGCGCGTCATCTTGCACGCGCAGCGGCAGCGACGAGGACGCGACTCCGGCAGCGGTCCACTCCTCGTTGAGCCTGGCGAGCATCCATTCCACCTCGACGCTTGATCCTTCGAGACCGACGCAAAGCCGGGCGACATTGCCAGCCGCCAACGGCCCGAGTGGCGGCTCGCCATCGCGCTGACGGCCGGCGAAAAGCTCGATCGCCACGGGACGCACGGGAAGGCGACCGAGGCCGGCCAGCAGCTTTTCGGCTGCGAGGAAATCGGCGACTTCGCAGCAGAGGAGCGCCGAAGTCTCGGGCAGCGGCCGCACCATGAGCGTGGCTTGGGCGATGATGGCCAACGTGCCGCGCGAGCCGGCCAGCAGACGGCACATATTGTAGCCGGCGGCGTTTTTCACCACCCGCCCGCCGCCAGAGAAAATTGTGCCCATGCCATCGACCGCGGTGAAACCGAGCAGATAGTCGCGCATCGTGCCATAGGCGAAGCGGCGCGGGCCGGCGGCGTTCGCGGCGATCGCGCCGCCGACGGTCGCCCGATCGGGCCACGCCACGTCGACCGGCAGCCATTGCCGCTTCTCGGCCAGGAGTTTGTTCAACTGGCCGATCGTCATGCCGGCTTCGACGGTGACGGTCATGTCGTCGGCCGGGTAGTCGATCAGGCGATTGAGATTGGCGGTTGAGAGAGTGATACCAGGATGCGTCGGCGTTGGGCAGTGATCGAGCATCGTTCCGCCGCCGATTGGATACGCGGCCAGCCCCTTGTCGCCCGCAGCGCGCACCGCTTCGGCGACGGCGGCCACGTCGGGCGGCGTTTGCGGCGTTTCGGGCAGGTTTTCGGTTGGCATCTCGGTTGGCATTTCTTTGCGAAGCCGCAAGCGGCTGATTCTCCTCACCGCAACGCCGCGTAGACGCGGCGGCTAAACGCGGTGGTCACGATTTCACACATCGTTCATCACTCATCACTCATCATTCATCATTTCTCATTCATCCCACCGGAATCAACTTCCCCGGATTGAACAGTCCCATCGGATCGAACGCTCCGCGGACGCGGCGCATCGCCTCCAAATCGGCGGGGGCGAAGAGGCGGTCCATCAGGGCGAGCTTCTCGACGCCGATGCCGTGCTCTGCGGTGATGCTGCCGCCGGCGGCAATGCACTCTTGCAGAATCTCGCGTCCGGCGGCGATCGCCCGCTCGACCTGCTTTCGGTCCCGCTCGTCGAACAGCAGGATCGGATGTACGTTGCCGTCGCCGGCGTGGGCGACGTTGACGATGCGAATGTTGTATTTCTTGCCAATTTCGGCGGTGCGGCGAATGATGTGGGGCAGCTTCGTCCGCGGTACGACGCCGTCTTGGATCGTATAGCTCGGGCTCAGCCGGCCGGTGGCGCCGACGGCCATTTTGCGGCACTTCCACAGCAGCGTGCGCTCGTCGGCCGAGGCCGCCTGCAAGACCTCGCGGGCGCCAAAACGCTTGCAGAACTCGGTGATTTGCGCGACTTGCCGATCGAGCCCGACCGAAAGCCCATCGACCTCGATCACCAGCACGGCGCCGGCGTCGGGGGGAAAGCCGAAGTGGTACGCCTCTTCCACCGCAGCGAGAATCCCCTGGTCCATCAGTTCCATCGCCGCGGGAACGATGCCGGCGGCAATGATGTGGCTGACCGCGTTGCCGGCGTCGTCCAACGAGTTGAACGTCGCCCGCATGGCACGGTAATCTTGGGCGTTGGGGGTCAGGCGGACCCAAACCTTCGTCACGATGCCGAGCGTGCCTTCGCTGCCGACCAGCACGCCGATCAGATCGAGCCCGGCCGAGTCGGCGACGGGACCGAGTTGCAGGATCGAGCCGTCAGCCAAGACGGCTTCGAGGCCGAGAACGTGATTGACCGTGACGCCGTACTTCAGCGTGTGGGGGCCGCCGGCGTTCGTGGCCACGTTGCCGCCGATCGTGCTGGCGCCCTGGCTCGACGGGTCGGGGGCAAAGTGGTAGCCTGTGCCTGCCAATGCGGTGGTCAGGCGGAGGTTGGCGACGCCCGCCTCGACCACCGCCATTCGGTTGCGGAGGTCAATTTCGAGGATGCGGTTCATGCGGGTCAGCATGACAATGACAGCGCCGTGATAATCGGTGGGGCAGACATTCCTGTCTGCCGCCCTGTTTCCAGCCTGGCAGACAGGAATGTCTGCCCCACCGGTCCATTTGGAAACACCTGCCCGACTTGCACCCAGGGGCAGGCAGCCGCCGGCCAGGCTGGTTCCGGCGCCACGGGCGACCACCGCCACGCCGTGCCGCCCGCAGAGCTTCACCGTTTCGGCAACTTGCTCGGCAGACCGCGGGAAGACCACGGCGTCGGGCCGCCCGCGCTCGATCGTGAAGGCGTCGCAATCGTAGACGGCCAATTCCGACGGAGCCGAGAGAACATTCTCGCGGCCAAGCGCTTTTCGCAGATCGGAAACGAGTGGCGTGGGCATGGAGCGGCGATAAACGGGCTTGGGGGGTGGCCGGTGCATAGCAAGGGCGCCAATTTTGCCCTCCCAGCAAGCATAGCACCCGTATTTTACCACTGAAAGAAGGCAAAACACCAGTGGCGAGGTTTAAGGTCCAAGGTTCAAGGTCCAAGGATCAAGGTCCAAGGGGCTGGAGAACGCCGTCAGAGTTGCAGCGGTCTAACGGCCGAGGGAACGTCGGCCCACTCGCTCGCCGCCCTGCGGGACGCGGCCAAACGGGTTAGAGCGGACTTGTCCTCGGAAGCGGCTGCTTTCCGTAGTGGGGATCGGCGGAGAGGGTCAAACGGATGAGCTCGGCGAGAGAATCGGCCTCCATCTTGTCCATGATTTTGGCGCGGCGGACTTCGATGGTCCGCACGCTGAGATTCAACTCGCTGGCGATAGTCCGGTTCGGCTTGCCATTGATCAGCAGAGCCAGAACGTCGTGTTCGCCGGGGGTGAGTCGTTGCAGGCGACGGCGAACCTGGGCGCGGAGAGCGCCGCGTTCGCGGTGGTCGGCGTCCCACTTGAGCGCCTCTTGGACGGCCTCCCAGAGCTGCTGATCGCGGCAAGGTTTTTCCAGGAAATTCAGGGCGCCGGCCTTCATCGCCTGGACCACCATCGGCACATCGCCGTAGGCCGACATGACGATGGCCGGCAGGGGGATTTCTTCGCGGTTGAACCGTTCGAGCAGCCCGAGGCCGCTGATGCCCGGCATCCGCACGTCGAGAAGCACGCACCCTGGCCGGCCAGCGTCGAAGGCATCGAGGAATTGCTGCGCCGATTCGTAGCTTTCGGCGCGGAGCCGCATGGAGCGCACCAGCGTCATCAATGCCTGCCGCACGGCCGGATCGTCATCGACGATGAAAACGGTAGGATCAGTTTCCACGGCTGTGTTCTCCGGTTTGGATCGGCAAGGTGAAATGGAAGGCTGCGCCCCCTTCCGAGACCGGCACGGCCCATAACGAGCCGCCATGACTCTTGATGATCGACTGGCTGATCGACAGGCCCATCCCCATTCCGCCGGTTTTTGTAGTGAAAAAACGCGCGAAGATGCGGTCAAGCGCGCCCGCGGCGATGCCGAGACCGTTGTCGCGGACGGCGACAACGATGGAATTCGGGCCGTCCAACGCCGTGCGCACGGTCAGCCGGCGCTGTGGGCGATCCGATTCGCGCAATGCCTCGAAGCCGTTGCGCATGAGGTTGACGAGGACTTGCTCGAGTTGGATGCGGTCGCCGATGACATTGGGGAGGGGCTCGGCCAGTTCCAGCACCGTCTCCGCTCCGGCCATGCGGGCGTCGGTGCTCATCAACTCGGCCACGTCGCGGATCATCGCATTCACCTCGACAACTGCCTCCGAAGGCCTGGCCTTAACGAGGAAACGCCGCACACGACGAATGATCTCGGCGGCGCGAGTCCCCTGTTCGTTCACTTGGTTCAATGAGGCGGCCAGGTCTTCGGCATAGTCTCTGTCGCCGGAGGCCAGCAGCCGCTTGCAGGCCTGGGCATGACTGCAAATGGCGCTGAGCGGCTGGTTCAGTTCGTGCGCCAATTCCGCCATCATCTCGCCGACGGTGCTCAGCCGAGCCACGTGGGCCAGCTCGGCGAGATGCTGCTGCGCTCTATCTTCGGCGCGGCGGCGTTCGTCGATCTCGATCCGCAGACGGCGGTTGACCTCGGCCAATTCCGCCGTGCGCTGCTCGACGCGCCGCTCCAATTCGTCGTGTGCGCGGCACAACTCCTCCTCGGCCTCGGCCAGACGCTTGGCCTGCCGCACCCGTTCCAAAGCCCCATCGATTACCTCGGGCAACAGGAGCATGAAGGCGGGGCCCTTGACCACGTAATCGTAGGCGCCGTGCTTCATCATCTCGATGGCCACGCTCTCGCTGCCGTGGCCGGTGGCAACCACGAAGGAGACCTGCTTTCCGCGGGCTTCGATCCGCCGCAACAATTGCTCGCCGTCCATGTCGGGTAGGCTGTAGTCCAACAGCATCAGATCAGGAGTGTCAGCCTCCAGCCAAGCCAGGGCGGCCGTTCCGCTCGACA
Source organism: uncultured Planctomycetaceae bacterium (assembly GCA_963823895.1). Lineage (GTDB taxonomy): Bacteria > Planctomycetota > Planctomycetia > Pirellulales > Thermoguttaceae. The sequence goes on from CAWGNG010000001.1 coordinate 27,519, forward strand.
CCCCTACGGTGCGGTGGCCTCTCGCCACCAAGCACTTTTCGATCAATTTCCGCAGGGCGTCATCATCCTCGACGACGAGGATGAGTTCCAGAGGCTTGCGGTGCAGCGGGGCGGGGTTCGCCGCGGGGTTGTGTTGCTCGATGGCAGGCGACATGACGACGCTTCTTGAGTTGCCGATTCCTGATCCGGCCACAAAGGTGGAGTACGCCTGGCAGGCGTAGAACAATCGTCGAATTCTACGGAAAAGTGTGGGGTTCCACAAGCAGCGCTGCAAATGGCGCTGCAAATCCACCATGCCGCCTCTCAGGCTAGTGGCAATGACCAGCGTGACCCGTTGGTAGCGCTTGCCGCTGCTGTCGCCAATCTCTCGCCGGCCGACCAGGCGAAGCTCACCGCCATGCTCACCGGGCACCAGGGCGACGAAAGGGGGCGTGAAAGCGCGGGAAACCCAACCATGACCAAAACATCGACCCAGACCACGCCCGGCGCAGAGAGGGCAGCTAGCCCACGTCGCAGCGCGCCAGAAGCGATTCTGGAGCAATGCCTCGACAGTGGCCGGGCCGGTACGGAGCATGGAGGTAAAGATGGGTCGCAAGCCGGCGTTGAAGTTCAGTTCACGGCGCGCCAGTGCGTTCCAACGGCCCTGGATGGCTTCCGGGTCGTCCAAGGGCGTCCGCGCTCGCCAACCCCTGTACCACGGGCCGATTCCAGCGCCACAATCGAATCTGGCGGCCAGCGGTCGCGCTCCCCTCGACGGGACGGACGGCACTAAGGACAACGGCCGGGGTGCCACACATCTCGGCGTCGGAATACGACCCCAACCCCCTCCCTTCGCGCGCACGACGCTACCCCGTGTTTTCGGTGAAAATTCATCGTCAAAAGCAGTTAAGATGCGCAATCTTCAAGCGGCAATTCTCAAGCAAAATCGGTGAGTCCGGACGATGTTTCCGACTTACCCACGGCTATACTTCCACTGGAAAAACCCGCGAAAAGGCACACGGTTTTGGGTGCAAGCAGGGCATCGCGAGGCTGTATAATGCGTTTTTGGAAGGATTCGTGGAGGGTACTACACCATATACGTTTCCGAGGGAAACACGAGGAAAAGCGATGCTCAGCACTCTTGATGTCTCCAAAAATGACCGCGGCAGTTATTCATTGAAGGCGCCGCCCAGTCGGGAAGGTGAATTGGCCGAAGAAATACGGAGCAACGAGTTCCGCAACCTGTCGCCTTTCGCGGGCCTGCTCATTCTGCAAGCTCGGTTGGAGGAGGTCGAGTCAATTTGCCTCACCGCCGGCATTCCCACCGCGAATGTCAAGGGCGATCGGAGTCAGCCAACGGCGATCAAACGGATCGGCCGCGTTGACCGTCTGCGCTTCGGCTGGCGGCTGGACCCGCACGACGACAAAAGACTGCTGCCAGACCGGGAAGAGTTGGAGACGATCCGCCGGGCCCAATTCTTGGCCGCGGCGGGCCTGAGTCTGCGGGAAATCTGCCGGCGGCTGGACCAGGAGGGTCGCGGGCGGCGCGGCAAGAAGTGGGAGGGAAGTCACTCCGTCTTGCGGACGATTCTGCTCCGCAACAAGCAACCCTGAACCGGGGTAATTCACCCACTCACCGTCTTGGTACGCGATGCTCCAAGCGATGGAAACGTGAAGGCTGCCAGAAAGGGCGAGTTGCTGTCCAGTTGGAGCAGAGTTGACTGGTCTCCAGACACGGAGACGCGGCATCGTCCTCATGTGGGCCGTGGTTTGCCCTTGGGCGGCTTGTACGTACACACCATCCAGACCAGCAGGCCAGCGATCGCCAAACCAACCAGGATCGTGAGCAGCTTGTTGATGGTATCCATGTGCAGGTTCAGCTAATTCTGTGGCGAAACCAATGGAGCCGAGCCTCTCTCTGGAAGTATAGCTTGCTGTCAATTGTGCAAGTCGGCTGCCGATTTCAGGGTCGTGTGTTTCTGCCGATTCCAGTCTTCATGTGCCTTACTTCCGGGCGGCTTTCGCGGATTCCGAGGCGGAAGCCAGCCAATCGGTTCAGGCGTAGGCAGGCGCGCGAGGCCACCTCCTTGGTGGTATGTTGTGAGTCCTGGCCGGCGCCGCCTCAACCGCTCAAGGCCGGCATCCTGGCGATGATCCGGGCGGCTAGCGGGGTGGAATGATCGGCCGCGGAGCGGCGCAAGCGGCCCGCGTCGCGCCGGCAGCGCTCCCGACATTCCCAAAACGGCAGCCTCCGGCCACCTACCCGTCAGAAGCTTATGCAGGCGAAAGACGGCGGGCCCACGGAATATCCTTTAGGCTTGTTGCCAAAACGGAATGAAGCACCGAACACTCGGCAGTGCCAGTCCGCCGGGGGGCAAGCGCGACTGAACACCCATCGATCACATCGTTGGAGGAGCCGATCGCCGCGTGCGCAGGCGACTCCGGAGCCGGCAAAGGCGCGTGCGGACCTGCCCCGCTGATGCGGTGGTCGTGCGGGCCGTGTCATCGCAGGTGTCGCCAGCGGCAACGTGCTGGAGCAGCGCCCACTCGTCCGGGGTCACATGGTCTTTCACGAAGCGGAGTTGGTCGGCGTCATCGACGCGGCCGGTGTCCTCGGCAACGTGCTCAGACCGGGCGGTGGCACTGGCGAGAGCGAAACGGTGGCGATGCTTGCGAGAGCGGTTCTGACGGAGGCTTCGAAACCGCCGCTTGACGTACTCGGCCGTGGGCGTGAAACCGTTGGCGAAGTCGTCGAGCAGATCCGCGAGGGCTTCTTCGGCGCCAAGGGCGTCGGCGTTGAGAATCCTGGCGTCGATGGAATGCTGGAGGCGCTCGAACACCAGCCAGCCCGGTAAGAGGGCAGAAGGGGTCATTTTAGGCTCCTATCTCTGTTGCAGGCCGCTATGGCCCGCGAAGAGCACGGTCATGTACACAATTCACATACTGTCCTCTGCGGGAACGCTGTGCCGCGCAGAGGACAATGGTCGGGTTACCGACCAATCCGTTTTAGTTTACCCGGACGTAAGTTGGGTGTCAAGGTTCAAAGACCACTGGCGGCGGAGGGTATCGAAGACCTTCTGACGCTCACCGGTGGAGTCGGTGGCGATCATCTCGCTCTGCGTGCGCCCCAGCGACAGAAGGAGAAGCTGGAGGTTCGTGAGGACCTGGGCGCATTCCTCGGCCGTCGTGGGATCGATCTCACCCTCGCCGTCGCCGGCGTGGACCTCCACCGCCGTCTTCGCCAGCGCCGCCATGGGCTTGTAGAGCTTGTTGAAAAACGCGTGCGCCGTGTTGATGGTGAGGATGACCTTGCCAAGCTTGAAGTCCACGCGATAGAACGCGGCATCCTCGTCGTGCTTGAACGTGGTGACGAAGCGGGAGTTGCGGACTCGCTCATAGGCCTGGTCGTCGGTCTCGCCATCGCGCTTTAGTCCGATGGCAAGGGTACGAAGGTTCTCTTCGAGAACCCGGCGCTCATCGTCGGTGGTAGGGGTCGGCTGCGGGAGCAAGGTGGCCTGTAGCGCTTCGGCCTCATTGGCCCGCTGCTCGGCCTCATTCAGGGGCGATGTGGAGTCCTGCGCCGCCCGCTCGGAGGCGAAGTGATCGATGGCCTTGCGGACCTGGAGCAAATCGTCGGAAATAGCCCGGTCGATGGCGTCCTGGGCGTAACCCTTTGGCCGCACGCCCTGCTTGTTCATCGCCACACCGAATGCCTCGTCCAGTTCGGCGGGGAAGTCCACCTCCAACCGCCACCAGGCATCGCGGTGGTGACCCTTGCCTGCAATGCCGGGCACGTGCTTGAAATCAACTTCACGATCGCGCCGAACAAAACTGATGCCCGACTCGAACACCTTCAGGTCGTTCTTCTGGACCTTCTTAGGCAGTTGGCTCCAGTCCCGGATGGGAAGGAAATAGAGGCGAACCACCGCGTTGAGCGTCGTCGCCGAGTCCTCGGCCACGCGGATAGGTATTTCCCATCGGTTGACGAGGCGGCTGCTCTTTTCGCGGCCCTGCAACTCAGGGATACGGTTGTGGCGAGCGATCTTCATCTGGTAGGTCGGATCGAAGACCTCCACGAGCCGGTTGTTGACGTAGAGCTTGAGTCCGCGGTCCAGTTGGCGGCGGTAGACGCGGGACATCTCCCGGACGGCGTGGTCCACGAGCGTGGACACCTTGCGGTAAGTGAGGCGGTCGCAGTCGGGCATGAACACGATGGTCCCGGACGGGCCAAGGCGCTCGTGCAACTCGGAAGTGTCCCGGCAGAAGAGGTGCTGCTTGTCACCCTTGGGGTAGACCATGGGCAAGTTGAGGACCATTGACACCTCGGCCGGAAGGGAGTCGATCAGTTGTGGGTCGGGGAGGTAAACGACGTTGCCCTTGTCCTGGCCAATAGCGGCCACGTCGAGCGTCAGGGTGTAATAGGCGCCGGGGGCCTGCCAAGAATAAACGTCAAGCACGGGACTCATGCTGAGAGCGGCATCCTTCATGCCCATGCCGTAGCGGCCGATCCCGTGACGATTGCCGAACCGAAGGGAGCCGCCGAAGGCGCAGGCGACCTTGAGGACGTTGGGGCTCATTCCCTTGCCGTTGTCCAGCACGAGCACGCTGAACGTGCGGCGGTTCTTGGGGCCGCTCTCGCCGAAGTAGACGCGGATCTCGCTCGCGCCAGCTTCAATGGAGTTGTCCACGTGCTCGCACACGGCCGAAGTGGTGTGGTTGTAGCCGACGTCGCGGAGCGAGTTGATGAGGGTCTGCCCAAGGAAGAGCGGGACGTTCGCACCATCCTTGATGATCCGGCTCAGAACGGCCCGTGCGCCGCGAGGAGCGTCGTCACCCCACTGCGGAGTTGTCGTTTCGTTGGAGTTGTCGAGACGGTCCTGGACGCCATCGGCGGTGTGCGCCGGAAGATCAGAAGCGGTCATAGCAAAACTCCTTTGGCTGTTGCCCGGGCGTTGTGTCGGGGCGAGGAAGTTGATGTGGCCGGTACGCACCGGCCTACATCTGCTCCTGTATCCGAACGACCAGAATGTTACAAAGCCCAGTCGAGAAAAACCTTGACCTAGTGCGAAGCAACACCGACAAACTGACATGAAATATGAAATTGGTTTTTCCCAAGGACTGATTGCAAGGGGGGCCGGGACTGGCAGGGCGGCCGTGGCCGCGCCCTGCCAGCCCCGCCCCATGAGAGTTTTCTTTGGCAGCCTCTTGGCGCAAAGTCCCCACGGACCAGCAGAACCGAGATCGAGCTACCAAAGCCGCCGTAGCCCATCTTCCGCCGTCCGAAGAAGGTTGCCGACCATCACCTTGGTAAGGGAACAAATCACCCCCAACCGATAATTCGCAGTGCTTGTTTTTGCGACATCTGTACGTGGTGTTTATCCATCCATTTTGGTGTTGTTCGGAGCATTCCAACGCGTGTCGAACCGGGTGGCCCCGGGGCGTTGACCGGACTCTTGCCTTGCAGGGGCTTTTCAAGTCACCTGCAAATCCTTATGATGGGGGGCGTAAGTGGCAGCCTTCGATATCTGCCGGTAGCAGGCCGTGTCCTGCCCGAGTCCCTAGAGGAACGACAATGGCCGGTGGAATTGGCCGACCTTTCGGCCGATGCGGTCGGATGCCACCATGGAGAACGAGCCAGCACTACAGAGCGCGCAATCCGCAGAGTTTTGGAGCAGCAGTCGAGAAATGCAGCAGTCGAGAAATGTTGGATGAGCTTGTCGTCTGAAACATGACGGTCGAAACAGATATCCGCCACCCTGCGATGGAAACTTGAAATGCAACCATTGGCTCCCCGCGATCTCCTGCGAGTTGACCCCAAGGACCGTACCCTGTACGAAGGGTTTTCTCTTGTGCATCTGACAGCGTATGCCGTTCACTGGTTGAATACTTGGGGAATACCTACCCACTACGAAAACATCAGTGTCTTGAATGCCCGTCTGTTTCCAGCGGATTTCGGCATGGGCAGTTTTCCCGAGTTGCCCGATGCACTTCGTACCAATCGCAGTCTGTTACAGATGCGTCCGAAATACCGGGGCTTTGCCACTTCTGATCCGCGCAAGGGGGTATACCTGACCGACAAGGGACGCACGGAAGTGGCTCGGGTTATTCAAGCCATCGGAGCCCCAACATTTGAGGGCAAGCCAATCCAAGTGGAAGGCTTTGCGGTCGATCCCCGTCGCCCAACAAAGGACAAGGAGCGGACTTACAACCCGGTTCAGGAATTGGACGATCGTCGTTCACGGTTGCTGTTTCGCCGTTTCAAAGATGGACAATTGGAGGAAACCGATGTTGTCCATCTTCTCGGACTGCTTGGGCTGTACGATCACACACCGCCTGTTGAGGTGCGCCGTGAATTCAAACGCCTCCGAGATGTAGCGATGTCTACTGATGACAAGGAGTTCTTGCTGTTTCTGCAGTCAGTATACCAGAGGTTTCAGACTTATCTTGAAAGGCCCGATCAATCGCATCGGAAGGAATGAAGCAAATGGGACACGCTGTGTTTCATCCGCATACTGCCCCGCGTGAAGAGAAGCGGCAAGTCAACGAGGCCGTCGGTCGCAGTTTCTGCAAGACGTTGGCCGAGCCTATCACAAACAGTGATTCGAGTGCCAAACGAAAACTTAACCTTCCCCAAGCCAGCGGCCTCGTTGAGCTAATGTTGTCGGTTCCGAAGGGAACACAGATGGACACCGATGCTCTCCGCGCGAAATTGGCTGGCAACCACCCTCGCCGTCGTATCCTGGTGGAAGTTGTAACCGCAAAATCCAGTGGTCGCCAAGTTGGTGAGGTAGTTGTTATTGACCAAGCGGAAGGCATGAGTGCGGCGTGTCTTCGTGAAGCGCTGGAAGAGAGGGCGGGCGACAGGATTGCCCAAGCCGGTGGAATGCCCGGCCGGAACCTGTTTGGACGTGGCCTTTCGGATGTGATGGGTGCTCATGCTCTTGATTTTGAAGGTTGTAACAGGAATTTGCAGCCAATAGTCGAGACGTTTGATGGGAGACAGTTGACCGTTGCGCGGGGTGAGTGGCTGAAAAAGGAAGGGTGGACAATCGACCTGAGCTACGAAGACAACCCGTCCAAGGCCAAGTTAAAGGAGACGTTCCTCGATCCGGGAACTGAGGGCACCGCGGTACGTTTCGTAATCTCGGACCGCGCACGTGCGCAAGGTTGCCGGATTCCAGAACAATCGCAAATTCTCGGGCGTCTAGCCAACTTCTACATGCTGCGGCTGATTGCCAGCGATCCCAATGTCGAACTTCTCCTGCGCCAATACCGGGCCAAGGAAGTCATCGAGGCCCCCATCCAGTACAATTTCCCCGTTGGACAAGTCATCGAGTCGTTTTCTCAAACGTTTGAGCCAACCACAGTTGGGCTGGAAGTTGGTCCGCTCGAAGTTGATTTCGTGATCGTGAGATCTGAATCTGAGCGTCCTTTAAAAGGGGTAGGGCTAGATCGCGATGAACGAGAGAGAGGCATTCTCATTGTAGATGACCTTGATGCCGTTTATGATCTCACCTTTGCTGATCCCGATTATGAGAAGGCTGATTATCTGTCGCGCATTTATGGAATCATTCGTGTCAACGGTTTGCGGAGAGTTCTGGAATCGTATCTGAACGCGGAGGCCCCATCATCGCCTCTACGCCCTGACCGCGACGGGTTTAATCGTGACCACGAATTCGCTAGAGCCATGCTCGACTTCTTCGCTGAGATACTCCGTCCGATCTATGAGAAGGAGCGCAAGATTGCAGAGGCTAAAGAGCGTGGCGATTTGTCGTCGGAAACCAGAAGACGCATTGACGGCGCGCTTAAGCACCTGAACAAGTATTTCCAGCAAATCACCGAGCTTGGTGGCGGCGGCGGTGGTGCCCCTCTCCCATCAGTCGAGAGGCCAACGACGCCCGTCGTTTTCACTCCCGGACACACAAAGTTGGTCGCTGGTCATCCCCGCCACGTCCTTCTTCTAGTGCGTGAGGATGTAGTTAAGAGTGGTGCTGAAGTCGTAGTCAGTGCCAGCGATGGCATTTCCGTTGAGAAGGAAAAGGAGCGAATTGAGAAGAAGGAATGCCCTAGGTGGCCACCGCATAGGGAATTCTTCGCGCTGCGGTTCTCGCTCAGTGCTACCGTTGTGGGTCAAAAAGGGGAGGTTGTTGCCTTAGTCGAGGGCAAGGACGGAGAACTTGTCGAGGCGCACCTTCTAATCGACGATACGTTGGCAGAGCCGATGATCGAGATTCCTGAAACGATTGAATTCCGGCCGGCAGAGTCCACGGGTCGGCCCAATCGGCGTAACAACTTGGCGCTTCTCGTGAATCCCAACGTCGTGTCTGTCGGTCACTATGTCCGAATCCAAATCATGCGGCGCACCGGAGATGTTCTGTTGACTGCGCCGAATGGAGATCGTTGCGAAGTGATTGACGTTAAACTCGACGCAGCTCAACATCGCGTGAGGGGCCAAGATGTATTCCGTGTCCTGATCCCCTGGAGTGGAACCGGGTGGGGACAACATGCTCATGTAGTAGCCAGCGTCAAAGTCGGTGGCGAGAGGTTGACAGCAGAGGCCAGAATTCGTTTGGACGAGTCTGAGGACGGAGGCTTCTTTAAGGATGTCAAGTATTACGATTTGGGAGAAGAAACACTTGCCCCAAGTAAACTCCAACCGGGTGAGATTGTCATTAACGCCGGCGATCGTCTGAACCGAGAGATTTTTGGCAATGGCCAGACAAAAGAAGACCTCAAAACCTCGTTTGACCGGAGCATACGCGATAGTCAAATAGCCCAACAGCGGCTCGCGGCTTTACTCGTAG
>CAWGNG010000002.1:0-3568 GCA_963823895.1 uncultured Planctomycetaceae bacterium
TTCTCGTGACCGGAGTCGCCGTCTCCGGCGGCGTGGGCTGGCTGGGCTATAAGCTGCGGGGCTGGATCCCGCCCGAGCCATCGGCCGAGCCGATCCTGGCGGCGGTCGTGACGCCGACGCCGACCGCCCGAGCGCTTAGCCCGGCGGACGTGCTGGGCCAGTGGCGGTTCTACGTCGATGCGGCCGCCAGCACCGTGACCATCGACTTGCAGCCCGGCGGCCGCTACCAGCAGGTCATCGCCGGCAATTCCAGCAAACGCAACGCCGCCTGCGACGGCCAATGGACGCTCGCAGGGCCAAATCTGGAGCTCAGCGCCTACCGCAGCGCGACGACGGATGAAAGCGGCCGCGTCCGCTGGTTCTTCGGCGATTGCGAAAGCGGCCTGATCCTGTTCGTCAAGGACGATCCGCAGTCCGAGGCGATGTTGGTCGCCCGCCGGGCAGCCACGGGCGACACTCCGGGTCAATCCCCCTTCGCCGACGATGCCGCGTCATCCCGCACGAACCAGCCGCCGCGGGTCGTTGTTCGTCGCTTACGGCCGATTGGGCCACGGCGGCAAATCGGCGAGATAGTCGGGCGATGTGGGCGGTAGGGCAGACATTCCTGTCTGCCAGATTTGGTTCCCGTTTCTCGCGGCAGACAGGAATGTCTGCCCCACCGTGGTGAGCGGAGGACGACGCCTTCGTAGCTTCCGGGCGATGCGTAGGGGTTGATGTCGGGCATGATTGCTGTATCGAATCGAGTTGGTGAGCAAAGTCGCGGATTTCCGAGATCAGGGGGTTCTGCTCGCTTTCTGCCCGCTTTTCGGCGACGAGGTTTCGCAACACCCTTTCAAATTTCGCTTCCTGCGGCATCGCGGCGGCTTGACGGAAGTCGCTGCTTGCCAAGGAGTTGCGCTGACGGTCGCGTTTGCGGTTTTCCCTCCTTTTGAGGATGCAGTGTTGCGAAACCTGCTGGAATGCCGTGCTGGAGAGGGGGACGGAGGAGATTGCCGCCGAGGAGCATGGAGGAATCTACGTCTTCCCCGGCAATCTCCTCCGTCCCCTTTTTGGTGGAGTCCGTGTGTCACTTGTTCTCCCGCGAGGACTTCAGCGACCGCCATCCTATGCCCGGCCGCGGCGGTTTTCAAGGCGAAGATTTGGCCACCTGTCAGGACGGGGGCCAGCCGATGAGTTCTAATTTCACCGGCGGATTGAGGAGCGGCGTCAGCGTTTTTTCACGCGTCGCCGCTCGGCTTCGATGGCCCGCATGATTTTGTCGATGGTGCGTTGGCTGGCGGTGTGGCGGCCGGTTTCGATTCGCGACAAGGTTTCCTGCCGCACGCCCGCCAGATCGGCCAATCGCTGTTGACTCAAGCCGACGCCCGTGCGGTCGCGGATGAGGTCGCGGGCCAAGGAGATGCGTGCGTATTGCAGCGCCGGGAAACCCAACGACGTGAGACGATCCAGTATCGGCCCAACCGCTGCCACCAGCCCGGCCTTCTTCGCGTCGAGCAACAGGCCCAGCGTTCCGCGGCAGGGCAAACCGAGCATTCTCGCAACGCGTCGCGCCAGGGCATCATCGAGCAGTACCTCGGCATTGGCGGATTCAAGCGCCAGGGCAAGTACTTCTGTTTCGCCTGCGCCCAAATCCACCACCAAAGGGATCAGCGGGGCACCGTGGGGCTCGCGGACAATGACCCAGTCCAATTGTTCGGGAACCGGCAAATCTACTCCCTCGGCGCGACCTGCCGACATCTCGCGGGCCACCGCCGACGGCACCACGACCCGAGCGGCCAAGTCGGAGAGCAGATGCAGCAAGCCGACTTGGTGCAAGTATTGAAGGGGCGACGTGTTGCAGATGATTTCAGGCAAGCGGCGTCTCCTGCTGGAGTTCCTCCTTGGTCAAACGGAACGTATCGACGCCGTATTCGCCTAGCTTCATCAAGAACACCGGTCGCGGGATGCCCGCTAGTTGAGCTGCGGCACCGGAAGAGAGCCGGCCCAATTCGTAGAGTTTGACGGCTGCCGCCAATCGAAGTTCGTCGCCCGCTTGTTGTGGCGATAGCTTCAGTGCGATCAGGGACTGGTCGGAAATGGAAAGCGTGATTTCAGACATGGCAGACCTCTTCAGCGGGCGTGACGGGCCTCATCACCCTATTGTATCAAGCTTGAGGGGGCTGCGCGAATATCGTCCCCCGACGAAACCCCGTTGGGGTTTAGGGGGATTGGCGGCGATTCCGACCCAGGGTAGCCGCTGCGCGGCAACCCTGGGCTGCCCTACGAAAGCCCTTCGGGCTAGAACAACACCGCCACCCTTTGCGTTTTTCCGCTACTTGCCTTCGCAGCGGCCGTCGGGGGCGGACCAGACGACGCCGTGGGGACCGCGGCGGACGCGGCCGATCACGCAATTCGCCAAACCCGAGTCGGCCAGTTGATGGCGAATGCTCTCGGCGTAGTAGGGGGAGACGAGCAGGACGAGGCCGACGCCCATGTTGAAGACCTGGTCCATTTCGGATTGATCGACCTTGCCAAGACGCTGCAACCAGGGGAAGACCGGCGGCATCGGCCAACTGCCGCGGTCGATCTCGACTTGGATGTCTGGCGGCAAGATGCGTTCGAGGTTTTCGTGCAGGCCGCCGCCGGTGATGTGGGCGATGCCGTGAACCACGTTCTTCACGCGATAGTAGGTCAACACCTTTCGCACCGGGCGGACGTAAATCTGAGTGGGCGTCAACAGGGCGTCGCCGACGGTCTGGCCAAGCTCTTCGACGTAATCGCCCACGTTGAGTTTGGCAATGTCGAAGACGATCCGCCGGGCGAGGCTGTAGCCGTTCGAGTGCAGGCCGGTCGAGGCGACGCCGATCACTACGTCGTCGGGCTCGATCGATCGGCCGTCGATTACCCGCTCGCGCTCGGCCACGCCGACGCAGAAGCCGGCCAAGTCGTAGTCGCCCGGGGCGTAGATGTCGGGCAGGATGGCGGTCTCGCCGCCTAAGAGGGCGCAGTCGGCCTGGATGCAGCCCTGGGTGATGCCATCGACGATCGCCTCCAACATGGCCGGATCGTCCTTGGGCATGGCGACGTAATCGAGGAAGAACAGCGGCTCGGCCCCGCAACAGAGGGCGTCGTTGACGCTCATCGCCACCAGGTCGATGCCGACCGTGTCGTGCCGGCCGACGGCCACGGCCACCTTCAACTTTGTGCCCACGCCGTCGGTGCAGGAGACCAGCACCGGCTCTTTGTAGTGCCGGGCGAAGAGTTGGTTGGTGAAATCGAGCTGGAAGAGGCCGGCGAACCCGTCTTTGAGGGGGATTACGCGGGGGGAATAGGTCCGCGAGAGCAGCCGCGGCAGCCGGGCCATCGACTGACGGTAGATCTCAAGATCGACGCCGGCGTCTTTGTAGGTCGCTTTTGCCATGTTGCTGCACGTTTCACGCCCAGATTGGCCCATTGTACTGGGCGGAGCGGCGAATGGAACGGGGTTGGGGGATTTTCGGGGCGTTGTCACTGGTGAGCGCTTCCCTTCGGGGCGCGGCTAAACGGCGATTGTCGGGGCGCGGCTAAACAGATCGGGGCGCGGCTAAAC
>CAWGNG010000003.1:0-10502 GCA_963823895.1 uncultured Planctomycetaceae bacterium
TCAGCAAGAAGTTGTCGGCGGCGATGGGGGCCGACATGACGGTGGCCCAACGCAGCGAGGTTCTCAAGAAACTGAGCGATTCCGGCGTCAAATTGGTCAATTTCGGCGTTGGCGGATACGACCGCAAGCAGTTCGAGTTCGCCAAGGAAATGGGCGTCGAAACCCTTGTGGCCGAGCCAAACGAGGGCGATTTTGACGCCGTCGACAAGCTCTGCTCCGAGTTCCAAATCAACCTTGCGATTCACGACCATCCCAAGCCTTCCCACTACTGGAACCCCGACACCGTCTTGAAGGTCTGCCGCGGCCGCAGCAAACGCATCGGCGCCTGCGCCGACACCGGCCACTGGGCCCGATCTGGGCTGAATCCGGTCGAATGCCTCAAAAAGCTCGCCGGCCGGATCGTCAGTTTTCACTTCAAGGACCTCAACAAGATGGGAATGGACGCCCATGATGTCCCCTGGGGGACGGGCATCTGCGGCGTAAAGGCGATGTTGAGGGAAATCCGCCGCCAGGGACTCAAGGCGGTCTTCTCGATCGAATACGAATACCACTGGGAGAACTCCCTGCCCGAGATAGCCAAGTGCGTCGCTTACTTCGACTCCACGGCGATCAACTTGGCTGCGATGGACTTGAATATGCCAGGCAGGGGGACGCCATCGCCGCAGTGATTCACGCGGGAGATGCGAGCGGTTGGGAGCGGGCAAGGGGACGGTACGAGACTTTCTGTCCTGTTGGCTCATCCCAAATTATCTGTTTATCGGCGGTAGCCCGGTGGACACTTCAGGAAATAGGACTCCGCGATCTGCCCAAGGATTAGGCAGACAACCGGAAGCGCAGAAGTTGTGCATCGCCGCCTAATTCGCAGGCACGACGCAAGCATTGATGTAACTGCTTGCAATCAAACGACATCCGATTGCCCCTTGACTCACTTTGATGATTTCCTCGATTCGTTGCCACGACGGTGACGGAATACAGTTCACTAATGATCTGTCACGAGGAGTAAGGGATGCTTACCAGCGAGAGGGAAGCGGATGTCAAGCGAATGGCCGACCAGTTACTTGCCGGGGGGCCCGATTGGGTCACTTTCTACCGAGAGGTGCTCGGCCCGCGCGGGATCGTGCGCCACACATTCCCCACCCGCGAGATGTTCGCGGCCTTCAAGCAGACCAAGGCTTACCAGGAAATCCTCCGCATGTTGGCGACGCTCCGTGAGCAAGGCCCAGCCGCCCTTGAGACGGCCGAGCCCACCCGGGTAATCACCGTGCGGCTGCCGAAAAGTCTGCACGAGTCCCTCAGGGATGAGGCATACGAACACCGCACCAGCATGAATAAGCTCTGCATCTCGAAGCTCCTCCAGTTCATCGACGGCCACCAGGTGCCACCTGACAGGTAAGCGGCCGTATTTGCCATCTCCGTCCGTTCTGCCCCCCTCGTGGAGCGTTCCATGAACGTTGCGCGTTGGCTCGGCTCGTTGTGCCTGTTGAACCTCTTCGCCCTGGTTGCCACGGGCGACGAGCCGCCGCTGTTCGAGAAAGACCGTCCGAGTTGGGAAATCAAGTTCGCCGATGCCGGCAACTCGGTCATGTCCGTCATGCCGGGCGAATCGACCAAGACGTTTCACGATCCGTTTACCGACAAGACCCTTCAATGGGAGCAGGACGTCTATTGCCCGACGTTCACCACCCTCGGAGGGAAGTTGTACTGCGTCTATCGTGCTTTCGGCGATGACGGCGAATGGCGATTGGGCCTGGCATCGAGCGACAACGGAGTCCATTTTATACGTTCCCCCTCCCCGCTCTTATACGCCAGACCGGAAGACCGTTTCCTTCGTGTGTTGGGCGACATGCGGAGCAAAGGCGTCTCGTACGGCGATCCCCACGTCGTGGTCGGCGGGGACGGCGACTTCTGCCTCTATTTCAACTTCCTTCACTTCGGCAACACAACCAACGACCAGCAGTTGGCCGTGGCCACGTCGCGCGACTTGAGAAACTGGAAGGTTCATGGCCGGGTCTTCGCCACGGAAGCCCCGCGCGACCGGGAAGTGATTCCCGAACGAGCCCCCTGGCGATTTCCCGTGGCAACGGTCGTCTCGCAGCTTGAAGGGGGACGATTCGTAGCGGCGAAGATCCGCGGCAAGTACTGGATGTACTTCAACTGCTACGCGACCAAAGGGCCCTATTGTCTCTGCATGGCCACTTCCGAGAACTTGCTCGACTGGAAGGTCTTGCGCGATGCCCGCGGCAGGCTGGTCAACCCGCTGCCGACGCGGCCGGGCCGCTTCGACAGTTTCTACACCGACCCCGTGGCGGCCGTGCTGCGCAACGACAGCATTCTGCTAATCTACAATGGAGTGAACGCCGAGCCCGACAAAGGCGGCGATCGCCGACTCAAGTACTACGCCCACTATCCGGCCCAGGCCCTATTCGACCGCAACGACCCCGCGCAGCTTCTGCAACGCAGCACAAGTCCGTTCAAAGGGGGCGACGCGGAATTGGAGAAGAAACCGATCGTCTTCTGGTGCGCGCCGCTCTACGAGGCTTGGTCGTTGACGCCGTTCAAGGACGAGTTGCTGCTCTATTGGAATCACGCCTTCGGCCGCCGCTCGGTGGGACTCTGGAAAGCCACAATCCCGGCCAACATGAGGGACACGCCGACCGGCAAACGATAGAGGGGCAAGTGTTCAATAATCGCGCCCCTTTTTCTTCCCTGATCCGCAGCCCTGCCGCCGAAACGATATTCGTGTACGGCAGCCTTTTGTGCTATCGCATGATCTTCAGATTCGGCAATGCCTCTTGAAGGTCCTCGATGCCTTTTTCCTTGGTCTTGGTGTCCCTTCCCTGAAAGAGCCTTTTGTGTCAAGGGCCGCCTGGCGGATTTTTTCGCGCACGGTTCGCGCCGAAGCCCGGTAGGGCTTCTTTTCGATCACTTTCGTTTGGGACTCGTTGAGGAATCGGTTTTGGAACGTGGTTGTCGCGGTCATTTTGTTGCGAGGTTGTTCGCGCCGTTCTTTTCTCGTGCGGCGGCACCCCTATCCATCCCTTCGTGAATCCGTCTGCCGAAACCGGCAGCCGGTCAAGCCCGTAAGGGCCTGACACCGAGTATTCTTCTGCGACCGTCTCGCAAACGCCAGCCGTCTCAATCAGAATTACGCTCGGCAACCAAGGCCGAGTCCACGGGGACACTCAGACTGGCATCAGCGTTTGCGAGGGCCTCTTCCCGGAGGAAGGGCCGATGCAACCGTCGTTCTCTCTCCGTCCGTTCCTCTCTTGTTCTATAATGGTTTTGTCCGGTGAAGCGGAGTCGGGCTCTGCGGGGACGCAACCCGACAAGGAATAGCCGGGCTAGGGCGGGTGAATGACCCGTAAGGCCCTGGTGGCGTGCGCTGCCAGGGCTGTTCTTGTTTTCCGGTCTCATTCATTTGCCCTACCATGCCTCCGAAAATCCGATGTCGCAAGACACCCTCCGGTATTCCTCTTCGTACAAACTCACGCGGCCTGGGCCGACGGCTTTCGCTGCGGCGGACCGCCTACCGCGTAAGGCTCGTGGTGTTTCACCATGTGCCAAATGATCGTCGCCAGTCGGCGCATCACCGCCACCCGCGCGATCTTCGACCCGCGCCGTCGCTTGATCCGACCGTGCCATGCCTTCATCCGCGCATCACGCCGCAGCACGTGCAGGACCATGTGGCCAAGGACGAATCGCGCCATCGCGCTGCCTTGTTTGGTGATCGAGCCGAGTCGATCGGTTGCTTCGCCCGAGTTGCGGCAGCCGGGCGTCAGGCCCCAGTAGTTCGCCAAACTCGCCGGCCGCGGAAATCGCTCGATCGAACCGATCCGCGAGGCCAACGCCAAACTGCCATAGGCCGCGCAGCCGGGAATCGTCGCCAGCACTGCCGCCATCGCATTCTTCGCTTGCCGCTTTTCGATCTCCAACTCCAACCTTGCAAGCTGATCGTCCCACAACTTCCATTGCGCCAGCAGCAAGTCCTTTTCCAGGCGGTCGATTGGTTCCAGCGGCAACGTCGCCAGCCATTTCCGCGTCCGTTGCGTATCCAGCCCCTTGGCCGGCTGCTGTTGTTCGAGGTTGTGTTTCCGCAGCAGATGTTTGATCTTGTTGATCGTCCGCGTCCGCTGGCGGCCCATTCGTTGCCGCACCGCCGTCAGTTGCCTGTCTTCGGCCTCGCGGTCGGTCGGCAACTGGATGCGGCGAATCCCCTGGACCTTCTTGCCCGCCAACAGCCGCTGACGATTGACCCACAAGAGTTCGCCCAACGCATAGGCGTCTCGACGGTCCGTCTTCTTCTTCGATCGCTTCTCGGGCTGGATCAGAATCGTCTCTCGGCAGCCGTACTCGGCCAGGAGTTTCAGCAGCCAGTCATTGAAGCCGCAGACCTCCAGGATCGCTATAAATCCTCCTTCCGACACGCTCATTTCGCGCACTTCATCCAGAAAACTCCGTACTCGCGGCCATTCCGTGCTGACCTGACGTTTCACGAGCACGTCGCCCTGTTCATTGCGAAGATTCACGGTCAACTGCTTGCGATGTTGGTCGATTGCGAGGTATAACATCTCTCGGTCCTCCTGGCTGTGCTTTGGGTGAGTAAAAACGACTACTACACCGTGTATAGCACCAGGAGGGCCGCTCTTTCATAGAATCAGAGATCGAGTGACTGGAGTTGGTTCAGTCCTTTGAGGTGTTCCAACCCAGCATCCGTGATTCTGGTTCCGACAAGGCTGAGTGTCTGGAGTTGGTTCAATCCCTTGAGGTTCTCTAATCCAGCATCCGTAATCTTGGTTTCGCTGAGGTTGAGCGATTGGAGTTGGTTCATCCCGCTTACACACTTCAGCCCGGCATCCGTAGTTTGGGTTCTCCGAAGGCTGAGTGTTTGCAGTCCGTTCAATCCCTCAAGGTGTTTCAGCCCTGCACCCGTCAGTTGAGTAAATGCAAGATCGAGCATTTGTAGTCGTTTCAGTCCTTTGAGGTGTTCCAATCCGGTATCTGTGATATTACTTCCATTAAGGCTGAGCGACTGAAGTTCGTTTATCTGGCTGAGATACTTCAACCCGGCATCCGTGATTTTGGTTCGGTCAAGCTCAAGCGACACGAGTTGGTTCACTCCCCTGCTCTTGTCGGCAGAACCACGACTGAATAGTACAGTTGCGAGTCTCGGGTTTAGTCGGAAAACCTCGGCATAGTCAGCAACCGCTTTGTCGGAGTCGCCTTTCCTCAGGTAGGCAATGCCCCGGAAACGGTACGCCAAGGCGTCATCGGGTTTGAGCCGGATCGCCTCGTTACAGTCAGCGATTCCCTTGTCGCAATCGTCCCTGTCGATGTAGAGCCCGCCCCGGTTGTGGTACGCCTCAGCGAGCTTCGGATCGAGCCGAATCGCTTCGGAGTAATCAGCAATTGCCTTATCGGAGTCGCCCTTCATCAAATAGAGCAAGGCACGTTTGTTGTATGCCTCAGCAAATGCCGGGTTGAGGCGAATGGCTTCGGTGAAGTCGGCAATCGCTTTGCCGAAGTCGCCCTTCCGCATGTAGGCTACGGCACGCCTGGAGTATCCCATCTCGAACTTGGGACTGATGCGGATCGCTTGGGTGTAGTCGGCGATTGCGTTGTCGATGTCGCCTTTCCTTTCGTAGGTGAAAGCACGGGTGAGGCACGGCGTCACATCCTTGGGGTTTAGTCTTATGGCTTCCGTGCAATCGGCAATCGCCTTGTCAAAATCACCGGTCACCAAGTAGGCATGCCCCCGCTCGGAATATGCATCGCTGGACTTCGGGTTGACTCGGATGGCTTCAGTATAGTCGTCCATCGCTCTATTGATGTCGTGCATCCTCTCATAGGCACCACCCCTCATAGAGTATGCTGAGGCGTTTTTCGGGGTGAGACGGATAACCACGGTATGGTCCGCAATCGACTTGTCGAACTCGCCTTTCTTCTCATAGGCGTAAGCACGCAAGTAGTATTGCGTTGGGTTCTTTGGATCGAGCCGAATAACCTCGGTATAGTCGGTGATCGCTTTGTCGATGTCGCCCTTCTGCTGATAGGCGTAAGCACGCCCGAAGTACGCCGCTTTGTTCTTTGGATCGAGGCGGATCGCTTCCGTGTAGGCAACTATGGCAGCATCAAAGCTGCCCTTCTTCGATAGCGACTGTCCCATTTGAAGTGCCCCGCTTGTCTTTTGGGGTTCGTTCCCCATCGACAACTGCACGACCAGAAGCGACATACCGACCAGCACCGCCACCAGCCATTTACGAGTGTTCATGACGAGTTCTCCCGTTCAAATGGATGAATCCTGCAACGAGTATGAGTGGCGGCGACTATCCGTTGCCACCGCTACCCCCTTCCAGCATAGCCCCGGTGCACAAACTGGCAAGACAGCCCAAGCCCGTTTTCTCCTCCTCGATGTAATAAACATATTGGGGCTGGTGATTTCTGATTCTATGAAAGAGCGGCCCTCCTGGTGCTATACACGGTGTAGTAGTCGTTTTTACTCACCCAAAGCACAGCCAGGAGGACCGAGAGATGTTATACCTCGCAATCGACCAACATCGCAAGCAGTTGACCGTGAATCTTCGCAATGAACAGGGCGACGTGCTCGTGAAACGTCAGGTCAGCACGGAATGGCCGCGAGTACGGAGTTTTCTGGATGAAGTGCGCGAAATGAGCGTGTCGGAAGGAGGATTTATAGCGATCCTGGAGGTCTGCGGCTTCAATGACTGGCTGCTGAAACTCCTGGCCGAGTACGGCTGCCGAGAGACGATTCTGATCCAGCCCGAGAAGCGATCGAAGAAGAAGACGGACCGTCGAGACGCCTATGCGTTGGGCGAACTCTTGTGGGTCAATCGTCAGCGGCTGTTGGCGGGCAAGAAGGTCCAGGGGATTCGCCGCATCCAGTTGCCGACCGACCGCGAGGCCGAAGACAGGCAACTGACGGCGGTGCGGCAACGAATGGGCCGCCAGCGGACGCGGACGATCAACAAGATCAAACATCTGCTGCGGAAACACAACCTCGAACAACAGCAGCCGGCCAAGGGGCTGGATACGCAACGGACGCGGAAATGGCTGGCGACGTTGCCGCTGGAACCAATCGACCGCCTGGAAAAGGACTTGCTGCTGGCGCAATGGAAGTTGTGGGACGATCAGCTTGCAAGGTTGGAGTTGGAGATCGAAAAGCGGCAAGCGAAGAATGCGATGGCGGCAGTGCTGGCGACGATTCCCGGCTGCGCGGCCTATGGCAGTTTGGCGTTGGCCTCGCGGATCGGTTCGATCGAGCGATTTCCGCGGCCGGCGAGTTTGGCGAACTACTGGGGCCTGACGCCCGGCTGCCGCAACTCGGGCGAAGCAACCGATCGACTCGGCTCGATCACCAAACAAGGCAGCGCGATGGCGCGATTCGTCCTTGGCCACATGGTCCTGCACGTGCTGCGGCGTGATGCGCGGATGAAGGCATGGCACGGTCGGATCAAGCGACGGCGCGGGTCGAAGATCGCGCGGGTGGCGGTGATGCGCCGACTGGCGACGATCATTTGGCACATGGTGAAACACCACGAGCCTTACGCGGTAGGCGGTCCGCCGCAGCGAAAGCCGTCGGCCCAGGCCGCGTGAGTTTGTACGAAGAGGAATACCGGAGGGTGTCTTGCGACATCGGATTTTCGGAGGCATGGTAGGGCAAATGAATGAGACCGGAAAACAAGAACAGCCCTGGCAGCGCACGCCACCAGGGCCTTACGGGTCATTCACCCGCCCTAGCCCGGCTATTCCTTGTCGGGTTGCGTCCCCGCAGAGCCCGACTCCGCTTCACCGGACAAAACCATTATAGAACAAGAGAGGAACGGACGGAGAGAGAACGACGGTTGCATCGGCCCTTCCTCCGGGAAGAGGCCCTCGCAGACGCTGATGCCAGTCTGAGTGTCCCCGTGGACTCGGCCTTGGTTGCCGAGCGTAATTCTGATTGAGACGGCTGGCGTTTGCGAGACGGTCGCAGAAGAATACTCGGTGTCAGGCCCTTACGGGCTTGACCGGCTGCCGGTTTCGGCAGACGGATTCACGAAGGGATGGATAGGGGTGCCGCCGCACGAGAAAAGAACGGCGCGAACAACCTCGCAACAAAATGACCGCGACAACCACGTTCCAAAACCGATTCCTCAACGAGTCCCAAACGAAAGTGATCGAAAAGAAGCCCTACCGGGCTTCGGCGCGAACCGTGCGCGAAAAAATCCGCCAGGCGGCCCTTGACACAAAAGGCTCTTTCAGGGAGGGGATACTATGCACATTGGTCACCACCCCCCACATCCCCTCCGCAGCGGAGAATTACGGAATCTTTGCACGGGTTGGTCGTGATCTGGCCATGCACCCCGCTATGCTTGTGGCATTTCGAGGACCTTGGGATGCAAACACAAGAGGTCGAAGTGACAGAACGAAACGCTTTCCTGGGTGAAGTCGAGACCGGTGGGGAAGCGGTCTCAGGAACCGTTTCCTCCCCCCTCCTTGTCCTCTCGAAACGCTTCGTGAACACCTTGTCCTGATTGACGTTCTTTCCTGACCTCTTCTTGACGCGCCCTGCAAAACGGAAGAAAAGACGGGTTCGGAGCGGACCTGTAAGCCGGGTTCTGTACCCCGCCGCTTACGGTGGGGCGATGACCATTTCTCTAGGAAGCCGATTGCTCGGCCCCTCCAGCAGTCTACCCGGAAGTCGACGGGCCGGACCAGCCCGCGGGATCGGCGGACGAACTTGTCGCCGGCCGAGTCCTCTCCTTCCTGCTTGACCTTGCTCCTGGCGGGGTTTGCCTAGCCAGATCGGTCGCCCGACCTGCTGGTGAGCTCTTGCCTCACCGTTTCACCCTTACCGCGCGGCGGCCATCCGGGACGATGCCCCGAAGGCACGCTTCCGCACGGCGGTCTGCTTTCTGTTGCACTTTCCCTGGCCTTGCGGCCGGTGGGTGTTACCCATCGCCACGTCCTGCGGAGCCCGGACTTTCCTCCCGTCGCTGCCGCCCATCGGGCCGATGTGGCGGCCCGCGGCGCGACCGGCGGCCATCCGGCCCGCTCCGAACCATCCCTAACAGTACAGCGAACGGCGACCCAGCGGAAGTGGCAGAGGTACGGTGCGCGGCAACGGATTTCGGGGCATCGCCGCTTTGCGCGGGCGACCCAACGTCGCCCCACGCGCTCGCCGCCGTGCCGGCGGCGGCTAAACGGCGGTGCTCGCCTGTCTCGGCCACGGACAATTACCACCCCGGGGACGCCGCTCACCACCGGAGCCCCTCCGCTGGGTTGTTTGTCACCGCCGTCAAGCGAAAAAAACGGCGTCGGCGAACTTCTCTTCCCCTTATGACCTATATTCCCCTAGTTGAAAAAATGCTGCGGACGAATTGTATCGTCCGCGATCCGTGGGTCCCTGTTGAACAAAAGGAAGAGGTGGAACATGAAGGTCGTGGTTTCTCTCGCTGTGGCTCTGACGCTCGCCGTGTACTCGTCCGCCATGGCTGCCAACGATTCGGCCAACACGCCGAACAATGCGAAGACGTACGGCACTGGCAATACTGTCAATACGTCGGGCAATACCAACACGTCGGGCAACAACAACACGTCGAACGGCACGTGGAACAACACCAATACGTCGAGCAACAACACGTTGGGCAACAACAACACCTCGAGCAACAACGGCGGCTGGAACAACACGTCGAACAACGGCAACAACTCGAACAACACCAACACGCCGAACAATACCAACAACTGGAACAATCACAACACGTCGAACCACACCAACAACTGGAACAACGGCGCGAATAACAACACGACGTGGAACAACACCAACACCTCGACGCACGAGTTGTTGAAGGTCTCGAGCGACGGCTTTGCCGCGATCCGCGCGATCCGCGCCGCCCGCGTCGCCATTTTCAACGGTCAGCCGACCGTGGCGACGAAGATGCTGAACAAGGCACGAGTCGATTTGAACGCCGCCGCCAAGGCCGCGCCGACGTTTGTCGCAACTGCCGAGACCACGGTACATGGAACGGTGGTCGCCGACACGGTGGAGATGGGAAAAGTCAATTGGATTCCGATTGATGGCCAAGTCTCGCTGGCCGACACCTACGTCGTGTCGAAGGAGAGGGCCCAACACATCCAGAAGGCCAATGAGTATTTCAAGAATGGCCAGAGCAAGCAAGCGATCGAAGAGCTTCGACTTGCCGCCATTAATGTGAGCTGCACCCGCGTGATGATGCCCTTGGCCACCACGACCAGTTGGGTTAGCGAAGCAGCCAGGCTCCTCGGCCAGCAGAAGTACTACGAAGCCAACCTGGCCCTGAAAGCCGCCGAGGACGGACTGGTCGTGAATTCGGCGAGCCTCGTCGAGATGCCGCAGGTCAAGACCGAGCGGATGCCGCAGACCAACTAGTGTAGTGATTCACAATTGAGTGACTTTACGGAAGGGCAACAGGTGGGGCAGACATTCCTGTCTGCCAGGGAAATCGGGCAAACCTGGCAGACAGGAA
>CAWGNG010000004.1:0-7920 GCA_963823895.1 uncultured Planctomycetaceae bacterium
ACTTATAGCTCGCGCCGCCACCCTAAAAACCGCAAGCACGGTCGCGTGCTACGTTTCACGGCGAAAGACCTGGCAAAAGCGGGGTAAACTGCCGGCCACGCCAGGACGCGGTTATTGACAATTGCCGGCATGACTGTACCCGTCCCCAGGGTGCCAGGGCCGCCGCTGCTGCCCCGGCTGCCGGCGGCTAAGTAGCGGGGCGGGCACTGGCGGCAAAACACCCAGCGTAATGCCCTACGGCGTCGCTAGGCGTGTTCCTTGGGCTGGGCCACCATTCTACCCGACACGCTACGGCCCCCGTTTCCCGCCCCTAGTGGCGTTCGCCTTGTCGCGCTGCTAAGCTGGGGGTTACTACCGGCCCGCGTGTGCCGGGCTCCCCCGCTCTTTTCTTTCGGAGGGTTCAGGCATGGCTTCGCAATGGTTCTATCAGGCAAAGGGAGAGCGAGTCGGGCCGATTTCCGGTGCCGAACTGCGAAACCTCGCCCAACGTGGCGCAATTTCGGCGCAAACGCCGATTGCCAACACACCCGGCGGTCCTTGGGTGCCTGCCTCCCAGGTAAGAGGACTCTTCGCCGCGCCAAGTGGGACACCATCGTCAACACCAGCTACGGAAACCGCTCAAGTCGCATCCCACGATGCTGCCGCCCAAGATGAACCATCTGGGCTGAGTACGGCAACGAAAGTCGTTATGGGCGTATGCGGCGGCGTTTGCGTGCTGATTATCGGCTTCCTTGTCTGGTTCGTCGCCACCCGCGACACCTGGGAAGTGGATAACACACCTCGCATATTGGCCAAGTTGGAGGAAGCGGATCGGCTCCAGCGGTCTGATCCTGCCGCCGCCTATAAGACATACGACGAAGTGCTCAGGGAGGCCAAGCAACACAAGATCAAGGAGGAACTATTTGTCAGGAAGCTCGCCGACGCCGAGAAGTCCAGGGTGGCCGCGAATCAGAAAGTGCAAGAACAGATTCGAGCCGAGGAAGCCGAAAAACAACGCCTAGCCGTCCAAAAGCAACGTCTTGCCGAAGAAGCGGGCCGTCGTGCAGCGGCGGAAAAGCAGCGAGTTGCCGAAGAAGAGAAGCAAAAACTTGCAGCAGCAGCGGCTCAGAGAATCGCCGAAGAGAGACAGCGAGTCGCAAAAAAGCGTCAGGAGGAAGAGGCAACTCACAGGAAGGTCGCTTTACCATCCCAGGCCAAGCCTTCTGATCCCGTTGCGTTGTTCGAGGAGTTGTTGCATAGGGTTAAGCGTGATGGCACAAAGGCACGGGCAACGGACTTCACAGCGCCTGGCCGCTGGGCAAAGAAGAAGGGCCTGGCCGAAGACGTAAAGTACGATGTCAGGAAAACTGACTCGCTTGTTTCGCCCATAGTTGCGTCTGTCACGTGGAAGAGCCATGTATACATGTCGGACGACTTTTCTACGCGCGAGGCTGCCGAAGCCGCACCGCTGCAAGACAGGGGTATAATGCCGGGTAGTGACTGGGCGACGTTCACATTTCAGGAGGGACGATGGGTCATTCAGGACACTGGTTGGGATGATGAACCAGAAGCAGGGCCAATTAACTTTCACAACAAACACTCGGAAGAGAACAATACGCGCGATTGGGTGTACGATTGGTGGTGGGCATTCGGTGGAAAATAGGAATGGATCATGCCAGCTATTCCATCCCAACAAAGGGCGGCTATCATCACTGCCCTGCAGGAACTTCGGCGCATTCTTATCCGAGGCCCCGAACAAGACTTCCCCGAAGGCGTCTTCGCGGTCGCCAACGATCCGAAGTTTGCGAAGGACAAACGATGGCAGCGGGCGGTTGAGTTTCGGCTAGCGGCTAAGGCTGTCCAAGATGCACTGAACTTGGTTGGACCAGTGCAATATGCACCTGTTGAATTGCAGGGCCCTTGGAGAATCTTAAACGCGGACCTTTATCACCTCGACCACCTTCCGGCATCAGGGGTAACGCTACGCGCATTGCAGCAGTCGATTGAAGACTCGGGGGGACGGAAGCAGGTAACAACCAGAGTACCCCTCACTATCGAAGACATGACGATCTTGGAGGCTCTGGCCGAAGAATATCCGATGGCTGTTACTCAGCCCGACTTGGAATGCGCGACCAAAATACGCCGTCAGAAGATCAGCGAACGGTTGAAATGGCTGGAAGCCAAACCCCGGCGATTCGTGGAACGCCCCAAGGGGACGCAACGGAAGGGACACGCCATAACACAACGCGGGCTTCTCGCCATTGGCCGGCTCGTCGAACACCGGCGTTAGCCGTGCCTTATTCGGCCTTACCGTTTTGATTGCCCCTGTTAGAACGGGGGTATGCTTACGCAATCAAAACTTCTGCCCATTGGACCGATGGCCCGACGCCTTCGTGTGCCCGTTCGGTGGTTACGTACGGAGGCCGAATCGGGCCGCATACCACACGTAAAGGCCGAGCGGGTCTACTTGTTCGACCCCGATACGGTAGAGCACGTTCTATTAGAGCGCGCTCGGATAACGCTACAACAAGGGGTCCGGGCATGATCTTTCGCGCCGATCCCAGCGCTGACTTAGTTGTCGAGTACGGCGTGGATGCCAACGCCGCACCCGGCAACACGCTCCCCAGTTTGGCCCGGTTGCTGATTGACCTGGCACAACGACAAAACGAAACGAGCGGCCCGGCAATGGCCGCCCGTCTCGAAGATTTGGTTCCCCCTGACCTTCCAGTCCACGAGGATACAACGTGCCTATTATAACACACCACGTTTGGCGTCTGCGCTGTCGCGTTGACCTGGCGCGGCCGTGGCCTTTTCCAATTCCCGAACGTTGCGAACGCTGCGGCCGTAGGCTGCGCTACGTTGACGTTCTTGAGTCTGACGGCGAGCGAATACACGTCGGAAAGCAATGCTCCCGGCGGCTGCAACGGAGGGAATCATGCCGCTAGTCGGCCAGAACGACGTGAAGGCCCTCAAACAGCAGGCGGTGGGACGCTGGCGGGAAATCCTCTCAACATTGGGACGTTGCCCGGCAGAAGCCTTAGACGGTAAGAAACATCCCTGCCCAAAATGCGGCGGCAAGGATCGGTTCCGTTTCACCAATGTGGACGGCAACGGGTCTTGCTACTGCAACCAATGCGCCAAGAGCATTGGCGACGGCATCGCGGCGCTCGTGTGGTTGCGGGGCTGGGACTTCAAGATGGCCCTGGCAGAACTGGCGAAGCACCTTCGTGGGCCAGCGGCGGTAGCTCATGCCAAGGGCACCATCGAACCGCAAATCATCGCCAGCTATGATTACTGCAACGAAGCCGGCGACGTGATTTTCCAAGTGGTACGTTACGAGCCGAAGGATTTTCGCCAGCGGCAGCCCAAGCCGAGCGGCGGTTGGGAATGGTCCGTCAAGGGGCTGCCCACCATTCCCTATCGCTTGCCGGAACTGTTGGCCGATCCGGTGCAGCCGGTGGTCATTGTCGAAGGCGAAAAGGATGTAGACAACTTGGCCCACATCGGTGTGTTGGCCACCTGCAACGCCGGCGGCGCGAAGAAGTGGCGAAAAGAGCATTCGCAGTACCTTGCCGGCCGCAAGGTTGCAATCCTACCCGACAACGATGATGCAGGGCAAAAGCACGCCGACCGGGTCGCCCAATCGCTCCAAGGCATCGCTGAAACGATTCGGATTGTCGAACTGCCCGACTTGCCCCCTAAAGGCGACGTGAGTGATTGGCTTGCAGCCGGCGGCACGAAAGCGGAGTTAGAACGACTGATTGACGCAACGCCTATTTGGACGCCGACGGCCGACAGCACCACCAAGGTGCCGCGATACACTCCGTTTCCTACGGACGTGTTGCCGAACGTTGTGGCCAGTTTCATCCGCGAAGCGCGGCGGCCCTTGGCTGTGATGAGTCCTACGTCGCCTTGCCACTGTCGGCCATGTTGGCGTCGGCGGTGGGCAATTCACGGCGCATCCGGTTGAAACGTACCTGGTCCGAGCCGGGCACGATTTGGGCAGTGACCGTGGGCGAGAGCGGCACGCTCAAGAGCCCTGCCCACGACTTGGCGATGAAGCCCCTCCGCAGCGTCCAGGAGGCGGCGTTGAAAGAGCACGGCGACCGGATGAGAGAATACGCCCGTGGGAAGGCGTTGTATGCCTCAAAGCTGGATGAGTGGCGGAAGTCCGGCCAGAAGAAAGGCGAGCCACAACCCGATCCACCAACGGAGCCGGTGGCAGTGCGGTACGTCGTCAGCGATTGCACGGTCGAAGCGCTCGCCGTCTTGCTGGAACGACAACCGCGCGGTTTGCTCGTCGCACGCGATGAGCTATCCGGCTGGCTCAACGGCTTCGACGCTTACAAGAGTTCCCACGGGGCCGACGTGGCCCATTGGCTCTCGATGCACCGCGCCGGCCCGCTGACGGTCGATCGAAAGGGCAACCCGCACCCAATTCACGTTCCCAGAGCCGCCGTGTGCATCGCGGGTGGTGCCCAGCCTAGAGCACTAATGGCGGCCTTGGGCGGCAGGGGCGAGAGGGAGCATTTTGACAATGGGCTGGCGGCGCGTCTGCTGGTCGCTATGCCGCCACCGCGTCCCAGACGATGGACGGAAAACGAACTGTCCGAAGACACGGAAATAGCCTTGGAAACGATTGTTGGTCGGCTGCTGATTCTCGATATGCCCGAAGATGAGAACGGCCAGCCTCAGGCCCGAGACATTCCCCTGAGTCCCCAGGGCAAACAGGCGTGGATCGACTTCTACAACGCCCATGCGCGCGAACAGTCGGCAATGACCGGGGATCTGGCCGCGGTATGGTCCAAGCTGGAGGGCTATGCGGCGCGGCTCGCCCTATTGATCCACTTGATTCGGGCGGAGTCCAACGATCCGACCTTGGCCAACGCCGGCGCTGTCGATGAGCGGAGTATCGCGGCGGGTGTGGCGTTATCACGGTGGTTTGGTGACGAGGCGGCCCGTGTGTACGCCGTCACCGGCGGTGACGCAGAGAGCCCCGAGGCCCGAGAACAGCGGGAGTTGCTGCGGATCATCCGGGACCGTGGCGGCGAGATAACCGTGCGGGACTTGATGCACGCCAGCCGGCGCTACCGTGGCAGCGCGGAGCAAGCGGAGAAATTGCTTCACCAATTGGTGACGACGGGAATCGCCGAAGCGCGGGAGAAGAGGCACGAAGCCGGCGGCCGTCCCGCAGTCGTTTACGCCCTGACAGAGGGCGGTAACGGTAACGGAACCTGCAAAATCCCCGAGAAAAAGAGGGTTGCGTTACCGTTACCGCATGTGGAGAAGGACAAAGCCAAGCCTGCGGTGCAGACAAGTTTGGGCGCTAAAATTAAGGAAGCTGGGCTCAGGATTGTAGGTGGGCGCGTAATTAGGGGGTAGACGTATGAACAAGTTACCGTCACCAAACGGTACACAAACGGGGCGGGATGCGCGAGGGCGATTCGGCAAAGGCAACCCCGGCGGCCCCGGCAATCCCTTCGCGTCCGAAGTCGGTAAGCGATGCGCCGGCTGATGAAAGCGATCAAGGACCGGGACATCGACCGGGCCGTCAAGGTCATGCGCGAGGTGATGAGCACCGGCAAAGCATCCGATCGGCTGGCGGCGGCCAAGCTGCTACTCGATCGTGCTCTTGGCCCTGCAATCGAGGTGGATTTGATCGAACGTCTGGAACAACTGGAGGCGGCCGTAGCAGGCCGGCGGCAATGAGCCTTAAGAGTCGAGTCGTCAGGTTGGAACAGACCGTCAATGCCGCAGCGGACGCGGAACCAGCATCAATGGGCGACGATCCTCGCTTTATAGCTGCCTTGTGTGGGGCTTTGCCTGAAAAGGAACTGGAGGCGTTTGCCGCGCGGTGGCCTGAATTCGCCCGGCTGCTTGAACCGCCCGATCCCAATGAGGTGGACCCTATCGAAGCGGCGATTCGGGCGGTTGAGGATGAAGGCCAAGCACGGCTGGCAGGATTACAGGATTGAATTGAAACGAACGCGGGGGGCTTTACGTGTGGCCGATCATCCGGTAAAATGTCGGTATCAAAAGTCCATCGGATGCTTGTAGGTTCTCTCCCATGCTGACTCTGTACAGCATATCGCAAAGCCCCATTGGCCCGAGCCGAGTGGTAACACCGGCCGCGTGGTCTACAAGCCGCGTTGATAGGACCAATGGGGTCTTGCCATTTCTTGGGAATTCACAATCATGGCGGACGTTCTAAAGTTGATTCGGGCAGCGGCATACATCAGAATGAGCGGGCGGCAGCAGGACAAAAGCCCTGCCGAACAGCGTGCCGAGATTTCCAAACTGGCCGCCCGTGAAGGGTGCCAAGTGGTCCAGTGGTACACCGATGAGGCAATCACCGGCGATAGCTCCACCTCCAGTCGGCCCGGCTTGGCCGCCCTGCTCCAAGGCGCGGGGCCGGCACGTTCAAGGTGGTGTTGGCGTGGCACACAAATCGCATTAGCCGCGAAGACCCGATGGATGCCATTGTCTTCTACAACCAGTTGCGGAAAGCCGGCGTGGGGCTTCACACTTGTTGCGAGGGTGCCATCGACCTGGAAGACTTCGCCAAGCAACTTCTCCTATTCATCAACCAAAAGGCCAACAACGACTTCCTCATCGAAATGTCGGCCAAGACGCTGCGGGGCCGCATTGCCAATGCCAAGGCGGGCGGTCACAACGGCGGCCCGGCGATCTACGGCATGGACCGGGGGCTATTCGACTCAGCGGGTAATCTTGTTCGCCGCCTCCACCGCGGCGAGTACGTCAGGCAAGCAGGGCACCGGGTACATCTTCTGCCTTCCACCGATCAAGAGAAAATCGACGCTGTTCGTTTCGCCTTCGCGCGGTTTGACCGTGCGGACCTTGGCGTCCGAGACTTGTGCGAGAGTTGGAGGCGAAGGGCTACCCCAGCCCGACCGGCAAGGGTTGGACACACCACAACGTGCGCCGGCTGCTGAGAACGACAGCTTATGTCGGCACGGCCCGATGGGGTGCAACGGCGTGGGGCAAGTATCACACCGCCCGTGGTGAAGACATCGTTTCGACCAACGGCAACGGCAAGCACCGTGGAAGGCGACAGAAGCCCTTGGAAGATGCCATAGCCGTTGAGGGTGCCCACAAGGGCATTATTCCCGTTGCCCTGTTCAATCGTGTGCAACGCAAGCTACCGCAATGTGAAAAGGCGTACCGGCCGTCTCGCCGCGCCGACTATCCGTTGGCCGGCTTGATCTTCTGCGGGAGTTGTGGGCAACCGATGTACGGCAACTCGCTCCACGCCAAGGATCGGCAGGGCAGCAAGCGGTACGAATACTCTCAGTATGTTTGCAGCACCTACGTCAACCACGGCCGTGGCGGTGAGCACAACCCAACTTGCGGCCGGAACCCCATCGACGCCCAACGGGTTCTCGGCTGGCTGGTTCACAAACTCCGGCAAGTCTACCTGGGGCCGGGTCGGGATGCACTGGTCCAAGAGATCAAGAAGCAACTCAACGCCGAACCCAAGGCCAACAGCGGCGACGTGGAGCGGTTGCAGAAGAAGGCTGCGGACTTGGAGCGGGAAGTATCTCGGCTGGTCAAGGCGATTCGCACCCTTGATGCTGCGGAACTGGTCGAGGAATTGGCCCTCGTGCAAGCAGAACGTGACCGTGTGAAGGCGGAGATTGCCCAGGCCGGCAGATTCACCGATCCGGTAGACCTGGACAGCGAAGCAGAGCGGATTGCAGACGGCCTATGGGAGATCGGCCAGCACTTGAACGATTCCGACCCCGCCGTCCTGCGCGAAGTGCTGCGTCAGTTCGTATCGCGGATCACTTGCCGGTGGGAAACCCGCAAGAACAAGAGCCGCACCCGTAGCCGGCTTGTCGGGGGCACGGTGGAACTGCGTGAGCAAACGCCGTTTTCCGTTTTAGGGGTAGCGGCGTTAGCTACTTGACGCTCGCGCGTCGT
>CAWGNG010000005.1:0-25882 GCA_963823895.1 uncultured Planctomycetaceae bacterium
CTGCCGCGATCTCAAGAGCGTGGGCACCTACCTCTCCCGCACGATCAGCTACGGACCGACTCGTTTGCCGGACGGGAGCATTGTCCCGGAGAGTGCCGTCGAGTACGAACCCCTGCTCCATCGACTCAGCGAGGATGAACGGGCACAATACGACCGGATTGCCGACCTCTGGTCGGAACTCTTGGTCGAATTCGAGGCGGCCGAGGGCAACGCCGGCCAAGGTCGCAACGGCAATCGTTACGCCCATTTTTATTCCGCCCAGCAGCGGTTCTTCCTGCAACTGATGATGGCCTATTCGCTGCCCGACGTGATCGCGGCCATCGAGGCGGATCTCCGCCAAGGCCGCTCCGTCGTACTCAGCCTCTTCAATACCTCCGAAGCCCAGACGGAACGCAAGGTGCGTGACGCCCGTGCCGCAGGCGTGGAGTTATCGGAGCTTGACGCGACACCGCGGGAGATGATCGTGCAGCTTATTGAAAAGCACTTTCCGATCTTTCAGTACCAGGAAGAGACCGACCCCAAAACCGGCCGCGTGCGACGTATCCCCGTCGTCGATTCCGCCGGAAATCCCGAGATCAACCGCGAGAATCAACGCCGGCAGCAAGAACTGCTGGACAGGGTGGCCGACCTGGACTTTCCACGGAATCCGCTCGACGCCCTCGTCGCCCGCTTCAGCGTGGGCAATGTCGCCGAAATCAGCGGCCGGACGCACCGTTTTGAAGGCGACAAATACGTCCGCCGCAAGCTCGACGGCGTGCCGCGGCGGGAACTCAACGAATATGAGACGCGGCTCTTTCAACGGGGAAGCAAACGTGTCGCCGTGCTTTCCGGTGCCGGCTCCACCGGAATCAGCGTCCATGCCGACGTGGCCGCCAAGAATCAGCAACGGCGAGTGTTCTATGCCTTCCAATTGTCATGGTCGGCCGACCAACAGATGCAGGCTTTTGGCCGCGTTCATCGCTCCAATCAAAGCTCGGCACCGGTCATCCGGCTCGTGCTCCTCGACTTGGCGGGCCAGAAACGTCTTGTCAACGCCGTTTCCAAGCGATTGGCGGCACTTGGTGCTTTGACCAAGGGCGAGCGGCAGTCGCTCTCTAGCGACCTCTTCCGCCCCGAAGACGTGACCGACGCCTACGGTAAAGCAGCCCTGTCACGGCTCTACCGGGAAATTCAAACCGGCCGCCTGAACGACGAAGGACTCGGCCTCAGCACGCTGGAACGCATGGGAGTGCTCGACAAGGAAAAGAACGCCGTCCGCGAGAACTACGCCAGCAACGTGGAGCATTTTCTCAATCGGATCATGGTGTTGCACGTCGAAACGCAGAACCGTATCTTCGAGTTGTTCCACGAGCGGTATGTCGCCGCGGTGGAAGCCGCCAAGCGTCAGAGTGCTTTCGATTTCGGTGTAGAAGAGATCCGTGCCCACAACCTACGGCGAATCGCCGAACCGGAAACGCTCTTCGTGGACCCCGGCTCGGGGGCTCGAACGATGCTGCACGAATTGGAAGGCGAGGTCGATGTCGTGCGGCATGGTTTTGGATCGGTCGCCGTGGCCGCCAACCTGGGTTTCTATCGGAACAATCAGAGCCGCCGGATTTACGGCGTATCCGAGCACCGGGACGCAGAGGACGATACCGTCTATCTCACGGCCGTGAAAGGTTCACGGCGGGGCCTTGAACGTCACGAACTGGAGGCGAAGTACGAGCAGGTCGAGCTTGCGGAAGCCC
This sequence comes from uncultured Planctomycetaceae bacterium, assembly GCA_963823895.1. Taxonomy (GTDB): domain Bacteria; phylum Planctomycetota; class Planctomycetia; order Pirellulales; family Thermoguttaceae. Next base: position 1,728 of record CAWGNG010000005.1, read on the forward strand.
GCGAGTGGTGGAACGCCGAATACGAGAAGACGCCAGCCAGGGAGCCGCAGCGGTTCCATATCCTAAGCGGAGCGATTTTTCCGATCTACGACAAAATCATGGGGTCGTCGGGGATTCGCAATGTCAAGATCGCTCGGGCAATTCTCGTCGATGGCCAGGCCCTGGTGGGTCTCAACCTGAGTCCGGCAGACGTTCCCAACGTCAAGCAGCGACTCGGAATCGGTACGCCGCTGGCCGCAGCCTCACCAGCCGAGATTCTCGACTTGATTATTGGCGGTTCGCTAATCGAGCTCGATAACGGTTGGCGGCTGACGACCGTCAGAATCGCCGGCGACCCTGTCTTGGAACTCGTGCTGAACGGCGTGGCCGCCAATCGCGACGAACTTGTGGGGTACGGTCTTTCGGAGGAAATTCTCCATTACAAACGACGGTGGTTTGTCGTTCGCGAAGACGCCGATGACGTACTCAGTCGCCTGCTGACACAACGGAAGGCAATCAAAGACTTGACCAATTGTGACGAAACACAATCCGAAAGGATTGAACCAAGATAAGGCGATCGCCTTCACTCATAGAGACAGCCCACCGGTACAAGCTGGCTGCCGGAAAGCTTGCTTTCCGCGTGACTGTGAGCGAAGGACCGAGGCGAAAATGCAGGAATCCGCCCTCGCCGAAGCGGCATCATACGAGACTGAGGAAGCAACAATGTCGGAACCAACGAATAAACGCGATATAGCCGATGCGTTGAGGCGGGAACTGGAAAGCCAGACGATTCCCCGACCCGTTTTGGCACTTGAGCGAGCAAACCCCAACTCAAGCGAGACAGATGCAAATGCCATCCCCAAAGAGTTCCTGGACGCCATCCTCGAAGTGATCGCTTATTCTATTGAGCAGATCCTTGTCAGCGTGCTGGCCCGACGTGTAGCCGCGGCCGTCGAGCAAGCGACACGTCCCTTGACCGAGGAAGTCGCCCTCTTGCGTATCGCTTTTGAGAACGATTGGAACCGTTCCAACCAAAATAAGTGAGTGCCCTCGCATACGGTGGGTGTCCCCGTCAGTCTGTTCGCGAATCCAAGGACATCACAGCGACATCATAACACTGGGAGAATCCAGCCTATGCTGAACCCTGAAATGCAAACTTTGCTTGACCACGTGAAACGCGAACTTGAGAACGTGGTCTTTTCACCGCCCGAGTGGGTAGCAGACCGTTTGACGCACAAATTGGCCGGGGCCATCGTCAAGGCTATTCCGAAGGATTTCGCCGAGTCCATTCACGAGGTTATTGAGAAATCCGTCGAGAAATCCCTGACTGACGTAGTGTCCAAAGGCGTAACGGAAGGCATTACGAAGGCAATTCAACCATTGGTCGCGGAGATTGCTCTCTTGCGAGAAGCACTCCAGAAAAACTTGGACGACAACTGGTGGAAAGGTGACCAGGAAAACGAACCAGACGACGAACCCGAGGATGGCACCCTCTTCTGATCTCGCAACCGCCCTTGCCGTGAACCGCGTGCCGAGGGTCTGCTCCGCTTGCCGCTCGCCATCGAGCATGGTCGGGAAAGCGGCCATCGGCGAGAACAGAACATCCCGCACGAAAACGGGGAGTCCGAGGCACAAACTATCGTTTCTCGTCGGCATCCCCCTCCACAAATGTGGACAAGAATCGCAATCGATCGCTGCCAGCCATCGTCTTGCACGTTTGCCGCACCGGCGGGTAGTTTCGGCATCGAGTGTTCAAGGCTTGCAGCCTTGTCGTGGTTCGATTCGTTCTTGTCTCCCGGCAAGGGCCAGCCACGCGATGCCCGAGGCAAACCGGTGCCAGGCCGTAGCCTGTCACGACGGTTTGCACTTGGGAGCCATCCTTGCTTGGGCCGCCCAGCCCTTCGTTCCTCTCAAAAGGGTTTTCAGGTTCATCATCGTTGAGTGAATGAACCCAGAAAACCTTTTAAGGAGGAACAGAAAATGACAACGAACGAAACGAACCAAGACAAGACAGCCAATCTCAGCACTTACTTCCGCGAACTCACCGCCGGCGAGGCGATACCGAGACCGGAAAACGAGGAATGGGAAGCGATGATGAATCGAATCGAGTCCGTTTCCGGGCCGGTGGAAATCGACGAGAAAACCTACTGGTACTTCCTCGAAACCCTTCCGCCACGTTTCATGCAGGTAAACTACTTCTGTTTCGCCGAAGGTTCAGAGCCCTTCCGGCTCTTCTGGGAACGAGACGGCCGATTCTTCGCCAGACGCCTTGACTGGGAACAGACCAAGAGCTTCTGCCGCCTGGCCGGCAGCCGGGCTTACCAGTAGCACACAGCAGAAGGGGAGCAGCCAAGCTCCCCTTCGCGACAGGTTGCTCCGCGGCTACCGCAACACGGCGAAATCTCCTGATATTACGGCAGGAAACGTGGTGACACCCCCCCCGACTGTTGAAAAACGGCACCGATCGTATCGGCCGATTGACAGCAACTGTCAGAAACCGATAATAATACTTTTACCTCAGCGGGTACTGACTGCCCTTGTGCGAGGGATTGTTTATGTCGGCCAACCGTGCCAGCAGCGTGCTCACCATCGACGAATTGGCTGAGTACCTGAAAATCTCGAAATCGACGCTATACAAGCTCGCCCAGGAGGGCAGCATCCCGAGCCAAAAGGTCGGCAAACATTGGCGTTTCCACAAGGACACCGTTGACGAGTGGCTTCGCCAAAGAGGTCCAATGGTCATTCCGCCGAAAGCTGATTCCGAGACATAACCGTATTTCCTGATTTTTCCTCACACAGACCGCAGTCGTAACCCGTTCCAGACCGTCCGGTCGAAGTGACCCATGAAGCTCACACAGTACCACGCCAAGTACATCGCCCACGAATTGACGCGGCGTTGTGCTTCCGACAGCATCGAAAAGCTGACGGCGGTACTGTCGGATGCCCAGGTCGATCTCAATCCGCACCAAATCGAAGCGGCACTCTTCGCCTTCCGCAACCCGCTTTCCCGTGGTGCCATCCTGGCCGACGAAGTAGGGCTGGGGAAAACCATCGAGGCCGGGCTCTTGATTGACCAAAGCTGGGCGGAAGGGAAGCATCGCATCTTGGTCATTGTGCCGGCCAACTTGCGGAAGCAATGGGGCCAGGAACTGGCCGACAAGTTCTTCCTGCCATCAGTCATCTTGGAAGCCCGCACCTTCAACGACACCATCCGGGTCGGCAACCTCAATCCCTTCCAGCAGAACGCCGTCATTATCTGTTCGTACCATTTCGTCCGGAAGATGGAGCCTTACATCCGCCAGACACGCTGGGATCTGGTGGTCATCGACGAAGCCCACCGGCTCCGCAACGTGTACAAGCCCACGAATAAGATTGCCAATGCCATCAAGCAATGCGTGGCCCCATTTCGCAAGGTGCTCCTGACCGCCACGCCGCTGCAAAACTCGCTCTTGGAACTCTACGGCTTGGTGAGCATCATCGACGATTTTTCCTTCGGCGACCTGAAGACCTACCGCACCCGCTTCACCCGGCTGGGGAATGACAACGACTTCAACGACCTAAAGGAGCGGCTCAAGCCAATCTGCAAACGGACCTTGCGAAAGCAAGTGCTCGAATACGTCAAGTACACCAACCGCCATGCCTTGGTGCAGGAATTCGTGCCCACGCCCGAGGAGCAGCGGCTCTACGACGTGGTTTCCGAGTACCTCCAGCAGCCGACGCTCTACGCCTTGCCGGCCAGCCAACGCTCCCTAATGACGCTCATTCTGCGAAAGCTGCTGGCATCGTCCACCTACGCCATTTCGGACACGCTCAGCGGCTTGGCCTTCAAGCTCGAAACGGCCGCCGTCCAGGCGGAAAAGGTGGACGCCCCGCCGGAACAACTGGCCGACAACTGGGAGGAGATCGACGAACTGGCCGACGAATGGGAGCCGGATGAAGAAAGCAACGGTGAGCCCGAGCGACCGAAGTACACGCCCGAGCAGGTCGCCGAAATGCGGCAGGAAATGGCCAAGCTCCGCGAGTTTCATACGCTGGCCCGCTCCATCGCCACGAATTCCAAGGGCGAGGTGCTGCTGACGGCCTTGCGGCGAGGTTTCGCTGCCGCCGCCAAGGCACAACAGGAACACGCCGGGGCCACCCTCCAGCAAAAGGCCCTCATCTTCACCGAGTCCCGCCGCACGCAGGAATACCTTTTCCGCATCCTGGAGCAGACCGAGTTTCGCGGCAAGGTCATGGTGTTCAACGGCACGAACACCGACCCCAAGTCCAAAGAAATCTATCAGGCTTGGCTCAAGAAACACGCCGGCACCGACCGCGTCTCCGGCTCCCCGGCCGCCGACATGCGGGCCGCACTGGTCGATTACTTCCGCGACGAAGCGGCCATCATGATCGCCACGGAAGCAGCGGCCGAGGGCCTCAACCTGCAATTCTGCAATCTGGTGGTCAACTACGACCTGCCGTGGAATCCCCAACGCATCGAGCAACGCATCGGCCGCTGCCACCGCTACGGCCAGAAATTCGACGTGGTGGTGGTCAACTTCCTCAACAAGAACAACGCCGCCGACCAGCGGGTGTACGAACTGCTGGACGAGAAGTTCCGGCTCTTTAGCGGCGTGTTCGGGGCCAGCGACGAAGTGCTGGGGGCCGTGGAATCGGGCGTGGATTTTGAGAAACGCATCGCCGCCATCTACCAGAAATGCCGCACCCCGGAGCAGATCCAATTCGAGTTTGACCAGCTTCAGCGGGAGTTGGACACCGAAATCGCTGCCGGCCAGCGGGACGCCCGCGAAAAACTGCTGGACAACTTCGACCAGGAAGTCGTCGAAAAGGTCCGCATCCAAAGTGCCGGCCTCTTGGATCGTTTCAACGAACGGCTTTGGCTTCTGACTCGGTATCTCTTGGCCGACTACGCCCGTTTCGACGGCGAACAATACAGTTTCTACCTCACCCGCAATCCCTACCCCGGCGAGACGATTCATCCCGGCCCGTATCGGCTCGGCAAGAACGTCGAAGAGGCTAACACCTACCGCATCGGCCATCCATTGGCCCAGCGGGTCTTGGCCCAGGCAATGGCCCTGAATCCGCCGGTGACGGAAGTGGTTTTCGACTACTCCGGCAGCAGCAAGAATATCGCCGCCCTGACGCCCTACGTCGGCAAGAGTGGTTGGCTCACGTGCTCCCGGTTGGGCGTGCAGTCGCTCGAAAGCGAAGACACCCTTATCTTGGCCGGCGTTGCCGACACCGCGGATGTGGTGGATGAGACTGCTTGTCGGCGATTGTTTGATCTTTCGGGCTGGGTGAACGCAACCCCGGCACTCCCAGCCACATTTCGGGGCTTGCTTACCGACGCGACCTCCCGCCGACAGGCTGACTTCCTTGCGGCACTTTCTGCCAAGAATGGCCAGTGGTTCGATACCGAGATGGACAAGCTCGACCGTTGGGCCGACGACCGCCGGGCTGCCCTGAAGGTGGAGCTTGAGGAACTCGACCAGGAGATCAAGGAGACGAAGAAGTCCGCCCGCATGGCTCCCAACCTGCCCGAGAAACTTGAACTCCAGCGAAAGTTACGGGGGCTGGAGACGAAACGCGACGAGGCATGGCGGGCCTACGACACCGCCGGCCGGGACATCGACCGGCAAAAGGACGCCTTGCTAGACGAAATCAGTCGGCGGCTGGAGCAGAAAACCGAGTGCAAGACGCTGTTCACGGTGAAATGGAGCCTGATCTGACTTTTGACCACAGAACAGCCAGGAACCAACAGGGGGTCGTCGATGAGCACGGGAACCACGACAGAATCAGGCATACTCTTCGGCCCAAACGGGTCTGGGAAGAGCTACATTTCCTTATTCTACCACCGGCCAACCGGGGCTCGCGAGCATAAGAATGCGTGGCATCCTAGCGTCTTGCCGCCCGCCGAATATGGGCTATTCGATCTAGCTGATCGCATGCAATGGGATGACGAAGACGGTCACTATTGGGCCGTCGCGGACGGTGGCACGACGGTCCTGGGCCAACGCGGTGAAAGACTGGCACGCTTTCCATTTAACCGAAATGACCATGACCCGTGGCATGGCTTTCCTGTGTCGCCGCTAGAGCGGGGTGATGATGATTCGCCGCCGGATGGTTTTGTCGAGGAATGGATACGCCAAGGTGTTGTGACCAAGACAACCGGGCGTCGCATACAGAGGAGGAAGATATGAGAACGGTCTCGATCTTTATTCCTGGCAGATTTGAGGATGCCTTCCTCTACTTTGGGCGGCTTGTTGCTCTGACGGAGAACCAGTCCTTACGGTTCTACAACATGGAGCGGCTGATCGAATCGCTTGAAGAAGAGTTTCCAGATGCAATTCCGCTTCTGACCTGGCTGTTTGTCAGAAACGATTGGCTGGCCTCAGGTCAATTCAAATCTCTGATGCAGAGCCCAGAACTACGCCGGGGGTTCTGTGCCCTATTCGACCTCCTTCCCAACCCGTGTGTTCATCTGCGGGCCGACGAGTCCGAGGAAAATGAGGAAGATCTCGACGTGAAGGCCAAAGTCATTCTGGACTTGCGGGTCTACAACCAGCGAATCTACATCGGTGCCGACAACGGTCTCTTCCATTGTGACTATGAATGGAGCGGCGACACAGTAGCAGCAGCTTCACACACTGAGAGACGTTTGGACGCAAGATGTCTCAACATATCCGCAAAATTCGGTGCGGTAAATGCATCGTGTGGCGAGGACGGACTCTTCACCTCCTTTGACGACTTTCCCTGGCAACGCGAGGAAGACTTGCCAAAGCTCCGGAAACTTGCGGATCGCTCACTTCGAACCGCGTGGTTGCAAAACGATCTGGTGAACTACCGCTCATACGGTGACCCGCTATTGCTAAAAGGCCGCCAGGAGGAGGTCGAGGAGACCCGGTATCGAGAGAAGAAAATGATTGTTGCTCTCGGGGAGGAAGTCGTGCCCCTTTTCGATGTCCTAAAAGACCAAGCTGCCGCCTTCGGCTTCGATGCCAGTTCCGTTCAATTCGCCTTCAATTCCGGAAATACACTGTTTCTCCAAACCGCAGAAGGTCACTTTTATAGCATCGGCATCAGGTCAAGGGACGAAGGCTACCCAGAAGTTCGCTTTGCCAGGGACTATGAATATCCAGGCGGGCGTATTCTCGCCGGCCAGTTCTCTCGCCTGGGAGTTGTAGTGGAGGCGGACGACCGAGTCGCGTTGTTCGCTAATGGCGAGTGGCTCGAACTCCTTCGGGGAGAAGTCCTTTCAGTGCGGGCATTCGCCGGTTCCCGTCGGTATCAGAATGTTGTCTCTATTGTGAAAGAGGACGGCATTTACTTAGTGGGCATCATTGACGAGAACGCAATGTGAGGTTGATGCGGAAGAACATCGCTTAAGCCGGCGTGCGGCTTTACCAAACAACTTATCGAGTTGCAGTAATCTGAGATATACGAGGCGAAACATGAACATGGCCCAACAGCCCGAAACACTTGACCTCCGTTCCCATGACATTGCCGAAGACAAGCGGCTGGACATCTTGCGGCTGCTCCCGGAGATCCGTACTGAGGGCGGCAAGATCGACTTCGAACGGCTAAAGTTGGCCCTGGGCGAGGCCGCGGACGTGGGTAGAGAACGCTACGGCATGAATTGGCCAGGCAAGGCCGAGTGCTTCAAGACCATCCAGGCCCCCAGCCTTGGTACGCTCCGCCCTCGTCCCGAGGAGAGCGTCAACTTCGACACGACCGAGAACCTGATTATCGAGGGCGACAACCTGGAAGTGCTGAAGCTCTTGCAGAAATCGTACCTGGGCAAGGTGAAGATGATCTACATCGACCCGCCTTACAACACCGGCAATGACTTTATTTATCCCGACAACTTTAGTGAGAATCTTCTCACTTACCTAAGGTACACAGGTCAACTCGACTTGGAAGGAAAGAGGTTTGGAACAAATCTCGATACCGACGGCCGTTTTCACTCCAAATGGTTGAATATGATGTATCCTCGCCTATACCTCGCACGGAATCTCATGCGTGATGACGGTGTTATCTTTGTCAGCATCGATGACAAGGAAGTCGAAAACCTTAGAGCGGTTATGAACGAGGTCTTTGGTGAGGAGAATTTTATAGCTGCATTTGTATGGACAACAAAAAAAGGAGCACAAGGCATTCCAACTAGCCATCTTGTTGTTTCAAACCATGAATACATTATGGCCTATGCAAAGAATGAGCAATGTTTCCGCTTTCTGGGGCTAGATCGTGAGGAGGGGGACTTTGCAAATCCAGACGACGATCCACGTGGTTTATGGAAGCGGCAGTATCTTCAACGATTCGGTCAAGGGTTTAAGGAACGCACGATTGTGAATCCGAAGAATGGTATGGTGTTCAAGTTTGAGACGCCGTACACCCAGGACAAGATGGAAGAGTGGATTAGGGATGGTCGCATTATTTTCCCAGAAGATTCCAAGAACTATCCTGCCCGCAAAGAGTTTCTTTCTGAATACGAGAATCGGAAACAACTTGTAACGTACCTGGACCTGTTTCCAACGAAGGCCAGTACAGAACGTCTCTATGCACTCTTTGACGGAAGCAAAATCTATCCGAATCCCAAACCTGACAAATTGATTCAGTTCCTTGTTCAGGTCACCTCGGCAACAACGGGTGACATAATTCTCGATTTTTTCGCTGGGTCAGGAACAACCGCTCACGCGGTTTTGAATCAAAATGTTGCGGACGGGGTAAGACGTAAGTATATCTTAGTTCAACTACCAGAGCCTACGCGAACTCAAAACGATGACAGTTCATGGGTAGAGACTGAAGCTTCACGAAGGGGGCTTCTTACAATTTCCGCCGTTACTCGTGACCGCGTCCGGCGTGCTGGGCAAGCTATTGCCAAAGAGGCAGATGGTAAGCTAGCACTCAAGGAAACGTCTCAACCTGACCTGGGATTTCGAGCCTTCAATTTGGCGGAATCCAATTTCACCACGTGGGATGCAGGGATCGAGCACGAACCCCAAGCCCTTGAACACCAGCTTGAGCTTCATATTGACCACATCCGCGATAGCCGGACGCCGGACGACATTTTTTATGAATTACTCTTGAAAAGCGGCTTCTCGTTGACCACACCGGTCGAGAAACTCCCGGTTACCGGCAAAACTGTTTTCAGCGTAGCCAGTGGGGCATTGATCATCTGCATGGAGCCGGAACTGACACTCGATCTGATCCGGGCGATAGCTGAGAAGAAACCCGAGCGGGTCATCTGCCTCGACGAGGGCTTTGTCGGCAACGACCAACTCAAGGCCAACGCCGCACAGATATTCAAGACCAAAGACGTCATCTTCAAGACGGTCTGAAGGGAGCCATAATGAAACTGCGATTCGATGCCAACCAACAGTACCAGCTTGACGCTGTGGCCGCGGTGACCGACCTCTTTGAAGGTCAACCCCAGGGGGCACCAGATTATTCCGTTATTCAGGTGGGCGACTGGGGCGGAATGTTCGCTGGGCAGACCCAAACCGAACTGGGTGTGGGCAACCATCTGCTATTGGCTCCCGAGAGGCTGCTGGCAAACACCCGTGCATTACAAGCCCATAACGACATTGAGATAGCTGACCCCACCGCCCCGTTGGAGGCATGGGAACTGTTCGATACGGCCGCCAACGCGGCCCGAACTTGTCCGCACTTCTCGGTCGAGATGGAAACGGGCACTGGCAAGACCTATGTCTACTTGCGGACGATTTTCGAGTTGTCACGCCGCTACGGCTTCCAAAAGTTTATTGTCGTTGTGCCCAGCGTGGCCATTCGTGAGGGCGTGCTAAAGAACATCGAGATCACGGCCGAGCACTTCCGGGCGTTGTACAACAATCCGCCGTTTGAGCACTTCGTTTACGACGCGAAGAAAGTGAATCTCTTGCGGCAGTTCGCCGTCAGCAACACCGTGCAAATCGTCGTCATCAATATCGACGCCTTCCGCAAGAACTTCACCGGAGCCGAGACCGAGGAGGAGCGGAAGAAAAGTAACATCTTTTACCGGGAGACAGACAGGCTGCCAGGCGGACATTCGCCCATGGAATTCGTGCAAGCCACCCGGCCCATCGTCATCATCGACGAACCGCAAAGCGTAAACGCTACCGAAAAAGCCCAAGAGGCGATTGGGGCACTCAACCCCCTTTGTACGCTTCGCTATTCTGCCACGCACCGCAACCCATACAACTTGGTTTACCGGCTGGACCCAGTGCGGGCGTTTGAACTTCGGCTGGTCAAGCAGATTGTTGTCGCCAGTGCTGCCGCCCACGGCGGGGCCAACGAGGCTTTTGTCCGGGTTGAACAGATCAAGTACCAGCCAAAGATTCAGGCCAAGCTCCGCATCCACGAACAACGGCCAGACGGTCCCAAAGAGAAATCGGTCACGGTCAAGAACGGCACGGACCTATTCAGCGTGTCGAACGAGCGGGCATGTTACCAGGATGGCTTCGTTGTGGCCGAGATCAATGCCGAACCCGGCAGCGAGTACATCCGATTCAACAACGGCCGGGTATTGCGGCTAGGCGAGGAAAGCGGCGGGATGCGTGACGACGTGTGGCGGGCACAGATCAAACACACGATCAAGAAACACCTGGAAAAGGAATTGCAGCTTCGCGGCCGGGACGTGAAGGTCTTGAGCCTGTTCTTCGTCGATCGCGTGGCCAACTATCGCGACTACGACGAGTCAGGGCAGCCGGTGAAAGGCAAGTTTGCCCAAACCTTTGAGGAAACTCTGGCCGAGTTCGCCAAAGACTCCCGATATGCACCGCTGGAATGGTTGAAGTTGCCGACGGACCGGCTGCACAACGGCTATTTCGCTGCGGACAAGAAGGGCGTGCTCAAGGACACGCGGGGCGACACCCAGGCCGACGATGAAGTCTACAACCTGATCATGAAGGAGAAAGAACGGCTGCTTTCCGAAGAAGAGCCATTGCGATTCATCTTCAGCCATTCCGCCCTTCGCGAAGGCTGGGACAACCCAAACGTCTTCCAAATTTGCACGCTCAACGAAACCCGCAGTGCCGTGAAGAAACGGCAGGAGATTGGCCGCGGCTTGCGTTTGCCCGTGAACCAGTCGGGGCAGCGGGTGTTCGACGAGTCGATCAACAAGCTCTTTGTCATGGCCAACGAGAGCTACGAAGACTTCGCCCGGGCATTGCAGACTGAGTACGAAGAAGAATGCGGCGTCACCTTCGGTAAGGTGCCGATCACTGCTTTCGCCAAGCTCATTCACGTCGTTGATGGCGAGGAAAAGCCCATCGGCCGCGAGACGGCCGACATCATCAAGACGGCTTTGGTCGAACAGAAGATGCTCGACACCGAGGGCCGAATCCAGCCGGCCTTTGACCCCAAGCGAAAAGACTTCACGATCGAATTGCCCGAGGCCCAAAAGGAGCTTGTGCCGGCCGTGGTGGATTTGTTGGCGTCGTATCAAATTGAGCGGCACATCCGCAAGGACAAGGACGAAGGCCCCAACCGGCTGAAGAAGGAAGTCACGCTCAGCCCGGAGTTCACGGCCCTATGGGACCGCATTAAGCCCAAGACCACCTACCGGGTGGAGTTTGAGACCGACGTACTTGTTCACCGTGCCGTGGACGCCATCAAACGCATGGAAAAGGTTGAAGCCCCCAAGATTCGCGTCAGTGCCGGCCAACTTGACGTTCGGCGTGGCGGAATCGCCACCCAGGCCGTGAGCGTGGCAGAGGAGCAAGTCGCCACCGACCGCCATCCCGTGCCCGATGTATTGGCCTACCTGCAAAATGAAACTGAGCTAACCCGCTCGACGCTAGTGCGGATTCTAAAGGAGTCCGGCCGGCTGGCGGAGTTCTTCATCGATCCCCAGCGATTCATGGACGCCGTGGCCCACATCCTCAAGTACGAACTCCACCGGCTGCTGGTGGACGGCATCAAGTACGAACGGCTGGCCGGCAGCGGCCCGGAGACCGAATGGGAGATGATGCTCTTCAAGAATGAGGAGCTTATCAACTACCTGACGGCCTTGCAAGTCAACCACTCCGTTTATGAATACGTGGTTTACGAGTCGGAAGTCGAGCGGGAATTCGCCAAGCGGCTGGATACACGCGAGGACATCAAGCTCTTCGTCAAGTTGCCCTCATGGTTTGAGATCGACACCCCGGTCGGCAAGTACAACCCGGACTGGGCCGTCCTGAAGCATAATAACCAAACGCTCTACTTGGTCCGGGAGACCAAGAGCACGAAGGACTTCCTGAAGCTCCGCACCAGCGAAGCCGACAAAGTCCGTTGCGGCCAGAAACACTTTGAAACCTTGGGCGTACCCTTCGCCGTGGTCGTTTCGGCAGACGAGGTGTAGATGATGAAGTCGGATCGGAGACTGGCGTGAGCGGATGACTACGGTCGTCATGGACTTCCACACCGACAGGACGATAGAAGACTGGACGCGGCGAGTAGGTCGCGAAGCGGCAATGCTCGACGCCTACCAGATTCATTCCGGCCCGTTCTTCGGCGAGATGCACAGGTTAAACGATTGGGGTGGACAATGGACCGGTTGACTGTCGGACTTGTAGAAGAACTGCACAGCATTCTGCCCGACTACGAGCGGGTACGGGCTATTGTGTCTCAGCTTGGCGAAGCCACGCTGCCTGGAATTGTAGAGTATGGTTGTCTTCGCTGGACAATGAGGGGTTGTCTGCCCCCGTTACCCCCTCCCATTGGCGAGTCGTCTCTTGGTCTTGCTCTACGTGAGGTAAGATCGGAATTGGGATTGCGATCCTCTGGTCCACCCAAAAGCCCGATGCGTCGGCTGAACGGACAACCCGTGGAGTTTTGCGTCGTGGAATGCGAGCAGGACTTGGAGCAGAACGAGTGGAATCTGTTTTTACTCCGATTCGAGCGGGCAGCTAAAGACTATGGCTTTCCGGCTCAAGCTGCGGCCCGCCTGTATGCAGCCCTACATGCGATGACTGAGAACGCCGTCATTCATGCGGATGCCCCCATTGGAGCGTTGGTCGGCTACCAGGCCGTAGATGGAACGGCTCAGTTCTGTGTCGGCGACGTTGGAATCGGGGTCTTAGCGAGCCTTCGCACATGCCCCGAATACTCAAGTCTTTCGCTCCACAATGACGCGATCAAGATGGCGTTGAGGAATGGGACGTCGAGATTTGGCCGTGGAGAGGGGGGGTTTGGGTTCCGGCAAGTCTTCAAAGCCCTGGCGGAACAATGGGGTTGTCTCCGCTTTCGGAGCGGCGAGGGCTGCATCACTATGGACGGTACGGGGTTGGATTCGGACGCTGGGGTAGAATCTTACCCACCGCCAATCCCCGGATTTCAGGTATCGGTGTGCTGCCGTTCATCGGAAAGCTCGGCAGGCACCCCACCGGTCTAGGGGGCTTTCAGAAAAAATGGCTGTGGCCCTTGACTGCCAAGTGCCGAACGTGGATAATTCTCATTATATGCTACTGAGATACATGAGGAATTGGCCATGCTAATCCCGCTGAAGAAACTGCTTCGCACTCGACTCCTGGGCCGGTTGCAAGGCAAACGAGACTACGCCAAGGTCTGCGAAGAACTGGCGGCAGTCCCGACCGGCGAGATCGTCGTGCTGGATTTCTCTGGCGTGTCGCTGTTGTCTGGTTCTTGGGCCAACACTATGCTGGTTCCGCTGTATCGCCGGGCGATTGAAGATGAAGTGGATTTCTTTCCAGTTCTAGCTAATATCGCCCCCGACTGCCTTGACGATCTCCTTCTCGTGGCTGAGTGGAACCACCAATGTTATCTGCACGCAGAGACCGGAAAGGGAGAGCCGGTCAAGGCCGTTCTCCTCGGTTCATTAGACCCCGGCCAGGCGTCAACTTTGAGAGCGGTATTGGAATATGGCGAAGTTACCGGGGCTGAACTTGAGCGTCGGTTTCCCCAAGAGTCAACCAAGGCCACAGCCTGGAACAACAGGCTGAAAGACCTGTATGTGAAGCGATTGCTGCGGCGACGCAAGCAAGGTCGGGAAATGTTCTACAGTCCTGTCGTTAAGGAGATTGCCTTCAATGGGTGACAATGTTCTGGAAGGCCAGGTAACGAGTTCTCGGAAGCGACGTGATCGAGCGATGGCGGGAATGCAGTCGCCATCCCTTCTCACTCGGCCCGAAACGGTTCGGCGGCTGTTCACTGTAAAGCCGGTGGAGGGGGCAACCTTCCAAGTGGGCGAGGCACTTCTTGCCATTCGCACGGATGGCGATCTCAGCATTGACGTAACCCGCGACTATCGCCGGATCGGAATCATCGCTGGCGAAGGGGCTCAAGTCCTTGGCCGTGCCTTGGCTGAGGCGAACGGCATAACCAAGCTCGTCGTCCGAGAGGTTCTTGATCTCTCTGGGTTCGGAAAAGTAGAAATCACCCAGGACTAGCGGTAGACATGCTCGCCCCCGCCCAACTTCGGAAGGTACTTCGTCCACAAGGAATGGTGGCCGCAACTTGCCGCCAATGCTGCTTCTTCTCCGTATGTGGGGGCGTCGAGTCGGAGTATGGCTTGTTGAACTGCTTCGACCTGTGCTGCTGCAAGCAAGGGCACAAGTGCAACCCGTCAAGTCCTCCTGGTCCCTCTCATAGCAATGGCAAGAAGTGCAACTCGGTATGCCCTTTCAAGCCCGATTTCCCTGAATGGTTGGTAGAAATCAAGGGCTTGTGCTTCGACAACCTTGCCGAGATAGGCCAGGACGCTCTCAGCCTGCCAGAGTATATTCCCCTGATTCATCATGGGTATCGTCGAAGCAAGCCGTTGGAGTGGCCGGTGGTCGCCATCGAGACCTATGAGGTATTTCGCTTGCGAAGGGGCCAGTACCGGGCGATTGCCGAAATTCCGGAAGAGCTTCGGAAAGCGTTTTGTCTGGCCCCGAACGTGAAGATTTTGCTCTTGGGCACTGCCGATGACCCGGCACTCGAACGCTATTGGGAGAATCGCAGAAGCGACCACGCACCCCGCCAACTCGCTCGCCTGGGTGTACTGGCAGCGATTGGGCCGAACTTCTCCCATTTCCTTGACGTGCCACGCACCGACAACTTGTTCAATCGTAAACGCCAGTTAATTTGTTTGGGAGAATTGCACCAAGCCGGAATCTGCCCGATCCCGCATCTTAGTGCCGTCGCTCCGGGCGATTGGCGTTTTTGGCAGCAGTACCTCTCGAAGCACACGTCCATCAATGTTGTGGCGGTTGAATTCCAGACCGGCAACAAGAATCACACGGAAGGCCGCAAGGTTCTCGACCGCTTGGCCCTTCTTCAACAGCAGGCCGGGCGATCATTGCACCTGGTCATGATCGGTGGCGGGCAGTTCGTCGAATACGCGGCACGACGGTTCGACCGATTGACTCTCGTTGATTCCGCACCATTCATGGGAGCGGTTTGGCGGCACGCCTTCGAGGACAGGGTTGGGCGAAGAGCCTGGCGGGAGAGTTTCAGCCTCGAACGGCAGCCGCTAGACGATCTGCTCTCTTCCAACATCCACGATTACAGCCGATGGGTGGGCTCCACACTCAAATCGGCCCGGTCGGTCCAGAGCGAATCTGGAGGCACGCCTGGACAACCACGATAGAGAGTTTGGGGGAATCGATGACTACCAGCAGCTTCCGCGACTCGCTTCCCAGGTGCCGAAGCACATCTCGGCTGCCCCATAAAGGATAGAAAACATGGAACTTGCCAGGTTGTACGCTTTTGCCGTCACGCCGGCTCGGACCGGTGATGAGGTGCCCGCACCGACCGGAGGCGGGCTGAAGGTCAACGCAGAGATCAGGGCCGCTCTGGACGACGCTTTTGTCGTCTCGAAACTCGCCCAGGAAAGCACGATTGATTTTCGCATGGACGCAGATACTCGCCAGAATGATGTCCGCGAGCTTGTCTTGACACTGGCATTTGAATCTGCGAAAGCCAAGGCCGCCGCCCAGAGTCTGGCAAATCGCCTTGCAGGTTCGATGGACGATCGCTCGCCAAATGCCCTGTTTGTTTTGGCGATATCGAATGAAGATGACTCACGTCGGGTAACGATGTGGGCCTTTCCCAGGGAGGATGCTTTCCAGTTTCGTGACGGATCCAGAGGCCCAACCGTCAAGTTGCTGAACGACGTATTCAGCCAAACCTCCCGTCTCCGAAAGGCAGTTCTGTTCGAAGGCAGGAAACTCAAAACGGACTTCTTGAGCGGCCGAGTCTTGGATGTTCAAAGCAAGGGATCCTTTGGCGGGGGGGCGAACTTCTGGATCGAACGGTTCCTGAACTGCAAACTCGGGCTTGACGGTGACTTGGGCACCAAGATGCTTGCAGATTGCCTCAGAAAAGTCCACCAAGCAACCGACGACCCTAACGAGAGGGAACAACTCAACACGGCGATGGTTGCGGTCAGGACATCACCAAAGCGGCGATGGTCAGTGAAGAAATTCGCCCGCGAGTATCTTCAGGGGCCGGTACGCCAGGCACTCATTGACTCCGCTCCCAACCAGGACGCGGCGAACGATGTTTTCGACTTCCAACGCGAGGTCTTCGAGAAGACGCTCAATTTCCGTGTCTTCCGACTAGGAACGGAAGTTGTCGTATCCGCACCGTTCGGCGAGGTCGGTCAGTCGGTCCAGGTCACCGGCCAGGAAGAGCGATGGTTGACCTGCGAGGGTCCCATCGTCGAAGAGAAAGTGAGGGCACGCCGTGTGTGACGCTCTTCAACGGGAATACGAAGCAAGGCTCACTGCCCTGGAGGAGTTGAAGAACTCCTTGCAGGCAGAGACCACACGAGTCTTGGCGGAAGTCCAGCACATCGACCGAGTATCCTTCCGGGTGAAAGTCGTCAAGAGTTTCGTCGAGAAAGCCACGGACCCGGACAACAATCCGCCCTACACGCATCCCCTGCGAGAAATCGAGGACCAGGTTGCCGGCCGCGTACTGGTTTTCTTCTTGCAGGATATTGATCCGGTTTGCCAACGACTCCGGCAGGTCTTCACCGCCGTCGAAAGCTCGCGACGGAAGCCCAAGAAGGATGAGGAGTTCGGCTACGAAAGCCATCACTTGATATGCGTCATCCCCTCCGCCGTCAAGCCCGGAACATGGTCGGATTTTCGGGACATGCCCACCACGTTCGAGTTGCAGGTTCGGACCTTGTTCATGCACGCCTGGGCCGAGCCGCAACATGACTTGGGCTACAAGGGGCCGGGAGATTTGCCACCAAATATACGACGCGAGCTTGCCTGGGTTGCTGCGTCTGCTTGGGGAGCGGACCAGGCGTTTTCGAGGGTGTCGGCTTGGAATACCGCCAAGGAGCACACGCAATAGGGACGTTCGAGTTGAGTGGATTCTTCCCAATATCTTGTCTGCCCAAACGAATAGCTTAGAATAAGCAGCTACATTCCCATCGAGGCCACCTAATGGATCCCGTCTCATCCCTTGTTGCCGGGCATGTATCCGGCAAGCTAATGGATTACATCGTGAGTCAATTTCGCTCACGAGTTGTCGAACGCTGGTCAAAACGTCGGGCGGAACAGTTCTTCGACGAATTCTGTCGCGAAGTAAATGTAGAACTTTCTGGCGGGAGTTCGAGCAAGCTGGACGATCTCCTGTCGAATATCCTGGAAGACGAAGTACGGTCTGAAGTTCTGTTTGATGCATACCGCCGAGTGTGTCTCGCGAAATCTAGGTCAATCGGACCACGAATCATCGGGATACTGACCGCAGAACTCGTTCTACAGAATCGAACGGCAACCGATGCCGAGGACGCCATGCTGGGCACGGCCGAGAATCTTACCGATGATGAATTGCTGGCTTACGCAGCCTTCTTTCGCGAGCAGATGGCACGGGCCTTGGACCCGAAGACAGAAGATGTGAAATTGACTGAGCGGGGTGACCTCCGGATTGAATGGTACAAGGAGCAGTTCGACTCCAATTGGCGACACGATGAACGGGTGTCAATTGCACCATTGGATCTGGCGGAGTGTATCGGTCGGTGGGCCTTGAAAATGAAAAGCCACGGGATAATCCTGGACGACATGAAGGAACGCCAGTGGGAGTACAAGGAGGACGGTGAACGGCATATTGACCAGGACGGCTCAGTACGTGAAATATCCTGGTGGCTGACTGTTCCGAAGGCATACTTTCGGCTCGCGGAACTGGTCGAGCGGGCATCCCGTGGGCTCGCGATCGAGACATAGGAACCCTCGACAGCGGCAGTTCTGGCTTCGGTTGAGCGGCGGTTTCGACTGAAAACTCACCGGCCATCCCGGCTCGGGAACAGCGGCTGCGAGGAATCTCAACGATTGTGCCGGCCAGCGAAAACGACGGCCGACGGATGAATCAGGCCGCGATCACTCAGCGACCTTGGGTTTGTTCGGCCCGGGGCGAAGTGGGCTTCACCGCCGGTGCCGGCTGCCTAACGACCGGCTTGGTAGCCGGATCTGTCTTGGCATGGTGCTTACCGATACCATTGGACATACGACACGCTCCTTTCTTGGGGTTGGAGGAGAGAGTACCTAACAACTGAGCGACCCGCGTGTAATACTTCGCAAGCGTATCCCGCGAGTTCGCGAACAATACGGTTTCCAGGACGACGAAGTACAGATTGACCCAGCCGGCAGCCCACAGTCCCTTCCCGTTCCAGACCAGCCAGGCCGCATAGGTGAAGCCGACAGCGATGAACATGTTGGCGTAAAACTGGTAGTACCGATAATGGCCTTCGTTCAGGGTGAGGAATCCCTGCAATTTGTCGTCCAGGTTGACGAACTTCCATGCCGGCCGCGTCAGGCCGGTCAGATGATGAATGGTGTCGATCACGAGCCAACGTACGCCGCTGACGGTCAGTCCGGTGCCGATCGACGCCAGTGTCACATACATGAAGCCGGCGACGGACGGAGCCCCTTGCTGAGAGGCCGTAATCCAGGATTCCACGGTCGGCGAGAAGTAGCTGACGCCCCAGAGAGCCACGAAGCCGGGCAAGATGTACGCGATCACCAGCCCGAAGTTCTCGTTGGAGAGAGACGTGTTCATGGCAGCCCACCGCCGCGAAGGAAGGCAGGAGGCCACGGAACCGATTGTCGCATTGTGGTCGGCGAGTAATGAACATGAGTATATCTAGTATAGCGGTCGCGTCGCACGATGCAAGGCCCCCTGAGAAGAAAAATCTTGGTCGCTCTGGTCGGCCGTCACAAGGCTTTCGTCATCAGCAGAGCCCCGTTCAAACGGCCGCACGATCCGCCGACGGTAGCGAAGCACGTCAACGCCAATTCGTTCCAGATCGGCCGCATCCCGGCGTTCATTGATATAGCGAACCAAGTTCAGCAATTGCCGCCGCACCGGGGCGTAGGGTTCAAAGGGCAGATTGCAAAGCTCCGAGGCTAACCCGGCAGGGGACCGGTGTGGGGCAATGTCGGTGAGGTACGCTTTCAGCCCCAAATACCATTCTTTCTCAATCTGAACCCGGACTCGCCACGCAGTATCGCGGACCAGGACACCGCCGGTTGATTGCTTCGCCTTGAATCCGCCGGGGGCGACTGAGATCGAATAGCCGGCAAAGTTGATTGGAACCCGGCGGACATCCCGAATGTTCTGGGCTTCATCGTCGTAGAACGGATGATGGCCGTGGGTTGCTAGGAGCAGGAATCGGCGTTGATAGCGGATGTAATGGACGTTGGCCATTCCCGCCACCTTACGGCGTGCCCGCGACTGCCGTGATATACCTATGCCGTACTTTTCGAGCAGCTTTAGGTCCACTGTTCGCGGGTCTTTGTTCAGCGGCACAACGCCGCTGACGTAGAACCAGTAGCCATGCGGCAAGTAACAACTCACAAGTTGCTGCACAAATCCCGTCACCGAACTGGCTTCACAACGATAGTCCATGCCCACGAGTCGGAGCAGCGTTTCAAGTTGCTTCTAATTTCCTTTCACCCCCCTGATCGAAACGCTTTTCACGACACCGCCCCCCTGCGGATCGAACAAAAGAGGGGGTTATTCGCGGCCAACCCCCAAGCCGTTGAATGAGAGAACCTTCCGAGTGCCGCCAGCCGACCTTGCAACGAAGCCCGCCTACAAATCGGGCATCAGCCGCAAGAAACGGCAGCCGGCACAGAGAACCTCTCCGAACGGACTCGTCGGCGGGGTCGCAACTGTATTCCACAGTGCGACCCCGCCAATTCATAGTTGTTCCGCTCGTTCTACCTCCGAAAAAACCGGAGCGTGCAGCACGCACGCACCACTTAACTCGTCAGCCGCTGCTGCAAAAGACACCTCTCCCGAGATGCCGCTTGCCGCCGCAACCGCATCCTGCCAAGGATTCTGGCGACTGGGGCAACGCCCCAGCCGCCCGACCTTCCGATCGGCCACAGAAAATGGCCAGTCAGCCCTTTCGTCCTGGCATTTGTGCCCGGCACCATCCGTAAGCACGCCAACGGGTCGCGACTGCCTTGCCGCGACACCGCCCAGGCTAGCACGTGATTTACATCACGCTTTAACCCGGCTTCTACTCAGGCCCCACTCCCAGACTTCAGCGTTTGACACGTACCCGACCAAGGGCACGCACCGGCGACCAAGCCGGCGGCTGAAGTCCTTCCTGCGTTAGTCATGCACTTCGCATCTTGAGTCACGTGGCTAGAGGGTGTTATCCCTCGGGCTATTGGCCGTATGTGCAGGCTCCCGCCTGCCATAGTTTCAGCAAACCGGCAGAAGGCCGTATTCGCCATTTCACGGGTCAGAACACAGAAGCTACCCGTTACCCTTCGACCAACGCTTTTCGCCGCTGTACGGTCCAAATTGGGCTCCCAAACAGCGTTTTCGGCATCGTCTCTCAAGATACTCACCGGCAAGCCCTTACGGGCCTTTCATGGTTGAGCTATTCGCGGCCACTGGATTTTCCAGCGGTCCCCGAACCTGGTTAAGGTCCGGCTCCGGCTGTCGCCAGCCTGAAGGCTCCCCACGCCGGCTCACGTTGCACGAACCTGCCATCACAGGCAGGCCCGAGCCCCGTGGGCGGATTTGCAGCCTCTTAGGGCTACGCACCGACTTCGGCACATGACATCCTCGACCACACGATCGAGGTCTTTCCGCATCGCCCCCATTCCCGGAGCAACGCTATCGGATAGAACGTCGGGATTACTCTGAACGACGGTCCTGGGATACAAAGCCAGAACCACGGTCAGGATTACGCCGACGAGCCTCCGTCGAGCACGGACAAGCACGTCTCCGTGCATCCGGCTCTACCGGCACAGCACTTGATGGTTGGTTACTCCATCCCCTTAGCTCGGTTGGTGGCCGAGTTTGCCGGGTGTGCTGCCCGATCGGAAGGCCGCAACGGCACGTTGGCACCACTGACGACCGCAGAACATAGTCCTGCACTGAAGAGAATACCCGAGCCAGCGACCTTAAGCACGCTTCACCCGCACTTTTCTGAGCGAGAGCAAGACATGGACAGCCGTGCTTCTCGATGATCTCTGCCAGTTTCATCCCGCCTGACGTTCGGCAAGAGATCAGAGCGAGTTTCCAGGTTTGCTGTCCCAAGTGTCTTGATTGTCTCTTTTCCAAGCGACGCGAGCCCGGTTCGCCGCGGGCGGAAGCGGCCGGCAAGAGCGTGCCAGCGAAGCTGTCACTTGCCTTGCCATCAGCCGCCAATGTTCCTGTTCGCGACGAACCCGAGGGCTCGTAGCGTTCTTCCTTTCGCTTCCAACAAGTTGGGCAAAAACCGAAAGGAGGAACTCATGGAAAAGAGACAAACAAGACACTCAGAACCAAAACTCAAAATACTCCGCTCCGCTGATCCGAAGACCGCTTTCGGGCAGATGTCGCCAACAGAGATCATCGAGAAACACGGCCTTCCGAAGTTCTTACTCGGCTCCTCATTAAAGACGGAGAAGAGTCTAGGCATCGGCGTACTGGCCAAGGTTCTCTTTCTCACTCCAGGGGTCTTCTGTTCTCACGCTACGCAGGGTTGCTTGGAAGCGTGCCTGGGCCACTCCAGCGGCCGGATGCAGATGCCCACCCACGCACTAGCTCGTGACCGCCGAACCGCCCTCTACGTGGAGAAACGGCAACTCTTCCTACAAATACTGACCGTCGAATTGAGCCGCTTGGAAGAAGAGGCCCGACGACTTGGGCTTGTCCCCGCCGTAAGGCTCAACGGCTCCAGCGACATCCCGTGGGAACGGCTTCACCCGGACCTGTTCAAAGAGTTCCCGAACATCCAATTCTTCGACTACACGAAGGTTCCCGCTCGGATGGAACGATTCCTCAAAGACCCGACGTGGCCAAGGAACTACTATCTAACCTTCTCGGCTCAGCCCCATAATCACGACGCAGCACGCAATTTCCTAGACCAAGGGGGCACGGTAGCTGTAGTGTTCTGGCCCAAAGTTCCACAATCGCACTGGGGAAAGCCCGTCATTGATGGCGACAAACACGACGCCAGATTCCTTGACCAGGCCGGCACCATCGTCGGACTGAAGGCAAAAGGACAGGCGAAGAACGACACAACCGGATTCACGGTAAGGCCCTCCGCAGAGAGCAAGGCCCCGGCAAAGTCAGGAAAGAAGCGGCAGCCGAAGAAAACGACAGCCACGATCGCCATCGCCGCGTAAGCGGCCGTTGAAAACGCTTGCAAGTCGAAAATACTGGCTTAGGCGATCCGGCTAGGCCGCCCGCTGTTCCAGTAAACGTTCAACATGCTGTCGAACGATTACCTGCCGGTAATCGGCGGCGACCGCCTCTTTTCCCAATGCAATAGACCGGCGAAGCCCGTTTGCCGGAAGACCCCGAGCCTTCGCAACGGCGGTACATTCCAACTTGATTCGCTCCTCTACCGAGAGTGCCGCGAGATACTCGTCAATTCGGCGGTCGGACTCACTTAGGCGTATTTCCTTGGCCCGTCGTTGCACTCTATCGCGGGCAATATCCTTGACGACAACCGCCGACTCGGATGATGACTGGCACGCCTTTACCAGAAGGCCAACAGGCGTGACGTAGTCCTCGCGAATTGACTTGACCAAGTAGCCCGGTGGATTTCGAGATACACGGCGATCGCCGGCCCGCCGCAACGCATCGAACACCGCCAGTTTCGCATTGATAACATCGGCGGGATGCTCACGGACCAAACGAACGGCGGACGTTGCCGTCACGCCCCGATCGATCAGCCGATTCTCCAGGTCAGACCACTGAGCCATCGGCCGCATCGGCTCTTGTGCCTTCGGAGCACGGACAAATACAACTTCCCACTCGCCGCGTCGCAACTGGCGAAACCGCTCCTTTGGCGGAAGCCGTGTGAGGAAGCCGGCCTGCTCCAATTCCGCAATCGCCGGATTTAAGCGTCGCTTCAATTGGGCCGTATCGTACCGCCGACTCAGGCCGATATGCTCACGAGCAAATTGGACAAGGCGAAATCGCCACTTATGGCGGCGATAAAACCGCTTGTCCAAGAAGCGATAGATCCGCTTGGAGACTGCCGACTTGAGCGTGTGATGGAACTCCAAATCGAGTTTCTTGAGATACCCCGCCTGAAAACTACGATAAATGACCTCATTCCAGACAAACGACAACAGCGGCTTGCCCTCGTCGTCCTTCGCCGAGCGTCCGCCGCGTTTGCCGCGGTGGTACAGCAGCAAGTTGTCGAGCAGATGGAAATGGGCGTCCACCCATTTCTTGCGGCACTTGTCCCACCAAGCGTTTTCGTAGTAGAGCGTCACCCCGAGCCAGCGTTTCAGCGATTCTTCCAGCCGTGCATAGCTCTTGCCCTCTTCCCGCCAGCCCAGCAGATGAACCAACTGGTAGCGGCTGAATTGCACTTGCCGGCTGGTGAAATCATCGGCCTTGCTCAGTTGCACCAGACCCAAGATCACTTCATCGTCCAACGCGGTCGGCAGTCCGCACTTGTCGGCAGCGGAAATCGTCAGCCGCCGGGTTACATGCTGCCGCTGGCCTTTGTCATAGATGCAATCCTCAAAAACAAGCGTCTTGCAGCCTTGTGGTACGCGGTCGGCCAAGGTGGTCAACGGGAACTCCGCCAGATTCATTTCGTCTTTGCCCATCCCAATCAGATGAGCTTCCGGGCCGGAAGTTTCATTCGAGCCGGTGTTTTCTTCCTCCATTTCCCCTCTGTCTGCAAAGGCAACAACACCACGCCGCTCCGTTGTTGCAGTTTGTAATCAGTTTAATAGCAAGAAGTTCAGCCGCCGACAATCGAGTAATTTCGC
>CAWGNG010000006.1:0-30157 GCA_963823895.1 uncultured Planctomycetaceae bacterium
ATACGACAACCAAGGCACCCGAGCATGCACCGACAACCATTACCCTACCTGTCGGTAAAGCAGATTGCCGCGAGCCTGTCGTCGAACTCGCTGCCGACAACGCACACCTTCACCTTTGGACCACCAACGCCTTCCTGCCGGCGGCCTTCTACGTCATCGAGGCATGGGGGTTTGAGTACAAGTCCTGTTCGTCTGGGTCAAACCCACAACTTGGAATCGGCAATTATTACCGACTCGTACACGAGTTCCTCCTATTAGGCAACCAAGCGGAAATACTTCCCTTCCGTGACCGTGGTCAGCGAAGTTGGATCGAATTGGAGAGGCGAGGACATAGCTGCAAACCCGAGGAGATCAGGGCGATCATCGAGCAGGTGAGCCCTGCTCCCTGCTTGGAACTCTACGGCCGCCGCTCTTGGAGAACCCCGCCTGGACGGTGTACGGCAACCAATTGCGTCCGGCCACCAATAGCAGAACCCATGAGGAAGACGCAAAGCGATCATCGTGTCGTTGATCGCATGTTCCTATTTCACATTAACCCGTTACGAAAAGGAGACTTCCCGAATGACCGACAAGCAACAGACCACCAGCAAACAGGTTCCGATCAAGGTGCTTGTGTTTGGCGAAATCACGGCCTCTGTTTTTGAGAAGCAGTCGCTTACGGGCTATCGCTTTTACGACTACGAACTTACCCGTACCTGGAAGAGCATGAGCACCAAGAAAGAGGCTCACGGGAGTACTTTCTTCGAACGCAATCTTGACGACATCGTGACCGCCGCCCGTGCGGCGTCGGCCTGGATCCACGCGATGCTCAATCCGACTCTCCCGGCGGATGCGTCGAATGAGCCGTTGGAAGACTACGAACTCGAAAGCCGGAAAATGCTCGCCGAGGATGAGCGGGTACGCGGCGAGTAGGAGCCCTCGCGGTCATTTCCGCATGGCGATTCGAGTTCAAGAGCATGTTCGTGTGGTGTAAACGACCTAGCCCCAGCTCCGCCCGCGTTGTACGCCGAGGCCGGAACAGGAAAAAAGTGAAAAAAATGGAAAACGAAAGCCATCTTCAAGAATCGCTCTACGTTCGGAGCCTCAAAAGCTCGTGCCACGAGAAGGCGGGATGCCTACTCGCGGCCGAGCCAGACGACAGGCCGCGACTGGATTGTGGTGAACGTAACCCGTGTCCAGTGATGATCGCACTCGACCGATGGCGTCGAGTGAGGGGAAGCATCTTGTTTTATGTGTTCGGTTTTGCCGCATCGGCGATCCTAGCGTATTGGGGAAACGAGGCTTTGCGTATCGTCCTAGCTGTAATGACTTCTGTGATTGTGCTCTTAGCATATTTGCAATTGAAGCAGTTGGCATTGCTGAAATCAATAGATGACTCATTACGGCACACGCACGAGAAGCCGCTGCTGACCGAATCGTGCCCACCTCCGGCAACGCGAATTGAACAGTCGAACAATTTGGCTTTGGATCAGTTGCCTCCTCCCCCGGACGATACCACCGCCAGCAACCCGCCCTTTTAACAAACCCCTAAAGGAAACTACCCCAACGAAAGGTCGAACCAATGGGATACAGACTTGGCTCCGATATCGAAATCCCAACCAGTCCGAACAATACATACAGCACGGACGATTTGTTTCATTCTGTCGGCGTTTCTTCGGAAGAAATGCTTTTTACAGAGTCGCCGGAAGGCGAATTTGTGCCAATTGAGCGTGGCCAGACTATCGTCCTTAACCGTCTCGCCACAATCTGGTCTTGCTCTGCATCGTTCAGGGAGTCGCTCGGTCCGCTGAAAAGACACATTGACCGGTTGAAAGCAATCTGGCGTGCTTTTGTCGCAATCCCCCGATTGCCGGACGGTTCGCAAAATCCGATGTCGAAGGACATGCTAACCAAGCTCATGGAATTGGACTCCAACACTCCCGACGGGCTGGTACACCACATTTTCCTCCCGATCTGGCCCATGCCCGAAGCTGGGGAGACTGTTCCGCAGCCAGCGATGCAAGTCGCTGCGGGGCCGGTAGCTCAGCCCGTGCAGCCGGTATTGTCGCCGGATATACAACAATCGGGCCTTCAGTCAGCAACACAGCCGGTCCCGACGCCGCCAACACCTTTGAGTACGGCGGACAACATCCTGCCCGGCTCGCAACCGATGTCGATTGAGCCGATCGCTCAGAGATCGCTTGCAGGAGGCTTGGAAAGCCCGGTGGTGGAGATGACCATCGCTCCCCAATCGGCCGCCGACTTCTTGGACGCTGTCACATCGCCGCCGGTCGGACCATTGCCCGAGGTGTCTTCCGAACAAATCGTCCACTCGCCGGTGCAACCGGCGGTTGTCGAATCGGAACAGTCCGCCGAAAAGTGCCGGCGTCCTTGCAAACCCCAAGCCAAGACGCCGCCGAAACCCTCAGAACGGAAGGCGGAGGAAGTTCGTCCACGCTCCCCGGAGACGCCGGCGTCGCCACCGGCTGGGAGTGAGCCTTCTACCCAACGGGTCCGAGTACGAAGGAAGCTCCGTTGGCCGGAGAATCCCGAATCGGACAATCAGTCTGAATGAACCTGTAACAAGCCGCGGAGCTTTTCTCCTGCATCCGTCGCCGCACGGCCGCACCGATTGGCTCCGTCTCACGTGTAATCCCGCAGAGGGACGAACTGTATGGAACGCTTTCCGAGACCGGTCGTCAGGCGAACACGCGAGCACCTTCTGTATGCCCTCGGCATTCAGCAGAAGCTCTGCTACGTGCAAAATGACATCGGACACGACGAAGCCCTCGTTTCGGCGGACGGCGTGGATTCTGCTTGGCACTGGCCGGAGGCACTGATCCGCCAGGCGGCCCAGCAACTTGAGCGGGCGGGGCTGGTTGAGACTGCCCTTATTCGAGGAGACCGTTTCAGTTGCAAGCCAGTGTTCCTGATCACTCTCACTGCCAAGGGATTGAAGTCTCTTCCTAATCGTAAGAGGCTTCCGAGGCATAAGAGCAGCGTCGAATCCCCCGCTCGCCAGTCTTCCTGTTCCGCCGATGGTGCCGCCGTTCCTCCATCGCCGGCCGTCGTTTCCACGCCCTTGCCCTCTTAATTTCCATGCCGACAAAAAGCCTTAATACCCTGGAATTAGCTGCCTCACACGTAACGCACCGCGGGTGCTACGCCTGCCCTGTCGGCAGGAACGTCCGGCCGGACGTGGAAAGCTCTGAAGAGCCAATGACTTCCGATGTCGGCTTTTTGTCGGCATGGAAAGGGCGGATGCGTGTAAGTCCAGAAACGGCAATGTGGACGGATGTCTACAAAACCAAGAACTGCCACTACAGTATTATATAGCACCAGCTATAGGAAGTGAGTGAACGCAATGAGTAGTAGAGCCCAAGAAATCCCCGATCGCGTCGAGTTTCGTTGGCGGGAGCACGAGAGGCCGTTCGCCGAACTGCTTGCCGCCGCTTGCCGCAAAAGCGACCGCAGTCCGAGTGAACAGGCCCGCGAAACTCTCAAGGACGCCCTGACTGCATCCGACCGGCTTCAGCACGCCGTTGAATCCCTCCAGGAGGAAGTGGCCCAGCTTCACCACCAACTCCGCGACTTGGCCACGATCAAGGAGGGTGTTCGGAATGTCTACGACAATGTGTACGAACTTCGGGACGACCTGGCGGCTTGCATCATCAAACTCCTCACAGATGCAGGCCACCTTGACGCCAAGGCCGCTGCGAATTGGGTCAGAAACACGTTCGATGCGGAATAACCTCACAAGGCAATACCATGTTCACGATCACCGTAATGGCATCCGGCAGCGAAGACTATCTGCCTTCCCACGACTACTACTTCGGCAAGAGACGCCGCAGAAGAAAAGGGGCACCGGGCGACGAGCCCTCTGACGACGATTCCCCGGACATCGACCCGGACGCCGATGGCCCAGGCTTTGGCGACGCCCAGCCGTATTCCGAAGACCTCCGTGGCGAACCCGCGGGATGGTGGACGGGAGGGGGGGCTGCGTTTTTGAAACTTTTTGGAGAGATTCACGAGGACGCTTACCACCGAGTCTTCCGAGGCTACCATCCTTTTACGGGAAAGCCCCTTGTCCGAAACGCAGGGAGCCCCAATCGACAACCCGGCAGCGAAGGTTGTCTGAGTGCTTTCAAAGATTACAGCGTGCTTGCTTTCGGAGCCCCCAAGGAATGGCGGCAGGAGTTCCTGCAAGCCTTCCGGGAGGTTGCTGAAGATGTCGTCAGGATGATCGAGGAACGGTTCGCCTTCTCTCGGGTCGGCAAGGCGAAAGACGGGTGCAAGTATGTTCCTGTCCGCCTCGTCGTTGGAATGTGGGAGCACGCGTCGTCAAGGGCTCTCGACGAAGACCTGCATGTACATATACAACTATTCAATCTAGGGGTCGATGAAGACGGGGTGGTACGCAGCATAGACCCGCTCTTGATCTTCCGAAACCAGAAATTGATTACTGCTTACGGGCACGCCAAGCTTTGTGCCATCCTCAAGGAGCGGTTCGGCCTTATTGTCGATCGCGACGGTACTACCTTACGAATCCGCGGCGTTCCCAAGGAACTGGTCAAGGACAAGTCGAAACGCCGTCAACAAATCCTCGACCGCCTGGCAGAGCGTGGCGAGTCCGGCGGGGAGGCCGCCGCCCGAGCCTGCCTGGAGACCAGGCCAAGCAAGAATACCCTAATCTCACGGGCGGAGCTTATCGAACGATGGCGGAAGGAAAACGCCGCCGCCGGCTTCGACGACGCCTATATCACCAACCTGCTCCGCAACGCTCCCCGCAAGCCGTCCGCCAACGCCGAGCACCAGGTTCCGGTTGCACCCAAACCAGAAGCTTCCTCTCTGGAAGATGAAAGTCACGCTTCGCCAGTTTCTGACAACCGGCCGGAGACCATTCCGACAACCGAGACGGATTCTGTCCCTCAACAATCGACTGCCTCTTCACAGAACTACGCTACCTACTCGTCGCTCACTTCACACAATCCGCCGCCAGAAACGCTCGAAAGCGAATCAGATTCCGTTGCCGAGGCTTGGGATGCCACTTCTCCACAAGCCGCAGATCCACAGCCACATGATCCCCGTTATACGTCGGACACCGGCCCGGCCGCCATCCCAGCCCAGCCCAGCCCCATGCTGTCGGTTCCCGGAATCAGACGCCGACGCCGCATTCGAGCCCCTTCCCGAAAGCTAATCCGCAAAGCGATCGCGAGGGCCACTCGCCGCAGAAATCACTTCTCACAATACGAACTAATCCTCTACACACTGTATCGGCTGCCGGCTTTGGCTCTCGATCCGAGTCCCGTTTTTGAAGAGGTCGCCAGGTATCTTGCGAAAGACCCGAACATTGTCCCGCTTGGCGTCGTCGGCGGCCGGCAGCGTTTCACGACGAAGCCGATTCTCGAAGACGAGAGACGCATGTTGGCCGCCCTGAAGCGTTTGTCGAGCCGTTCGGGACCGTGGATCTCCGAGAAAACACTGAAGAAAGCACTCAAGATACGCCCCACTTTGAACGAGGAGCAAATCGCTTTCGTCCGCCATTTGACGCAGTCCCACGGTGACTTTCGCATCAGCCTTGGTTACGCCGGCACCGGCAAGACTACAGCCCTAAAGGCTGTCATTGACGCTTGTGGTCGCGAAGGAATCCGTGTAATTGGGCTTGCTCCCACCGGGAAAGCTGCGGGGGGCCTGAGTGAGGCCACCGGAATCGAATGTTATACCGTCACCAAGTTCCTTGGAGATTTTCGGTTCCCTATTTCCGCGGCCATCAAGCACCACGCCCGCCAATTCTGGCGGGCCGCCCGCCGCCGACGTACGTGGCGGTTCCGCCAACCCTGCCCGACAAAAATCAAGCGGGGAGATCTTTTGATCGTGGACGAAGTGGGAATGGTAGGTACACGCCACATGAGGATGCTGTCAGAACTGGTCGAGCGGGCGGGAGCCACCCTTCTGCTTGTCGGTGACCCACTCCAGCTTCCGGCCGTGGAAGGTACACCCCCGCTCCAATTTCTGGCTCGATGCTACGGTGCCCCCGTCCTCAAGGACATCCGCCGCCAGGAAGAGGAATGGGCACGCGAGGCCGCCCGCAAGCTTGCCGAAGGCCACGTCGGTGAGGCCCTGGCGATGTTTGCGGAACGCAAGCAGATCACCGTCTGGGACAATATCGACGAGGCCGTTCGGCAGGCTTGCTTGGATTGGACCGAGGAAGGACTCCTCACTCCACGCCGGGCTCTCATCCTGGCGAACAGGAACGACGTGGCCCACAAGGCGAATCTCCTCGCACAAGAGCATCGGCTGCGGGCCGGCTGCATCCAATCGTCGTTGTCGCTTCGCATCACCGACGAGCAAGAAGACTTTGTGTATGAATCCCGCGTTCACCGTGGCGACCGCGTGCTTTTTACCCGGAACTCAGCCAAATACGGCGTGAAGAATGGGTCAATCGGCGATGTGATTGAAATTAACACCTTCACGGCGGAAATCGCCGTCATTCTGGACAACAAGAAGTACCTAAAGATCAACGTGAACCGATACCCGCACATCCGTCTCGGTTACGCAGCCACCACGTACAAGAGTCAAGGTGCGTCGATTGAAAAAATATATGCCATCGTCGCCGACAACTCAGGGGATTTGCCGTCGTCCTATGTGAAGGGCTCACGGGCGATCGAACAAACCGAGTGGTACACGATTAAGGCTCTTCTCAATCCCTACTTGGAGAACGTCGCCCAATCCCCTTTGGTGAAGCGGATGTCCCGCAAGCCCGATCTTCGTTTGGCAACCGAACTCCTTGATCAAGCACCGCTGGAGCTTCGCCAGCGAAAGATCCGTCTCCGCGAAATCCCCGACTTCGCCGCCCAGCCCCCCGAAGAGAAGCCTCGCAGGAAGGTCGTGGGAATGCCCCGGACTTTCTGGGTCGTCACGACGCCAACCCCCGTTTCGACACTATCCGACATCTGCTTTCATTGCGACTTTGCACAGTTCGCCGCTTATGTCAACGAGAACCCTAGCTTCAACCCCAAGAAGATGGTCGGTGTGTACGCCGCGAAAAAAGACGCCGTTGCCGCCGCATCGCAACTACTGGAAAACCCCTGCCGTCCTGCCCCCGCCGGTGCCCCCATAACGATCGTGGGAATGCCGCAGAGCTTCTGGGTAGTGACGAAACCAGCCCTCACTTCCACAAGGGACGACATCTGCTTTGAAACCAGCTTTCCCGGATTCGTACGGCAAATTCGCGGTGGTTTGACCGTGGACGAGATATCCGTCATTTGCACGACGCGGGAGCGTGCCGTCGCCACCGCAGCAAGACTCCTCGAAACCATGCTTCGCGGCGACATCACCCACGTCCCGATCTCCCGAATCCACGAGCCGATGAAAATCGTCGGAATGCCGAAAACTTTCTGGGTAGTCATGACGCCAACGCCCGCTTCGCAATTACATCAAATTTGCTTTCACTCCGGCATTGAACGCTTCATCCTTCACGTGGCGGACGGTTTGCCCATCGAAGACGTTGCCGGCATCTACGCCAGCAAGCAGGATGCTGTCACTGCTGCGAAGGGATTCTTGCAAGCGGTGCGTACATCCCCCTACGCCACCACCAGTCAATGCCGCTCACCGTTGACGACTGTGGGAATGCCGCAGACTTTCTGGATAGTGAAAACCCCGACGCTCAGCTCGACGATGGCCGACATCTGCCTGGAGTGCAGCTTCCAACAACTCGCTTTGCACGTCAGGGACGGTTTGGTCGCCCAAGATATTGCCGCGGTTTATGCCAGCAAAGAGGATGCCATCGCCAGGGCCTCCAACTTCCTGAAATCCGCCAACGAAGTCCGCACCGACTTGATCGCGAAAGGCCGCCTCCTACAGCAGACTACGCCGCAGCCGTCGCTCGCTCCTGAATCCGCTCAGCCAGCCACGCCCGCCGAGTCTGTTTCCACTCGCGGCAGTCGCTCCGAACCCAACCCTCTTAAGCCCGCAACGCCGGCCGTGACCTCGCAGCCGTCGTCCCGATCTGCGGCACCGGAACACGTCGATCCCATACGCCGGCCGCCAACGCCGGCCACACCACCGCTTGCAGCGAATGCCCTCTGGTCACGACAGTTCCCAGAAGGCGAGCCCGCCGCGTCCGTCATCCTCCAGCCCCTCCATTCAACCGCCTGCCCCTGCCGCCGCATCCCCTCCCGCTGCTGCCGCACACGCTCCAACTCCCGAGCCCATTCGGCAGGCCCCGACACCGGCAACGCCGGCCGAGACCTCGCAACCGCTGGCCCCACCTGCGGCACCGCAACACGTCGATCCCATACGCCAGCCGCCAATGCCGGCCGCACGACCCCTTGCCGCGGATTCCTCTGGTCACAATAGTACCCAGAAGGCAAGCCCACCGCGTCCATCATCCTCCAGCCCCTCCATTCAACCGCCTGCCCCTGCCGCCGCATCCCCTCCCGCTGCTGCCGCACACGCTCCAACTCCCGAGCCCATTCGGCAGGCCCCGACACCGGCAACGCCGGCCGTGCCCTCGCAACCGCTGGCCCCACCAACGGCACCGCAACACGTCGATCCCATACGCCGGCCGCCAATGCCGGCCGCACGACCCCTTGCCGCGGATTCCTCTGGTCACGATAGCACCCAGAAGGCAAGCCCACCGCGTCCATCATCCTCCAGCCCCTCCATTCAACCGCCTGCCCCTGCCGCCCCGCAGGCTCCGAGTCCCGAGCCCGTTCGGCCGGCCCCGCAACCGGCAATCCCGGCCGAGACCCTTCCACCGCTGCCGGCACCAGCGAATGCCGAACCGGCACTGCCGAAAATTCCGCTGCCGTCTTTTCCACCCCTGCCGACAATGCCGGTGCCGCAGACGGCCGCCGCCGCCGCTTCCGCCGCGGACGGTTACCAACGCATGAGACTCACTGCGGCGACCAACGAAGTCGGGCGTGGGGCATCTTTATTGGCGAATTGCGTGGACCCCACTCGGCCGCCCCCACCGCGGGGCCAGGCGATAAACTATGCCGCCGACTCCGTCCGAGTGCGGCGAATTCAGCCCAAACCCTCCGCCAGTATGAGTCTCGCTGCCGCTGCACGAGCGGGCATGTTCTCGTTACGCGGCACCGGTTCGATGGACCGCGTCGAAGTTGACTGCCCTGTCGGCGAACTGTGGGAGATCACTGTCGAGAACGCTCTGGGCGTCGTCAGTTCCCAAGACGACATCCAAGGTGCCTTAGATCACTACGCCGCACCGCCGATCATGGGCGTGTTGTCGGATCTCGATGCCCTCGAAAGCGAGCTTCGCAAACACCGGCTGCCGTACCACTGCCTCCTCCTTTCGCTCTTCGCATCGCTCCGCCGCGAGATATGCTGGCTGCTGCCCGAAGCCCAAGACCCGCAACACGTCAAGCAGATTCTCTTGCGGCGGTTTTGTGACATGCTCTACTGCGAGCCGGTCGCCTACGATATCTTCAAGTTCCTCCGCGAGCAGATCGCCCGAATCGACGCGGTGACAAACGCAAAACTTCTGCGTAATTTGCTGCTAACCTTCACCGGTCAGCCTTCCGAGACCTCACTCCGGCGTCTCGCTCTCGCACTCGCCGAGGGTTCGGATATCGACGAGAGTTTCAACCAGTGCCTCAGCGATGTTTACACACCCGCCCCCCCCGGGCTACGAAACACGAGCTTTGATCGTATTCGCAAAGCTCTGCAAAAGCTCATGGGCGTCGTGTTGTCGGCCAATGCCACGTGGCAGTTATCGCCGCCACAGCACGATGCAATTCATACGACGTTGTGCCGGGCGGCAAACATTCAAAAGCATCCGAATCCCCATTACCTTGACGTGCTGGGACGCCAATTCCGATTCGACCGCGAGGACCTTGCGTCATCCCCACTCTTGTATCACGTATGGAGGTACATGACGTTGTACATTCGCGGACGACAGGATCAAGCCAATCAACTCTACCGAGCGGCCCCGGACCAATGGCGGAAAAACGATTACCAGTACGAATAGCCGAACGATCCCGCGGAGGCTCGCTGCAACAGGTTCCAGGGGATGAACGGCCGTGTGGGAAGTTCGCTCGCGAGACGGGGAGCCTGTCCTCGCAGCACGGGGTTTTCGGAGCCATCGGGGTACATCGAGGGTGGGGCGGGAAAGGTGCGATTGATTCACGGCTCAATCGCGAAGGCCGAACAAACCTTTGCAGCGGCAACCAGGTCCGAGGCGACCGGCAAAGTCTCAACACTGCAAAAAAACTGCGTCCGCGGAAAATAGAATTTCCGCGGACGGAGAGAACAAAAGTCCTCGACGTACACGCGGGAACGCTAACGAGTTGCTCCCCAGCATTGCTCGCGTCCTTTTCACCGCGTGATTCCTAAGATACACCACACGGCATTCTTACTCAAGCAATTTGCTGCCGCCGGACAGCAAAAGTATGGACGTTTTGCTCGGATTCGCAGACCGACGATGGTTGCGGTTTGTATGACTGTTCATCAGCCTGCGGAGAAACGGCCGCATCACGTCCACAGAATCATGGTACTACGGATCCGCGATAGCAGGCTACGACGAAGTTCATGCCGCCCTAACCGGCCTTCACGGCTCGACAATTCTCCCGATCGCCGAGTTATGCAACACGCCGGCCCGCCGGCCGCATAACACACTTTAGACTCTTCTTTCACATTCTAGCGGCGGGTAGAAGCAAATCACCGGCACTCGGCAGCTTGGCCGACATGCGTCTTTCTGCCGAGGACCGGTGGTGCAAATTGGTACTCGTCAAGGTTTTGTTTCATTTCTTCACAACCCGTTACTCAAGGAGCAATCCATGAATCTCACTCGTGCGTCCCAAGAACTCTTCCGGCGAACGCCGGACGAGTGCTACCCGTCGCTCGGCGTGCTCTCGCAGCATACCCAGTGGCAACGCCAGGAAGCCCTGGAAGTCTGGCAGCCCCCACGGACGTTGAGCGTCCAAGCGGTCGAAAGCGACCTCTTGATGCTCGACGCCGGCAACGACGGGGCCTTCACCATGAACGATTGGTCCTTCGGCCAGCTTTGCCGGCTCTCCGGCGTGGCCAAAGAGACCGTCAATCGGCTCTCGCCCGACACCGCGTCCCGCGTGTTCAGCGAGACACTGCCGCAGGGACACAAGCCCCTGCAACTATTCACCCAGTGCGGGCAACTCCGCTCGATCCACGCCGCCAGCTACACCCGGCTGTTCAACGCCGACCTGCTGGCCGTGATCCAGGAGTTCGCCGTCGGTTTCGAGCCCCCGCCGAAAGGCTTCAACGGGGCGACCGGCCTGTACGGAGGCGAACAGGACATGTTCTGCTTCCTCATCGACCCGGCCGGCTGGACCGAGATCGGCGGCGAGGCGTTCGCCCCCGGAATGTTCGTGTGGAACTCCGAGGTCGGCTAGCCGTTCGATCGGAATCGAAACGTTCTGGTTCCAAGCGGTGTGTGCGAACCACATCGTGTGGGACGCCACCGAGGTCATCGAGTTCTCGCGGAAACACACCGCGAACGTCTTTGACGCACTCGGTGAAATCCGCTCTGCGATTCAGTCGCTCGTCCAAAAACGAGACCAACGCCGCGACGCCTTCGTCAAGGCAATGCAGCAGGCAATGGTCACGACGCTAGGCAGCGACGCCCAGGAAGTCCAGAAGGCGATAAGCCAGAACGGCATTCCCCGGGCGTTGATCAAGGAAGCGATCGAAATCGCCCAGGAAAAAGGCCGTTTCACGATCTTCTCGCCTCGTCGATGCCCTCACCCGGATCGCCGGCAAGATCGTCAATGCCGGCGAGCGTCTCCAGGTGGACCAGAAGGCGGCGGGCCTGTTGGCCTTGGCCGTCTGAATTGTCATGGTAGCCCGGCAATCTCGCCGGTCTGCCGTATTCCCATTCCCCAAAACACGAAAGGAGGGCATTTCCATGCCCAAACAGAAAGACAAACCGAAAGTGAAACCGGTGCGGGAATTTCGCATCGGCCGGATCAAGGCTGCGATATGGGCCAATGATACGGACAGCGGAATTCGCCACAATGTAACCTTCAGTCGCCTCTATCGGTTGGACGGCGGCGAATGGCAGGATTCGACCAGCTTCGGGCGCGACGACCTACCTCTTTTGATGAAGGTCGCTGACCGCGTTCACTCGTTCATCTACGAACAAAGCTCGCCGCAAAACGGTTCGCAGAACCACGAGCAAGACGGTTCCTCCACGGAAGAATCTTCCGCCGAGAACGAGGAAACGCATTTCTAAAGGTTTTTGAGGCCAATTCATTGCACCACCGGCCTCGACCTTTCACCCCTTGCTGCCAAACCCATTCTGGCGGAGCGGTCCACACGCCTGGGCCTTCCCGCGAGGTGCCGATGGTGCAAAAGGTGTTTCGTTGAGGTTCCGTTGCTTCGTCCGGTCCGCAACGTCGCGGTCCAGACAGTATATCTATGTGCCGCACTCGCGGCTTTCTTACCCTGAGAAAGGAACTACCGTTATGAAATCGATCCGTCGTTGGGACGACCTGTGTGCCCACGGGATTTTCCCGCTCACAGGCGAAGCCTGCGGCCTGTCCTATCGCATCCTTTGCGACGTGACCGCCCGCGGCAAGAAAACCCTGGAAAAAGCGTTGGGCGTCGCCCAGTTGGGACTCCAGGATAACTGGAACCACGGCTCCGCCGATGATGCCCACGTAGGCTCTTCTGTGGCTTGACCGGTTATGTGGTCTTCCGAATTTGCCGCTCGGGAAGCGTTATTCTTCTCAGTTTTCTCCGCCACATAATCACGGCACGGCATTTGGTCGCCGTGTTCAACGCCCAACCCTTTTGTGGAGGTCCAGTTACCCATGTTTGACCTGTTGTTCAAACATCCCGCCACGCGCCGCCGCCACCAGTCCGGCCCTTTGGCTCAGGAACGCCTTGCGTACCTCAAGCACTTGGCCGACGGGGGCATGCGCCATGCGTCGCTCCTGGGAGTCGCTCCCTACCTTCTGGTGATTGCCCGCTATCTGCATTTGGCGAAGCGGGGCGATGAAGCCATCGGTGTCGATGAGATTGAACGTAAGGCCGCTCTTTGGGCAAGACGAAGGTCCGCCCCCAATCACCGGCCGGGACACGACTCGCGAGCGAATTTCCGTTGGCACGCCATTGACTGGCTCCGGTTTCTGGGTCGCCTCAAAACGCCACTCGCTCCGGCCGATCCGCACGCCGAGTTGATGGCTGCTTTTGCCGATTACTTGCGACGCGACAGGGGCTTCTCGGTTGAGTTGATCCGCATGCGCGTATGGTCCGTGCGACGATTCCTCGACCGCCTCGGCATTTCAGCCGGCTCTGCGCATGAGTTGACCATCACTCGCATCGACGAGACGCTTCAGAAGATGATTAAAGAATGCCGTTGGGTACGACGTACGGTGCAGACACAGGCGGAGCACTTGCGGGGATTTCTTCGCTATGCCGAGATGCATGGCTGGCCTCAAGGACTGGCTCAAGCGATTCAGAGCCCGCGGGTTTTCAGTCAAACGTCGTTGCCCCGCGGCCCGAGTTGGAATGACGTTCGACGCTTGATTGCGACAACGGAAGGGGATCGGCCAGCCGACGTTCGTGACCGGGCTATCTTGCTGTTGTTGGCGGTCTATGGTCTGCGTGCCGATGAAGTCAGGCGACTCCGCGTGGAGGACTTCGACTGGAATCTGGAGCGGTTGACCGTGACGTGTCCGAAGTCACGTCGGACACGCACGTTTCCATTGTGCCGGTCAGTAGGCGATGCCGTTCTTCGGTACTTGAAGGAGGTTCGACCACGCTCAGGCCACCGCGCGATATTCTTGTCATTGCAATACCCGATTTGCCCGTTGGGCAATGTGTGGCGCGTCGTCGCCAAACGCCTGCGGCCGTTGGGAGTTTCATTGCCCCACCACGGGCCGCATTGCTTGCGACACGCCTGTGCCTCTCATCTCCTGACCGGCGGCCTCTCACTGAAGGAGATCGGCGATCATCTCGGACACCGGCGTCCTGAATCCACCCGCATCTACGCAAAGGTGGATTTGACGGGGCTGCGTCAGGTGGCCGATTTCGACCTAGGAGGGCTCCAATGAATCTTCAGCAATTGATCGAACAGTACATCGCCTTTCGCAAGTCCTTGGGAGAACTCCAAGGCACGAACGCAGACTCCCTCCGTAAGTTCGGCCGTTCCATCGGCGACGAAGCGGACATCGGCGACGTGCGCGAGGACCAAGTTGCAGCCTTTGTGGCAGGGCCGGCATCGGCGACGCGAAGCTGGCACCACCGATTCAGTGTGGTGCGGACCTTCTACCGCTACGCCGTCAGCCGCCATTACGTGGCGGCGGCACCTTTGCCAAGAGTGATTCCTAAACGGCCACCGCCGTTCGTGCCCTATATTTATTCCCACGACGATTTACTCAGGCTGTTGCAAGCGGTCGCCAGCGATCGACGGCACCGGACCTGCCTGGAGCCGATCACGACGCGCACGATTCTACTCCTCATGTATGGCGCTGGCCTGCGCGTCCGGGAAGTAGTCAGCCTGAACAACGCCAGCGTAGACTTGGCTGCCAGCCTGTTGACCATTCAACAGACAAAGTTCGGCAAGAACCGGCTGGTTCCTGTCGGCCCGCAGCTCAGGGACATCCTGGAACGATATGCCAGCCGGCTATCCGCTCCCCTGTCGGATGCCCCGTTCTTCACCACGCGGCGTGGGGTTCGCGTGAAGATCGACACACTCCAGCAGAACTTTGAGTTCTTCCGCAAGCAAGCCGGCATCATCCGGAACGGCGGAACGGGTGAACAGTCGCGGCTGCATGACCTTCGCCACACCTTCGCAGTCCACCGTCTGACATTGTGGTATCAACAAGGCGCCAATGTCAACGTCTTGCTGCCGATGTTGTCAACGTATCTGGGACACGTTCACCTGCGCCATACCCAGGTCTACCTCAGCATGACGCCAGCGTTACTGCATGAAGCGAACAAGCGTTTCGAGAGCTACCTCGAAAAGGAGGATTTCCATGTCTGACACGACTTTACTCGGTCCTTGGATTCGACGCTTCTTGATGGAGTACCTTATCGGCGACCGAAATCTTGCCCGCAACACGCAACGCAGCTATCGCGACACGCTTCGCCAACTCTTGCCTATTATTGCCCGAAGCGCTCACAAGCGAATTGATGCACTCCGCGTTGAAGACCTCTCTGCGGATCGAATTCGGCGATTCCTGCGCGACTTGGAAGAGAACCACGGACGCAGCATCGCGACACGCAACCAGCGCCTGGCAGCGGTTCATTCGCTGGCGCACTTCGTCAGCTTGCATAGCCCGGAACATGTGCAGTGGTGCGGAGAGATCCGTACCATCGTGATGAAGAAAGGACCTCGACCGGCGGTTGGCTACTTGGAAAAGGATGAAATGGACGTACTCTTGGCAATGCCCGATATGACCACCAGCCAGGGACGCCGCGATCATGCTGTGTTGTTGTTCCTGTACAACAGTGGTGCGAGAGCCGACGAGATCGCGCACGTGCAAGCCGGCGACCTCGACTTGGGGCATACGCCTGGTCGCGACGCATCGTCCGTGCTGATCCACGGCAAGGGAAATAAGGAACGGCGCTGCCCATTGTGGACCAAGACTGTGAACGAACTGCATCCACTGATTCAGGGATGCACGCAATCGGATCACGTCTTTCGCAATCGGAGAGGGCAGCCGCTGACGCGTTTCGGAGTTTATGCTCTCGTCGAGCGTTATGCCGCAAAGGCTGCATCCAAGCGACCATCCGTAGGGAGAAAACGGGTGAGTCCCCACACTATTCGACATACGACGGCGATGCACTTGCTTCGCGCAGGCGTCGATATCAACACCATCCGCGCCTGGCTGGGCCACGTGTCACTTGACACCACCAACATTTATGCGGAGGCCGATTTAGAGATGAAAGCGAAAGCACTGGCGCAGTGCGAGGTCGTAGAGGGTGACGGCACTGCGCGGCGGCGTTGGCGTGACGACAAGGGGCTGATGGAGTTCCTGCGCACGCTGTAGGCTGGCACTCAGGATGCGTAACCCCCAATATGGGCGGTCGTCCGTGTTGGGAACTTCATTCCTGATGGCTTCCCAGCACCTTGAACTCCGAGATGGCGATCTCGGAGTTGCACGACGGCGAAATTGCCGTTCCGGCAAGAGCAGACTGGCCCTGCCAAAAAACCAACGGTTCTTGAAACGTCCCGCAGACCCGCTAGAATAAGGGATACGCGATGGAGTCTGGCGGCATCGCGTGAGCCCATCCACACTGTTCAGGAACTGCTGGGCCACAGCCACGTTCGCACTACGATGATCTACACGCACGTTTTGAACCGGGGCGGGCGGGGTGTTCGCAGCCCCGCAGATGTTCTGGCTCGCCGGCCCGATGAGCGCTAACCGAAGGCAGGCTTAAAGAGCCTGTGTCTGCCTGGAGGTTTCGGGCGCACGAATGGCGGCGCGGAGGAAAAAGTCGTTGCAGGGGATGTCGCCTGGGGCGACACCCCTGAACTCCAACGTTCGGCTGGAGGGCCGAGAAAGGAGCAGGAGATGAATTGGTGGCGAAAGTTGTTTGGCGGCGAGGAAAAACCGGTCGCAACGGAGACGAAAAAGGCACCGGTGACTCAGCCAAAACTGATGCCTGCACCAACGGCAAAACCCAAAGTGAAGACGGCGAAGCCACGTTCCGAGGAAGAAATATCGCAAGAGGCTTTCCGACTCGGAGAGACAGAGGATTCTGGAAAATGGCGTGAGGCGATCACACTCTACGAACAACTCGTCGCCGCTCGACCTACGCTACACGAGGCATGGTTTAACTTGGGCGTCCTTCAGTCGAAGGTCGGAAGGTGGCGAGACGCTGTCAAGTCACTCTCGCAGGCCCGGAAATCAAAGGACTTGGAGATTGTGTCTGTGTGGGCGCAACGGACAATCCAACGCAAGAACGGAGAACAACCGTCAAATGACAACCTGCCGGAGGGGTTCAGGGGGGAAGACAGATACGCCCTCGGTGTGCATGGTCCTTGCTACAACGGCGCAAACGCGTTGCGGAAACAAGGATTCACTTGTAGCGTTGCCGGAAAAGGCGAGAGCTGCACAATCTCTGCCGCGAAGGAGTCAGACGAATACCACATCAACCTTCGGGATTTCGGGGACATGATGGTCAGAAATGTCTTTCGGAACATCGGCGGAACGTTTCTGAATCTCGGCGACCGCAAAGACCTAACACCCCGCGATCAGGAACTCATGCGGTTTCAGGTCAACAACCTTCCACTCACCCAAGCCCCCCTTCCGGCACAAGCAAAGAAGGCAACTCCCTCGCCTGTCGCGCCCGCATCCGTTTCCAAACCGGCGGAAGAACAGAAGTTGCCACCCGGAATGGACCCACTCGTTGCTCAGTTTATCCGCGAAACTGGGACAGCGGCCGAACCCACAAAGGTCGAGAGCGTGCGGCCAGCGGCCGAACCCAAAAAGGCTCGGTTGATCTACTTGGCGCGTCGTGCAAAATCTTCCCCTGCCCAAATGAGGCTCGGCCTAGCCGCTCTGCGGCAGTTCACCGACGAACTTGACGCCGATACCAAACTCAAGATGAAGACGGGAAGAGACATAGTCTGGTCTGATCCACAAGTAACAATGGGAGGGGGAGGCGGCGTGTGTGCAACGATTGACGTCTATGTCCCTGATGCCGCCACTCAGAAGCGTCTTGAGGAGCGATTCCGGTACATACTGAGTTGTATCCGCTAGGTTCTAGCAACCTGGCACGCCCATGGGGCGGTGTCTCAAGCTGATTAGGCGGTTCGTCTAACAAATCGTCGCACTTGACCGCGGCATCAGGGCGTTTCCTTACAATTCGCCTCACCTGCCGCGGCAGGTAAGCTTGGTCGTCACTGTCATCTCGCAATCTCGTCCGTATTCCGAGACACGCCGCGAAAGGACCATTTCTTGACACTGGCATTCTGACCAAAGCCACACGCAGATGGTCCCAAGTCCGAGCTTTGTGTCTACCTTTCTACCACACTCTCGTTGCCAAATATGTGGCGTCCAGCCCCGCCACCGTCGGCAAACCGCCGAGAAGAACCGGGGCAATGCCACATAACGAAGGTGGCCGCATAACAGCCGTTATGTTACGCAAAACATAACGGTTCCATTATGCTGGCCCCTGAACTGCTCTCCTTCATCGGCGTTTTCGCCCTCTTGGAGGCGGGCTGTCGGGAGGTCTGGCTCACCAAGTCCCGGCAAGTTGTCGGTATCGAAGCCGACGACCCGCCGGATCGCGTCGATGCCTTCGACCGCCACTGTGGCGACGAGATGCTCAGACGTTTTGCTTATGCCGGCACGGCAGGCGACCGCAATCAGCACATGATGACCGGCCGCGTCGTCTGACGGCAAGCGGCCAATCGCACCTGTCGCACAGTCTCCAGACCGCGACCGTCAATCAAGGCAATCTTGCATGAGGTTCCACGCACCACGTTTTATGTTGAACTCAACATAAGAAGTGTAATGTGAAGCTCCGAATTATGTGAAGTGGAACCAGTTTCTACGCGGTTGAGGCGTGGTTTCCCGGAGCGATTTCGTGATTGGCTTCACATAATCTCGGTGCCTTCATCAGGCTATCGAGCCAGTCAAGGATGTCTGGCTGTCGCCAGGGGGCGGCACCGTTGATCGCAGGCGACGGCGATTTTTCCAGCATCCGGCGCTTCATTTCCATGTCAATCTCCACGTAGACGTGTGTCGTGTTGATGTCCGCGTGTCCTAGCCAGTAGCTGACCATGTTGACCTCGTTGCCCGACCGCAGGAGGTGCATTGCCGTGGTGTGCCGGAGAGTGTGCGGGCTGACTCGCTTATTTGTCAGGGAAGCGCACGCCCCTTGGGCCTGAACTACATGTTTGCCAAGGATGTGTCGAATCCCGAATCGCGTGAGGGGGGAGCCGTTGGCATTGAGGAAGACGTGCTCGCAACGAGGGTCACGTGGTGTGCGCTCTTGGAGATAAACTCGCAAGGCTTCGGCCGTCTCGGGCCACAGCGGACAACTACGGTGTTTTCGACCTTTGCCCAACAGATTCACTTGCGGCACGTCGGCAAGCCGCAGGTCGCCTACCTTCAGATTGACGATCTCGCTCACCCGTGCTCCCGTGTTGTAGAGCATTAGCAGCAGGGCTTGGTCTCGAACGCTCGTGCGTGTCATGCCGGCCACGGAGTCAAGCACCGCTTGGGTTTCCTTTTCTTCCAGGTAGGTCATCGTCTTGTGCTCATGGCGTTTCAGGGGAATCGTGCGGATGGTCTGGCATTGGGGGAGCAACAACGGGTTTTCTCTCGCCAGGAAGCCGAAGAAGGCGCGAATCGCTGCCAGCCGCGCATTCCGCGTGCGGACGCTGCACCGACGCACGGTTTCCAGATGCTCCAAGAACGCCAGCACCAGCGGTTCGTCGAGATCTTCCACCGTCAATGTCTCGACAGGCTTTTTCCGCGTGTCGGCCGCGTAGCACAGCAGTAATTTGATGGTGTCGCGATAGGCCATAATAGTATTGGCGGCAAGTCCCTTCTGGACCGGCAAGTGGTCGCTGAAAAACCGCTTCACGGGGTTGGCCAAGGGGGTGTTCATTTGGGGCCTCCGTGCGATTTCACGTGCTCCAGGTAATGGCCGTGGAAACGTCGATCGACTTGCTCCATCAACTCCGCGGTCGCGTGGAGATAGACCTGCGTCGACTCAATGTCTACGTGTCCCATGTAGGTAGCCAACCACGGCAGCCGCGCGTTGACGTCCTGGCCGTCGCGGTACCACGCCAGCAGGCGGTGAACGGCAAACGTGTGCCGCAGATCGTGAATTCGCGGGCCGGTATCCCGGTGATGGGGAATCCCGCATTGGCTCAAGAGTTGCAAGAAGGTGCGGTATACGACCGGGTGAAACAAGCGGCGGCCGCGCAGGTTCACCAGCAGCGGCGAGTCAGGCTCGTAGGGACTGATTCGCTGCCGTTTTTCCACGTATTGGCACACGGCATCGTTGGCCGTGCCGCTCAGGGAGACCCAACGGGCTTTGCGGAACTTTCCCGCGGCAATGTAAAGGTTTTGCTCCTCGCGGTGGAAGTCCTCCAGTTTCAAAGCAAACGCCTCGCCAATGCGGATTCCCGTGCTGTACAAAAGCCCCAGAAGCATCCGATAGGTGTGGGGACGAAGCGAGTTCGCAGGCGGCAATTGTGCGGCGGCGGCCAACAGCCTTTGCACTTCCCTGACGCTGTAAATGTGCGGCCGGCGGGCATCCTCGGGGCGGATCCCCTCTGGAATTCGGGAACGTAACATCGCGGGTCGGTCCGCGAGAGGTATTCGCAGAATTGCCGAACCACACTACAGCGGTTGCTCCGGACCCGCGGGCGAAGCCGAGTGAGTGTTTCCTGATACGTCTCGATGATCTCCCGTGTCGGATGCGGTTCCGTCGTCGGCCGTTGCACCAGGAACCGATCGAAGTACAACAGCAATCGTGCCTGGGCTTGATAATCGAAGCCTCCCGCGCGTCGCAACT
Source organism: uncultured Planctomycetaceae bacterium (assembly GCA_963823895.1). GTDB lineage: Bacteria > Planctomycetota > Planctomycetia > Pirellulales > Thermoguttaceae. Next base: position 20,461 of record CAWGNG010000006.1, read on the forward strand.
CGACGAAACGCTGCAACTCGGCTGCTAAAAAACTGTGAAACTCGATCGCTCTCATGGCGACACCTCCTGTGGCCATTCCAAGGCCACCTGCTTCAGGGCGTTGAAATCCACCTTTGCGTAGCGAAAGGTGGTACTCAGATTTCGATGACCGAGCATGTCCGCGATCGCCTTGAGCCCGTTGCCCTGTCGAAGCATGCGGGTGGCGAAAGCGTACCGAAAGGCATGTGCGCCTGCACTGGGAAGATCGATGTCCGCCGCACGAAGGCGGTGCCGGACGATCACTGAGAGCGTGCTCGAATGGGGCAGGGAATGATACGGAGGGAGAGACGTCAGGAAGACTTCGGGGCAGGAGCAGGCTGGACGGCCATGTTGCAGATAATCCAAGAGCGCTTCCCCCGCATCCAGCGTCATGGGCACCCAAACGTCCTTGCCGTGTTTGGCGGCCTTGAAGAGAATCTGGTCCCGCGCCCAGTCGAGTTCGTCCAAACGCAGAGCGCGCAGTTGTCCGCCGCGCACCCCGTAGGTAGAGAGCAACTGCAAGATGGCGTAGTCCCGTCGCCCGACTGCCGTGTTGCGATCAATCTTCCGCAGGACTTCCTGGACCTGCTGCTCGGCGAGACCGCGGGGAACGGTGGCCAATTTGTAGGTACGGAACCTGGGGACCGCGTGGTCCAGCGGCTGGCGCAGGTAACCCGCATGCAAGGCGAAACGCAAGAAAGTCCGCAATGCCGATTGCATGGATCGCCGGGCCGATCGGCCGTTCCCCGATGCATAGGCCAGGACAAACTGCTCAACTCTCTCGTAGTCCAGTTTGGCCAGTCGGCGCGGCGTCGCATCCTGGCCAAGCGACTGAAGGAATTGAGTCAGAGAGTGGGCCCTGACTTCGAGTGTCCGGGGGGCCGCGTGCTGGTACGATCGCATCCATTGGAGATATTCATCCAGCAGGGGCTGATAGATTGCACGTGCCGCTGCCGCGGCCCCAAAATGCCCCTCCTCGCGAAGGTGCTCAACGAAACGGTTCACCGAGTACCGGACGCGAAGCAGGTGTCCTTCCAAAGGCCCGCGGTTTCGGCACCGGGAAGCATACTCCGCGAAAAATCCCTCGATTTCCCCCGTCGTCACGCTCTGACGCATTCGACTTCGCGCGCAGCGAAGGTGTGCGTTCAACTGAGAGAGATTCCCGAGATGAAACTGCACGGTCCAACGACTGAACCCGTGGTTTAGCAACCACTTACAAAAACCGTCCAGAAGCTTCCCCAACGGGGCGCTCCGAAGCTTGGCGAGTGTGGACGGACGCTTAAGAACTAGTTCCAACGTCATGACAACCTCCATTTCTGGCCTCGCACGTCGAGGCGTATGGAAGATTGTCATAGACCAGAATTATGTGGAGTTCAAACCTGCCACGGCCCGAGAAAGACGGCTAGAATGCCAGGGCAATCAGAAGAACAGGTCCACCAACTTCACATAATTCGGAGCTTCACATTACACCGGCACCTTACCTTCTCACTGAGGGAGAATCTGGCTACTCGCACCGTTTTCTCTCGTGGAATTCTATACCGGGATGGCAGTCGCGAATCTCATCCGACATTTTATCCAAGAAATCGCAAAGGACACTCGCCCTCATACTAAGTTCATTCAATGTTACCGCATCAATATCCTCCCAGGACTTATACTCTCGTTCAAATATAAGATACGCCATCTCGCCATCCAAGTAGTACAGGATGCTTCCATCGGCCCGTACGTACTTCGCGTCTGGACCACCCCAGTTGACGGCAAAGCTGTCCGAACCGAGGATGGCCTTGATTCGCTCGCTCCAGTTCCAAATCACGGCTTCGACAGTGGATGCTACATCCAACGATTCGTTGCCGCTTTGAAGAGGGATTATCTCGTCGATATTCATACGGTAGCACAACTCGGCTCCCATATCGCTTGTCGGTGAAAACAACTCGATCCATTCAAGGCGAGAAGCATTGGACAGAAGAAAGTCGATCCAAAGGTCATTTGGTCCAAATGGGTTCACCTTTCGGACATCTCCAAGCGTCATGGTAAGCGGTAGGTGTTTGCTGAGGATCGGTTCGTCGTTCTCATCCTTGAAGATCGCTTCAATTTTCGAGTCATCGCCACCAACCGATCCAGTTGCTTCGTTCATGGGAAATTTGCAAATAAAACGATGGATTCAGCCCATCAGCAGCATTCTGCCCGGGCCCTGAAGGAAACACGTGGGCGACAAGGCACGCAGAGACGTTACCTGTCTCATTAGTCACATTGTAATTCAGCATATCGCAGGCGAAAAGTCCTCGTCCCCACACCTCGCCCACTTCGCTCAAAAAGCAGCCCACCGGAACAAGCTGCCAGAACCGCTTGCTTTCCGCGTGACTAGGAGTGAAGTCCCAAGCTCACGGGTCTACGGACGGCAGAGATTTCCACGGAATTCACGGACTTATCTCCGCTGGCGATCCCTACCCGCCCGTTCGTTTCGACGTGTATGCAACGCGGCCTCGTAACCGCCCATAACATCGTCGAAGCCATGATGAGCACCTACCACAATATGTTGTCGCCCAGGCGGGCCGGCGGCGATCGGTCCTATTCGAGCCGCGGGCGTAGTCCCGCACCTAACCAAATTCTCTTGGATTTTGACCGGCCGGCGGAGATGGAGCCGGCCGCGAAGCTCCCAGCGGTACAATGTCCGCTCGCACAGTTTGCTCGGCATATTGCTGCACTCTTGGAAGCCGACCCTTCGGTCAAATTCGACAACACGGCCATCGGCCGCCTGGCCCGAGACATCTTCGGCAGTTCGGCCGGACACGGCCGCGACGCCTATGACGCCGCCGAAGCGGGATTGAACATCTATCTGCACCGGTTGGGTCTTGACCTTGGCAACGTCCCTGCCACGCTCGACAAGCTCCTCGCTATCCAAGCCCGACTGCCCGCCCAGACCCGACGCGACCAAACGCAGATTGAGTTTCAGCAGTTCAGCACGCCGCCGGCCGAGGCACTGGTGGTCGTCAAAGCAGCCGCTCTGTGCCCCGGAATGTCGGTCCTGGAGCCGAGCACCGGAACGGGCAACATCGCGGTTCTCGCCCGGCTCCTTGGGGCACACGTAGATACCAATGAAATCGACCCACGCCGGCGTGAGTTACTCGCCCTGCAAGGATTCGAGCCCACGGCACTCGATGCCGAACGTCTCAACAATCTTCTCCCCCTGGATAATACCTATCATGCCATCGTGATGAACCCGCCCTTCTCGGCCACCGGAGGCCGAGTCGCCGGCCACCGCACCGCCTTCGGAGCCCGCCACATCGAGCAGGCCCTCTTGCGACTCAAGCCGGGCGGACGCTTGGTTGCCATCGTCGGCCGCGGCATGGCCACCGACCGGCCCGGCTTTCGTGACTGGTGGACGGACATCGGTAGCCGCTATCACGTGCGTGCCAACGTCGGCATTGACGGCCAAGAGTACGCCCGCTTCGGCACCACGTTCGGCAACCAAATCATCGTCGTTGACCATGACGAACAAACGACCGATGAAGCGGCTATGATCACGGGCGGCGGCTTATCGGTGCGGGAGGCATTTCAACTACTTGAAGGTCTATCGAAGGAGGACGTTTATGAGCGAGTTTGTGGAGCAAGCCAACAAGCAGGCAATGGAAGCAATGCGAGAAATCCTCGGCCAAGAACCGCTGCCGTGGGAGAATCCGCTCATGGAGCTAATGGGTCTTCTGCTGGGAGACGGATACGGGGAGGTTCAGTCGCCGCCGACCATGCCGATCACCAGCCAGCAGTGGCTGGACTGGCATCGCCTCTCACTCACGAATCCCGAGGAACTTCTTGCGACGATGAACCACGTTCTGGAAACGGAGCAGCGGGAACTTCCTACGGAACTGACGGCCATGCAGACTTGGGCGGCTTCTCTTTTTCTGAACACGCTCGACCAATTGGAAATGACGTAGGCCAGCTTGAAACGGCCGTCACGCCACACTCGGTGGACATCGAGGAAGGGACGGTGTTTGCCGCCTATCGCGTGCAAAAAGCCGTAGTCCGGGGCTCGCTGCCTCACCCTGCCAACGTGGTCGAGAGCACGGCGATGGCCTGTGTCGAACCGCCCGATGTCACGTACCGCCATCACCTGCCCGCCGAAGTGATCGTCGAGGGACGTGTCTCGAATCTGCAAATCGAAGACGCGATCTACGCCGGCCAGGCGACGAGTGTCATCCTGCCGGACGGCTCACGTAAAGGGCATTGGAACGGCGACGGCACGGGCATCGGCAAAGGCCGCGAGATTTTCGCCTTCATGTACAACGAACTGGCCCAGGGCCGCACGAAGCACGTGCATATCTCGGCGGGCCACCAGCTTGTCGCCGATGCCGAACGCGACCGCAGTGCCGTGGGACTCCCGCTCCGCATCATCCACCAAGCACGCTTCAAAACGGCGGAGACCATCGCCGCCGATTCGGGCGTCTTGTTCACGACGTACACCCTCTTGAGCGACGATTTCGACGGCGACCGGCAGCGGTTCAAGCAGTTGACCGATTGGCTGGGGCCTGATTTTGACGGCGTGATCGCCTTCGACGAGGCCCACTTGATGAAGAACGCCGCCGCCACCCCGCACGGCGGCAAGGCGACGGTCGATCACGGCACGCTCCGCGGCAACATGGGAATCACCCTGCAACGGCTCTTTCCGCAGGCCCGCGTTCGCTACTTCAGTGCAACCGGGGCGACGGAAGCCCGGCACATGGCCCCTTACGAACGCCTTGGGCTCTGGGGAGCCGGGGCACCTTTCGCGGATTTCCCGGCGTTTCTCGTGGCGATGGAACGGGGCGGCGTGGGGGCGATGGAAATGCTCTGCCGCGATCTTAAGAGCGTGGGCACCTACCTTTCCCGCACGATCAGCTACGGCCCGACTCGTTTGCCGGACGGGAGCATTGTCCCGGACAGTGCCGTCGAATACGAACCCCTGCTCCATCGACTCAGCGAAGATGAACGGGCACAATACGACCGCATCGCCGACCTCTGGTCGGAACTCTTGGTCGAATTCGAGGCTGCCGAAGGCAACGCCGGCCAGGGCCGCAACGGCAACCGTTATGCCCATTTCTATTCCGCCCAGCAGCGGTTCTTCCTGCAATTGATGATGGCCTATTCGCTGCCCGACGTAATCGCGGGCATCGAGACGGACCTTCGCCAAGGCCGCTCCGTCGTACTCAGCCTCTTCAATACCTCCGAAGCCCAGACCGAACGCAAGGTGCGTGACGCCCGTGCCGCCGGCGTCGAATTGTCCGAACTCGACGCCACGCCGCGGGAAATGATCGTGCAACTCATCGAAAAGCATTTTCCGATCTTTCAGTACCAGGAAGAGACCGACCCCACAACCGGTCGTGTTCGCCGCGTCCCCGTCGTCGATGCCGCCGGAAATCCCGAAATCAACCGCGAGAATCAACGGCGGCAGCAAGAACTGCTGGACAGGGTGGCTGACCTGGATTTTCCGAGGAATCCGCTCGACGCCCTCGTCGCCCGCTTCGGCGTGGCCAATGTCGCCGAAATCAGCGGGCGGACGCACCGCTTTGAAGGCGACAAGTACGTCCGCCGCAAGCTCGACGGCGTACCGCGGCGGGAACTCAACGAGTTCGAGACGCGACTCTTTCAACGGGGAAGCAAACGGGTTGCCGTGCTTTCCGGGGCCGGCTCGACCGGAATCAGCGTACATGCCGACGTGGCCGCCCGGAACCAGCAGCGGCGAGTCTTCTATGCCTTCCAGCTTTCCTGGTCGGCCGACCAACAAATGCAGGCTTTCGGCCGCGTCCATCGCTCCAACCAAAGCTCCGCACCGGTCATCCGGCTCGTGCTGCTCGACCTAGCCGGCCAGAAACGGCTGGTCAATGCCGTCTCCAAGCGATTGGCGGCACTTGGTGCCTTGACCAAGGGCGAGCGGCAGTCGCTCTCTAGCGACCTCTTCCGGCCCGAAGACGTGACCGACGCCTACGGCAAAGCAGCCCTGTCGCGGCTCTACCGGGAGATTCAAACCGGCCGTCTGGGCGACGAAGGACTCGGCCTCAGCACGCTTGAACGCATGGGAGTGCTTGACAAGGAAAAAAACGCCGTCCGTGAGAACTACGCCAGCAACGTGGAGCATTTTCTCAATCGGATCATGGTGTTGCACGTCGAAACGCAGAACCGTATCTTCGAGTTGTTTCACGAGCGGTATGTCGCTGCCGTGGAAGCCGCCAAGCGTCAGAGTGCTTTCGACTTCGGTGTGGAAGAGATCCGTGCCCACAACCTGCGGCGAATCGCCGAACCGGAGACGCTTTTCGTAGACCCCGGTTCAGGAGCACGAACGATGCTGCACGAGTTGGAAGGCGATGTCGATGTCGTGCGGCATGGTTTTGGATCGGTCGCCGTGGCAGCCAATCTGGGTTTCTATCGGAACCATCAGAGCCGCCGGATTTACGGCGTATCCGAGCACCGGGACGCAGAGGACGACGCTGTCTATCTCACGGCCGTGAAAGGTTCACGGCGGGGCCTCGAACATCACGAACTGGAGGCGAAGTACGAGCAGGTCGAGCTTGCGGAAGCCCGCGAGTGGTGGAACGCCGAATACGAGAAGACACCGGCCAGGGAGCCGCAGCGGTTCCATATCCTAAGCGGAGCGATTTTTCCGATCTACGACAAAATCATGGGGTCGTCGGGGATCCGCAATGTCAAGATCGCTCGGGCGATTCTCGTTGACGGCCAAGCCCTGGTGGGTCTCAACCTGAGTCCGGCAGACGTTCCCAACGTCAAGCAGCGGCTCGGCATCGGTACGCCGCTGGCCGCAGCCTCACCAGCCGAGATTCTCGACTTGATTGTTGGCGGTTCGATGATCGAACTCGACAACGGTTGGCGGTTGACGACCGCCAGAATCGCCGGCGACCCTGTCTTGGAACTGGTGCTGAACGGCGTGGCCGCCAATCGCGACGAACTTGTGGGGTACGGTCTTTCGGAGGAAATTCTCCATTACAAACGACGGTGGTTTGTCGTTCGCGAAGACGCCGATGACGTACTCAGTCGCCTGCTGACACAACGGAAGGCAATCAAAGACCTGACCAATTGTGACGAAACACAATCCGAAAGGATTGAACCAAGATAAGGCGATCGCCTTCGCTCATAGAGACAGCCCACCGGTACAAGCTGGCTGCCGGAAAGCTTGCTTTCCGCGTGACTATGAGCGAAGGACCGAGGCGAAAATGCAGGAATCCGCCCTCGCCGAAGCGGCATCATACGAGACTGAGGAAGCAACAATGTCGGAACCAACGAATAAACGCGATATCGCCGATGCGTTGAGGCGGGAACTGGAAAGCCAGACGATTCCCCGACCCGTTTTGGCACTTGAGCGAGCAAACCCCAACTCAAGCGAGACAGATGCAAATGCCATCCCCAAAGAGTTCCTGGACGCCATCCTCGAAGTGATCGCTTATTCTATCGAGCAGATCCTTGTCAGCGTGCTGGCCCGACGTGTAGCCGCGGCCGTCGAGCAAGCGACACGTCCCTTGACCGAGGAAGTCGCCCTCTTGCGTATCGCTTTTGAGAACGATTGGAACCGTTCCAACCAAAATAAGTGAGTGCCCTCGCATACGGTGGGTGTCCCCGTCAGTCTGTTCGCGAATCCAAGGACATCACAGCGAGCATCATAACACTGGGAGAATCCAGCCTATGCTGAACCCTGAAATGCAAACTTTGCTTGACCACGTGAAACGCGAACTTGAGAACGTGGTCTTTTCACCGCCCGAGTGGGTAGCAGACCGTTTGACGCACAAATTGGCCGGGGCCATCGTCAAGGCTATTCCGAAGGATTTCGCCGAGTCCATTCACGAGGTTATTGAGAAATCCGTCGAGAAATCCCTGACTGACGTAGTGTCCAAAGGCGTAACGGAAGGCATTACGAAGGCAATTCAACCATTGGTCGCGGAGATTGCTCTCTTGCGAGAAGCACTCCAGAAAAACTTGGACGACGACTGGTGGAAAGGTGACCAGGACAACGAACCAGACGACGATTCCGAGGATGGCACGCTCTTCTGAACTCGCAATCGCCCTTGCCGTGGACCGCGTGCCGAGGGTCTGCCGTTGCGGGTCTGCTCCGCTTGCCGCTCGCCATCGAGCATGGTCGGGAAAGTGGCCATCGGCGAGAACAGAACGTCCCGCACGGACACGGGGAGTCCAAGGAACAAACTATCATCTCTCGTCGGCGTCCCCCTCAACAAATGCGGACGAGAATCGTAATCGATCGCTGCCAGCCATCGTCTTTCACGTTTGCCGCACCGCCGGGTACGTTCGGCATCAAGTGTTCAAGGCTTGCAGCCTTGTCTTGGTTCGATTCGTTCTTGTCTCCCGGCAAGGGCCAGCCACGCGATGCCCGAGGCAAACCGGTGCCAGGCAGTTGCCTGTCACGACGGTTTGCACTTGGGAGCCATCCTTGCTTGGGCCACCCGGCCTTTCGTTCCTCTTAAAATGGTTTTCAGGTTCATCATCTTCCAGTGAATGAACCCAGAAAACCTTTTAAGGAGGAACAGAAAATGACAACGAACGAAACGAACCAAGACAAGACAGCCAATCTCAGCACTTACTTCCGCGAACTCACCGCCGGCGAGGCGATACCGAGACCGGAAAACGAGGAATGGGAAGCGATGATGAATCGAATCGAGTCCGTTTCCGGGCCGGTGGAAATCGACGAGAAAACCTACTGGTACTTCCTCGAAACCCTTCCGCCACGTTTCATGCAGGTAAACTACTTCTGTTTCGCCGAAGGTTCAGAGCCCTTCCGGCTCTTCTGGGAACGAGACGGCCGATTCTTCGCCAGACGCCTTGACTGGGAACAGACCAAGAGCTTCTGCCGCCTGGCCGGCAGCCGGGCTTACCAGTAGCACACAGCAGAAGGGGAGCAGCCAAGCTCCCCTTCGCGACAGGTTGCTCCGCGGCTACCGCAACACGGCGAAATCTCCTGATATTACGGCAGGAAACGTGGTGACACCCCCCCCGACTGTTGAAAAACGGCACCGATCGTATCGGCCGATTGACAGCAACTGTCAGAAACCGATAATAATACTTTTACCTCAGCGGGTACTGACTGCCCTTGTGCGAGGGATTGTTTATGTCGGCCAACCGTGCCAGCAGCGTGCTCACCATCGACGAATTGGCTGAGTACCTGAAAATCTCGAAATCGACGCTATACAAGCTCGCCCAGGAGGGCAGCATCCCGAGCCAAAAGGTCGGCAAACATTGGCGTTTCCACAAGGACACCGTTGACGAGTGGCTTCGCCAAAGAGGTCCAATGGTCATTCCGCCGAAAGCTGATTCCGAGACATAACCGTATTTCCTGATTTTTCCTCACACAAACCGCAGTCGTAACCCGTTCCAGACCGTCCGGTCGAAGTGACCCATGAAGCTCACACAGTACCACGCCAAGTACATCGCCCACGAATTGACGCGGCGTTGTGCTTCCGACAGCATCGAAAAGCTGACGGCGGTACTGTCGGATGCCCAGGTCGATCTCAATCCGCACCAAATCGAAGCGGCACTCTTCGCCTTCCGCAACCCGCTTTCCCGTGGTGCCATCCTGGCCGACGAAGTAGGGCTGGGGAAAACCATCGAGGCCGGGCTCTTGATTGACCAAAGCTGGGCGGAAGGGAAGCATCGCATCTTGGTCATTGTGCCGGCCAACTTGCGGAAGCAA
>CAWGNG010000007.1:0-16016 GCA_963823895.1 uncultured Planctomycetaceae bacterium
GAATACCTTGGGGTGTTCCGCCACGTCGGCTTTTTTCGTTGGTTTGGCGAGAATCGCAACCGTTGGTTGGGAATACGATCAAGAAAGGAGAGAAACAATGTCTGATCGCCCAGCAGCGTCGCCGACAGTGCCGAAACGCATTGGGGTCGCAGCCGACCACGGAGGCTTTGCGTTAAAGGAATATCTGGTCGGGATGTTCCGCGGGGCTGGCTACGAAGTGCTCGACTTTGGTGACGGCGAACCGAGGCCAGACGATGACTATCCAGATTTTGTCGTGCTCTTGGCCCGAGCGGTGGCTTGTGGAAAGACCGACCGCGGCGTGGCCATCTGCGGCAGCGGCGTGGGTGCGTGTGTTGTTGCGAACAAAGTGTCCGGCATCCGGGCGTGCTTGATCCATGAGACTTTTTCAGCGCACCAAGGGGTCGAGGACGACAACCTGAACGTGATGTGCCTGGGTGGCCGCGTGGTCGGCGATGCGTTCGCCTGGGAACTGGTTAAGACATTTTTAGACGCCCGTTTCAGCGGCGCCGAGCGTCATCGTCGCCGCTTGGCACAAATCACAGAACTCGAAACCTAGCAGGCACTCCGATGAAAGACAATCCCGTAAGACAATTGGCAGCGCTCGGCCAGTCCATCTGGTTGGACTACATCCGACGCAATCTGATCATCAGTGGTGAACTCAGGCGATTAATTGAGGAAGATGGACTGCGAGGGATGACCTCGAATCCATCCATCTTTGAAAAGGCGATTGCAGAGAGCCACGATTATGACGAGGACATACGGGCCATGGCGATTAAGGGAAAAAACGCTGAAGCAATCTATGAAGCCCTCAGCCAGCGTGATGTGCAGAGCGCTGCCGACGAGTTCCGGCCTCTTTACGACACTACTGACGGCAAGGACGGATATGTCAGCCTGGAGGTTAATCCCCACCTGGCGCACGATGCCACAGGCACGATTGAAGAAGCCCGTCGATTGTGGACCGCGCTCGACCGGCCGAACGTCTTGATCAAAGTCCCGGCGACAGCCGATGGGCTCCCTGCCATTCAACAACTCATCAGCGAAGGAATTAGTGTCAACGTGACGCTGCTCTTCGGGCTGCCGCGTTATCGACAGGTGGCGGACGCTTACATTGCCGGCATCGAAGCGAGGGCAGCCCAAGGAAAGCCCGTGAAGCATGTGGCCTCGGTAGCCAGCTTCTTTGTGAGCCGCATTGACACGCTGGTGGATCCGCTGCTGGAAAGACAGATCGTGCAAGGCGGGTGGGATGCAGACATCGCGAAACAAATGCAGGGGCAAGTAGCCATCGCCAGCGCGAAGATAGCCTATCAGATCTACAAAGATATCTTCGGCAGCGCTCGGTTTAAGAAACTTGCCGACCAGGGTGCTCGTCCGCAACGGCTGCTTTGGGCCAGTACAGGCACCAAGAATCCGGACTATAGCGACGTGAAATATGTCGAATCGCTCATCGGGCCGGACACGGTCAACACGGTCCCCGTCGAGACCCTCGATGCTTACCGCGACCACGGCGATTCAAAAGCCCGCTTGGAGGAAGACATAGAGCAAGCCAGCGACGTCTTGGAGCGATTGCCGAAATTCCACATCAGCATTGACACCGTGGCGCAGCAGCTTGAGGACGAAGGCGTTGACAAATTCAATAAGCCGTTCGACAAGCTGATGGAGACCTTGAAGGAAAAATCGTGAGTAAACAAACACGTGCCAGCCACCCAATATACAGCCTTCTACCGCTGGAGGTCGAGGGGTTCGATTCCTTGGCTGAGCTTGCCCTGGATATACCGCGGCGGTGTCTGCGGTTCGCCCACCGACGGACTACACAGCCCACGTGTTGCCGCACCATGAAGGCGTTGCAGTTCCCCTGGAAAACGCAGGACTCCTGTGGCAGCGATGAAGCACTCGCAGCGGCGGAACGCAAGAAGTAGCAGTCAAATCGGTGTTATGAAACCTGTCGTGGAGGAACCGACCATGGTCAATAAAGCAAAAATCAAAGGTATGGGATCGACCCTGGGCGCTCACGGAGTTGCCTTCCGGGTGTGGGCACCCCATGCGCAGAAAGTCTCCGTCATCGGATCATTCAATGACTGGGACGGCACCAAACATCCTATGCAGGGCGAGAAGAACGGCTACTGGTACGCCAACGTGGCCGACGCTCACGCGGGCGATCAATATCGGTTCCTCCTGACCACGCCCAAGGGGGAGTTCAAGCGAATTGATCCCTATGCCCGTGAGGTTACCAGTTCAGTCGGCAACGCCCTCGTTCACGATGTGAGCTTCGACTGGCAAGGAGATGACTTTCATCTTGCGCCGCGAAATGAGCTTGTCATCTATGAGCTTCATGTGGGCACGTTCAACGATCAGGCGGACGTGAATCATCCAGGCAAGTTCTCCACCGTGTCGGCGCGGCTGGGATATTTGAGAGACCTCGGCGTCAATGCGATCGAGGTCATGCCGGTGGGCGAGTTTGCGGGTGAGCGGTCGTGGGGCTACAACCCCGCGCAGATATTTTCGGTGGAGACCGTCTACGGAGGCCCATTAGCTTTCAAACAGTTCGTCAAGCGCGCTCACAAGAAGGGCATCGCCGTGATCCTGGACGTTGTTTACAACCACCTGGGCCCCAGCGACCTTGATCTTTGGCAGTTCGACGGCTGGTCCGAGAACAATCACGGCGGAATCTACTTCTACAACGACAACCGTGCCAACACGCCGTGGGGACAAACCCGCCCCGATTACGGACGCGGCGAGGTCCGTCAGTACCTGCTTGATAATGCCCTGATGTGGCTGGAGGAATACCACGTTGACGGCCTCCGCTTCGACTGCACCGAGTTCATTCGCAGCGTCAATGGTTCGGACGATCAGAGCCTACCCGATGGGTGGAGCCTGCTCCAATGGATCAACAGCGAGATCGCGCGGAGACACCCGGGCCGAATCACGATCGCCGAGGATCTTCAGAACAACAAGTGGCTCACTAAGGACGTGGGCGCCGGCGGTGCTGGGTTTGAATCGCAATGGGACGCCATGTTTGTGCATCCCATTCGCCAAGCCGTGATCACGCCATACGACGAGCAGCGATCTTTGGCCGCCATCCGCGACGCCATCTGCTTTCGCTACGATGACGACGCCTTCGATCGGGTCATCTACACGGAATCGCACGACGAAGTGGCTAACGGCCGGGCACGCGTGCCGCAAGAAATCAGCCCGCACGACCCCAAAGGCTGGTACGCACGAAAACGATCGACGTTGGCCGCGGCGCTGGTCTTTACGGCCCCGGGCATCCCCATGCTGTTCCAAGGGCAGGAGTTCCTCGAAGGTGGATGGTTCTGCGACACCGTCCCCGACGACTGGAAGGAACGGAAAGAGTTTCATGGCATCGTGCGGCTCTACCACGACCTCATCCGTTTGCGGCGGAACCTCGACGGCTGCACACGCGGCCTCTGTGGCCAACACGCCCAGGTTTGTCATCTGTACGAGCCACGCAAGGTTCTCGCTTTCCATCGCTGGGACAAGGGGGGACCGGCAGACGACGTGGTAGTCGTCGCAAACTTCCTGCACGACGCGCAGGACGGCTACGTCATCGGCTTTCCGGCCACGGGCCCCTGGAAGCTCCGATTCAATAGTGACTGGCAGGGCTACAACGACAACTTCGGAAATCATCCCAGCACAGACGTCACTGCGGAGTCCGGCGCCTGCGATGGCCTTCCCTGTCATGCGACGGTTTCAATCGGGCCCTACAGCGTGCTTATCTTTTCACAATAAGGTCGCCATGCGCTCTGATGCTGTCGCCGAGACTTGTGGCACATGGGAATAGGGAAGCGATCCAAGGAAACAAACATGATGAAGAAAGCCGCTTCAATCACTTGCCTGTTTCTGGATGTCGGTGGCGTATTGCTTACCAACGGGTGGGGCCATCAATCCCGTGCGTTGGCCGCGAAGACCTTTGATCTGAATCTGGAAGAGATGGAAGACCGGCATCACCTGACCTTTGATACCTACGAAGTCGGCAAACTTACGCTGGAGGAATACCTTAGCCGGACGGTTTTCTATGAGGAGCGATCCTTCACACGGGATCGGTTTCGAGAATTCATGTTCGCGCAGTCGCAACCTCATCCTGAAATGATCGAGCTTGTCCGGAAACTCAAGACGCAGCACGAATTGAGGATCGCCGTGGTCAATAACGAAGCCCGCGAACTGAATTCACATCGGATTCAAACATTCAAGCTGGGTGAATTCGTGGATTTCTTTATTTCCTCCTGCTTTGTCCACTTCCGCAAACCCGACGTGGACATCTTTCGCCTTGCGCTGGACATCGCCCAGGTGCCAGCCGAACAGGTCGCCTATATCGATGACCAGCCGCTGTTCGTCCAGGTCGCGGAAGGTCTGGGGATTCGCGGCATCCGTCACACGGATTACCAGTCCACGTGCGAGACGCTGGCTTCGTTCGGATTGCAAACTGATGCGGGAGTCATCCATGAAACCAGCTAACCCACGCATCCTGACGATCAATGGCGGCTCGTCGAGCATCAAGTTCGCGCTGTTCGAGGCCGGTGACTCGCTCCGAAGGATTTTGGAGGGCGGGATTGAGCGGATTGGACTGCCGGAGGCCACTTTGCGGGTGAAAGGCGTGAACCAGGCGGACAACTTTTCGCGGCCGGTGACGGCGTCGGACCACACGGTGGCGGTGGGCGCTCTGATGGATTGGATCGAGCAGCGCATTGGGCGTGACGCATTGACCGCAGTGGGACATCGCGTTGTGCATGGCGGACCGAAGTACTACGCCCCCGCGTTGATCACCAAGGAAATGGTCGAGGAGTTGCGCCAACTCAAACCATTCGATCCGGAACACCTGCCGGAAGAGATCCAGTTGACCGAAGCGTTTCATCGCCGGTTTCCTGAACTGCCACAGGTGGCGTGCTTCGACACGGCCTTTCACCATGACTTGCCGCGTGTGGCCCAGTTGTTGCCAATTCCGCGCCGGTACGAGGCGCAGGGCGTGCGGCGGTACGGATTTCACGGGCTGTCGTATGCCTTCCTGATGGGAGAACTGGCCCGCCTGGCCGGAACGGAAGCGGCCCAAGGCCGGATCATCCTCGCCCACCTCGGGAATGGCGCGAGCCTGGCGGCAGTGCATCACGGCAAGCCGGTGGACACAAGCATGAGTTTCACGCCGACCGCCGGAGTACCGATGAGTACACGCTCCGGCGACCTCGATCCTGGACTGGTGTGGTATCTGGCGCGCACTGAAACAATGAGCGCGAAGCAATTTAATGAGATGGCCAATTTCCAGTCGGGGCTACTCGGCGTATCAGAGACCAGTTCCGACATGCGTGACTTGCTCGACTGTGAAACACAGGACGTACGGGCGGCTGAAGCCGTCGCCCTGTTTTGCTATCAGGTCAAGAAATGGATCGGCGCATTCGCGGCGGCGTTGGGAGGAGTGGATGCGTTGGTGTTTGCTGGCGGCATCGGAGAGAATGCGCCTACCATCCGCACCCGGATTTGCGATGGGCTGGGATTCCTTGGAATCGAGCTCGAAGAAGAGCGAAACGCCGAGAATGTGGGTGTGATTTCCACAAATGCCAGCCGCGTCCCAGTCCGTGTCATTCATACGGACGAGGAATGGATGATCGCCAGCACGGTCTGCCTTGTCTTGGGTCTTACAATTGGAAAGGAGCATGTTTATGACAATAGAGCAGGCGTCTGAAAGGAGCACTTCTATGGAAGTGAAGAACGGGGTCAAGGGAAAGTTCGCCGTGGAAACGGCGAATATGAACAAAACGGACAGGCCGTTGTCGCCCGATCTGCTGCGAAAGATGAACGCATATTGGCGTGCCGCCAATTATCTGTCGGTCGGACAGATCTATCTCTACGACAATCCGCTGCTAAAGGAGCCGCTGAAACTGTCGCACGTGAAGCCGTTGGTGGTCGGACACTGGGGCACGACACCCGGCCAGAACTTTATCTATGTGCATTTGAACCGGGTTATCAAGAAGTATGACCTGGATATGTTCTACATTGCCGGTCCCGGTCACGGCGGCCCAGCGATTGTGGGCAACGTCTATCTCGAAGGCACGTGGAGTGAAGTTTATCCGAACGTCACTCAGGACGAAGCCGGGCTGAAAAAGCTGTTCAAGCAGTTCTCGTTCCCAGGCGGGATTTCCAGCCATGTTGCGCCGACGACGCCAGGCTCGATTCACGAAGGTGGCGAGTTGGGCTATTCGCTCAGCCATGCCTTCGGAGCCGCGTTCGACAATCCCGATTTGATCGTTGCGTGCGTCGTCGGCGACGGTGAAGCGGAAACAGGGCCCTTGGCGACCGCATGGCAGTCCAACAAGTTGCTCAACCCAATTACCGACGGAGCCGTGCTGCCGATCCTGCACCTCAATGGCTACAAGATCAGCAACCCGACCGTTTTGGCCCGCATCGAGCATGAAGAATTGGAGCAATTTCTGCTGGGCTGCGGCTGGACGCCTCGCTTTGTGGAAGGTGACGTGCCGGAAGAGATGCATCAACTCATGGCCGCTACCCTGGAAAAGACTATCGAGGACATCCGGCAAATTCAAAGCAATGCACGGAACACGAATGACACAGCTCGGCCGCGCTGGCCGATGATCGTCCTGCGCTCACCCAAAGGCTGGACCGGACCGAAAGTCGTCGATGGTCTGCAAGTTGAAGGCACGTTCCGAGCGCACCAGGTGCCGCTCCTGGTGGATGCCGATCATCCCAATCATGTCAAGCAGCTCGAAAGCTGGATGAAAAGTTACAAGGCCGAGGAACTGTTCGACGAACATGGCCGTCTCCTACCGGAATTGGCCGAGCTGGCGCCGAAGGCCGATCGGCGGATGGGCGCCAATCCACACGCCAACGGCGGAATTCTGTTGCGAGACCTGCGAATGCCGGACTTCCACGTCCACGCGGTGAATGTGCCGTCACCCGGTGCCGTTGACGGCCAAGATACGCTCGTGCTCGGTAAGTTCCTGCGTGACGTGGCCAAGCTGAATCAGGATCAGCGGAATTTCCGCATCTTCGGTCCCGATGAGACGCTCTCAAATCTCCTGGGTGCGGTTTTTGAAGTCACCAACCGTCAGTGGGACGCCCGGGAAGTAAAAAATGATGAATTCCTCGCGCCCGCCGGACGTGTGTTGGACTCGATGCTCAGCGAGCATCAGTGTGAGGGTTGGTTGGAAGGGTATCTGCTGACCGGGCGGCACGGGCTGTTCAACAGCTATGAGGCATTCATTCGCATCGTTGACTCAATGTTTAGCCAGCACGCCAAGTGGCTGAAAGTGACATTGGAACTGCCCTGGCGTCGGAAGATCGCCTCGCTGAACTATCTGCTCGCCTCCCACGTCTGGCAGCAGGACCACAACGGCTTCACCCACCAGGATCCCGGCTTTATCGACCACGTGATCAATAAGAAGGCCGATATCGTGCGCGTTTACCTACCGCCCGACGCCAATTGTCTGTTGTCGGTCTTTGATCACTGCCTACGCAGCCGGCATTATGTCAACGTGGTGGTTGCAGGAAAACACGCACTGCCCCAATGGCTGACTATGGACGCGGCGGTTGTGCATTGCACGGAAGGAATTGGCATCTGGCAATGGGCCAGCAATGACCAGGGCACCGAGCCGGATGTGGTGATGGCTTGTTGCGGCGACACGCCCACATTGGAGATTCTTGCCGCCGTTTCCATTCTTCGCGAGCATCTGCCCGACCTGAAAATCCGGGTGGTCAATGTCGTCGATCTGATGAAACTACAGTCTGCGAGCGAGCACCCGCACGGGTTGAGCGAAACGGACTACGATTCGCTTTTTACCAAAGACAAGCACATCATCTTCGGCTTTCATGGATACCCCTGGCTGATCCACCGGCTGACCTACCGCCGAACCAACCGCAACCTGCACGTCCGGGGCTACAAGGAAGAGGGCACCATCACGACGGCCTTCGACATGAGGGTACAGAACGACCTGGACCGGTTCCATCTGGTGCAAGACGTGGTCGATCGGCTACCGCATTTGGGCTCCAAAGGCGCCTACCTGAAGCAAATCGTGCAGGACAAGCTCATCGAGCACAAGCAGTACATCGACGAGCATGGCGAGGACTTACCGGAAATCCGCAACTGGAAATGGGGCAACCCCAAATGAACGCTCAAGAGCTTATAGATACCGCGAGGAAGCTGGTCGCCGACAACAAGGGTTTGCTGGCGATGGATGAAAGCAATCCAACTTGTAACAAGCGATTTGCCAAGTTGGGGATTCCCCAGACCGAGGAGGCCCGGCGCGCCTATAGGGAATTGATTGTGACGACACCCGGTCTCGGCGAGAGCATTAGTGGCGCGATCCTCTGCGACGAGACGATCCGCCAGCAGAAGAAAGACGGCACTCCCTTTGTTAAGGTTATTACCGATGCGGGCATCATTCCCGGCATCAAGGTTGACGCCGGTGCCAAGGACATGGCAGGTCATCCCGGTGAGAAAATAACCGAAGGTCTGGACGGATTGCGCGACCGCGTGGCTGAATACTCTCACATGGGTGCCCGATTTGCCAAGTGGCGCGCGGTGATTGCCGTGGGCGATGGTATTCCCAGCCGAGGTTGTATTGAGGCCAACGCGCAGGCGTTGGCTCGCTATGCCGCGTTATGTCAGGAAGCCGGACTGGTCCCCGTCGTCGAGCCGGAAGTGCTCATGGACGGCGAGCATACCCTGGAGCGGTGCGGCGAGGTAACGGAGGAAGTCCTGCGAACGGTTTTCAACCAGCTTTACACCCAAGGAGTGATGCTAGAGGGCATGATCCTGAAGCCCAACATGGTGCTTCCGGGATTGACCTGCCCCAAGCAAGAAACGATGGACGAGGTGGCCGACGCCACGGTGAGGTGCCTCTTGCGCCCGTCCCCGCTGCCGTTCCGGGGATTGCGTTCTTGTCGGGCGGCCAACCCGCTGAGCTGGCTTCGGCCCGCTTGAATGCCATGAATGTTCGCTTCAAGTCGCGACTGCCTTGGGCGCTAGCGTTTTCGTTTGCCCGCGCCATCCAGCAACCGGCGTTAGAGATTTGGCAGGGCGAGGAGGCCCACGTGTTAGCGGCACAGCAAGCTCTAGTTCATCGTGCCAAGTGCAACTGGGCTGCACGCCGTGGCCAGTACAATGCCGCGATGGAAAGGACATGAACATGGCAACAGATACACATCGCCAGAGTCAAACGCCCTTGTATCCCCTGCGATTTGAACCGATCTATCAGTATCGGCTCTGGGGCGGCCGGCGTTTGGCCGACGTGCTCACCGCCCCGCTGCCCGGCGATGGCCCCATTGGCGAAGCGTGGGTGCTCAGCGACCGCGATGACCACCAGAGCCTTGTTGCCAACGGACCGCTCAAAGGACGCACCATCGGGCAATTGCTTAAACAGTGGCCGGAGCAGGTGCTGGGAACGCTGGCCGGACGCTTTCGCCGGTTCCCTCTGCTGCTGAAGTTCCTTGATGCGCGCGACATGCTCTCGGTCCAGGTGCATCCATCGGATCGGCAAACGAACTATTTACCACCGGGTGAGACTGGGAAGACCGAAGCATGGGTTGTGCTGGAGGCGGGGACGGAAAGCCGTATCTATGCGGGCCTCAAGCCAGCCACCACGGCAGACAACCTGCGGCGGGCGATCGCGAACGGGGCGGTGGCGAAGCACCTCGCATGTTTCACCCCAAAACCCGGCGACGGCGTCTTCCTACCAGCGGGGACGGTTCACGCTCTGGGCGGCGATGTCGTGGTGTTCGAGGTTCAGCAGAACAGCGACGTGACGTTTCGCCTGTACGATTGGGACCATATTGATACCAAGACAGGCCAGCGTCGAGCCCTCCAAGTCGATCTAGCGATTGCCTGCATTGACTTTGCGCAAGGTACGGTAGGTCCGGTGATACCGGCGGTGGAAGAGGTGAAGCCGGTGCTGCGAGAGCGGCTCTTTTGTTGCGAACATTTTGGATTGTGGCGACTCCGTGGCGAATCGCCATTTACAGTCGGCGCAGCGGGAATGCCGCGCGTGCTGGTGTGTCTCACCGGCGACGGCCAGTTGGAGCACGATGGTGCCAATTATGCCGTCGGTAAAGGCGACGTACTGCTCCTGCCGGCCGTGGTCGGGGCGTGTGTGTTTCGGCCGCGCAGTGCAGTGAGCTTGTTGGAACTGTCGCTACCGGAAGGAACATAACCCAATGAAAAAGCTAATTGTTTATGATCTGGACGGTACACTTGCCGAAAGTAAATCGTCTTTGGATGCTGAGATGGCGGCACTGCTGCATGACCTTCTTGGCATCGCCAGAGCGGCCGTGATCTCCGGCGGCGATTGGCCACAGTTTGAGAAACAAGTGCTCTCCAATCTTCCCCATGACGAACGCCTAAAGAATCTCTCTCTCCTTCCCACCTGTGGAACAAAGTTCTTCCAATATGCAGGAGCTTGGAAAAAACTCTATTCGGAAGATTTCACTGCGGATGAAAAGGAGAAGATCGTCAGCTCTCTGAAGAATGCGATCGGAGCGGCGGGCTTCAAGGTCGAAAAGGTCTGGGGAGAAGTCATTGAAGACCGGGGAAGCCAGATAACGTTTTCCGCATTGGGTCAGCAGGCTCCCTTAGCAGAAAAGACGAAATGGGATCCGGATTTTGCCAAGCGGAAGACGATCAAGGCAATCCTTGACACTTCTATTCCCGAGTTCTCTGTCCGATTGGGTGGCGCAACATCCATTGATGTCACCAAACCTGGCATTGACAAAGCCTACGGAGTCAGGAAGCTGCGAGACATTCTGGGTATCTCATTGAATGAGATGATCTTCGTAGGCGACGCCCTGTTCCCCGGCGGGAACGACTATCCGGCTGAAGAAGCTGGTGTCGTTTCTATCCCAGTTCGAGGCCCCAATGAGACGAAACGGGTTACCGAAGCAATCATCGCTTGTTTGGACAACGATCAGCACACGTGGCATTGGCGGAGGAGTTAATGAGTGGATTTGAGTTGCAGCGCCTGGGCCTAGTGATGGAGCCGGAGCCGGGTAATCCCCAAGAGGTCGAAGGCGTCCTCAATCCGGCTGCCATTCGTGGCCCGGATGGCAAGCTCTACCTGTTTCCACGGCTCGTCGCTCGCGGCAATTACTCGCGCATCGGCATTGCACGGGTACGGTTCAATGATGCCGGCGACCCGGCAGGCGTCGAGCGGCTCGGCATCGCACTGGAGCCGGAAGCCGGTTATGAGCGGCGATCCGACGGCAGCGGCGGCTGCGAGGATCCCCGCATCACGTTTGTCAAACCGCTCCATCGCTACATGATGACTTACACGGCACTTTCGCCCCAAGGCCCACGGATCGCCCTGGCCCTATCGGAGGACTTGTTTCACTGGAAGCGACTGGGGCTAGCGACCTTTGATCCGTATTACGGCATTGATTTCGTCCACGTGGACGACAAAGATGCCAGCCTCTTCCCTGTCGCAGTTCCCAATCACGCCGGGAAGATGCAACTGGCCATGCTCCATCGTCCCCTTTTCCCCGATACTCGTCCCGAGGAAACAGCCTGTAAGGCCGAGTCGCGGGTGGTGGATCTCGACCATGAAAGCATTTGGATTTCCTACTGTCCGATGGCCTTGGAAGGCCGTGAACAAGATCGCCTTGGCCTGTTTAACTCGCATCACCGGCTGGCAACTCCGGTGTCGCCCTGGGAGCGGCTTAAAATCGGCGGCGGCACTCCCCCCATCCTAACCCGGCACGGCTGGCTGATCCTTTACCACGGTGTGAGCAAGATTGAGGAGCCGAGTAACGACGGACGCGAGCTGTGCTACTCGGCCGGGGTGATGGTGCTCTCGAAGGAACACCCGCGCGTGATCCGCTATCGTTCGGTGGAACCAGTGTTGACGCCGTCGCTGCCGCAAGAACGCGACGGAACCATCGCCAACGTCGTATTTCCCACCGGCATCGATCGACGCGACGATCTTGGCTTACCGGACCGCATCGACGTTTATTATGGGATGGCCGACGACCGGATTGGCGTGGCACGCCTCGACGTGCCGGAGGTCTTGCCGCCAGAGGGAGTAGCCGACCCGCCGGAGGCAAAGGTGTAACTTGCTCGATTACAGGAATTCAAAACGACAAATGAGATTTCTTCGAAAGCGGTTGTCCATGATTTTCCACAACCCATCTGAGCCGTGACTCGGTGGAGGGAACACAAAAGGAGTTCACAATGTCGATTCAACTCAATGAAGAGGACGGTGGAAAGTTGGTCGTCGTTCACGTCAGCGGCAAGCTGGCAAAGGCGGATTACGAGCATTTTGTGCCTGAGTTCGAGCGACTCGTCCAGCAGCACGGAAAGTTGCGCGTGCTGTTCGATATGACCAGCTTCCACGGCTGGGATGCCGGCGCGTTGTGGGAGGACACGAAGTTCGCCGTTAAACACTTCGCCGACATCGAGAAGCTCGCGATGGTCGGGGAAAAGAAGTGGCAGAAGGGCATGGCAACGTTCTGCAAGCCGTTCACAAAAGCGACGATCCGATACTTCGATCACGCCGAAGCCGCTGAGGCACGGAAGTGGCTGGCCGAGGCTTAGCGGCTTCGGCCGCGACGGAAAGAACATCGGCATGGCGGCTAGTGTTCTACAACTCGCGAAACCTGTGTCGTAGCAAAGACAGGAGAATACCCATTATGGAACCCAATGCCGATAAGCCCAAGACTCCCGAAGCGAAGCCGGGACCGAAGCCCGACGCCAAACCCGATGCGAAGGACGATTTGAAATCCCTTCCCATGCCGGAGGTGGAGAAACGATTGGGGTCGTCGCCGGACGGCCTCAGTCAAGCCGAGGCGCAGAAACGGCTAACCCAATATGGGCCTAACGAGATTAAAGAGGAGAAGACCAATCCGTTCCTGAAGTTCCTCACCTATTTTTGGGGGCCCATCCCGTGGATGATTGAAGTGGCGGTGATTCTGTCGGGCGTGGTCGGGCACTGGGAGGATTTTGGCATCATCCTCTTTCTGCTTCTTTGCAACGCCGTGGTCGGATTCTGGGAAGAACGCCAGGCGGGCAACGCCATCGACGCCTTGAAGGCCAGGCTGGCGATCAAGGCTCGCGTGAAACGTGACGGGAAGTGGGTCAATCCAGCGGCGAGTGAGTTGGTGCCGGGCGACGTCATCCGCATGCGGTTGGGCGACATTGTGCCGGCAGACGCACGCCTGCTGGAGGGCGACCCGGTGGAGGTGGATCAATCCGCGCTGACGGGAGAATCGTTGCCCGCCGAACGCAAATCCGGCGACGCGGTGTTTTCCGGTTCGATTATTCGTCAGGGGGAAATCGGGGCACTGGTCTATGCCACGGGCGCCAACACCTACTTTGGCAAGACGGCGCAATTGGTACAGGAGGCGCATACCGTCAGCCATTTTCAACAGGCCGTGTTGAAGATCGGCAAATACCTGATCATCCTTGCGGTGGCTCTGGTGGCGGTGATTATTACCGTCGGTATCATTCCGCGGCGAACCGATGCTCTACGCGAAACCTCCCAAGGATCCTGTCCTCCTATTTGCCCTCATCCTCACGGTCGCGGCCATTCCAGTGGCCATGCCTACGGTGTTGTCGGTGACGATGGCCGTCGGCGCGCGCCTGCTCGCCAGGAAACAAGCGATTGTGAGCCGGTTGGTGGCCATCGAGGAACTGGCGGGCGTGGACGTGCTATGTGCGGACAAAACCGGCACCCTGACCCAGAACAAGCTTACACTGGGCGATCCGTTCAGCGTGGCCAATATCCCTGCCGAGCAAGTGATCCTCGATGGTGCGCTAGCGTCGCGTGCAGACAATAACGACACCATTGACCTGGCCGTCCTAGCCGGGCTGAAAGACAAGGATGCGTTAAAGGGCTATGACGTGGTTCACTTCCAGCCGTTCGACCCGGTGCATAAACGCACAGAGGGCACCGTCAAAGCCACAGACGGAAAGACGTTCAAGGTGACGAAGGGGGCACCGCAGGTGATCTTGAAGTTGGCGGCCAATGCCGAGCAGGTGAAGCCCGCCGTCGAGAGGGCTGTCAACGAATTCGCGGCGCGAGGCTTTCGCTCGTTGGGCGTGGCGCGGGCCGAGGGCGACGGACAATGGCAGTTTGTTGGCGTGTTGCCCCTGTTCGATCCGCCGCGTGAAGATGCCAAGACCACCATCGCAACCGCGCTTGCGATGGGTGTGAAGGTCAAGATGGTTACCGGCGATGCGCTGGCCATTGCCAAGGAAACCGCCAAAAAGTTGGACATGGGCACAAATATCCTCGATGCCGGCGGCCTGGGCGATTCAAAGAAGCAAGAGACCACGGAGATGGCTGAGTCCATCGAGAAGGCGGACGGCTTCGCCCAAGTGTTCCCCGAACACAAGTTCCATATTGTGGATGTCCTGCAAAAACGCGGCCACATCGTCGGCATGACAGGTGACGGAGTGAACGACGCCCCTGCGCTGAAAAAGGCCGACTGCGGCATCGCTGTTTCGGGCGCGACGGACGCGGCACGCGCGGCGGCGTCCATTGTGCTGGTGGCACCCGGCCTGTCGGTAGTCATCGACGCGATCAAGGAGAGTCGGAAAATCTTCCAGCGGATGAACAGCTACGCGATCTACCGCATCGCCGAGACGCTGCGAGTGCTGCTGTTAATGACGCTGGCGATCCTATTCTTCAAGTTCTATCCGGTGACCGCGGTGATGATCGTGATGCTGGCGGTGCTCAACGACGGGGCGATCCTGTCAATCGCCTACGACAACGTTCATTACAAGGATCAGCCCGAGGCATGGAACATGCGACTGGTGCTGGGAATCTCCACGGTGCTGGGCGTCATCGGGGTCGTCTCCGCCTTCGGCTTGTTTTATCTCGGTGAGCAAGTGTTTCACCTCGACCGTGCGCACATCCAGACGCTGATGTATTTGAAGCTGTCCGTGGCGGGACATCTGACAATCTTCCTCACGCGCACGCGTGGTCCGTTCTGGTCCATACGCCCTGCACGGATTCTATGGGTGGCCGTGCTCGGCACGCAAATCGTGGCAACATTGATTGCGGTTTATGGGCTGCTTATGACGCCCCTTGGCTGGGGCTGGGCACTCATGGTTTGGGGCTATGCATTGGCTTGGTTCCTCGTAAATGACCGCGTGAAACTGCTCGCGTATCGGATTCTTGATCCCGTCAAAGCCGAACCTAAGCCTGAAGCCAAAGCCGAGACACCGTCCGATTTGACGCCGCAGATCGCCAAGCGAGCCTATGAACTCTACGAGGAGCGAGTTCAAGGAGTCCAGGACTGGGAGAAGGCGGAGCGAGAGATTCGGAAAGACACGTCCGCCAAATAGACCGACGCCAACCGTTGCTGAAAGGATGAAGATGAAAATCAATTCCAAGGATTTCCGTGTGCGGCCCGGAAGGAAGGTTACCCTCAGGGAATGGCCGACGATGGTGAAGCCTATTTGCAAGTCGAAGAAACGGTATAAACGACTTCTGGAAGAACACGTTGAGGAGTTGAGCGCGCTGCAACGCCTTCACTACGCGTCCAGCCGCTATGCCGTGCTGCTGATTTTTCAGGGGATGGACGCTGCCGGCAAGGACGGTGCCATCCGACACGTCATGTCCGGGGTCAATCCGGAGGGCTGCGAGGTTTTCAGTTTCAAACAACCGAGCGCCGAGGAACTGAAGCACGATTTTCTTTGCGCACGACCTGCCGTCTGCCCGAACGTGGGCGGATCGGCATCTTCAATCGTTCCTACTACGAGGAGGTGCTCGTCGTTCGCGTGCATCCGGAGATTCTTCGCGGCCAAGGGCTTCCGCATGAACTGCTCAACGAGAGGAAGACCATTTGGAAAGAGCGGTATCATTCCATCGTGGACTTGGAGGAGCATCTCCACCATAACGGCACCCAGATCATCAAGGTCTTCCTCCACCTGTCGAAGGACGAACAACGAAAGCGATTTCTCGAACGCATTGATGAGTCGGACAAGAACTGGAAATTCAGCCTCGCGGACATTCACGAGAGGAAATACTGGAAGCATTACA
>CAWGNG010000008.1:0-10365 GCA_963823895.1 uncultured Planctomycetaceae bacterium
TCTTCACTTCCATAGAAGTGCTCCTTTCAGACGCCTGCTCTATTTTCATAAACATGCTCCTTTCCAATTGTAAGACCCAAGACAAGGCAGACCGTGCTGGCGATCATCCATTCCTCGTCCGTATGAATGACCGGACTGGGACGCGGCTGGCATTTGTGGAAATCACACCCACATTCTCGGCGTTTCGCTCTTCTTCGACTCGATTCCAAGGAATCCCAGCCCATCGCAAATCCGGGTGCGGATGGTAGGCGCATTCTCTCCGATGCCGCCAGCAAACACCAACGCATCCACTCCTCCCAACGCCGCCGCGAATGCGCCGATCCATTTCTTGACCTGATAGCAAAACAGGGCGACGGCTTCAGCCGCCCGTACGTCCTGTGTTTCACAGTCGAGCAAGTCACGCATGTCGGAACTGGTCTCTGATACGCCGAGTAGCCCCGACTGGAAATTGGCCATCTCATTAAATTGCTTCGCGCTCATTGTTTCAGTGCGCGCCAGATACCACACCAGTCCAGGATCGAGGTCGCCGGAGCGTGTACTCATCGGTACTCCGGCGGTCGGCGTGAAACTCATGCTTGTGTCCACCGGCTTGCCGTGATGCACTGCCGCCAGGCTCGCGCCATTCCCGAGGTGGGCGAGGATGATCCGGCCTTGGGCCGCTTCCGTTCCGGCCAGGCGGGCCAGTTCTCCCATCAGGAAGGCATACGACAGCCCGTGAAATCCGTACCGCCGCACGCCCTGCGCCTGGTACCGGCGCGGAATTGGCAACAACTGGGCCACACGCGGCAAGTCATGGTGAAAGGCCGTGTCGAAGCACGCCACCTGTGGCAGTTCAGGAAACCGGCGATGAAACGCTTCGGTCAACTGGATCTCTTCCGGCAGGTGTTCCGGATCGAATGGTTTGAGTTGGCGCAACTCCTCGACCATTTCCTTGGTGATCAACGCGGGGGCGTAGTACTTCGGTCCGCCATGCACAACGCGATGTCCCACTGCGGTCAATGCGTCACGCCCAATGCGCTGCTCGATCCAATCCATCAGAGCGCCCACCGCCACCGTGTGGTCCGACGCCGTCACCGGCCGCGAAAAGTTGTCCGCCTGGTTCACGCCTTTCACCCGCAAAGTGGCCTCCGGCAGTCCAATCCGCTCAATCCCGCCCTCCAAAATCCTTCGGAGCGAGTCACCGGCCTCGAACAGCGCGAACTTGATGCTCGACGAGCCGCCATTGATCGTCAGGATGCGTGGGTTAGCTGGTTTCATGGATGACTCCCGCATCAGTTTGCAATCCGAACGAAGCCAGCGTCTCGCACGTGGACTGGTAATCCGTGTGACGGATGCCGCGAATCCCCAGACCTTCCGCGACCTGGACGAACAGCGGCTGGTCATCGATATAGGCGACCTGTTCGGCTGGCACCTGGGCGATGTCCAGCGCAAGGCGAAAGATGTCCACGTCGGGTTTGCGGAAGTGGACAAAGCAGGAGGAAATAAAGAAATCCACGAATTCACCCAGCTTGAATGTTTGAATCCGATGTGAATTCAGTTCGCGGGCTTCGTTATTGACCACGGCGATCCTCAATTCGTGCTGCGTCTTGAGTTTCCGGACAAGCTCGATCATTTCAGGATGAGGTTGCGACTGCGCGAACATGAATTCTCGAAACCGATCCCGTGTGAAGGATCGCTCCTCATAGAAAACCGTCCGGCTAAGGTATTCCTCCAGCGTAAGTTTGCCGACTTCGTAGGTATCAAAGGTCAGGTGATGCCGGTCTTCCATCTCTTCCAGATTCAGATCAAAGGTCTTCGCGGCCAACGCACGGGATTGATGGCCCCACCCGTTGGTAAGCAATACGCCACCGACATCCAGAAACAGGCAAGTGATTGAAGCGGCTTTCTTCATCATGTTTGTTTCCTTGGATCGCTTCCCTATTCCCATGTGCCACAAGTCTCGGCGACAGCATCAGAGCGCATGGCGACCTTATTGTGAAAAGATAAGCACGCTGTAGGGCCCGATTGAAACCGTCGCATGACAGGGAAGGCCATCGCAGGCGCCGGACTCCGCAGTGACGTCTGTGCTGGGATGATTTCCGAAGTCGTCGTTGTAGCCCTGCCAGTCACTATTGAATCGGAGCTTCCAGGGGCCCGTGGCCGGAAAGCCGATGACGTAGCCGTCCTGCGCGTCGTGCAGGAAGTTTGCGACGACTACCACGTCGTCTGCCGGTCCCCCCTTGTCCCAGCGATGGAAAGCGAGAACCTTGCGTGGCTCGTACAGATGACAAACCTGGGCGTGTTGGCCACAGAGGCCGCGTGTGCAGCCGTCGAGGTTCCGCCGCAAACGGATGAGGTCGTGGTAGAGCCGCACGATGCCATGAAACTCTTTCCGTTCCTTCCAGTCGTCGGGGACGGTGTCGCAGAACCATCCACCTTCGAGGAACTCCTGCCCTTGGAACAGCATGGGGATGCCCGGGGCCGTAAAGACCAGCGCCGCGGCCAACGTCGATCGTTTTCGTGCGTACCAGCCTTTGGGGTCGTGCGGGCTGATTTCTTGCGGCACGCGTGCCCGGCCGTTAGCCACTTCGTCGTGCGATTCCGTGTAGATGACCCGATCGAAGGCGTCGTCATCGTAGCGAAAGCAGATGGCGTCGCGGATGGCGGCCAAAGATCGCTGCTCGTCGTATGGCGTGATCACGGCTTGGCGAATGGGATGCACAAACATGGCGTCCCATTGCGATTCAAACCCAGCACCGCCGGCGCCCACGTCCTTAGTGAGCCACTTGTTGTTCTGAAGATCCTCGGCGATCGTGATTCGGCCCGGGTGTCTCCGCGCGATCTCGCTGTTGATCCATTGGAGCAGGCTCCACCCATCGGGTAGGCTCTGATCGTCCGAACCATTGACGCTGCGAATGAACTCGGTGCAGTCGAAGCGGAGGCCGTCAACGTGGTATTCCTCCAGCCACATCAGGGCATTATCAAGCAGGTACTGACGGACCTCGCCGCGTCCGTAATCGGGGCGGGTTTGTCCCCACGGCGTGTTGGCACGGTCGTCGTTGTAGAAGTAGATTCCGCCGTGATTGTTCTCGGACCAGCCGTCGAACTGCCAAAGATCAAGGTCGCTGGGGCCCAGGTGGTTGTAAACAACGTCCAGGATCACGGCGATGCCCTTCTTGTGAGCGCGCTTGACGAACTGTTTGAAAGCTAATGGGCCTCCGTAGACGGTCTCCACCGAAAATATCTGCGCGGGGTTGTAGCCCCACGACCGCTCACCCGCAAACTCGCCCACCGGCATGACCTCGATCGCATTGACGCCGAGGTCTCTCAAATATCCCAGCCGCGCCGACACGGTGGAGAACTTGCCTGGATGATTCACGTCCGCCTGATCGTTGAACGTGCCCACATGAAGCTCATAGATGACAAGCTCATTTCGCGGCGCAAGATGAAAGTCATCTCCTTGCCAGTCGAAGCTCACATCGTGAACGAGGGCGTTGCCGACTGAACTGGTAACCTCACGGGCATAGGGATCAATTCGCTTGAACTCCCCCTTGGGCGTGGTCAGGAGGAACCGATATTGATCGCCCGCGTGAGCGTCGGCCACGTTGGCGTACCAGTAGCCGTTCTTCTCGCCCTGCATAGGATGTTTGGTGCCGTCCCAGTCATTGAATGATCCGATGACGGAGACTTTCTGCGCATGGGGTGCCCACACCCGGAAGGCAACTCCGTGAGCGCCCAGGGTCGATCCCATACCTTTGATTTTTGCTTTATTGACCATGGTCGGTTCCTCCACGACAGGTTTCATAACACCGATTTGACTGCTACTTCTTGCGTTCCGCCGCTGCGAGTGCTTCATCGCTGCCACAGGAGTCCTGCGTTTTCCAGGGGAACTGCAACGCCTTCATGGTGCGGCAACACGTGGGCTGTGTAGTCCGTCGGTGGGCGAACCGCAGACACCGCCGCGGTATATCCAGGGCAAGCTCAGCCAAGGAATCGAACCCCTCGACCTCCAGCGGTAGAAGGCTGTATATTGGGTGGCTGGCACGTGTTTGTTTACTCACGATTTTTCCTTCAAGGTCTCCATCAGCTTGTCGAACGGCTTATTGAATTTGTCAACGCCTTCGTCCTCAAGCTGCTGCGCCACGGTGTCAATGCTGATGTGGAATTTCGGCAATCGCTCCAAGACGTCGCTGGCTTGCTCTATGTCTTCCTCCAAGCGGGCTTTTGAATCGCCGTGGTCGCGGTAAGCATCGAGGGTCTCGACGGGGACCGTGTTGACCGTGTCCGGCCCGATGAGCGATTCGACATATTTCACGTCGCTATAGTCCGGATTCTTGGTGCCTGTACTGGCCCAAAGCAGCCGTTGCGGACGAGCACCCTGGTCGGCAAGTTTCTTAAACCGAGCGCTGCCGAAGATATCTTTGTAGATCTGATAGGCTATCTTCGCGCTGGCGATGGCTACTTGCCCCTGCATTTGTTTCGCGATGTCTGCATCCCACCCGCCTTGCACGATCTGTCTTTCCAGCAGCGGATCCACCAGCGTGTCAATGCGGCTCACAAAGAAGCTGGCTACCGAGGCCACATGCTTCACGGGCTTTCCTTGGGCTGCCCTCGCTTCGATGCCGGCAATGTAAGCGTCCGCCACCTGTCGATAACGCGGCAGCCCGAAGAGCAGCGTCACGTTGACACTAATTCCTTCGCTGATGAGTTGTTGAATGGCAGGGAGCCCATCGGCTGTCGCCGGGACTTTGATCAAGACGTTCGGCCGGTCGAGCGCGGTCCACAATCGACGGGCTTCTTCAATCGTGCCTGTGGCATCGTGCGCCAGGTGGGGATTAACCTCCAGGCTGACATATCCGTCCTTGCCGTCAGTAGTGTCGTAAAGAGGCCGGAACTCGTCGGCAGCGCTCTGCACATCACGCTGGCTGAGGGCTTCATAGATTGCTTCAGCGTTTTTTCCCTTAATCGCCATGGCCCGTATGTCCTCGTCATAATCGTGGCTCTCTGCAATCGCCTTTTCAAAGATGGATGGATTCGAGGTCATCCCTCGCAGTCCATCTTCCTCAATTAATCGCCTGAGTTCACCACTGATGATCAGATTGCGTCGGATGTAGTCCAACCAGATGGACTGGCCGAGCGCTGCCAATTGTCTTACGGGATTGTCTTTCATCGGAGTGCCTGCTAGGTTTCGAGTTCTGTGATTTGTGCCAAGCGGCGACGATGACGCTCGGCGCCGCTGAAACGGGCGTCTAAAAATGTCTTAACCAGTTCCCAGGCGAACGCATCGCCGACCACGCGGCCACCCAGGCACATCACGTTCAGGTTGTCGTCCTCGACCCCTTGGTGCGCTGAAAAAGTCTCATGGATCAAGCACGCCCGGATGCCGGACACTTTGTTCGCAACAACACACGCACCCACGCCGCTGCCGCAGATGGCCACGCCGCGGTCGGTCTTTCCACAAGCCACCGCTCGGGCCAAGAGCACGACAAAATCTGGATAGTCATCGTCTGGCCTCGGTTCGCCGTCACCAAAGTCGAGCACTTCGTAGCCAGCCCCGCGCAACATCCCGACCAGATATTCCTTTAACGCAAAGCCTCCGTGGTCGGCTGCGACCCCAATGCGTTTCGGCACTGTCGGCGACGCTGCTGGGCGATCAGACATTGTTTCTCTCCTTTCTTGATCGTATTCCCAACCAACGGTTGCGATATTCTCGCCAAACCAACGAAAAAAGCCGACGTGGCGGAACACCCCAAGGTATTCAACCACGTCGGCTTACTCGTCAACGAGCCCCCCGCGTAAGCGAGTTGCTCTTCATCTAGTCATCCGACGACATCCCCTATTATTCTAGGACTATGAACGGTGGCTGCAAGGGGCTATGTCGTAAGCTGTTGATGTTTATACGGTTGAGTCGCCTGGCCAGTATTGAGCATCCACTCGTTCCACCCCAGTATTGCTGCGGCGACCAGCAGCGGCAGCCAGTAGTAGATCACCCGGAACACCAGCAGCACCGCTACCACTGCTGGCCCACACTCCTTCGGCAGGAACGCGACGATCAGTACATCGAAGACGCCATAGCCGCCGGGCACGTGGCTAAGCACGGCCGCCACAAACGCCAGCATGAAGACCCCTAATACCCGCACGTAGCCGCCCTCCACGGGCGGCAACAGGGTGTACAAGATGAAAGCGGCAACCAGTAGGTCGCCGCAGGCAATCGCGATCTGGTACAGGGTCAGTCGTAGCGAGGGCAGTGGAATCCGCCAGCGAAAGAACCGCAGCGGCCGACGATAGTGCAGGGCATCGAGTGCCACGTATCCCAGCACGATTAGCAGCAGCGCCACGCCAACCCAGAAAGTGTGGGCGAAGGGCAGCTTCAAGTGACTCAGCCCCGAGGGAATCGAAAACGGGGCGACGACGAATACAACGCCCGCCAGCGCGAAAACCCCGAACCAAAAGGTCAGCCCAAGGATCACCAACAGTTTGACGATCTTCAACAGCGGTACGCCCCAGGCTGAATACAGCCGGTAGCGGATCGACGTCCCGAATAGCGTGGCCCCGAAGTTGTAGCTGAACGCATAGCCGGTAAACGACGCCAGGGCGATTTTCCGCAAGGGCAGGTTCTTTTCCCCTACCCAGCGAACCGCGAGCCAATCGTAGCCGATCAGGATCACGTAGTTCAGCACGGTCAGCAGCGACGCGGCCACGATGTGCCAGGTGGGCATGGCGGCAATCGCTTCACGAATTTGCCCGAAGGTGTACTCCTTCAGCCGATCGTAGAGCAGCCAAGCGGCGACCAGGAAGACCAGTAGCACCAGCAGTCGCCCAAAGTGGCTGGCAAGTCGGTTCATAGCAGGAGCGATCCGGTATGGCAGCAGTGATTCGGCACCAGTTTTCCATCAACCATGTCACGTTGGCATGGCGGCAGGCAGAGTTCGGACCTCCTCGTGGTTTGTGTTCGCGGCACTCGTATTACGCGCCGAGCATGAGGATACTATCGGCCGTTTCCCCCCACCGTCGCTGGTATTGCTCCGGCCCCAGTAGCCTGCACGGATTGAGCAGAATTCTTCGGCCCCATAGATGCGTCCTCGGGTCGCCCATTTGCCAGCGCGTTGGCATTTATGCCGTCGGGGCTGCTTCCCAGGAACGGCCGCAATAGTTCGAGCGGCAACGGGAAGATGATGGTGGAGTTCTTTTCCGAAGCAACCTCCGCCAATGCCTGAAGGTAGCGCATCTGCATCGCCATGGGATACGGTGTCATGATTTGGGCGGCTTGCCGGAGTTTGTCCGCGGCCTGGAACTCCCCCTCCGCGTTGATGACCTTCGCACGCCGGTCGCGCTCGGCTTCCGCCTGATGGGCCATGGACCGCTTCATCGGCTCGGGGAGGTCCACATCCTTGACTTCCACGACGGAGACTTTCACCCCCCACGGCTCGGTGTGCCCATCAATGATCTCTTGCAAGCGGTGGTTCACTTTGTCCCGCTCCGTCAAAAGGTCATCAAGTTCCGCCTGACCCAACGTACTTCGTAGGGTTGTCAAGGCCACTTGGGAGGTAGCGAACAAAAAGTCGGCCACTTCCAAAACGGACCGCATCGGATCCACGACCCGAAAATAGAGCACAGCATTGACGCGGACCGAAACGTTGTCCCGTGTGATGATGTCCTGAGGCTCGATGACTCTTGTTATGGTCCGTAAGTCCACGCGCATCATGTTATCGACCGGCCGAAAGACCATGATCAACCCCGGTCCCTTGGGCTTAGGCATGGCCCGGCCCAGGCGGAAGATAACACCGCGCTGGTATTCGTTCAGAATACGAATGCAACTCAACAGGTAGAAGGCAACCAGCGCCAGGGCGATCCCCAGACCAATTGCAGTATAGTTTATCCACATGACTTGAACCTCCCAAAATGGTTTCTCTGAAAAAGCCGACATTGCACGATCTTCTAACCGGGCGCCGCGATAGCGCCGACATAATGTGGCCCAGCAAGTGAATCATCTCAGGTCTCCCTTCTCAAGACAGCCGAGCGCAGAGGGTCATTTTCTACGTTCCTGAAGTTACACTCCCACGGTGGCCGGTTCGGCATGAACCGTTGCTACTTCCGCCCGATTCTGATGCAGGAGATCCTTGGCCCGTTCCACTTCGTCGGCCGTTCCGTGGGCAATCAGGAGGAGCTTATCGTTCTTCACCGCGGTCTCGTATTGCAGGACGCTGTTCTTCGGAATCCCGATGCTGTACAGTCCCGCGCCGAGAGCGGTAATTCCGCCCGTCACGACGGCACCTTCAAGCGCGCCGACGATCCATGTGACAAGCGGCCCCGCCACGACTAGCGGACCAATGCCCGGCACCCAGAAAAACGCGGAGCCGAACAGCAGCCCCCAGAAGCCGCCCCAGAACGCGCCCAATTTTCCCCAGTACATCATACGGTCGCCGGTGTTGTAATACCCGACAACATGCTCATCCGTGTGGTAATCCTTGCCGACGATCGAAAGCTTCGTCATGTCGAAGCCCTCCTTCTGAAGCTCGCGAACAGCGTCCTCGGCTTGGTTGTGAGATGCAAAAATAGCGACAACAGAGTTCTTCTCGGACATGATCAGGTTCCTCACTGGCTAACAGGTGGGTTTTGGACAAAAACTGGCACAAAAAAAGCCGACGTGGCAGAACACCCACAGGTATTCGACCACATCGGCTTACTCGCTAACGAGCCCCTCGGCACGGCCGGGTTGCTCTCTATCTAGTCATCCGACAATTGCTGAAGAGTCGAGATCAAGTGTGCCGGCTCTCCAACCCGTCTTCATTATACGTCGCTATGGGGCAAAGGCAACAGGACCGTTTCCTCTGGCGTCCCGGACCATAACCTGATGTGTCCCCACCCTGGCATCCTTGGCGGCCAGTATCTTCATGCTGTTACCTTCCAGGGTGGCCATCAATCACACGGTTGAGAATATAGCAAGGGAGCATCAAACAAACACGGGCTCGCAAGCCGGAACAACTTCTGTCTCGTGCAGTGAGTTTCTCTTCACGGAGAGCACGGTGGTGCGGCAACCTCCAGGCGGTTGTTGATCTCCTCAGCGCTGTCCAGTCGGCGGATCATTTCCTGAGCGACCTGCTTCAGGTGGAAGCTCGATACTCGTCCCCTCAGCGTGAGGACGCCTTCGTGGAAATCGCACGAAACGAAATGCAACTCGTGGTAGCCCGACTCTCGCAGTCGGGACTGCGCCTCCGCCAGAACCACTTGTCTCTCAGTTGAGATCCCAAGCTTCTGTTCCTCGATTGAGAGCAATCGCACTCCTCCATGATCTTCCGACATGATACGTCTCCCTAGGCGGATATGTACACCAAATGCTCAAGTGCTTTCGCCTGAATCAACGGCGTCGAAATACTCGGCGCCAAAACGGAAGCGGAGAGCTTCTAACGCGGAGAGCCACCGCTCTTCGTTTGGAAAAGCGAAACAGCAGTTATGGACCTCGATGCCGCCGTAATGGACCGCAACACGGCACAGATCCCAGGCATCCTCGCGGGCCGCCTGGGAAACCTTCAGATGGATGAAGTAGCGACCCACTCTCGAAAGTGAGGTTAGTGTGCCTCGCTCAATTGTCGAGGCAATCATCGGATGCCCTCCTCCATCAATGTTAGTCTCATACTCTTTTCCGGCGGCCGTCGCCTATCTTCTGCACCGCGCAGCAGCCGGATGGCGAGTTCCATGCCAATACGGTCAAGCAGATCCTCTTTGCGAAGGGGCTCCGAGAAGCAATTGCTCAGTGCCACGCCGGTTCGCGCGGAGAGCGTATCCACAGGCGCATCGCCAAGGACGAGAATAAGCGGATTCCGGCCGACCGGCAGGCCATCGTTCATTTGCGCGATCACTCCGTCGCCGCCGCCCCAGGGGATCTCCAAGGCTATCACGAGTACGTCTGCTTCCAGAGCCACGACTTCGGCCAAACATTCGAGGCCGTTGCTGGCGGATGCCACCAGGAATCCGCTGTTGAAAAAGAAATGTCGGAGTTCTTCACGGCGGCGCACATCGTTGTCGGCAATGAGCAGTACTGGAACTGCCTCACTCGAATCCAGCATTTCCATAGGATTCCCCCTTTCGGTCGCAGCCGCGCTGCACCACTGAAAACAAAAAAAGCCGACGTGACCGAATACCCAGCGGTATTCAACCACGTCGGCTTACTCGTCAACGAGCCCCCGCGCAAGCGAGTTGCTCTTTATCTAGTCATCCGACAACCACTTATTGTAAGGCACGAAATGGAAAATACAACCGTCATTTATACTGGCACTGCCCCCCTGTTGGCATCAGTTTGTTCTGATGAGACCCCGGGAGAGATCGAAGCCGCTAACACATGGCAATCCAGGTGGTTCAAGGCGATCCGGTCACTGACAGGCACTA
>CAWGNG010000009.1:0-36242 GCA_963823895.1 uncultured Planctomycetaceae bacterium
GGATTCTCGTCGCGCCAAAGCCAAGACACTTCAGTTCACGGGAGTCCGATAGCCCATCGCCACTAAAAGGGCATATTGCTTGTATCCCATCTGGGGTTCTTGGAAAACGAAAGGATCAGCCATGACACCTGCATCCAAATCTGGCACCGCGGCAGCCACGAAGAAAGCGTCACCGGGTATTTCTGAAATGCTTGTGGCACTGGTAAGTCCCAGCCCCGTGGCGCGGAGGAAGGCGAGGGAAGCACTCGTGGCCCTGGGGACACCTGCGGTGCCATCGCTCATTCAACTGTTGTCGCATCGCAAACCACACGTCCGTTGGGAAGCGGCCAAGGCGATTGGTGGCATCGGCGATCCAATTGCTGCTTTCGCACTCGTGAATGCCCTAAAAGACCGTGACGGAGATGTTCGATGGCTGGCGGCCGAGGGTTTGGCCGCCTTGGGCCGCGACGCCCTGCCTCCGTTGTTGGCGGCGTTGATTGATCCATCCAACTCAGACTGGCTGTGCGAGGGCGCACATCACGTTTGTCACGTCCTGGTCAGAAAAAGAGGACTTGGCCCGATCTTGCGGCCTCTGTTAGCCGCATTGGAACAATCCGAGCCAAAAGTCGCCTCTCCGCTGGCTGCTTACAACGCACTATCAAAATTACGAGACCTGCTGCCAGACACGGCAAAGTCAGTTGGCTCCAAGAGTCGTAAACCATGAAGTCACGTTTGCCACGTTTATCGTCGTAATGGCGTTTTTCTGGTCGGCTCCCGGAGATCGTGTGATAATTCGGAGCGGCCGCATCCGCAATCAAGTTCGGTTGCTGGCGTTAGCCGACATGTCCGATGATCGCTTGGTAAAGCACTGATCGTTCTCCCCGCTGGGGCGCATGAGCATCGGCCACAAGTGGTACGCGACGAACTACCACATTTCCCGTTTACTGATCGCTAAACGTCGATTGCTGACCACACGGAATCCTGATAGCAACCCATTGCCCCTCGTACTGAGCTCACAGTTTCGTGGTATTGCGTGGTACTCAATGCCAGGGCCGACGCATCGGCTCGGGCATATCGATAAGCCGCCAGAGCCACGACCGCAGTTGAAATGCTACGGTAAGCAGGTGCTTCGGCGCGGCTGAGGCGGACGGCGGCGTGGAGATTATCCTGGGGCAAGGCCGCACGGTACGGGTGCAGGCGGGCTTCGACCGGCAAACGCTCGCCGCTGTGCTGGCCGTGCTGGAGGTGCAGCCGTGTTGAACCTGTCGGAACTGGTGCGGATCTACGTGTGCTTGGCGCCGACAGATATGCGAAAAAGTTTCGACACACTGGCCGCCCTGGTGCGGGACTGGCTGGGATACGATCCCTTGTCCGGCCACTTGTTCGTGTTCCGCAGTCGCCGTGGCGATCGCGTGAAACTTTTGTGGTGGGATCGCGACGGGCTGACGTTGTACTATCGGCGGCTGGAAGAAGGAACCTTTCGCTTTCCGACGAGCAACGACCCACAAGCGCGGAGCGTCGAGGTCTCGGCGCAGGAGTTGTCGCTGGTGCTGGCGCAACGGCCCGATTGAAAACGTACATGCCGGGCGATACGTGGGCTACGGCCTGAACGAACGGCGTGTACTTCCCAAAGCTGAGAAGTCGATCATCCGTCACGCCCAAGACGGACTGTTCAGCGGGCTGAAGGCTGCGGACTACCTGAAATATGATGGAGCATGGCCGCCGCCTGCCGAACGAGTGCTGCCGTTCATGCATGGTCTTATCGGTCCCACGGGCTGGTCCTGCACCGAATTGAGTCGCATTGTCGAGCTTCCGCTTCGATGCGGTGATCGTTGAAGGCGCAGCGAATACTGTCGCGTTGGAAGCCTTGCTGCCGGTCCGCTGGGTTGCGTCTCATCCCGAGCACGGGCTGGAGCAGCGGGAAGAAGAATCCCGCGAAGCTCAAGTCCGGCGTCGCAGAAGACGGGCCGCCCGCCGTACCGCCGTGTCACAGGCGATGACGATTCTTTGATGGTTTAGCAGGCGGGCCATTGTTGGCGGACGGGCGAGGGTGAGATATAATCGGACGCGGTTCTATGAAAAGGAGGCGACGCCGATGCCTCTCGCAATGAGAAAACGATCCGCCCGAACGGTTTGCGGACTGCCGCTCTTCGATATCGCTTTCGGGCCGGATGCCGGCAGCGGCCAGCGGTTCGGC
The DNA here is from genome assembly GCA_963823895.1 of uncultured Planctomycetaceae bacterium. Taxonomy (GTDB): domain Bacteria; phylum Planctomycetota; class Planctomycetia; order Pirellulales; family Thermoguttaceae. The sequence goes on from CAWGNG010000009.1 coordinate 2,177, forward strand.
CGGGCACGCGGCATCGTGGCCATCGGCGATACGGCCTGCGGCTGGTTGGCCGTCGGCGGCCGGGCCTGGGGCATCGTGGCCATCGGTGGAGTTGCCGGCGGCCTGGTCGCTGTCGGCGGACTGGCCATCGGACTGCTCGCGATTGCCGGCCTGGCCATCGGGGGCCTGGTCCTTGGCGGCTGCGCGGTGGGGATCGACGCCTACGCCGGCGGCTTGGCCGTCGGCTACCGAGCCTCCGGCACCGTCGCGATCGGCTATTACGCGCGGGGACTTCAGGCGTGGGGCAAGCATACAGGCGTCGCGACAACGTCGCACACGCCGGAAGCGATCTTCGCCGCACAGGGGGCCGAAATCGACAGAACCGTCCTCTGCGAAGATCGCACCGCAGGCGGCGACCCGATGAAGCGGTACTTTCTGATCCGCCACAAACTGGAACCCAAGGAAACGCCGAAGGAGTATGGCCTGCTGCTGGTGCTGCCCGGCGGTCCCGGCAGCGAAGACTTCCTGCCATTTTGTGCCAATGTTCTCAGCCTAGCAGGAACTCCGAAAGATGTCATCGTTGCCGAGTTGGTGGCCCCGGTGTGGAGTTGGGGCCAATCGCAAAACTGCGTCTGGCCGAGCGACGCCTTCCCCTCGGCAGACGCCAAGTTCACCAGCGAGCAGTTCGTGGACGCCGTGATCGAGGACGTCGGCAAGCAGTACAATATCCATCCAGGTTGGGTCTTCAGCCTCGGTTGGTCGTCGAGCGGACACGTGATCTATTCGTCATCGTTCGAGAACCCGAAGATTCGCGGTTCGTTCGTCGCCATGTCCCGTTTTATGCCGCAGCTTTTCGCCCACCCGCAGAACGCGAAGGGGAAGCGATACTACTTCTGGCACTCCCCCGACAACGCGATCTGTCCGTATGCGGAATCCGAGGCAGCGGTCCGGCTACTGACGAAATATGGCGCGTCGACGATCATCAAGAGTTACAACGGCGGCCACGGTTGGGTACCGTTCACCTTCTACGGCGACCGTATCCAGGAGGCCATCGAGTGGTTTCGTGCGAGTGACGCCAACGCCGACAAGGTGAAGGCTCGAATTGAGGTGGTGCCGGAGAGAGGGTTAGAGAGCGGGCGATGATGAGAAGGGCGCCCCACATTGCTCGGTCCGCTGGCTTGCTGGCGTTCGATCCCCTCCTGCCGATACCGTTGCCGGGCCGCGCAAGGCTGGCGATTTATTGACGGTTAGTGCGCCTGTTAAAACGGGCAAGGAGTCGTGAATGAAAGAGTCACACGGGAAAGACCTAGCCAGTCATCCCGACCCCGAGTCATGCGCCGGTGGCCGCGAGGTCACAGGTGAAGCGTTGACAGGGGCACACGCAGGCCAGCCATCGAGCCGCGAAATAAAGAAGTCCGGGGTGCCGACGCCGTTAAGCGAGGTGGAAGGCAATACCGTGGACGGCATTATTGGCAAGCCGTACATGGACCCCGCGCGGTCGGAGACCCTGTGCATGCGTGGAAACTCTTTGCACCGGAACAGGGAGATCCCACAGGCACCCGTCGCAGATGGTGCGGCGGGTCGGCCGGAGAAGGTCGGTCACCGCACGTCCGGCATGTACGCCAGTGGGAAGTCGGACGGTTGCGTAGTACCGAGGAAGCCGCCGAACAAAGATGGAGATAATCCATCGGCGGAGGCGGTGGAGGGAAGGCGACCGACTAAGGGGAACGCGTTGTCGTCGGCCACACCCCGGACACAGTGCCGGACTAGTGTGTCGATCGGACTGCAACGTGTGCGAGACGCGGCCAACGCTTCTACGCCAAATACCCGAAGTAGGAGCCGTATGCGGTAATTCCGCACGTACGGATCTGCGCGGGGGGCCGCCCGCAAGGGCGGTCCCTACCGCAACCGAGCCAGCGGCCTTGGGGCCGATGCCGAAAGGCTGTGGTCCGGCCGGAAGTGCCCAGCGGCTCGTCGAGCATGACCGGCTGGGGCAGTTGCACGGCGGCGCAGTGCTTGCGGATCATCTCCGCTTGCACTTCGGGCGATGCCTGCTGTTTCCGCGTGCTGGCGCGGGTAATGCCGTAGACCGTCATCGTGTTGGCTCCTGTGTTTGTCTCATGCGCAAAGAAACGGCCGTGTGCGGGCAGCCTGCCACCGCGTAGGAGTTCGGTGGCAGGCGGTCGGCGTACCCCTACGCCCAGCCCGCACACGGCACGGCTAGCCGCGCACTCGCCTATACATTACGGCGTCCAACTGGAGCGCCAGGCTTCGCAACCGCCCCCTTGGTGGTTTCACCGGGACGGGTCCGGTTGAGCGCAAAAAAAAATGGAAGCCCACGGGTTCCGGACCGTGGGCTTCCAAAAGCCTCTGCTGTGACTGGCTCCGATTTGCCTCTTCTTTGTATCCGATGCCTCTTCTCGCGTTCCTGTCTAGCCTGTCCAGCAAGAACAAGCACATTTTACTACCAGGACTCGTTACAGGTCAACAAGAAGTTTTCGTCGGCAGTAAAACCATTATCGCTAATGGGGGATGGCTTAGCTATTATCGCACGCTTGGTCGGTCTCGCCATCCGTCTCGAATAGGTCGAGTTGCCCCGGCTGGCAGTCCATGCCGGTTAGCAGCACCTTCTGCCGGCGTTGCTCGGCCGGCTCTCCGCGCCACGGCTCGGGGGGCGGCGGGGGATTGGCAAGAGCGAACGCATCGGTGTCCGCGTTGTTGCCGTAGACGTTCTCCGCGAATCGCTCCGCGTCCGCGAGGTCGCCGAACTCTCGCATGGCCCACTCCTCCACGTCGTCGCTCGGTTCGCCGTCCTCACATTCCACGATGGCGACCAACACCTGATAGCTGAGTTTCATGCGGCCACTTCCTCCCCACAACGCAACTCCAGCGCCCCGCCCAAGGCCGTCATCGCTCGACGCATCGAGTAGTTGCCGTTGCGCCAGCCCATTTGCTCCATCCCCAGCGGCATGGGGACATTGGGGCCGGTTTCCTGCTGCCAAATCCAGGCCAGCCGCTCCTGGCAGGCTTTCGCAAACGTCGGACCGGCCGAGAAGGGGAATATCTCGAACCGCTGCAAGAGCGCCTCGTCCAACCCGCTGGCGTCGTTGCTGGTGGCCACCACAATCAGCCGCTCGGGCATGTTCTGCTCGCTAAGCTCATCCTTCAGCGCCGCGTTGACGTGTCGGCTGACGGGCGCCGTGCTCGACCGGCTCACCCATCGCTGTCATATCCTGGAATCCAACGGCGAAAGTTACCGTTTGAAGGATGCCCGTCGCCGTGCGGGCAGCAAGAAAGCCGCCGCCAAAACACCGGCCGGGAATGAATCGGACTCCTTGGCAAAGCCCGCGGCGAGTGCTGCGGAAAACCCTGAAATATCGCTGAAAAAAGGCGAATCGTCCGAAGAGAACTAACCGTTGCAACCGGCCCTGCCCTCGGGCAGGGGATGCTTCTTTCTTTCCCTAAACCCTGGAGTTACAATAGAACCTTCTTCATCCCGAGCGCCACGGTTTTCAACCGTTCAGCGCCACACTATTCGACCGTTGTTCACAAACTTGGGTTAATTGGAGGTTTTCAGGCGCAGCACCGTCAGCGAATTCGCCGGGAACGTGCAGTCGAACTGCGGCGCGGGAGTTTCGAGCGTGGAATCTTTCGGGGAAACTTTCAGCGGTTCGGCAAAGGAATTTTCATCCTGCTGGCTGGCGCTGGCGAGCGTGCTGATTTTCGTTTCAGCAGAAATCGCCTTCGCGCCGGCGAAATCCAAATTCGCCGCCACCGGCACATTCGCGCCATTCACGACCTTGAGGATGACTTCGCCGGAAGCGTTGTCGCGGGTGGCGGAGGCATACAATCTGGCCGCGTTGGTGGCGTCGAGCTTCACCGGCAGCACCACGTCACCGGCGTTGTTGGCGAACATTTTCTGGACATAATAATTCGGCGTGCCGTAGCTGCGGAGATTGTCCACCCAGATCAAATCCGGCTTCCACTGCCAGCCCTCGACGTGGGCGAATAGCGCTGCGTAGCTCGCCATCTGCACCACGTCGCCGTTGCGTTCGAGGCCGGTCATGCACGCCGCCTCGGCGAGCGCACATTCGAGGTTGTTTGCGTTGTTGGTGCTGACAATTTTGTCGCTCTGCGCGGCGTATTCGCCAAAGAAGACCTTCGGGCCGTTGCGGTCGTATTTGTCATAGCGGTGCATGCTGTTGTAAAACCAGTCGGGCCGGGCGTAGCAATGCTCGTCCACGATGTCGGCGTGCAGCTCGCGCAATTGCGACCAGGCAAGATTAAAATTTGTGCCGTCCGGCCCCGGCCCGGCGGCGGCCACCAGCTTGATTTCGGGATGCTGCGCCGGATCACCTGCTGAAATTTCGTGTAGCGCTCAATGTATTGCGGCCCCCACTGCTCGTTGCCAATGCCGATCATCTTCAGGTTGAACGGCTGCGGATGTCCCATCGCCGCGCGTTTTGCGCCCCACTCGCTGGTCGCCGGACCGTTGGTAAATTCGATCAGGTCAAGCGCGTCCTGAATATACGGTCCAAGCTCATTCAGCGGACAAAGCTGCCCGGAATTGAACTGGCAGGCCATGCCGCAGTTCAAAATCGGCAGCGGTGACGCGCCGATGTCTTCGCACAATTGGAAATACTCGAAAAAACCGAGGCCGAATGACTGGTAATAATCCGGCGTCGGGCGGTGCTTGAACTCGTCGTTCCAGCGGTTGAGAATCACCTTGCGTTCCGCCACCGGCCCGATGGTGGTCTTCCATTGGTAGCGATTCGTCAGCGTGTGGCCTTCCACAATGCAGCCGCCGGGAAAACGCATGAAGCCCGGTTTCATGTCCGCCAGCAGTTGAACCATGTCCGCGCCAGGCCGCCGGGACGGTTTTTCCAGGTCTTTTGCGGGAACAGCGAAATCATGTCGAGGTCAACCGTGCCACCGCCGGTCACAAAGACGTTCAAATGCGCCTTGGCTTCCGTCGCCTTCGGCGTGAGCGTGACTTTTTCCAACTGCCAGCCGGTGGAAAAGTTTTTGAGGCGCTCTTGCGCCAGGATTTTTCCAGTGGCATCCACCAGTTGAATTTCCAGCGCCGGCGAACCCGCCTGCACCCGTGCCTGCACGGAGAAATCATACTTGTCGCCCGCCGTCACGCCGATGCCACGAAAGCCTTCGTTGGCCATGCCCGTGCCGCTTTGCAGCCGGACGTAATGCGGCTGCACGCGGCTGAACGGGGCATCGTCGCGAATGGCCACGCCGTTGGTTTGTCCCAGCACCATCCAGCCCATCAGCGCATCCGGAAATTCAAACGACCGGTTCTTCACCAGCTCCGCGTAAAGCCCGCCGTCCGCGCCGAGGTTGATGTCCTCGAAGAAAACGCCCCACATGCCGTGGTTGATCGGCGCGCCGGGCTGGTCGGTTTGCACGGTGATGGTCGCCGCCGCGCGGGCGCTGCCAACGGCGGCCATCAGCGCCGCCAACAAGACAAAACGAGGGATGATCTTTTTCATGGATTTGAGGGTCTAAAGTGACGGTTGGGCCAGCCAGACTTGCGACTAGGCCGTAGCCATTCAACGCCTGGTCCACGCCGAGGAGTCAAGTCAAACGGCACGGGTCCGATTCTACCTTTCCCCTGCGGAAAAGTAAGACGCCCCCCCACAAGAATTTCCAAATTCTCGGTGAAGCTGCTCCAAAAACTATTCTCAAGTGGGGGCTGAAAGGCATTTTTGTGCCCTCATCCGTCCGGCACGGGAATCACGCGGTCCAGCAGCGAGAGGCGGCTGTCGTCGCGAACCCCGCCACCGGTCAACCCAAGTTCCTCCACCCATCGGGCGAAACAACTGCGGCCGGTCTCGCACCAACGCCGGATTTCCTCGATTACGCTCGATAGCATAAAGGTGGAAACGTGCTGACGGAGCGATTCCAACACGCTGACGATGACCGTTTGACGCCGTGTGCCAGGCACCGTCTTGGCGTGCCGGCTCCAAACGTGGATCGCTTCGTGCAACACCACGAACGCCAAGTGCTTCAGGTCGCGGCCTTCGAGGAACGCCGGATCGAAGTACATCCGGCAATACTCATCGACGGCCATCGTTCCCAGCCCGGGACGTTCCACGGGGATGAGCGTCATCACCTGATGCGTCATGTAGGGCATCTTGCGGGCGGCGAGGATTCGGGCTTCGGCGAGTTTCTGGTTCATGGTATGGAGCCTCAACTCAGGATTGACTGACTATCTCCAAGCAAGGTAGATTGGCCCTGTGTTCTCCCACACCGGAGCGGCGACACCATGACCGCTAATGACCCGCAGCCCGCCACGCCGCCCCGCAAACTCCGCTGGTATCAACCAACACCGGGGCGATTGCTGGTCGGCTTGCTTGTCGTGGAGGGAATCCTACTCCTGTCGAAACCGTGGTTTCCAAAGGGTTATTCAGTCCTAATCGCCATCGCCAGTGTCGGCGTTACAGTGGTTTTAATACTGGTTTGGTTGGGACTTGCCCTCTGTTTCCATTGGCGGTTCCAATTCAGTCTGCGGTCGCTGATGGTGGCGACGGTCGCCGTTGCTATCCCGTTCAGTTGGTTGGCGGTAGAAACTGAGCAGGCGAAAAGGCAGAGGGAGATTGTTGAAAGAATTCAGAAGTTGGGGGGCAACGTACTATATAACGGTCAGTTGGACGCTATTCTGAGTCCAGCACCGCCTGGGCCAATTTGGCTGGGGAAACTCCTTGGCGATGATTTCTTCGCAAATGTTGTTCAGGTGCTTCTTGGCGGAACGCACGTAACGGACGATGATTTGGAACAGATTGAAGGACTCACTCAACTTAAAGTGTTGTTTCTCGGTCACACACATATAACGGACGCCGGACTTGTGCATGTTCGAGGGATGAGAGAACTCGGGTTTCTGTGGCTGATTGGCACACACGTCACCGACAACGGCGTCAAGAAGCTCCAGATGGCGTTGCCGAACTGCGACATTGAACACTAGTTCGCCGCCATGATGTTCTTGTGGACCTGAAGCACCGTGTTGCTGAAATCCGTTGGCGTCTTGGCCAGCACCGAGGCATGGGGCACGGCGAAGTAGAGCGGACCGGCCGCGGCAATCGCCGGCTCCAGCCAACACTTTGCCACTTCGGCAAAGCAATCGACTGCCGCCAGCCAGCGTCCTTCCGTAGGCTTTCGACCGGCGCTTACACGACCGCTGGTATCTGAAACGCTTGGCCGCCCACGTCGCCCACGGGCCCCACGGCGGGCTTCCGTCTTAGCGTTGGACCTTCCGTCCGACCGCCCCCGACGGCCCACGTGGGCCAACGTCGGCGAGCACGCGGGCGGCCGCGCCGCCAATCCTTATGGCGATTTCAGGCCGGTTTCGGGTAGTGGGAAGAAGATTCTGACCGGGTGTATATACACCCGCAAACGCCCCTTTTTACCCGTTTGTACGGTATACAAGCTGAAGTGGCCGACGTTCCGAAAAGCCTAGAAAACTAGGTATTTGCCACGTTTTTGGGGTGGTGTACAAGAAAGTTGGTTTCGTTTTCCAAGGGCGTGACGTAGCGGCAAAACGCCGTCGCGGTCATGGCGACGGGGTAGCGGAAACCGGCCTCCGCCACCATCGCCGGCACCCAGGAGTCGCCCTGGTAGCCGGGGCCACTCAGTTGCACCAGCACGCCGTCTTCAATGGCCTGCCGGCGGGTGTAGATGTCGATGAAGTCCGCATCACTCCACAAGTCGCCGAGCATGGGTTTACTCCTCTGGCGCCACGGCCAGTCTGAGGGTTTTCAATGGCTCTCTCGGCCTTGGGGGCAAACGTGAGAAACACGGCCTTCGCGCCGGCAGCGATTGCGGGTTCCGCCTTCCTTCGGTAGCCCTCTGTGGCAAGAAAGGCACAACTGCCCCGAGAGCCAACGAGAGTTTTTTCCCTATTACCAGAAACCCCGCGGAATTATTTGACAGGGCAGCCAAACTGCTGACAAATTTCGATTGCCCTATCTGAGCCTTCCGACTACAATCAGAAATAGGAACAGGCTAGTTGGCACTCTTTTCGAGGCCGGAACAATGATACTCGCATGTACTCTGGTTGCGCTGATACTATTGACCGCCTTTGCCCTTCTTGTCACCATCCCTCTGGTGGTGCTGAGAATACAGGTGGCACAAGCCAAGGGCTATCAGAATCGAAACACGCTGCGATTCTTGAAGTCGCTACAAAGCTGCGAATGTAGGCGACACGCGGCATAGACATCGCTATAGTTCCGGAGCCGGGTTCGCTAATTTTGTTAGTCTCCTTTCTCGCCGTGGGTAGCCTCAGGCTGATCGGCTGCATTGGGCAACGGCAACGCGGGGGTCAATTCTTGACGACCGCCAGGCCCAGGTCATAGCCGAGGAAATCGAGACCACGGCTCACGAGACGGGCAAAAGTCTTGTCGGGGTGTGCTGCTGTAGCTTCAACTCCGCCAATCGTTGTCACTGTATAACGGATCGCCCAGGGCTTCACTCCTAGGGATTCAGGAGAACCGTGTCAATCCACTTCGGCACGCTGTCGGCAGTCCCGGCTTGCGTGAGACAGGCCACAACTCGCGGCCCAACGGGTTTTGAGGGCCAGCCGGTGTAGCCATCGGTGACAACCAAGATCGCCTTGGGTGACGGCCGCTCCTCGCACGCCGCCACGATCATCGCGGCCATATCCGTGCCGCCGCCACCGCCCAGTTCGATCTGCTCGGGGCGAAAGACGTTCTTGGCGCAGGCCACGGCCGTGTCGCCAGCCAATACCCGTAGGCCGCGCGGATCGGGCAGCGAGCGGAGGGCATTGCCGATCACGCCCAGCGCCAAGGCAAGGTCGCTTTGCTCCATGCTCTCGCTGGTATCGACGATCACCGTTACGCGGGGAATGGGCTTGACGTGGGCCGGTAGCAGCGCGCCGCCGTGCGGTTGCCGCCGGTTGGGCTTGCGGTAGGTGAAGTCGCCGAAACCCGACGTGCGGCCCACGGCGTACTTCACCTTGGCCAGCAGTTCCCGGGCCGGGTCAACCTTGGGGTGGAGCAACTCGGCGGCGGCTCGCGCCAATCCGCCGGGCACGCTGCCACGGCCCCGCTGCTCCTGATACTGTTCGATGGCTTTGGTGACAGCGGCTTCCACGAGGTTCTGGTCGTGTTCCGCCAAGCCGGGATGCTCTTGCGACGGCGGGCCATCCTCCCACGGCCGCTCTTGGCCATCCGCAGAACTGCCGCCGATCTCCGCGGCGCTCGGCTCTCCATCGTCTTCGCCCTCTTCGCCGCTACCGTCCTGGCCTTTGCCACCTTCACCCTGGCCCTCTTCACTTGGCTGGTCGCCTTCCTGGCCCTCATCCTGGCCTTCCTGGTCGGCTTCGTCCTGTCCTTCGCCGCTCTCACCGTCCTGTTGGCTCTCTTTGTCGGCGTCGTCTTGTTGCCTCTGTTGGGCTTGCTGGCGTTGCTGCTCTTGCTCCGCCGCCATCCGCTGCATCAGCAGGTCGAAGTATTCCTCCGCCGTCTTGTTGCGTGGCAGGCCCAGCTTGGCCGGCGTGATTCCCTCATCAGGGCAGCGCAGGCCGGATTGCTCCAAAACGTCGTTGACCGCGGCATCTACGGCTTGCCGCCATATCCCCAGCCGATCGTTAGGCGGTCTCTCGCCCAGCAGGCGCACGCACCGCTTGGCGTGCCGGCTCCAAACGTGGATCGCCTCGTGCAGCACCACGAAGGCCAAGTGCTTCAGGTCGCGGCCTTCCAGGAACGCCGGGTCGAAGTACATCCGGCAATACTCATCCACGGCCATCGTGCCCAGCCCCGGCCGTTCCACGGGGATGAGCATCATCACCTGATGCGTCATGTAGGGCATCCTGCGGGCGGCCAGTATACGCGCTTCGGCGAGTTTCTGGTTCATGGCATTGCTCCTCTACGCCGCCATGATATTCTTGTGAATCTGCAACACCGTGTTGCTGAAATCCGCCGGGGCCTTGACGAGCACCGACGCATGGGGCACGGCGAAGTAGAGCGGGCCGGCTGCGGCAATTGCCGGTTCCAGCCAGCGCTTCGCCACTTCCGCAAAGCAATCGACCGCCGCCAGCCAGCGCCCTTCCGTGGGCTTGCCGTTGGGGCCAAGGTTATGGTTCTTCACCCGGTCCACCAGCGCGGCCAGCGCCGCCATGACTTGATCGCAGCGCGGCGGAATGTCCAACGTCATTGCGGTCATGTCGCCGTTCGGATGGGCGGCGCGATGGTTGATCGCATCGGAAAGCCAGCCCTCCGGGTCTGGCAGGTCCAAGCTCTGCTCCCACGTCTGGAACTCCAGCGCCGCCTCTTCGCCCACGCAACCGGCGACCGCCCGATAACGCAAGAGCGGCTCGGCGTCGATCGCTTCCAGCGCCGCGGCGCAGATAGCCGCATTGGTCCAAGAGCGAATCGAGGGCCACGGCCCCGATGTCTTGGCCCGGTCCTTCGGGTAGGCTTGCAGCAGTCCCGGCTTGTGCTTGTGGAACGCGGCAATGAGCGAAGTGTTCCGCCCGATGCACTTCTCCCAGTCCGCGGGCAGCGGGGTAAAGGTCGGCTGCGGGAAATTGAGCACGTTGCCCATGCCGCGTTGCCACGCCTCGCTGTCCGTTTCCCACGGCAGGTGACAGAGCCGATTGGCTAGCGGCGGCTCCAACTCGGAACCGTTGGCCGCGCAGTCGGGCGGATTGCAGGCGGCCAGCTTCCAAACCGTATCCGGCAGCAGCGCGTCGCCCACGCGGTTCTCGGCGATCACCCCCAGCAGCGCTGCTTGCACTGCCGGCGGGCAGGTCGTCAACTCGTCGAGGAATAGCACCCACTGACCGCTCTGGCAGTCTTGCGCCACTTCGGCGGCATGACGGCCATGTAGGGCCGATCGCCGTGGACCGGGTAAGGGTATCCGCCCACATCGGCCGGCTCGCGGAGGGAGCCAATTAGCGTATAGCACTGGCGCGACATGGCACGGGCGAAGGCTTCGACGCTCCGCGACTTGCCGCAGCCGGGCGGGCCGGAGACTAGCGGCGTGACCTTGCCGGTCTGCGCCACTGTCCAGAAAATCAGGTTGGGTGTGGTCTTACAGGGCATAGAATTACTCCTCTCGGTTTGGGGTGGTCCATCGTCGCCCCGGGCCGCTACTGTTCGACCCGGGGCGGAGGGGAACACCACACCCCCTCAACCGTCGTCCCAGCGTTTCGCCACCTCATCCTCGCGCACCTTGTGCAGGACAAGACATCTCCGCTCGGGGTCATAGGTGCTGCGCACCCTCCCCTCTCTGATAGCTTTCGCTATCGCCAGTCGCATCGCCTCTCTGGGCGATAACTCTCTGCCACTACCCTTTTCCATTGAATCTCCTTGCAGTCAATCGCTTGCGAGCATCCGCCATAAGCTCGGCAAACGTCTTGGGTTTGCGCTTCGGCTGTTGGGCGTAGCGCTCCCGGCGCTCCGCCTTGAGCTGTTCTTTGTGTTCCTGATAGTATGCGTGGGCGTAAGCACCCTTCTGTGGCGGATTGGCTACCTTGCGCTCGGGCGGATGATACCCCTGCGTTGTCTCGGCGCGTACGACATAGACCGCACGCCATAGCCGATGAGGTAGGTCAGCATCGGCCTTCGCAGCAGCCGCATCGGCAGCAGCATGAAGCCCACACTCCCACTCATACACAAGGGTTATCTCCTCCTCGGTGAAGTCGCCCCTGGTGAGCATGTAATCGAGAATCCCTTCTGCCTCCCTGAGCCGGGTGGCGTGGGACGGCCGCTTGCCGAAATCACCGCATGACGCTACAACAGCAGTAGACATCGCTAACTCCTCCACAGTTGGTGGTGTTTAGGGCCTGCTCTTGCCTTGTCCGCAGGGGCAAGCCCGTTTTTTTCGGCCGGTCGCGTCGATCGGCCCTCTACCTAAACCAAAGTGCCGCAAAATTGAACACCGCGCTAAGTCGTTTATTTGCAACGACTTGCAACAAATCTTGCCCGTTTTAACACGAGTTGCAAGTCGTTGCGGCACAACGACTTGAAAAAAATAAATTTTCCACTCGCCAGCGAGCGCGGATTGTTTGCACCGCGCACGCGCTGCCGCGTGTACGCGCGTGTACGTGCGTGTACATGTGCGCGGCTCCAACGTGATTCCCGTATGGGGTGCGACGGCCAAAAAGCGCGGCCGGCGCGAATCGGACCATCGGCCGAAAACAGCCGCGGCAACGCGGCCAGAATCGCGCCGGTCGCGTCGAAACGGCCGTTTTGGCCCGGCATGCGACGATCGGCGAAAACGCGAATCGAGCGATTCTAGGGCCGTCAAAATCGAAATCGGCCCGCTCTACGCGGTGCTGCGCACGACTACATGCGTATAGACGTGTACAGAAAAGCATGACATTGCGCAACGACTTGCTACACAGTTGGCGCGCCGTTTCGACGGTTGAAAAGCACAAACGTTCGTTTCGACTTTTTGCCGGAGTACGCGGACTAGCGCCGCGCTTGGCGAGTGTCGCGCAATCGTTCGCTCACAACCTCAGGGACTCCAAAGCCGGCGGAGAATGAACCGTTTCCCTCGGTCAATTTCGCGCATAGGGCCACCGTGTATATTACTGTCACACGACACGCACAATCGCCGTCACACTGGGCAAGTTCGTGAGTGGGGCCAAACGGGCGCACGGTCTTATACAATGGCGCGGCGAAAAGGTATTGAATCTACCTTTCTCAGTCGCGATTGATTTCCTCTTGCTCAGAACCGCTGTCGCTCGGCCTTAACTTCGCGGCACGTTCAAGAGCCTCGCGAGCCTCAGTGGCCTGCCCCAGGCGGTGATAGGCGACTCCAAGATTCTGCCACGTGCCGAATTGGTTTGGGTCGATGGCTATCGCCTTCTTCGAGAGGACAATGGCTTCCTGGTTGTCTCCCTTTTCCAATGCTTGGTAAGCAAGGTAGGCAAGGTCCATTGCCATCTCTCTGTTGAAACTCGCATGCCGTACGAGGATTCCGGCAGCGATGCACGTCAGAGACACCGCGGCCACGACCGCCACGCGGCCAAGTCGCTTGGCAACGTCACGGGCACTAATCGTCCAGCCGAGCAACGCTCCCAGTGCGCAGCCCGCGCCGTGGGCGACGTTGGCTACCCTCAAAACATCCGTGACCGTCAGGACGATACAGAGGAAGAAGCAGCCGACCATGAGTTGAACAGTTTGTCGATCGACGGCGTCGCGAAAACGACTGTCGCGTTTGCTGAGGACCCAAAGCATGCCGAACAGGCCATAGACCACGCCCGACAAACCGACGCCGCCGTGAAACACAGCCAGTTCGGCCGCGTCGGAGCCTGCCGCCAGCAGGAAGTAGATTCCGAGCGTCGCACCGTGACCGAACCGTTCCTCCACAAGCGTGCCGAAAACCCAGAGCCAGTACAGGTTGAAGATCAGGTGGATGGGTCCGACGTGAAACAGGGCCGAGGTCAGCAGCCGCCAAGGCTCGTGCAGACAGTCCCCGGCACTGCTCAAGAACATGGGATCGATGTTCCGCCCGCCCGACGATTGCAGCGACGCCAGAACCGCCAACAGGGCGATGAGCACGGTGATCGGATACCGAAGGAATTCACTCGGCGATGGCGGCGTTCGCATCAGTTTGCGTTGTCCAGCGTCAATCCGGGCTTTACGTCATGGAGAACACGAACTTGTGGGTTCATGTCGTGGTGGCCCGTAACTTACCATGATCCGTGTTTTCCAACTTGTGGGATTATGGCTGTGCGAGTTCCCTTCCGCAAGAGGTGTTTGAGTTCCGGGCGACGGCAAGGCGATGCACGGCCCGTTTCCAGCGATGGCGGACCTGAGCCTCGCGGGATTCTTCTTCCCGCTGCTTCAGCCGGGGAAAAGAGCGTTCGATATGCACGTCACACGTGGAGCGGCAAAACCTGAATATCAGAATGGGCGTTTGCCGCATGACGCGGTTGACGAGCGCCTTTTCCAAGAAATGGGAGAACCACGAATACGCCTTGGCGAACTCCGACAAGCTTGGCTATGGCCGCGGGTCTAACGGACCATATGGGGACGCTGGCCGAATTGCTGAATGGGCTAGCAACGCATTTTTGACCGCGATCGCCGATTGACAATTCATCCACTCTCGCACTTATTCAGTAAGCGTCAAAGAATCGCCAGTGTCTATTGCAAAATCCTGGCAACACGGAACCCGGTATCGCTGGCCCCATAGTCCGGCGTGTTCGCCCAGCGCGAGGCAACCCGAACAACATAAGGGCTGGCTTTCCAGGAACCGCCGCGGAGGACACGATCTTCGCCGGAATTGGGGCCAGTTGGATCGTTTCTGCGAGATTGGGCGTAGTATTTCTCGCCGTACCAATCCGCACACCACTGCCAAGCATTTCCGTGCATGTCGTAAAGCCCAAAGGCGTTGGGCTTGAACTTTCCCACGGGCGAGGTGAACACATAGCCGTCGCTAGCTTTGATCAATTCTGTCCAAACCCAGGACCTTCCCGTGGGCGTCGCGTCCGCCACATTGCCGACCTTGGCCAGGGTATCGGGATCGTCGCCGCTGTAATACCGTGTCCTCGTCCCGGCACGGCAGGCATACTCCCACTCGGCCTCCGTTGGCAGCCGGTAGGTCTGCCCTTCCTTGCGGCTGAGCCACTTACAGAAGGCCACGGCGTCGTTCCAACTCACGTTGACCACCGGATGCTCGTCGGTCTGCTCGAAACCCGCGCTCCGCCAGGAGTATTTCTTGCTGAAGTTAAACCCTTGGATTTCGCTGCCAGGAGTCCAGGGACTGTCCGCACCTCGTATCTTTCCCTTTTCTGCGTCGGTCTTGTAGCCGGTGTCATCGACAAACCTGCGGAACTGGCCCCGCGTGACATGATACGTGCCCAGGTAGAACGGTCGCGTGATCCGAACGCGGTGCTGCGGATACTCATGCCTGAACTCATGGGCTTTTAAACGAGTATCGTGGCCACAGCTCGAACGATCCTCGACGTAGTGTCCGTTGTCGTTGAAGAAGGCAACCATGTCTTCCGCCGATTCACCGCTGCCCATCTTGAACTCGCCCGAGGGGATGAGGACCATCTCCATCTTGACGCCGCCGCCCAAGTCTACCGCAAGCTTCTTGGGCGGCTCTCGCGTTTCGCTGAAAGCGGTCCCCGTCATTGTGAGAAGCACGATGCACCCAATCACGAAGTTTCTCATAACGTGCCCTAGCATGAGTTTTTGCTGGCCCGGCGATGCTGACGCCGACCAGCGGCCAATGGGCCCTGCCAACTGACAGGAATTGTGATCAGACGCAACGTCCCTTATCGTATCGCGGACGCCGGTTGCCGGGAAGACCCCGTGGAAAAGCCGCCTATGAGGTGGCGGCAAGGCGGCGGGCGGCCCGTTTCCGACGACGACGGGCCTGAGCCTCGCGGGATTCTTCTTCCCGCTGCTCCAGCCGATGCTCTGGGTGGGCGGCCAGCCAGCGATCCGGCAACAGGGCTTCCAGGGAGGTGGTGTCGCCGGGCGCAATAGCCGCAATCCGACGCAGCACGTCCGTCAGGTACGGCCACACGTCAACGTGGTTCCGCCGGGCACTCTGCACCAGCGTGTAGAGTGTCGCCGCCGTCTGGCCGCCATGCTCGCTTCCGAAAAACATGTAGTTTTTGCGACCGATGGCGACTGGCCGCAGAAGCCGCTCAATCACGTTGTTGTCGATGAGAATCCTGCCATCCTCGGTATACCGCACGAAGGCATCCCAACGGTTCAGCACGTAATCAATCGCCTCGGCGAGCTTCGCCGTGGGACGCAATGTGGGCCGCACTTCGTCGAAGCGGGCCTTCATCTTAGCCAGGATTGGCAACGCCTCTGCCTGGCGCAGCGCCCAGCGATCGTCCGGCGACATTTCCCGGGCACGATCCTCAATGTCGTAGAGTTGCTGGGTCCAGATCATGGCCTCGTGGACCAGCGGGTGACTGGTCGTTGGGATCGCTTTTTCGAAGCCCCTTCGACCGTGAGCCCAGCACGCGACATCCACCAAACGACCGTCCGAATGGCGCACGAGCGAAGTGTAGACCACGTAGCCGTCAGTCTGCAAATAGCCTCGGTAGCTTGCCAACATCTCTTCCGGCCCGTCTCGACTGCGGCTGGGGCGGAAGTCATAGAATGTAACTGTTCAAGTGCCGGCGGCTGGGGAAGCGTTCGATCTCGCCGATTTCCGCATAGATCACGTGGGCCAGGATCAGCCCAATGCCGGGAATCGTCGCCAACAGTTGCACAATCTCATCGGCTTTCAAATTGGCTGCCATCCAGTCTTCCACTTCCGCGATCAAACCGCCGATGCGGTCCAACAGTTGCAAATATCCCCGCAAGACCTGGTGCGACGCCTGCGGCAACGCCAAGCTTTGCAGAAACCGCCGGCCTTGCTTGCCAAACAGGTCGCTGAAAGGATGAAGAATTCCCAAGCGGTGTAAGATCGCCTGGATGCGGTTCTTCACGCCGGTGCGCAAGCACGAGAGGGCCATGCGGTAGCGAATACGTTCGCGCCGCATCCGCACCTCCGCGGTGGCGAGGTAGGACTGCGGCAGGATGCCGCGGAGTTGGAACTTGCCCAACCGATCGGCGTCGATGCGGTCGCCCTTGGCCTCCGTCTTGGCCAGCACCTTGACTGCCGGAGGGTGTGCCAAGTGCGGTTCCAGGCCCATTTCCTCCAGCAGATCGGCAATCCACGGCCAGCCATAGGCCGCCTCCAGAGCGACCGGCGTCCCCTTGGGCACGCGCGCCAGCCAGCGTTGCATGGCTTGGCGATCCCCGTGCTCCAAACGGGCTCGCTCGACAACCAGTATCTCGCCTTCTGCGGTCATTTGTTCTACACTAACCTTGCTGAACTTGCGGTGGATGTCCCACCCTAAAGCTTGAGCAGACATAGCTACCTCCCGGGGTGAAAAGGTGATGTTTTTACTACCACCCATTTTCGCCTCGGCGAGGTAGCGTTTCATCCCATTACAGGAGCCGAAGTCGCCGCATGGAGAACCGTCGCCGTTTTCCGCCAAGACCGGATTCCTTCGTCCCCGCCGCCATCTCCGCTTCGCGCTGCTGGTCAGCGACGCTCACCGAGACGGACCCCGGTCGCTCGCCAAGTCTATTGCTCGAAGAAGGAACCGGAGCGAAGAGAGATCATCGCGACCCCGACCCCTTCGGCCCCCTTTTCCAGCCGGTCAGGCTTACCGACACCTCCGGCCTATCAAGCATCTTGCAGAGCTCCTTTGTGATCGCTTGCTCGGCTTCTTCGAGAGTAAGGCCCTTGATCGTGACGCTGCCGTATGGCTCTGCGAACTGGACCTTTCCGCTTGCATCGACGCGGTAGTCACCGTCGATCGGTCGGTCCACAATCGTGGGAATAGCCCGGATTCTCAGCAGGTAATTTGGGCCGATGCGGGAGGAAGGCGTTGGCATTTCTCCCGGCCATTGTGTCGCGCGGCCGGCGGCGAGCACTTCTACCTCCGGCGCTATTAGGATTTCGTCCAGTTTCTTCTTGATCGCTTTTTCCGCCTCTTCGATCGTCAATCCCTTCACCTCGACTCGTCCATAGGCCGGGCCAAGCATTACCTTCCCGCTCGGTTCGACCAGGAAGCGTCCCCGCACAGGTTGGTCGAGCAGCGTGCCGTTTGCCCAAACCGTAAGCACGTCGAGCGGTTCGAGGCGCTTCGCTTTCGCGGGAGGCTCGGCGGTTGCGCGAGGCTTTGTGGCAGAAGCCGCAGTCCCGCCACCGCCTGCGGGCTTCTGCTGTTTCGCTGCCGCTTGCCCTGGAAGGTCCTTAGGCGAGGCCATCGTCTTTGCCTTTTCTGTCTTCGCCCGTGCAACGAGGCTCTCGTAGATCCGCTCGTGTTCTTGCCAGTACGTTCCTGTCTTGTCGATATCGTGGAGAATCGGGGTTTCCGGATCGGATCGTCCGCCGAGGTACCACGATTTCGGCTCACCGAGTATATGGTGCTGTTTGGTCCATGGAAGGAATATATGGATGTAAAAGGAACGCGTCTTCTCCGCGGCTCGCGACTCAATCTCTGTGCTTTTGGCAGCAAATTGATCCTTGGAGATTTCCCCCGAGGACGCCTGACGGTCGAGCTGATCGAAGTCCTTGGCGCTGGCGATGTTATACAGTTCGAATACCGCGACGGCCCACGTCTTTTCAAAGGACAGCTTTTTCCCGATCTCCAACTCTTGGTCGTCTATTTCACGCACATTGATCCACCCTGGTTCGTCGTCCGTAGGCGGACGATTGCACCCATTGAAACGGGGAGCCTGATCGGCGGCGTTCCAGAAAATCTCTTCCCCCAGGTCTTCCCCCGCGAATTTTCGGATCGCCCATTGGTACAACGGTTCGGCAACCTTCCCATGCTCTTCCGTCACTTTGCGGTCTTTTAGCATTTGGCGGAGCTGTCGTTCGCCATGCCGCATGGCCTCCGCCGAAAGCGGCGTCTTTGGCCAAGCCTCGAATTGGACCGCTTGATCTTTGGGATTCAGGCGAATCGCCGTTTTGAGGTCGCGTATGCCCAGATCGTAATCCCCGCTGGCGATGAGAAACTTGGCCCGTATCTCGTAGAGGCAGGGCGAGTTTGGACTCAGCCCGATGGCACTGTTATAGTCATCAATCGCCCGGACGTAATTACCCTCTTCGCAAAAGACGTCGCCACGAGCGGAGTACGCCGCAACGGTGTTGAGGCCGAGGTGGATCGCCTCGGCGTAGTCCGCGATGGCCCGCTTGTAATCGCCCTGCGCATGGCGCACGGCTCCCCGGTCGAAATACGCATCACCGTTCTCCGGCTTATTGCGAATGACCTCCGTGTAGTCGGCAACGGCGCGGTGGAAGTCGCCTCTTTGGCGGTAGGCCGAAGCGCGGTTCGAGTAGACCTCAGTGTATTTCGGGTCGAGTCGAATAGCCTCTGTATAGTCGGCGATGGCTTTGTCGAGGTCGCCCTTTCCCATGTAGGAAGCGCCGCGGCCGCCGAACGCGTCGGCCCGGCCAGCGTCGAGGCGAATCGCCTCGTTGGCATCCGCGATCGCTTTGTCGAAATTGCCCTTCGCATGCCAGGCGGCTCCGCGATAGCAATAGGCGTCGCAAAGCTTTGGATCAAGCCGAATTGCCTCGGTGCAGTCGGCGATCGCCGGATCATAACTCCCCTTACGGTAATAGGCGAAGCCCCGCCCGGAATACGCGGCAGCATTCTTCGCGTCCAGGCGGATCGCTTTGCTGTAATCGGCAATTGCCGTCTTGTAATCACCCTTTCCGCACCAGGCGTTTCCCCGGCCGCGATAGGCCTCGCTGTTTTCAGGGTGCATTCGCACGGCTTCGGCGTAGTCAGCGAGGGCTTTGTCGTACTCGTTCTGGTACATCCATGCGTCACCACGCCTAAGACGCGGAGTTGCACCTTTCGGGTCGAGTCGAATAGCCTCTGTATAGTCGGCGATGGCTCTGTCGAGGTCGCCCTTTCCCATGTAGGAAGCGCCGCGGCCGCCGAACGCGTCGGCCCGGCCAGCGTCGAGGCGAATCGCCTCGTTGGCATCCGCGATCGCTTTGTCGAAATTGCCCTTCGCATGCCAGGCGGCTCCGCGATAGCAATAGGCGTCGCAAAGCTTTGGATCAAGCCGAATTGCCTCGGTGCAGTCGGCGATCGCGCGGTCGAAATCGTTCTTGCGGCAGAAAGCCATGCCGCGGTCGCAATAGGCCGGAGCGCTCTTTGGATCGAGACGGATCGCCTCCCCATAGTCGGCGATCGCTTTGTCGAAATTGCCCTTCGCATGCCAGGCGGCTCCGCGATAGCAATAGGCGTCGCAAAGCTTCGGATCGAGCCGAATCGCCTCGGTGCAGTCGGCGATGGCGCGATCGTAATTGTCCTTGTCGTAGAATGCGCCAGCGCGGTCGTAATACGCCGCCGCACTTTTGGGGTCGAGATGGATCGCCTCGTTGTAGTCGTCAATTGCCTTGTCGTAGCACTTCTTTTCGTACCAAGCGTTTCCACGGCCGCGATAATCGCAAGCCTGAGGCTTCTGCTTGATGGCCCTGGTAAACGATTTGATCGCTTCGTCGGGTGACAAAACGTCCTCCTTCGCGATCCAGCCGCTCGTGCCTTCCCAGCGGACCTGAAAGCCGCTCTTCTTTGCCGCCTCAATCTCCAACGACGCGCCGCGGGGAACGGTGCCGACGACCCGATTCTCCATCTTCAGCTTCGCTTCGGATGGCGCAACCACGATCACCGTATCGCCGACCCGCTGCGCATACAGAGGCGGCAGGGCAATCAAAAAGACCAGACAGATCAGTCCGTGTTTCATGGCAGCGATCCTTGTGGTGCAGGCGTCCCGCCTGCGTCTCTAATAGCACAGGCATCCTGCCTGGCTCCGTTGGGACGGCAGTTGCACTGCCGGCCCTGGGGTGGTGATTGTCCATTTTCCCCTTTGACAGACGACACCGCAAGCCCCCCAATAGTACGGACTGTTGCGCGGAGACATGTTGGCAGGTGGGTTGTTACTATTCCCAGGAGGAGTATGTATAAGCAGTAACGTAGCCGTCCAACTCCCAACGAACGCTGGGAAACCAAGTCAGACGACATGAATGCGGTTTTACCCTTCCCCTGCGGAAAAGCAATATGCCCCCCGCAAGAAAATCCAAGTTCTTTGTGAAGGCGATCTAATAACTAACTCTCGGGTTGGGGTCTGGAAGGCATTTTCGTGCCCTCATCCGTCCGGCACCGGAATGACGCGGTCCAGCAACGAGAGGCGGCCGTCAGCGGTACATTGAGGACACTGACCAGAAATTCCCCGGCAAAGGCCACCGGTGCCCACATCTCCATCGTGGGACACATCACACGCGACGAATTACGGCAACAACTCGCCGAGGTGGACATGGCAAACGGCCTCGCCAACAGGTTCTTGTGGTTGTGCGTGCGCCGGTCCAAGTGTCTCCCCGAGGGTGGGGCATTGCACGAAGTGGACTTCGCTCCGATCGTGCGCGAAATTCACGAGTGCGTGGACTTCGCCAGAGGCATCGGCGAAATACGCCGCGACAATGAAGCTCGCGGAATTTGGGCAGATGTCTACCCTGGATTGAGCCAAGGTCGACCGGGCCTTCTGGGCGCCGCCACGTCGCGAGCGGAAGCACAAGTCATGCGGTTGGCCGTGATCTACGCGTTACTGGACAAGTCGGACAAGGTCCGTGTCGAGCATCTGCGTGCCGCGTTGGCGGTGTGGCAGTTTGCCGAGCAGTCAGCCCGGTACATCTTCGGCAGCCGGCTGGGCGATCCTACGGCAGACGCAATTCTCCAAGCTCTCAGGGAGAACCCCGAGGGCATGGACCGGACGGCGATCCGGCAGTACTTCTCCAACAACAAGTCGGCTCCGGAGATCAGCCGCGCCCTGGGCGTTCTGGTGGAGGCCGTGCTTGCTCGATGCGAGCGCATCGCCGAGACAGGAGGGCGACCGCGGGAAGTCTGGTTCGGCTGCGCATGAGGGGGGCTTTTGGCGTTAAAGGCGTTTATGGCGTAACACCTGGAACCTGAAAATGGGCACCTATCAGGAGTTGGCGAGAAAAGAGGCGGAACGCTTGAAGTCGGCGGCGGCTCGTCGAGATCGGATTCTCAGTCGGTCTGAGCAGGAAGAAGCGAAGCAGCTTCGAGTACACTCTGAAGGAGTTCCCTTGAACAGCCGTTGCCCCGTCGATAGAATAACGGAGCCGAGTCAAGTTGGCTTCTCGACCCGGCTCCTCACCACATCGCAAACCTAAATAGGAGAGGTTCGCATCATGGCTAAGGCCAATTTTACCATCGGAACGGGCATTGCGGCAGCGGCCTATATCCGAATGTCCGGCCGAACGCAGGACAAGAGCCCAGCGGAACAACGGGCGGAGATCACCAAGCTGGCCACCCGCGAAGGGCTCTCGATTGTCGAGTGGTTTACCGACGAGGCAATCACCGGTGACAGCTCGACCGACGCCCGAGCAGGACTGGCCGCCCTGTTGACCGCCGCCAAGGCCGGCAAGTTCAAGGTGGTGCTCGCGTGGCATACCAACCGCATCAGCCGCGAAGACCCGATGGACGCCGTTGTCTTCTATAACCAGTTGAGAAAGGCCGGCGTGGGGCTGCATACCTGTTGCGAGGGTGCCATCGACCTGGACGACTTCGCCAAGCAGTTGCTCCTCTTCGTCAACCAGAAGGCCAGCAACGACTACTTGATCGAGCTATCGGCCAAGGTGCTCCGCGGCCAGATCAGCAACGCCAAGGCAGGGGGCCGAAACGGCGGAACGGCTGTCTTCGGCCTCGACCGCGGCCTATTCGACGCCTCGGGGGTGCTGGTCCGCCGTCTTATGTTCGGTGAGCGCGTCCACATCATCGGCCATCGGGTGCAACTCCTCCCATGCACCGATCCGGCGAAGGTTGAGGCGGTCCGATTCGCCTTCCAGCGGTTCGATGCCGCCGACGTCGGTTTCAGGGAACTGGCCCGGGAAATGGAGGCGAAGAGCTACCCGAGCCCGACCGGCAAAGGCTGGACCCACCGCAACGTGGCCCGGCTGTTGCGAACAACATCCTACGTCGGCACATGCCGATGGGGGAAAAACGGGGCCGGCAAATATCACATTTCCCAGGGCGAAGACATCATCGTCGTCGAGAAGGGCGCCGCTAGGCGGGTATGCAAGCCCGACGAAGATTTGATCGTCAGGGAGAAGGCCAGTGAAGGCATCATTCCCGCGGCTCTGTTCAAGCGGGTGCAGGTCAAGCTAAAGGCCCAAGAGCGAAAGCCGTCCCGCCGGACCCGCCGCGCCGAATACCCCCTCACCGACCTGATCTATTGCGAGCACTGCGGCCAGCCAATGTACGGAACCACCACCGGGGGCAAGAACCGCCGCGGCGAGAGAACGTATCGCTACCGGCAGTACGCTTGCAGCACCTACGGCCGCTATGGCATCGGCTCGCCCCGCAACACGACTTGCGGACGCCACGCCATCGACGCCGGCCGTGTGTTAGGGTGGCTCATCCAGGCGTTGCAGCAGACGTTCCTAGGGCCAGGGCGCGACTCCCTGGTCAAAGAGATTAAGGCCCAGCTATCGAAGCAGGCGAAGGCCAGCGGCGTTGACGTGGCACGGCTGGAAAAGAGGGCCGCGGAGTTGGACCGGGAAGTCGGCCGGCTGGTCAAGGCGATACGCACCATCGACGCCGCGGAACTGGTCGAAGAGTTGGCAATCGTGCGGGCCCAGCGGGACAAGGCACGGGCGGAACTGGCCCAGGTCGGCAAGTTCTCCGATCCGCTGGACCTGGACGCCGAAGCCGAGCGGATAGCGGATACGATGCTGGACCTGGGGAATCGGCTTACGGACGCCGAGCCGGCGACGCTCCGCGAGGTGCTCCGTCAATTCGTATCTCGGATCACCTGCCGATGGGAGCGCCACCAGAGCAAGCAGACCGGCACTCAACGGGCACGGTATCGGCTTGTGGAAGGCAAGGTCGAATTGCGGCCGCAGACGCTCGAATCTGTTTATGGGGTAGTGGGTCATTCGTCACGACGGAGGCACTGAAGATACAGAGAACGCGGTCAATCGGACCGACGAATGATGGCGACGGCATTCTTGCCCATGCGGATGATATCGCCGCTTATGAATCGGATGGTCGGTGCTGGCAATTGACCGTGTGGTTCTCCCTTCTGTCGTCCCCCGCAATCTCCGCGTCTCCGTGGCGAATCCCTTTCAGGCTGGCTCGTTCGCCCAGTAGAGATAGCAGCCGGCGAAAAACCCTCGGAGCGGTGGCGGGCGCCTTCTTTGAGCCGTTGGCCCCCGGCTACTGCGAGGAAGGCGCATCCAGCACGCCGTGTTCCGACGCCGTGCCCAACTTCCGCTTAGCTTATCACCCCCCCGCAAACCCGTCAATCACCCATTCGCCAAGAAGCGAGATTTTTTGTGCCAGAGAGGGGGGGCCGGGGGGGTATGCCGCTGCCGACTCCGTTGTACCGGTCGCTGCTTACCGCACGCAGCAGGCTGACAACAATCCGCCCGACGGCGATTTCGCCTAATGCACCGAACATGAACTCCGCAGGCGTGCCAATGTGTTGGTGCAAGGCTTTGCGCTGATTGGCATGGGACGGACGACGCTCGGCATCGTCCCACGGCGACAGGCTGCCGTCGCAAAGCCAGTCGTGTGGGCGGTTCCAAGACCAGAGCTCCAGCAGTGCGTGAATCCAAAGACTCAGATGATAGACCGCCAAGATCGTCCAGATGTTTCGCACCTGTTGCTGGCCGGCACCCCAAACTTCCTTCACGTCGTGGAAGTCTTGCTCGATCGTGGCCCGGTCGGCGAAGGCTTCGATGATCTCCGCGGCCGTGGCATTGCGATCGGTCGAAAAGAAGGGATACCAAACCGTAGCAAAGAAACAACTGGCTATTCTGCGCTCGCGGGAATTCAAATGCGAGATTTCGCGTTTAGGGCGGCAGTGGGGACTGTACGGATTTTTGTGTCAAGCAATGGGGCACGGCAGTGGTGGAACACCAGAAGTCAAAGCGGCGAACGGAGGAAAGCTGTAACAGTTGTGGCGGTAAGAACGCCACGTTGCCGCAAACGTCTGGAGAAATCGCCTCGGATCGTGCCTGTCCCCATTTCACCACGGGACAAGCCGAGCGACAATTCAAGTCGGGTAGTCCAATGATTCACAAGCTTCGCTGCAACGTGACGACTACGATGCCGATCTGGCTGCCGATCTGGGGCTTGCTGGCGGCCGCCAGCGTCAGCCTTGCGGATTCGGTCGCACCCGCCGAGACCGCCGCTGCGCCATCGCTCCAGCGTCATTTGAATGAACACCCGCTTGCGCCGTGCTTCGCTGGGCGCGAGAGCGCTTGCCGGCCATCCAGAATCTGAAGGACTACTCCGCCGTACTCGTGCGGCGCGAACGGATCCGCGGCAAGCTGACCGGCTATGAATACGTGTTCATCAAGATTCGGCACCAGCCGTTTAGCGTGTACGGCTATTTTCAGGCCCCAGCCGCGGTCAAGGGACAGGAGGTGATTTACGTCGCCGGCCGAAATCAAGGCAATCTTCTAGCCCATAGGGCCGGCATGCGGGTGACGGCGCATTTGCACCCGGACGGCCTCATTGCCATGAACCGTCGGCATTATCCACTCACCGAAATCGGCTTGGTGAACCTGGTCCGCCGGCTGGTCGAGGTCGGCCAAAGGGATCTCAATCACGGCGAGTGCGAAGTGCAGTACTTCACCCACGCCAAGGTCAACAAGCGACCGTGCACCTTAATCCAAGTTACCCATCCGCTGCCGCGGGACGTGTTTCAATTTCATCTCGCCCGGGTTTTCGTCGATGACGAACTGATGCTGCCGATCCGCTACGAGTCGTACGACTGGCCCAGTGAGCCGGGCGAGCAGCCCGAGTTGATCGAGGAGTATAACTACCTCGATCTGAAATTGAACAACGGATTCACCGACGAGGATTTCAGCATTCAGAATCCTGACTATCACTTCCCGCGAACGGCAGTCAACTCAGGCCGCACTGCCGCGGCGAAGTGAGTCTGCAAAGTGCTGTTGCGCCGCCGGAGTTTGCCGCCCCAACAGCCGGCGTGATCCAAGACCTTCGGCCGGCCGGCCTTCATGGGCGATCCCCATTCTCGGATTTCAACGGGTCAGATGTGGCGGTTCTGCCCGAGGCGACCACCCTGGCCTTCTTGGCCGCCCTCCTGTTCGGCCTGTTGGCCTACGCCTGGGGAACACGAAGGTAGTTTCTCTCGCGGAGGAGTGGCGGAAATGAGAAGCGATGGGCAAATACGAGACTTCGTACACGATACTTGATGTTTTTTGCAATCCGGGTTGTGCAACTGCGTTCAAGAGGTTTGTGGAGGGGTGTTTTTGCGTGCCGGCAGTGTTGTATTAAATGCCCCAAACGACGGAAGGTCACTGAAGCGAAGGGCACCGTCGTTTTACTAGACATCGTTAGCGCGGCGTGACAATCAGTCGAAGAACCCGTTGTGTTTTTTCTTGCCACCTGTTATGTTCAGAATGGAGGGTCAGCAATGCAAAATTACATAACGTTCGTCTATCGCGCTTCGTCAATTGTTGTGCTTTTGGCGGTGGGCGTTTGTCTGTCGTCGCCCAGCGCGTTGGCCGACAGCTTCACTTGGCAAGGCGTCAATGGGCAAAACTGGAACACACCCATCGAGAGCCAGTTCGGCGGGACCTGCTGGGATTTCTCCGCTTGCGGCACGCTTGAGGCAAAGTACAAGCTCACCCGCAACGATGCCTCGTTCAATGACGACGTTTCCGAGCAGGAAGTCTGTTGGGAACAGTACATGGGCAGCACCAACGGCGGATGGGGCGGTTCGGTATTGAACTATTTCACCACCCACGGCGTCGTTTCGGCGGCAGAATGCCCTTACGTGTCTTCGAGCCCCAATACTGGCGTTGCCCCTTATTGGCCGTTGACCACCGGCTGGCAAAACCGCGCTTGGATGAGCACCTCGAATTGGAACGATTGTGCCGGAGGCGTCGGCACCGCTACCACGGCCACGATAAAGACCTACCTGAAGATGTACGGCCCATTGGAAGTCGGTTGCCAGGGTGACGTCGACAGCACAGGCGACCTGTTTGATTCCTTGGCAGCCGTCGAGGCGTATACGGGCGGGACCACTTCCGCAATGGACCATGAGGTGTCGCTGGTCGGCTACGTCGATGACCCGAACATGGCCAACCATTGCGGCGGATACTGGATCATCAAAAATAGTTGGGGTACGGGATGTGGCGTCAACGGCACTGGCTACTATTACATCCCTTACAATAACATTGAAGTCCACGGCGACATCAGCGCCATCACCGGCGCCGTCTACTACACCGGTGCGATGGCAACGGTCACCTGGGGCGGGGGAACGGGCACTTGGAGCCTGGGCGGAGGAAACTGGTCGGGGAGCGATCAGTATGGCAACGCGCTGCCGAACTACGCCTGGGAGAACAAAGAGACCGCCGCCACCTTCAACACCGTCGGCGGCAGCATGACCATAAACGGCACCGTCATCGCCCATGGCATTACCATCGCTTCCGGGGCGACCGGCTACGTCTTCAACGGCGTCAACAACGGCGCGCTGACGGTCACCGCCGGCGGGATTACCGCCCATGAAAGCGTGGCCTTCAACCTGCCGATCTACATCGGCGCGCCGCAGACGTGGACGATCGACAGCGGCAAGAGCCTGACCATCGGCGACCTGCACACGATCATCAGCAATTTGACCATCAACGCCGCCGGCAATTTCTACGCCGGCGGCGTAATCGACGGCGGCGGCCTGCTCAACGCCAACGGGGCTACGCCGGGGAGCATCACCTTCTCGGGCACGGGAAACTTCTATGCCAGCGGCAGCGGCACGGTTCCCGTCAGCCTGACCTGCAACTCGTCGGGCGGACTGTATTTGGGAACGCCGGCCGGTCAGGTGTGGACGTGGTCGATTAGCGGCACCGGCAGCGGCACGCTGCACAAAACCGATCAGGGAACGCTGATCCTCGCGGGCGGCAGCAGTTACAGTGGGGCGGCCTCCATCGACGGCGGCATGTTGGTGGCGAGTCTGCCCGGCGGTTTCCTCACCCTCAACGGCGGCGTGTGGCAGAGCAACAGCAGCACCGCCGGCACGTTCAGCCGCAGTCTGGGCACTTCGGGCTCGAACAAGTTCGAGTGGACCGGCACCGGCGGCGGGTTCTCCGCCGGCGCCGGCTCGTTGACAATCAATATCGGCGGCAGCGCTACCGCCCCCGCGCTCATCTGGGGAACCACGGTCGGCACGAACATCATCGGTACACTCAGTCTCGGGTCGAGCAGTTCGCAGAACGCCACCATCTTCTGCAATCCGGTGAATCTCAACGGGGCGAACCGCACCATCAACGTCGACAACAATCCCGCCTCGGCCGCCGACTGCGCCATCATGCAGGGAGCGGTGACCAACAGCATTGGCACGGCGGGACTGATCAAGACCGGTAGCGGCGTGTTATGTCTGACTTCCACCAGCACCAACTACAACGGCACCACCACGATCTCCGGCGGCGTCTTGGAAGAAAACCTGCCCAGCAACAGCTTCCTCAGCCTGGAAGGCGGCGTCTACGAATCCCTTTCGGGCGGAACCTTCAGCCGCAGTCTCGGCAGCAGCGGCGGCACCTTCCGCTTTGCCGGCACCGGCGGCGGTTTCTCCACCTACACCAGTCCGCTGACGGTCAACATCGGCGGCAGCGGCGGCACGCTGGTCTGGGGGACCAGCGTGGGCACGCAAATTGTCGGCACGCTCAAGTTTGGCTCGACCCGTTGGGCCAGTGCCGTTACCTTCCTCAATCCAATCGATCTCGACGGCGGCGTGCGGACCATCGACGTGGCCGACAATCCCAATTCGACCGCGGACTACGCCGCGCTGCCGGCGGTGATCAGCGACTCGGTCGGCGGCGGTTTGCTGGCGAAGACGGGCGCGGGTACGCTTTACTTGCAGGGGTCGTCATCGAACACCTTCAGCGGCTCGGTCACGATCCAGGGGACGCTAGTGGCTGCGAAGACCGGCGGGGCTTTGGCCCTTCCCGGCAACGTAACATTGACGGAGACGGGCTACGGCTACGCTTCGGTCCTGCAACTCAACGGCAACAGCGAACTTCCCTCCTCGTGCATGTTGACGTTCAACGCGCCGTTGGGTGGCTCGCGATTGGATTTGAACGGCCACACGCAGACTTTCTCGAGCATTAGCGGTGATGCCAATGCGGTGATCGAGGGGCTCTTGGACAACACCGGCCTGAACACCGACAGCACGCTGACGGTCAACAACTCCAGCGATTGCACGTTCTTGGGGGTGATCCGCAACAGCTTGCAGGGAAGCGGCACGGGCAAAGTGAATCTGGTCAAGAGCGGCGCCGGCAGCTTGATCCTCGGTGGCATAAACACCTACACCGGCTCCACCACTGTAAGCTGCGGCACGCTGCAAGTGACCGGCTCTCTCGGCTCGACCAGTCTAGTGAGCATCAGCCCTGGCGCCACTTTGTATTTCAACAACTCCAATGGCAATTTGGGCTGGGTTGGCCCGCTAGCCGGCTCTGGCACGGTGCAAATCTATCAAGGAGCGCATTCGTGTAGCCTGGCGCTGTCCAGCTTTGCGGGAACGGTGAGCATCGCCAGCGGCGCGGCTTGCCTGCCGAGCGCCAACGGCCTGGGCAGCGGCCCGGTGAACGTCGCCGCCGGCGCCAGTCTTGCTTTGGCGACTTCGGCCACCACCACTTTCACCACGCCGGTCACCTTAAACGGCATCGGCGGCACGGCGGACGGAGTCGTGCGGCCGGCGCTTTACGGCGACGGCAGCGGCGCGGTCTACACGCTTTCCGGGCCGATCACGCTGGCGGCCACCAGCGACGTGGGCAACAGCAAGAACAACGGCATGCTCACCATCAGCGGCCAGATTAGCGGACCGGGCGGGCTGGTGGTGGAGAACAACACCCCGGCGCTGACGAACCTGGCCGGCTCGATCACCATCGCCGGCTCGGCCAGCAACAATTACGGCGGCAACACCACGATCGACCGCGGCGTAGTCTTCTTGCAAAAGAGCGGCGGCGCGATCGCGATTCCCGGCAACCTGACGATCAGTTCCGGCGGCAACACCAACCCGACGTGGAACACCTTCCTGGTCCTGAAGGGGAGCAATCAAATCGCCTCCTCGGCGGTGCTGAATTTCGTCGAGGTGCGTGCCTGCTACTCGTATTTTGAAATGTTGGGGAACGATCAAACCCTGGCCGGGCTCAGCGACAATTTGGGCCGCGGCATCATCGAAAACGCCGAGCAGGAAAGCGGGATTAACAACAACTGCACGTTGACGATCAACAACACCGCGGACTGCACGTATAGCGGGCACATCCGCAACGGCGACCTTGCCGCCAACGCCGCCAGCACCGGCCTGCTGGCGCTGGTCAAGAGCGGTCCCGGCACGCTGACGCTCACCGGCTGGTATTGCGGCGACTACACCGGCGGCTTGACGGTCAATGCGGGCACGCTCGATTACAGCGGCGCGACGACGTTGCCGGGCACGCCGCTGGCCTATCCGACCGGTCCGACCGGTCCGACCTCCCCGGCGGTCATCAGCCCTTGTCCTTACACGATCAACGGCGGCACGCTGAACATCGGCGGGCTTTCCGCGTCGATCGGGGCGTTTCAGATCAGCGGCGGCACGCTGACAGGCACGGGCACGCTGAACAGCAACGCCGCCTACGACGTTCGCGGCGGCCGGATCGACGCCAACCTGGGCGGCAGCGGCATCGGCGTGACCAAGTCGGGCCCGACCACGGCGGTTCTTAACGGCATGAACTCGTACACCGGCCGCACGACGGTCACGGGCGGCACGCTGGAACTCGGTCCCAGCGCAGAATTGTGTGTTGAACGTCGGCGGCGCCGACATCCAATCCGGCTCGTTGGTCTTCGACTACGCCGCCGGCAACGACCCGATCGCGACGATCCAGAGCTTGCTGAAGGCAAGCTACGACGGCGGCCATTGGGACGTCGGCCAGTTCCGCGATTCGACGGCGGCGGCGACGGGACTGACGTTGGGGTGCGTCGACAATACTGCGACGGACCAGGTGAAGGTGATGGCCACGTATCCGGGCGACTTCAACCTGGACGGCGTGGTGGACAGCCTCGATTATGCGATTTGGGCGGGGAACGTTTTCACCGGCAGCACCTGGCAGCAGGGCGACGCCAACTATGATGGTGTGGTGAACGGGTTGGATCGCGATCTCTGGCTTGCGAACGTCGGTCTGCCGCAGTTGTCCGGGGCGTTGCCCACCGCCAGCGTCACGTCAGTGCCGGAGCCGTCCACCCTGGCCCTGTTGGCCGCCGCCCTGTTGGCCCTGCTCGCCTACGCCGTGTCCTTGCGGCAAGCGTGTATGAAATGTCTTGAAGCATTTGGTATCGTTGGCTGTCAGCAGAGACTTTTGCGGAGGACAGCCAATGAATGGCAGAGAGACTCGCGACATTCCGGCCCGGCTGGAGGCACTTCGGCGTCGATTTCTGCGTTGGCGGGCGACGCATCAGGCGCGCTCACGGATTCCGGACGGGCTGTGGACCGCAGCAGCAAGAGCGGCTGTCCGGTATGGGCTCCATCGCACTTCCAGGGTATTGCGTCTGGAGTACTACTCGCTGAAAAAGCGTGTCGAACAGCAATCCACGGTCGCCGTTGATCTGCCGAAGAATGCCTATCGACGCCGACCACCTCTTCCTCTCGGTGCCGAGTCGGCGGCCACGTTTCTTGAACTGGCCCCTGCCAGCAACGGTTGCGAATGCACGGTGGAGTTAGAGGACGCTGCCGGGGCAAAGATGCGGGTCCATCTGAAAGGAGTCCCGACGCCCGATCTGGCGGCGCTGAGCCGGAGCTTCTGGAATCCCTCGCCATGATTCAGGTCACGCCTCAGATGCGGGTAGTGGTGGCCATCGAGCCAGCCGACTTTCGCCGCGGAATCGACGGTCTGGCCCGGTTGTGCAAGGAGGTGTTGAAGTATGATCCGTTTAATGGCTGGGTATTCGTATTCCGCAATCGAGCGGCGACGGCGGTAAAGATACTCGTTTATGACGGCCAAGGTTATTGGCTTTGCCACAAGCGGTTGTCGAGCGGCAAGTTCTCCTGGTGGCCGTCGGCTAAGAATGCGGCGGCCAGAACGCTGGCAGCCCATCAGTTGCAGGTTCTTCTTTCGGCGGGCAATCCGGAAGCGACGCAAGCGGCGCCTGCTTGGTGATCGGTGGGGCCGGCGGATTGACGCGGCGATTGGCGGCGGTGCCCGCGAAATCGCGGCAAATCGCTCTTTCCACGCTTTGCGGATGCGCGTTATTCTGCGCCCGCTTGAAATGAACGCCATAGTGGTTTTCGTCGGCCTCCGTTGCTGGTATCATCATGCCAACGAAGCTTTCGACCATCGAGATCGACATGAGCCAGTTGGAAGACGCTCTGCGGCAAGCCGAGAAAAAACTCGACGAGAAGGATTATGCGATCCTCAGGGCGGTGGTGGATGCCTACGACACCATCGCCGAGTTAGTGGACGACAAGAACACCACGATCGCTCGCTTGCGGAAGCTGCTTTTCGGTTCGCGGACCGAGAAAACGAAGACGGTGATCGGCGGCGGCAAGGATTTGGCGTCGCCGCGGTCGGCATCTGCGGCCGTTTCGACTGCCGTGGTGTTGGCGCCGGAAGACGCGGCGAAAACGCCTGCCAAAGGACACGGCCGCAACGGGGCCGACGCCTACGCCGGGGCGGAGAAGGTTGCGGTGCCTCACGAGTCGCTCCAGCCGGGTGACGCCTGCCCGAAGTGCGACAAGGGCACAGTCTACGAGACGGGCCGGCCGGGCGTGCTGGTTCGATTGGTGGGGCAGGCCCCGATTCAGGCCAAGATTTACGAACTGCAGAAGTTGCGGTGCAACTTGTGCGGCGTCGTCTTCACGGCCCAGTCGCCCGACGAGGTGGGCCCGGAAAAGTATGATGCAACGGCGGGCAGCATGATCGCCTTGCTGAAGTACGGAACCGGGATGCCCTTCAACCGCGAGGAGAAGCTACAAGGAAGCTTGGGCATTCCGCTGCCGGCTTCGACCCAATGGGAGATCGTTCACGCCAAGGCCGAGAAGATCGAGCCGGCTTTCGCGGAATTGATTCGCCAGGCGGCGCAAGGCGAGGTGGTTTTCAATGATGATACGACGGTCAAGATTCTGGAGCTGATGGGCGCACGAGCCAAGGAAGAGACTTTCGCCGCAGAGGCTGCCGACACTTCAGCCGAGGGCTCGGCGAAGAAACCGCCGGCCGAGCGCAAGGGCATGTTCACTTCGGGCGTTGT
Organism: uncultured Planctomycetaceae bacterium; assembly: GCA_963823895.1. Lineage (GTDB taxonomy): Bacteria > Planctomycetota > Planctomycetia > Pirellulales > Thermoguttaceae. The sequence goes on from CAWGNG010000009.1 coordinate 34,941, forward strand.
TTCCAGCAAGGAAGACCGCAAGATCGCCCTGTTTTTCAGCGGGCGTCAACACGCGGGCGAGAATCTGGCGGACGTGCTGATCGAGCGTGCCGAATCGTTGGCCGCGCCGATTCAGATGTGTGATGCCTTGCCGCGGAATTTGCCTGGGGAGCTGGCGACGATCGTGGCCCACTGTCTGGCCCACGGACGGCGGCAGTTCGTGGAAGTGGCGGAACGTTTTCCCGAGGAGTGCCGGCACGTGTTGGAAGCGCTCGCCGTGATTTACAAGAATGACGGCATCGCCCGAGAGCGAAATCTGTCGCCGCAGGAACGATTGCTCTTCCACCAGGCCGAGAGCGGCCCGGTGATGGAAGAACTTCACGCCTGGCTTGTCCGACAATTCGAGCAACGGTGCGTCGAGCCAAACTCGTCGTTGGGCAGCGCAATTTCGTACCTGTTGAAACACTGGGAGCGGCTGACGTTGTTCCTCCGCGTGGCCGGCGCGCCGCTGGACAACAACGTGTGCGAACGCGCACTAAAGCGGGCGATCCTGCACCGCAAAAACGCCTTGTTCTACAAGACGTGCCACGGCGCGGAGGTGGGGGATTTGTTTATGAGCCTGATCCACACCTGCGAACTGTGCGGCGCGAACCCGTTCGACTACCTGACTGAGCTTGAGCGGCATGCGGGCGAGTTATCCGCCAATCCAGAGCACTGGATGCCGTGGAACTATCGAGACGCGCTGGAGAGCAAAGGAACGCGACATGTCAAAACACCGTCCGAAGAAAGCCGTTAAGACGGCAGATTCCGCGGCTAGGCTGCGTAAGGCATTGGCGAAACGCAGCAAAGGCGACCTGATCGACGTTCTGCTGGAATTGGCGAAAGATGACCGCACGATTCTCCGCCAACTCGACGCCAGATTCGAGTTGCAGGCCCCGGCCGAAGAACTGGCTGCCGCGACGCGGCAAGCCATCGCCGACGCGACCGACTTCGACGAACGAGACATCAACCGCAATTTCAGCTACGACTACGCGGCCTATGAAGCGGTGAAACGCAACCTAAGCCGATTGGTCGATCTGGGACAGTTGCGGCCGGCGATGGAGCTTTCGCTGGATTTGATGAAGCAAGGGAGCCAGCAGGTGGAAATGAGTGACGAGGGAATGATGATGGCAGACATCGAGGAGTGTTTCGCGGTGATCATCAAGGCCCTGAAGAAGTGCGACCTGCCGCCGGCCGAGATCATCGCATGGTGCGAGGGAATGACGGCAACCGACAGCGTGGGCTTCATCTGTGACGAGGAACTTGGGGCACTGCGAAACCACA
>CAWGNG010000010.1:0-20806 GCA_963823895.1 uncultured Planctomycetaceae bacterium
GCCGCTCGTCCGGGCACAACTGCCGCTCAAGCCGCTCGTCGTAATCCATCGGGACTGTGCCAATCCGAAAACGGTCGAGGGTTGACTCGTCCAACTCGCTGCGGCCGACGTACTGCCGATCCGCGCCGCGACCGAATGTATTGGCGGCGGCTATGCACACGAAGTCGGGATGCCGCTTGGCGACCGGGTTGCCATGCCGGTTCGGCACCGACAGGTGGCCGTTTGCAAGGGCCGAATTGATAACCAACAGGACGTTTGCATCCGCGGCGTCCAGCTCGTCGAAAAGGAACACCCCGCCGTTCTCGTAGCAGTCAAGGAATTGTGTCCCGAGGAAAATGAACTGGCCGCCCTCGCCGGCCGGAACCATCCGGCCGAGAAGCTGCGACTCGGACATCCCCGCCGAGCACGAGATAAAGCCGAACTTGAGCCCGAGGGCCTCGGCGACCTGGCCGGCCAGGTGAGACTTCCCGCATCCGGCCGGCCCGGGGAGAAAGATATGCTTGCGGGCCTGGGCCAACTGGAGGATTTCATCGAAGCACGGATGAACAAGGCCGTCGAAATGAACGGCCTGCCCATCGGCGTGCTTGATGATGATCTCGCGGGGAGAACCGCCGGCCTCAAGTGCCTCGATCCTGGCGGCCATCTTCAAGAGAAGATCGTTGACCTCGGCCGATACGCCTTGCGGCTCGGTGGCCGGCGAATCGGTTTCGGGATAGTCGGCTGGGGCCGTATAGCAGTTGGAATGAGCCCAGCGGGTCTTGCCGTTCATTTTTCGCCACACGCGGATCGCTTCGCCCTTTTCGATCCGCTTGAAGCAAACGGGGCAAGTGGCCTTGCACTTGGCGATTTCGGTCGTTTCGGTCATTTTCGTCTCCCGATTCGTGGTTTCGTTTGTAGTTCTCATTGGGGGCCTCATTACGTCTAATTCTGGCATGTCGGCCGGATTTGACAAGGGGATTCCCTGTGACATAAACCTAAGCGTGATAAGCAGTTACGGCCTCATTTTGCCGGCAACCAAGGGGGGTGCATCCGATCGGCTGGATTTTCGACTAGTTCCGACTAGGTATTATGGAATAGATCGCAAGTCGGGAGACCGGCCGGCCGATAGGGGGCGGGGGATAGAGGGGGAGGGATGGCCGGCGCCGAGAATGACCGGCGCCGGCGGGCCACTGGGGAGTCGCAACCCGTTGTTTAGTGGTCCGCCGGCACCTTGTTCTTGTAGAACCTCGATGCGAAGATCTCTCTGGCCGCGGCCTTCACATCGACCGCCTCGGCGATCCAGCCGACATTCAAGTGGTACGCGACGGCCGATTCGGTGCTCGCCTTGCACAGCGTTTCATAGTCGAGGATCGGAGCGTCGAACCGCTTGGCAGCATCGCGCATGATGTCCCAGCAGGCTTTGTGGGCGGCCAGGGCTCGCTCCTGAAGGTCGACGAGTTGGTCGGCCTTGATCTCGCCATTGGCAACCATCGCCGTGTAGATCGCGTCGTACCACGCCCACACCCGCAGTCGGCTCGGCGGAAAGACGTTGTACGCCGGCCGGTACAGGAACACGATGTCGAAATGCTGGGCGAAGAAAGGCACCTTCAACGCCGAGAAGTTCTCCTTGTCGAAATTGTAGCCCTCCATCTCCCACGATGCCTGATAGGCGGCTTCGAGGTCGCGGGCCTGGAGTTCCGAGCGAACGCCGATGTTCTCAAAGCAGGAAGCCAACTCGCAGCCGAAGGCCCCCTCCAGCACGCCGGCATACTTGGGGTTGCAGATCGGATTGAAAAACTCCTTGTCGTAATACCGCAACGCATCGCCGCGGCCATGCTGGGCGAGAATCCGGCAGAGCCAGTCCGTGCCGGAGTTCGGCAGGGACAATATCATGTACTGGTGGCGTGATGAACCCATCGCTGGATAGCCTTTCCGAGTTTGGCGGTGTGTGGGTCGGCGTTGTCCACGAGGCCAGCGGCGATTTCCAACATGCACCCATCAGCCGACGTTTCTCGAAGCTCGATCCCGTCAACCTCTTGCCAGAATGTTTCGTTGCGCTGGATGCCGGCCGCCTCTTTCACGAGATTGCGGAAGGGGTCGCTCGCCCGCTGGTGGTTGACGATTGGCCGGCCGATCGTAATCGACCAACCAAGGTGATCGCATACCCGCTTGGCGATGATCCCGCCCCAAATGTCGTCGAAGCGGTCGTACGGCTGACCTTCGCCCATCAACGGCAGGTACATTAGCGGCAACGCCTCGATGCGGAAGGCCAGGCTCATCGTCGAAATCGGCACGAACTGGCCGCGGGGTGCAACCCGGCTGAGCGGATCAGGCTCGAAATGATTTAGGTCCGCCCCTTCCACGAGTGACCGCGGAGCATCGTAGTCGCCGACGCATCGCCACAGGCCGACATTCAACATCACCCTGCTGAGCTCGCCTCGTTGTCGATACGGCACGCCGCGAGCGATCAGGTTTCGATCCGAGCTAACCCATGCCGGCGTCCGATAGAGGTTCTCGACGTGGGCCCCCATCAGCCCCATGCCGTCGATCGGCCGGCAGTCATCGTCGATCGTCGCAATAACTTCGGCGCCGTGCGCGGCCGCCTCGAGGTACCCAAAGATGCGGAGCCCGGCGTTCTTGCGCGAAACGATCCACGCATCATCCATCAGCACGTTGTCGATGTCCGACCAGTCGTACACGTCGCAATCGTCTGCGGCCTCGATCAGCGGTACCTCTGGCCCGTCGAACACGATGATCGTCTCGTCCCAATCCTTGACCGGCGCCCAAGCCTTGAGAAACTCGGTCAACAGGGCCGGCCGGTTACTGGGGATAACGAGAGCGGTTTTCATCTCAGTCTACCTGCTTGGCGGTGGGATTGTGTCGTTGAACGCGAATGGACATCGGGGCCACGTTCCCCTGCCCCTTCATAAACCCGGGCCGCTTGCGGCCGATGTACTTGCCCCAGCGATCGTAGAGAATCCTGGTACCAGCCTCGAACCCTTCACGACTGACGATCCCGACGGCGCCGCCCTTGCCCGAGAATATCCGCCCGTGGTCGAAATAGAATCGCATGTCGGCCAGCAGCACCCGGTCATCGAGCATCGTCCTCATCGTGAAGTCCAGGTCGGCCCGGCCGGGGATCGTCTCATCCCACAGCCGATGGCGAGCGGCGCCCCGCATCCCGAACGAGCAGCTCACCGGCTGAACAAACCGGATTGGCAGAAACGTTGGGTCTGACAGAAAGTTGTTGGCCGTCCGGCTCCAGCAGAACACGCCGATGCCGAGGTCTTCTGCTATCCGGTGGCCGTTCTCGATCAGTTCGGCAATCACGGCCGGGTCCGTGATTCGCTTTGCCTTTCCGAGTTGGGGGATGACGCCGCGGAGATCATCGTCGATCTCGACCAAGCAATCCTCTTGCAACGTTTTGGCGAGCCAATTGCGAATGGCGGCCAGGCCCTTCAGTTCGGGATGCGGCAACAACTGTTTCTTCGGCACCACGCCGGCATAGTCCGCCGCCTCCGACTCGGCGACGGTGATCGTCGCGTTCGGCAGCAGGGACAGGATGCGGGGGATGTTACGTGCGCGCTTTCGACTTGGCACGACGATTCGCCGCGTTTCCATTGGACTCCGCCTTCGGTTTCGATTCCTGTTGGCGTTTCGCCGCGCCCTCAAGCAGTTCGATCAGCTTCTCGGCCGGCAGACCCCGAGCTGCGCCGATGCGACCGCGACGCCTAATCGTTTGCAGGTCGAGTAACTCGACTAGCCGGTTCCACTCCTGCGTGGTGCGGGCCAACACGATCACGTAGTCGTAGTGCTCGTGCGGCCGAAGCTCCATCTCGACCGGGCCGCCGAGGTCCGTCTTGCCGCCACGCCCGCCCTCCTCATCGTCGGCCGGCGTCGCCGCCAGCATGTCCGCGATCATCTTGCGGAGACTGGCCTCCTCGGCGTCGATCTCCTCCAGCAGCCGGCGCCTCGCCTCGACGTTGTCGGTTGACATTGCCCCGAGCGGATCGTGGGTCGCCAGAATCTTCTTCGCTTCTTCCTCGGTAACGTCGAGGATCAGGACCGGCATCTCCTGGTCGAGGTCCAATTCTGCCCTCATGTGACCATCGATGAGTTCTAGGCTGCCGTCCTCAAGCTCGCGGGCAAGCCCAGCCCCGGCAAAGCCGACTTCGGCTAGAATCGCCTCCAGGGCTTCCCGTTGCTCCTGTGGATGGTCCCTCCAATTCCACGGGCAGGGCCGCAGATCGCCAGCACGGACGCGACGGAGTTCCTTGATGCGGTCTCGAAAGTGGTTCATTTCAACCGTCTCGCTTTCCGTCCACCCAAGCTACGACTTTCCGGCACAGAGCGACAAACTCCTCGATTTCCATTGTGCCCTTGGCGCGGTTCACGTCTTTATGCACGACCTGAAGATTCTCGATTGTGTGCGTCCCACCATGGCAAGCGGGAACAACATGGTCAATTGCCGCCGTCTCAGGCGTTATTGGCCTCCCCGTCATCGCGCACTTGTATTTCTGCCGCTCCAGAAGCGCCAGGAGTTGTCCGATCGTAACGACGCTTTTCGTGTCGTTCAGAATTAAACCTGGCTCGGACGGCGTCTGCCCATTTCCACCAAGCGCTGCGCTGGGTGCAGTAAAAGCTCTTGAGTGCATTATTCATCCGTCTCCTTGCGAAAAGCTCCCAGGTATCCGTCACCACTGGTTTCCGGCACGTTCTATAACCCGTTCGCTTTGTGAGTTTTCGGTGCTGGTTGTTGCAGAAGTGCTGTGCGAAACGATACCAAGGGTCGCGCCTTCGTCGCTGATTCCCATATCTGTTTCCGGCGTGCTGTAACGCTGCTCGTAAAGCGTTATCCCAAGTCATGTTGCGTTAGTTATTTTTTGGAGGGAGTGTGTGTCTGGAACGAATGGCCCCGGTGGGAAACGGCCGGCCACAATCGGCCGGAAGGACCCTTCTACTTGATCCATGTGTTGGCGCGGCGCCCCGCCGCGAGGCCCTCGTTGTAATTGACCGTGGCACCCGCTGCCTGCCCTGCCGCGTAGACCACTCCGCTCTTCGCTGTGCCGTTCGACGCCCCGAACGCCACGGTCGTATCGCTGCCATCGGTGTTGAGCGTTGTGCCGGTCAGCGTTGCGGCGTCGGCGGCTTGGATGGTGGCCGTGGTTGGGTAAGTGCCGCCTGCAATATCTGTTATCACGCCATCTTTGTTCGCGTTCTCAACGAAGTAGACCACGTTCGAGACGCCTTGGCCGGCGGCCAGCACGCCGTTTGCAATGTTGAAACTGCCGCCGGTTATCGTACCGCTGTTGCTTACGGCACCGTGGAACGTGCCCCCGCTGATCGAACCGCCGGCAGCGTTCGTCACCGCTTCGTAAAACGTACCGCCGACGATTGTGCCGCCGCTGTTGACCGTCACGCTGCCCAAGAACGTCCCACCGTTGATCTGCGTGCCGCTGCCCACCGTAATCGCGCCGGACCAACAGCCGCCGTTGATTTTCGCCGACGTGCCGCCGGTCAGGCTCATCGCGCCGTTGCAGGCTCCGCTCGCCGGATAATTCGTGCAACTGCCCATCGTGCCGGAATTGTTGTAGGTAGGCAAGGTGCTGCCGGACCAATTGGCCGTGTTGCCCAGTTCTGTTGACGTTCCGCCCGACCAGTTGTTAGAAGGCATGGTTCACCTCGCGCGTGTTGAACACGGCCCGCCGCTCGATGGCCAGCAACGGCAGCAGGCAACGTGCCTCCGTCCGCGTATCGCTCGGGCTTGCCGGCTCGGGCTGGGGCTCCTCGCCGCGGCTCGAGGCTTCCAGCGCGTCCAAATTGGGCAGCGATAGCTCGGGCGGCGGCCACGGCTCGGGCGGCTTGCGGGTTTGCATCTTGGTTTTCATGGTTTCCGGCTCCTGATGCGTGCGGCAAGGTCGGCCAGTGCCAAGGCCCGGCGGATATTGGTCGGCAATCGCGGGTGGTGTCGAATAGCGAGAGGTCACTTGCACGGTGCGGCCTCCTTGACGGTGAGGCGCTCAAGTTCGGCCTTAGCCTGCTTCGCGGCTGCCACGGCATCGACGGTCGCATCGTTCTGACGCGGATTACCAGGGCAGGGCTTGACGCCGAAGAGCCTCCGTAATTCGATTTTCATCAGAGACACCATGAGCACAGGGTAATGTGCTGGTGGCTCCGAGATACGGAGTGCGGCCCCGGCAATCCAGGGCGGCGGGCAGGCTACCAGAAAACCGCCTGTCGCTGACTTATGTGCGTGAATTCATTATAGCAGGTCAGGCGGATTTGCCTACAGTCCGGTTGCGTTTTTTTGATTTCTACTCTTGAGATGACAATACAGAGTTTTGCTTTCTAAGACGACTTTTCCTGAGGGGCGTGGGTGGAGACACTGGCAGGCGATTCTGCCACCCATTTTGGCCTGGGACTCCCACCTTTTTCGAAACGGTGGCTTCGCTGGTGTCAATGCAGACGTCACCCGACGCGGACGCAAACATTCAAACACCAAATCACGAACAAGAATGCCACGAATGAAAGATGCGGATGTTGCACGCTCTTCCGCGGCCATCTGGCCAAGAAAAGTCGCGAGCGTGAACGCTGACATGCATGCAATTGGCTGGCTTTCCTGCCCGCGATTCTCCGGTCGGCCTCGGGGCTTCCACCATGCCGAGACCATCCCACCGTTGAGTCATTGCTGGGAGGAGGTTCGCGGTAATACATCGTTCATCTCGCACGTATCCGACCATCATGGCGTCTTGCATCGGCCAAGCGTAATCGCCGATGACAAAACGTCGCAACCCCTTGTCGCAGTAGTCGCCGCCAGCCGAATGGTTCTTGTCTACCGGTTTGCACTCGACGGTAAGGGCGTCGTGAGTGGGAAGAACCGGAAGAGAGTCCCGGCTCAAGTCAAAAACCAAGTCCGGCATCTTGTCCGGATGCTGGCCGTCGAAATTCGTCACCTTTGGTTCTCGCCACACTTTGCCGAATCCCCGCTTATTGAATCCGGGCACCTCCTTCGATTTGTAAAGACGGTTCGCGATGACCCAATGTAGTTGAAATGTGATGGTGTCTTCGTCGGCCAGACTGAGTGCAAAACCGGATGGCGGGAACTCGCGCAGAAGCTGCAGGCGCGTTCGACCACGGCATGAACAATAAGGAGCAACTGAAGAGGGATTGGCGGATGCGGCAGGTCATACATCACGCCCTGCGTAAAGAACCCTGGCGTGCTCATTTCTTCCTCTCAACAGGAAAGGCATCGAGGTGGTGGCGCAAGAGATAAACGCCACACAGCCGCGCGCGACTTCGGGTCCAGAATCGCCGTTGGTTCAGCACACCGAGGAGCAGCCCGCCTTCGGGCACTCGCATAACAACACGGCTCGCGGCAGCCTTGTTCGCCTCCTCCATTAAGGAGCAAATAAGCGCGTCGGTAACCGGTACCTCGTCGCCGTTAATCGCAATACGTAAAAACCGCCACGAAGGCTCCCATTTACCCTTGGCCGCCGGAATCAGGCTGACGTTGATTTGCTGGCCGACTACAGCAAAAGAGGGCTGAAGCATCTCCTCAAGATAGGAACGGAAAATCTCCGCTTCGCGCAGTTGAGCCGGCTGCTCGGCAGGGCCACGCGCACGTTTATATGGGGCGCCAACATCCAGAGTGTCTCTCACTACGGTCGCATCGTCCTCATCCAAGCCGTAGAGATTGAAAATGAAGTTATCGATTTGTTTCCACGGCTTTGTAGCCTGCGTCTCCAGATTGTCAGCAAGATCCAAGATACGGTCTTTTGCTGAAGTGAACTTTTCGGGGTTGGGAAACGGAAACGACATGAGGTCCACTTTGATAAAGGTCCGCCGTTCGGCACCAATGCGGGAACTCACCATCAAGCAGTAGTACTGGAACAAAAGGCTGTGCGTGATGAGGTAAAGCAACGAAACAAGGGCTTCCGCGTCGGGATGACCGGCAGCGGAGAAACCATAGTAACTTTGCGAAAAGCCCAGTGCCTTCTTCATCGAGCGAAATGACTTTGGCTGCAACCGGTCTTCTCCAGGTGATTGCGGAACAATGAGCAAGGGCGGTTCATAAAGACGCTCGCTGCGCGGAAAATGGGCTGTTCTACGGCTGTAATTCTGCTTCCATGTGTGGAGGCTGTTGTACTCGATGCAAAAACCTGTCTCCGGCATTCTAAAGTCCAAGAGCGGGCGCAGATGATCTGCGGGTCGTTGCTTGAGATTAGAGGAGAGATTGTATCCCAGTCCCGAGTAAAGCCCTGGCCCATTCCAGAATGCCGATAATCTCTCTCCTTCAGGTGAGGTGAGCCTGTCCATCACGTCCGCATCCAGCAACGTGCCGACAGCAAGCGTCTTGAGCAGCCAAGGCTTCTCGACAACCTCGCTGGCCACCACTGGCTCCGCGGCCTGATAGTCAAGACGAAACAAACCACGGTCGTTAAGCAGACTTTCGAGCACAGGGGTTGCGAAGTAAAAGCGATGCTCCAGCGGCGGAACGGCGTTGCAGGCAAAGAAGAGCATGAACGGCTGATTCATCCTTGGCCATACGTCCGTGTCAGACAAATTGGAGCCATTGATGATCCCTGTTATTTCTAACCCGCGAATCAGTGCTGTGCGAGCAGCTATGCCCTGGTCGCTCTGCTTGAGAAGGATGCGGCCCGGCAAGGCCATTGCAATAAGCCCTCCCAGCTTTACCCATTCCGCCGCCCGCCAAATAAAGGGCAGGTCCGGGTTGTTGTCCGGATTGGTGTAACCCTTCGCGGCATCCGCAAGGCCACGAGCTGTTAGAACGCGCCGAGTGATCGCGGTAAATTTATCGTTCAGTTCATCCAGCCGCGCTTTCTCGGTTGTATTGTCTTCGTCTCCCCCTGTTGTTGCGCGGAGCCGGGTCCAGGGTGGATTGCCAATGACCAAGTCAAAGGCACCGTTAAACTCTTCGGATACCTCCGTGCCAAGGCTGCCGAGAATAAACCCCTTCTGTTGCTTGCCATTATGCTGCCCAAAATTGAAGAGAACGTGTCCCTGAAGACCGCGAGGGAACTTCAAACTCTTGGGTGGGTGGGGAGAGCCGTTGAGTTCAATGGCCGTGATGTATAGCGCCAGAGCCGCGAGTCGCAGAGCCGACTCGCTCACGTCAAATCCACACATTTGGTTGTAGAGAATACGCTGAATGGTGCGGGTATCGGGTCGTTGCCCGTCCTTTTCCCAGCGAGCGCGTACGAGTTTGCGGAACGCCAACACGAGAAAGATCCCTGCGCCGCAGGCGGGGTCAAGCACATGCGCGTCCGCCGGCGTCTTCAGTCCGCCGAACGCCTCTTCCACGAGGCATTGCGCAATGTTCTTCGGTGTGTAATAGACACTGGTTTTTTCGGCGTGTTTTCCATCCCACTGGTGACTAAACGTCTCATATACTTGACTCAGCACGCCGATGGGAATGTGCGCGAAGTTGAAATCGTTCCAGTCAATTGGCAATCGTCGCTGAAACGAGTGGCCCAAGGACTCCCAACCACGGAGAATGGCCTGGAGATGAAGAAACACCTCTTGTTTCGTGTCGGTACCCAACCTGCAGTACAATCTGACGTAAGCCTTGCGACGATCATCCACACCGGCATCGGGCAGCAAATCCAGCCTGAGCGGCAGCAGATCACCGTTGAATGTCTCATCGAGCCAACACGATGTCGCAGCCGCTTTTTCCGCATTTGAGAAGGAGTCATTGAGTTCAGTGGCATCAGGGCAGATCTCACCGCGTTCCGAATCAAGGATAATGTGTCGGTCCAACAGAAAGCGGAAGAAGAGGGCACGCCCTGTTACCGAGAGCACATCCAGTGGCTTCATTCTTCCTACCAAGGCGGCGGAAGCCTTTTCCAGTAGGTGATGAATTTCGTGAAAAACAGAGTCCGCTCCTTTGGGTTGCCCCTCCAGTGGAACGGCTCCCGCAGCCAGACTCTGAAAAAAGGTCGGGGCATCGGACGCCGACTGCTGGACAATCAGCGGAGTCGCCTTTGCGAGTTGTTTCCGGTCAAGATTGATGGGATACACATCTAGCTGACCGGGCCGGACAATACCGAGACAGGCTTGCTCACTGCGGTTTGCCAGAAGTTGCTGAAGGTTCTGAACGGCATCGGCGTCACGGTTGCGAGCTTCCTGGGCAGCCTCGTCATCCACTAGGTACATAACCGGCCGGCCCTGGAATTCGGCTACGGCCTCCGGCAACAATGCCGCAGACGAACGATTCGGCAGCAGGTCGAGGTACTCGATGTGCGAGGATGTCGGCTCACGTGCCAAATGAATTGGTTCAGGGCAGCCGTATGCCCCAATCTGTTCCATTAGGTAGAGATCACTCATTGTTCCCGCCCTCCGGGCGCTGGCAGTGCTCATCATGCGGCCGACTTCCTCCGAGCCATCGTTGGGGTAAGAGCAGCGGCCCAAAACACTCCCACCCAATAGGATAGGTATTCTTGCGACCTTTGCCAAGGTCAGTGCTCTGTGGCTGTTATCTCGAAGGGTGAAAGGCCCACCATTACCCATTCTTTCCAGCTTTGCTGCCCCAAAGGATCAGCGCGATCATTGGGGCAGAGATTCCATTAAACCACCATCAAATCAAACCATCGAGCGACCGGGCTGATTCGTTCCGGTCGCAAGTTCGGAACGCCGCTCCTGGCGGCGCCGTGATCGCAATCCTCCCGCGGCGGCCCTTACGCCCCACGAACCGAACAACCAGCCGCACACCGTCTGCTTCGACAACCCGTTCCTGGCCTTCGGCGTACCAGTCGATGCACTGGCTCGCCTCGGCCGGCACGTGGGATCGATTACCTGTCGCGTTCAGGTCGTTGTTCTGCTGCAAGCCCATGTTCAAGTCGCCTCGATCGCTGGCCTTGGCCTTATGGAAAAACCGGACAGCAAGAACAATCTCTCTTTGTCCCCGCTCCTGTTCCCACTACCCCGCCGTTCTTCTCATCTTTTGCCAAGTACCTACTGCCTGGGGGCTGGCAGGCAGATACGCCGCGTTGGCCCGTGTGGGGCCGCAGCCGAGGATGGTGGACTCGGCCAAAGGTCGGTACAGGGCGCGACACAGCGCAAACGTGCGCGAACGTGGGCGACGTGGTAGCGAACAACGCGGTCCTCCTCGCGGCCGGCCCACGACATACCGGTGATGTGCGCCTAGATGGCAGCGATTTCAAGTTGTTGTACGGCTCTTTCACTGTTTCTCTTGTCTCTTCTTCCAGTGTTTGCTAGACCACGTTTTGAATTGTCACGACAGGACAACGGCCGGTATGCCGCTCGACGGCCACAAGGCCGGCCCGTTCAAGAGCGGCCAGACCACGATAGCCGGCCTTACGGCTGGCCACGCCGAACCGTTTCAAGAGGGCACCAGACAGCACCACGGTGGGCGTGTTGCGTTGTGCGCCGGCTTTGAACCACAGCGCCATCGCCACGGCCAGCGCCTTGCCGCGCAGCTTGCACGCCTTGGACAGCCACACCAGCGGGATCGGCCCTCGCACGAATTCTTCCCCTTGGCGATGCCGAGGCAGCCGCGCCCGCTTGGCCAGCAATTTTGCGGCCGAGGCAGGCAGCCGGTAGCGGTCCAGATCCAGGGGTGCCGAGGGGGTATATATATTAGAAGACATAAGACTGTACGGGTGGCCCATTTTGGCCACAGGTAAAGGGGTCAAAATGGGACACGTCCGTTTGTGGGGTGTCCCGATCCAACTCGGCCAAGATGCCCATGATCGCGTCCCACATTATGGTTCCGCGATCGTCCATGTACCGCTCGGGCCAGCGGATGATCTTGGCGTCGCTCCGCAGTTCAAACCCGTTCAAGGTGATCCTCGCCGCCTCGGCCATCGCCGCTTGGGTCTCGGCCACCACGATTTCGATCATCTCCGCCGGTCCTTCCACCAGCAGCGCGTCATGCACAGGGGCACAGACGGCAATGCCACGCTCCGTTGCCAGGCAGCACGCCAGTCGCAGCATATCGGCGCCGTTGGCCTGCATCGGGAAGTTCGCCAGGCTCCGTGGGTTACAGTCCGGGCCGACTTGAATCCGCCACCCAAACACGGTTTGCAGCCAGCCCCGCAACATTGCGTGGTTCACAGCCGCCTCAGACCACGCCCAATATCGAGGATAGGTTTGCTGGTGGAGGCACAGCAGCTCCCGCCCAACCACCTCGGGCTGGCCGATCGCTTGCGACAGGGACCGGGCGCCCATGCGGTACTGGACGGCCAAGGCGCAGACCTTGAACTGGCCGCGCTCGCGCGGGTGAGACTGCTTTGTCGCATCGGCCGGCACCGCGCCGGCTTGCTTGGCGAACGTCAGATATGGATCGCCGGAGGAGTAAGCCTCCATCATGGCCCCATCGCCCGATAGCGCCGCGGCGATCCCAAACTCTTGTTGAGACCAATCCACATAGGCGACAGCCCGGCCACGCTCCGGCTTGATGAGACCCCGCAGCCAGCAACTTGGCCCGAAGATGTAACGGCTGTTGCTCGGTTGGTTGCGCCCCGTTCTGGCCTGAAAAGCCGAGAGCAGGCAGCGGTTCCGGCCATCTGCTCCTACCGCCAGCGCATTCAATCGCAACTGGCCCAAGGTGTGACGTAGCTCCCGGATTGGCGCCACCTGGGGATACTGCCGCGCCATCTGCCGAAAGGTCTCATCGGATAGGTCCAGGGCGCCCGACTCCAGTCGCGGCCAAGGGATGCCGTTACGGGCCAGATACTCGGCCCAGCGTTGCGCGTTGAACGACAGCCGTTGCGAATCGCAACATGGTCCAGCCGATGCAGCCAGATCAGCCGCGCGGGCGAGAACCTGCGGATCGTGTCTGGGGACAATCGGACGGGCGCCCCCCCGAAGTAGCTCCCATAACTGGCCAGCGTAGTCGAAACCGTCGTATCCGGAGCCTTCCTCAAACCCGCGGCCGATCCCAAGCGCGGGATACTGGCCGGCTAGCTCACGGGCTGTTACGTCCAGCCCGGGCCACGTTGCACAATCCTTACCGGAGTTTTCCCAGTCAGCAATCCGCCGTGCGGTCAGCCCGGTTGCCTTCCGCGCCACGGCCAAGGCTGCCCGTTGTTCAGCATGGCCGACTCGCTCCTCACTCCAAACCACGTCCGCCACCTCAGCCAGCCGGTACGGATCAACACCCCGATTCTCGGCGACCCGCAGCAGTTCGGCGCCACGGGTGGAACCGGCGTTGATCGACTGACCCGTGGGCACGTACACACCATAGTCAACGTCGATTGCGGCAATCAGCCGGCCTTGAATCTGCGTCCAATGGGTCTTGAGCCGATCCAATGTTTCCACGTCGATCGGAACGCCGGCCCATTCCATCCTCGCAGCCGCCGCCATGTACCGGCCACGCAACAGTGCCCGCGGCAGGTCGATCTGCGGTAGCATGGCCGGCAGTAGCTTTTCGAGTGCCACCACGTCCGTTTCGCAATAGGCCAAGAGTGCCGCTCGCTCACCGGACGTGAATGGTCCGCCGCGCATTGCCAATTCCCGCATGGATTCTTTTTCGGCCACATCGATGCCATCGATCCCATGATAGGCCAAGGCACCCAAGATGCCGTTGCCACAAGGGACCGCCAGACCGTTGGTGAGGCAGCGAAACTCGACAAACAAATCCAGGATCCGCGCCGGCAGCGGCCAGCCCAGCGCCAGAAAACAGTTCATCTCGGCCGAGGCATAGAAGGCTACGAAAACCGCCTCGGGCCCAATTGCAAATGGGGGCTGCGTCATCCGAGCCAAGTCATCTCCCCAGGCACGGATGGTCTCACCCGTCCGCCGTTCTCGCGCGACCATGCAATGCACTTCGGGCTGGCAGCCCTCCGGCTGGCGGTACTCAAAGTCGCACAGCCAGACGTGCGCGAACGGGTCCAGGGCCCTTGGCGTCATGCCTCACCCCGCAGCCGGCGCAGAACCGGATGGTCTAGGTCGGTAATGTGCCGATCCTTGAACGCCACCCGCAGCAGATCGGCAAACGTCGCTTCGGGCCACTGCGGGGGGGCAATGTTCGCGATTGCCTCCTGCACTTCGTACGCGCCAAGGTGCATGTTCGCTTGGACCCGCAGCCACTTTCCCGCCGCCAGCGCCGCTGCCTCCAACGCGCTCCGATTCCAGTCGTCGATCTTCCCGTCAGCCCCAGGCAGACGGATCGGCCAGACGAACAACACGTTCTGACGAGTGATTGACGTGAACAGGGCTCGTGGACCGAACGTCGATTCCGTCGCTAGTTCCGGCCACAACGACGGATCGACAAGGTACACCTCACGATCCTCCTTCAATTCCAGAACCGCGGTCTGGATACGATAGGCCGGGTCTGGGTGGACCTGAATCCACCACTCTTTCGCCGGCTTGCGGACCGGCACCGTAAGCAGCACCTTCTTGACGCCGAGGCTAGCTGCAAAATCTTGCGACAGCCGCAGCCGAGATGGGTCAAACGGATCAAGGGCAGCATCGGCGCTGTTCACAAGACGACTTGTTGGTACAGGCTGATCGTCCTGCGGGTCAGGTATCGAGTCTCCGAGGACCGTCCCTTGGCCATCGCCTGACGGATCGGGTAAAACGCTTCTCATGGGACATGCCTTTCAGTTAGGGATCAATTCAGAAACTGGCGGCTATCACCAGGCCGCTCGTTTCATTTCGTGAAGACTAGATTCCAGCCTTGGCGAGACGCCGCTCGGCCGCTTCGATCTCCATGCGGCGCGCGGCGGTCATGCGCGGCGGTTGCGGGGCAGGAGTCTGCTCCCCATCGGCCTGTAGCGTCAACGCTTCAAAAAACCTCTCGATCGCTTCGAGAGATGTCGCGCGACTACCGCCAGCCATAATGGTCTCAAGTTTGACGCCTCGGCAACCGGTGGTGGCCCAACGCCAAAGGGTGCAAACGGAGATGCGTTTTCCGCCTCGGCGATTGCCGAAGCAGCGCAGCTTGGTCGCCGCCATCAAGGAAAAGATTTCTTCGGAGCGAATATCAATCGCCATTTCAGAACCTCGCAACGATTGGGAATGTTCATCCAATAATTGCAAGGATACGCGACGGTACCGGGGAGCAAGCAAGCGGGCAAAACCGGGGAAAGAACCGGGGAAAGGTCAATTTTCCCCGGTCTGTGTCGACTCTCGCTTGGCCAATTGGATGGCCTTCTTGACAATGTCTCGACTACCCTCTTTCCCAGCTTCGCTTTCGATTCGTTTCCAAGCCCGAGGAGAGAAATCGCGGCGTTTATCATCGGTCAATTGGTTCCATCGATCCCTGATTGTGGCGGGCGTCATTTGCTCCTGTGTGCTCCACTGCAACCAAAGATGATCGCGTTCATAAGCTCGACGCCGGCTGTATTGTGACTTTGCGGATCTTCCGGCAGCCGGTTGCATGTCTGCTTTGCCCGCCGGGAGCATTGTACCGTTGCCCGCAGTTCCGGCAGAGGCACCAGTTGGCGCTACGGATTCCCCCACGCTGCTTTCGCCGGAAACGGTGACGCCGCGTTCGGTGGCAATCGTCCTCAAGTCGGCTTCGTGGAACACCCACACCTTGCAGTACGTCCGCTTAGCACCAGCCACACGGAGCCAAACCTGCTGTGCCCGCAATCCCCGGTTGCGCCGCTCATAGAGATAGGTTTGCCGCAAACCGAAGCGGGAGGCGGCTACCCGAGCGACCCACCAATAACCGCCGTCGCTGCTCTTGTAGAACTCCTCTGCATCCGCTGTCCGTTTCGCTGCGATTGCGTCTAAATCGGCTTTGAGGTAGAGCCAGGTTTTCCGGCGGTGGCCGCGGTGGTGGCGGGCGTAGTGTTTCTTGGCGACTAACTTGCGCGTGCAGTGGCGAACACCACTTGCGCCAGTCGTTAAACGTCATCACTCCAACGCCGAGTTGGGCGGCCGCAAGCCATGCGGGCAACCACTCGCCAGCGTCATCCCTATGAATTCCGTCGGCCTTTGGCGTTTGAGCGATCAGCAGTCGTTGCACCTCTGCCTCAGGGTAAACTGTGACCAATCTCCAGCCGCGTTTGCGGACGCGGAGCATCACCCGCTGCGAACGCAACTTTTGGCCGTCCAGGGCATGGCAGGGTATCCGGCAATCGCGTCTGAGCGTTCGATCAGTGAGCCGCTGATACCGCCGATAGACTTCTGGCGCGCTAAGCCACGTTCCAACCGAGTCGGAATACTGCCCATCAGGAGCTTGGTCGATTGCTGTCTGGATTGCCTCCATTTCCGATCGGAGCCAACACTGCATCCACTGCGTGCCACGGCCCGACCGCCGTACCTTCTGCACGGTGGGGCTTCTGCCATTAAGGTAAGAACAACCATGCTTTTTCCAATAAGCTAGGCAGCCCTTTGAAAAGCCAAATTCCCCTTGAACGTGAGCAGCAGTTGGCAAACTGTCGTTTGCTGCCGCCAGACGCAGGTCGTTTTCCAGTGCGTGCCGCGCCGCAGCGAAGCGTGGCCAGCGGTAAGATCTACAGTGGGAAACGCCGATGGCCGTTGCCACGTCCTTGCACATTGGCAAGTGGCCGTGCTGTTTGACGTAGTTTGTCTGAAAGTCGATGGCTAGATCTTCATTCCCAGTGTGCCGACCGCGATTTTCCAGATGCTTCGTCTTGGCAATCCTGCGGCGGGCGACCGCAAACTCCGGCCAACGACAAAGCGCGCTCGCGCAAACCCCTACGTGGTCAGCTACCTCTTGAATCAGGGGCAGCCGTTGCAAGTGTTCGACAACCTTGGTCTGGTAGTCGATTGCCCTGGCCAACCGCTGCTCGTGCATGGTGTCCCCACGGTGAGGGTTCGACGGACGTGTGGAAGAATACTCTTTCATGAGACACCTGTTTTTCTTCTCGGGCGGGGTCAACCGGCGGCCGTGATGTAGGTGAGAACCACGGCGCGCCGGCCGACCTGTGCGGGGATCAGCCGCGACCAGGCAATGTGATTGTGATACTGCCTCAACCGATCTTCAATGCAACCTCCACAGCAAGCCGGGCATCACGCTCGGCGTACACCTGCGTAACGTCGGCCTTGGCGTGACCGAGACTGACCTGCGAGGCCTCCAAGCCAAATCGTCGCCGCACTTCCGTCGCCATCGTGTGACGGAGTTGGTTGGGGTGCCAGTGCGGCAACAGCACGGCGCTATCGTCGCCTGCCTGGGCGGCTTCATTTCGCCGCTTGGCGTTGGCTTTCTCCACGGCCCTCCGAATGGCCTGGGCGTAGCTGTTGTGGTCATAGGTCGCTTTGACCGGCCGAATCGGTCGATTCTTCCGCCGATTCCACTGGCTCGGTTGCACGGGCGTTCGGCGACGGCTCCGCATCTCCTCGCGGCGCTTCCGTTCGCTTTCGGCCGGCTGGAAGCAATACATCTCGGCGTCTCTGAGCAAATACGGTAGCAACACCTCTTGGGCCTGGGGGCCGATGTAGATGATCCTCTCGCGGCCGTGGTACTCGGTTTTGTGGCTTTCCGGCCGATACCGCCAAACCGCGTTGGATCGATCCACGTCGCACGGCCGGATCATACAGACTTCGCCCGGCCGGCAGCCGGTTAACCGCTCGAAACGGACCATATCGGCCACTACGGGCGGCAGGTGTGGCAGCGTCGCGTCGACAACCTCATCGGCCACGGGTGCCACGGCCCTGGACTCCCTCGCGGCGCTTCGGCCCATCCGCAACCCTTCAACGGTCGATAGGGCGGTTTGAACACTGGGCGGGATGAGTTCGCGGCTCACTCCCCATTGGAACATCCTCTTGATGTTGCCCACTTGCTTGTTGACGTAGGCCCTGGTGGCACCGCGGGCTGCCAGGTTGTGCTGGATGTTCAAGAGACCGAGGGGACCAAACGTGGCGGCCAGCTGGTGGCCGTAGAGATCTCTGGCGACCTTGATTGCCCGCTTGATGTTATCGAGAGATCGAGTCAGCTGGCCGTGCTTGCGGTAGTAGCCCTCGGCATAGTCGAGGTAGGCCGCGCACAACTCGACTACGGTCAGCTCCGCGGATGACTTGGGCAACGGCAGAGGCGCGCCGGCCCGACGGGCCTCCCATTTGATCAGGAATCGCCCGTAGGCTTCCTTGCTCTCGGGGCTGCCGTATTTGCCGAGATAACAGACCTTGCCGCGGTCACGGACATAGGCCAATCCGCGGGCTTTGTGAAGACAATACTTGGGAACGTGGATGCAAACGGCGGACATGATGTGGACCTCCGTCAAAGGTCGCGCGTACGTGTACGCGCTTTCGCTTCGACTTACGGGCCGCACTGCCGACCGCCGGCAGGTAACTAAGTCCTAGTTTCGGCAAGAGTTACGGGAGGTGGGCGGCAAAGGACTCGAACCTTCGACTTCCACCGTGTGAGGATGGCAGACCCACAACCGAAGACGTGACAGACTCGGCACTTACGCCGACGCCTTTTCCAGTTTGCACCAGGGTTTGCACCAGCGAACCGGAAAACGCAAACGACCTCGAAGCCGGGCACCGTGACGAAGGCGAAGGGATCGACCAGGGCGACCCGCTGGCCGTGCTTGCCGCTGCCGTCGCCAATCTCTCACCGGCCGACCGCGAACGGCTCGCCGTCATGCTCACCGGGAACCAGGGCGACGAAAGAGGGCGTGAAAGCGCGCGGGAAGCCCAACCATGACCAAGACATCGACCCAGACCACGCCCGGCGCAGAGAGGGCAGCTAGCCCCCGTCGCAGTGCGCCAAAACCGATTCTGAAGCAGTGCCTCGGCAACGGCCGGGCCGACACGGGGCAGGGAGGTAAAGATGGGCGCAAGCCGGCGTTGACGTTCAGTTCACGGCGCGCTCTTGCGTTCCGATGGCCCCGGACGGCTCCCGAGTCATCAAAGGTCGTCCGCGCTCGAAAACGCCCCCGGAATCCTTGCGTGGGACGCTGTCCGGCGATCACGTCGCCCTGGATGGCTCCCCCGGGGCGTCCGAGGGCGTCCGCGCTCGCCAAGACATTGCCCACGGGCCGATTCCCGCGCCAAATCGAATCTGGCGGTCGGCGGTCGGTCGAAATCAAGAGGCCGACCCCAGTGCCGCCGAAAATTGGACGAGCCCCCCCCGGCGGTTTCGCTGCTGACACTCCCGTATAAACTGCGAAGACACAACATCGAAGACTGATTTTCACAATGGGTAAGGAGCATTTGCCATGACTGAATCCAAGATCGAACTGACCGAACGTTTGCGACGTGAGGGCGGATGGGCTGAGGCGTCCAAGTTCAAGGACACGGCGCTCAAGGAGTTCCGCAGTAAGGGCATGAAGAAGGCCGAGGCCGCCGAAGCGGCATGGGAGGCGATGGCCGATGCTTTCCCGCCCTGTCCGCCCACCGAGCCGCCGCCGACAGATGATGATCCTGGGCGGTGCGTCTCAGGGTGTCTTACAGGATCATCCACGATCCCCGATACCTGGGGAGAGATTCCCGACTCGGCCCCGTTGGAGGCTGAGGTGGATTGGGTCCATCAAAATCGCGTCTTGGTTGTTGAGGATCGGCCAAGTGGTTCTCCGCGACTGCACTGGGAACGTGCCAGGCGGCCAACCGTGCGACGCAACAGCACGCCGCAAACGCGCCCTGTTGCCAGCAGCGAAAACACCGCACGGCCGCTCCTCCACAAGAGATAAAAAACCGCGGCCAGCCAGCGGCAGGCTACGGTTGCGGTCTCTGGCGGCCTTAGTTGCTGGCCTTGCCCTCGCCCTTGCTAGGCGGGCGGCTCCAGAACCGAATGGTCCTCGTCGCGGGATCGAAGGTCGTTTGCAGCTTGCCCTCCGCAACCCGCTTTGCCAGAGCCGTGCGTATGGCCTCGGCTCGCAGTCGCTTCTCACGATCTTTTCGCTTTCCCATTTGTGTTACCCCTGGTTCCGCGCCGCCCAGCGCTTGCGGGCACCCTCCATGAGTTCAGCCAGTGTCTTCCGCCGCTGCCTGGGAGCAGCGGCGCGGCACTCCTTGGCATTGGCGAGGATATGCTGGCGGTGCTTCTGGTAGTAATCCCGCTGATAGCTCTTGTGCTTCTCCCGCCATTGCTTCTGGTACGCTTGCTTCTCTTCCGCCGTCTCCGCCACGTGAGGATGATAACCCTTCTGCGTGGCCTTCCTGACGGGATAGACCGCCCGATACACTCGACGCCCGAATGAGGCGTCTGCCTTTGCAGCAGCGATCTCCGCAGGCTTGCGGAACTCGCACTCTTGCTCATACGCCGCCACAATCTCCTCTACCGTAGCCCCTTTGAGTATAAGGCTATCGACGAATGACTCTGCATCCCGTAGCCTTGTGGCGTGCGTCGGCCGCTTGCCGACACGATGGGATGACGCTACAACAGCAGTAGACATCGCTTACTCCTTCTCAGTAGGTGGTGTTTAGGGCGACGGTTAGGACCGCGAATCCTGACTGCCGCCCGGTTTTTTGGCGGGCGGAAGAAAACCAACCGCCCCCTACCTAAACCAAAGTGCCGCAAAATTGAACACCGCGCTAAGTCGTTTTTTTGCAACGACTTGCAAAAAATCTTGCCCGTTTTAACACAAGTCGCAAGTCGTTGTGGCGACGCGACTTGGAAAAAAGAAATTTTCCACTCGCCCGGGAGCGCGGATTGTTTGCACCGCGCGCTCGCACGTGTACATGCGTGCGTGTGTGCGCGGCTGCAACGTGATTCTTGTATGGGGTGCGACGGCGAAAAAACGCGGCCGGCGCGAATCGGACCGGCGGCCGAAAACGGCCGCGCCAACGGCCTCCACGCCGCGCCGCTTGCGTTGCAACCGCGGTTGTGGCCGGGAAACGCGACGATCGACGAAAACGCAAACCGCGCGATTCCAGGGGCGTCAAAATCGAAAACACCCCACTCTACGCGGAGCTGTGCGCAGAGTTACAA
>CAWGNG010000011.1:0-185000 GCA_963823895.1 uncultured Planctomycetaceae bacterium
AGGGAACGCCCTCCGCGGCGTTCCGGGCGGCGGAACGGGACGGAGCCCGTTCCCTACAGCGCCGGCATGTCGCCACCGGTTTTGTTTGTCAAAATCCATCAGGACCGTTGTGCGGCAGATCAGTCAGGCTATTCTGACGCGACGCCTCATTCCGTCTGCTGGATCGCTCGGGCCAGCAACTCCGTCAGATCGGAGAGACGGCGGAGTTCAGCCACCAGCCGCGGATGGGCGAAGATGCGGACGCGCTTCACGTAGTCGTCGAATTGCTCGGTGGCCAACGCGCGGATCACCGGCGAGACCTCGCCCAACGGGCGGTAGCGGTCTTCCTTGGGGAAGTGGATTTCGACGTCGAATTGCACCTCGCGCGTTACCGGCGGGGCGTCGAAAAGCAGTTCGTGCGGCGCCACCACCCGGCCGAGCGGCGTGCTGACGATGGCGGCGAAACGCTCGGCACAGGCCACAAGCCACGGATACGGCCGCCGCGCCAGCCGCTCGTAAAGCTCGGCGTGCTCGACGAAGCTGTACTGGGCCAGCCGTTTATAGAGATGCCGCGCCGGTCCGAACAGCCCGTCGAGCAATTCGCCGGCGGGCCCTCCTGCGCCGGCACGCTGCAATTCGTCGATCATCTCGTGCTCGGTCATGCGAAACAGCGCGTCGAGGTCGAGCAGTCCGTGCAGCAGATAGAACGCCCGTTGCAGCATCGCGGTGGCGGCGCGGACGCCGTGATGCCAGTAGACTTCGCTGAACATGACGTAGCGGGCGAAGACCATCAACTCGGCGGCGGTCTTGCCCTTGTCGGCCACGGCCAGCCCATCGCCGGCCGCATTCAGACACAGGCTGCCCAGCAGCCGCTGCTGATCGAAATGCCGCCCGTAGGGAACGCCGGCATGAAGGCTGTCGCGGAACAAGTAGTCCATCTTGTCGATGTCGATCGGCCCGGACAACATGCTGGCGAGGATCTTGCCGGCCGTGTCGCGCGGTTTCTCGCTCAACAGGGCGACGACGTTGCGGGGATTGACGTCCCAGTCGTGCCGCAGCACGTCGGCGATCTCCCCTTCCAGCAGGAAACTGTTGGCGAACAGTTCGTGGCTCGGCACGCTCGGCAGCCGCATGTCTTCGATCGGATGGCAAAACGGCCAGTGGCCCAGGTCGTGCAGCAGGGCCGCGGCAATGAAAACCTCGACCTTGGCGGCATTGACGGCCCTGGCGAATCGCTCGTCGTGCGCGAGTTGCTTCAGGTACAACAGGGCCAGACGATACACGCCGAGGCAGTGCTCGAAGCGCGTGTGGATCGCCGCCGGATAGACCAACGACACCAGGCCCAATTGGCTGATGCGAGCCAGCCGGCGGAACTCGGCCGCGTCGATCAACTGCCGCACGCGCGGCGTCAGCGGCACGTCGACCTCCGGTGGAATTCGCACCAACGCCCGGCGGGTGTCGAGGGCGATGATCTCGGGGATTTCGAGGATTGTGGTCATGAGAAATTCAGTGCGGGCTTCAGCGGCGGACAGCCGAAGCGACAGGGGGCTGTAAGAGCGGCTTCAGATCCAATCGGTGAAGCGGCTTGGCCGACGTGGGACCGGAGCCGATGTTCAGGTGCAAAACCAGCTTGGCCGGCTCGAAAACCATCGTCTGGATCGTGTGGCTCCCCTGGTTCACGGCGTGCAGCAGTCGGGCGACGTCGGCGACGCCGAGTTGCTTGATGTTGCGGCTGGTGGCGAGCGTTTCGTAGCGCGGGCACTTCGGGTTGGGAAATGCCATCGGGGCAAGCCGGTAGTGATTCGTGCAGTAGACCAGGCCGTCCTCCGGCTTGCGCACTCCGAGGTGTGTGGTCGTCAGTTCGTAAACGCCTTGTTGCTTCTGGTCGCAGACCAGGAGAAGCCCGTGGCCGGTGCGCGAGTGGCCGCGGATCCAACGGTCGAAGTCGTCGACCGAGCCGCAGGTCTCCATCACCTCGCGCGCGGCGACGGAGTAGGGCAGGCCGGCGGGATTGAAGCTGGGGGCGCCGTCGGCCGATTTCCGGGCCGTGTTGGCTCCCAACGTCAGGCCGTCCTCGTTCATGCCGCAGTTCGACGCCAGCACGCCCGGGAACGTGACCATCGCGAACGCTTTTCTGCCCGTCGGACGATACACGATCACCAGACTGTACTCTTCGATCATGTCCGTAAATGGGAAGTCGCAATTCCGGCCGTAGAGCGTTCCGCCGGTCGCGCTCCGATCCGGGCTGACGATCAGGCCGGAACACCCCAAGAGGAGTTGCTCCAAATCGAACGCCGTGTTGCCCAGCACCACCAGATTGCGGTCGGCCCCGGAAGCCTTGACCATCGCTTCCAATTCGCTGCGGTATCGCTTGGGAAAGCGTTGATAGAGGGCTTCGGAGGCGGCGAAGATGACCGGAGAGATCTTGTCGAGGCCCTTCTTCTTGAGGAACTCGTCAAAGTGGGCGACCAATGGTAGCGACGGTTTCACCGCCAGCGCCCCGATCTGGCCGCCGATCTCCTCCGGCGTCCCGACCGCCGTCAGAACGGGCACACCGTTAATGTAACGCAGTTCGCCCTTGCCGTAACGTCCCTCGGGAAAGCGGAACGGCTCGGCGGCAATGGCGGTGATCGAGCCGAGCGAGAGAATCGCAAGACAGTAGAGAGATCGCCGTAGACTCATCAGTTATGGTCCTCACCGTTTAGCAGCCGCCGGTACGGCGGCTTCGAGGTACAAGGAAACCCGGGGCCCAGGTGCCGTCGGCCGCCAGACGTCGCCCCCGGCCGCGGGCCGTTGGCCCCCGGCTATTCTGCTATAAATGTGCGCTCCAAATCGGGTCCATTCCCGCCGCCCAGCGAAGCAACAACGTGGCCACGAGATAGAACCCGCTGTGAAACAGGCCGTCGCCGAACTCCAGATCGAATGCGCCCATCGGCACCAGGGCGCCGACGCCGAGAAAGGGCAGGACGAAGAACCAGTTCCACACCTCTCCAGTAACGATGTAGCGCGACAAAATCGCAAACGCGCCCCAGAGCGACGCATAGGCCCAGCCGCAGGCGGCCGACCGCAGGTAGAGCGACCGGCCGCGGAACGGCTCGAATTCGTCGTCGCGGAGCATTTCGTAAGCCGCGACGGCCAGGGGGGGTGAGATTAGCAGCAGCCCGACGGAGGCCGTGACAACAGCGTGGAAAACACCGACCCGGTCGACGTCGAACAAACCCGCGTGGCCGAGGCTCCACGTCACGGCCAGCACGCCCGCCACGCTTGCGGCAAGGATGGCCGCGGTCGTGGGCTTGAGCCTGACGTTCACGTGGGCGATGGGCTTGGTGATGAGTTTGCCCGTCGTGCTCTTGCCGCCGCCCCCAAACTCCTCGGGAGCGTGGACTTTGACCTCGGACTCCTTGGTGGGAACCTGAAGCGGGCGTTTGCAGTTGGGGCACGGCGCCGTCTTCCCCGCGTGCTTGTCGCTGACCTTGTAACTCTTCAGGCATCCGCGGCAAACGACGATGATCGACATGCGGCAACTCGAACCGGGGCCTGCTTCTCTGCGCGTTTCCGACAACGAACGTACTCCTCTCGCTCCGCGAGAGGAATGCCCGGCACGAATCACTTCACGCGGAGCGTGAAGAGTACGGTTTGCCAGGATTATGTAGTGTCGCACATGACGACGGGCTGTCAAGGACGGCTTTTCTCGACAAATGGTTTGTCTCGCCTGTAACGGTGAGGTACGATCTGGTAGGAATCCCCCATGATCGAGTTTCTCTGCCCGAATGGGCACAAAATTCGTTGTCAGGCGACCCAAGCGGGCAGAGCGGCGAAGTGCCCCCGCTGCGGGGTCAAGTTCCGCGTGCCCGACGCTGCCGATCAGAACCTGCCGAAGACGGGCGATTCCGACCCGAGCCTACCGCAGCCCGATTTCACCGATTCGAGTGTCACGGGGAGACACGCCGCCGGAACGGCCGGCGCTGCAAAGGAGGCCGATTTCGAGTTCCTCTGCCCCAATGGGCATCGATTGCACGGACCCGCGAGCCTTCAGGGACGCCCCGGCGAATGCCCCGAATGCGGTTCACGATTTCGCATCCCCACTTATGAGGACATTCCCGCCGAGGAGGAGACCGAGCAGGAGATCGGCCGCGGCCCGGCGGATGGACGAGAGGGATCGCAGATCGGCACAAGGGCGGCACAACCCGCCGCGGCACCCGACCGGGCGAGCACTGCGGAAACCACCGGCGCCGTGTTTGCCCGACTCTGGAACATGCGCCCGCAGGGAGCAACGATCGAACTTCGGCTGCGAAGCGGCGAGACGATCGTACCGGACCAGTTCCTCGCCCATGCCTCGGGGGAAAGCGGTCACGGCGTATTCACGACGCTCGAACCCAACTCGACGATTTCGCTGGTCGTCGTTCCCTGGGAAGCCGTCGATCGCATGACCGTGCGTGGACTGAGTGAAGTGCCCAAGGAATTGGCGGGGTAGATTATTCGTCCTCTTGCAGGTCGGCTTCGGTAATCATGGCGAAGCCTTTGTTGATCAGCGTGTCCTGGGCGATCTCGATATTGTCGACCATCAGGGCCACGGCAGCATGACCGCGGGGGCGAACCAGCAGGGGATACGCCTGGATGATGTTGACCTCGGCCTGCAACAGGGCGGTGCAGATCTCCAACAGCGCCGAATGCCCGCTGGGGACTTCGACGCCGAGCAGGTCGCTCTCGACGATCGCCAATCCGGCCCGTTCCAGGATTTCGCGTCCCTGCTCGGGATGGCTCACCAGCAGTCGGACCAGGGCGCACTCGGCCATATCGGAGATCGACAGCGCCACGATCCGCACGCGGCTCCCCTCGAATCGGCGAATCACTTCCAGCAGCTTCCCTACCCGATTCTCCAAGAAAATCGTAAACTGCCGAATTGCGGGGTAATTTCTGCCTCGCATGGTGGCAAAGCCGACGCCGGCCGATTCGTCGATACTCATGGGATACCTCGAAGAAAAAGACCTTCCCGCCAGTGGATTACCCCACTATACGCTCGGCCGGGGTAGTTGAACAGACACCCGTCAAGAAAGACCCGCCCATGCTACAACAACATGAAATCGAACTGCGAGTGCGATATCAGGAGACCGACCCGATGGGGTTGCTGCACCATGCCACATATTTTACCTACTTTGAGATTGGCCGGACCGAGCTTCTCCGCGCCGCGGGCGGAAACTACCGCAAAATGGAAGCGGAGGGCACGTTGGTGGTCGTAGTGAAGGCCGAATGCAGTTTTCGCCGGCCGGCCCATTACGACAACCTCTTGCGGCTCCGCACCACGATCGTTCGCGTCACCCGGGCAAAGATCGAGCACCAGTACGAGCTATTTCGCGACGGCGAGTGCCTGGCCGTCGGCCACGTCACGCTGGCGGTAGTGGATCGCGACGGCAAGGTGCAGCCGGTGCCGGAGTGGATGGGGGGAGAGGGATGAGGGATAAGAGATGGGGGGCAAGTTTAGCCGCGCCCAAAGGGAAGCGGCAATCCGGCAAAGCGACGGCCAGTGGTCGGCTTGCGGTCGTGAACGCTCGGATCGACTCGCCGTCGTTTCGAAATTCGCTATACTGGCGCATAAGGACCGGCGGGAAGAGGGGACTGTCCCGATTTTCGTTCGACGAAAATGGGACTGTCCCCTTCGGAATTCGACAGTTATTGATTCGCCGGTCCTAAGCTCCCTAGGACTGGAAATCACACCAGGAAAACACGCTATGTGCAACCCCACCCCGCTGCCGCCCAGCGCGATCGATCCGCAGCAACTCAAAGCGGCCCTGAAGGCATTTAAGAAACGATTGAAACTGACCTGCCTCGACGATCAGTCGCGGATCGGCGTCGGGCCGATGAGCAGCGGCCGGGCATCGGGAATCGTCGGCATCACCCCGCCCGATCAATACCCTGACGCCGTTTGGGAGGAGTTGGCCCGACAGGGGAAACTTCGCCGGTCGGGAAACGGCTTGTACGAAATGCCGCGGTAGGCCGCATTGCAGCGGGTGTCATGGCCACGCTTGCGTGGCCATGCGGCGTGTTGGCAGGACTCATGCCCACGGCAAGCGTGGGCATGGCACCCAGCCCGCGCTCCGCAAGTCGCGTTGCGACTACTTCTGCCCCTTCTGCTTCTTCTCGGCGTCCTTCTTGTCTTTCGCAGCCTTTTCTTGGGCGGCCTTCTTTTCAGCAGCGGCTTTCTCTTCGGCGGCCTTCTTCTCTTTGGCAGCCTTTTCCTGAGCGGCTTTCTCCGCAGCCGCCTTCTCTTCGGCCGCCTTCTTCGCAGCGGCAGCCTTTTCTTCCGTCGCTTTCTTCTCCGCGGCGGCTTTCTCCTTGGCTGCCTTTTCCTCAGCGGCCTTCTTCTCCGCGGCGGCTTTCTCCGCAGCCGCCTTCGCTTCGGCCGCCTTCTTCGCGGAAGCAGCCTTATCTTCCGCCGCCTTCCTCTCCGCAGCGGCTTTCTCGGCAGCAGCCTTCTCCTTGGCAGCCTGTTCCTCAGCGGCCTTCTTTTCCTTGGCCGCCTTTTCCTCGGCAGCCTTCTTCTCGGCGGCGGCTTTCTCCGCGGCGGCTTTTTCCGCGGCGGCCTTCTCTTCGGCTGCGTCCCTTTGGGCGGCTATCTTTCTTGCGGCTTCGAGGATCGACGGCGAAAGCCGGCCCGACATCAGCTCGTACATCGACGCAAGCACGACGTCGGTCGGCAAGCAGTAGGTCTCGGTGCGGCCGGCGTGGGAGATGTTCACCCCCACGATCTTGCCGCTGAGATCGACCACCGGCCCGCCGCAATCGATGGGCCGCACAACCGTATCGTGTTGCAGGACGGCGGGGAAATTGTCGGATCGTCCGCTTACCCCAACACCCATCGCGTTCATCTGCGTCTGCCGGTCGAGTCCCGGCGAGGCGAATTTGATCATTTTGATCGCGAATTCGAGGGTCCGCTTGCCGCGTATGACCGTAAGGTGAATCGTCTCGCCCGGCTTATGCCGCCGCAACAGATTGCGCAGTTCCATGACGCTGGGAGCGCTCTGGCCGTTGATTTGCGTGATGATGTCCTGCGGCTTCAACCCCGCCGCCTCCGCGGGACTTCTTGGAAGGACTTCTTCGATGATCGCCTTATCGTCTCTCTCGGCAAGTCGGATGCCGATCACTCCGCCGATGGGCGGAATCGACCGCCGCGGAACGCTGACGATGCCCACTGCCAACGGGTCATCCTCCATTCCGGCGGTGACCAGCCATTGACCGACCGTCGGTTGCAAGGGGTTCCAGGGAATGATCGGCAGATTGAGGGCGTCGATCTTCAGCATCGCCAAGTCGAGATGCGGATGGATGCCGACGATTCGTGCCTCCAATTCGCGGCCGTCGCGAAGCCGGCAGGTGATTTTCCCCCTTGGCTTGATCTCGACGGCTGACGCCAGGATTTCACTGGCTTTGGTCAAGATCCAACCATCGGGGCCGACGATTGTTCCCAAGGCGACGTCCTGCCCGTCGCACTTGATGCGAACCACGCACTGGTTCGCGGCCTGCACAACCTGGCGGAAGGGCGTTTTCACGTCCGGCCCGTTGCGGCCGGGCAACACCGGCTGCACCGCCTGGCTCTTGAGCATCTGATCCCACATCTCGCGGAAGGTATTCACCGGGACGTGCAGGTTCACGTCGGTGGGATTCATGATGCGGCTGTTGATGCCGATCACCTTTCCTTCGAGGTCCACCAGCGGCCCGCCCGAATCGCCGCCGACCAACGGGCAGTCGGTCTGGATCATACTCTCGCTTTTCTGCAAGATGCGGCCGACGCGAACCACCGGCGGACGCCCCGGGGAATAGCCCAGCGGGTGGCCGATGGCCAAGCACCACATACCGGGCTTCAGTGCATCGGAGTCGCCCAACGGGACGAAAGGCCACTTGCCCGGCTCGGTAATCTTCATCAGCCCGGCGTCGGCCCCGGCGGACAGGCCGAGCGTAATGCCTTTGACCTTCTTGCCGTCGGCAAGATAAAAGGTGACGGCCTGGCCCGGCTTGCCGACAACGTGGCCGGCGGTCATCACGATCCCATCTTCGCTGACGATCACGCCGCTGCCGGCGGCGCCGCCGATCTGGATGCCCACTACCGCGGGCAACACTTTATGCACGACGGCCTGAATCTGCGTTTGCAGGGCCTGGAATCCGGCCAAGTCCTTCGGCTCCTGCAGAGCCGCGGCACTCGGGGCCGCCAGCGACGGCTCAATCAGCCCAGGGGAAAGCAGCAGCCCGGCGGCCACAATGGCCAGGGCGACGGAGAGAGACCTGAAAGACTTGGGAAATCTCATTGCGGTCCAGCACTTCAGAGGGGTGCGAGTCTAGGAAATATGTACCGGCTACGCAGCCTTTGCCGGAGCGTTCAGTATGATTAAAGCCCGACCAAAATGCAAGCGACAGATACCACGCTAAACCGCGGAACCGGGAACCAAGTTGATGGCTGGCGTGGATTCCGCTAGAATCGAGCAGAGGCATTCTGGCGGGAAATGAACACGGCCACGAGCGTTCCACTTTCTCCCGAACAGCAGCAAGCCCTCGATCAATCGGCGGGCCACCTGCTCTACGTCACCGACCCGCGCACGAGCGCCGCCTACTTCCTCATTCCAGCGGATCAATACGAGAGTGTCCGCGAGGTTCTTGAAGACAAGCAAGTCCAGCAGGCTGTTCGTTCCACCGCGATGCGCAATGCGGTCTCGCTTGGGTAGTTATCTCTCGTGATCTTCAAGGCCCTGGCATTCGATCGTCCTCAGTTGCTTGGTCAGCGCCAAGACGAACCCGTTTGAGCGAAAACGTATCGTGTTCTTGTGGCCGGTCAACGAGTGGAAATGGATTGTCCACCGGAACTCACGATAAGGTTCTGCAGAAATCTCTTCCCGCTCAATCCAGTTGATCTCCAAATGCTCCTTGTATGCCAATTCCAGGTCAATAACAAGTTCATTGACATTGCTGAAGGTCAGCAGCGCCGGGGCAACTACGAAGTTGAAACCTCCTGGTACCTCGATCCATTCCAGGATCTGGTCGATATCTAGGACCAGATCGAAGTCGTATCCCTCATCGGGATTGCGGAACCGAATGGCGTGGACGCAGCAATCGTGCCAACCGAAATTGTCGAAATCCTGCTCGGTCCATTTATCGCGATCAGGCTTCATAGCCGTCATAGAATCCATCATGCCGCAGAAGGCGAGAGCGGCACCTGTTCCACGCACACGACGTGCAACAGCGCCACCAGATCGCATCCCTTCGCGATGCCGCTGCCGGGCGAAGTCTCTTCGCGACCGACGTAAACTTCCCGCGACGTCACCATCGCCATCTCGGGACGGCGGATGTCGTAGGTCTTTCCGTCGGTCAGGTGCATTCGCAACGGCACAAACGGCTGCCGGCGAAGCTCGTCGCGCAGACTTTCAGGGGTCATCATTCGTATCCCTCCTATACCAGAAATCATATCGGCCGATTGGAGGGGCGTCAAGCACGGTGCTTATGACAGCGATCAAGTGTACTGCGACAGCCGCTCGATCACGTCGCCTTGCGGATCGCGGATCGTCACTTCCAGCGGCATTTGGCCGGGCAGGCTGTGCGTGGCGCAGCCGAAACAGGGATCGTAGGCGCGGAAGGCCATCTCGACCATGTTCAACAGGCCCTCGCTCACTTTGCCCTTCTTGATGAGCCCCTGGGCGGCCTTCTTCACCGACATGCAGATCGGGGCGTTGTTGTTCGTCGTGCCGACGATGAGATTCACCTTCGTCAGGATGCCGCGCTCGTCGGTCGCGTAGTGGTGCGTCAGCGTGCCGCGCGGGGCCTCGACGCAGCCGACCCCTTCGGTCGGCGTCTGCGTGGGCAGCACTCGATATTCCTTGCTGGTGATCTGCGGATCGGTGGCCAGCTCGACCCAGCGCTCGGCCGCGTAGAGCAACTCGACCAGCCGGGCCCAGTGGGTGGCCAGCGTATGGTTGATCGGCTTGCCGCCGAGGGTGTCGTACATCCGCTTGTACTCGGCGTTGGCGGCCGGCGTGGCCATGGCGTCGGCGGCGTTGCAGCGCGACAGCGGCGTGGCCTTGTAAACACCCGAATCCTCGCCATCGACAAAACCCTTCCAGCCGATCTTCTTCAAGTAGGGGAACTTCAAGTACGACCACGGCTCGACCCGCTCGGCGACGAACTCGCGGTACTGCGAACAGTCGTACTTCGCGTGTTCCTTGCCGCTCGGGCTGGTGACGCGAATCTCGCCGTCGTAGAAGTTCGTGCAGTTGCGGGCATCGACCATGCCCATGTTGTAGGTCTTGTGAACATAGACGTCGCCGGTGATGAGCTTCACGTATTCGGAGTTCTTCAGGACGATGTCGTCAAAGACCTTCAAGGAGAACTTGGCGAACTCGATCGCCTCGCGGCCGCGGGCTTCGATTTCCTTGCGTTGTTCTTCATTGATGCCGCGGCTAACTCCGCCGGGCAGGCCCCAGTTCGGGTGTACGCGGCGGCCGCCCATCATTTGGATCAGGGCATGGCCGTCGTGCCGCATCTTCAAGACGTGCTTGGCGACGTCCATGCCGACCTTGGCCACCACGCCCAAGATGTTCCGCTCGGCCGGCGGGGCGGTGGGGCCGACGACGAAATCGGGCCCGCCCAGGGCGTAGAAGTGGGTCGTGTGGTCGGTGGCAAAGAAGATACTGTAAAGCAGTTCGCGGAGCTTCTTGGCCACCGGCGGCGGATCGACGTGGAACAGAGCGTCCAAGGTCTTGGCGGACGCCATGTGATGGGCCTCGGGGCAGACGCCGCAGATCCGCAACGTCAGGTTCGGCATGTCCTCGGCCGGCCGCCCGACGCAAAACTGCTCGAAGCCGCGCAGTTCGGGAATCTGCAAATAGGCGTTGGCCACGTCCCCCTGATCGTCCAGGAAGATGTCGATCTTGCCGTGCCCTTCAAGCCGCGTGATCGGGTCGATGGAAATACGCTTCATAGTCTATTTCACTCCATGCCGACAGTCATTTCAAGTATTGAGCAAGAAATCGGAGGGTAAACTCCAAGAAAGCAACAACATCCTCTTTCTTGTATTCGTCGAAGCGTGCGTGGGCGGCGCAGTTGCCGATTTCCGCTTTCGCAATGATCTCTTTGTGTTGCAGCGCCGTGTACGCCCCTTCCTTGTACAGTCTCTCGTTTAATTGCTGAATCGTATCCCGCCTGCCGACCTCGATCTTGTGCGATTCGCAAAGCCTCCGAATCCCATCCTCAAGAACTGCGCGGACGATTACGGCGGCTGCATCCTTGTAATCATGGTCCAGAAGCACCTCAGCTTGAACCAGCAGGTCGGAAAACACTTCGGCGGAAATCAGGAGACGGTGATCCGCCATAAACCCCTGCAAGTAGTCAACACGCGCGGCTTCAAGAACCCCCTTCATCGAGAATGCGTTCGGTTTCATCTGCTTCAGTTCTTGCACATAAATGCTATCTTCGGAAGAAAGCCGTGATAGCAGGTTGATGGAACTGACGCGCAGTTCAAAGTACGCATCGCCGCGTATCGTGCCGTCCTTCGATTGTTGAAAAGCCTCACAAGCAGCGTCTGCCTTTTCAATAAGCTCCTTGAATTTCAGGACTATTTCGTCGCGGTCCTTCGAAAGTCTTGGATTTGTGTTCGCCATATCAATGCCAGCCTGTCGCAATTCCTTCGCTTCGCGCTACGCGAGTGCTGACGCCCGTTTACGGGCGTTGTCCGCCGTAGGCGGTATTAGGCCCGGCGTTTACGCCGGGTTAGCAGGCGACGATTCTCGCACTATAGTGTTATCTCTGCTCACACCTGTCACGCCCGTTCACGGGTGTCCTGCTCGGCGGCCCGACAACAGGAGGCCCGTAAACGGGCCTGACAATCCGATCACTCCACCGTCTCTCTAACCCGGCGTAAACGCCGGGCCTATTACCGCTTTGCGGCCAAGGGCCGTAAACGGCCCTGGTCTAGTTTATTCGTTTCCTTCGGTCTGCGACGCAGAGCGTCGAGCCAAGTCCGTTCCCACTCGGAGCGTGGGAACGAGTTCTTCACTGACCACTGACCACTGGCCACTGACCACTGGCCACTAGCCACTAGCCACCTTCTTCTTCCGCCGCAACTGGCTGCTCGCCAAACTGAATCGATAGAAACTTCCCACCGGATCGGGAATGCCCTCGCTGATGATCTTGTCGATCTCGTCCGGGTCATTGCTGTCGATCACTGAAGCGACGGCGCTGATCATGCGGGCGCCGTAGTCGGCCACTCCTTCGTTGCCGCCGTGGCAGCCGATGCAGGGGGAATTGACCACCGGGCACAATGCC
This sequence comes from uncultured Planctomycetaceae bacterium, assembly GCA_963823895.1. Taxonomy (GTDB): domain Bacteria; phylum Planctomycetota; class Planctomycetia; order Pirellulales; family Thermoguttaceae. Next base: position 12,280 of record CAWGNG010000011.1, read on the forward strand.
CCGCAGCCGGCGCGGGTGGCGATGCCGCAGCACAACAGGCCCTGCTCCAGCAGGCAGGTCTCTTCGTCGGGGATGATCTGCCAGGTACGGTAGAACTTCTTGATCTTCTTCTCGTTCCGCTTCCGTTTGCACTCGTCGCACACGGTCGTATTCACGCCGATCGTCGAGCCCTTCGGCGGCAGCTTGCCCTCAAGGATCGCTACGATGGCCTTCCAGATGTTCTCCGCTTCCGGCGGGCAGCCGGGCAGATAATAGTCAACGTCCACCGTCTGATCGAGCGTTTTCAACGTGTCGTAGAAGACCGGCAGGTGCAGCGTGCCCTCGGGCATCTTGGTTTCCGGCTGCGGACGAACGTTCTTGCGGGTTGACCGGCGTGGTGGCCGAGCCCTCCTTGTAAACCGTGTCGAAAATCTGCTGCCGCGTGTTCATGTTGCCCAGGCCGGGAATGCAGCCCTCGCTGGCGCAGGAGCCGAAGGCCACCAGAACCTTCGATTTCCGCCGCATCAGTTGGGCCATGTATTCCTGCTCGCTGGTGCGGATGCCGCCGTTGAACAGGCAGACGTCGATCGACTGGTCGGGCATCTTCTCGACGTCGCGGACCTTGCCGTCGGCGCCGCAGGGGAACATCACGATGTCGAAGGCCGCGGCAACGTCGAGAATCTTCTCGTCGATGGCCAGGATCGAGATTTCGCAGCCGCCGCAGGAGGCCGCCCAGTAGATCGCCAATTTTCCCTTGGGTTGCTTGCTCATGCCGGCACCTCCATCGCCTCTTCGTGTTCTTTCTTGATGGCCTCCAGCGCGTGCAGCCGCTGGCCGTTCTCCTGCCAGTTGGCGGGCCAATGGAGCGGGCCGAGCCGCTTCACGTCGGCGACCAGCTTGGTGATGGCCTCGGCCAGCCGCTGCCCTTCGGCGGCGGAGGCCCAGACCAACTGCACGCGGTCGTCTTCGACGCCCATCGCCCGCAACGTGTGCTGCATCATCGAGAACCGCCGCATGGCTTTATAGTTCTGCTCGATGTAGTGGCACTCGCCCGGATGGCAGCCGGCGACCATCACGCCGTCGGCCCCGTCGGCCAGGGCCTTGAAGACGAAGGTCGGATCGACCCGTCCGCTGCACATCACGCGGATGATCCGCACGTTGGGCGGATACTTAATCCGCGCCGAGCCGGCCAGATCGGCCGCCCGATAGGAGCACCAGTTGCAGAGGAAGCCTACGATTTTCGGCTCGAAGTTTTCGTTGGACATGGTAGCTGGCCAAAGTTAACGGTTGTCAGTTTTCGGTTTATCGTCACGAGGCGTTCGATCTTCGATTTGTTGCCCCGAAGGGGCGTCGATTTTCCCAGCCCAGGGCAACGCCCTGGGGGGCGGTTTTGTCATTTCACCTTTTTCGGCCCAACGGGCCAACCCTTCTCGCGGAAACCAATCGAACGGTTGGCCCGTTGGGCCGGATTGAAAACCCGCAATTCCCTGTCTCCCAGGGCGTTGCCCTGGGCTGGGAGAAACGAGGGCCTTCGGCCCCAAAACACCCTAACGTTTATCCGCTCCGTACTTGTTCTTGATCTTCTCTAGGCCGTCCGGATCATCAACCCACTCTTCTATGAAACCGCAGCCGCTACACAAATAACGTGCGACCTTTACGGCGCTGAATATAGTGGATCCTGCAATGATATTGCTCCCAGCTCCACCAAACCCAACCGAACCAGGAACGACGAAAATGTCACGCGATCCGCATTTGGGGCAAACCATCGTGTTCCGCATGTCTTCGCTTCCTCCCTCGTTGCGAAGCCGCAATCGCCTTGGTGCGAAACCGCAAGCGGTTTCCCTCTCCTCTCTCCCCTAAATCTACACAGTCGCCGGCTCGTTTTCCGCTGGCGTTCTTGCGTCCCACAGAATCCCGTCGATCTCGGCGAAAATCTGCTCGTTGTTGAAGTGCGCTCCGGTGATGGCGGCGGCGGGGCAGGCGGCCACGCAGGTGCCGCAGCCCTTGCACAAGGCACTGATGACGCGGCTGACCTTCTTCTCCTCGTCAAACTCGATGGCGTTGTACGGGCACATGTTGTTGCAGATGCGGCAGCCGGAGCACTCCTCTTCGTCGATCGAGGCGACGATCGGCTCGATCATCACTTCTCCCTGGGTGATCATGCCGGCGATGCGGGCGGCGGCCGCGGCCCCTTGGGCCACCGAGGCGGGAATATCCTTCGGACCCTGGCACACGCCCGCCACAAAGACGCCGTCGGTCATGGTGGCCACGGGATCGAGCTTCGGATGCCGCTCGGTGTACCAGCCGGCCATGCCGCAGGAAATGCCGCACTTCATGCCGAGTTCCTTGGCGTCGGTCTGCGGCTCCATCGCCCCCATCAGCACGACCATATCGACCGGAATCCGCCGTTGTTTTCCAACCAGCGTGTCTTCGACTTGCACGATAAGCCGGCCCTTCTCCTCGGGGCAACGGGCGGCTTCGGAAACTTCGGCCACTTTGCCGCGGACAAAATGGACCCCCTCTTCCAGCAGCCGCTGGTAAAACTCCTCGTAATCCTTCATCGGCGTGCGCATGTCGATGTAGAAGGCGTAGACCTCGGCCTTCGTCTTTTCCAGCAGCAGGTGTTCGAACTTCAGGGCCGCCATGCAGCAGACCGACGAGCAGTAGGGGTTGGTCTTCGTGTCGCGGCTGCCGACGCAGTGGATGATGGCGACCGACTTCGGCTCGGTCTTGCCGTCGCGGAGGACGACCTTGCCATTGGTCGGGCCGGCGGCGTTGCAGAGCCGCTCGAACTCCAGGTTCGTGTAGACGTTCGCCAGCCGGCCGTAGCCGTACTGCGCAATCTGCCGGCAGTCAAACAGTTTCCAGCCGGTGGCCATGATGATGTTGCCGACCTCGATCTCTTGCACGCGTTCCTGCATGGTGTGGTCGATGGCTTCCACCTGGCAGTTGTCTTCGCAGACCTTGCAGCCGCCCGTCTGAAAATAGAGACAGGCGTTTTTGTCGATTACCGGCGTGCGCGGGACGGCTTGAGGGAACGGCACGAATATCGGTTTGCGATTGGCCAGTCCTTCCTCGAACTCCGATGGGATCGGCACGGGCGGCTGGGAGCGAATGCGCAACAGATCGATCGCGCCCGTGGGGCAAATGGAAGTGCAGGCCCCGCAGGTGACGCAGAATTCGGACGGCTTGCGGAAGGGGGTCGTGACGCGACGGCGCATGCCGCGGCCTTCAAACGTCAGCGCGCCGATCTTCATCACCTCGTCGCACATGCGGACACACATCCCGCACAAGATACAACCGCTCTTGCCGACGATGGTGCTGGGAACATCCCCCGGTGAGGCGATCCGCATCTCTTCGCGGATGCGGCAAATCCCGCAGGTCTGGCAAGGGGACTTCTCGCCGCGGGGGCGGTCAAACCGGCACTTCCCCACCCCGATGTCGTAGGCCAAGTCGCGGATCACGTCGGACTCCGGACAGCGGGCGAGCATCAGTTCCGCCAACACGCGGCGAATTCTCAACACCCGCTCGGAGTGCGTCTTGATCTCCATCCCTTCCTCGACCGGGAAGATGCACGAGGCGCGGCAGCGAGTAGTGGCGCTCTTATTGGTCACTTCAACCATACAGAAGCGGCATGCGGCATAAGGAGGCAGCGCTTCATGATTGCAGAGCGTCGGAATGTCGATTCCGGCGTCGCGGGCCACCTGTAGAATGGTGCGTCCCTTCTCCGTCGAGATTTCACGGCCGTTGATGACTACCTTGATCATGGACAAATACCTCTGGGGCTAGTTCCTAACCACCGCTTCAAATCTGCAGGCGTCGTAGCACACGCCGCACTTCGTACACTTCTCCGTCACGATGACGTGCGGTTGTTTCTTCTCTCCTCGGATGGCCCCCGCCGGACACTTCCGTGCGCAGACCGTGCAGCCGGTGCATTTCTCCGCGTCGATGCGGTACGTGGTCAGCGCCTTGCACACGCCCGCCGGGCAGCGGCCCTCGCGAATGTGCGCCTCATATTCGTCGCGGAAATAGGCCAGCGTGGTCAGGACGGGGTTGGGAGCAGTCGTGCCCAATTGGCAGAGGGAGGCATCTACCACGACCTCCGCTAACTCCTTGAGCAAATCCAGGTGCGCCATCGTCGCCTTGCCGGCGCCGATGCATTCGAGAATTTGCCGCATTTGCGGGATGCCCTCGCGGCACGGGATGCATTTCCCGCACGACTCGTCCTCCAGGAAGGAGAGGAAGAAGCGGGCGAAATCCACCATGCAATTGTCTTCGTCCATCACGATCATGCCGCCGGAGCCCATCATCGAGCCCACTTGGACCAGTTGGTCGTAGTCGATCGGCAGGTCCAAGTGTTCTTCACCGAGCACGCCGCCGGAGGGGCCGCCGGTCTGCACGCCCTTGAATTTCTTGCCGTCGCGGATGCCGCCGCCGATACGATAGATGATTTCCCGCAGGGTGGTGCCCATCGGCACCTCGACCAAGCCGGTGTTGTTCACCTTGCCGACCAAGGAGAATATCTTCGTGCCTTTGCTGCCGCCCCAGGGGTTCTTCGATACGTCCCCGGTGCCGATGCGGGTGAACCATTCCGCGCCACGGTTGATAATCAGCGGGATATTGGCCCAAGTCTCCACGTTGTTGAGCGTTGACGGCTTGTCCCACAGCCCATGCTCCACCGTATGCACGTGTTTTGCCCGCGGTTCGCCGGCCCGGCCTTCGACCGAAGCCATTAGCGCCGTGGACTCGCCACACACGAACGCCCCGCCGCCGCGGTTGACGCTAATGTCGAAGCTGAAGTCCGTGCCCAGAATCTTATCGCCCAGCAGGCCCAGGCGGCGGGCCTCCTCGATCGCCTTGCTAACGAGGACCACTGCCATCGGGTACTCTGAGCGGACATAGACGAAGCCCTCGCTGGCGCCGATGGCATAGGCGCCGATGATCATGCCTTCAATGGTGCTGTGCGGGTTGCCCTCCATCAGGCTGCGATTTGCGTAAGCCCCGGGATCCCCCTCGTCTGCGTTGCAGATGACGTACTTGGCATCTCCCTCTGCCCGCCTGCACGCGGCCCACTTGACGCCGGTGGGAAAACCCGCGCCGCCCCGCCCCCGCAACGCCGACTTGGTCACCTCGGCGATGATCTCCTCGGGGCCCATCTCCGCCAGCGCCTTGACCAATGCGCTATAACCGCCGATGCGGATGTAGTCGTCGATGCTGGTGGGATCGAGCTCGAAGTTCGCACCGAACACAAGCGGCGTTTGGTGCTTGTAGAAGGGGATCTCCTCTTGGGTGCGCAGCCGGGCTTTAGTCTGCGGGTCTTGAACGAAGAGCCGGTCGATTTCCTCGCTGCGAATCAGCGTCTTCTCGACGATCTCCGGCACGTCGTCGGGGGTGACCCTCACGTAGATCAGTTTCTTCGGCCGGATAGTGACAATCGGACCTTTTTCGCAGAATCCCAGACAACCCGTTATCTTCAGGTCATGTTTGTTTTCAAGACCGCGTTCAGCGAGTTCCTTGCGGAAGGCTGTGAGCACGGCCTGAGACTCGATGGCCCGGCAGCCAGTTCCACCGCATACGGTGACGCAGGACTTCGCGGGGTCATACTGCGTCCGGAGCGTCTCCCGATAGGCCGTCAACTGGGCGCATGAAGTGAATTTATCCACCATAGCTCTCTCTATGTATAGAGTTTCAGGGTTTTCTCGATCTTGGATGCGTTCATGCCGCCGTAATACTTGTTGTCGATGGTGATGACCGGAGCAATCGCGCAAGTACCTAGGCAGTTCACCGTCTCCAGCGTGAATTTCCGGTCCTTCGTGGTTTGGCCGGGGTCGATCTCCAGCCTCTCTTTGAGCGCATCGAGCACGCGCGGGGCCCCTCGCACATGGCAGGCCGTGCCCAGGCATACCCGAATCACGTGCTTGCCGCGCCGCGTGAGGCTGAAAGACTTATAGAAGGTGGCGGCGTGATAGACGATCAAGAGCGGAACCTGCAACTTGCAGCTCACGTAGCCGAGTACCGGCTCCGGCAAGTAGCCGACGCCGGCATTGACGTCCTGCAGCACGGAGATCAGCGAAGAAAGCCCGGGCCGGTGCGTCTCGATTATCTTATCGACAATGCCTTTTGTCTCGGGCTTAAGCACGGGCTCCACGGGCAGCCCGTAACTGCCATCGCCGCCGCTGGCGGTCGCGGGGTATTGGTAGGGCTGGTGCTGCACCGGGCAGCGCTCGATGCACTGACCGCAGCCGGTGCATTTCGACTCGTCCACATACCGGACCTTGCGGCGGATCTTGGCCTTGAAATTGCCCACCGATCCGGAGATCTCGTCGACTTCGCTATACGAGAGCAACGTGACATTCGGGTGGTTGCTGACTTCCGACATTTTCGGCGTCAGAATGCAGGCGGAGCAGTCGAGCGTGGGGAACGTCTTATCGAATTGGGCCATGTGGCCGCCGATCGACGGCTCGCGCTCGACCAGGTAGACGTGGTGGCCGGCGTCGGCCAGTTCGAGCGTGGCCTGCAAACCGGCGATGCCGCCGCCGACAACCAGCGTGGCCGGATTGACCTTGACCCGCATCGGTTCCAGCGGCTGCTGGTGCTTCACTCGCTCGGCCGCGGCGGAGATCAACGACTTCGCCTTGATCGTGCCTGCCGCTTTGTCGGCGTTGACCCACGAGACGTGCTCGCGGAGGTTGGTCATCTGGCAGAGGAAGGGGTTCAAGCCGGCCCGCTTGCAGGTGTTGCGGAAGGTCTTTTCGTGCAGATGGGGGGAGCAGGCGCCGACCACCACGCCGGTCAGTCCTTTCTCCTTGATGTCGTCCTCGATCATCTGCTGACCCAGCGAGGAACACATGAACTTGTAGTCTTTCGAGACCACGACGTTCTTGACGTTCTTGCCGGCCCAGCGGGCGACTTCTTCCACGTCAATCGTCCCGGCGATATTGCTGCCGCAGTGGCATACGTAAATGCCGATCTTCTCGGCCATGATGACGTCTCCGTTGTGAGCGATCAACTCTCGATGCGAAACCGCAAGCGGTTCACTGGGCCCAGCCCTCATCTCGTAACCCCTAGCCCCTAGTCCCTAATCCCTTTGCTATGCTCCGGCCAACTGCCCGTCCAGCTTCCCTTTCAACACCGGCATCGCGGCGACCAACTCCTTGCCGAAGCCGAGTTTGTTTGGCTCCAGGCCGAAGGCGATGCCTAACATCTGCGTGAAATACATGATTGGCAGGCGGAATTCCGTGCCGAAATGGCCGTTCACCCGGCCCTGGTAGCCGTCCATGTTCAATTGGCACATCGGGCACATGCAGACGATCATCTCGGCGTTGTTGTCGGCCGCGTTTTGCAGCAGCCGGCGAATCAACTCGAACGCCTGCGGCTCGCTGATCTGCGTCATGTGCCCGCCGCAACAATGGGCCTTCGCCGCATATGGGACCACTTCGGCCCCCAGCCATCCGAGCAGGTGGTCCATTTTCATCGGATATTCCGTGCTGTCGCCTTCGGCGATGGGACGCACGACCTGGCAGCCGTAGTATGGGGCCAACCGCAGGCCGGTCAAGGGACGAACCACCTTGTCGCGGATCGCCGTCTCGCCGATGTCGTCGACGATCACGTCGAGCATGTGCCGCACCGTCACGCGGCCCGGCCTGTAGTTCAATCCGCCGGCCGCCAGGCACTGGTTGACCTTCACGCCCATGTCCGCGTGGTCGCTCATCAGACGGTCGGTCTTCTTCAGGTTCAAGTAGCAGGCGGCGCAGGGGGCCACGAGCTGATTGATCTGCGGATCGACCAGGGCCAGGTTCCGCGCGATCACGGCGCAGGCGGTCAATTCGTCCTGGCTGAAATACTCGGTGGCGCCGCAGCAGTTCCAATCGTCGAGCGTCTGGAACTTGATGCCCAGCAGGTCGGCCACCCCGCGGACGGAATCGTCGTAGGCGGCGGCGTTGCACTCCAGCGAACAACCGGGATAGTAGGCGTATTTCATGAGGGGTTACTGGTTAGTGGTCAGTGGCTAGTGGCCAGTGATTGGTGGGTAGTGGGTGGTGAGTAGTGGGTGGCGGGTAGCGGGTTACGTCGGGAACGTGAAGGTTCATTCGTCGCAGGTTCGTGTTACGGGTCCGTTCAGCCCGTTCCTCACTGGCCACTGACCACTGGCCACTAGCCACTAACCACTAGCCACTCCTCCCGCTTAGTTCTCTTGCCTTCTTAATGATCGCTCGAAGCTGGTCGATTTGGCGGATTTTGGTGGGGAAGATCGCCATGCGGCCGCGGCGGAAAATCTTCATGCCCATCGGGGCCATTTGCATCAGTTGCAGCGGCTTCCAGCGCTTCAGGAGGTGATAGCCGGTGGCCAGTCCCGCCTCGTAGCTCCGCCCGTACTTCTCGACGAAGTCGGTGAACGTCTTGGCCAAGGCCGGGGCGTCGGTGCCGTGGAAGCGGCGTTCGGCGATCGCCATCCGCTTCAACGAATAGACGATGTCGGTAATCGGGATTTCCTGCGGGCAGCGGCTGGTGCAGAGGTAGCACGAGACGCACGCCCACATCGTGTTGGCGGCCAGCACGGCGTCGCGGTTGCCGGCGTTGATCATGGCGATCAACGTGCGGGGGGTATACTCCATCTCCGCGCTGCTGGGGCACGACCCGCCGCAACTTCCGCACTGGAGACAGTGTACCAGCCGCTCGCCGTTGGGCGTGGCGTCAATCACTTCTGCAAGGAAGGTGTTCTTCTTTTCGGCTGTATGTGCTGACATTTTCGTCGCAACCTCGGTCTGTTGTCGGCGGAATCTCCCGCCGTCTTGCCGCAATTACCCAGCTTCCAAGCTGCGGAGAGATGCCGCGTCTTAGGCGACGTATTCCACAGATTGTCGTCCATCTGCGGGCACGATGGCGAGCAATCCGTGTGCCGCGGCTGTTTCTGCGAGCGGGAAAAGACATAATCGTAACGGTCAGCCGGAGTTGCGCCAAGCGTCCATCGGCCGATGAAGCAAAAATGTCCTTCCGCATTCACGGATTCCCGCCAGTGGCCGCGGAAATCCGTTCGCAGCCCCAGCTTCAGCCGGTCTTCTTCGTGGAAGTGGAATTTCCGCTTGAAGGTGGGGCTGCGAATGGCGGGGCAACTGCGGCCCGCATTCCCTGCCACAATTGCGATAATCGACCGACGCTCGCCGCCGCCGGAGTGGCGTGGGCGTAGGCCACTTGACAATACAATTCGGCCAGGTAGCCTGCGTCGGCGGCCAGCGACAAGGCTTCGGCGGCAAGAGAACGGGCGAACTCGTGAGGCGTCTGGTCGGGCAGACGCGAATGGCCGGTGTCGCGGGCCCATGCCTCCAGCGCCTCGAACGTGTAGCGGACCAATTCCTCTGGCCGATATCGCCCGGCCACGCCCGCGGCGAAGGGGTCATTATAGTCGGCGAACCGCGGCAACGGGCGCTTCTTCGCGGCCACTTCCGCCACGGCCTCGGCGGCTTCGCGGGCTTTTCCGCCGAAGAGCCGATTCCAGAAGTCCGCCAACATCTGCCGGAAGTCGCGCAGGGCCGCCAGCAACTCCGCACGATTCTTCCAGACGGCCCAGACCACGAGCACCGCCAACGCCAGGTAGAGAATCCATTTCAACAGCGAGCCGAACGCGGGCAAGACGTGCGGTAGCGATATCCTCGGAACGGAGGGCGCTCGCGGGGGAGCGCCCGAGCGTCGGCCGCCCTCTTCCCGCTGTGCCGGCGATTTCTGCGGCGGTTTGCTCTCAGCGGTGCCGGAGCCCTCGGCCGGCTTTTCTCCCTTCTTGGCGTCCCGATCAGGCGGCTCTCCTCCCTTGCCCTTGTCTCGATCGTCCGCGGGTTGCTTCTCGGTGCTAAACTGCTTGCGAGGCGAGTCCTTCGCATTTTCTGGCGGCTTGGCGTCACCCTTTTCTCCACGGCTCTCCGGCTTCTGCTGGCCGTTCGACGGCTTTTGCCGCTTGTCTGCCGATTTTGCACGATCGCTCTGGCCGGAGGGCGATTTCGAGTTGCCCGACTGGTCGGATTGCGGGGCGTCGGGCTTCGCGTCGTCGCGGGGTTCGAGACGGGCGTCGGGCCGGTTCTCTTCGACCCCTTCGGGACCCATGCCGTACGGCGAGGCGTGTTGGTCGGGCGAGCCGATGTGGATCGGCAAGTCGGAGATCGCGTATTCGGCGTTGGGCCGCGGCAGGAGCAGCGCCGCGAACATCACACCGACGATCAGCGCCACGCCGATCCCCAGCCAGAGATTGACCATCCGTAGCGGCATCTCCTGCCGCCGCTGTCGCAGATATCGCCGCAGACCGAGGAAACTGGTCGAGAGCAGCAGCCCCAATCCGCTCGCGGTGTAGACGAAAAGCAGCCGGAAGACGTACTGCCGCACGTCCGTTTCGTTGTTGGGAATGAACAACTGCCCCAGGCCGAAAAGCGGCAGTGCCGCCAGCGAGAAGTAGACGACCCATACGCCGGGGGCGTGCGGCCGACGGCGGCGTTCGACGAAGCGGTCCCACCAACTCGTCGGCGCGTCATCCCGCGAGGTGGTTCCCTCGATCTGCTTGGGTGCCTTGTCGGTTGGGGTGGCAGTTGTACTGCCACCCCCTCCGTTTCGCTTCCGGGGCGGCAGTGCAACTGCCGCCCCAACGTCCGGCTTGGACGGTTCGGGCGCGGGCGCGATTTCCCGCTGGAGCGCGGCGTGATCGGGCTTGTCGAGCCCGACGGTCTCCAACAGCCCCTCGCCCGAGTCCTCTTCCTGCTCGTCGATCAGCGTGCAGTCCCAGGTGAGCTTGTTGGCCGACCACCAGATCAAGGCGATCAGCCCACAGTTGATGAGAAAACTAAACGGCGCCAAAGCGCCTTGGAACTGGACGAAGCGGCAGATCGCCAGCAGGGTGACGATGGCCAACGGAGCGGCGAAGAGGATCGCCCGCTCACGTCCTTCTTCGATCGAAATCCGCCCGATCAATACCGCCCCGATCACAAATAGCGTGAGAACGTACTCCAACCGCCCTTCGTAGCCGCCGCGATAGAAGACCTCGACGAGAAACAGCACGAGGCTGTCGATCAAGACGATGATCATCGCCGGGCTGATGGCGATCACCAGGTAATCGAGCAGCGTTTTGTGCAGTCGCTTGGCCATGATTATCGCAATACGTACTGCCGGCACAGGGTCGGCAGCGCCTCGACGCTTTTCAACTGCCGGGCGTCGATCCCCTCGGCGATCAAGAGGGCCAACGCCTGTCCAAACGCTTCGTCATCGAACATGTTCACGATTGCCGTGACGGCGATCCCTTTGTGCCGCAATTCGCCCAGGGCGACGGCCGTTTCGAAAGTGACCGACGTTAGGATCGCCACGGCGGTGGCGTCGCGTGGAATCCGGCCGGCCGCCTCGGCCACGAGTTGCGCGAAACTCAGCCCGTCGGTCAGTTCCACGCGGGCGAGCGTCCGCAGGATCAGCCCCAACTGCTCCGCGCCGCGGCGGGTTGGCACGGTCACCGGTTCGAGCCGCTCGCTGCGGTCGGCCATGCTCGCTGCTCGCCGGGCGGCCTTGCGCGAGCGGATGTCGTAGTCCCAGCCCTCCTGGCGGATGCGGTCGGCGGCGTCGCGGCCGTTGGTCACAAGCCCGATCTGCTGATCCATTTCGTAGACCGCATTGGCCAGCGAGGCCGCCGCCGTGACGGAGAGCTCGGAGCGATACGGCTCATCGTGGGGATTGTACGCGGCTTTGTGGAAGTCCAACAGCAGCGTTGCCCCAGCCACACACGACGGCTCGTAGAGTTTGCAGTGGAGTTGCCCGGTCCGCGCGGTGGCCCGCCAGTGGATTCGGTTCAGCGGATCACCCAATTCGTAGCGGCGCACGCCAGCGATTCGCGTTGGGTCTTCGTAGAGGCGATGGGAGAGGTGAATTTCGCCGATCGGCCGCCGCGAGGCCAACTCGTAGCCTTCCAGCGGCACGACGTCGGGATAGACCAGCAGAAAATGGGGCGAAGTCAACACGCGGTAGCGGCGGTGCAGCCCGAAAAGGTCGCCGGTTTCGACCACCAACGGCCCGATCTGATGGTATCCGCGGCGATTGCACTTCAGTTGGTACGTCATCGTGTGGCTTCGCCCGCCCGGCACCAGGGCCAACTGGATGCGATGGCCCACGACGGTCAGGCTCGGCGGTCGATAGCTCAGCGCCCGGCGGGGCAACAAATCCTCAATCAGCGTCCAGGCGACCGGCAGTCGGCTGGCGTTCTTCATGGTAATGACGACGGCTACCTTGTCGCCGACGTTGGCCCAATAACGGTTGCAGTTGCGATCGGCCGACAGGCTCTCGATCCAATGCCGCGCCAGCCAGCGGCTGGAGAGCATGATGCCCAGCAGGGCATACATCGCGTACGCCGGCAGGCTCAGCCCGAAGGCGAGTGCCGCCAGCAGCAACAGCAAAGCCACGATGAACCATCTCATATCACATCGACCGTTTAGCCGCCGCGTCCACGCGGTGCCATGTCCACGCTTGCCGTGGGCATGTTGTTTCGGTCCGCAGTTCACATGCCCACGACAAGCGTGGGCATGGCACCAATCGCGCGTCCCGGCGCTGTTTTCACGGGTCACGCCCCATCCGTCCCGTTGGAAAGCATCGGCACGCGCTGATCGGCGACTAGATCGGCGACGACGGCGGCGGGGGTGAGCTTTCGCAACCGGCTCTCCGGCCGCAGGATCAGGCGGTGCGTCAACACCGGGCCGGACATCTGTTTGACGTCGTCGGGCCGCACGAAGTTTCGCCCGGAGACGGCCGCCAGCGCCTGCGAAGTGCGAAACAAAGCCAGCGACGCCCGCGGACTGCCCCCCAACGCCACGTCGTCGCACTGCCGCGTGGCGTGAACGATTTCGGTGATGTAACGCCGCACCTTCGGATCGACGTGAATCGTGCGGACCGCTTGCTGCGCTGCTAGTAACTCCTCGGCCGTCGCCACCGGCTGCAATTGATCCAGCGGATTGCCGCGCTCCAACAGATCGAGCATTTTCAACTCTTCATCCATGCTCGGATAGCCGAGATTGAAGCGGACGAGGAAGCGATCGAGTTGGGCCTCGGGCAGCGGGAACGTGCCTTCGTGGTCGATCGGGTTCTGCGTGGCGATGACCCAAAACGGCGGCGTCAGAACGTGCGTCACGCCATCGACCGTCACCCGCCCCTCGGCCATCGCTTCCAACAATGCCGCCTGAGTGCGCGGCGTCGTCCGGTTGATTTCGTCAGCCAGCACGACTTGCGCGAAGATCGGACCGGGACGAAACTCGAAATCCGTGGTCTTCTGGTTGAACACCGACACGCCGGTCACATCGGTCGGCAGCAGGTCGGGCGTACACTGCACCCGCTTGAATGAGCAGCCGACGCTTTGGGCCAGCGCCCGGGCGAGCATGGTCTTGGCCACGCCCGGTACGTCTTCCAACAGTACGTGCCCGCCGCAGAGCCAGGAGACTATCGAGAGCACGATTTGCCGGCGCTTGCCGACGATGACCCGTTCGACGTTGGCGATGATTTTTTTCGCCGTGGTTGGCACGTCGCTCATATACGCCCTCGGGTTTGCGAAAAGGGCCTTGATTTCAGTGTTCCGACAACATTCTATCATGACAGGGCGACGTCCAGTTGGCAAGTCGGCGGGGCGTTATCGAGCGCCGGGGAATCGCAACAACGCTCGTTTAGCGGCCGACGGCACGTCGGCCTGGGCATTTGCTGCAAAGCCCGAGCCGCCGTGCCGGCGGCTGCTAAACGCGGTGCGGTGGGTCTTTGACGCTCTTGTCGGAACTCATTTCAGCGGCGACAATGGGCTGCCATGAGAGGCCCGCCCCCTGTCGATCGACCGCTGACCGCCGAAAACCTGTTGCGCGACTTCGGCGACAAAGCAGCGGTGACGCGCGACGGCGTTCGCACGCTATTCGACGCTCTCGACGCCGACCAGACCGGAGCGATCGCGCAATGGATGGCGATGTTTGGCCGCTGGGCCGGCCGGGCGATCGACAAACTGCCGCAGCACCTGGCGCGGCTGGCCGCCCGCTATGGCATCGCAGCCGATGGGGACTGTCCCAATTTTTGCGCTAGCGAAAACGGGACTGTCCCCTTTGAGGTCGCCAACGCCGCGCGGCTGCTGTTCGCCGTGCAAACCTACTATGCCCTGTTGGTCAACCATTTGGCCGAGCGGTTCGGCCACGGCCGCGTCGATGGCTCGCTGCCGGGCAATCCGTTTTCCTGGTGCGATGCGGTGCGATCGCAATCCGTCGATCGCCTCATGGAACGATTGGCGGAAGTCTGCGGCCGCTATCGGGTCAACGGGGACTGTCCCAATTGTCGCGCCAGCGAAAATGGGACTGTCCCCTTTGCCGCTCGTAGCGACGGCGAGTGCGATCTGTTCAAGCCGCTTTACCAAAGCCTCTTCCCGCGGCCGTTGCGGCGTCAATTGGGCGAATACTACACGCCCGACTGGCTGGCCGCCCACGTGCTCGACCAGGTCGGCTACACCGGCCAGCCCGGCCGCCGGCTGCTCGATCCCGCCTGCGGCTCGGGCACGTTTCTGCTGATGGCGCTGCGACGGTGGCTGAAGAATGATGAATGCAAAATGATGAATGATGAATTGTCTACTTCCATTCATCATTCATCATTCATCATTCATCATTCCCCGATCGTCGGCTTCGACCTGAACCCACTGGCCGTGATGACGGCACGTGCGAACTTCCTGATCGCCCTGGCCGACGTGCTGCCGGAAGGCGAAGCGGTGGAGGCGCCGATCTATCTTTATGATTCCATTCTCGGCCAAGGTGCAGCGGGCGAGGCTGCGGGGGGAACGTTCGATTTTGTCGTTGGCAATCCGCCGTGGATCGCCTGGGACAACCTGCCCGACGACGACCGGCAGGCGACCAAGCCGCTGTGGGAGCGCTACGGGCTGTTTTCGCTCTCCGGCAACGCGGCCCGGCACGGCGGCGGCAAGAAGATCTCTCGATGCTGATGCTCTACGCCGCGGCAGACCGCTTCTTGAAGCCCCACGGGCGGCTCGGCATGGTCATCACGCAGACACTCTTCCAGACCAAGGGGGCCGGCGATGGTTTTCGCCGCTTCCGACTCGGCGCCGACGGCCCGCCGCTTGGGGTGATCCGGGTCGATGATATGGTCGCCCTGCGGCCGTTCGGCGACGCCGCGAACTGGACCAGCACGATCGTCTTGGAGAAGGACGCGGCGACGGAGTATCCGGTGCCGTATTTTCAGTGGAGAGTGGAGAGTGGAGAGTGGAGAGCGAAGAAGGGGAGAGGGGAGCGGGGAGAGGGGAGAGGGAATGATGAATGCGGAATGATGAATGATGAATGGAAGCGATCAATTCATCATTCATCATTCATCATTCATCATTCATCAGCCCGTCCGGTCGATCCGGCGAAGCCCACTTCGCCGTGGTTGATATCGGGAATAGAGAATAGCCGGGGGCCAACGGCCCGCGGTGCGCTGGAGCGAGTTGCGAAGCCGCAAGCGGCTCTGCCGGCGGACTATGTTGCCCATCTCGGCGCCAACAGCGGCGGAGCGAACGGCGTGTATTGGGTCGAGGTACTGCGTGAATCCGATGGAGGCGTCCTCGTTCGCAATCTCGCCGGCCGGGGGAAACATCGCATCGAAACCGTTGAATGCGTGATCGAGCCCGATCTGCTCTATCCGCTGCTGCGTTGGGGCGACGTCGCGCGATACTCCGCCAAGCCGGCCGCCCATCTCCTCTTGACGCAAGATCCCGCCACGCGATCCGGAATCGACGAGTCCGTGATGCGGGCGAAATACCCTCGCACGCTCGCCTACCTGGAACGGTTTCGCGAGTTGCTCGCCGCGCGTGCCGCGTATCGTCGCTACCAGCAAAGCGGCCCATTCTACGCGATGTATAACGTCGGGCCTTACACCGTCGCGCCGATCAAAGTGGTTTGGCGGCGAATGGATCGTCGGATCAATGCGGCAGTCGTCGAATCTTGTGGTGCAGGCGTCTCGCCTGCATGTTGGGGTGGCAGTTGTACTGCCACCCCCGGGGCGACAGTACAAGTGTCGCCCCAACAGCATCTGCGGGCAGGCGAGACGCCTGCACCACAAGACCGGCCGCCGATTCCGCAAGAGACGTGCGTGCTGGTGGCGTGCGATTCGAGCCATGAAGCCCATTATCTGTGTGCGATGCTCAACAGTGCAGTGGTCAACGCGCGGGTGGCCGCTCACAGCGTTCGCGGCGGCAAAGGCTTCGGCACGCCCGGCATGTTCGACTTCCTCCCGCTGCGGCGATACCGGCCAGACGATCCGAGGCACGCGGAGTTGGCCGAATTGAGCCGCGGAGCACACGCGGCAACGTGCAATGAAAGCCCACGCATCGACGTGGAACTGCTTGCGGAACTGCAGCAACGGATCGACGAATTGGCATCGGCAAGCGGTTGGTGACAAAGGTGGCGAAGGCAATCCGCAGACCTGTAGGAGGCGACTCCAGTCGCCGATGGGCGCGTGACCGTGCGGTAATCGGCGACTGGAGTCGCCTCTTACAACGCGTTACGTCGGCACGTGTTCCCGCGTCGGCTCGAAGCGCTGTTTGGTGAATTCCTCGAAGCCTTCGATCAAGGCGGCGTCGAGGCGGGGTTGCTCTTCGAGCACCCAGGGGAGGCGAATCGTGAAGGTGCTTCCCTTGCCCAGTTCGCTGCGGACCGAGACCTCGCCGCCGAGAAGTTTGCAAAGCTCTTTGACGATCGAAAGTCCCAGGCCGCTGCCGGAATACTCGCGGGTCATGGCGTCGCCGCCGGGCATGGCGGTCTTGCCCTGGCGAAACTTCTCGAAAATCACCTGCTGATCCTCCGCCGCGATGCCCACGCCGGTGTCGCTCACTTCCGATACCATGAAATTCGACTCGTCGCGGCGGACCGAGATGGTGATGCGGCCGCCGTCGGGCGTGAACTTGATCGCGTTCGACAGCAGGTTGTTGAGAATCTGTTGCACGCGGGCCTGGTCCTGGTGCATCGGCGGCAACTCGCCATCGATCACCGTCTCCAGGTCGATGTTCTTCCGCTCGGTCAAGGGCCGGGCCATGTCGCACTGCGCCGAAATCACGTTGGCCACCTGGAAATCGCTCAGCCGCGTCTCCATCTTGCCGCTTTCGATCTTCGCCAGGTCGAGAATGTCGTTGATCATCTCCAGCAGCGTCTTGCCCGACTTCTGGATGTTCTGCACGTAGCGTTTCTGCTTCTCCTCCAGCGAGTCGATCGAGCCGAGCACCTCGCTGAAGCCGAGAATGCTGTTCAGCGGCGTACGCAGTTCGTGGCTCATCGTGGCCAGGAAATCGCTCTTGAGCATGTTCAGCTCGTAGAGCCGCATGTTGGCCTGGGCAAGCTCGTCCACTTTGCCGTCGAGGTTGACGTTGGCTTGGCGGAGTTCGGCCTGGGCGTCGGTCATGTGCCGCAACATGCGGTTGAACGCGACGGACAGTTCCTCGAATTCGTCTCCGGTGTGGATATCCGCCCGCAGCGTCGTATTGCCGCGGCTGATCGCGTCGCTCACGTCGCGCAGGTGCCGCAGCGGCTTGACGATCACGTAGCGGACGATCACGTACGACGCCACCATCGCCAGAAAGACGGTGATGATAGCGGTCGCGATCAAGACCCCGCGATTCAAGTTCAGTTTGTGTCGCGTAGGTCCGTTGGGAATCGTGATTTTGACGACGGCCATCAGGTCGCCGTCGTTCAGCGTGGTGGAGGTCGCATCACCGCCCGACAACAGCCCCGCAGCGCTGGAATCGATTCCGCCTGGAATTATATTGTGGCAGAGCAGACATGATCGGTCCGCATACACGGGCTGGAAGTACTCGTATTTGTTGTCGTTGTCCACCAATCGCTGGGGATACTTCTCGGGGTCGCCGCCAAAGGGACGTTGCGCCGGGGGCTTGCTGTACTCTTCGAGCAGCTTCTTCTCGAAATCGCGGTCGGGAGAGTTGCCCGCTGCGATGCTACTGGACTTGATCAACTTCCATTCAAATTCTTGTTTGTGAAGGTTCTCGTCCAAATTCCGCACCAACTGCCGGTACTTCTCCTGGTCTTCTCCCCACTTCTCCCAGTGCCGGAGATACATTACCTGATCGACCAGCAGTTTCCCCGTATCGCGATTTCGCTCATAGACCATCTCCTCGGTTTGTTTGCCGTACAGCCAGAAGCTGCCGGTAATCAAGAGCAGCAAGCACGCCCCGAACAGGAAGCGGCATTTCCGCTCTAAGCTGGTTTCGCCAAGAACACGTTTGATCGAGCGATAGGACATAACCCGTGTATTCTACGGCAACTGGAGAAACGGAACCAGAGGGAACGGGGAACGGGGAAAGGTTCAAGGTCAAAGGTTCAAGGTCCAACATCCAAGGTCAAAGGTTCAAAGTTTACGGTTTGGGACACGGTTCGGCGCGCTCGATGCTTGAATGGGCAGCAACCTACGTCTTCGGCCCTGAACCTTTGACCTTGAACCTTGAACCTGTGGCCTTGAACCTTGAACCTTGAACCTTGAACCTCCCCCCCTTCCTCACAACATATCCACCGGATCCACGTCGGCGATCCACTGCACGCCCTCGGGCGGCTCCAACTCTGCGGTGGCTGCGGCGACGGCGGCGCGGAGACGCTGGCCGTTGACGCTTTGGGTCTGAATCTGATACCGATATTTCCCTTTCAATCGGGCGAAAGGGCACGGGGCCGGCCCCAATACGCGGGCGTCGGCTTCATTCTGCTGCAACGCCGCCTGCAATTGTTCCGCGATGAACTTCGAGAACTCCGACACGACCGCCTCGACCGGCCCGCGCACAACCAGGCGAATCATCGAAGCGAAGGGCGGATAGCGGAGCATCTGCCGGATGGGCAACTCGCCGGCGGCGAACTTGGCGTAATCGTGGCGCACCGCCGCCTGAATCGCCGGATGCTCGGGGCTGAACGTCTGCACGAGCACCCGGCCCCCTTTTGGCCCTCGGCCCGTTCGGCCCGCCACCTGAGTGACCAACTGGAAGGTGCGCTCGGCGGCGCGGAAGTCGGGAAAATGCAGGGCCGTGTCGGCATTGATGACGCCGACCAGCGTGACATTGGGGAAGTCGAGTCCCTTGGCGATCATCTGCGTGCCCAGCAAAATGCGGACCTTGCCCGAGCGAAACGCCGCCAGCGCCCGCTCGTGGCTGCCGTGGGCCTGCATGGCGTCGGTGTCCATCCGCAGGCTGAGCACGTTGGGGAATCGGGTGCGGACCTCGGCTTCGAGCCGCTGCGTGCCCAGGCCCGAGTAGCGGATGCCCATGAAGCCGCACGTGGGGCAAGTGGTTGGGGCCGGCACCTCGTAGTCGCAATAGTGGCACAACGCGATCTGTTCGGTGCGATGGTGCGTCAAGGCGATGTCGCACTGTGGGCATTGGGCCACGAAGCCGCAAGCCGAGCACTGGATATGCGTGGAAAAACCGCGGCGGTTCAGCAGCAGAATCACCTGCCCCCCGTCATCGAGCGCGGCCGTCATGGCGAGGCACAGTTGCCGGCTGATCGCCCCGCGCGAAAGTCCGCCGGCGAGCTTCTGGCCGCGGAGGTCGATGGTGCCGACCGAGGGGAGCGGCCGATCGAGCACCCGCCGCGGCATCGTCACCAATTCATACTCGCCGGTCTGCGCCCGCTGCCAACTCTCCAGCGACGGCGTGGCCGAGCCGAGCACCAGCGGAATCTCCTCGGCCGCCGCCCGGGCCGCCGCCACGTCGCGGGCGTGGTAGCGCGGGCGCTGTCCTGCTTGAACGATGTTTCATGCTCCTCGTCCAATACGATCAGCCCCAGGTTCGGCGTCGGGGCGAAAATGGCGCTGCGGGCG
Source organism: uncultured Planctomycetaceae bacterium (assembly GCA_963823895.1). Lineage (GTDB taxonomy): Bacteria > Planctomycetota > Planctomycetia > Pirellulales > Thermoguttaceae. Next base: position 32,086 of record CAWGNG010000011.1, read on the forward strand.
CCGACGATCACCGAGACCGCCCCCTCGGCGATCCGCTGCCAATGATTGTGCCGCTCGGCGTCGCTCAGGTGGCTGTGCAAGACGGCCACGGCCCCGAACCGCTGGCGAAACCGCTCGACCGTTTGCGGCGTCAGGCTGATCTCCGGCACGAGCACGATCGCCTGCCGGCCGAAATGGATCGTCTCCTGGATCGCCTGGATGTAGACTTCGGTCTTGCCGCTGCCGGTCACGCCGTGGATCAGGATCGTGCGGTGGCGGCGCGAGTTCATCGCAGCGAGAATCGTCCGCAGCGCGTTTTCCTGATCGGGGTTGAGGACCAGGTGCTTTTCGCGGGCGGGAATCGTCTCGTCGGGCCGCTTTGTCGGCATTCGACCGGTGTGCGAGCGGATCAGCCCCTTGCGTCGCAAGGAAGTGATCGGGCTTTCGGTGCAGCGCGCGGCCCTGGCAAGTTCGCCGGGCGACATGGGAGCGTTTGCCTCGGCCAACACCCTCAACACTTCCAGTTGCTTTGGCGTCAGTTTCAACGAGGCCTGATTTGGAGATTTGGAGATTTGGAGATTTGCAGATTCAGGGATTTGGGGATTTCGGGATTTGGGGATTTCGGGATTTGCAGTCTCTGGCCCCTGGCCCCCAACCCCTAGCCCCTGGTCCCTGCCCCCTGGCCCCTCGCACAACTGTTGAAGCACTCCCGGATCAATCGACAGCAGTGTCGTCATCCGCGTGCCCGCCCCGGCGCGGACACCGGCGGGAACCACGGCGTCGAGAACCGTTGCCCAGTTGCACAAGTAGTGGTCGGCCATCCAGCGGGTCAGCCGCAACATCGCCGGCGAGAGCAGGCTGCGCTGGTCGAGCACAGAGTGCAGGGGCTTGAGTCGTCGCCGTCCAGCCGTCCGGTTTTCCAGCCGCACGCAATATCCTACTACCAGCCGATTGCCGGCCCCCAGCGGAACCTTGACCCTGCGGCCCGGCTCGGTCGTTTCCCGCAGCCGATCGGGCACGAGGTAGTCGAACTCCAACGATGGCCCGGCGGAAAGAACCACCGACGCGACGAGTTGTTGCGATTGATCGTCGGCCTCCCAAGGTTCCGGCTCGGTTTCAAAGAGTTGCCGTTGCTCGGAAGTCATGGGAAGTGGCGTTGAACGCCGGGACAACGTCCGCATAGACAGAATCAGATGTTCTTCAGAAACCAGACCACCAGGCCAATCACGATCGCTCCGACAGGTATCAGCCCGCCGATCAGCCAGTACCTGCCGATCGGAATTGTGTTGGTGATTCTGCCGGAAGCGTCCTGTTGGTAGGCGAGAAATGTGCCGCAATAGGGGCATCGGTCGCCGGGGCGCACGTCGTCCGGGAGTTGCCGGCGGCAATGGCTGCAAATCCAGATCTGCTTCACAGGCGGCCCCATCGGCGGTCCGACCGGCGGTCCCGGCGGCGGTGCTTGGCCCCGGATCGGCACCGGGATGTCCGGGATAGGCGAATAACGGGGCAACGGGGGCTGCGGTGTCGAAGGCTGTGGCGAGCTAGGTTGCGGCGGCGGAGTGTAGGGTGGAGGCGTGTAGGGCTGCTGCGGAGGCGTGTACGGCTGCGGAGTGGCCGGGGGAGTCGGCGGCTGGTCCCAGCCAGGTGGCGGAGAGGGAGCGACCGGAATTCGCGGCGGAGGGACGAATCTGGGCGGCCGCATGGGTGGCCGCATGGGCGGCGACCATTGTTGCTGCGGTGTCGAATCAACCGCGAGAGGCTGCTGGCTGGCCTGCGCCGGCTCGGCATCCTTCCGCCCCTCGGCGTCAGCCCAGCTTCGGGCGAAGGCGAAAGCCGCGCACAGCGAAAGCGGAACGGCAACAAGCAAGTGAAGTGCCTTCATGCCAACTCCCCGCAAAGGGACCAGATCATCCCCCAACGTTCCACCGACTTGTCATTATTGTCGGCGAAACCGCCCTGTCAAGCGGACGGAGCGGCCGGCGGCGAACAGTGTCCGGTGGGGCAGACATTCCTGTCTGCCAGATGTGCGGCCTTTTCTCGCGACAGACAGGAATGTCTGCCCCACCGTGGTGAGAAATGCGGAATCAGCCGTTCCGCACTTTGCCGGCGATCAACGACCCGTTGTGACCGCCGAAGCCAAAACTGTTCGACATCACGACGGAAATAGCGCGCTGGCGGGCTTGGTTCGGCGTGTAATCGAGATCACACATCGGATCGGGCGTGTCGAGATTGATGGTCGGCGGAATGACTCCGTCGCGGATGGCCAACATGCACAGCACCATCTCCACGCCGCCGCTGGCCCCCAACAGATGGCCAAGCTGGCTCTTCGTGCTGGAGATACTGACTTTGTGGGCGTGCTCCTTGAAGACCGTCTTGACGGCGGTCGTTTCCGCCTGATCACCAAGCGGCGTGCTCGTGCCGTGGGCGTTGATGTAATCGATGTCGCCGGCGTCGATTCCTGCATCCTTGATCGCCCGGGCCATGGCGAATGCCGCGCCGATGCCGTCCTTGTCGGGGGCGACGATATCGCCGCCGTCACAGCTACAGCCGTAACCGAAAATCTCGCCGTAGATTCGCGCGCCGCGGGCCTTGGCGTGCTCGAACTCCTCGAACACCAGCATCCCGGCGCCCTCGCTTAGCACGAAGCCGTCGCGGTCGCGGTCGAACGGTCGGCTGGCGCGGGCCGGGTCATCGTTTCGTTCGGAGAGAGCCCGCATGGCGGCAAACGCACTGAGCCCGATGTGCGTCAGGGCGGCCTCACTGCCGCCGCTGATCAGCATGTCGACCTCGTTGTCGCGAATCAACCGGTAGGCATCGCCCATTGCGTTTGTGGCGCTGGCGCAGGCCGTAACAATGACCTGATTCGGACCGCGCAGGCCATATTGAATGGCCAAGTGGGCACTAGCGGCGTTGCCGATGAGCTTGGGGATGGTAAAGGCGGAGATTTTATCGGGCCCCTTGTCGAGCAGACGCTGGTGCTGGACCTCGATCGTCTCCAGCCCGCCGATGCCCGATCCCATCACCACGCCGCAGCGCCAAGGATCCTGCTTCGAGAAATCGATGCCTGAATCGACGACGGCGTCGACGCCGGCTACCTGGGAGAATTGAACGAAGCGATCGAACCGCTTGATGTCCTTGGCCGGGATGTAGCCGTCGGTCGACCAATCGCGGATTTCACCGCCGAAGCGGACCCGATAATCGGCTACGTTCAACCGCTGAAGCGGACCAATCCCGCTCTCGCCGTTGCAGATGCGAGTCCAAAGCTCCTCCACCTTGCAGCCGAGCGAGGTGACGGCGCCGATACCCGTGACGACGACGCGGCGTTTCATGCAAGCTCTCAGGCAGAGGATGCTTCGGTGCTTTCGACGGCCTTAGAGATGTGGTCGACGGCCTGACCGACCGTCTGGATTTTTTCGGCCAAGTCGTCGGGAATGTTGATGTCGAACTCTTCTTCGAGTTCCATCACCAACTCGACCGTATCCAGAGAGTCGGCGCCCAGATCGTTGACGAACGACGTCTCGCGGGTAATCTGATCTTTGCTAACGCCAAGTTGCTCGGCGACGATATCAATAACACGCTGTTCAACTGAGGCCACCTTAGGGTCCTCCTGCGACCATGTATTCCTTGGGGGATGCACTCCGATGGCAATCCCCCCCCTTGAAGTCAACGTACTCGCCCTGCGGGCCTACAGCCCCTATGTCTTGCCCTGTTTTCCAGTTAGTTCCGCAGATATACCGGTTTTCCGCGCCCGTGTCTATATCTCTCGGGCATTTTTTCGAGGGATCAGGGGCCGGGGACCAGGGGGCTGCCCGATTCCTGACCCCTGACCCCTAGCCCCTGACCCCTAGCCCCCGATCCCTTTCTACACCGTCAACCCCCCATCGATGGTCAGAACGTGACCCGTAATAAACGAAGCCGCGTCGCTGGCCAGGAAGAGAACCGCGTCGGCCACGTCCTGGGGTTCTCCCAATCGGCCCAGTGGGATTTCCTTGCGAATCTCTTGCAGCATCTCCTCCCCCAGTTTGGCGGTCATGTCGGTCGCGATGAACCCTGGGGCGACGGCGTTCACCGTGATCTGCCGGCTGGCCAATTCGCAAGCGACGGTGCGGGTCAGCCCGATCACGCCCGCCTTCGAAGCCGAGTAATTCACTTGGCCGGGGTTGCCCATCAACCCCGAGACGCTGGCGACGTTGATAATCCGCCCCCCGCGGGCCTTCATCATCGGCCGGGCGGCGGCGCGGGTGAATAGGAACGTGCCCCGCAGATTGATGTTGAGCACCAAGTCCCACTGCTCGTCCTTCATGCGGATGATCACGTTGTCGCGGGTGACGCCGGCATTGTTCACCAGAATGTCCAATTTACCCCACATCGTGACCACTTGGTCGACAACCTCGCCGACGCGGTCGCTCTGGGTCACGTCGCACGCCAGCGGTTCGGCCGTGCCGCCGGCGGCGCGAATGTTGGCCACCGTTTCGGAGAGACTCTCGGCGTTGATATCGATACAGGCCACCTTCGCGCCGGCCGCCGCCAGCGATTGAGCGATGCAGCGGCCCAATCCTTGGCCCGCACCGGTCACCAGCGCGGTCCGCCCGCTTAGATCCGTCGAAATTCGGCTTTTTGCTCGGTCTGCCACGATCAGGCTCTCAGGTTTCCACTAGGATCGCGCCGCGTGGACGCGGCGGCTAAACGGGTATTGCCTACACTTCCACGCTCTGGCAGGAGACGTTGCGGTCGATCTTCCGCAACAGGGTTCGCAACCCACGCCCCGGTCCGACCTCGTAGAACTGGTCGAAACCCTGTTGGATCAGGTTCCGCATCGAATCCTCCCAACGCACGGGTTGAAGTACCTGCCGGACGAGAATTTGCCGTATTTCTTCGGGGTCGTCGTGCGACAGGGCGTCTACGTTGGAAATCACGGGAATACGAGGCTTGCGCATGGGCACCCGGGCCAATGCTTCGGCGCAGCGTTGGTCGGCCGGCCGCATGATTTCGGTGTGGAAGGCCCCGGCCACCGGCAGCGGCGTCGCTTTCATGGCGCCCTGGCGACGCGCCATCTCGGCCGCTCGCTCGCAGGCGGCTATGGCGCCGGAAATCACCACGACCTGCGGGCCGAGGTAATTGGCGATCTTGAGAATTTCGCCGCTGCTTGCCTTTTCGCAAAGGGCCTCCACCTCGACGCGCTCCAACCCGATAATGCTCACCATGCCGCTGGGCGTGGCGTCGGCTGCCTCTTGCATGGCCGCTCCGCGCCGCTGCACCAGCATCAGCCCATCCTCGAAATCCATGACTCCAGCAAACACCATCGCCGTGTATTCGCCCAGGCTCAAGCCGGCGGTCGCTTCGCAGGAGAGGACGACATCGGGCGATTCGGCCCGCAGCGACTCGAGCGCCGCCAGGCTGGTGACGAAGATCGCCGGCTGACTGTAGACGGTCGAGTCGAGTTCGTCGGCCGGTCCTTCGAAGCAGAGCTTCGCCAGGCCGTAGCCGAGCACTTCGCCGGCGCGGTCGTACAACTGGCGGGCGGCCGGCAGCGACTCGAACAGCCGCTTGCCCATCCCCACCGTCTGCGCGCCTTGTCCGGGAAATAGAAAGGCAGTTCTGCTCAAGACTCGGTCTCGACAACTTTACGGCCCATGTAGTGACCACAATTGGGGCAAACCGTATGCGTCGGCAGGGCGGTGCTGCACTGTTCGCAATAGGAGAGCTGTTTCGGCCTCTTGGCATCGTGCGCCCGGCGGCTGCCGGTGCGGGCGTTGCTCTGTCGGCGTTTCGGAACGGCCATGGTTCAATTCCTGCTCGGCAAGTCAATGGAAACCCCAAATCTTAAACGACCGCCCCAGCGTTGTCAATCGTAGCCAAATCGTGGCGAAATCGGCGGAGATGGCGAAAAAGTGGCGAGTGACGCAACCTTTGGCCCTGACGCCAGCAGACGATTTTTCGAGGTGGCCGTTAAGTTGCCTTGTGACAAGGGTTTGCGGCTGGTAGAATTCTTGCGGTGCGAACAAGCCCTTGGCGACATGACGCCACTGCATTTTGCGTCTGTTGCCCTAACAGGCGTTGCCACATCGACTTAGGGTGATGCGGAAGGCGAAATTAGCAAGGCGGATTCAGCAGGAAGGCGACGTGAGGCAGTTGCGTTCGAGGAGTGCTGGGCAGGAATCGGCGTAAACGATTGGCATCGTGTGAGTTACGGCGAGGAGATGGAGGCGAGCAGGAGCCGTAAGTGTCGATTAACACCAGGTTGATTAACGCGGCGCCTCACGTTAATTAACCGTGGGGCGCGGCGTTAATCGCGAGGGAAAGGACGCGGCCTGTCAGAGCGAGGAATCCGACCGCGGCGGATTAGGAACCGAGGTCCCCACCGTCGCTTGAGAAGACAGAAAGCGGATGCTCGACTTTTGTCAATCGTCAACTCATCGCCAATTTGCATCATGACTCTTCGTTGTCTTTCAATAAGGCAGAATGCCCCCTTCGCACCTCTTTGCTGCCACCCTCCCCTTTGTCCCATGTCTCCCGGTCCCACCAGGAGAACTGCAAAGTCCTTCGTAGCACGGCCATCTTGGCCGTGACACACGGGCAGAATGCCCGTGCTACGACCGAGTTCTCGACTTTGCAGTTTTCCTGCCGGTCCCACTTGAGTGCTTGATTTGTTTCTTCCAATTTGCTAGGCTCAGGGCGTGGTGGATTTTACTGGGCGTTCGCTAGGTGCGGGGGGATTCATTGCCCCGGCCGAAATGCGTTAAGGGGTGGACGCGATCGACGGACTCTGCCTTGTGTCGCGATTTGGGGGTTTTGTCTTAGGATTCCTAACACATCGTTCTCTTCATGTCTGCTTACGGGTAGGAAAGGTTGCTTGTATGAACGCTTCTCGCGCAGTGATTCTGTGTTTTGCCGCCATCCTGATTTTGGCCGGGGCAATGATGTCCGAGTCTGCCTTGGCCGACACTTTCATGTGGGCCGGCCCTGAGGGATCCGCCGGCGGCCAGAACTGGGCGACTTGCATAAAAAGCCAGTTCGGAGGCACCTGCTGGGCCTTCGGATCGGTCGGCACCTTCGAGAGCAAGTACATGCTCACCCGCAACGACACCTCCTATCAGCCGGATTTGTCCGAGGAACAACTCGATTGGGAGACAAATCCCGATCTGGGCAGCACTGCCGGCGGAAATGAAGATGCAGCGATGTCTTACATGACAACCCACGGCGTCGTTCTGGCGTCGATCGTTCCGTACGATCCCGCGAATCCAGATGTCCCCAGCGCCAGCGACCCTTGGCCTTTGACCAAGGTGTTTCCTTCCCCCGATAGTCCGAGCAATCACTATTTTCAAGGCAATGCCGAAACCAGCGCCTTCTCCGGCGGAAACAACACCGCCTCGATCAAGGCGGCGCTGAAACAATACGGTCCGTTGTGCGTCGCCCTTTTGGCGGGCAGTGATTTGTACCCGAACCCTGCTACCCTGGAGGCTAATTACGTCGCCGATACCACTTCCAGCGCTGACCATGCCGTCGAACTGGTCGGCTATTGCGACGTCCCCACTTCGATCCTATCGTGCGGAGGCTACTGGGTCATCAAGAACAGTTGGGGTACTGGGGAAGGGGTCTCCGGCTATGACGTTATTCCCTATGGTGACCTCGAAGCGAAGAACGACATCACTGAGGAAAACGGGGCCGTCTGGTACGCCGGCGCGATGAAGTCCGTGACCTGGAGCGGCAACGGTTCGTCCGGCCCGATCTGGACCACTGCCCCCCAGGCCGGCTATAGGAACTTTTCGGACGGTTTGGCGTGGGTCAATCAAGAGACCGCCGCCACCTTCGATAATACGGCCGCCAACCGCACGATCTCGATCGTGAATCAGGTGATCGCCCACCAGTTGACCTTTGGCACCGTGACCGGCGCCACCTACGTGTTGAACAACGGCAGCAACGGCGGGCTGACGGTCACCGCGGGCGGCATTCAGGCCAACAGCAACGTCACGATCAACGTACCGATAACCGTCGGCGCCCCCGAGACGTGGACGGTCGCCGGCGGTGCAACGTTGAACGCCACCGGCGCCCTGCACACAATCATCAGCAACTTGACGATTGCCGGCGCCGGCAATACGACGATCGGCGGGCCGGTCGACGGCGGCGGCATCATCAACACCGTTGGCACCGCGGCGCCGGGCAACCTGATTATGAGCGGCACCGGCGTGTTTACCTTAGCCGGCGCCTCGAACTATCCCGGCACGATCACGGTCAACTCCGGATCGTTGAGCCTGTCGCCCACGGCCGGCGTGACTGCCACCTACACCGGCGCGATCAGCGGCGCGGCGCAATGCAGCAGAACGGTCCGGGCACGACCATTCTCACCGCGTCCAATACGGCGCTTGCCGGGGCGGTCACGGTCAATCAGGGACAACTGACGTTGAACAACCTCAATGCGGCCGGCACCAAAACCGTGACCATCACGGGCGGACAGCTCAATTACAACGTCGGCGGCACGGTGGCCAAGTCGTTTACCATGAGCGGCGGCGTGCTGAATCAGTTGAGCGGGAGCGGCACCTATAGCGGCGCGGTCACTTGCTCCGGCGCAGCCCAAATCTGCAATACTGGCGGCTCGATGACGTTTTCCAACGCCACGCCGATTAGCGGAAACATGGGCGGCGGCGCGCTGACGATCAACGAGTCCAGCGGCAGAACCATTACCGTGTCGGGCAACATCAACGTCAGCAACAATGCGGGCGTGACGTTCTCCAACGGCACGACGGTCCTCGGCGGCGCCGCCAATTCCTGGGCGGGCAACGCCACAATCACCAATGGAATCGTGAAGACAAACGCAGCCAACAACCTGCCGAGCGCAACCCGCGTGACGCTCAACGGCGGCACGCTGAACATGAACGGAAACGCGCAGTCGATCGCCGCCGTCACCAGCCAGGTTCCGGCGTCCGATCAGGTGACCAGCGCATCAGCCTGCACGTTGACGGTCGCCCCGACCGCCGACACGGAGTATGCCGGGCAGATTAACGGCTCGGTCAATTTGGTGAAGAACGGTTCGTCGGCGTTCATTCTTTCCGGCAACAACGGGATGACTCCGACGGTGCCGACGGTGATCAATGGCGGGACGCTGCAAGTCGGCAACAACAACAACACCGGCACCCTGCCGGGAAATGTGACGGTCAACGCCGGCGTGCTGGCCTTCAATCGTTCCGACAGCGTTAGTTTCGGCGGCAACATCAGCGGTGCCGGCGGGGTAACGAAGAACAACGCAAACTACCTGATTCTCAACGGCACGACCAGCTACCAGGGGCAGACGACCGTCACCAATGGAACCCTGGAACTGGGTGTGAACGCCCAGAGCCCGATCTTGACCCTCGGCGGCACTGACCTGCGGACGGGCGCGATCGTCTTCGACTACGCAAGTTCCGCCTCCGATCCCTATGCGACGATCCAGAGCCTGCTCACCGCGAGTTACGACGGCGGCAAGTGGGACACCGGACAGTTCCGGGATTCGCAGGCGGTGGCCTTGGGAATGACCCTGGGCTGCCTCGACAATACGACGGCGCAGCAGGTGACCGTGATGGCCACGTATCCGGGCGACTTCAACCTCGACGGCGTGGTGGACGCGAAGGACGAGGCGATTTGGGCAGCGAACGTCTTTACGGGCACGACCTGGGCGCAAGGGAACGCCAACTATGCCGGCGTGACCAATGGTCTCGACGCGGATTTGATGTCCGCGAATGTCGGCCAGCCGGCGCTGGGCGGCATTGTTCCCGCGGGAAACGTCACTGGGATCCCCGAGCCTGCGACCTTGGGACTGCTGGTCGTGGCTCTAGTTAGCCTCTTGGTTTACAACTGGAAAAAGCGCAACTAGTGTAGTGCGTCACGCTATTGGGGTTTTATAAATCACGGGATTGACAGGTGGGGCAGACATTCCTGTTTGCCAGGCTTGCCCGATTTCCCTGGCAGACAGGAATGTCTGCCCCACCTGTTGCCCTTCCGTAAAGTCACTCAATTGTGAATCACTACAATAGCGTAGTGTCTCAGAAAGATCGTTGCCCGACGGGTTTTGACAAACAAAACTGGTGACGCCATACCGAGCGCTGTAGGGAACGGGACGGAGCCCGTTCCCTACAGCGCTTGAGTTCATTACCGGTTGTGGCTGTCAAAACCCTACAGGTGCATTACCGGCATTGTTTTTCATCCATCAGAATGCTATTTGCGAGGCACTGCACTAGCGGGAAACATCAGCAACATTCCGCCTTACGACGAACGCGCAACCGGACCATTCTGCTTTCCAAGGGGAACGGCGTTCTGTCTTCACGCCGTTTCCAGCGACCGCCGCACTTCGTCGAGCAGTTCCCGCGTTTCGTGGCGGTCGCACCAAGAGTTGACGTAGTCCCAATCGATCCAGTTGGCTTGCACTGTTCGTCTACAAGCAAGCTCTGTCGGTCCCGAATTAGCCCTACTGCTTCTTCTTTGCGTCGCGGAGAAGCGGCGATTCGGCAAGGGTAAAGAGAACGACCTCCGCGCCGGTTACGGTGCTGATATCATGGTGCAGCGTCAGCACCTTGACGCCGGTAATCTCTTGGACCATCGCTTCCATGACCGGTCGGGCCGTTTCGATCAGATGGGTCCGCACTTGCTTCAACAGATCCCGCCCCTTCTCGGCCGAAAGCGACTTCACGAGATGCTGCTCGGCCGCAGTCAACACGCCTTGAAGACGGACCACAAGGAGATCGCCGAGCAGGTGGGCGCGAATGTCCTTCGGTCCCCGGCCCATGTAATCCTGCTCGAAGCGACTAACTCCTTCACAAATTGCGGCTTCGATTTCTCCCTGGGTTCTCATAGCGACCCCATCTACAGGAGGGATATTCAAGCGACAATCCTCATTGGTTGACGGAAAATGAACCATCGGTGCTCCACAGTAATCCAGATAAAATGATACCAAATCTGGAAAAACGGAAAAACGGTGAAAGTCCTATTGTATTGCCCTGGCAGCGACGTATAATAGTAGCGGTGGAAGAGTCGCTGCGCGTCTGTTCGCGGCTTTGCCACTAGAGTTGTCGGACGACTAGATAAAGAGCAACCCGGCCGTGCCGGGGGGCTCGTTCGAGAGTAAGCCGACGTGGTGGAATACCTTTGGGTGTTCCGCCACGTCGGCTTTTTTTGTTCTTGGCGTCGCAAGATGCGCACAATCAGTGCGGGAGGGAGTCCGATGGAAAAGCTCGATCCAAGCGTGGCGCAGCAGATCGCCCAAGCGGCCAGCGCGTTCGAGCAGCGGCGAACGGGCCAAACACCACAATCGGTGGCCGTGATCCTCAGCGAGAACACGCTGGTGATCACGCTCCACGGCGCCCTGTCGCCGGCCGAGAAGGCGCTGGCCAAGAGTCCGGTCGGCGCCGCCCAGGTGCAGGAGTTTCATCGGCAGTTGTTTATCGACTCCGCCGACTCGCTGCGCGAGGAGATCAAGAGAATTACCGGGGTCGAAGTGCGCGAAGCAACCGCGGAAGTGGAGCCGACTTCGGGCACGGTGGTGCAGGTCTTTACGACCGGCACGGTGGTGCAGGTGTTCCTGCTCGCCAGCGGTGTACCCGCGGGCACTTGGAGCGGGAACAGGTTAGGCGAGCCATCACAAAAAAGGGAGGTTTTGCCATGTTAGTTCTATCGAGGAAGACTCAGGAGTCGGTTGTGATCGGCGGGGCCGATGGGTTTCGTCGCCTGTTTAAAGTCACGGTGGTCGATATTCGAGGCTCGCACGTGAGATTAGGCTTCGAGGTCGATGCCGATGTTCCCGTCCACCGTTCGGAAGTGTGGGAACGAATCCGCGACGAGGCCGAACAGGTCGCCTGACCGGTTCGTCGGCCATTGGCAGTACAAAGGGGAACAAAATGTCAACCGCGATGTCAGTCGTCTATTTCCTCGTTATTGAGCTTCCCGGCAACGTCTGCCTAATGATACTGAACTCCTTGAGGAAGTGGTGGTACTCCCACTATCACTAAATGCCGGAAGGTTCCTCTCATAAAAGAGAGCCAGCATAGTCTTCGTTGTCTTCCTCGTTATTGCGTCAAGGAGTCGCGGCCATGAGGTATCAAGGAAAGACTCAGGATCCTGTGGTTTCGCGGAAAGTCAGCGAGAAGCTTTCAAGCCTGGGGGTGCGGGCGCCCTGCCGCGTAACAGTAGTAAGCGACAACGGCAAGGTCACGCTCTCGGGCACGATTCAATATGAACGCCAACGGAAAATCGCCGTACACGCGATTAAGGCGGTCGCCGGCGTGCAGCGGGTCATCGACCAAATGCAGGTGATCCCGCGCGTGCAGCAATGGAAGACCAACCCAGGACCAGGAGGTCACTCGTGAATACCGTTCGACCCCTTTTCGTATCGACCTATCCGCCGGAAGCGTGCGGACTGGCGACGTTCACCCGCGACTCGGCCGATGCGGTGGACATCGCTGCGCCGGAGCCGGTGTCTTCGGTGGCAGCCATCCAAAAGACACCTGGGCTTCGCTACGACAACCCGCGCGTGGTCCACGTCATCGACAACAGCCGCCCGGGCGCTTACCGCATGGCGGCGGAGGTGGCCAACGACGGCCCGTGTGACGTGGTGAGCTTGCAGCACGAGTTCGGCCTCTATCCGGGCGATTGGGGTTCTGAGGTGTTGAACTTCGTGCGCGAATGCCGCAAGCCCATCGTCACGACGTTCCACACGCTCCTGACCGAGCCGGACCCGCTGCCACGGCGGATCATTCAGAACTTGGCGGCCCGCAGCCGGGGCATCGTGGTGATGACCAAGGTCGCCGCCCGGCTGCTGGCGAGCGTCTACGGCGTGTCGGGATCGTACGTGCAGGTAATCCCTCATGGAGTGCCCGAGGTTCCCTACGAGCGCGACGGCATACACAAGAAACGGTTGGGGTTCGCCGGCCGGCGGGTAATTTGCACGTTCGGACTGATTAGTCGCGGTAAGGGACTGGAACACATGATCCAGGCCATGCCGCGGATCGTCGCCGCGTGTCCCGAGGCCATTTATCTGATCGTGGGCGCCACGCACCCACAGGTCAAGCTTCATGAGGGTGAAGTCTACCGAGAAAGCCTGGTCAAGATGGCCGAATCGCTGGGCGTCGGCTCGCATGTGCGTTTTGTCAACAAGTATCTCAGCCTCGCCGACCTCCTGCAGCACTTGCAGGCTTGTGACGTGTACGTCACTCCTTATCCGGGCAAGGACCAGATTTCCAGCGGCGCCCTGGCGTATGCCTTGGCGGCGGGCGGGGCCGTGGTCAGCACGCCTTACCTCTATGCCGAAGAAGTCCTGGCGGACGGGCGGGGTCTGCTCGTGCCGTTTGGCCAGAGCGATGCGATGGCGGACGCCACGCTGCGATTCCTCAACGATACTGCGTTCCAGGTTGAAACTCGGCGAAGAGCGTACCGGTACGCGACGCCCATGTTCTGGCCGAATGTGGGCCGGCAGTATTTGGGAGTTTTTGACCAGATCGCGTCGGAAAACGAGACAAGTCGGCAGTGGCTTGATCGCAGGGCGTTTGCGACCACAAGGGGCGAACACCGCCCCCGTGAACTTATCCACGGAGGAATGTAATGCACGTTCGCGAGAAAATCGCGTTGGACCACCTCGACCGCATGACGGACTCGACCGGGTTGATCCAACATGCCATCTACAGCGTCCCCCGCCGCGAAAGTGGCTATACGACCGACGACAACGCCCGGGCATTGCGGCTGTGCGTTCGCCTGTGGTCCCGGCATCCGGACGACCGCATGCTGAGCCGGGTGACGACGTACCTGAGTTTCTTGGAGCACGCGCGCGGCATCGGCCGCGGGTTTCACAACTTTCTAAGCTATGACCGCCGTTGGCTCGATGTGGAAGGTTGCGGCGATTGCCAGGGTCAGGCGGTTCGCGCCTTGGCGGACGTGCTCGGCAGCACTCTGCCCGACGGCTATCGAGCGCTAGCTCGGGAGTTGATCGACACGGTGCTGCCAACGCTTGCTGACCTGCGGAGCCTGCGCGCCGAAGCGTACGTAATCCTGGCTTGGGGACATCTTCAGAGTGCGGAGGCGACAGACATCGAGCCGCTGGCGTCCGTGGCCTGGTCCGCGTCGCAACGACTGGTGGAGTGTTACCACCGTGCCGAGCGGCCCGATTGGCAGTGGTTTGAGTCGCGTATGACCTATGCGAACGCAGTGTTGCCGCACGCCCTGTTCATCGCCGCCGAGCACTGGCCGAACGAGGACTTCTTCGACGTGGCGAGAGCCTCGTTCGCCTTCCTCGATCGTCAGACGACAAGCGACGGCATTTTCTGGCCGGTCGGGAACGAGGGCTGGTATCCACACGGAGAGGAGAAAGCGTTGTACGATCAACAGCCCGTCGAGGCTGTCACAATGGCCGAAGCCGCGCTGGCCGCGTTTCGTTTCCTTGGCAACGAGGAGTACTTGGCCGTCTTCTGCCGAGCCCACGGGTGGTTCCACGGCCAGAACAGCCTGAATGAGCCGCTAGTCGATTTATCGTCCGGCGCGTGTTGCGACGGCCTTGCGGAATCCGGCGTGAATCGGAACCAGGGTGCAGAATCGACGCTAGCTCACTTGTGGACGGAATTGCTCAAAGTTGGACTCTTGCGTACTCATCACGCTCCACGTGAGGACACTGCATCACGCGGAGCGTGACGAGTGCGAAGCTCACTCATGGAAGGGGTACAAAGGGGAGATGTTGCTTTACGACGGACGCACAAAGGGAAAGTTCTGCTTTCCAAGGGGAACGGCGTTCTGTCTTCACGCCGTTTCCAGCGACCGCCGCACTTCGTCGAGCAGTTCCCGCGTTTCGTGGCGGTCGCACCAAGAGTTGACGTAGTCCCAGTCGATCCAGTTGCCTTGCACGGCGATGACGTCGCGGGCGTCGTCCACGTCTTTGCGGCGGCGGCCGGCGTGGGACCAGCGGAGTTTTGTGATAATCACGTCCTCGGCCGTCGGGATCGCCACGTCGCGGTCCAGAATGTGGCGGCGGCGGCGGCGGGCAAAACGCTGCTGGTCATGGGCATCGTCGCTCAGCAGGAACAACTCCACCACGAACGTGCCGTCGATCAGTCGCAGCAGGTAACGCCGCGGGGCGGTCACGGTCTCGAACGACAACTGCCGATCCGCCTGAAATACGTCCTGCAAACGATCCAACAACGCTGAGATCGTCTCGGGGGTCGCTTTCACGACGAGATCGGCGTCTTGCGTGGATCGCGGAATCGCGTAGTAGCTCGACGAGAGCGAGCCGACCAGCATGTAGGGGATTTGCAGAGCGTCCAGGGCGTCGATTGCCGCGGCGGTCGCTTCTTGGGCGTTCATAGGCGGTCCTCCAAGCGCCGGCCCAAAGCCAGCCGTTGGCGGAGGATTTCCTGAACGCGGTGTTCGTCGGCCTCGGGGAACTGGCTGCGGATACCGTCGGCCATGACTTGGCTGGTAAACTCGAAGAGTTGAAGGCTGGCGACAATTTTTTCTGCCGGCGGAGTCTGCCGCGCGCGTTCAACGCGTTCCCAGTAAGCCGCATCGATGAGTTCTTTGGTGGGTTCCATAACAATCGTCCGTTCCCGCTTTCGCGTGGTTTCTCAATTGCTCCCGATCGACCGCCGCACTTGGTCGAGCAGATCTCGCGTTCGGTGCCGGTCGCACCAGGAGTTTACGTAATTCCAATCGATCCGATCACCTTGGACGGCGATACGTGGCTTCATCGCTGGTCACCGACAACGCTCCTTCTATTTTCCAGTCGCCGCGCCAAGGCGAGCCGCTCGCGGAGAATTTCTTGAACTCGACGTTCGTCGGCGTCGGGGAATTGGGAACGGATGCCGGCGGCCATGAGGCGACACGCCCGATCGAAGAGTCGAGCGCCGGCCAGCAACTTATCGTTGGAAGACATGCGTTTGGCCTTGTGCACGCGCTCCCAGAAAATTGCATCGGCGAGTTCTTTCGTCGGTTGCATGGGAAACACCCGTTTGCACTCCGGCTGCACTTCGTAACCGTCGCGTGCCACTGCTTGGAAAGAACAGTGTGGACGCAACGGCGTGTCTCAATTCTGCTTCTGCGAAGCAGTGGCACGCGGGGCGCGGGCGCTCTACGAGCGGCGTCGGCCGCCGCGACCGCCGCGTTTGTCGTGCCCGCCGCGGCCGCCGCGGCCCTGGCGCGAAGCGCCGCCACCCCTGGAACCGCCGTCGCCGCCGCTGCTGGGGCGTTTCGAGCGGCCTTCCATGTTCTTTGCGACCAGCAAGCCGACCACTTCTTCCCAGGTGGGGATACCGCGGAAGCCTGCCCTGGCGGGCCGATCAGGCTGGTCCTCTTCGCCTTCGTCGAAGTCCTCCTCCTGCGGCTCGCTGCGGCTGCGGCGGAACGAATCCTCGTCGCGAGGCGTGACGGGGCGAGACCGCTCGGCTTCGGCAACGACCGCCTCGTCGGCGGACTCGTCGACAGGCGTGTCCGCGGCAGCGGTCTTTGGTTCGTCGCCCGGTCGCCTCTTTTTTCCACGGCGCGCACGGCGATGTTTCGTATGGCGTTCGCCCGTTTCGGCTGGCGGCGTCTTGACGTCTTCGGCGCCGATCTCTTCGGCGGCCACAATGGTGGAAACGGGGGCCGATTCGTCGGCGGAGGGCGGGGCTTCCGCCGCGGAACCTTCGGCCTCGTCGGCCGGCGCCGGCTCGCGCGATTCTCGCTGTTCCGGCTCCCTGCCCGAGCGACGCCGCCGATGCCGCTTTCGCGGGTGCTTTTCCGCAGGCTCCATCGTCTCAGCAGCGGCCGGCGGCGCGGCGGGCACCGGCTCCGAAGGTTCGAGCAGATCGAAAGGCTCCTCGAAATCGAAACGTTCATCGAAGAAATTCGGCGATTCCTCGGCGGTCTGCGGTGGCGGAACGTCCCGCCGGTCCGGTTTGGCCGCGGCCGGCAATTGAGCGGAAGAAGGAGGCGCCGATGCGACGGCGTCCCGCGGCGGCGCGACCGGCTTGGGTGGGGGCGCTAGACCTAGGTCGCTGGCAAGCGAGTCCCAGTCGGTCGACGACGCCGATGTCCGCGGGCTTGTTCGCGGCGGCTTCTGCGACGGGAGCGGCTGCGAGGGGGGAGGGGTCGGCTGCGGCGTTGCAGCCTTTTGCTCCGGCAATTCTACCCCCAAATCGGACGCCAAAGAGTCCCAGTGATTCGATGAATTTGGATCTGCCATATTCGTGAATTGATCGACGGGCAAAGACTTACGCCTCGGCTCTCTTACGGCAGAGGCGCTGGTGGCGGACAATTCAATGAGTATAGAGTCTTTTCGAGGGGTTGGGAAGGACAACCGCGGCGAGCCGAGAGGGTGTGATCACATTGATTCGTGCTGAGTCATAGTGACTACATTTCTGTTGTTTCACGGAAAGCGAAAAAAACCCGTTACCGAGGCCGTTCTAAAGCCCGGCGGCACGTTTGCAGGCCGATTTTCCGGGACTCCTGCCAGCCGAAATGACGGTAGCATGGAAACTGCGGCCGCACGACCTCGGATCGGCACGAAGATTGCGAAACTGTGGCTGGGGTGGCGATGGAGCGTTCATTTTGCTGAGGGAGCCGGTTATGAACGAGCGAATCTGGTATCGGGCGTGCAAGATTGGCTTTGGTGCGACAGTCGTGGCCGCGATCGTTGCGGGAATTGCGTGGGGGGGGCAGCCGAATGACGTGCGGCGATCATCGGGGGACAAACAACCGACGCGCGGGGTGAGTCGCGAAGCTCCCCCGCCTCCGGCAAATCGACAAGTGGAGCGGCAGGCTCCGCCACAGTCCCGGCGGCCAGCCGACAGCCCATCGGGGGCGTCGGGGTCGTCGGGAATGCGCCGCGAGGTTCCTGTTCGTCAAAATAACGAGGGCGCTGCCGCGGGCCGCGCCGCGGGACACGACAACTCCGCATCGCGGGAACGCAGCGGCGCGGCAGGTCGTTTGGCGCAGGAGCCAACGGGCGGCGGCAGACGACGCATCGACACCGCCAACCAACCGAATGACGCGGGCAGCAGAGGTTCGGCCACTCATCGCGCACCCGTCAGCGGCGAATCAACAAAGAGCGCCGGCCGACGTTTGCAAGGCGACCGGTCGGCGGATGCAAAGAACCCGGATCGAGGTTCGCCCGGCCGCTCGCCCGCCATCAACGACGTTCGCAAGCGGCTTGGAGGGTCGAAGAATGCAAACGGCGTTCAGCCGCCGCCGGACCGTCTTGTGCTCAACGATGCGGCAAGCCGCAAGACGGCGCAGAACAACGTGTTCCAGGAACGCCTCAAGACCGGCGATCTTGACCGGCTGACTGCCGGCAAGACGGCCAAGAAGCTGCAACTTGCCGACCAGTATCACCTGTATCAAAAAGGGGACGTCGCTCGCCGGATGAACTTGCAGAAGAACAACGTCCGCTCGGCGGCATATCGTGGCCTGGTCAGCCCGAGCTATCAGCGGCAGTGCATGAGATATTACTACTGGGGACCGTCGCTGTTTGCCGGGATCTGTTGGTATCCGACATGGACTTCCTGGGTGGAATGGTCGTGGCACCATCACTGCCGACCGTATTGGGATCCGCGTCCGCTCTGGTGCCGGCCGATATTTTATCGCCCCTGCCGGCCATGGGTCTTCTGGAACACGCCTCTGTGGACGCCGCTGCCGGAGGTTGCCTGCGGCACGTGGGTCGATGTGCCGCCGGTCGAAGTGGTTCCCGACTCCGACTTGCAACTGTTGGCGGTGCGGTTTGTCGATGCGGGGCATCCCGAAGAGCGATTGGGGCCGCGTTATCGCGTCTGGTTCCGCAATAATGGGAGCCTGCCGATCACGCAACCGTTTAGCGTGATGCTGTTTGCGAGCGACGGCACGAGCCTGGCTCCCGACATGCCGCAGGCCGGCGTGCAGGTGACGGGCATCGACGCCGGCGACGTACAGAGCGTCGATATCCGGCTGCCGGTCGAGGTTTATGCGATGCAACGCGACGCGCGGGGCAATCCGGTTCCGTTTAGCGTGTTGCAGGTGTTGGTCAATGCCAATCGAGAGGTGGCCGAGACGACGTACGCGAACAACGGGGCGACGCTGGCGCGGGCCGTGATTCTGCCGGTCGATCCGGCGTCGTTCGAGTTGCAGCCGGGGACCGCAACGCCCGGCGAGGAAGTTCTGCTGGCCGGCGAAGGGCTTGGACCGCAACCGGGGCGAGTTCTGATCCAGGTCAATGGGCGGGAAATGGACGGCGATATCCTGGGGTGGTATGACCTGGGCGTTCGCTGGACCGTGCCGCAATTGGCCTTGGCGCGGCCGGTCGAGGCCGACGTGGTCGTGATTCGCGGCGACGGCGCCGCGGCCAACCCCGTCAAGCTTACGCTGACGCCGTGAGCGGGAACCGTCTCCGAGGGGTGTTTAGAAAGCCGCGGAATCGTCACAAAGCGGTTCGCTATCAGCTTTCAGCTTTCAGCGATCCGTGATCAACTTTCAGCGATCAGCCGGACGAAGACTGGCATCGCCGCGACACCCCACCGTAAGCAGATGGCAATACGGCAGTTACGCTCTCGACGAGCCGAAAGCTGGTAGCTGACCGCTGGTAGCTGACCGCTGATGGCTGACCGCTGACACTCGACAGCAAACGCACCCTCCCAACCACGCTCTCAGGGTCGATAAACGGGCGGCGTGGGAATGCCACCCGCCGATGTTGGCCACCAGTAATTGCTGCGCCGCCTGATTTCGCACGTGTGTCTCCGGCCCTCGTGTCACCCATCAAAGTCAAGGGCAAGTCTTCGATTGCGGTTTACCATGCACGCGGAGGGGTAAATGGGTTGTCGGCGGAAGTATTATGGGTTATGTTCTGCTGCTTCCGAGAAAGCGGGCTTTGGCAGATCGCTGAGAGGGCGTTTTCGCCCATGATGCCACTGTCCGTCGTGTTTCTCGCTGCAACGAAGGGGCTCGGCGATTGGAGGGTTGGGAGATGGAAGTGAAGGTGGCCAGAGATCATGGAACGAGGGCCGACGGACGACCGTTTGATAGAGAGACGATCGAGGCGGTGTGGCTGAAAGGCAAACCCGAGGGGCACTACGCGGGATTCCGAAAAGACGTCTGTAATGCGTCCATGCACCTGTCAGAATTCGGCACCAAGAACCAGCGGGGATGGGAGATCGATCACATCAAACCGGTTTGCACGGGCGGAACCGACGACCTCGAAAATCTCCAGCCTTTGCACTGGGAAAACAACCGGCATAAAGCGGACAACTGGCCGGATTGGTCCTGCAAAGTCGTATCTTGACGGCTGGCACGAGATTGGCGGCCGACCGACCGTTCGTCCCTGCGCTCGCCGTCTTGCCGGCGGCGGCCAAACGGCAGCGCACACGCATTTCGACCACCGACAACTACTGCGCTCGGCATCCCTGTCGCGTTTGGCGTCGGCGGAACTCTGCTTCGACCGCCGCCCGCACCGCTGCCTTGTCGAGACACCATTGCGGCCCGATCAAGTACTCGCGCGGGGCGTCGCCGCAGAGACGCTCGATCACGAAACGCTCGGGCAGTTCCTGCAAGAAATCGACTAGGTAGCCGACGTACTCGTCGAATTCGGGAAGGCGTATCCTGCCGGCGACGACTTCATCCGCCAACACGGTGTTTCGCACCGCATAGAGGTTATGCGGCTTGACGGAGTGGAGATCGAGCCCGGCCAAAGCTCGAGCGGTCGCCAGCATGTCGTCGCGGGATTCGCCGGGGAGGCCGAGAATCACGTGGACGCCGATGTTCAAGTTTCGTTGCCGCGTGCGGCGATAGGCGTCGAGGAAAGCATCGAAATGATGGCCGCGGCCAAGTCGGTCGAGAGTGCGGTCATGCACGCTTTGCAGCCCATATTCGATCACCAGCCACGTCCGTTTCGCCAGGTCGGCCAATAGGTCGAGGGCCTCTTCGCTCGCACAGTCGGGGCGGGTGCCGACGATGATGCCGACCACCTGCGGATGTGAAATGGCCTGATGGAAGGCCGCGGCAAGCCGGTCGATTGGCCCATAGGTGTTTGCACCCGGTTGGAAATAGGCCAGGAAGCGCTCGACCCGACGGCGACGGGTGACTCGGCGGATCCCCTCGTCAAGTTGGTCGGCCACGCTGGGCAGGTGCTGTCGGCGGCTCGGGCTGAAGCTAGCCGGATCGCAGAAGATGCAACCCAAAGTGGCCAGTGTGCCATCGCGATTGGGGCAGGTGCAACCGGCGTCGAGGCTCACCTTCCAGACCCTTCCGCCGAACCTCTTGTTGTGGAAGAAGTTGAGGCTGTGGTACGCGAGCCCAGCCGACCGCCAGCCGCTTGGCGGGGCGTCGGGCAGCCCGGGGTGGGTTGACGTAAACTCCATCGGTCACTAGACTAAGAGTGGGTATTTATTCATCATATTCTAATGGTAGGACACCACAAGAGGCCTCGATCATGTACGGTGAACTCATTCCCGTAGGGGGAGGAGACCCGATCCCGCTGCTGAAGAAGAGCCTGCTGGTTGGGCGACGGGAGAGTTGCGACATCGTGTTGCGGTTTTCCAACGTCTCGGCGCACCACTGTCAACTGACGGTCAACGCCGGCTATTGGCACGTCCGCGATCTGCAAAGCCGCAACGGCGTGAAGGTCAATGGCGTGCGGTGTACCGAAAAGCTGGTCCAACCGGGGGATGTCCTATCGATTGCCAAGCACAAGTACGAAGTGAGCTATTCCTCTCTCGACCTTGGCGCGGTGGGGCCGCCTCCGCCCGACGTGACCGACGTCGATTTCTTTAGCAAGTCGTTGCTGGAACGCGCCGGCCTGGAAACGCGGAAAATCAAGCAACCGAAGGGTCCGCCGGAACCGGACGAAGGGACCCGCTACGACATCACCAACGACGAGCCCGGTCAAATCCGCTTTCGGAATCATCCCCTCTAGTGTAGTGTCTCTCAATCGAGTTGATTTATGAAATGGCGGCAGGTGGGGCAGACATTCTTGTCTGCCAAGAACTCGCGCAGGGCAGACAAGAATGTCTGCCCCACCTGTTGTTTTCTCGATTTCATAAAACACCGTCTGTGTGGGACACTACGCTAGATGGGAAAGAAGAAGAAAATCCGCGCTGAGTTTCGCAAGAATCGGGGCGTGCGGACCCGCCCTAGCGACTGGACCGAGCAGTATCGTCAGCACGGATTCGAGAACGAGGCCCCGCCGCAAGGCGAGCGGGTGAGCGGAAAGGGGGAGTTGGTCCGCCGCCGCACCGTTTGCGGCGAGCAGGTCGAGGGGCACGAAGAGCCGGGCTTCGACGTTCACCTCGATGTGGACGCAAGCGTCTGCCGACAGGGGCGGGTCTTGAGCGTGTTCGGCTTGCTCAGCACGGTCGAGGACCAGTGCGGCGTTGTTTATCAGTGCGCCACACGACGCTTGCTGAAGACGCTGGCCACCGATCAGCGGCACGTCGTGGCGGCCGGCGATCGCGTGGTGTTTCGCCCCGTCGAGAACAGCGATCCCAAGGAGGGGCTGATCGAGCGGGTCGAGCCGCGCCGCGGCTGCATCTGCCGGGCGGTCCGCGGGCGGCAGCAAATCCTGGTGGCCAATGTCGATCAGTTGGCCATCGTTTCCAGCGCCGTCGAGCCGCGTCTGAAGCCGCATCTGATCGACCGTATGCTCGTCACCGCCGAGAAGGGGGGCGTGCGGCCGTTGATTTGCATCAACAAGGTCGATCTGGTCGATCCCGCCGGACTGCAACCGCTTGTGGGAGTCTACGCGCAGATGGGCTACGAAGTGCTGTTGGTGAGCGCCGTGAGCGGTTTCGGCGTCGAGCGGCTGCACCGCGCTCTCGCCGGTCGAGCCAACGTCGTGGTCGGACAGAGCGGCGTGGGAAAATCGTCGCTCCTAAACCGCATCGATCCTTCCTTCGACCTCAACGTGGCCCCGGTGAGCGAAGACAACGAGAAGGGGAAGCACACGACCAGCACGGCGCGGCTGTTGCGGTTGGCCGGCGGCGGCTACGTCGTCGATACGCCCGGCGTGCGGCAATTCCAGCTTTGGGACGTGACGGTCGAAGAGGTGGCCGGCTACTTCCGCGACGTGCGTCCCTACGTCAATCTCTGCCGTTTTCCCGACTGCACCCATACGCACGAAGACGGTTGCGCCGTAAAGAACGCCGTGGCCGACGGCCGGCTGGACGAACGGCGGTATGAGAGTTATTGTCATTTGTTCGCGGGGGATTTCGAGTAGGAAGAGACAATGGCAAAGGACACGAAGGTTTTCACAAATCTCGCCGGCGAGTTTCTCGTCGCTGCGGAACTAAATCGACAACACATTCTATGCTCGGTGACGTATGGCGCAGCGAAGAGCGCCGATGTTTTTGCGTTCGACGAAGATAGCGGGCGAGTAGTCCGCATCGAAGTGAAAAGCACGGACAAGGCACGTGGTGAATGGCCGATAGGGACGCGCGGCATGAAAGCCGGTTCGAGCGGGCACATCTGGGTGTTTGTTCTGCTGCCACGTACGCTCGAAAAGAAGGCCAGCGATGACTGTGAACGCGGCCAACATGCGCCGCGATTCTTTGTTTTGACCGGACCTGAGGTCCAGAAGTTCGCTGAAGAGCTTGAAGACAAGTACAATCGCGAGTATTTGGAAAAACATGGCGTGTCGCCACGCCCCGAGAACAAGTTTCCTTTAATAAGGCTGAAAGAGGCTGTTGAGCATGAAGCGGCATGGAGCAAAATCTCGGAGGCGATGAAAGGCTAGCATTGCGCATGGGGTCACCCCGGTGGCAGGACGTGTTCCCAAAGGAATGATCGAGGTGATCCTATGAGATTGCAGAATGAGCGTCAGTTGCAGGCAACTCGCGAGAAGCTCCAAATGCTTGAAGAGCAGTATGAGACGACCAAGCAGCGTCCGTGTGACAATCAACGCCTGCGAGAATTAACGTTGTCCACGCTCGGTCGTCTCATCAAACAGCTCAGAGAAGAAATCATGTGGTACGAATCTCATGCCCGCGCTCGCGAGCCCGGCAGCCCTGCCGTGACATCAATGCCGAACAGCGGAGAAACATCTTCACCGTGTACGAATTAAGTCGCACAGAGAGCGTTGTCAGCGAAGCGGCCGTGCTGGTCGGCGTCTCCTTGCCGAATCGGGAAGTGGCGGGGGCGCCGCTCGAGGAATTGGAAGGGCTTGCCGGGACGGCGGGCGTGCGGGTGGTCGGGCGGCTGACGCAACGGCGCGAGGCCCCCGATGCCACGACATATCTCGGCAAGGGCAAGGTTGACGAACTAAAGTCGTTGGCCGCCGCGAAAGACGCCGACTTGGTGGTCTTCGACAACGATCTCAGCCCCGGGCAGACCCGCAACCTTGAAGAAGCGATCGGCCTGAAGGTGCTCGATCGCACCGAGTTGATCCTCGACATTTTCGCCGGCCGGGCGCAGACCGCCCAGGCACGGCTGGCCGTCGAATTGGCGCAATTGGAATACTCGATGCCGCGGCTGAAGCGGATGTGGACGCACCTCTCGCGGCAGAAAAAGGGGGTCGGCCTGCGTGGGCCAGGCGAGACCCAGTTGGAGGAAGACCGCCGGCTGGTCGAAAACACGATCAAGGACTTGCGGCGGCAGTTGAACGCCATCGAGCGGCGTAAGCAGCGCGAAGTCGCCGCTCGCCGCGATCTGATGACCGTCTCGCTCGTCGGTTACACGAACGCCGGCAAGAGCACGCTAATGAACGTGCTGACCGGGTCCGACGTGTTTGTGCAAGATGCCCTGTTCGCCACGCTCGACACCCGCACCCGCCGCTGGCAGTTGCCCGGTTGGGGGCCGGTGCTGTTGAGCGACACGGTCGGGTTCATCCGCGACCTGCCGCACCATTTGATCGAGAGTTTCAAGGCCACGCTGGAAGAGGCCCGGCAGGCCGACTTGCTGCTGCACGTGGCCGACGCGGCCAATCCGGCGGTCTACGATCAGATTGCTGCCGCTTATAGCGTGCTGCAAGAGATCGGCATCGAAGAGAAGGACACGCTGCTGGTGGTCAACAAAGTGGACGCCCTGCCCGACCGCATCCGCCTCGACGGACTGCTGGGCCGCTATCCGAACGCCGTGCCGATCAGCGCACGGACGGGGTTTGGGTTGGCAAATCTTGCCGCGTCGGTGAGCGAGGCCCTCAGCCGGCACTTTCTCGACGTCGATATCGAGTTGGGCGTCGAGAACGGGCGAGCGATGGCCTACCTGGCCGCCCACGGCGAGGTCCTCTCGAAGCAATTTCACGACAGCCGCGTGACCCTCCACTGCCGGATGCCGAAGGAACACCTCGACCGCATCCAGCATGACTTGATCGCCGTCCGTCCGCACGGCCGGCAACCCCTTGCGGCCTCGCCGGAGCCAGACGAACATGAGACGCGACCTTCGTAACAGCCGGGCGATCGTGACCGGGGCGTCGAGCGGCATCGGCCGCGCGCTGGCGTTGGAATTGGCGTGGCAGGGGGTCGGCCTGGTCGTCACCGCTCGGCGGGAAGACCGGTTGCGCCAGTTGGCCGCGGAGATCGCCGCTGTGAAGCCGCAAGCGGCGGTGGAAATCGTGGTGGGGGACATCACCGATCCGGCAACGCGGCAGCGGGCGATCGACGCGGCGCAAGCGAAACTCGGCGGGCTAGACGTTCTGGTCAACAATGCCGGCGTCGGCGCGATGGGGCTCTTCGCCGATGCCGTTCCCGAGCGGGTGCGGCGGGTGATGGAGACCAATTTCTTCGCGCTGGTGGAAATGACCCGGCTCGCCCTGCCCGTGTTGAAACAGGGCGTGCGCCCGATGCTGGTGAACGTCAGTTCGATCCTCGGGCATCGCGGCGTGCCCTATAGCAGCGAGTACAGCGCCAGCAAGTTCGCCGTGCAGGGGTTCAGCGAGTCGATCCGCGCCGAGTTCACGAAACTGGGAATCGACGTGTTGGTTGTCAGTCCCGGCACGACCGAGACCGAGTTTTTCGAGCGCGCGATCGACAGCACGGCGGAGCCCAACTGGCCGAAGCACAAGCCGGTCAGTGGGGCCGAGGTCGCCCGGCAAGTCGTCGTCGCCATTCGCCAGGGGCGCCACGAGATCATTCCGTACCGTTGGGGCCGCGTTCTCTGCTGGCTGAATCGCCTGTCGCCGCGGCTGGTCGACGGGTTGATGGCCCGGTATGTTTAGAATATGGAACCGGGATTTCAAGTGCTTTTCGAGGACGGCCCCTGCTTGGCGGTGTGCAAGCTGGCGGGGTTGCCGACGCAGGCGCCGCCGGGGATCGACAGCCTGGAAGTCCGCATCCGAGCGTTTCTGCAACAGCGCGATTTTCCGCCGCGCGAAGTTTATCTCGGCATCCCCCACCGGCTCGATCGCCCGGCGTCGGGGGCGATGATTTTCGCCACCCGCCGGCGAGCCGCGCACAAGTTGTCGCAGCAATTCGAGCATCGCACGGTGAAGAAGCTCTACTGGGCGTGCGTAGAAGGGCAGGTCGATCCGCCGGAAGGCACTTGGCGGGATTTCATTCGCAAAGTCTACGGGAAGCCGCTGGCCGAAATCGTTCCGCCCGACCATCCCGAAGCGAAGTCGGCCGTGCTGCACTATCGAACCCTCGCTTCGGCCGAGTGGGGCTCCCGGCTGGAGATCCGATTGGAGACCGGAAGGACTCATCAGATTCGCATCCAAGCCGCCGCGCGCGGGCACCCGGTCTTGGGCGACTTTCAGTACGGGGCGAAGATGCCTTTCGGTCCGCAGTACGACGACGAGCGTTTGTTGGCGATTGCATTGCACGCGCGGGTGCTTGAATTTGAGCATCCGAAGAGCAAGCAGCGCGTAACGGTCACGGCTCCGCTCCCGGAGTTTTGGCCCAAGTAACCGCTTGCGGTCTCGCGGCGCAGCCGCTTGCGGCTTCGCACGGTTTGCGGCCAAATAGTGCGAAGCCGCAAGCGGCTGTGGAGGAGAGAATGCCGAATCCGATCATTATCGCCCACCATCTCATCTGGACGGCATACGGATATTGGCTCCCCAACGATCCTCGCGGGAGCATGTCGAAGACGATAGCGTCGGACGTGATTGCGGAGTTAGGAGAGCTGCATCACGGACGGAAGAAAGTCCAACCGTCGGCCAGAGAGATCCGAGAATTCCATGACCAATCGCGGGCGGCGTTGAAGTATTCTCTTCTCGATTTTCGAGCGGACGACTTTCCGCGTATTGCCGAAGCGTTAGCCGAGACGATCCGCCAACAAAACTACACATGCTACGCCTGCGCCATTATGCCGGACCACATTCACATCTTGATCCGCAAGCACAAGCATCAGGCCGAAGATATGCTCGACAACTTTCAGCAAACCAGCCGCTTGCGGCTTCGCAACGCTGGGTTGCGTCCCGACGATCATCCCGTGTGGGGCGGTCCCGGCTGGAAGGTCTTTCTCGGCACCCCGACTGACATCCGGCGGACGATCCAGTATATTGATGGAAATCCGGTGAAGTGGGGGCTGCCCGAGCAGCATTGGCCTTTTGTCAAAGTGTATGATGGTTGGCCGCTGCATCCGGGACATAGCCCGAACTCGCCATACGCCAAACGATTGCGGAATTGCACAGAGTAGCCGCTTGCGGCTTCGTAACAGACGCGGAGCGCACTCTTTGCGAAGCCGCAAGCGGCTGGAGCGACCAATGCACGATCCGTTTCACGTCCGTGATACGATCCAAACTAGCAGCGGAAGTGTTGGGATCTATTGCCTCGACAAATTGGAAGACGCCGGATTGACGCGGATCGCGGCACTGCCGTATTCGATTCGCGTGCTGCTGGAATCGGTGCTGCGAAATTGCGACGGCTACGAAGTGACCGAGAACGACGTCTGCCGGCTGGCGGGCTGGCAGCCGTTGCGGCACGAGCCGATCGAGGTGCCGCTGAAGCCGGCCCGGGTGCTGCTGCAAGACTTTACCGGCGTGCCCGCCGTGGTCGATCTGGCGGCGATGCGGAGCGCGATGCGGCGGCTCGGCGGCGATCCGGCCCGCATCAATCCGCTCGTGCCCGTCGATTTGGTGATCGACCATTCGGTGCAGGTCGATCAGTTCGGATCGGCCGAGGCGATGGCGGAGAACATGACGCTGGAGTTCCAACGGAACCGCGAGCGCTACGAGTTTTTGCGATGGGGTCAGCGGGCGTTTCGCAACTTCCGCGTCGTTCCGCCGGGGCTGGGAATCTGCCACCAGGTCAATCTGGAGTTCCTGGCGAAATGCGTGGTGCTGCGGCAGGACGCGGCGGGGCCGGTGGCCCTGCCCGATACGCTCGTGGGCACCGACAGCCATACGACGATGATTAACGGTCTGGGCGTGGTCGGCTGGGGCGTCGGCGGGATCGAGGCCGAAGCGATCATGCTCGGCCAGCCGTTGTACATGCTCGCCCCCGAGGTCGTCGGCTTCGAACTTAGCGGCCAGCTTCCGCCGGGCGCGACCGCCACGGATCTGGTGCTTACGGTGACGCAGATTCTGCGTAGCGAAGGTGTCGTCGATAAGTTCGTCGAGTTTTTCGGGCCGGCGATGGCGAACTTGCAGGTCGCCGACCGCGCCCTGGTTGCCAATATGTCGCCCGAGTACGGCGCCACGATGGGGTTCTTCCCGATCGACGAACAGACGCTTGCTTACCTTCGTGAAACGGGCCGTTCCGACGCCGAAGTCGAGCTTGTCGAGCGCTACGCGAAAGAGCAGCATCTGTTCCGCTCGATCGCGGCGACGGCCCAGGGCGCACCGCATCCACACTATAGCAAGATACTGCACCTTGACCTTGCGAGTGTCGAAACCAGCCTGGCGGGACCGAAACGCCCGCAAGACCGCGTTACACTGGGCGACATGAAACGCTCTTTTCAACAGGCGTTGCGGCTTTCGCCGAAGCAGCGCGGCTTCGGGCTTGCCGAGGAGCAAATCTCGCGGACCATCGCACTTTGTGGTGCAGGCGTCCCGCCTGCCAGTGCAGCCGAGACGGCTGCACCACAATTCCTCGGTCACGGCGCCGTGGTGATCGCTTCGATCACCAGTTGCACCAACACGAGCGATCCCGACGTGATGATCGCCGCCGGTTTGCTGGCCCGCAAAGCGGTCGAGCGGGGGCTGAAAGTCAAGCCGCACGTGAAGACCAGTCTCGCCCCGGGCAGCCGCGTGGTGACCGATTATCTGCACCATGCGGGCCTCGGCAAGCCGCTGGAACAGTTGGGCTTCCACAACGTCGGCTACGGCTGCATGACGTGCATCGGCAACAGCGGACCCCTGCCGCCGGCCGTGGCGAAGGCCATCGGCGAGGGCGGGCTCGTGGCCGCCGCCGTCTTGAGCGGCAACCGCAATTTCGAGGGCCGCATCCATCCCTTGACCAAGGCCAACTACCTAGCCAGCCCGCCGCTGGTCGTGGCCTACGCCTTGGCGGGGACGGTCGATATCGATCTCACGGCCGAGCCACTCGGCACCGGGGGCGATGGCCGACCGGTCTTTCTGAAAGACCTCTGGCCCACTCAGGCTGAAATCGCTGAGGCAGTTTCGCGATCGGTTCGGCCGGAGATGTTTCGCCAACGATATTCCGACGTATTCGAGGCGAACGAAACGTGGAACCAGATCGCGGTTTCCGAGAGTGAGTTGTTTCCGTGGCATCCCGGCAGCACGTACATTCAGGAGCCGCCGTTTTTGGCGGAAGTCGCTGCTGAAGCGGGGCCGATTCGCCCGATTCAACGCGCTCGCGTGCTGGCGATGTTCGGCGATTCAGTCACCACCGATCACATTTCGCCGGCGGGCTCGATCGCGACGACGAGCCCCGCCGGACAGTACTTGCAGGAGCAAGGGGTCAAGCCGGCCGATTTCAACAGTTACGGATCGCGGCGCGGCAATGATCGGGTGATGTCGCGCGGCACGTTCGCCAACATCCGCATCCGCAACCTGCTCGCTCCCGGCACCGAAGGGGGCGTGACCCGCCATCTGCCGGACGGCGAATTGATGCCGATCTACGATGCAGCGATGAAATACAAGGCCGAGGGGGTGCCGCTGCTGATTCTCGCTGGGGCGGAATACGGAACGGGGAGCAGCCGCGATTGGGCCGCCAAGGGCCCCTTCCTGCTGGGCGTCCGTGCGGCCATCGCGTCGAGCTTCGAGCGCATCCACCGCAGCAACCTGGTGGGAATGGGCATCCTGCCGCTGCAACTGGCCGTCGGCCAATCGTGGGAATCGCTCGGGCTGACGGGCGAGGAGATTTTCGACATTCCCGACTTGGGCGAGGCGATGAAGCCCGGTTGCCAATTGACGGTTCGCGCCACCGCCGCCGGCCGCGTCACCGAGTTCTCGGTGAAGGTTCGCATCGACACGCCGGTCGAGATGGAATACTATCGCAACGGCGGCATCTTGCAGACGGTATTGCGCAAGCTGGCGAAGTGACGGCCAGTGGGGCAGACATTCCTGTCTGCCGAGAGCAACGAGCACGTCTGGCAGACAGGAATGTCTGCCCCACCCCGCAATTCGATGTCTGCCCTGCGCCCGTTCAGCTTCGATGCGCAAACTCTTCTTCCACGAATTCCAGATCGTTGCGGTAATGCTGCACCGCCTCGCTGGGGCTGAGGTTGAGGATCGCGTGGCCGTCGGTCTCCCAGTGGTCGAGATCGAAGCGGAAGACTGCGGTGCCGGCCTGGAGGTTGCCGACGGCATCGGACATGCCGCCCGCCGCGCCGGCAGAGGCCTCCGAGGCGATCGTCACCGCCACAAATGCAGAAAGCTCGCCGGTGGTTCGGCTGCGGACGTAGGCCACGTCGTCGTCAAAGATGCAGTCGGTCCATTGCGGGGCATCGGGCGGTGCGTGGGCGGCGGCCAACTGAATGAACTTCGCCTCGAGCCGCTCGCGCTGAACGTGGAATCGCCGCTTGGCTTGGGCCAACGGCGCCACTCGCCGGACGCGCGGCCGGGTCAGCCATACGGCACTCCCCAGCGCCAGCAAGATCACGGCCACGATTGGAAGCCACCAGAGCAAGGTCATGGGCGAATCCCTCGCAGGGAAAGCACGACAACGCAGAACGACAAGTCTCCTCCGTTATTGTATACAACAACCCTCAGCAATTGCAAATAGGACGTTCTCGTGGCCAGGAAAACTGCAAAGTCCTTCGTAGCACGGCCATCTTGGCCGTGACACACGGGCAGGATGCCCGTGCTACGACCGAGTTCTCGACTTTGCAGTTCTCCTGTTCTCGTGGCGGGCTCACCCCCCTCGTTTTTGCCCCTTCCCTCTGCTACCGTGACGAGATGGCCATCCTCGGCGCCCATCGATCGATTGCCGGCGGATATGAAAAAGCCGTCGAGCGCGCCCGCCTGTGCGGCTGCGACTGCGTGCAGTTGTTCACTAAGAACAACAGCCGGTGGGCGGGAGGCGACATCACCGCCGAGGAGGCAAGGAAATTTTCGCAGGCATTGGACAGGTTCGGCATAATCGATCCGTTGGCGCACGACTCGTACCTGATCAATCTGGCCAGTCCAGGCCCCCTGCTATGGCGAAGATCGGTCGATGCGTTTGTTGCCGAATTGCACCGTGCGGAGATTTTGGGAATCCCCCATGTTGTCGCCCATCCCGGCGCCTTCACGACGGCCGACGAAGCGGCCGGTTTGCGGAACATTGTTAGGGCGTTGGACGAGGTCGCGGAGCGAACGCGCCGCCTGAAGGCCCGTTGCCTGCTGGAGACCACGGCCGGCCAGGGGACGGCGCTGGGTTGGCGGTTCGAGCACTTTGCCGCGATTCTCGATGGCGTGAAGCAGCCCGAGCGGCTGGGTTTCTGCTTCGACACTTGCCACGTCTTCGCCGCCGGCTATCCGCTGGGAACAGCGGAAGAGTATCAAGCGACGATGGCGGCGTTCGACCGGTTGGTCGGGCTCGATCGGATACGGGCCTTTCACCTCAACGACAGCCGCCGCGAGCTGGGCAGCCGCATCGACCGTCACGAGCACATCGGCCGCGGCCGGCTCGGCCTTGAACCGTTCCGGCTGCTGCTTTCCGATCCGCGATTCCGCGAGGTGCCGATGTACTTGGAGACTCCCAAGGGGGAAGAGAACGAGGAAGACCTCGACGCGGTAAATCTCCGCGTGTTGCGAAGCTGCATAGGGACATAGCGACGATCGCCCGGCGGCTTGTAGGCCACGCGCACGGATGATCCCGGTTATCCCGCGATTGTCGCCAAGGTGGGGCAGACATTCCTGTCTGCCGCGAAAAAAGGCGGCACTTCTGGCAGACAGGAATGTCTGCCCCATCGGAGACAGTGTCACCCGTTTTCACCGTGTGGTGAGAAAGAAAAGAAATGCGGGTCAGTTGCCGCGCCGCCGCGCGAATCCGGTCAAGCAGAGACCGGCGACGGCCAGCAGCGACAAGGTGCCGGGTTCGGGGACGGGAGGGAGCGGGGCATCCGGCGTGTTAGGTATCCCCGGATTCTCGTTGAGCAACATCCGTTTTGAGATTAGGTTCGTTGGATACGTGTATTGGCCGAAGTCGTAAGCGACGCCCGTGTAACCGTCCTTCAATTGGATGTCGGCAATGCTCTCGTTTATCGCCACGCCAAGTCCGGTAAAAACGGGCGATCCGTTTACGTCGGTGAGAAGCCCCACGTTGGTCACGCCAGGCGCAGTGCTCGGGGTCAACAAGGTGATCGTGTAATCGTCGGCAGTCAGGTTCTTGAACGTGTATGCGCCGTTCGCATCGGTTGTGGCGATCAACACTGTGTCGGTGGATGCGGCGGTCAGCGAGACGATCGCGTCGCGGATCGCCCAGTCGCTGCTATCCCGCACGCCGTTGAAATTCGCGTCATAGTAGACGACGCCCGACAGGGACGTACCTGTGCTGGAAGTCCCGAGCGCCGACTCAACCGTGCTCTCCGACACGATGTCATTATCCGACGAGAACAAACTCAATAGGACGGAATTGAGGAGAGAAACGGGAGAAGAACCGGGAGTGGGGGCAATCAATGTCCTGCTGAACCCGTTCCACTGCCACGAATCGTAGCTAACGATTTCGGCGTTGGCCAGCGCGGCCAGCAGCAGGGATATTACCAGGCAGCACGAAACACGGCGCACACCGCAAGCGCACACCGAGACCGGCGGTTTCTGAAGCAGTGCCATATTCTCTGTTCCTGTTGAAGAGTTGACAGAGGAAGACTCCTCTGCCTCTCGCCTTCTTCAACCCTCATCCTAGTTGAACCCCGCAGATTCAGCAAGAGAAATTTCCTCGATATTGTCGCGACAATGCACCGCCGACGTAAATTCTTGCGGCGCTGATAGTTAAGCCGTCAGCGGGGCTCTGGCCCAGATTTCTCACAGGGGGCGGGCATCCTGTCGGCTGGAAGAGCATTCCTGTCTGTCGGCCAAGACTCGGCACATTCGGCAGACGGGAATGTCCGCTCGCCGGGACTGCTTATTGCTTGTTGTCCCTAATTTTGGTGGGAGATGCGGGCTGGTCGCGTGGCAGCCGCCGTTGGCCCTTTATCCTGATACCGTGTCGCTGCCGAAGCCACTACCAAAGCCATTCCAACCCCAGGGTGACGCCCTGGAAGTAGGCCAAGCCATTGGTGTTGATTTTGTTGATCGGCTCGGTGTTGAACTGGAGCTGTTCGGGAGCTAGGGCAACGCCGGGAACCCAAGTGATATCATACATGGCGCGGCCCATTAAATTGGGCCGGAACTTGTACGTAGCTTGAATGCCGGCCTCCGCAATCAGGGCGCCGTTGTGCTTGCTGTAAGACAGCCGGCGCATGAAGGGGTCTATGGTCGGATCGGAGGAGAGCGAGGAGATATTGCTCACCTGATCCGCAAAGTTAACGCATGGGCCGATCTTCGAGCAGAGCCCCCAACTCCACCGGCACTGCCGCCAGGTCATTTCAGCCCCCACTTGAAACCCCAAGAGGTTGTTGTGCGTCACAATGCCGTAATCGCCCGTGTCCTCGCGGGAATCGATCAATATGCCGCTGGCGGGATCGTAAGTGTCGATTCGGCTCTCGCTGTGGAAGCGAAACGTCTCGTTGATTTGCATGAAGCGCAGGCCGTAAAGGTAGGACATGTACAATCCCGGCTGACATTCGCGCCGCCACTTGCCGTTCGGATGAAGCACGAGGCGATCCTCGCCGTTTCGCGGGCTGATGCGGCCGTTGATTTCAAAGTTGTTCGTCGATGACGAGTAGTAAGTCGTTTGCAGGTCGGCCTTGTCAAAGCCGGGCACGTAGGTGCCGTTCAGGACGGGAACCTCCTCGTTGGTAGTTGTGTTGAGAACCGAGCTCACGGCATATCCGCTATACAGGTCGCCCTGTTCGCTGGTTTTCTCTCCCGTCGAGTTCAAGATGGAAACCCGGTGGCCGTTGGCACTTGCCTCGTCGCGCCAGTTGTTCAAGCCCCAAAAGGTGAATTCAATGAAATGATCGCGGTTTTCGGTGTCGCGGGCGAAATAGTGGCCGAGGGTCATGCCCCAAATCGCCGAAATGTCGGGCGACGCCGTGCGCGAATTCAGCAATTCAGTTCCAACCGAATTGACCTGCGGCGTCGGAAACTCAAATCCAATCCCAACGTCGCGCGGCCGGCTGCGATTGAAGATTCGCACGTCCTGTTCCGTGTACCAATCGGGTGGGGCGCAACAGCCGCCGCCGCATATCGCGCAGCACGCCGGCACCGCCGCATTATCCCATAGCCCGTTGTCGATCAGCAAACTCGTGTCAACTCCAGGGCTGCCCGCCGGGTTTTGTACGGGCGTGCCAGGCGCCGGCAACGGACCATTGGCCGGGGTCGGCTGTGGCCCAACGGGGGCGGGCTGTGGAACAGTCGCGTAGGCCGGACCCGAGGGCGGCATCGGTTGTTGAGCGGTGGCGGCGCGGACGGATAAGGTGACTCCGCCGATTGCCACCAGGACGAACATCAATGCTGTTTTCACTAGACCATCCTCCTTATCCAATCATCCGCGGCCCTTGCCGATGCGCAACAGCGGCGGCTGACTGCAAAAAGACACAACAGAAAAATCGGCAGACAGTGGCCCGCAGAACAGGAATAACCGGCAAATTCGAAGAATTACTCGCAAATCACCTGACAGTTAAATGTCTCCGTGGCACCCCATATTTCCCAACATGCGCATATTTACGTCGTCGAGATTGCTCTCTTGGTACGCACTGGTACGTTCGCTGCCCTGGCAGTAGACTGTCGCTTGATCCGTGGACCCAATACACGAGGCGTATCCCATGTTGAAGCCGATTCGATTCGTTTTGCCGGCAGTGCTGCTGGCCGTCACTATTGCCGCCCGCCCGTCCTTCGCGGCCGAAGCGGCGGGGCAGGCCGATCTCGATAAGGCCAGCGAGACCAGATTGAACGCCAGCGCCGATCTGGGCGAAGTCATCGGATTGCTCGAAAGCGCGCTGAAGAAGGGACTCGATGCCACAAACACCGAGTTCGCCAATCGGCTCTTGACTTCCACCCTGATCGAGCGGCGCGGGAAACAACCAAGCAGATTTCGGTCGAGAACTTGAGCGAGCGTCGCAAGTCGGCCGTCGCCGACTTGGAGAGAGCCGTGAAGCTCGACCCCAAGCAGCCGCAGGCGTACCTCTTACTCGCCGAACTGAACATACTTCCGGGCGGCGCCGGCCTCAAGGAAGTCCTTGCCCTGCTCGACAAGGCGATTCAGTCGGGCGGCGAGGATTCCGAGACAAAAGTCAAGGCGTTGGTGCTCCGCGCAAAATCGAGGACCAAGCGGGAAAAAAACTCGCCGATTTCGACGAGGCCGTGCGGTTGGCGCCCGACGACGCGGCCGTTGTCCGCGACCGCGGATTGGCCCTGGCCGACATGGACAAACCCGAGCGGGCGCTCAACGATCTCAACCGGGCGATCGAGTTGGAGCCCGGCAATGTTCCGACCTATGAGGCCAAGGCGATCGTGCTGGCGCGGCTGAAAAAATTCGACGAGGCGCTGGCCGCAATCGACAAGGCTTGCCAGCTCGATCCCGGCTCGATCGCTCCGCTCGTGCAAAAGATGAGAATTCACGCCCAGCAACGGAAGTTCGATGCCGCGATCGACAACCTGAATAAGGCGTGGGCGATCAGTCCGGGCAACGTGGGGCTGTTGCTCTTGCGAGCGGAACTCTATCGGGAGAAAGGGGACAAGCGGAAGGCCCTGGCCGATCTGGACGAAGCCGCGAAGCTCAAGCCCGATCTGCCGGAAATTATCCGAACCAAGGCGATGCTCCTGGCCCAGGACGAGCGGTTCGACGAGGCCATCGCCCTGCTGGAAAAGCTCGCCAAGCGCGATCCCAAGGACGTGCCGACGTTGCTCCAGTTGAGCGTTCTTTACGGCGCCAAAAAGGACTGGGCCAAGGCGATCGAAACCGACCGGCGCGTCTTGGTCTTGGATCCTACCGAATGGCAGGCGCTGCGCGGGTTGGGCGACGCAATGCTGAACACGGGCCGGCACGCCGAAGCCATCGCCTTCTTCGAAAAAGCGATCAAACTCGAGCCCAGCGACAACGGCATTCTCAACAATCTTGCTTGGGTCTTGGCCACTTCGCCCGACGCCAAGCTCCGCAACGGCCCCCGGGCAATCCAACTGGCCACAAAAGCCTGCAAGCTGACCGAGTACAAAATTCCCCACATTCTCAGCACCTTGGCCGCCGCCTATGCCGAAAGCGGCGATTTCAAGAACGCCCTCAAGTGGTCGACCACGGCCGTCGAGATCGCCGAAAGGGAGACGGACAAGAGCAAAGACGGCGACAAAGAGACCCGAGAGGCGCTGAAGAAGGAGTTGGAGAACTACAAGGCGAAGAACCCCACCCGCGAGTTGATGTCGGAAGGCAAGGGTGAACAGAAAAAGCCGTAGTCGAGCGAGAAGCAATCACGATCGTCCGGCGAGCACCGCCGCGTTCGACGGCGGCCGATCGCATAGCGGGAAGCTCCGGAAGGTCGCCTATCGGGGCGGCGAAGCCGCGGGATGGTCCCGCGCCACGCCAATCCCTCCCGTGCCTGCGGCACCTCGATAGAGAAGCTATCGAGGCCACCCGCGCTACCACGTCGCGGCGGCACTGAGTTGCGCCTGGTATTCCTTCCTCCGAAGCGGCTCCATTTTCGCGCCTTGCTGTTCGTAGATTCGCTTCAACTCGGCCAACGCCTCTTTCTTATGCCCGAGCAAAGCCAGCCCTTCGTAAGCCTTAAAAAGGTCTTGTATCGCGCTCGACCCGGGGGAGCGCGGCTGCGATTGCGACAGGCTATCACAGGCTTTCCTGAGCGCCGCGTAGCCCTTGGGGTCGCCGATTCGTCCCAGTGCCAGGGTATCCTCGGCCAGTTCCGCCTCGGCGGAGGAATCCTGCCCGAAAGCCAGGATCGTTTCAATGCGATTCGCCAACGGCACAACAGCCTCGGTGCTCTTCTTTTTCCCCAGCCAAGCGGCCGCGTCGAGCCGGTTTCGCAGATTGCTATGGAGGTCGGCGATCCTCCGTTCCTCCGGCGTCCGATCCTTGTTCCGCTTGTACCATTCGAGAATCTGCTTCGTGAACTCGGGTATCTGACCGCGATGGGATTCAATATCCCGAAGGTGGACGCCGCTCCCCCACTCGCCGAGCACGAACTCATGGCTTGTTATGTCCCGGATAAGCAGGCCAACCAGTTCGTTTACCTTCCATGTGTGTGTTTCGCCCTTCCAAGGGTCAACGTTGGTCCTGAGGCGGTTCACCGTCTTGCTAGCGGTGTTATCGTCGAGCGCTCCTGCCAAGACCGGGACCACGCGAATTCCCATATCACGCAAGGCCGCCATTGGATTCGGTTTTGGGTAAAGGTAGCACACGGAATCGGCCCAGTCAGGCTGCTCACCCCTAAAGTCATGAAGCTTCGCCAGTTGTTCGTATGCCTGGCGCTGTTCGCGGCTGACCCCTTTTTTGTGCAGCGTCACGTCCCACCGATTCACGGCGGGCCCATCGCCTGCTAGGGCGGGGGGGACAGCGATGACGAGTGCGATAAGCCACGAGGTACTCCCGAAGGCGCCCATTGCATTCACCTACAAATCGATGAGTTTGAGGCCTTGGACACAGCCCTCCCACTGCGGCAGTTTTATGCTGTCAACTCCGACGGGGTTGATGGACGGATCTCCCGTGTCGCCGTCTAAGGACCACGCGCCGCCAGCCTTCGTTGCTGCCCCGCACCAGTACCAATCCAATTCACATAACGTTACCCAGACGCTGCCGGCCTCGTCTGACTTGTACATTAAGTACAGTTGGAAATCGTCTCGCCTGCTCACATGCTTGTCCCAGCTCGGAAGCCCAACAAATGGCGAGTCGTTTGAGGAGTAGTGAAAATTGGCTGTGTTGCTGTTGATGTCCGCCGGTTCGGAGTATTGCGGCGGTCCTCCATCCAGGACGTACGCACCATTTGACGATACCTCCGACATATCGCCGTTCGGGTTGTCCGCGGTGTAAAGGGTGTCAGTGCGGACGAGTTGCGTGAAGGCGATCTGTCCCTGCTCCCCGGAGCCAGTCGACACGGTAGCATTCCAGATTATCCCGTCTGACGGCCACTGCGCCAGGCCAAAATGGAGACTCACGCCGCTGATTGGTGCCCTGGGATCGGGACCGACCGCGACCGGAGGCAGGTCGGGCGTGGTCGTTGAGGGTAGCGTCGCTGTCGGCCGCAGCACGTTGAAGGTCGTTTTCGCGCTGTAGACGTGCCCGTCGATGGTCGCCGCGTAGGTGACGAGGAGATTTGTTCCGCCAGCGACCCAGTAGAATTGAACGTCCTGCGACTGAAGGTACCCAGGAGAAAGGGGATACACCTTGCCCTCCTCCGATGACTGGGTGTAGTCGTAGATCAGCGTGCCGTCATCCCCTGGAACTGTCCATTGGTTGCTCGTAATCTCAAGTCCGTACGGCTCTACGTCGCCCGATAGATAATTCACCTGACCGACGACGATGGTCGAGGTCAGTCCCGTTATCAGTTTGCCGCCGCGGCCGAGGTCAACGATGTCCACACCCACCACGGTGATATGGGCGACCGCGGTGGTGTACCAGTACCATCCGGCGTGCGGACCGTCGTTGCCGAAGACGTTGGGATCGTAGGGGCAGGCCCAGATGTGCCACTCGGCCGTCAGGTCGGCAATGCTGCCGGAGACGCCGACGACTGTAAGCGTCACGTTCTTCTCGCCAGCGACGGCCTCGATGAACTCGCTGCCGCTCGGGCCCTGGCCGAAGCCGCCGTCGTTGTGTGGCAGGATCTCCTGCCCGTTGGGGCCGTAGACGCGAATCTTGCTGCGGTCGAAGTCGAGACACCAATAGCCGACGGAAACGACGCCGTCGCCGCGCGGGTTCTGCAAGGTGAGCGTCGTCGTCTCGCGGTCGCCCACCGCCATGAT
The DNA here is from genome assembly GCA_963823895.1 of uncultured Planctomycetaceae bacterium. Classification (GTDB taxonomy): domain Bacteria; phylum Planctomycetota; class Planctomycetia; order Pirellulales; family Thermoguttaceae. The sequence continues at coordinate 71,330 of CAWGNG010000011.1, forward strand.
GCTCTGATGAATGTCGTTGTTGTAGGTGGTCGCCGGCAGGAGATCGACCCAATTGCCGACCTGAATCTGGGCGATCGACGTGTTGGTTTGGCAGCGGATCGGGTTGCCGTTGATGTCGTATCCATCGTACTCCCAATAGTACGAGAAGACGTCCAGACCGCGGAAGCCCGGATTCGGCGTGTAGAGGATGCACCCCAGGCTCGAGTAACCCGTCGCAAACGCCACCGTGCCGTTGCCCGTGTCGAGGGTCGCGCCTGGGTTGTTCACGTCGTAGGTCAGCGAGTTTCCATCTGCCCCGATCGTCAAGACGCCGTCTAGCTCAGACATGGCCAGGGTGGGGCATAACCCCGCGACCAGATTTTCACCGGAGTTTGGCGCTACCAGCCACGGTGTTTCCGTGAGGCAAGAACGGGGATAATCCAGCGTAAACTGCGTAAGCCCGGAGATGACCTTAGCCACCGCGTGCAGGATATCGAATTGCCCGCTCGCGTTGGTCGCTTTCACCTGGAAAGCGTAATCGACGTAGCCTTGGTCCGCCGGACAGCACGACCAATCGAAGAGGCCGGTAGTCGTATCGAAGGTTGCACCGGGCGGCAAATCGCCACTGAGCTCGTATCCGGTGATCGGTCCCGCGGAATCGTAGGCGACAAGCGATGCTTGCAGGTGTCCGCTAGGCGACATCGGGAAAAACGCGTCGTGATAATGCCAGAGCGGTTCGTGAACGCCGGAACTGTCGATGACAAACGCCGGGGGCATGTCGGCGGTTGTCGTCGTTATCGGGAACGCCCTGATCTGCTGGCCGCCATCGTAGGTGTACGTTGCGGTGGCGGAATAGGTGGCGGCCGGGCAGTTGGTGCTCGGGGTCCATTGAACGATGCCGCTATTGGCATCGAGGGAGAGCGACCCGCCGGTCAGGCCGGGGACGTTCAAGGCAAAGCTGCCGGCGGAATCGCCGGGATCGCCCACGACGGCGGCACTGGACAACATGTCGTTAAACGTGACGCCGTTCTGCAAACTGTCGGCAAAAACCGAGGGGAGCGGCCCGACCAGCAGCGTGCCGGCAGTGACGGTCGTAGCGCCACTGTGGGTGTCGACGTTTAACGCGAGCGTACCTTCGCCGGTCTTCGCCAGATCGCCGCTGCCCGAGAGGGCGGAAATCGTCAACAAAGCATCGGCGTCGGCCACGTCAATAGTGAAGGGGCTATTGGCAGTAACAGTCATGGAAATTGTCGCATCGCCGACGCCGGCGTCCACGATGACGCCGTCGCCCAGCGGCAAGTCGTTCGTTCCGGTGATCGCAAAGCCGCTGGAGCCGAACTCGATCGACTGGAAAGCGACTCCGACGCGATCATCGCTACATCCATTTTCCGACGGCGTGCCGGAGAAGTAAAGGGCGCTGCCGGCCGGCGGCAGGACGTCGTCCACCCAATTGGCCGCCGTAGACCAGTTGCCGTCGCTGCCGCCGCCGTCCCAGGCGTAGGGGCCGGTCATGGTGTAGACGCCGCCGGTGAAGGAGCCGTCGGCGCTGCCGACGCCGACCAGCGGGGCGTCGTTCGCGTCGACGATCGTGTCGTCGTCGATCAGATTCAGCCCGAGGGTGCCGTGGCCGAGGACGTTATCGACCGTGACCAGGTACGCGGCCGTTGAGGAGGAGAAGGGGACAACCGAGGCGATGGTTCCGCAAGTGCCGGAGCACTGCAACTGGAAATCACTCGCATCGACGCCGCTGACCTCCTTGCTGAAAACGACGGCGAACTGAAGGGTGTCGGCGGTGGTTTGTTGAGCGCCAACCGGGGCGAGGGCGACCACTTGCGGCGGCAAGGCCATCGGTTGTTGGCCCCAGAATGACAGGATCTCGCTGAGATCGCTGAGGTTCACGAGTCCGTCATAGTTGAAATCGCCCGTTTGCCATGTGCGGCCGGAAAGACCCCAGTTCGAGAGCACTGTGCTCATGTCCTTCAGATTGATGTACCCGTCCAGATTTGCGTCGCCGTACTGGGCACGGGCGACCGTCAACTGGCGGCTCGTGCCATCGTCGGTCCAGCCGAGGCCGACAGTGCCGCCAGCGGCGGTGGAACTGTAGATCTGGCCGGAGGAGAACTGCGGCGTGGCGGCGTAGCTGGCGGTCAGATCGGCCTGCACCTGCGGCGCGGGATCGGCAGGCGGCCAGCCGGGATATTCGATGATGAGTTTGCCGTCCTGGATGTCGGCGCCGCCGAGCTGCAATACCGGACTCCAGGCGTCCATGCCGACGAGGTTGAGTTGGCCTGCGTAGACGGTGGTCAAGCCGGTGTAGTCGTTCGTGCCGCTGAGAGCGACCGTGCCGGCGGCGGCTTTCATTAGCGGGGCGTCTGTGCCGTGCAGGTCGACGTCGATCGTGCCGTTGAGAAGCAAGTAACTGGTGGCGGTGATGCTGGCCGACGTTGTGCTGCTCGTGATCGAGCCGTTGATGAGCCCGACGTCACCGACGGTGACGTTGTGGCCGGCGAGGTCGAGCACGGCATATTGGCCATCGACCAACACTGCGCTGCCGCAAGACGCTAAGGCGGCCGGGTCGCCGAGTTGGAGCGTGCCATCCTCGATATCCGTGCCGCCGGTGTAGGAGTTGGCGGCGGAAAGGCAGAGCGTGCCCGGGCCGGTTTTCGTCAGATAGTTGGGGCCGGAGAGCGCGGCGGAAATCGTGAGCGTAGCGCCGCTGGCCGCGTCGACGGTGAGCGGCTTGGCCAGGGCGACGTTCAGTTGGATTTCCGAGCCGGTCGCGCCGGAAGCGACCGAGATGCCGTCGGTCAACGTCAAGTCGTTTCCGGCGAGGGTAAAAGCACTCTCGGCGAGGTCGAGCGACTGGAACTGTGTGCCGGCAGGGAAGTCGTTGTGCGTAGTAGTGCGAGCGGTGCCGGAGAATTGCAGTTCGTCGCCGGGCTGCGGGGCCGTGCCGCTCTGCCAATTCGCCCCCGTCATCCAATTGCTATCGGCAGTGCTGCCGCCATTCCAGACGCACACGGAGAGCAGCGAGCGATCTTCGAGCGGCTCGAAGGCGAGCCGTCGCCGCAGCAGCCGGCCGGTGGCCCGCCCTCCGCTAGTCAACCGTTTTGCCTTGAGATCGCCCCCCCCTGAAAAAAGCGAAATGGGCCGCGCATAAGGATCCTCCGGTGTAAAAAAAGGGACACGAAGGCAGAGCAGGCCGTCCAGCGAAGTGGGAGCTATTGTACACTCGGCTTAACGAAACGCAACAGGTCTGAAGAGGGGAATTGATTGATTTGTGCTGTCGGCGACAAGCCGCAAGGCACGACGGAAGGCGAGGGCTGTTCCGTTGGGGTGGAAGAGGAGGTCGTCGATTTGCCATGTCCGGGTGCAAAGCAGCTTCCGGCCTCGGCTCAGGCGGCCGAGGTGACGGTGGAGCGGCGGACATAGGCACACCCCGGCCGAGTGCGAAGGTAGCGCCCGAGACGGTCGTCGTCGCATAGAGTAGCGGCCCGGACTTGGAGTATCGCTTCCGCCCCCTCTGGGTCGTTCCAAAACATCTCCGTCCCCTTCACCCGGTAGTTCACCTCTTTGACCAGCGACTCCATCAAGGCCGACGTTACCGGCAACCCAAGGCGTCGATAATGCGGATAGTCCATGCGACCGCGGTTGTTCCGCAGATAACGTGCGGCATCGACGATCGGTTTACGCGGATCGTTCTCGTCCAGCTTGGCCGTGTCGTCAAGACCGTGCGGAGCCAACCAACGCTTCAGTTCGTCCATCGCCTCCATCGCCCGACCTTGCCAACATGCGCGGGCCATGCGCAGATAGCACGACCACGCAACGGAGAAATCCGGGTGCATCGCCAGTGCCGCAGCGTACAGATAACTCAGCGCGTGGATGAAATCAAGGATGGGCACAAAGTTTGGAAAGTAGTGCTTCCACACAAACCAATGCCAGGGAAGACCGTCTCCCACAAAGGCACGCGCAGGCGCCTGCGGAAAACGACAACAGTCGGCCTCCCGCTTCATCTGTTGCCCGAAGACGCTGGCCTCTGCCATGCTCGAAAGACACGTGCGCACCAGACGCTGGGGACGCCAAGCCTTCTCGCCAGGCGGCGCGGCAGATACCGCCGAAATCGCTGACGGAGCCTCTTTTTCCGCTAATTTCGCCACTCGCTTGGGATCGGTGAACGCACGCGGAAGTTCCGGTTCGGGGTCTTCCGCAAACGTCTGGTGCGTCATTCGCAGCAAATTGGCGTTCTTGGTCTCGCGCCAAGCCTCGCCATGAACGCCGCAACCTTGGCCCGGTTTCCGTGTGCGAATTCGTCCGCCGTCAGCTTCCACGACGGCCAACTCGGGTGGATTCTCGGGGGCTTGGACCAGTTCGGGCGCATCCCCTTCATCTCGCAACTCCGCCAGTTCCATCCCCACTTGGTGCGTTACACGCTGCACCGTGCTCGCTGAGACCTCGTTACCACCGACGTGCTTCAGCACCAGCGACGCGCGTTGGCTCGATCGCGTCTCGGCCGAGGCATACACGATCCTCTGCGTCATCGCCGGCGTTAGTTCCCGACTGTCCAATCCCATCGCTGCCCGCAGAGGGAAAAAAATCCCGCCGACAGCGGGTACAAGTCCCTTTCCATTCCAAGATGGGGACCGCACCGTCGGTCGAGAGAATCGTACGGGCCACCAACTCCAGCGAACAAACTTCGCCACAGGTCGGACAGGCGGCGCTGTCGGGACTTTCCGCCGTCATCTCCCGCGCGGCCCATTCCTGAAAGCAACAACTCCAACGGGTCGCCAACCGATGGGAAGCCGCCTCGATTTGACTGAAATGGAGCGGGGTCTTCCGGTCCCAGCCCGCCAAAATGGTCTCGATGATCGCATCCTTCGCCTCAAGCAAAACCCGCTCGAATTTCCGCTGTAAATGCTGCGAAATGCCGTCCATGACAGATCCTCCACGATCCAAAGTGACTTCCTATCCTGCGACAAATTGCCATCTTAACCGAAAAACGCCAGATTCTCCTATTGACGTTTGCTTGAGCCACGTTGGGACACCGGAAGCTGCTTTGCACCCTTGTGCGGTTTCAAGCAAAAAAACGCTTGACGACGAATGCTGATCGGGTATATTGATGGCAGGTAACGAACGGCCACAGGCGCTCCCGCGCTTGTGGTCTGTTTTTTTATCGTTACCGATCATGCACTCTTTCAGCACCCGTCAACGACGTGCAGACGCCGCGATTCCCGACTCGGCAGCCAATAACAATGGCTATTCGGCGAATGGCATTTCCGCTGCGGCAGAGCCGATTCCACATCTGCTTACCGTCGACGAAGTAGCTCAAGTCCTGCGCTGTTCGCGCAGCACTGTCTACTCGCTCGTTTCTTCCGCCAAGATCGCCGGCCTCCGCATCGGCTCCCATTCCGGGGGCATTCGTATCAGCGGCGACAACCTTCAAACGTATCTCGACACCTGCCGTATCGAGCCGACTGGCCGCCGACGGGCTGGAGTTGGGCGGCTGCCCAAGCTCAAACACCTGCGGATTTGAGTAACCCTTTAGCCGGAGGTTTTCTGGACTTGGCCCAGTAGATAGTCGGAGTTCATCGACAGATGTTGGTACGTCCGCGAAAGCGTGGAAACGTCGCTATGGCCCGCCAAGACCGCTACGGTAATCCCATCGACACCGCCAAGCAGCAGCCGGTTCATCCATGTGTGCCGGAAGTTAGTCAGGCACAGTCTGCGACCGATCTTGTTTACCAACCTCTGGAATCGGCAGCTTGTGGCAGTCGGCGTCCACGGCACGCCATCGGTATTGCGAAAGAGCTTGCCTTCCGGGTACATCTCCACCAGCCGCTTCACGATTGCCATCGCCGTGTCGTTCAGATAGATCACGCGAGGGGCACGCCCCATCTTCTCTTCCTCGATCGGGAACACGATCCGGCTATGCAAAAGATCAACGTGCCGGGCCTCCAAAGCCAGGCTCTCCGCCGCCCTTGCCCCGGTATGCCAGGCGAACGAGACAAGATCGCGGAACTCCTGATCTCGCGTGGCAGTCAAGATTGCCATGAACTCGGCTTCGGTGACGACAATTTCACGCCGGCCGCCACGGGGCTTCTTCATGTGGACAACGGGGCTGCGGTCGATGTAGCCTTGCTCCTCCGCCCAGGCCATCGCACGCTTCACGGCCCGGACATAGTTACGCTTCGTGCCGCTCGACAACTCCATCCCGTCGATGAACTGCTGGACGTGAAAGGGACGCAGTTGCGTAACCCGCAAGGCGGGTGGGATGGTTTCGACAAACCGCTGGAGCCGATCCTTGTACCAACGGTAGGTGTCGGGCGAACGGTGCTTCTGCACCCAATCGACAAAGGCGTCGCAGATTGCGACCACAGAATTAGAGCCAACACGCCGCTTTCGCGGCTCGGCCATCAGTTCATGGAATCGCTGCCGGGCATCGTCCTCATCCGGCCCAAGGTTGTGCCTTGCGCCGTCGATCGTGACGAACCACGCCTGCCGTTTTTTCCACCACCACGGTTCCGGTCTTCGTGCCATCGCAAAACCCTCCAGCTATCAGAGTCATTTGGATACTCCTCAAGCAAGCCGGAAGGTTTGCTAACCCCTGGGCAGTTGCCGCTGCCCCGGGGTCCATTCTGCACCGAAATTCTATACCATGAGTGGTTTTGTCGTCGCAAGGCATTATACTCAAAAGCATTGGAATCTGCAACCGTTGGCCCGTTGGGCCGATACTCGGATCTGCCAGCTCCCGTTCCCCAGGGCGGTGCCCCGGGCTGGGCGAACCGCAGGGCCTTCGGCCCCAAAACCCTCTGCCAAGAATTCTTGCCGCACCCGCGGCGGCTAAACGGCTGCCCCCTGCCCGTTTTCGGACACCGATACAATTGCTGCGTCAGACGCAGAGGGGGTCTTCAGCGCTGTCGGGCGACGATTTCGAAGGGGATGGCGGGCAGGCTGCCGAGCGGGATGGTTCTTTTCTGGGCTTTGGCCTTGGCGTTCTTCGGATTGACCATCCTTTCGACGGAAGCATCGACGATCAAGTTTCCTCGCTGGCCGGGCTTCACTTTCTCTGGGTCGGTCGTCAGCACAACAGTCGCCCCGTCTGAGGTCAGCGAGACTTTTTCGATGGAGACGCCTGCCGGTGGATCGTGCAGGGTCAATAGGACCTTCTCCAATTGCGGCCCGCGCGGCATCGAGAAGCGGAGCGACGCCGTTCCGCCGGCAACGAGTTTCACCGGCGGTTTGTCGAGCAGTCGCCACGGCGGTCGAAACCGCTCGGGGCCGATCACCGCCGCCGTCAGGCTTTGCACCGGAACGAGGTGGTGGTAGGCGAACGCCTGCATCATGTCTTCAGCGGGAATGGCCTGGCGGACAATCGGACGCCCCTCGATCGTGGCGCGGCCTTCCACGTGAAGAGCGACCGGTTCGTCCGAAGGCGTCCGCGGGGCGGTCAGCGTCAGCTTGGTTTCGTCTTGGCCGGTCGGGATACGGGCGCCGCTGAGCGCGAAACCCTTGGGGGCGTTTTTCAACTTGATGACGATTTCGCCGGCGAAACCGTCTTTTCGCACGACGTGGACGGCAATCGGAACTGACGCGCCGGCGCGGACGCTGATGCTGGGGGGCGTCACCAGCAGGGCGAAATCGGGCCGCGGTTCACTGACGCGCAACCGGTAGGCGAACTCCGCGCCCCCTTTCTGCTGAACGTCGGCCAAATGGAGATAATACGCGCCGTCGGCGGGCAGCGTCGCCGCGATCAGTGAATCGGCATGGTGCGTCAGCAGGCCGGCGCTCTTATCGTCGTAATCGTCATTGATCGCGAGTTGCCGGCCGTCGGCATCGGTCAACCTGAGAATCGAATCCAACGGTGAACCGAGTTTGCGGGCATCGACCTGGGCGACGATCTTCTGGCCGGCATGGCCCTCGAAACGGAACACATCGACGTCGCCCGGCCGGTCGATGCGGCCGTTGACGATCATCGGCAGCGTGATCGGCTGGGCATGGGCGGGGTCGTCGTTCGGTTCCTGCTCCAGACATTCCGGCAGCGAATCGAGCGCGAACGGCACGTAGTTGGAGATCAGCTTGTTGTTGTGGACGCAAATTGGAAGGATGCCGGCGGCGTGGCCGGTTGCATCCACGGTCAGTGTGGTGGCGTGGAGATTGCAGCCGATCAACTCGACGGAGGTCTTCTTGCCGGCCTGGCCGCCGAGGGGAAAAACGCCGGTGATGTAGGGCAATTCGCCCAGGGCGACGCGATAGACGAAGTCCTCGCGGCCACGGTAGAGCGTGTCGCGGATTTCAAGCGTGTACTGGCCGCTCTTGGGAATCTTGTAGTAGAGCGCCGGATCGGGGCGGAAACGGTAATGGTCGCTGTAGGCCAGCTCGTTGCCGCTGGGGTCGCGGATTGCCAGGGCGGCTTGGAACCAGCCGGGCACGGCGTCGGCCAGGTAGGGCCGCAATTCGCGGGCGGCGACGGCGACGACGAGATGCTGGCCGCGGCGGGCCTGAAAGCGATAGCGATCGACGCCGCCGGGCATGATCTGCCCGTTCACGACCGCTGGCAACGTGACAGTCATCTCCTGCTCGGACGTGCCGCGATTGCGATCCCTGAGCATTTGCGGCCGCTGATCGCCCGATGGTGGCGGGGCCGGTTTCGACTCCGGCTTGCGAAACTCGGGCAGTTGTCCGACTTGAAAGACCAAGGGATTCGACAGGCCGTTCGGGGCCGCCAGCCGCAGCTCCCGCGGGCCGAGTTCGGCATCCGCCGCGACGATCAATTGCAGAATGACCTTGTCGGCCAGGACGGGATTGGCCCGCTTGTTCTGAAAGTCGTTCAGTTTGTCGCGGATTGCCAACATTTCCTTGAGGGTTTCGGCGTCTTTCGGCTGCTTCTTCCGCAGTTGTTCGAGCCGCTCCCGCAGATCGTTGACCTGTTTCGGCGTCAGCGGCTTGATGCACTCGACCAGTTTGGCCTGAATGCCGCGGCCGGAGACATAGGCCTTGGCGGTCCGTTCCAGGAATTGGCCGCCGACGGTGACGCGGATCGTCTCCCCCTGTCGTCCGCCGGCGGGATAAGCGTAGCCGGCATGTGGCACGTTTTGCTGCGCCTGCACCACCGGCACGGCGACCAGTACGACCAACAGCGCGGCGATGAAACACCGTGGAAATGGGCTCACGGGAAGGTGCTCATATGGGGCAAGGGAACAGAGGTCATTATAACCTATTTGAACCCCACCAGAGCAGCCTCGGTTCTCCTAGGTCGATCCTACTCACCCCCACCGGCCCCCAGCCGACTATCCCCGTTCTTGTGTCGCATGGGGCTGGTGCGAGTTGTGCGGGGGTTTCCGTTATTTTCTCTCGTGTGAATTTTGGGTACTGCGCCCACGCTGACTCCAGCTTGCCAAGACCAGTAATGTCCGCTTTTGGGCCTCGTTCTGGCATCCGGCTGGTGGTGGTCAACGTTTGGACGTTAGCCATAGCGCTCCAGTCGGCTCCTTGTCAAGCGCGTCCTGAAACTGTTTCATAAACTCTGGTCGAAGCTTGTCCTTATCGAAAAGCCCGTCAAAGTTCGTTTTGGCGGCATATAGCCCGGTACAATGGGGAACGCCGAGAACAAAGCGTTTGGGACATACCAAGCTCAACGCAGCAAAAGCGTCGCGGCCCACTCCAATCGCTATCCACTCATGGGGACAAGCCTCCAATTCTCGGTCCAGGTACTTGGCAACGCAGCGACGAACAGTAGCAGGAAAATCCGAGTGGCTAAAGGTCTTCGTGTTGTCCCCTTTCTGGCACTTAACCGTATCTGTCCAGAGAATCGGACCAGCGAGATTGAGGGCGTTCACAAGCTTGCGCAGCTTCTCATGATATAGATAGCCGTGTTGTTTTTCCTTCCAGAATTCTACCTCCGAGCCGTAACTCGCGCCATGATCGACGTAATACTTCTGCTGTTGCTCTTGCTTTCGTCTTGTGCCTGTGCCGGGGTTAAGGCCACACACAATGGCACCAACACCAGTCGTTCTTCCAGCGTCTTCTAGGATCAGGCATCGCGGTAGAATCCCTTCGCTTGGCCTCCGCGCAACCCCGTCGCATCGCCCATCGCACCTCACCATTTGTTCGGCGATTGCGGTTATTGCGTTTCGCAATTTGCCCATTTTTCTTCCTTTGTCCTTGGCCAGGAGGCGTTCGTTTCGGCCACGCTTGCCCCTATTCTGCATTCTGCCAGACAGACGACCCCCAGGCAATTGGGGGAGACTCACCGGCTCGGGCGATGAACCACCACAATGCCACGTTTCCGCCCCGAAATACTGCCGCGTCACTGAATGCCGGGCTATGGTCGCCCGTCGGCGGACGGAAAGCGGTACATCACTGATTGTCAAGAACGTGAGCCCATCGAATGGACGCTCATTCTTGTTCAGCCTAAGACGACCTCCGGTTCTATCTCCACCTTTCGCACGACGCAACCCGCCTTTTGCACATCTGCGATTGCGGAGCGGATGGCGGAAATGAGGCTGTCGGCTTGGCGGTCAAAGGTGATCGCAGCAACGCCGTCGCTAGACCAAGGGTGGCCGTCGTCACATCCGGCGGCAAACAGGGCATTGGCCAGGTCGGTGGTCATTTCATCCAAATTCGCCAGGATTACGGTGAACTCGTAATTCATGGTGTTCCTTCTCCTTTGCCTTTGGCGTGCTGACAGCCATCCACCTTGCGACGGATGAATCGGGCGTGGTATTCCGGCATTCGGGGAGTACTGAACACAGGAATGTGATGCCCTCCTCGACGTTCCGCCGGACAATACAACGTACCCCAAACGTGCGCATGGCCGCCAGCCAACACCAGCCGCCACCCACGGGATAGCGCGTAGTCGACCGCCTCCCGTATGTGCTTGTTCTTGTGATCGCTCATCCCGCTTACAATCTTACCATATCCCATTCGCGGGGGACAGTGCGAGGACTCGAAGCGACGCCGCGCGTCTTGACCGGCTACATGATTTCCGTTAATCGTCCGCCCGACTTTACGCCCTCGTCGGCCGTGGGTATGACGCGGACCGGGAGACCTTGGGGATGGGGCAACTTGGCGTCCAGGGGGATACCGAGCAGTTCGTACATGCTGGCGATCAGATCGCAGGGATAGACGGGACGATCTTTCACCTGTTCGCCTTTGGCATCGGAGGCACCGACAACGTGGCCGCCTTTGAAACCGCCGCCGGCGAGGACCGCCGAAAAAGACTGGCCCCAATGGCCGCGGCCGCCGTTCCAAGGGGCTTCCCACTGGACCTTGGGAGTGCGGCCGAATTCGCCGCTCCACCAGATGATCGTGCTGTCCAGCAATTTGCGATCGGACAAATCCTGGAGCAGAGTGGCCACGGCTTTGTCCATTTCGGGCAACTTCCGCCGCATGATCTGAAAATTCTGCTTGTGCGTGTCCCAGCCCTGGTAGTTGATGGTGACGTAGGGGACGCCGCGCTCGACCAGGCGCCGGGCCATCAGACAGGATTGGCCGAATTTGTTGCGGCCGTAACGGTCGCGGAGAGCGGCTTTCTCGGTCGATAGATCGAACAGTTTCGCGCCGTCGCCGAGAATCAATTCATAGGCGTCGTCCTCGGACTTCGTCAAAGTCTCGATCGCCGCGTCGTTCTTCAGCGCTCGGCCGAAGGTGTTCAGTTTGTGGAGCAGATTGCGGCGGTCGCGTTGCTGGGCGTCGGTGACGCCCTGGGCGACGATGCCTTCGACGACGAAGCGGGCTTGGGCGGGGTCGCCGCCGGTGGCGAAGGGCTTGTAGCGCGAGGGGAGGAAGCCGACCTCGGAGAATCGGCCTTGCAATTCCGTCAGCACGATGTAAGGGGGAACCAATCCGCGGTAGCCGGCATCGACGCCCTTGAAGAGCGAGACGACGGCGCCGACGCTGGGGAAAACGACGTGCTCGCCCGGATTTCGCCCGGTTTGGACCATGTAGGCCGCGGTTTCGTGGGCGTTGATGCCGTGCGTCATGCTGCGGATGATCGAATACTTGTCGGCCTGCTTGGCCAGCAGCGGGAGCAGTTCGCTGATGACGATGCCGTCGACGTTGGTGCGGATGGGCTTGTTCAACGGGCCGCAGTAGTCGTAGCCCGCCGCCGGCTTCGGGTCGAAGGTGTCCAAGTGGGATGGGCCGCCCCACATCCAAATCTGGATGACCGACTTGGCCTTGGCTTTCGCTGGTTCGCTCTTTGCCCAGGCGGGGAGGGCAAGAACGCCCTGCGACAGCAACGCCGCCGCGCCGAGGCTTCGTCGCATCATTTCGCGCCGTGAAAGGACCATTTCACACCTCCATCGGAGCGTATCAGGCACACGCCGTGTGCCGTCCCTTGTGTTGTCGCAAAACCGTCTCGATCTGACTAACGGCACACGGCGTGTGCCTGATACTGTGCAATCAATGCCGGTAAAGGAACTCCGCACTATTCAACAGCGCCCAAATCAGATCGATCATCGGGCGTCTACCCTGCTGGCGGTCTTGGGCGTAGTCTCTGAAGGTAACCAATTCGTCGGCCGTCGGATGACGGGAGAGAATTGTCAGGTAAAGGTCGTCGATGATTTCCCGCGGCGGGCGGCGCGATTGCAGCAACTCGCGGAGCTTGGGGCTCTGTTCGATCTTCTGGCGAATGTGGCTCGAATTCAAGAGGTGCAACTCCTGGGCGGCGGTGGGGCGATTGTTCCGCTCCGATTCCAAACCGGTGTCGCGGGCCGGACGCCCAAAGACATCGAGAAACGAGCTGCTGATGCTGCCGTCGGCCAACTCGATCGAGCGCTGGCCCTCGGGAATGAACGTGAACGGCTCGGGAATCGGGCTGGAATACTTCTCCGTCGTGCCGGTCACCTGGCAGATCGCGTCGATCAGCACCTCCGCCTCCAGCCGCCGCGGCCGATAGCGGGCGAAATAAACGTCCGCCTCGGGACGATCGCTGGCGGCGACGGCGGGAATCGAGGAGAACTGGTACGCGTTGGAATTTAGGATCAGCCGGAAAATGTGCTTCAGATCGTAGCGGGCGACGATCAATTCATGTTCGAGATAGGCCAGCAGTTCGGGATTGCTCGGCGGATTGCCGGGGCGGATGTCGTCGGGCTCGTGGACGACGCCCCGCCCGAGCAGCCACGCCCAGACGCGATTTGCCGCGGCGCGGGCGAACCACGGATTCTTCGGGGCGACGAGCCAGTCGGCAAACACCCTTCGCGGGTCTTGATCGGGGAGAAGTTGAACCGATGCACCGTCGGGCAGGACCGCTGCGATGGGGCCGGCGGCCGACGACATGGAGTTCTTGGCGGCATCGAAGATGACGATCTCCTCCTTCCACTGTTCGGTGGTTTTGTAGCCGATCTTCGCGAAGAAGGCTGCCATGTCGGCCCAGCGCTGTTTTGGCCAGCCCTCGGGCCGCACGCCCATGAAGCTCAGGGCGACGGTCTGCGCGATGGCGATCGGCTCGCGGCTCTGCACGGCGCGGTAGAAATTGACCGGTGGCGTGCTGAAATTGCTGCCCGAGGCGGTCAACATCGTTCGTACGAAGCGATCGTAGGGCAGGTTCTCCTTGATCGACGTGCGAATCCAGTGGTGATATCCTTCCACGGCGGCGGGCCAGAGGTTGATCGGATATTCGGACTTCACCCGCAGCAGATCGCACCATTTGATCGCCCAGTAATCGGCGAACTCCTTCCGCTGCAAGAGGCCGTCGATTAGCAGGGCGCGTCTTTTCGGGTTTTGGCTCGCCAGAAAATCCTTTGTCTCCTGGGCGGTCGGCAGCGTGCCGATGGCGTCGAGATAGACGCGGCGGACGAAGACGGCATCGGAGCAGAGCGGGGCCGGGGCGACGCCTACCTGCTTGAGCTTTTTGAGAACGAGCTTGTCGATGCGGGTTTGGGGAACCGGCGTGCTGGCGTGCTCGAAGGGCAATATCGGCGCTCGCGTCCCCCGGTTGCCGGGGGCTGCCGCCAAGACAGCCGCAACCAACAGCAGTGACTTCATATCGCACGGCTCGATCGGCGGGGCTCGGCCCGAGAGTCCCTGCATGTCTTATAACCCACCAAGACATTTAACGCCAGAAGTTGCCGCAGGTTCTTCCGGTTGGGGCCGCTGCCCGGCATCATGTCCCCTCTTTTTGGTGGGCGACAATTTCGCGTCCTTCCGCTTTCTCCCGAGAGAGTGTTTGGAACTCCTCGAAATCGTTACAGAGCGGTCAGTTTTCAGCGGTCAGCTATCAGCTTTCAGCAGTCAGCATCGGGTTTCAGGTTGCCGAGAACGTAACTGCCGTGTGCCCACTGGCTTACAACTGGATAACACCGTGATTGCGATGCTCGTCCGGCTGATTGTTGAAAGCTGATAGCTGACCGCTGATAGCCGACGCACCCTTCCAAACACGCTCTTAGCTCCGGCGGTCCGATACCCTTTCTCTCCCGTTTCTCAACGTAGAGTTGAAGACCGACAACGTCATTTTCCCACCATCAGAAGAGGTATACGCCATGCGAACAATGGTCATCGTAGCGGCCGCACTGGTCGCGGCAGTTATGGCAACGATGGGGAATGCCACGGCGGCTTCCCCCGAACAATCCCGCACGGACGACGAAAATGCGATTCGGCTGAACATTGAAGCCTTCACTAAGGCGGCCAACGCTCACGACGCCAAGGGGCTGGCGAGCCTTTTTGCCCCCGGCGGCGAGTTGGTCAACCAAGAGGGGCACGTCCTTTCGGGCCGAGAGGCGATCGAGCGGACCTTCGCGGCGATCTTCCAGGCGCATGCGAAGATGCGGCTGGGGGTTACCGTCCAATCGATTCGGTTCGTCAGCCCGTCGGCGGCGATCGAGGAGGGGACTTCCACGATTATGAACACCTCGGGCGAAGGCGCCGAGCGTAGCCGCTACCTGGTGGTCCACGTGAAAGAGGACGGCCGCTGGCAGATGGCCAGCGCACGCGATCTGCCCGACGAAGAGACCTCAGGGGCCGACGAACTGGCGAAACTCGATTGGCTGATGGGGCAATGGGTCGACGAGAGCCCCACGGCCTTGGTGATGACATCGTATCGCTGGGACGCCGATCGCCGCGCCATCCTGAGCGAGTTCAAAATCCAGGTCGGCGGCCGGCCGGCCATGACCGGTTCGCAACGGATTGGCTGGGACCCATCCACCAAGAAACTCCATTCGTGGGTCTTCGACTCCGAGGGGGGCTTCGCCGAGGGAGTTTGGACCCGCAACGGCAACCAGTGGATCGTGAAGATGACCGGCGCCCGCCGCGACGGCAGCGTGGCATCGGCCACCAACGTTACCACGCGAGTAGCGAAGGACCGCATGACCTGGCAATCACGCGACCGTGTGGTCGGCGATGAAGCGTTGCCGAACATCGAGGAGATCGTCATCGTGCGAAAGCCGCCGCAGCCCGGCGCGTCGGCCCCGAGCGTCCACCACGATTCAACAGGAGAGGCAAAATGAGCGCGAACACAAAATTGCTTCCCGCACTGATCGTAATCGTTCTGTTGGCCTGCGGCGGGACGTTGCTGGGGCGCGGCGGCGGGGCGGGATTTCACGGCGGCGGCAGCTTCCACAGCGGCGGCGGGTTCTCCGGCGGATATCACGGATCTTTCGGCGGCAACGTAACAGCATGGCACGGTGGCGTACACGCGCCCTCGTTTAGTGAGCCGCGCCCGAACGTCACCTCGTGGTCGAACTACAGCGCTCGATCGGGGGTCGGCGAACGATCGCAGTTCGCCGCTCATTCCAACTATGGCCCGCATCCTGGGCCGGGGCCGCATCCTGCTCCTGGCCCTGGTCCTCATCCCGGTCCCGGTCCACATCCCGGTCCTGGCCCGCACCCTGGTCCGCATCCCGATTGGTACCACGGGCATTGGAACGACCACTGGAATCACCCGTGGCATTATTGGCCGGCGGGGTGGTGGGGAGCGGGTTTTGTGGCCGGCGCCGCTTTTGACACCGCTTTCGCACCCTGGGCCTGGGGCTATTTGCCCTACAGCAACCCCTACTGCGGCGAGCCGGTCGTGATTGAAGGGACAACGATCGATTATTCGCAGCCGATCGCGATGGCGACGCCGGCCGCCGGCGACGGCGACTCGCAATCGACATCGGACCGCGTTGCCGCACTGCTCGATTCCGCGCACGACGCCTTCTATCAAGGCGACTACGCCGCGGCGCTGAAGCAATGCGATCAGGCGATTGCCCTGCAACCGAACGACGCCCTGCTGCACCAGTTTCGCGGGCTGGCGCTGTTCGCTTTGCGCCGCTACAACGAGGCGGCGGGGGCGGTCTACGCCGTCCTCTCGGCCGGACCGGGCTGGGACTGGACCACGTTGACCAGTTTCTATCCCGACGTGAACGTTTACACGGAGCAACTCCGCGGCTTGGAAGAATACACCTCGGCGAATCCCAATTCGGCGGCGCTGCGGTTCCTGTTGGCCTACCACTACATGATTTGCGGGCATGACGATGCCGCGTCGGATCAACTGAAGGCGGCGATCGAACTGGACCCGAAGGATCGGCTGTCGGCCCAACTCCTTACGATGCTGGCGCCGACAAATCCGTCCGCCCCGGCGACGCCCGCCGCGCCCGTTGCGGCGGCCAAACCGATGGACCCCGCCGCGCTGGTCGGCGATTGGAAAGCAACGCGAATTGACGGCGTAACCATCGGGTTGAACCTCACCAAGGATGGAAAGTGCACGTGGAAGTACGAGCAGAATGGCAAGCCGCAGGCGTTCGCCGGCCCTTATGCGGTGGCCGACGGCCTGTTGATCCTCAAAAAAGGGGAAACGCCGGTCATGGTCGGCCAGGTGAGTTCGCTGCCGGACGGCCGGTTCAACTTCAAGCTGCCCGGCGGCAATCCGAGCGATCCGGGCTTGACCTTTGCCAAGTAAACCACTTTTCGGACCACACAATTTTTGGAGATCAGACCAATGAAAAAGAACACTACAAGCGGTTGGATCACGATCGTAGCGTGCCTGGGCTGTTGTTTGTTCTGTTCCGCACGGGCGGCTGCCTGCACCGGGATTCGTCTGACGGCGAAGGACGGGACGACCGTTTACGCCCGCACGCTGGAATTGGGCGGTGACCTCAATTCCAACATCATTGTTGTTCCGCGCGGCTACGCCTATGTCGGCGACACGCCGATGGGAACGCCCGGGCTGCGCTGGACGACGAAGTACGCATTTGTCGGCCCGAACGCCGAGGGGCTTCCTTTCGTGTGCGACGGCATGAATGAGAAGGGGCTGGCCGTCGGCAATTTTCTGTTCCCCGGCAGCGCCGGTTATCAGAAGATCGATGCGACCAACGCCGCCAGTGCGGTCGCCTCGTATCAAGTTGCCGTTTATCTGCTGAGCACGTGCGCCACGGTGAAGGATGCGGCGGCGGCGGTCGAGAACGTGCGCGTCGGCCTGGTTGACCAAGGACTCCCCGCTCCGCTGTTGCAATTGCACTACGCCGTCCACGATGCCGCGGGGCACAGTGCGGTGATCGAGTACGTCGGGGGCCGGCTGCACGTTCACAACAACCCGTTGGGCGTTGTCACGAACTCGCCCAGTTTTGATTGGCACCAGACCAACCTTCGCAACTACATCCATCTCAGCCCCGACAATGCCAGGCCCATCGTCGAGGCGGGGGAGACGCTGACGGGCTTCGGCCAGGGGACGGGCATGTGGGGCTTGCCGGGCGACTTCACCCCGCCCTCGCGTTTCGTCCGCGCGGTGGCCTTCACGCAGAACGCAACGCCCAGCGACACGGCCGGGCAATGCGTGCAGCAGGCGTTTCATATCCTCAACCAGTTCGACCTGCCGCGCGGCGCGATCCGGGCGAAGGACAACGGCAAGACCGCCGTCGAATTCACGAATTGGACGACCGCCGCCGACATGAAAAACCTGCGCTACTACTTCAACACCTACAAGAGCCGCGTCATCCGCATGGTCGATCTGAATCAGATGAACCTCGATGCGAAGGGCCTGAAAACGATCTCGATGGGGCAGGAAGAGACCGTCGAGGATCTGTCGAGGGCCGTCGATTAGTGCCGGCGGCCCTTCCGGAAGGGCCTTGTACGATAAAGTGAAAAGCAGGCGGGGCTGACATTTCTGTCGGTCCCGCCTGTTTGCGTTGTGTGCATGCACGCAACCTACGTGACTTGCATCAATCTCTTCCTGCTAACTTCGCCTTCATATATCGAAATTCTGAAACAAATTCATAGTCAGGCCCCTGCGCTAGCCTCCTATTGTCCTTAAAGAGCCCCAATTCCTTGAGAGCTGAGTTTGAAAGTCCCTGTAGTATGCCGCTTTCAAAACCTCTCAGATCCCAGACCTCCCCAATGCTTGGTCTTATCGGGCCCATCCCCGTTCCTTTGTATCGCTCCTTCCACGGCAATACATGCGGCTCCCAAAACTTAACCTCACGATCCAGCTTTTTCCCATTTACGTGCGTGACAACGAAGCAAGAACCTTCTCCCCCTTTATCGAGGTCATTGCGCCATTTTCCCTGGATAGTTACAACTTCTCCCAGTGGATATCCAAGTTCCCCGATGATCCTCACCTTCTTTATAAGGTCCGACGCCTTCACCATCTTGATGAGTTTATCCTGGGCACTGCCTTCCGTCTGGAAGGCAATGGTGCTGACGCACATAGTACACGCACTAAACAACACTGCACAGACGGAGAGAATTATCGCTCTCATTCATCGCCTCTCTATTGCTATCTCGGAGTCGCGTAGGGTGTGTGCAAGCACGCACCCTACGCTTAAGCGTGTCTGTCTCCCGTTCCCTCCTCGCTATCCCTTCGCCACGCTAACCAATGGGCCAGGCCGGCGATGTAAGCGACGATCGCCAGGACCAGCAGGAAGACGCCGGTCGACGGCTCGGGCACCGAGGTGATCTGAACGTCGTCGAGGAACGAGGCAAACGTAGCGGGAACGTTGCCCGCGTCATGGAACAGGAGCGCCATCGTCGCGCTGGTGGCGGTAAACGGATCGCTGCAATACAGGCCGTAGCTGCCCGAGGGAGAAATCCAGTCGCTGCCGCCGAAGGTGACGGCGCTGCCGCCGACGGAAGCGAAGAATGGATCGGTGCCGCTAAAGCCCTCGATGCCGGCCGACTCGAAGCTGAGGATGTAGCTCTTGCCGACTTGGAATCCGGCGATCTGCTGTGAGATGCTGGTCGTTCCACTTCCTTCGCCGCAGCCTTGCAGAAAGGCGTACTGCGAACCCTCGTAGGGGACGGCGTTCGTGCTGCCGTAGGGGTTGCCGCGGTCGATGCCCGAGCCCGCGGTCGTGCCGCTGGCGGTGAATTGCCAGCCGGTGCCGGTGGGAGCGACGTTGTGCGTGTTGTTGCTGTACGTGGTCGCCTCGAAGGTGCCATTCGTGACGAGGTTCGAGCCGGCGGGCGTGGCCAGGCCGAGTTTCACGTCGTCGATCCAGGTGACCTTGGTGACGGCGATGTTGCCGCCATCGTAAAACCGCAGCGGCATCGACGGTGCGGTGGCGACGAACGTCGTGCTGTAGGTGGTGTAGTTGCTCGCGGCCGCGGGGCTGAGCGTCGTGCTGCCGCCGATGCTGAGCGTCGAGCTGTTCAGCGATACGGAGAACGGATTCGTTCCGCTGAAGCCGTTGATCCCCTTGGCGGAGAAGCTGAGATTATAGGTTCGGCCGACGATCAGGCCGGTCATGTTCTCCGAGATGCTGCTGGTTCCGGAGCCTGCGCCGCGCCTTGCAGGAAGGCCATCTGCGTGCCGGTGGCCGGCGTGCAGTTCGGCGCGGCGCTTGCGCCGTAAGGATTGCCATGATCGACGCCCGAGCCCGCGCCGCTGGAGCCGGTGGTGAAAGCCCAGGACGAATCCGTGGGATTGATCGTGTGCGTGTTGTTGGCGTACTGCGTGGCTTCAAAACCGCCGTTGGCGAGGACCGCGGCGGCGGGTCCACTGCTGGGTACGATCGGGCCGAGGGACTGGATGCCGTTGTACCAGGTCTGCGCCATCATGTCGTAGCCGGTGGCGTTCGGATGGTTGATTCCGTTGGAGTACAGACTCGAGTTCACACTGGTGCCGGAGCCGAAATTCGAGTACTGATCCACCGTCGTCACGTTTTTGCCCAATGCGGCGTAGTGTGGAACGAGCGTGTTTTCGATATAGCTGTTGTACTCGACGATGGAATCGGTGTATGTGGCGTAGGGTGTGATCTGCGCCACGATCAGATGCGCCTTGGGGTCCAGATTGACGATGTTCTGCACGAGGGTGTTCAGGTTTGTTTCCGCTGTCGTCGGATTGCCGCTGGAGCCCTGCCCGATGCTGTTGATGCCGATCATCAGGAGGATCACATCGGGCGTGTCGGCATTCAGCCAACTGGCGATGTTGCTGTTCAGATAGGTTGCGTCCACTCCGCCGTAACCGCGGTGAAAATCCTGGTTGACGGTTCGCAGATCGGGAGCGGAGACGTACTTGGGGACGCCGAACGCTCCGTTCCACGGTTCTTGACTGGCGCCGACGTATTGGAACGGGTAGTTGGCGTTGGTCAGCCGCGTATACAGCCCGCTACGATATCCGAAGCCGAACGGCACGTTCCAAGTCGGATTGTCGGTGTCGCCGACAGTGATCGAATCGCCCAGCGGTTCGATGCGAATCGGGTCGGTCGCCGACGCAGAAGCGATTGCCAACGAAGCGACTGCGGCGAACACGGAAATCAGAGACAATCGGGAGAGCGTGGTTTTCATGATAGCGGACTCGTTGACGGCGACAAATGCGGTGTTGCGAGTGAATTGACGTGCCGCGTCCCGGAACAACGTTCCGGGACGCGGACACTTCTCGAAAACTAGCGAAATCTTACCCCTTTCGGAAACGAAGGCAGTAAACGCTTCCAATCAGGGCGGCGATGATCAAAGAGACGATCGAGGCCGGTTCCGGGACAGCGGTAACGGCAACACTGTCGATCAACGAGCAATGATAGTAGAGTTGCCCGCCGGCATCGAAGAACTTCAGATCCATTGTGGGGCTGGTCGCGGTGAACAGATCACTGGTGTAAAATTCATACGATGCGGAGGGATTAACGGTGGTATTTCCGGCGCCGCCGAACGAGACGAGCGAGCCGCCGAGGGAAACGGAGAAGGGATCGCCCACATAGGTAGTGGCACCGTTCTTTCCCCCCAAGGCTTCCGCTTCGAAGCTGACGCGATATTGCTGGCCAACCGTAAAGCCGCCGATGGTCTGCAGAATGCTATCGACGGACGGGTTGCCGTCATTGAGGTTAGCACCCTGCAAGAAAGCCTGCTGGGCGCCATCGAACGGGACGCTGTTGTTGGCAAGGTAAGGGTTGCCGTGATCGATGCCGCTGCCCGTGCCGTTGCCCGGGGCGGAGAAGACCCAACCAGCTCCCGCCGGATTGACGCTGTGGCCGTTGGCCCCGAGGACGGGCGTTTCGAAGGAGCCGTTCGTCACCAGATTCGTGCCTGGGTTCGCATAAGAAAGTTGAATGTTGTCGACGAATGAGACCGTTGTCACGCCTTGACTGCCGCGGTCGGCGAACTTCAGCAGTTCCGTCGGTGCGACGGCGGTAAAGGTCGTGGCGTAGGTGGTGTAGGTCGTCGAGGGACTCAGCAACGTGCTTCCGCTAAAGCTGATCGCGGCGCCGTTCAAATTGACGCTAAACGGATTCACGCCGCCAAACCCGTGAATGGCGGCCGACTGGAAGCTCAAATTGTACGTGGTGCCCACCGTAAGGCCGGTCAAGCTCTGAGAGAAGGAGGTCACGGCGCCGGCAGTGCCTTGAATCGAGGCGTACTGGCCACCTTGCACGACGACGTTTCCGGTGCCAAAAGGATCGCCGGCGACGGTGGCAGCCCCGCCCGTCAGCGTCCAGTTGGTGCTATTGCCGTAACTGATGCCGGGGCTTGTGATCGAGGGCGATTCGAATCCCGGATTGGAAAGAATCGGAACGGCGAGTCCGGCGAACGCCACGTGGCAAAGAAGACAGATCGTCGATGCTGCCAGCAGCACCGACCTCAGACTGAACGGGGGGATTCTTACATTCATAGGCGTGCTCCACAGGCGAAGGGATAGGAACAGGTGAAGACCACACGATTAGACATGATTGGCAGGCCAAACAAGCGTCCGACCCCTCGATAGCTCTTGCGAAAGAAAGGCGATTAGGGACACTGGAGTCTCACGACTATAGCGGTCATTATAATTCTCCGATTCCAATTGTCACCTTTATTCGCCCATTACTTTGAGACACGCCCAGACTCGTTGCTGTCTCCCGTCGTCGCACTGGCGGTCGGCGTGGCAGGAGGCTATGCTTCCAAAGAGACTGAGTTGTGGCGAAGAAAGCGACTGCTTATTCCGGCCTGGCGATGACCGGCCTGAAGATGTAACCCTCTATTTTGATGGGCAATGTACCATCAAATTAAGACAACCCGTCTCAGCCGGTGAAAGAGGCTCACTGGTGGACGGCTGTACTCTGTCGTCGCATGGGGGGAAAGCCTCGGAGGAATCGAAAATGAGCGACTACATATCGCACTATCTGCCGGTCTCGGATTTGGCCATGAATTGGGGGTTTTATCTGACCGGGGTGGGACGAGGACGCATACCGCCCGGCGCAGCCTACCCGGCGGTGCCCCATCCGTCTCTCTATCAGTTCAATTGGACCTCCGGCCGCACGTTGCCGGAGTTTCAACTGATTCTGATTAGCGAAGGCGGCGGATTCTTTGAATCCGGACCGACGGGCAAAGTCGGCATCAAAGCCGATTCCATCATCCTCCTCTTTCCCGGCGTGTGGCACCGGTATCGGCCCGACCCGAATACCGGCTGGACCGAGCGCTGGATCAGTTTTCACGGCGACATCACCCATCGTCTGACGACTCTGGAAATCCTCTCGCCTAAAAGGGCGATCTGGCAGCTTCGCGAAACCGATCGTTTCGTCAAAGACTTCGACCGGCTCCTCGGCAGCCTCGACGCCAAACACTTGCGCAATCCGATCGAGCTCTCCTTCCGCGCGATGTCGCTACTTGCCGAGGCTTCGGTACTGCTCGGCGGCGAATTGTTGTGGTCTCGTGGTGAAGGCCGGCAACGCTTCGGCAACGTCAATGATCTTCTGGTAGCCGAGACACTTGAGTTGGTGTGGACCAGCAGCCATCGGGTGCTGTCGGTCGACCAGTTGGCCAGGCGATTGCCCGTCACCCGCCGGACCCTCGATCGGCGATTTCGGGCGGCACTCGGGCGATCGGTCCTGGAGGAGATCAACAGGTGTCGTCTCTCGCGAGCCAAGCGACTCTTGGAAGAGACGGTTCTGCCGCTGAAGACGATCGCTCGATTGGCTGGTTTCACCGACGCGGAACGAATGCGGGTCGTTTTTCTGACAACGGAGAAGACGACCCCTTCGGCCTTCCGAAAGAGACTTCGGAGCCATCGTCGTCTCGGCAAGTGATTGCGGCCCAAAGAGTTATGGAGCAGGCAGCAGCTTCTTCAGCATCTGTCGATGTAGTGCCGCTGCGCAATCATGTTATGAATGGAATCGGGCGTGAAAGATTTTAACGCCGCGAATGTTGACGCACAACATCCTGATGTGGTAGTTTAACATCTGCTTCTGCGGACGAGCTCTACTGCGCCTTTCTTTGTCCCGGAGACTCGTGCCATGATTCGCGGCAGTCGTCAATCGCAAATGGGGAACCGAAAACGGCTGGCGTTTACGTTGGTCGAGTTGTTGGTCGTGATTACGATCATCGGCATTTTGATCGCGCTGTTGCTGCCGGCAGTTCAGGCGGCGCGGGAAGCGGCACGGCGCGCCCAATGCACCAACAACTTGAAGCAGCTTGCCCTGGGAATGCTCGGCCACGAGCACCAATACGGTTTCTTCCCTTCCGGCGGTTGGAGCTGGGAGTGGACGGGCGATCCTGACCGCGGCGTGGGAAGGAGCCAGCCCGGCAACTGGGCGTACAGTATTCTCCCCTTTATCGAGCAACAAGCGCTGCACGATCTTGGGATGGACGGGCAGCCCAACGTCGTGACGGCGACGCAAACGGCGGGTGCCGCCCTTTGCGAGCAGCAGATGTTGACGGTGTTCAATTGCCCCTCGCGGCGTCCGGCATTGGCGTATCCCTTTTTTAACTGGGGAATTACCTGCTACGATGCAGGCGGCGGGTACACCGCCTACAACGCCGACCGAATCATGGTTGCCGGGCGGTCCGACTACGTCGCCAATGCGGGCGACCAGTCGAACGATCTGTTGGGCGGGTGTCCCGGCTCTCCGGGCCAAGCCGGTTACAATCAGGCCGCGGCAATGGACGCCAAGCACAGTTGGCCCAATTCCGACGGCAGCATGGGAGGCAGCGAGCCCGCCACCGGCATCTGCTTCTTTCACAGCCAAGTAACCATGACCGATATTACGGACGGCGCTTCGAACACGTACCTCCTCGGCGAAAAATACCTCGACCCCGACCACTACGCGAACGGCCAGGACCATGCGGACAATGAGTGTCTGTTTAACGGGTATGACAACGATAGCGCGGGTGACGTGGTGCGATGAGCAGAACCTCGACGATCCGAGCAACGCCTTCTACGCCCCCAAACAAGATACGCCGGGCGAGGAGAACTGGCTGCGATTCGGCAGCGCCCATGCTAACAGCCTCAACATGGCGTTTTGCGACGGTTCGGTCCAGTCCATAAGCTACTCGATCGACCTGATCGTTCATCATCGGCTGGGCAATCGCAAGGATGGCTTGCCGATCGACGCCAGCAAAGTGAAGTAGCGAAGCTCTCGGCAACGCATCCGCCGGGGCGGAAGTCCTTGTCCGCCAGACATGCGGCCGTGCTCTCGCATGTCGCACAATTCCTCATCGGCTCAAATATCCTTGCCGACGTACGAAGTCAGCGTCTTCATGTAGTTGCCGCGTTGGAAGGCGGACGGGTCGGGGTAGTTTTCGTAGCTCATGCTGCCCTTGAGTTGCTCGACCGAGGTGTACTCATTCTCGTCCATCCACCGGCGCAGCGCGGCAACGATTTTGCCGACTTCGGCGATGCCCTTCTGGTAGAGGACGGAGGCGACCATTCCGACGTCGGCGCCGGCCAAGAGGGCCTTCAACAGTGCAGGGGCGTCGTGGATTCCGCCGGTGGCGGCCAGCGAGGCTTCGACGCGGCCGTAGAGGATGGCGATCCACCGTAGCGGCGTCAGCAACTCGGAAGGGGAACTGAGGTGTAGCTGCGAGTGCATTTCCAGCGAGTCCAGGTCGATGTCGGGCTGGAAGAAACGGTTGAACAATACCAGGCCATCGGCGCCGCCTTGCGCCAGCCGCACGCCCATGTTGGCCATCGCGCTAAAATATGGACTGACCTTTACGGCCAAGGGAATCGAGATCGACTGTTTCACGGCGGCCACGAGGTCGAGGTAGCGGGATTCGACGTCTCGGCCCGTCCATTCGGCGTCGGCGGCCACGAAGTAGATGTTCAATTCGAGCGCGTCGGCGCCGGCGTCCTGCATCATCTTGGCATAACGAATCCAGCCGCCTTTGCTGGTGCCGTTGAGGCTGGCGATGACCGGAATATCGACCGCCTTCTTCGCCTTGGTGATGGTTTGCAGGTATTCTTCCGGGCCGGTGACGTAATCCTGCTCCTCGGGGAAATAGGTCAGCGACTCGGCGAAGCTGTCGCGGTGGAAGTCGTAGACTCGGGCGATCTCGTCTGCCTCGTGCTCGATCTGCTCCTCGAAGAGCGACGGCAGGACCGCGGCCGCCGCGCCCGCCTCCTGCAAACGCCGCAGTTGGTCGATTTGGGCGGTCAGAGGACAGGCCGAGATCACTAGTGGGTTCTTCAGTCGCAAGCCGAGATACGTCGTGCTCAGATCAGCGCTCATATTTGCACCTTCTTGGAATGGGATTAGAAGCCGTTTTCACCCGCGAGAATTATACGGACCGGGCAAGTCCCGGCGCAAGAAAGACCGCAGGCCAAGCGGCTTTCGTCGCGGCCCGCGGGCAAGGAGAGTGAGTTTCGTTTCTTCGAGTTCGTAGCAACGAACGTACTCCTCTCGCTCCGCGAGAGGGAGGCGGAGCCCGAATCGCTTCGCGCGAAGGCCGAGCCGCTTCACGCGGGGCCTGAATCGCTTCACGCGGAGCGTGAAGAGTACGCGTGGGCTGATTAGTGGGTCAGGCGATCGACCATGAACAGCGAGTTGTCGGCCACGTTGAAGATCGGGCGGTAGGGATCCTTTTGCTGGCACCTGGCATTCTGACCGGGATACCAGACCAACTGGATCAAGAGTCCCCAGGATTCGTTGGTCTCGGCGACGTCGCCGCGACCCTGCTTGGGGAGCTTGTAGTTGATGCGGTTTTCGAGTGCGAAGCCCTGGCCCAGCGGGATCCAGAGGTCGGCGCCCAACAGCCCGTCGCCGTCGCCGGTGGCTCCGGCCCAGAGCCGGCCGTCGCCGCCGTTCTCGAAATTGCGGCGGACGAAGACGACAAACATGTCGGTCGGGTCGAGCTTGCCGATGTTGGTGACACGGTCTTTGTCGCTGGACACGCCGTAAGCGCCGTAGTAGCCGATTTCATAGGTGTCGTTGAGCACGTAGGCGGTTTCGCTACGGACTTGCTGCAAGTTGGCGTTGCCGTAGTAGATGTCGTGCAGGAAGTCGTAGGCGATGCCCCATTGGGCCCCGCAGCCAACGGCGCGGCGAAAGACTCCCGCGGTGGCGAAGTACTGCTTGCGGAAAGGGGCCTGGAAAAACTCGTTGTTGTCGGCAGTGAAGGCCGGCGCCCCGGAGAAATCGGTTTGCACGAAGTTGGCGCCGATCTGGTAGCCGCAGCCCCAAGGGTCTCCGAGCGGTCGCGCCAGATTGAGACCTTCGTTGACGCCGAAGTTGCCGTTGGTGCCGCGATCGAGCGGTCCCTTAAAGCCGTCCACTCCGCCAAAGACCGACAATCCGCGGAGGACCTGGCCGCAACAGCCGTCGAAGACCTCCCAACCGGGGCAGCAGCGGCCGTCGGGGCAGCACTCGTCGCACGGCCCGCAATCGCTGCAATCGCCAGATCCTTCGCCGCAGCCGCACGAGTTGCAACCGTGCCGCGAGCCGGGCGGATCATTGCCAAAAATGCTGCCTGGGGGAATCGCTTCAAACTGGGTCTCGCTGGGGTCGGTGGCCTGCGGGCGGTCGGCGGGGGCCGCCTGCTTCTGGGTCGGAGTGGGGGACTCGTCCGGCAACGGCACCGTTTCCATCGCAGCCTGATCGTAGGACGGTCGCTGTGCGATGCGGGGGCTTACCCAACGTTGGGCCATCGGCGTGGCTGCTTGTGGGCGTTTCAGCGCGCGCTGCTCCCAATCGAGCGAGGGAGTTGTGCGGGCGGCAGCGGCATTGTCGCTTTGCTGCCGAGCGTCCTGCCAGCCGTCGGTATCGGCGCTCGCCCGGATACCCCAGAGCGCGCCGCCGAGCAACAAGACTCCAATCAGGCAAGTCTTGGTCAGGTTCATGTCTTGATCCTCCGTTGAGGGGGTCTTGTCTACGGAGCTTCCACGAGCGGAGCGTAGACGGCAAAATTATCGGAGTTTCTGCAATCGGAACTTTCGTTAAAGTCGTAATAATCGGAAAGGTTTACGGACACTGCCGATTGCGGGAAAGCAGCCCAGATTACCAGCGGCGTTCGGAGAATCTCGCAGGTGCCACGAGGCGGTCAGCTATCAGTTTTCAGCAATCAGCCGGGCGGAGACGGGCATCGCCGCCGTTTCCCATCGTAAGTCGCTGGATACAAGTCAATTACGCTCTCGACAAGCTGAAAGCTGATCGCTGATAGCGGAGAGCGAAGGTTCGCGAGCGGAAATGATCTTGGCAAGGGACCGTGACGTGGCATAATACCTTGCATGACAAATCAGAAAATGGATAAGGTGGTGGTGCTCGCTCGCGGGCTGGGGACACGGATGCGTCGGAACGACGGGGGGGCCCAGGTCGATGGCCGTCAGGCGGCGTTGGCCGAGGCGGGTATCAAGGCGTTGATCCCCATCGACCGGCCGTTCCTCGACTATGTGCTGTCGGCGGCCGCAGATGCCGGTTATCGCCACGTGTGTCTGGTGATCGGACCGGAGCAGGAGGCGATCCGCGAATACTATGGCGGCAAGGTGGCGGCCGAGAAGCTCGATTTCACCTTCGCCTGCCAACCCGAGCCACGAGGAACTGCCGACGCCGTGGCGGCTGCCGAGGCATTCGCGGGCGACGATCCGTTCTCGGTGATCAATTCTGACAACTATTACCCGGCCGCGGCGCTGCGGGCGTTGCGCGAGCAGTCGGGCCTGGCCGTGGCCCTGTTCGAGCGCGACGCCATGCTGACGGGCAACGTGCCGGAGAATCGGGTCAAGAGTTTCGCGGTGGGGAAGATCGACGAGCAAGGCCGCCTGTTTCGGATCATCGAGAAACCGGACGAGGCGACGCTGGCGTCGTTGCCGCGTCCGCTCTGGTTGAGCATGAACTGCTGGCGGTTTGGGCCGCCGATCTTCAACGCGTGCCGGGCGATAAAACCGTCGCCGCGGGGCGAGTTCGAGATTACCGACGCGGTTCAACACGTGATCACGGTTCTGGGCGAACCTTTTGCCGCGATAAAAGTCCGCGCGCCGGTGCTCGATATGACTTGCCGCAGCGATATCGCAGCGGTGACGGCGCTTCTGGCCGGAACCAAGGTAGAGCTATGATCGAACTCTCGTTCCCCGGCGATTTGACCGACGCTGACGAACTGGCGACGCAGTTGTTCACCACCGGTTTGAGCAGGGGGGCTTGCCAAGCGAAGGCCGCCATGCTGGTTCGCGCGGCGTCGGCCTTGTCGGTCACCGGCGAGGCGCACCGCGGTCGCCCGCCGCTGGGGTTCTTTGTGCCGGGACGGATCGAGGTCTTGGGCAAACACACCGACTATGCGGGCGGGCGAACAATGGTGGCTGCGGTCGAGCGGGGGCTCTGCGTCGCCGCTCTGCCCCGTGATGATCGGCAGATGATCGTTATTGACGCGGCCAGCGGCGAAACCATCGTTTTTGCGATCGATTGCGAGTTGAAACCGCAAACGCGCACGTGGTCGACCTATCCGGTGACGGTGGCCCGGCGGATGGCGAGGAACTTCCCCGGCGCGGTGCGGGGCGCGGACATCGCGTTTGTGAGCGACTTGCCGCCCGGTGGTGGAATGGGCAGTTCCAGCGGCCTGATTACGGCGATCTTTCTAGCAATGGCCGACGTCAATCGGTTGACCGCTCGCGATGAGTACTGGCACAACATCGGCAGCAACACCGATTTGGCCGGCTATCTTGGCGCGGTCGAAAACGGAGAGACATTCGGCACGCTGGAGGGGGACGACGGCGTGGGGACGTACGGCGGCAGCGAAGACCATACGGCAATCCTCTGCGCCGAGCCGAACCACATCAGCCAGTATGCTTTTTGCCCCGTCGAGTTCGAGAAGCTGATCCCGATGCCGCCGGGCTACCTGTTTGTCGTCGCCGCCAGCGGAGTGACGGCCGATAAGAGCGATGCCGCGGCACGTGACAAGTACAATGCGGCCTCACGGCTCGCTGCGACGCTGCTCGATCTGTGGCGGCGTGAGACGGGGCGTGACGATCCGCACCTGGCCGCCGCGCTAGGGAGTTCGGCCGAGGCCGTGACACAACTTCAGGCGATCGTGGAATCTGCCGATGTCGGGCCGTTTACCACCGAGGCGCTTCTGGCCCGGCTGGAGCACTTCATGTTGGAGAGCGGCGAGATCATTCCCGCGGCGGGCGATGCCTTGCTGCGGGGGGATCTGCGGGAGTTCGGCCGGCTGGTCGACGACTCGCAGCGCGCCGCCGAGCGGTTGCTGGGCAATCAGATGGCCGAAACGATTTTCTTGGCGGCGTCGGCTCGCCGACTTGGCGCCGCGGCGGCGTCGGCGTTCGGCGGAGGATTCGGCGGCAGCGTTTGGGCGCTGGTCGAAACGGCGCGGGCCGACGATTTCTTGGCCGCCTGGGCCGGGGTATATAGCGAGAACTTCCCGCAGCACGCCGAACGTGCCAGCTTTTTCGCTACCAGCGCCGGGCCAGCGGCATTTCGGGTGTGCTGAGCCGTTATCACATAAGAGTTGTGCGATATGGTGGCTTCTATTGGCGGCATTGATGAGGCGGCCGAAATGCGAAACGGCGTCAAGGGCTGCCGGGAGGACTGCAAACGACCCAAACCAATAAACTCAACGGCAAGCGAGCCCTGGTGACCGGCGCCGGCACCGGCATCGGGCGCGAAGTGGCCCTCGAATTGGCGCGACAGGGGGCCGACGTCGTCTCACAGGGGCTGCTAACCCGGATGCCGCTGTTTTTCGACAAAAGCCCGATAGTCGTCCGGGGTGTCGATGCCGAAGGTCGGTTCGTCGATCACGCCGACGAGGATCGCATGGCCGCGGTCGAGAACGCGAAGCTGTTCGAGTCTCTCGATCTGTTCCACTCGGCACGGCGGCATCGACGCCAATTCGAGCAGGAAATCGCGGCGATAGGCGTATAGGCCGACGTGCTGATGGAACGTCGGCGGAGTGGACGACAAGAGGGCGTCATCCCATTGCCGGGGATACGGGATGACGCTGCGGCTGAAGTACATCGCTCGGCCGGCCGCGTCAAAGACGACCTTCACGCAGGCGGGGTCTTCCAGTTGTCGGCGGCTGCGGATCGGCGTGGCCAAGGTGCTCATCACGGCTGCCGGGTTCGACTCCAACAGTTCGATGGCCAGGTCGATCGACGTTCCGGCGATTTCCGGCTCGTCGCCTTGCACGTTGACGATGATATCGACGCAGCTCATCCGCCGCGCCACCTCGGCCACGCGATCGGTGCCGCTGGGGGCCGTGGGGCTGGTCATTTCCACCTGGCCGCCGAATGAGCGGACTTCGTCGAAAATCTCCGCATGGTCGGTCGCCACGCACACGCCGGCGGCGCGGGCCGAGCGCCGCGCGGACTCGTAGGTGTGCTGAATCAGCGACTTGCCGGTCTCGCGCAAGAGGAGCTTTCGCGGCAGCCGCGTCGAAGCAAGCCGGGCAGGAATAATGATTTGGGCGGTGGTCATGGAATTCGCTGGACGGTCTTTTCGCTGACCCGCACTTCTCACCGCATGAGAAGAAAGGGGGCGCCGTGTCCGGTGGGGCAGACATTCCTGTCTGCCGGATGTGCCGCTGTCTCTCGCGGCAGACAGGAATGTCTGCCCCACCTTGGTGCGCAATGCGGGCCAATTGCTCCAAGGGAAACCAGAACGTAGCCGATTTTTTCGCCGGGGGGTAGACGAATCGCCTGCTTCGCTCTACCATTGCGGTAATACGATGTAATAATCTCTTCGAGACACTACCCCATGAGCGCTCCAAGGAAGAAACAGGAAATCATCACCTTCAAGGTAGACGAGCCCCTTCTGGCGGCTATGAACGGGATGGCCAATCGATCGGAGTTTATTCGGGCGGCAATTTTGTCGGCCCTCGACAGCGTCTGCCCGCTGTGCAAAGGGAGCGGCATCATGTCGCCCGACCAGCGCAAGCATTGGGTCGAGTTCGCCGAGCATCACGCCCTGGCCGAGTGCGACGATTGCCACGCCGTCCATCTGGTCTGCGAGGTTGATGCGGGGGAACACAAAGGAGATTAGTGGATGTTGCGGCCCGTCGATCGAACGTGCAGCGAAGATTGTGTTCGCTTCCCGCGAGTCTTTCGCGTCGGGCTGGGCACGGTTGGAGTCGCACTTTGTTTCATCATTGGCTGTGGCCCGGCGGCCGAGAAGAACCCGGCCGATGGACGATTGGCGGTGTTTGCGGGCATTCCGCCCTCGCGGTATCTCGTCGAACAGATCGGCGGGAAGCACGTGAAGGTCGATGTGTTGGTTCAACCGGGACAGGACCCGCACACGTTCAATCCCGGTCCGCAGCAGGTCGTCGCGCTGGGCCGGGCAGCGGTTTTTTTCCAAGTCGGTATGCCGTTCGAGACGGCGGTGTTGGAGAAGGTTCGGGAGGGCAATCGGCGGCTCGTGATCGTCGACACGACGGAGGGCATCAAGAAACTGCCGCTCGTCGGCCCGTGTTGTGACGAGAGTGGCCATGACCATCATGCGGTGAACGAGGCGGAGGAGTTGGATCCGCACGTTTGGCTCTCGCCGCCGTTGCTGAAGACGATGGCCGCGAACATCGCCGAGGGCCTCTGCCGAGCCGATCCTTCGCACGCCAGGGACTATCGCCGCAACTTGTCCTCGCTCGATTGCCGTCTTGATGTTCTTCATCGACAGGTCGGGCGGAAACTCGCACCGTACCGCGGCCGGTCCTTCTGCGTTTTTCACCCGGGCTTCGCCTATTTTGCCGATGCGTATGGTCTGAAAGAAACGGCAATCCAGCTTGGCGGCCAGATGCCTACCGGCAAACACCTTTTTGCTCTGATCGAAAAGGCGAAGGCGGAAGGCGTGAAAACCGTCTTTGTGCAGCCGGAGTTCGATCCGCAAAGCGCCCGGGCCGTCACCGAGGTGCTCGGCGGTCACGTCGTGCCGCTCAACGGACTGAGGGAGAACGTCATTGACGACATCGAGGACATCGCAACGAAAATCGAGAAGGCGATGCCGGAAGGCAGGCCGCAAGAAACGAAGCGGACGAAGATTGGAAGGGGGAGGCTGCCGTGAGCGAGCCGGTGATTTCCTTGCGCGACGTGACGTTCTCCTACGGCGGCGAGGCGGTCTTGGAGAATGTGACTTTTTCGCTCGGCGATCGCGAGGCAGTGTGCGTGGTAGGACCGAACGGCGGCGGCAAGACGACGCTGGTGAAACTGATTCTCGGTCTGCTGATGCCACAACGGGGCGAGATTCAGGTATTCGGGCAGCCGCCGCGGCGCACCCGGCATCGCGTCGGCTACATGCCGCAGCACGTCGATCACGATCCGCAATTCCCCGTCACGGCGATGGACATCGTGTTGATGGGCCGGCTCGGACACGGATGCGGCGAACCACTCGCGGTTTCGCCCCCAAGTAAGCCGCTTGCGGCTTCGCAAGCGTCGCCAACAGACAATGATCCCGCGGAAGGCTCGCCGGGCGGGCGCGACACCCGCGCCCGGCCAGTCTCGCGTCCGACTGGCGACGATTTGTAAGCGAATTAACCGGCTGGCACTCCCGCGCCGATCACCGCGCGGCCCTCGACGCGCTCGCACAAGTGGACATGGCGGATTTCGCCCGGCGGTCGTATGCTTCGCTCTCCGGCGGACAGCGGCAACGGGTGCTGATCGCCCGCGCCTTGTGCTGCAATCCCGATCTGCTGCTGTTGGATGAACCGACCTCGAACGTCGACTCGTTGGTCGAGACGCGGCTGCTGGCTTTGCTGGGCAAGTTGAATCGCCGCATGACGATTCTGATGGTGTCGCACGATCTCGGGTTCGTCTCGCAGTTTGTCGATCGCGTAGTCTGCGTGAATCGCCGCGTCGTGGTGCATCCGACGAGCGAGATGACCGGCGACGCCATTCGCGACATCTACGGCGGCGAAGTCCGCATGGTCCGCCACAACGAGTTCTCCCCCTCGGGGCACGTCCATGATTGAATTCTTCGATGCCCTGCGAAACCCCAATGGCCTGTTCCTTCGCTACGCGCTGTTGGCCGGCGTGTTGGCGAGCGTATCGTTTGGCATCGTCGGCTCGTACGTGGTCACGCGGCGGATCACGTACATCGCCGCGGCGATTTCGCACTGCGTGTTGGGCGGAATCGGGGCAGCCCTCTATCTGAACGTCGCTTGCGGCTGGCAGTGGTGCAACCCGATGCAGGGCGCGTTGGCCGCCGCACTGTTGTCGGCGATCGTCATTGGGCTGGTGAGCCTCTACGCCCGACAACGCGAGGACACGGTCATCAGCGCCGTTTGGGCCCTTGGGATGGCGATCGGGCTGGTGTTCTTGTACAAGGCGCACAACTACAACCGTGCGATGAGCTTTCTCTTCGGCGACATCAATTTGGTTGGGGCTCGCGACGTTTGGACCGTGCTGGCGATGAACGCCGTGGTCGTGGTTCTCGGGCTGGGCTTCTATCCGAAGCTGCTGGCGCTGTGTTTCGACGAGGAGTTCGCCGAGTTGCGCGGGGTGCGGACGAAGCTGCTCTACATGATGCTGCTCTGCTTGACAGCCATCGCGGTCGTGCTGCTGGTCCGCGTTGTGGGCATCGTGCTGGTGATCGCGTTGCTGACGCTGCCGGCGGCGATCGCGGGGCACTTCGTCCGGCAGCTCTGGCAGATGATGGCCCTGGCGGTGGTTTGTTGCATGGCGGTGGTCACCGCCGGCATCGCTGTCAGCTATCCGCTGGACGTGCCGAGCGGGCCGGTGATTATTCTCATTGCCGGTGCGGCGTACCTGGCGGCAACGTTGATCGCCGCCTTGCGGCGACGCGGACGCAGGAGTAGAATATGAGGACAAAATCAGGAGGCAGGACGATGAACACGCAACGTGGAAGAACGGTCTTTGGGCGATTTGTTCTGGCGGCGCTTGCCGTTTTGATTTGGCAGCAGGGAAGTGCCACGCTGCCGGCACAGACCGGTTCGTCGGATTCAGAGCAAGGCAAGAGCGAAAGACCCGGCAAGGCACCGCCGCTGAACATCACCATTGACACGTCGCAAGCGCCGGAAATGGCCAAATGGGCGGCCCACGCCAAATCGCTCTGCGAAAAGACCTATCCGCTGATCTGGGCGCAGCTCGGCTCGCCCGGCTTCCGCCCGCCCGCGGCCGTTAAGATCGTTTTTGAGAACAAGCGGGGCGTCGCCTGGACGGCCGGAGCGCAAATCACCTGCTGCACCGACTGGTTCCAGCGCCATCCTGACGACTACGGCGCCGTGATCCACGAACTGTGCCACGTGGTGCAATCGTATCGCAGGCCGGTGCCGGGCTGGGTCACGGAAGGGATCGCCGATTACGTGCGTTGGTTCAAGTACGAGCCGGCGAAGCGGCGTCCGCACGTCGATCCGCGACGTGCCAAGTACACCGACGGCTATCAGACGACGGCGGCGTTTCTCGACTGGATCGTGCGCACGAAGAACCGCTCGTTCGTGCAACGTCTGAACGCCGCCGCCCGCAACGGAAAGTACAGCGACAACCTCTTTCGCAAATACGCCCGCAAGCCGCTGGACGAGCTTTGGGCGGAATTCGTCGGCTCGCTGAAGAGAAACTGACGCCGTTATGTGCGCTCTATGGTCACGGTGGGGCAGACATTCCTGTCTGCCGAGAAGGACGCGACGCAACGGGCAGACAAGAATGTCTGCCCCACCGAACACTTCACCTTCCGTCTTCCCGCGCGGTGAGAAATACAACTCATCCGTGCGAGCGTTCCATGCCGAACGGCAGTTTCAACTGGGCGTCGCGATCGCACTCGGGATTGAGTTCCTTGAACAACAGGCTCGGCTGGATGTCGGTGTTGTTCTGATACTTGTCGCTTTGGTAGGCGGTAAACTCGCCGTGGATGTCGTGGTAGAAGATCTGGCAGATGGCCACACCGGCGTAGATTCGCACGGGCTGGACGGCGAACATTTCCAGCGTCCAATAACCGCAAAAGCCGACGTCGCCGAATCCGGCCGTCACGTGCACGAATAGCCCGAGCCGCCCGATCGACGAGCGGCCCTCGATCATCGGCACGAAGCCGTGCGTTTCGGTGCGCTCGACGGTGCGTCCCAGATAGAGTTGATTGGGTTGCAGCACGAGCCCTTCGCGCGGAATGCCCATGCGGCGGACGCGGTTGGCTTTCCGCATGTCGAGCACGACCTCCTCGTACAGCATCAACTCGTCGTGCAGGGTGAGATTGTAGCTATTGGGATTCAGCCGCAACTCATCGAACGGGTCGATGACGATGTTCGTGCCCAACTGGCGTTTGATCTCTTGACCGGATAGTACCATCGGAGCGAATTACGAAGTTCAAAGGACGAATGACGAAGAAAATCCAAAGGGCGGAGAACGCAAGTGCTCTTCGTCATTGGGATGTGGGCTTTCGGGATTTTGGTTTTGGCGGCACTACTCCAATCTTCGGGCAAAGTGACTCCACGGGACACTCGGGGCACTTGGGGTTCCGCGCCGTGCAACAGCGGCGGCCGTGCAGGATCAGTTCGTGACTGAGAATGATCCACTCCTTCTCGGCGAACTGGGCCATCAGGTCGCGCTCGATCTTGACGGGATTCTTCTCGTTGGTCAGCCCGAGGCGGCGCGCGATTCGCGCGACGTGCGTATCGACGACCACGCCGACAGCGATTCCGTAGGCAGTGCCCAGGACGACGTTGGCGGTCTTCCGCCCCACGCCCGGCAGTTGCACGAGACTTTCCATTTCCCTCGGCACTTTGCCATCGTACTTCTCCAGCAGGGTTTGGCAACATTCGCGGATGCTCTTCGCTTTGTTGCGAAAGAAGCCGGTGCTCTGAATGTCCCGCTCCAATTCCGCCTGGTCGGCCTTGGCGTAATCGGCCGCGGTTTGGTACTTCCGAAAGAGCGTCTTGGTGACCTGATTGACGCGAACGTCGGTACACTGTGCCGAGAGAATCGTGGCCACCAATAATTCTAGCGGCGAGCGGAAGTCGAGCGAGCAGCGGGCCCACGGATAAGCGGCGGCGAGTCGCTGGGCGATTTTGGCGGCGTGCCGTTTGGCGGCGGTGTCGGTCATGGGCGGACCCTGTTGGAAAAACGCAATTCTGCCCCGACGGACGCGCGCGTGTCAAGTACGGGCAATGGCGGGAACAGTGGCCCTGGGGGCTCGTTTCCCTTTGGGGCGCGGCTAAACAGGTTGGCACGACATTATCGATCTGATTCCCAATAAACGTCGGGAAAGAGGACAGAAACTGTCCATCTTGACCGCTAGGAGCCCCAGGGGTCGCGTCGCAGATTTGATTACCGGCGGCGCAAGAAGTGGCCTTTGCCGAGGCGGACGCCTATAATCAATCAGAAGGAGAATTGGCATGTCGGCATTCGATGATCCGCTGTTTCTCCCGGGAGAGTTTTTGGGAAAGGTGCGAGTCTTTCCGCTGCCGAACCTCGTGCTGTTTCCGCACGTGATGCAGCCGTTGCGGATCTTCGAAGCCCGGTATCGCGAGTTGCTGCAAGATGCGTTGGCGGGCGACGGGCTGATCGCGATGGCGGCGCTGGCGCCGGGCTGGGAAAAGGACTACGAGGGGCGGCCCGGGCTCTACCCGATCGCCTGTCTGGGGCGGATCACCGCTCACTGCCGCCTGCGCAACGGCGCCTACAACCTGCTGTTGCTGGGGTTGCGGCGGGTGCGGCTGCTGAAGGAGTTGCCTAGCACGCGGCAATTCCGCGAGGCGGAAGCGGAATTGTGCGACAACGTGTGCCCCGCCCGCTCTTCGGCAAAGCGAAAGGCCGTGCGCAAAGAACTCCGCAACGCCATCAGGCACGTTCTGCCCGCGCTTCCCGAGGCCCAGGAGCAACTCGACCAACTGCTGGGAAAAGACATGCCCTTGGGAATGCTTACCGACGTGATGGGGTACATTCTCGATATCGGCACGGCGGGAAAACTGTCGCTGCTGGGCGAAACGAACGTGCTCCGTCGAGCGGAGTTGCTGTTGAAGCACCTGTCAGAGGCGGCTGCGGAGCCGCCCCCCGTCGACGCTCCCGCCTTCTCCTTTCCACCCGAGTTCAGCATGAATTGAACTGTGCAGCGCCTTGACGGTGGTGGGGCGAGCCCTTATCATGGATTGTTTGATTTGCTCGCGAGGAGGTATTGCAACGGTGTCCGCAATTGTCGATGTGCGCGAACGTGTCAACGGCACTCTTGAAGTGGAAGCCGATGGTGACGAAGCTTTGACGCCCGCCACGCCCGTCGATCGTCCGCGGATCGAGCGTGCGGTGCGGGAGATTTTGTTGGCCGTCGGCGAGGATCCGGACCGCGAGGGGCTGCGTGAGACTCCCGCCCGCGTTGCCCGCATGTACGGCGAACTGTTTGCCGGTCTGCACCAAGACCCGCGGCGACATTTGCGGAAATTTTTCTCGGAAGTATGCGACGAGGTCGTGCTGGTGCGCAACATCAGTTTCAACAGCATGTGCGAGCACCACATGCTGCCGTTCATGGGCAACGCTCACGTGGCCTACTTGCCGGGCGACCGGGTGATCGGGCTGAGCAAGCTGGCGCGAGTGGTGGAGGAGGTCGCCAGGCGTCCGCAAGTGCAGGAGCGAATGACCGATCAGATCGCCAATCTGCTGGTCGAAGAGCTTCACGCGAAGGGGGTGGGCGTGGTGATCGAAGCGGTACACACCTGCATGACGATCCGCGGCGTTCGCAAGCCCGGCTCGGTTTGCGTCACTTCGGCCATGAAAGGTTGCTTCCGCACGAAATCTTCGACGCGGGCGGAATTGATGACATTGATATACGGAGAACGTCGGTAGCGGGCCGGTCGGATAACGCGCCCCGTTAGAACAACCTTGACAGTTGCGCCGCCGCCGCGACGGGGCATTTGTCAACGAATTGCCTGTTGTCGCGCTTTGTCGAAGACCGGCGGCCGTCAAACCGATACGCTGCGGAATCGGCGCCATGCCCACACTCGACCAACAGCGCGAGCGCATTCAGGACGATATCCGCGGGCTGGTGGCCGGCGAGGTGCGGTGCGACGACGTTTTTCTTCAGCTTTTCGCCAGCGACGCGAGCATCTACGAGATCAAGCCGCTGGGGGTCGTCCGGCCCCGTTCGGCCGCCGACGTCTCGGCCTGTTTGCGTTATGCCGCCCAGAGGCATATTCCCATCCACGCTCGCGGCGCCGGAACCGGGGTGGCGGGCGAGTCGCTCGGTTCAGGGCTGATCCTCGATTTCTCGGCCCATCTGCGCCGCGTGATCCGCCTCGATCCCGAGCGCGTCCGCGTGCAGCCGGGCGTGGTCTACGAGCGTCTGAACGAGGCCTTGCGGCCGCTGGGCCGCGTGCTCGGGCCCGACCCCGCCAGCGGCCAAGTCACCACGGTCGGGAGCATGATTGCCATCGACGCCGCCGGCAGCCGCTGGCTGAGATACGGCTCGATGCGGCGTCACGTCGAGAGCCTTCAGGTCGTTTTGGCCGACGGCGAGATTCTGGAAGTCGGCCGCGAAGAACTGGCCGACGGCGCCAGCGCCAGCACGATTCCGCGGAAGCGGGACCTGGTGAACCGGCTGGCCGCTCTCTTGAGCGAGAACGCCGAACTGATCCGCCGCCACCAGCCGAACACTCCGCAGAACCATTGCGGATATGATCTGGTCGATATTCTCGCCGACGGTCACATCGACCTGGCCCGGCTGTTGGTCGGCTCGGAAGGGACACTGGCGCTGATAACCGAAGCGACGCTGCGGACCGAGCCGTTGCCGCGGCACCGCGGGGTGGCCGTGATCCTGTTCGACAGCGTGGAGAAGGCCGCCCGCGCGGTCCCTGACGTCGTCGCCAGCAGTCCGTCGGCATGCGATCTGATGGACCGGCGGCATTTGAGTCTCGCCCGTGCGGCCGAGCCTCGTTTCGATCAGTTGATCCCCTTGGAGACCGAGGCGGCGCTGTTGGTCGAGCAGGACGGCGAGGATCCGCTGGAAGTCCGCGGCCGGCTGCACCGCCTGGTGAACGAACTATGGCAGCAGAAGCGGATGGCCTTCGGCGCGCGGCAAGCGTTCGAGGATGAAGAGACGGAGCTGTTTTGGCGTCTGGTCGACAAAGTACAGCCGGTGCTGTATCGAACGGGGGGGCTGAACCGTCCGCTGCCGATCGTCGAAGACATGGCGGTTTCGCCCGGCGTGCTCCCCGATTTCCTGGTGCGGATGCAGAACGTGCTGAAGCGCAACCAGGTGACCGCCGCGCTCTATTGCCACGCCGGCCAAGGGCAGCTTCACGTTCAGCCGTTTCTCGATCTGGCCGGGCCGGACGACGTGCAGCGCATGCGGCGTTTGGCCGAGGAATTGTACCAGGAGGTTTTCGCCCTGGGGGGCAGCATCGGCGGCGAGCACGCCTGCGGTTTGAGCCGAACCGCGTTCGTGCGGCGGCAGGCCGGCCCGCTGTTCGACGTGTTCCGCGAAGTGAAACGCATTTTCGATCCCGCGAACATTCTCAATCCGGATAAGATCGTCGCCGAGGGCGAGGACATGACCGCGCGTTACGTTCGGCCTTCGATCCGCATGGGCGGGTCGGCGAAAACAGCTTCGCCGTCACCGATCGCCGCCGACGGCGCCGCCGATCCCGCCGCGCCGCCGACGGCAGTGTCGACTTCGACGCTGGCCGAAGATGGAATTGCACCGGAACTACGGAACCTGGTCGAATTGCAGTTGAATTGGGAGCCGTCGCGGGTCAACGATGCGGTGGCCGCGTGCAACCGTTGCGGCGAGTGCCGCACGCAAACGCCGAAGCTCCGCATGTGCCCGATCTTCCGTTTCATGCCCAGCGAGGAAGCGTCGCCGCGGGCAAAAGCCAATCTGTTGCGCGGCGTGCTGACGGGCACGCTCGACCTCGGTGTGCTGACGAGCGACGAATTCAAGGCGATCGCCGATCTCTGCGTGCATTGCCACTCCTGCCGGTTCGAGTGTCCGGCGGGGGTGGACATTCCGCGGCTGGCCCGCGAGAGCAAAGCGGCCTACGTCGCCGTCAACGGGATTTCGCCCGCCCAATGGGCGATGACGCGGTTGGATTCGCTCGGCTCGTTGGGCGGACTGATCGCCCCGGCGGTCAATTGGGCGCTGGCCAACCGGCAGATGCGATGGCTGTTGGAAAAGACGCTTGGAATTGCGCAGGGACGAAAACTTCCCCGGGTGGCCTCGCGGAACTTCTTGCGCCGCGCCGCCCGACGCCGGCTGACCCGTCCCGCGCACCGCGGTGGACAAAAAGTGCTCTACTTCCTCGATGTCTACGCCAATTACTTCGACCCGCAACTGGCCGAAGCGCTGGTCGCCGTCCTGGAGCACAACGGCATCGCCGTCTATGTCCATCCCGATCAGAGGCAGGCGGCGATGACGTCGATCGCCTGCGGCGCGCTCGATCACGCGCGACGGATGGCCGAGCACAAC
Source organism: uncultured Planctomycetaceae bacterium (assembly GCA_963823895.1). Lineage (GTDB taxonomy): Bacteria > Planctomycetota > Planctomycetia > Pirellulales > Thermoguttaceae. Next base: position 112,225 of record CAWGNG010000011.1, read on the forward strand.
GTCGCCATCCTCGCCGAATCGGTGCGGCAAGGATATCACGTCATCGCCAGCGAACCGGCCGCGGCGCTGTGCCTGACGCACGAATACCCGCAGTTGGTCGACGACGATGACGCCCGGCTAGTCGCCGCCCACAGCAGCGAGGCGGGGGGCTTCCTCTGGAAAATGCACACGCTCGGCCAGTTGCAACTCGATTTCAAGCCGCTAAACCTCACGGTCGGCTATCACACGCCGTGTCACTTGCGGGCATTGCAGATCGGCTCGCCCGGCGAAAACCTGCTCGGTCTGATCCCCGGCCTGCGGGTGCAACACATCGAGGCGGGATGCACCGGCATGGCCGGTCCGTACGGCCTGCTACACCAGAATTACCGCAGCAGCCTGCGGGCGGGCCTGAAACTGATCTCGCGGCTCCGCCATCCCGACATCCAAGCCGGGGTCACCGAATGCAGCGCCTGCAAAATGCAGATGGAACAGGGCACCACCAAACCGACGATCCATCCGATCAAGTTGTTGGCCCTTTCCTACGGGCTAATGCCCGAAATCGCACGGCTTTTGAGTTCACCCGGCCAAGAGTTGATCGTCACATGAGCGAACCGTGGTATCAACAGGGCTTGAAGTTCCACTGCACGGGCTGCGGCGACTGCTGCACCGGAGAGCCCGGCTACGTTTGGGTCACGAAGGCCGAGATCGCGGCGCTGGCGGCAGCCCTCGGGTTGCAGGTCGAGGAGTTCGAGCAGCAATTTGTGCGTTCGGTGGGCGTGCGGAAGAGCCTGGTGGAACGGGCGAACGGCGACTGCGCCCTGTTAGACGCCGAGACCCGCCAGTGTCGCGTTTACGATGCTCGCCCTCGGCAATGCCGCACCTGGCCCTTCTGGCCCTCGAACCTCGCATCGCCCGCGGCATGGGAAGCGACCGCCGAGCGTTGCCCCGGCTGCAACCGTGGCCGCCGAATTCCTTTGGGGAAGATTCTCGCTCAACTGGAGAGCGTGCGAGTCTGACTTTGCCGATTGTGGCGATTATGCGGTCTAGCTGGAGTTTTCCGATTGAATAGCCGATGAGAGAGTCTGCCTGCGAAGGCCGCGATGTCGCTGCGCCCTTTTCTTGCCGGAACGGACGCTTGCAGCAGACCGGAACGACGTGCGACAAACGCTTGTCGCAAAAGGGTTTGCGAGCATTTCATCGCATCCGAGGCAGGCGGACGAGCGTAAGCTCTTTGGAAATACGCACTTACCCGCAGAAGGCCTTTGGGCCCGCGTTGGACGGCTCGTCGCAGCCGGCCGCCCGGGCCGCGGCAAAGTGGAGAGTTAGGAGTATTGCTCTTGACACTAGTCTTTATCACGCCTACACTTGGAGCAGGCCGGCGAGGCGAAATCGAGCGTAAATCCAAGCAGCCTGCAACGACCCTCCGCATAGGAGAACCGAGGCGTGACCAAGAAAGAGATTGTTCGGACAATTTCTGAAGAGATCGGCCTGACCCAGTTGCAGACGAAGGAGATCGTGCAGAAGACCTTCGACGCGATTGTCGAGGCGCTGGTGGCGGAGCGGCGAATTGAGCTTCGCAACTTTGGCGTCTTCGAGGTCAAGCGTCGAGCCCCCCGCAAGGCCCGCAATCCCCGCACCGGCGACAAGGTGTTCGTGCCCGAAAAATACGTGGTCACGTTTAAGCCAGGCAAGGAGATGGAGGAGCGAGTCAAGGAGTTGGAACGTCAAGCCGCAGCCGCGGCTCGGGTCGCCCGCAGCAAGACGGCTGCCAAGGACGGGCCCCCCGATCACACGGCAGAACCGCTTGGCGCTGCAACCGGTTACGGCTCCGATTCTCCAGAACACTAGTCGCGTTTCTTTTCTCATCACAACTTATCGTCGGGACAGCGGAGTTATCTCCCTGTCGCCCTAGCGGGTGGTAGCGGAGCTTCCACTCCTAGTGTAGTGATTCACAATTGAGTGACTTTACGGAAGGGCAACAGGTGGGGCAGACATTCCTGTCTGCCAGGCTTGCCCGATTTCCCTGGCAGACAGGAATGTCTGCCCCACCTGTCAATCCCATGATTTATAAAACCCCAATAGCGTGACGCACTACACTAGAAAGACCTCGGTTGCAGAGTCCACGTGAAGCTCATCGACGTGGCGGCGTTGTCGCCCCACAGTTGAGTTTCGACGGGAAATCGGCCTCCGAGCGTGGTTTGTGCTTTTCCAAGAGAACAACAAACGTACGTTGTCGTTTCACGGAGGAATGTTCGATGCGTAACTTGTTATTGGCGTTGGCCTGTGGCCTGATGGTCAGCACGACCGCCGGGTGCCTGATTCCGGCCTATTCGGCCGACCCCGGACGTCGTGCCCAAGAGCTGGTATACACCTCAGAAGGTCTACGCATGTTCTTGGATGAATGGGAACGGGTTTGGTTCCTCGATCAGCCCGACCACACGTCCCCCTATCGGACGCATGGCGGCATTATCTAAGAGCGTGTTTGCAAAGGTCTGTCGACGGTTGGCTGTCAGCGATCAGCGATCAGCTCTCAGCTTATCGAGAGCGCAATTGCCATGTGCCTATTGGCTTGCGATGTGACACTGCGGCGATGCCAGCGATCGTCTCGCTGATCGCTGAAAGCGGGTAGCTGACTGCATGGCTATCAGGAGGACTGCAAAGTCGAGAATTCGGTCGTAGCACGGGCATCCTGCCCGTGTTTCACGGCCAAGATGGCCGTGCTACGAGGGACTTTGCAGTTCTCCTGGCATGGCTATCGGGCGAATTGACACCTGCGGGACCGAGCCGCTACACTGGCGATTTGGTCCAATGGGTTGAATCATTGCTGTTGCGCCCTGACCGCCGATTGTATGCCTGTGACTTCCGCCAACGTTCGTCTCGAAGTTCAACTGGGCCGCCTGCGCCTGGCCAACCCGATTATGGTGGCCTCGGGCACCTTCGGCTATGGGCGGGAGATGGCCGGTCTAGTCGATCCGTCGCGGCTCGGCGCGATTCTGCCGAAAACGATCACCGAGCAGCCCCGGCCGGGCAATCCGCCCCCGCGCACCGTCGAAACCACCGGCGGAATGCTCAACTCGATCGGACTCGACAATGACGGCGTCGAGGCATTCATCCAACGACAATTACCCTACCTGGCATCGCTGGGCACGGCGGTCGTTGTCAGCATTGCCGGCAAGAGCCGCGAGGAGTACGTTCGCTTGGCCAGTCGGCTCGATGACGCCGAGGGCATCAGCGGGCTGGAGTTGAACTTATCCTGCCCGAACGTCGCCGGCGGGGTCGATTTCGGCACCAGTCCGGCGACGTGCGAGCAGGTGGTTCGCGGTGTGCGCGAAGGCTGCCGCTACCCGATCCTGGCGAAGTTGACGCCGAACGTGACCGATATCGTCGAGATTGCCCGGGCAGCGGAGGCCGGCGGGGCCGACGCGCTGTCGTTGGTCAACACGTGCCTCGGCATAGCGGTCCGCTGGCGCGAGCGTCGCCCCGTGCTGGGAAACGTGCTGGGCGGTCTGAGCGGTCCGGCCATCAAGCCGATCGCCTTGCGGATCGTTTATCAGGTGGCCCGGGCCGTCAAAATCCCGCTGGTCGGCATTGGCGGCATCGCCACGATCGACGACGTGATGGAGTTTCTCGTGACCGGCGCGACAGCCGTGCAAATCGGCACGGCGAACTTCTATAATCCCAGGGTTTCCGTGCAAATCCTCGATGCGTTGCCCGCCGCCCTGTCCGAACTCGGTGCCACGTCGGTCGCCGAAGTGGTGAGAACGCTAGAATGCTGAATGATGAGTGATGAATGATGAATGGCGAATCAGAGAAGGTTCTTCATCAATTCATCATTCATCACTTATCATTCATCATTTCCCCCTGACCTCTGACCTCTAGCCCCTAACCTCTAGCCCCTAGCCCCTTCCCATGCGTGTACTCTCCGGCATACAACCGACAGGACGATTCCACTGGGGCAACTACTTTGGCGCGATCCGGCAGTATATCGATCTGCAAGGAGACCGCGAGAACGCCTTTTATTTTCTGGCGAACTTGCACGCGCTGACGACGGTCCGCGATCGGGCGACGCTGGCGCAAAACACGCACGACGCCGCGCTCGATCTGCTGGCTCTCGGGCTCGATCCCGATCGGGCGACGCTGTTCGCGCAGTCCGACGTGCCGGAGGTCTGCGAGCTCTGCTGGCTGCTGATGACCGGCACGCCGATGGGACTGCTGGAGCGCTGCCACGCCTACAAGGACAAGAAGGCGAAGGGGCTGCCGGCCGACGCGGGGTTGTTCACCTATCCGGTGCTGATGGCGGCCGACATCTTGATGTACGATTCCGACGTTGTGCCCGTGGGCGAGGATCAGGTGCAGCACATCGAGGTCTGCCGCAACCTGGCGGCGAGTTTCAACCATCTTTTCGGCGAGACGTTCGTGATGCCGAAGTCGAAGGTGCTCGACAATTCCGCCCGCGTGCCGGGCATAAACGGCGAGAAGATGTCGAAGAGCTACGGCAACACGCTTGACGTATTCGAGGACCCGAAGGTGTTGCGGAAACAGATCATGCGGATCGTGACCGATTCGCGGCCGATGGAGCAGCCGAAGGAGCCGGGCACCGACCACCTTTTCCAGCTCTACTCGCTGTTCGCCGATGACACCCAGCGCGAGGCGATGGCCGCCAAGTACCGGCAGGGTGCATTCGGCTATGGCGAAGTCAAGAAGGCGCTGGCCGACTTGGCGGTCGATTACTTCGCCGAGGCGCGGGCGCGGCGTGCCGAGTTAGAGTCGCATCCCGACCGCGTCCGTCAGATTCTCGCCGCCGGCGCCGCCACCGCCCGCAAAAAAGCGGCCAAAGTCCTGCTCCGCGCCCAACGGGCGTGCGGCGTCAAGTAGGCAGCCCCGTCCGTAAGTCGAGCGTGCCGAAACCTACTTCGTGACGATCTGGGAGCTAAGCAGCACGACTAACTGCTTCCTCGCGATATCGTCGGTGCTGGAGGTTAGGCTGTCTGAGCACGCAATTAGATTCAGCAAAGAGAGCGGGCCCGGAATGCAACTGAGCAAGGGCAGCGGGCATCCCGTTTGCTCGACCTCCGCGTGGGGCTCGCCGCAGATCACGACTGTCGCGCCGTCGGGCATCATCATATTCGTCGAGATCTGAATCGCGTTCACCTGCGGGATGCCGTCGGCGTCCAGGTTACCGCTGCTTTTTTCCACGAAGACTTCAAGGCGGACCTTCCCATCCGCTGCCACAAACAGCCGCGCCTTCAGCCGCGTGCCGATGGGGATGAAGTGGGGTGTCATGATCAGATCGCCATTCACCCGGCTCGTGGTTTGGTAGGCCAACTGGCTGCCGAGTTGAACGTCTGCAAGCTGTTTATTGAGCACCAGTACGCGCGGGGCCGCGAGGATACAGTTTTCGCGCGCCGAATCCAGTCTCCGCAAGGCGTCGGCGGTCTTGCCGTGAAACACGCCGAAAGACTTGATGCTGTTGGCTTTTCCTTCTGGCGTGGGGACCGGCTTGCCATCGGCGTTGAAGACCGTGTCTGGGTTGTATCCGGTCATCACGTTAATCGCTGCACGGTTTCCGGCGACCTCCGAGCGTTTTGCCGTATCGCCGAACAGGGCCAAGTTCACGCCCGGGTCAGAATCCGATTTCAGCGTAACCTCGACGATCACGGCCTCGATCAACACAGAAACGGGCGGCGCGTCAGCCCTGGCGGGTTTGGGTTCCGAACTCTTTGACGGAACCTGCGGCTGCGTCTGTTGCTGAACGACGCCGACGTTCTCTCGCGGGTGCCGGCAGGCCCTACGACTCACGCGACGGAGCTGCTGAACGTTTTGGTCGCCGGCCTGCTGCGCGGAATCGGCGACGATTTCGGCGGAAGCTGCCTGAAGAGCCAGGAGAAGGGAAAGCGGGATCGCGAAACGACGCATGATGCAGCCCATAATGACGCTCCTGTTTGAGAAGCCGGCCGAAAGGAGACAAAGGCAGGGCGGGAATAGTAACGCAGCGCTCCGTAACGGTCAAGAGCGGCAGAAAGCCGCCGGACATGGCGGGTGCAAAGCAGCTTCCGGTGTCCCAACGTGGCTCAAGCAAACGTCGATAGGAGAATCTGGCGTTTTTCGGTTAAGATGGCAATTTGTCGCAGGATAGGAAGTCACTTTGGATCGTGGAGGATCTGTCATGGACGGCATTTCGCAGCATTTACAGCGGAAATTCGAGCGGGTTTTGCTTGAGGCGAAGGATGCGATCATCGAGACCATTTTGGCGGGCTGGGACCGGAAGACCCCGCTCCATTTCAGTCAAATCGAGGCGGCTTCCCATCGGTTGGCGACCCGTTGGAGTTGTTGCTTTCAGGAATGGGCCGCGCGGGAGATGACGGCGGAAAGTCCCGACAGCGCCGCCTGTCCGACCTGTGGCGAAGTTTGTTCGCTGGAGTTGGTGGCCCGTACGATTCTCTCGACCGACGGTGCGGTCCCCATCTTGGAATGGAAAGGGACTTGTACCCGCTGTCGGCGGGATTTTTTTCCCTCTGCGGGCAGCGATGGGATTGGACAGTCGGGAACTAACGCCGGCGATGACGCAGAGGATCGTGTATGCCTCGGCCGAGACGCGATCGAGCCAACGCGCGTCGCTGGTGCTGAAGCACGTCGGTGGTAACGAGGTCTCAGCGAGCACGGTGCAGCGTGTAACGCACCAAGTGGGGATGGAACTGGCGGAGTTGCGAGATGAAGGGGATGCGCCGAACTGGTCCAAGCCCCCGAGAATCCACCCGAGTTGGCCGTCGTGGAAGCTGACGGCGGACGAATTCGCACACGGAAACCGGGCCAAGGTCGCGGCGTTCATGGCGAGGCTTGGCGCGAGACCAGAACGCCAATTTGCTGCGAATGACGCACCAGACGTTTGCGGAAGACCCCGAACCGGAACTTCCGCGTGCGTTCACCGATCCCAAGCGAGTGGCGAAATTAGCGGAAAAAGAGGCTCCGTCAGCGATTTCGGCGGTATCTGCCGCGCCGCCTGGCGAGAAGGCTTGGCGTCCCCAGCGTCTGGTGCGCACGTGTCTTTCGAGCATGGCAGAGGCCAGCGTCTTCGGGCAACAGATGAAGCGGGAGGCCAACTGTCGTCGTTTTCCGCAGGCACTGCGCGTGCCTTTGTGGGAGACGGTCTTCCCTGGCATTGGTCTGTGTGGAAGCACTACTTTCCAAACTTTGTGCCCATCCTTGATTTCATCCACGCGCTGAGTTATCTGTACGCTGCGGCACTGGCGATGCACCCGGATTTCTCCGTTGCGTGGTCGTGCTATCTGCGCATGGCCCGCGCATGTTGGCAAGGTCGGGCGATGGAGGCGATGGACGAACTGAAGCGTTGGTTGGCTCCGCACGGTCTTGACGACACGGCCAAGCTGGACGAGAACGATCCGCGTAAACCGATCGTCGATGCCGCACGTTATCTGCGGAACAACCGCGGTCGCATGGACTATCCGCATTATCGACGCCTTGGGTTGCCGGTAACGTCGGCCTTGATGGAGTCGCTGGTCAAAGAGGTGAACTACCGGGTGAAGGGGACGGAGATGTTTTGGAACGACCCAGAGGGGGCGGAAGCGATACTCCAAGTCCGGGCCGCTACTCTATGCGACGACGACCGTCTCGGGCGCTACCTTCGCACTCGGCCGGGGTGTGCCTATGTCCGCCGCTCCACCGTCACCTCGGCCGCCTGAGCCGAGGCCGGAAGCTGCTTTGCACCCGCACCCCATCCTCGTCAATATATGCGCCTGTCCCCTTTATCTCGGCCAATGACTTCGGGCGACGGTTGCCGAAACGTCTTCCCCCGCTTTTGGCGGCTCGGTGTTGCGAAACCTCCTGCTCGTTTACTTCTACTGCGCAGGATTAACGACGCCCAGGAATCGGATGTTGAGAGGCGTCAACGGTTTACGAGAAAATTCTCTCGGTTGTCTTTCTATCACGAAAATGCGAAAGTACGAAGAAGCGAAAGAACGGCAGAGAACGGCGAAAACAGGTCATCTTTCGTGATTTCGAACTTTCGACCTTTCGTGGCAAAGGGCCGTAACCTTGCGCAGTAGAATTATGGCATGGATCAATCTGTATACGCCCTTACACTATTTAGCAAAGAGGAAGGCGGACTTCAATAGCGATTTTTGGACCAGCGGCAGGGGAAGACGGCCCGCGCTTTCGTGACGCAGAACGAGTGGGAGTGCCGATTGAGTGGATCGAAGGATAGGCAGGGCCTCCTGGGCATTCGCCCACCGGTTCAAGAATCGGTGCCACCCAGCGATGCCGGCTATGGTTGCCAATTGGCAGGGGCGGTGAGGAAGAGGGTTTTCACGGGGCCTTAACTCCAAGTTTCTTGGCCTGAGCGAAATCGGCTTTGGCTTTGGCCTTGTCGCCTTTCTGCGCGTAGGCAAGACCACGCGCGAAGTACAAGCCACCGACTTGCGGTTTCAGTTGAATCGCTTTGGTATAGTCATCTATGGCCTTGTCGAACTCGCCCTTGCTCTGATAGGCAAAACCTCGTCCGCCGTATGCCTGTGCCTGGAAGTCCTTGGGGGCAAGGCTGATTAGGTTCGTGTATTCAGCGATGGCTTTGTCGTAGTCGCCCTTCTTCCCGTAAGCCCAGGCCCGGTTGAGATACGCCTCCGCATACTTAGGGTTGAGACGAATGGCCTCGGTGTAATCGGCGATGGCTTTATCGAGGTCACCTTTCTTCCGGTAGCCGTAGCCTCGGTCACGGTAGACGTAAGCGGATTGCGGAGCGAGCCGAAGGGACTCGGTAAAATCAGAGATGGCCTTGTCAGTATTGCCCTTCTTCCCGTAGGCCAAGCCACGGCTGTGGTACGCCTCAGCATGTTTCGGATTGAGGCGAATTGCCTCGTTGCAGTCAGCGATGGCTCTATCATAGTCCCCTTTCTTCTCGTAGACGGTGCCCCGAACACAGTAGGCCCCGGCGAGCTTGGGATTGAGCCGAATGCCTTTGTTGCAGTCGGCGATGGCTCTGTCGAAGTCGCCATTGCTTCCGTAGGCCAAGGCCCGCCCCAAGTACGCCTCGGCATATTTGGGATTGAGGCGAATTTCTTTTGTGTAATCGATGATGGCTTTGTCATAATCACCCTTGTCTCCGTAGGCCAAGCCCCGGCCATAGTAGACCTTGGCATACTCTGGGTTGAGTCGAATCACTGCTGTGAAATTGGCGATGGCATTGTCATAATTGCCCTTGTTTCGGTAGGCCAAGCCCCGACCATAGTATCCGTCGGCATACTCTGGGTTGAGTCGAATCGCTTCTGTGTAATCAGCAATGGCTTTATCAAGGTCACCCCTCTGCCCATAGGCGATTCCTCGGCCATAGTATGCCTCGGCATACTCTGGGTTGAGTCGAATCGCTTCCGTGTAATCGGCGATGGCTTTGTCGTGGTCCCTTATCTCCTCATAGGCTCCGCCTCTGCCAAAGTATGCCTCAGCATCTTTCGGATTGAGCCGAATGGCCTCGGTAAAGTCGGTGATGCCGCTGTCATACTCACGTTTTTCCACATGAAGGCAGCCACGGTTGTAATATGCATTGGTAAAGGTCAGGTCGAGCCGAATGGCCTGATTGTAGTCTGCGATGGCGCTATCCAGTTCGCCCTTCTTTCCGTAAGCCCGTCCCCTGTCGTAATATGCCGGAGCATTCTTCGAGTCGAGGCGGATTGCCACGGAACAGTCGGCGATGGCCTTCTCATGGTTGCCCTTCTCCTCATAGGCACGGCCACGCTTCCAGTATGCCTCGGCCTTCTTCGGATCGAGCCGAATCACCTCGGTGAACGCACTGATGGCGGCGTCATGGTCTCCCTTCTTCAGAAAAGAGTCGCCCTTCTTCAATGCGTCGGTTGCCGACTTTGGTTCTTCGCCCATCGACGATCGCACTATCAGAACCGACAGGCCGACCAGCACCACCACCAACCATCTTCGAATGTTCATGACGAGTTGTCCTTTGAAATAGCAGAACAGCCGTCAGTATAATCCCCCGGGCGGCGGCTGGCTATTGCTCGAAAAAACCAGACCGTCGATTGAGTGTTTCGCGCGGGTGCCCGGGAGACCAGCCGATTTTTTAGTCAGCCGCACCTTCCATCGCCGCTTCGCCAATTCTGCGGTAAGATACTTGACCGCCGCCTGTAACTGGCGATCCACCGGGGGCGGCGAATTCTGCTTGGCGTCCGCTTTCTTCTCACCATCCTTGACCGGCGACTGGAGAATATCGCGCTCGCGGCGATTCTGGATCAGGCGGGTCATCTCCTCATCGCCCAATTCGATCTTCATTCCCGCATCGGGCATGACGCCCCATTCATCGGTTTCTTTGGCGTCCGGAAACCTGTGGATGTTCTTGCCGCTCGGGCGGCGGTAACTGGCGGTGGTCAGTTTTAAAAGGCTTTTGCCGCCTTCCAGTTGAATAAGAGTCTGCACGCTCCCCTTTCCCCAGGTTCGCTCGCCGATCACGACGGCACGCTTGTGATCTTGCAGGCAGGCGGCGACGATCTCGGCCGAACTGGCGCTGTAACGGTTGACCAGCACTGCCAGCGGAAACCCGCTGAACGTCCCCTCCTTGTGTGCGTCCCAGACGTGTTCGGGGCTGTTGCGCCCCTTGGTGCTGACGATTCGCCCCTCGGAGACGAACAGATCGCTCACTTCGATGCCCGCGCTTAGGAGCCCGCCGGGATTGAAGCGGAGATCGAGGATGAGGCCGCGGAGCTTCTCCTTCTGCAACCGCGCCAAAACACTTTGCAATTCGCTGGCCGTCTCGGAACTGAAGGCCGTCAGCCGCACGTAGCCGATGCCCTGTGTCGGATCGAGCATGAACTGCCAGTGCCCGTCCGGATTGCGTCGATCGCCCAACACGGTCTCGAGATGAATCCGTTGGCGGACGAGTTTGATCTTCGTCTTCTCGTGTTTGCCCGGGTGCATGACCGTGAGCGTCACCGCGGCGCCCTCTTCGCCATGAAGCCGTCTGGCCGCTTCGTCGAGGTCGATGCCGTCGGTGCTGCGGCCGTCGATTTCGAGGATGCGATCGCCGGCGAGCACGCCGCTGCGGTAGGCGGGTGTGCCGTAGATCGGGCTGAGCACCGTCAGTTGCCCGTCGTCGGCGGCGATCTGAATTCCGATGCCGCCGAACTCCCCCAACAGCCTGGCGCGGAACTGCTGCGCCTCCTCCGCCGCGATATACGTCGAATACGGGTCGAGCTTGCTCAGCATCCCGCGGATCGCCGAATCGACTAGCTCGCGGCGATCGACCTCGGTGACGTAGTTCCGCTCGACCTGATCGATCGCCTCGACCAAGGTCTTAATAAGCTCAGGGTCCGCGTCCTTCGGCTTCGACGGCGGCGCCTTGGCGGCGGCCATCGCCGGGACAGCCAACAAGAGGACCGCCAACACGAGGAAACGTCGTACACCGTGTGCCATAGAGTCGCTCCGGGAGAAGGGCCGCGAGTTGAAGTATAAAGTCCGGCGGAAACGCCAGCAAGACACGCCGGGCGAAGAGGCGACACTGCGTCCGGTGGGGCATTCCTGTCTGCCAGATCCGCCGCCCTTTCTTGCGGCAGACAGGAATGTCTGCCCCTCCTCTATTTGAGGAAAAAGGGGACAGGTCCAATTTGCCGGAACGGCCCGGAGGGTGCTTCGCACAAATTGGACTTGTCCCCTTATTCCCACGCCCTGGACAAATCACCTCGGGGAGCACATCATGGTTCTTGGGCGGCCAGAAGGGGACAGGCACATTTTTCAGCCCTAGGGCGGCCAGAAGGGGACAGGCACATTTTTCAGCCCTAGAAGGGCCGAAAAATGAGCCAGTCCCCGGCCCGTGGGGCCGAAAAATGAGCCAGTCCCCGGCCCGTGAACGGTTGCGCCACGAGGGACCCTTCCATGCGATCCGACGTGCTGCGACAGCTCTTCCAGGCGGGCAATCCGATTATTGCGATTGAGACGCCCGACGAACCGCGAGCGGCGGCGGCGGTTCGCGAGATCGCCCAGCAATTGCGGCTGTCGTTGTTGGAATGGTCGGTGACCGACGGGCTCGTGGCCCCGCCCCCCGCCCCATCGCGGCCGTTGGTCGAGCCGGGCAAAGTGGCCGCCGCCTTGCGCTACGTCGGCCAATCCACCAATCCGGCAATCTATCTGTTCAAGGACGTCGGGCCCCACTGCAAGGATCCCCAGGTCGTCCGTTCGCTCCGCGATCTCTACTTTTCGGCCAATTCGCGCCCTTGGACATTGGTGCTGATCGACGCCGTCGGTTTGCCGTCGGAGGTGCGACGGCTGGCCGTCCCCTTCGACGTCGGCTGGCCGGGCGAGGAAGAACTGGAGGAGATCATCCGCAACACCTTCCAAGAGGTGCGGCAGACCAGCCTTCAGCCGGTGGAATCGAAGCTGACCAAGCGCGAGCTGGAAGCGCTCGTGCAGACGTTGCGCGGGCTCACCAGCGAAGAAGCCGCCCGCGTCGTCGCCGGCGCCATCCGCGAGGACAACGTGTTGGACGTCTCCGACCTGCCGCGGATCGTCGATGCCAAGCGCAACCTGTTGGGCACGACCGGCTGTCTGGAATCGGTCGCCGCCGACTGTTCGCCGGACGAGATCGGCGGCCTGAGCAATCTGAAGCGCTGGCTGAACATGCGGCACGGCGGCTTCTCCGCCCGGGCACGCGAGTTCGGGCTCGATCCGCCCCGCGGCATCCTCTTGTTGGGCGTGCAAGGCTGCGGCAAGAGTCTCTGCGCCAAGGTGGTCGCCTCGGCCTGGCGGATGCCGCTGCTGCGGATGGATCCCGGCGTGCTCTATCAGAAGTACATCGGCGAGAGCGAGGCGCGGCTTCGCGAGGCGCTCCGCCAGGCCGAATCGATGTCCCCTGTCGTCTTGTGGATCGACGAGATCGAAAAGGCGTTCGCTTCGGCCAGCAGCGATTCGGCCGACGGCGGGCTGTCGCAACGGATGTTCGGCACGCTGCTGTCGTGGATGCAGGACCACGGCGCCCCGATCTTCCTGATCGCCACCGCCAACAATCTCTCGCAGTTGCCGCCCGAACTGATGCGGAAGGGCCGGTTCGACGAGATTTTCTTCGTCGATTTGCCCGGTCCGCGTGAGCGGGAAGCGGTTTTCGCCATCCACCTGAAGAAGCGGAACCGCGACAAGGCCAATTTCGACCTGCCGCGCCTGATCGCTGCTTCCGACGGCCTAAGCGGCGCTGAAATCGAGCAAGCGGTGATCTCCGGGCTGTATGCCGCCTTTGCGGACAAGGTGGAATGCACAACCGAGCACATTCTTGCCGCCATCCAGGCCACTCAACCGCTTTCCGTGGTCATGCGCGAGCACGTCGAGCGTCTCAGAGCCTGGGCGAAGAACCGCTGCGTGATGGCCGACTGACCCGCATTTTTCGCCGCACGGGGAAAATCGGCGACACCGGGTCCGGTGGGGCAGACATTCCTGTCTGCCAGATGTGCCACCCTTTCTTGCGGCAGACAGGAATGTCTGCCCCGCCACAGGAATGTCTGCCCCACCACAGGAATGTCTGCCCCACCTTGGTGAGAAATGCGGGCTTGCCCGCTCACGAATGGTGTTTCCGAATTATCCGGTCCAGGCCGAAGAATCGGTACCCCTCCCTGCCCCGCTTCAACACGCTCATGCAAGGGGAATTCGTAGGCCAACCGCGGAATTCGTTTGCCGATTCGGTAGAGTCGGTTCATAATGAGGGCATATTGCAGGTTGTCTCGCTGGGGTGGCAGTTGAACTGCCACCCCAACGCCGCCGCCCCGCACGATGCGGAGGCATGTGTCCACGACTCTTCACTACCGCTCTCCCCTGAGAAAGACCATGTCGAAATCCCGCTTTGGCCGTTTCGGACAGACTACTCGCCACTCGAAGAACTCCAAGTCTCGCCCACAACAATTCCGCCGCGGCATGTTCGAAGAACTCGAATCGCGGATAGTCCTCTCGACCACTGTGGGGATCGGCACTGGCCCGGTGATCGTTTCTTTCGACGACCCCAACGCCACCGCCAGCACGGTCTACACGCCCAAGACGACGGACCCCGATGTTCAAGTGACCCTGCTGCACACCACGCTGATTAGGATGAAAGTGCATACGGTCAACAGCGACGGTTCCACCGGCACGCAGGGGGAGATGGATTTTCTGCTGCTGGACGATTATGCCCCAGTCAACATTGCGCATATCGAGTCGCTGATAAGCTCAGGCTTCTACGACGGCCTGACCTTCCACCGCATCATCCAGGACTTCATGATTCAGGGGGGCGATCCAACGGGCACGGGTGGCGGTGGCAGCGGCCCCAACAACACCGTGGTCGGGCACGACGACGAATTCAGCACCGATCTCCGCTTTACGACCTCCGGCCTGTTGGCTTTGGCAAACAGTGGAACCGATACCAACGATTGCCAGTTCTTCATCACTGCCGCCCCGTACCGCGACGGCGACTTCCAGTACACGATCATCGGCAAACTCGTCGCCGGCGACGACATCCGCCAGGCGATCGCCAACGTTCCCGTGGAAGAGAACTCGAGCGGCGAGGACAGCAAACCGGTCAATCCGCCCATTATCGACTCGGTTACGATCGACACGACCAGCAACGAGTACGGCCTTGTCCTGCTCACATCGGCTTCCGGCGCCACCGCCGGCGAGACGTCCAATGTAAGCGTGGCCACCAGCGACAACAGCACGGTGACGCTGACCGGCAGCGACGGCACAACGGGGGCGGTGCTCGCCGCGGTTTTGGCCACCGACACGCCGTCCCTGCAAGATCGGCCCGCCTTTATCGCGCAGACCATGCCCGACGTTCATACGACCATGAACACCCCGGTGACTTTTCCCATCGCGGTCGTGCAGGGCGATCCCGGCGTTGCGCTCGCTTATGGGGCGGAAGTCGGTACCAGTACCACGGACTTAACGTGCAACAGCGCGAGTGACGGCAGCGCCAACGCGACGGCCACGCCCAGCGGCGACATTCTGGGCGTGTACGACCTAGTTGTCGGCGTCTGGCGGAACAGCAGCGACACTAACAGCAACACGAATTACGATGAGCAGCACATCGCCCTCTGGGTCCAGCCGCTCGCCCCGACCAGCCTGACCCTCACCACCCCGGCCCCCGGCAACCAGTTGTCCGTCGAAAATGGTCTGACTTTTCACGTTAACGGCGTGACCCCCGGGGTGACTGTCGATATCTTCGTCGATAACGGCACCACCCCCATCGGCTCCGGCATCGCCTCCGGCACCTCAACCTCGGTCGATATCGTCACCACCGTGCCGGTGATCGATGGCACGCACACGTTCGTCGCCGAACAGGAATACGATTACAGTGACACGACTGTGGGCAACCGCACCATTCCCGCCGGCGTATTGTATAGCGCCGCGTCTCCAACCACCGGCAAGTACGTCTTCGATACGCCGCCGACGGCCGTTGCCGTGCTCGACAACGTAAAAAAGAGCGATACCGGCATCACGTTCGTCGTCACCTACAGCAATCCCGGCAATACGATCGCAGTAGGCTCGCTCGGCGACAATAACATTCAAGTGAACAACGTGAATGGTTTCCAAGCGAATGCCCAGTTTGTCATCGACACGGTGAGCGACAACGGAGCGACCGTTCAGGCAACGTATGCCTTCGACGCGCCGGACGGGACGTGGGATGCGAACGACGAAGTCCAGTACTCGCTCACGATGGAGCCGGACCAGGTGCGGAACGCACACGGCGACTACGTTGCCACGGGTATCCTGCTGGTCTTCAACCCCCTCGACCTCACCGACTTGACGGTGACGGTCGATAAGGCGTCAGATCAGGCAGATCCGGCGTTAACATCACCGATCAATTTCATCGCCAGCTTCAACAAAACGGTCGCCGATTTCACCGCAAGCGGCGTCACGATCAGCGGCACCGCCGGCGCCACGACGGCCATCGTCACTCCCGTTAGCGGCAGCAACGGCGCAAGCTACACGATCGTGATCAGCGGCATGACGCAGGACGGCACCGTCACCGTCAGCCTGGCGGCGGGCGTCGCTCACGATGCGGCCGGCAACCCCAACGATGCCTCGACAAGCACGAATAGCGATAACACCGTCACTTTCGAGGGCTCCCCGAACGGCGTCACTATCAACCAGGCGACTGGACAAGCCGATCCCACCACCGCCTCGACAATCCATTTCACCGTCGTCTTCGATATAGCAGTGACCGATTTTACGGCCAGCGATGTGACCCTGGGCGGCACCGTCCTGGGAAACCTCGTCGCCACCATCACTGCCACCGACACCACAACTTACGACGTCGCCGTCACGGGCATGGCCAGCTCCGGCACGGTCATCGCCTCGATTCCCGCAGGCGTGGCCCACGATCCGCTCGGCGTCGGCAATGCCGCCTCCACCAGCACGGACAACACCGTCCACTTCGTTTTGGCTGCCAAGCCGACCTTCCGTTTGCTCGCGCCGACCTCCGGGACCTTTAACGTCGGGCAAACCATCGTCATTGCCTGGTCCGACACCAACATCATCAGCGGCACGGAAATCAGCCTCTGTTACGACATTGATAAGACGCCCAACGGCAACGAACACTGGATTGAGATCGACCAGGTCGCCGCCGCCAACGGCATTGGCACCTATAGCCAGTGGGACACCAGCAACGTCGCTCCCGGGACGTACTACATCGGCGGCTACCTCTTCTCCGGCAAGGCAATCCGCTCTTACTGCGCTACTCCCATCACTATCGTGGCGCCCAAGCCCACCTTCCGCTTGACCACCCCGACGTCGGGAACCTACAACGTCGGGCAAACCGTCATTGTCACCTGGGCGGCCAGCAACATGGCCGCAAACGCCACCGTAAGCCTCTGCTACGACACCGACACGGTCTTCAATCACAACGAAAAGTACTTCGAGGTCGACCAGGCGCCCGCCATCAACAGCAACCTCAGCACGGCGGGTTACGGCGCCTACGGCTGGGACACCACTGGAGTGAAGCCGGGAACGTACTATATCGGCGGCTACCTCTGGTCGAACGGCAAGCCTACCTGGTCGCACCTCACCCAGCCGATCACGCTTGTCGACCCCACGCCCACCTTCCGCGTCACCGCGCCGACCTCGGGAAGCTACATGCCCGGGCAGAATATGGACATCTACTGGATCGCCCACAATTTCGCCGATGGCAGCACCGTCAGCCTTTTCTACGACAAGGACACCGTCATCAACGGCAACGAGCACTATCTCGAGGTCGACAAGGTGACAATGAGTAGCAGCGAGGACAACCAGTACGAGAGCTACGTCTGGGCCGTCCCATCGCTCGCACCGGGCCAATACTATCTCGGCGGATACATCTGGTCGAATGGCAAGGCCACGTTCTCCCATCTGACGCAGCCAATTACCATTACAGCCGCGCCGCTGATGGTCGATGCCTCCACGCCCCCCTCCGCCGCCGCGTCGTTGACCGCTGCACAACTCCAGCCCATCGTCGTCGAGGCCGAGCGACGCCTGACGGCCGCCACCGGCATCCAGGTCGCCGCGGCCATGAGCGGCGTGTCGGTCCAGATCGGCAATCTGCCCGCCGACATGCTGGGCGAAGCGGCAGGATCGTCCATCGAGATCAGTCGCACCGCGGCCGGCTACGGCTGGTTCGTCGATCCGACTCCGTCCGACGACAGCGAATTCAGCGATCCGCTCGGCCCCTACGCCCTGGCTGCCCCCGCCGCAAGTCCCGCGGCGAACCGCGTCGACCTGCTGACAACCGTGATGCATGAAATGTCGCATATCCTTGGTTTCGGCCACGACGATTCGCTCGATCTGATGAATCCTACCCTCCCGTTGGGCGAGAGGCGGCTGTTCAGCGAACCGTTGTCGTCCTCGCTCGCGTCGCAAACCGGCGCCAGTTCTTTCGACAGTTCGCTGGCGGAAACCAGTGCTGTCGATCAGGTCTTTGCCTCGACAGGCGATGCCAGAAGTTGGGCCTTGGCGTAATGAGACATTGAATTGAGGGGGCCGCCCGTCCCCAGAGGATGCTGAATGGCCGCCAATCGATCTTGCCGTGATCGGCGGCAAGTGTAGAATGAGTGCGGAGGTGCTGCTGTGACGTGGCTAATGAGAATGCCTGCCAAATCGCTTGCTTGGCTGCTGGCAGCCGCGCTGATGGTTCAGCCGGCAATGGCGTTCTCTCTATCTCCATGCACGTGCGAGGCGTCACGGGGCAAACTCTCACCGGCCGCGGCGGGTTGCTGTGCGGCGCGGGGCCGCGGATGTTGTTGCACGGGCGAGCCCGTATGCCGCTGCCACGCCGGCAAGCAGATCCCGCGGAAATTTCCCGATGCGACCCCTTCCCAGCGGGTTCCTCCGCAGGAGTTCGCGGCATTGCTGCCGTCCGCTCACGCCTCGTCGGCAGACATTCTCAACACCGCCCATAAGGCAGCGCGACTCGATTCTCCTAGCGGGTGCATCTCGGCCTCGCAACGCTGCGGCGCGTTGTGCCGATGGCTGTGTTGATGCCGCCAAGGGGATGCTGCGCGCCGCTTTTCTTGCGGGACGAGCATCTTCCTGACGTACGCCGCGCCATTCGAGTGGCGCCGCATCTCCCGTTCGTCGATCGGCTCGACGTTGTGCGGCTGGATGCCGGGACGGGATGAAGCGACTTAACCTTGTTCCTCTCAGTGTCTTTCCATATCAAGTAAACTCCATTTCAATCAGGACAAACAGTAATGTGTTCGAAAACCTGGAAAATCTGTTATACCGCCTCGCTGGCTGTGGTAGTCGCTTTTGCAGCGATCTGGGCCACGGGGGCGGCCTCGTCCAAGAAAGACCCCGCTTCCGCCGCCTGTCCATGCAAATGCGGCTGCCTAAAGAGCGGCGTCTGTGACTGCGCCAAGAAAGGCATCGATTGCCCCTGCAAGTGCGGCTGCGCGAAAAGCGGCGTCTGTACTTGCGCCAAGAAGGCTGCCGCCGCCTGCCCCTGCAAATGCGGTTGCGGCAAAAGCGGCACCTGTGATTGTACCAAGAAGGGCATCGATTGCCCCTGCAACTGCGGCTGCGCAAAAAGCGGCGTCTGCGATTGCGGCAAGAAGACTGCCGCCTGCTGCGGCAAGTCTGGTTGCGGAAACGGCGGCGCCTGTGAGTGCGGCAAGAACAGCGCCGCGGGTGAGTGTTGCTGCGGCGAGAAGGCCAACGGCGGTGACGCTCCCTAGAGCGCGTCCGAGTTAACTGTGGCGTCTTGGGTGCCATGCCCACGCTTGCCGTGGGCATGGTCTTCCCGCGAAAAGTGCTGCATGGCCACGCAAGCGTGGCCATGGCACCCGCCGTAAATGAGACGGCTAGAACCAGTAGGGGGCGGCTTCGGTCGCCCTCCACTGCTATTTTCCGACCGGCTCTCGCCGCACGTGGTGAACCCACGCCGGCGGAACGTTCAGCCAAACGGCCTCGCGGCGGATTTCCTGCGGATCGAGCACCGCGCGCATCGCCCGCGCGACCCCCCGCAACCGCGCCCGTTCCGCTCGGCCGCTCATCAGCGCCCGGGCCGGCCGCACCGCAATATACTCGAAGAACGAGAGCGTTCCCTCGGCCGACAGCAGACCAACAAGCGTCGCCAGAATTTGCTCGACCAGCCCGGCCGAGAAATTGTTTAACGGAAGGCCAGACACGATGACGTTGTACGTCTGCTCGTGCGGCAGTTCCTCGATAGGGCAATGCAGCACCCGCGCGCGATCGGCAACGGCCCGAAACGCCGGTTCCTGCTGGAAGCGGTCCTTCAACTGCCGCACGAACGTCTCGTTGAGCTCGACCAGATCGAGCGAGTCAGCTTTGCCCATGCCGGCGATGATCCGCCGCGTGACCGCGCCGGTGCCAGGCCCCACCTCGAGAATTCTCCGCGGCTGACCCGCATCGCTGGTCCGCTCTCCGTTGCCGGATTGGCCGCCGACAAACCGGGCCAGCGCCGCCGCCAGGAATCGCCCGCTGGGCAAGAGCGCCCCGGTGCTGTGGAAATTCCGCAGATACTCACGAAAGAAGAGCGCATTCTCGGCGAGTCGGCCACCCATGCCCGCCGATTCTACCGCAAGAACTCCGGCGGTGCCATCCCATCGGGCTGGTTCGCGCTGGCGGGAATCACTAGTTCGGGCCCCCCATGAACAGGCACCGGCGTCGTCGTCGGCGTCGGCTTCTTTTTCGGGGCCGCCTTGACCATGTGCTTTCCTTTTACCCTGGGCTTCGGCGGCGGCGCGATCCGATCGAGCGTCCGCTTGAACGTCAGATACTCAGCGGGCGAGAGCACCGACTTCGCCTCTTGCAGGATCAGGGCCCGATGGGCCTGGCTCATGTGCCCGTCCGCCATCGCAAAACAGACCATATCGCAGAGATCCTGTCGGGCGGCCAGTGCCGCCAAGTGACCGGAGTCCTTTGCCGCGGCCAGCGATTGGCCGCCCGCCGCCAACATGGCGAGCAGGAGCGCAGCACCCAATGTCCATTGTAGTCGCATGATTCCCCCCTTTTGAATCGCGCCGTCATTGGCAGCAAATCCAATACTCTCATCGGAACCGGATTTCTCGGAACTTAACGCACACAGTCCCCAGCCGTCAGACTTTGCCTGAGCGGGAGCGAAAAAGCCGCAAAACCGGCAAGGTCTTCGCAAACACCCCACATTGACAACTCGCCCGTTTAGCCGCCGCGTCCACGCGGGGTGCCATGCCCACGCTTGCCGTGGGCATGTAAACCGCGGACGTGAGCAACATGCCCACGGCAAGCGTGGGCATGGCACCCACCGAAGCTCGTTAACGCGAAATTATCAACCTGAGAGGCGATAGCCGCCGCTCGCTGGGCGGCGAGGGCGCGGCCAATGTTCCGCCCCCGGCCAAACTGCCTCCCGCTCGTCCTGGCATCTAGGAAAGCGTTTTCCGTTCGAGTAGATTGGTTTTCGTCTCCCCCCCAACCGCCTCGCGCGATGTCCGCGGCCAGAACCGGCGAAATGGCCCCTCAGTCGGGCTCCCACCCAGCGAACGATGGAAGCGAGTAGTTTGCGTCCGCCTTTCTTGTGAAGGGTCATGGCAATGATAGGCAACCGATCGTCCTTCTGTGCGCGCGTCGTGCCCGGGCTGCTCTTTTTCGCTTGCTGCCTCGGGACGTGCAAAGTCGGCGCACGCGCAGAGTCTTCGCCGCCCCGCAACGTAGCGTCGGCGCTCGCCGCAAAGACCGACCTTTGGGGCGAACAGGCGATGCGACAGCCGGACGGCCCCAGCTACGATTACTTCGCCAAACTCTTGCCGCCGTTGCGATACGTGAATGCGGCGTTCCGGCATTATCCCATTGTTCTCTCTGCGCCGCGCAGTCCGGTCAAAGCCCGTCTGGTAAGCAACGGCAGCGCCGTCAACGCCCGCGGCGGCCTTGAAACGTGGAGCGATGTTGGAATCCCCGTCAGTTTTCGCGTGGGACAGAACGAGGAGACTTTCGGCGCCGATCTCCGCCGCCTCGATGGGCCGCGCTATTTCCGCGGCTATTTGCCCCTCGTCGAAATGGCCTATCGCACCCCCGTGCAACCTATGCGCTCGAAGTCTTCGCGGCGGCCGAGCGGCCACAAGCCGACGCAGGCGTCGTCTTCGCCCGTTTCACCCTGCGCGAGGGAGAAGCGGGCCGGGTCGCGGCGGCTGTCGACTTCGCCGGAAAAATCCTCGCCGCGCCGGGAACGTTGAGCGACGACAAAGCCCAAACGCTTCTCCTCTTCGACTCCGCCTGGACCTGGGATGCACCGGCCAAGAAGCTGAGCGCGTCTCTTTCCCGCGGCCAATCGGCGGTGCTCGGCATCTTCACGCAACCGTCCCGCCGAAAACAGCCGCTGTTGACCGGCGGCGTCTACGACCGGCAGCGCGAGGCGTGCATTCGCGTTTGGCAATCGTTCCTCGACGCCGGCGTGCGGCTGGAAACGCCCGAGACCGTAGTGAACAACGCCTGGCGGTCGTTGATGATCGGCGATTGCACATTGATCAACCGCGACGCCGTCAACTACAGTGCGGGCAATATCTACGAGCGGCTGTTCGAGGCCGAGTGCGGCGACGCGGTCCGTGCGATGGCGCTGTTCGGCCAGAAAGACGACGCCCGACGAGCCATTGTTCCGCTCTTGCCCTATACGCAGGAGAACCTCGATTTTCACGACGCCGCTTTCAAGTTGCAGATGCTCGCCCATTACTACTCGCTCAGCAGCGATGCCGATTTCGTTCGCGCCCAGCGGACGCACTGGCAGCGCGAGCTGAACGTCATCCTGAAGAACCGCGGTTCGGCCAACGGGCTGCTGCCGCGCGAAGCCTACTGCGGCGACATCGCCACGCCGGTCTACTCGCTCAATTCCAACGCCAACTGTTGGCGGGCACTGCGCGACTGGGCCTGGATCTTGCAGGAACTGGGCGAGAACACGCAAGCCGCGCAGTTGCGCAGCGAAGCCGCCGCGTTTCGCCGCGCCATCTTTGCCGCGATCGAGAAAAGCGAGCGCCGCGATCTCCAGCCCCCCTTCATCCCCATGGCGCTCTTCGGCGAAGAGAAGCCCTACGATACGTTGACCGCCAGCAAGCTCGGCAGCTATTGGTGCCTGTTGTCCCCCTACGTCCTCGGTTCCGGCATCTTCGCCGGCACGCCGCGCGAACGCTGGATCATCGACACCTATCACGCCCGCGGCGGAGTGACGATGGGAATGATCCGTTTCCATCAACATTCGGGCCTGTTTGCCAACGAGAACGGCGTCGACGATTGTTATTCGCTGCGTTACGTGATGGCCCTGCTCGGCCGCGATGAAGTCGACCGCGCGCTGGTGAGCTTCTATGGAAAACTCGCACAGGGATTGACCCGCAACACGTTTATCGGCGGCGAGGGAACGAGTCTCGTGCCGCTCGACGAATTCGGGCGTCCCATGTACTTGCCGCCCAACGCAACGGGCAATGCTTACTTCCTCTGGACGCTGCGAAATCTGCTGGTGCAAGACGGCGATTGCGACGAGAACGGGAGACCGGCGACGCTGCGGTTGCTGTTCGCCACCCCGCGCCCTGGCTGGCCGATGGCAAGACGATTCGGTGCGAGTGTGCCCCGACGGCCTTCGGCGAAGTCGCCGTCGTCGCCCGCTCGCGGCTCGATCGCAACGAAATCGAGGTTGACGTTTCCGCTCCGCCCCGTCCGCCGAAGCAATCGTTGCTCCGTATCCGCCCGCCGAGCGGCTGGCGGGTCGTCGCCGCCCGCGTCGGCGCACGCCCGCTGAAGCCCGATGCTCGCGGCACGGTCGATATCACCGGCTTGCGCGGCCGCTTTACGCTGCGATTCGAGGTGAAGAAGGGGCAGTGACGAGCAACCCGGTTTGGAGCCAGCCCGCGTATGGCTGAAGAATGTGTTCTGGTTCCCACGCTCTGCGTGGGAACGAGATGCAAACAACCGCGTCAGCACCTCTTTTCGGGCTCAAAAATCCCTCTGGTAGTCCCCGAACTCCTCGTACGCCTTCTGCGAGAGGTTTTCAAATCGCGTGAACTTCTCAAACCACGCAAGGTCAACATCGCCGGTGGGACCATTGCGTTGCTTTGCCACAATGATCTTGGCCTTGCCGCGGGTATTCGCATTTTCCGCTTCTTCGCGCGTCTGATAATACTCCTCGCGGTGAACAAACATCACGACGTCAGCGTCTTGTTCGATTGCGCCAGACTCGCGCAAGTGACTTAGCTTTGGGCGGTGCTCTTCCCTGCCTTGCTCCGCTTGGCGATTTAGCTGTGCCAGGCAAAGCACGGGAATCTTCAATTCGCGGGCCAGCCCTTTCAGCCGCCGGGCCATCTTGGCGACTTGCTCCTGGCGTTGGTCGCGCGGGTCATCGGGCTGGACCAATTGGAGGTAGTCGATCACGACCAGCCCCAGCTTCTGCTTGCGTTTCAGTCGCCGGGCACAAGCGGCAATTTCGGTGACGGTCCGAGCGGGAGTGTCGTCGATGAACAGCGGCGCTTTACTTAGCTTGGCCGAAGCCGCGACGAGCTGGTTGCGATCATCGCCTGAGAGGTGCCCGCTACGAAACTTGTAGGCGTCGATCCGGCCCTGCGAACAGAGCATGCGCTGCGCCAATTCAAGCCGGGCCATTTCCAGGCTGACGAACAACGTCGGCACCTTGGCCTCGATTGTAACGTACTCGGCGATGTTGGTGGCGAGCGCAGTCTTGCCCATGCTTGGCCGCGCAGCGAGCACGATGAACTCGGAATCATGCATTCCCCCCGTCAGGTTGTCGATATCCGTGAAACCCGAGGGTACCCCCACCCCCTCGCCGCGATCGATCCTGGCGTCAATCCTATCAAATGCTTCCATCAGCAAGTCGTGGATCGTTGTGATCTGATCGCTGCTTCGCAGGTCATGGACAGCGAAGATTTTTTCCTCGGCACGGCTTACCAGTTTGCGCGGTTCGAGTGTCGGCTCGAAGGCATCACGGAGGATTTCGGTACTGGCGTGAATCAACCCTCGAAGTGTGGCCTTCGCACGAACTATCTCGGCGTAATAGACGGCATTCGAGGCGTAGGGGACGGCGTGGAGCACCTCGGCCAGATAGGCTGGACCACCGATTAGTTCCAGATCACCGGCCGAGCGGAGGCGGTCCAGCAAGAGCGTGGCGTCAATGCGTTTCCCCTCGTCGTGCATCGCCAGCAGATGGCGGTAGAATTTCTCGTTGGCTTCGGCGTAGAAATCATCGGGCCGAAGCACTAGCGCGACGTCATCGGCGAGATTCGGGTCCAAAAGGATGCTGCCCAACACGCCCTTCTCCGCCTCGAGGTCGTGCGGCGGCAGGCGGTCGAGGATTTCCGAACTAACCCGCGGCGGCGTGCGGCCGGCGTCGGTGCGATAGGCGGTAGACATGGGAGGAATGACGAATGATGATTGATGAATGCTGGCCGCTGAACCGGCGTCAGAGTCGCATGATAGAACGCGGCGAACAAACTTACAAGGAGATGCCCAAATGGTGGCATGATAACCGCTTGCGCTGTGGCGGCCGTGGATAACATGTCGGGCTCGTTTGCCGTTCCAGCTTCTTGCCGCCGTTTAGCCGCGCCCCGAAGGGAAGCGCTGGTCACGGCCACCACCCTTCCGCTCCCCAAGAAAACAGCACCCAAAACCCAGCACCACCACCAACTGCCGCGGCAAATTGATTATCCCAAGCGAGTTTGTTACGATTGAGGTTGCTCCCCGCCTCCGGCGCCGCGGAGCGCCGTCTCGATCGAAGGTGCGAGATGCCGATCAAACTGACGCGGTCCTCGATTTGCTTCGCATTCCTCCTCCTCGGCATCCTGGCGCAGGGCGCGCCGACACCCCAAACAACGGGGTAGATCGAGACCGGTCCTGTACGATCGCCGTGCCTGCCGACGTACTGGCCGATTGGCGGGCCCAAGACGGCCTCACCCAAGGCAAGACCTGCCAGGACACCGTCGCGGCGATTGCACGCGAACTTGGGACCAAGGCATCCGGCCTGCAAACACGGCTCCGGCGGTTGGAAGACGTTCCGGCCGAAGACCCTTCCTGGCAACGGCTCTACCGCAGCGCTTGCCTCCAACGCCGCACGGCCAGGCTTCAGACCCTGTTGAAAAAATGGCCGCGGATCGTCTTCACCAAGCACTACGATCTCGGCGGCTCGCACTACGCCTATACCGAGGGCCAGTCCGACGCACAGAACGAGCGCGTCTTCGCGCCGGGCGCGAGCCTCTGCCTCTTGACCCTAAGCGAGCCTGTTTCGCCGCCGTCAAAGGGGACAGTCCCATTTTCGTCGACACGAAAATTGGGACAGTCCCCTTGCAGCGGCCTCTTCGGGCAGGTTCGCACGCTGGTCGACGATCCCGGCGGCGTCCTGCGCGACCCCGATGTCTCCTACGACGGAAAGAAGGTGTTATTCGCCTGGAAGAAGTCGTTGGACAAAGACGACTATCACCTCTACGAGTTCGATGCGGCAACCGGCCGCGTGCGGCAGTTGACCTCCGGCCTTGGCTTCGCCGATTACGAAGGCATCTATGCGCCGAACGGGCAGATCATCTTCAGTTCCACCCGCTGCGTCCAGACGGTCGATTGCTGGTGGACCGAGGTTAGCAATCTCTATACGTGCGACCGCGACGGCCGCTTCCTCCGCCGCCTCGGTTTCGACCAGGTCCACACCAACTTCCCGACGGTCCTGCCCGACGGCCGCATCGTCTACACCCGCTGGGAGTACAGCGATCGCGGCCAGATGTTCCCGCAAGGTTTGTTCCAGATGAACCCGGACGGCACGGGGCAGACCGAGTATTACGGCAACAACTCCTGGTTTCCCACCAGCATGCTGCACGCCCGCGGCATTCCGGAGACCGACAAGGTGATGGCGATTTTCAGCGGCCACCACACGTTGCAGAAAGGCTGGCTCGGCATCGTCGATCCGTCGCGCGGCAGGCAGGAGAACGCAGGCGCGCAGTTGATCGCGCCGCCGCGCAAAACCGCGGCCGAACGCATCGATGCCTACGGACAGAGCGGCGACCAATTTCAGTATCCCTATCCGCTAAGTGAGACGGAGTTCCTCGTTTCGTTCAAGCCGGCCGGCGCGACCGGCCCCTTCGCCATCTATTGGATGGACACGGATGGGCGGCGCGAACTGCTGGCGGCCGACGAGCGGATTTCCTGCAACCAGCCGGTTCCGCTGGCGGCGCGGCCGCTGCCCCACGTCCGGCCGAACGCCGTCGATTACCGCAAGAAGTTGGACCTCTGTTACATGCAAGACATCTATCTGGGCGAAGGCCTGCGCGGAGTGCCCCGCGGCGCCGTGAAGAAGCTACGCGTCGTCGCGCTGGATTATCGCGCCGCCGGAGTGGGCAACAACGAAAACGCCGGCCCCGACGGCGAGGCCCTGGTCTGCACGCCCGTCTCGATCGGGAATGGCGCGTGGGACGTGAAAATCGTGCTCGGCGAAACCAAGGTGCATGAGGACGGATCGGCGTTCTTCGAGGTTCCCGCCCGAACGCCCGTCTATTTCCAGGCGATCGACGAAAAGGGGCGGGCGATCCAAACGATGCGAAGCTGGGCGACGTTCCAGCCGGGCGAGGTCGCCTCCTGCGTGGGCTGTCACGAAAACAAGAACGCCGCGCCGCCGGTCGGCTCCTCGGTCCCGCTGGCCCTGCGCGAGGATGCCGAGCAATTGGATGGTTTCTACGGACCGCCGCGAGGTTTCAGCTTTCGCAGCGAGATACAGCCGATCCTCAACCGCCATTGCACCGTCTGCCACAAAGAGCCGCCGTCGGAGACGGCTCTTCCGTTGGCCGCGGCCGCGCGCTCGCCCGGTGCGCACGGCAAGCTCGGCGATACCGCTTTCAGCCTGCTCGATACCGAGGTGCTCGATCCGGTGGCAAAACGCAAGTGGAGCCAGGCGTATCTGGCACTGACTGCCAGCCGAAGGGCGTCGGGGATCGAGCGATCGAACACCTACCGCGGCGATCCCCACAACCCACTGGTCAACTGGATCAGCGCCCAGTCGTCCCCCGCGATGTTGCCCGCGTATTCCGCCGGCGCGGCGAAGAGCCGGCTAATGACCCTGTTGGAGCAAGGACACGGCGGCGTGGAGCTCTCGCGGGAGGAGACCGACAAGATCGCCTGTTGGATCGATCTGCTGGTCCCCTTCTGCGGCGACTATCTCGAGGCCAACACCTGGTCGCAAGCCGATTTGCAGACGTACTCCCACTTCCTCGACAAGCGGAAGCGAATGGAGGAGGTCGAACAACGCAACATCGAAGAGTTGATCCGCACGAAGCCGAAGTGACCGCAGCGATGAGCACCTCGATTCCCATTTCCGCGCGGTTGGCGCTTCTCTGCGGCCTCGTCGCCCCGCTCGTCTTCCTTTGTGCCTCGGAAAGCCCGGCGGCGGCCGCCAAGTTTCTCGGCCCCGACGCGATCGTGGCCTCGAAGGACGGCAAGACCCTCTACGTAACGTGCAAGGACTCGAACGAACTGGTCGCCGTGGACGTGGGCGGCCGCAAGGTCGTTTGCAAAACCGCCTTGCCGGCCGAACCGACGGGCATCGCCTTGAATCCCGAGGGAAACCGGCTTTACGTGACGTGCAGCGGCGGAGCGGCCGCCCTCTGCGTCGTCGAAACCGCTTCGTGCCGCGTCGTGGCTACGATGCCGGCCGGCATAATGGCCATCGCCCCGGTCGTCACCCCCGACGGCAAGCGGCTTTACGTCTGCAATCGGTTTGAAAACAAGATCACGGCGATCGACCTGGGCAGCGGCAAGCCGGTCGCCTCGGCGCCGGCGCCGCGCGAGCCCTACTCCGCGGCGGTGACGCCCGACGGAAAGTCGCTATTTGCCGCCGATCTCATCCCGCACGATCCGGCCGACAGCGGCGACGTTGCGGCCGCGATCACCGCCGTCGATACCGCCACAATCCGGCCGAGCATCATCCGCCTGCCCAACGGCAGCATCGACGTCCGCGGCCTGTGCGTTTCACCCGACGGCCGATACGTCTACGCGGTGCACGTGCTGGCCCGCTATCAATTGCCCACGACGCTGTTGGACCGTGGCTGGGTGAATACGAACGCCCTGAGCGTTATCGATGCCCGCGCGAAGAGGCTCATCAATACGGTGTTGTTGGACGACGTCTTCCGCGGCGCGGCCAATCCCTGGAGCGTGGCATCGACGCCCGACGGCAAGCAGATTTGCGTAACCCACGCCGGCACCCACGAGTTGAGCGTCATTGATGCTCCCGGGCTGAGCGAGAAACTCGCCAAGTTCGGCAATCTCCCTTCACCGTCGGCGGCGAACGTGCCAAACGACCTTGCCTTCCTTGGCGATCTACGGCGTCGCGTGAAACTCGAAGGAAACGGTCCGCACGGCGTGGCGATCATCGGCTCGAATGCGTACGTTGCGGAGTATTTCTCCGATGCTGTCGCCATCGTCGATCTACGCGCGAACCCGCCTCGGACCGCCGGGCGGATCCTGCTCGGCCCCAAACCGACGATCGACGCCAAGCGCCGCGGCGAGATGCTCTTCAACGACGCCACGATCAGTTTCCAGCACTGGCAAAGCTGCGCGAGTTGCCATCCCGACGGACGGACCGACGGCCTCTATTGGGACTTGCCGAACGACGGGCTGGGCAATCCGAAGAAAGCCCGATCGTTGGTCGGCGCCTTCGCGCGCGGGGCCGCGATGTCGTTGGGTGTGCGTGCGTCGGCCGGCGAGGCGGTTCGCGCCGGCCTCCGCTACGTCATGATGGCGGCGCGACCGGAAGAAGATGCCGAGGCGATCGATGAATACATCCGTTCGCTCACGCCGGTTCCCAGCCCTCGGCTAATCGACGGCAAACTGAGCCCGGCCGCCGAGCGCGGCGAGAAGATCTTCTTCGATCGGCGAGTCGGTTGCACCCGCTGCCATCCCGCCCCGCAGTTTACCGACAAGCGGGCCCACGATGTGGGCAGCGCCGGCCCTCTGGATAACCCGGGCGACTGGTTTCAGACGCCGTCGCTGGTCGAGCTCTGGCGCACCGCCCCCTACATGCACGACGGTCGCTACCGCACCGTCAAGGAGATCTTCACTCAGGACAAGCACGGCGCCATCTACGGCAGTTTCAGCCGTCTCTCGGATCGCGACATCGACGACATGGTGGAATTCCTCTTGTCGCTATAGCCGAGATCAACTATCGGCCTACTCGCTGGCGATCTCGAAGGTGCAACACGGGTCGCCGTTGCGACGACACGCGACCCGCCGCACGTGCCGGCCGACGATCGCGGTGATCATCTCCTGGTCGATGCGGCAGACGACCTGCCGGCTGTCGGCCACGCTGGCGAAGGGGCAACTTCGGCGGTGAAGCGTGCAATGGCCGTTGTGGTTCTCCGCCAGTTCGACAAGCTCCCCTTCGCCCGCAAACAGCGAGATCAACTGCCGCAGCCGCTCCACGGGCCGCTTGGCGGTGATCTTCTGACTGTAGTAGTCGCTCATGGCGCGACTGACTCGCCTTAGGACCTTCTTCGCAGCGTCTTCGCCGCAAATGTCAAAAATCGCCCGCCAAAGGGCCGACATCACCATCTGCTGGTCGTTGGCGAACAGCACCAGAGCGGCGTCGGTGGCCCTGTAAACGTGCCGCGGGCGTCCCCGCCCCGGCAACCGCTCGAGCGATCGCTCGATGAGCCCCGCCGCAACCAGATCGTTGAGTTGCTCGGTGACGGCCGTCCGCGTCACCCCTGTGCTCCGTATCAGTCCGGCTACGGTTTTGGGGGGCTGTCCCACCAACAACTTCACGATCCGCAGGCCGGCCGGGCTAAGCGTGATGTCTTTCATCATTTGTGCTTCTCCACATGCGAAACTGCTTCTCGGCATGGAAAACGCAAATAACAATGGCATAATAGACTATTGCCCGAAAATAGGCAATAACCCCCCCCAATAAAGGCGGCCAGCCAAGGCCACGCGACACGCCCCGCTGGTCGGCTGCAACCACTCTACCTAGCGGGTGGAAGTAATGCCTCCGCCAAGGACCGAAACGCGCAACCAACTGCCAGAAAATGGCTTAGGCAAAATCAGTGCATGAATTGCCGCTCGATCTGCTCCAGCGATTTTCCCTTGGTCTCGGGGACGCGCATCAGCACGTACAGAATTGCCAACGGGGTCGTAAGGCCGAAGAGCCAAAAAGTCCAGGTCGGGCCGTAGGACGCCAGGGCCGCCGGAAACGTCAACGCGACAAGGTTGCAGGCGGTCCAAAGCGAGAAGATTGAAATCGACATCGCACGCCCGCGAATCGCCGTTGGGAATATCTCGGCCATGATGATCCAACAGACCGGGCCGTACGAAAAGGAGAAACAGGCCAGGTAGCAGGCAAACACTACGAGCATCGCAACGGGTGGGGCCGACACGGCAAACATCAGGCCGGCGAGAAACAGCATCAGCCCGACGCCCACAACGCCGACGAGCAACAGCGGTTTC
The DNA here is from genome assembly GCA_963823895.1 of uncultured Planctomycetaceae bacterium. GTDB lineage: Bacteria > Planctomycetota > Planctomycetia > Pirellulales > Thermoguttaceae. The sequence continues at coordinate 143,098 of CAWGNG010000011.1, forward strand.
CGTCCCAGTCTATCGACGGTGAAGATGGCAGCCAGCGTGAACACGGTGTTGACGCAGCCAAGAAGCACCTGGAACAGCAGGGCAGCGTCTTTCGACAAATGGCCCGCCTCCAATACTTTCGGCCCATAATAGATAATGACGTTGATGCCGCAGAGTTGAGAGAAGAAAGGCAAGAGGATTCCGATCCACAAGGCGGTCTGGATTCCCGGCTGGAACAACTGCCGTATCGAACCGGTTTCCAGCGGCAGCGTCGCCTCGATGTCGCGCATCTCTGCCGTGGCCTGTTCCCGCCCGCTGACGCGCGTAAGGATAGCCAGCGCGGCGTCAGCCCGCCCCTGCTTCGTCAGCCAGCGGGGACTTTCCGGGATGAAGAACAAGAGCCCCAGCAAGATCGCCGCCGGAACGACGCCGGCCAGCAACATCCCCCGCCAGACTTCATCGACGAAAATCCATCGCCACACCCCCCCGCCATACATCGTCGCGTTGCTGTGCGCCAGGGAAGCCAACGCATAGTTGGAAAAGAATGCCATGACGATGCCGATCGTGATGGCCAACTGGTACGTGGAGACCAGCGCGCCGCGGAGCCGCGCCGGGGCGATTTCGGCGATGTACATCGGCGAGAGCATCGAAGCGATGCCGATGCCCGTCCCGCCGATGATCCGCGCCACGACCAGATGCCAGGGCATTCTCGGCATCGCCGACCCGATCGAACAGAGCACGAACAGAACCGCCGCCAGCAACATCACCTTCTTGCGGCCGAAGCGGTCAGACAGAAAACCGGCGATGGTGGCCCCGATCAGACAGCCGACCAACGCCGAACTGACGATCCAACCCTCCATGACCGCGGACAACTGGAACTGCTTCGCCACCGGCCCCTCGGCCCCCGAGATGACGGCCGTGTCGAAGCCGAACAGCAGCCCTCCCAGCGCAGCCACCAAACATGCCAGCGAAAGGTACACGAGACTCCCTCGGTCCTTATTCATGCGTCCGCGCTCCTACGCTCTCTCATTGGCGGCGTCGAACATGGCGATCACGTTTTCCGGCGGCACGTCGGCCAGCACGTTGTGGACTTGCTGAAAGACGAAACCGCCCCCCGGCGAGAGAATCGCAATCTGCCGGCGGACGTGTTCGCGAACCTCGTCCGGTGTGCCGTGCGAAAGGATGAATCGCGTATCGCAGCCGCCGCCCCAGAAAGCGAACCGCTCGCCGAAATCGCGCTTTAACCCGGCGGCGTCCATGCCGGCACAGGTGATCTGCACCGGATTCGACGTGTCGAGCCCAGCTTCGATCAAATCGGGAATCAGCGGCCGGACTCCGCCACAGCAGTGGAGCATGACCTTCACGTTGGCCAGTTCCTTCGCCCGCCGCCACATCTTGGCGTGCCGCGGCTTGAAGAACTCCCGATACATGGCCGGTGAAATCTGCGGCCCGTTCTGCATCCCCAGGTCATCGCCGAACGAGATCACGTCGATGTGCCGCCCAACCGCCGCCAGAAAGCGCTCCAGGTTGGCCAAATGGATCTCGACCAGCCGATCGAGAAAGGCGTGCGCCCGCCGCGGATTGCCGGCCAGCAGCATCAGAAAATTGTCGTTGCGATAGAGAAACTGGCCGACCTCCAGCAGGTTGCCGCCGAAGAGTCCGATGATCGCGCGATCAGTCTTCTCGCGCAATTTGCGTGCCCCCTCGGCGAAGACGCGCTGCCCATCCGGCCCGGCCACCAGTGGCCCCGGCGGACTGGCCACGGCGCACCACATGTTCTCCCCCAGCGCCTCCGGCAGCCGGTCGAGATCGTCGTTCTCGATGAACGGCCAGTAACATTGTTCGAAGTAGATGGCCCCGTCGGGCATCCGCGCCAGCACTCGGCCGCTCGCCGAACGCAGCACCCACTGCTTCTCCTTCTCCTGCCGCTCGGGCAAGGCCCAAGCCGGCATCTGACAGGGCGTGCCGTCCGGCAGCGCCCAATCGGCCCAGTCCTTATCTTCCAGTGCAAATCCGCGTCCCAGTTCGATCGTATCGACCTGAAACCGTTCGAGCACGTCCTCGTCGATGATGGCCAACTGCTGGATCGGGTCGTAAACCCGGATCGGCCGCGGCGCGAAGCCCAGGACCTTGCGAAGCTTCGGATAGGCCATCGCGGCAATGCCCGACGAGCGATGCCCGCCAAAATCGATCGGCGTCTTGTCCGGCTGCCGATGGCTAAGCGCCGCCAGAACACGTTCTCTGGATGTCATATCTGCCGTTGGGAAAGAGGGGTGGGGGAAGCGAACACTCAATATAGCAACGGCAAGTCCTATCGTCCAGCGAAGTGGCAGGGCGTTTCAGGGCCGATCAGTTTTTCAAAATGAGATTGTATGAGGCGACTCCTACAACCGAAAACTGATTGGCCCTGGCGGGGCGTTTTTCGCCGCCTAGCGAGCCGCACGACCTCGCGATATAATAAAGGTCCGTAGTTCAGCGGCCCTGCTCAAAAAACGATCCGGCCACCGCCTCCTACCCCAATTTCCCGCCAAGGAGCAACTCCGATGAGCAACCACGACCATTCCGCATCGCGTCGCGATTTTCTGAAGAATACCGGCAAGATCGCCGCCGCCACGGCCTTGGCAGGCGTTCTCGTCCCGCCCGTCCACGCCGGCGAGGACAACACGATCCGCGTGGCCTTGATCGGTTGCGGCGGTCGAGGCAGCGGCGCTGCGGGCGAGGCGATGTCGGTCAAACACGGCCCGGTCAAACTCGTCGCCATGGCCGACGTCTTTCAAGATCGGCTCGACGACAGCGTCAAGTACCTCAATAGCGAGGGGTATGCCGACCGGATGGACGTGCCGAAAGACCGGCAGTTCGTCGGATTTGACGCCTACAAGAAGGCGATGGACTGTTTGCGGCCGGGTGACGTGGCGATCTTCACGACCGTGCCGGCGTTCCGCTGGGTCGATTTCAGCTATGCGATCGAGAAAGGGCTGAACGTCTTCATGGAGAAGCCAGTGGCGGTCGATGGCCCCAGCGCCCGCAAGATGTTCGCCCTGACCGAAAAATCGAAAGCGAAGAATCTGAAGGTGGCGGTCGGTCTGATGTCGCGGCACGCGAAGCCGCTCCAGGAGCTCGCCAAGCGCATCCACGACGGCCAGATTGGCGATCCGATTCTGCTGCGCGGTTACCGCATGCACGACGTCGCCGCGTCGTTCCGGTCGGGGCCCAAGCCCGCCAATATCAGCGAGCTCGACTACCAGATCCGTCGATTCCACAGCTTCCTTTGGGCGAGCGGCGGCTGTGTCAGCGACTACTACATCCACATCATCGACAACTGCTGTTGGATGAAGCACGCCTGGCCGGTGAAGGCCGAGGCCCTCGGCGGCCGGCATTATCGGCAAGCTCCCGACGGCACCCCTACATCGATCAGAACTTCGACATCTACTCGATCGAATACACGTTCGCCGACGGCGCCAAGTTCATCTTCGATGGCCGTTGCATGCCCGGCTGCGAAGAACGCTACTACAACTTCGTCCACGGCAGCAAGGGGATCGCGAGCATTTCCAAGACCGGCGATTGCGGGGCGCCTTCCGCCATCTATAAGGGCCAGCAGCCCGACGCGGCCCACGTGCTCTGGCAATCGAAGACCAAGCCCGGCGACCAAGGCCCCTATCAAAACGAGTGGAACGACCTGGTCGAGGCGATCCGCAGCGACAAGCCTTACAACGAGGCTAGCCGCGGCATCGCAGCCAGCCTGGTGACTGCGATGGGCCGCATGGCCGCCCATACCGGCCAGGAGATCACCTACGATCAGATGCTCAATTGCCCGCATGAGTTCGCCCCCAACGTCGATAAGCTCACGAAGAACTCGCCCGCCCCATTGTTGCTGGGCGCCAACGGCAAGTATCCCGTCCCCATGCCGGGCATCGTCACGAAGCGGGAGTATTGAGAATGAGCAAGCAGTTCGACTGCGTCCTTTGCGGCTCGTGCGTGGCCGATGTCCTCATCCGGCCCGTCCCGCTCGGAGTGGCCATCGGCTACGGCCGGCTCGTCCATGCCGAGCCGATCACGGTGACCACCGGCGGAATCGTCAACAACTCGGGCATCGCCATGTCTCGGCTGGGGATGAAGATCGCCGCCTTCAGCTACGTGGGCCGCGACAACTTCGGGGCCGTTGTCCGCCGGCGGCTGGAAAGCGAAGGAATCGATTGCAGCCTGCTGCTCACCCATCCGACCGCTGCCACCAGCACCACCGCGGTGCTGATCGATCCGAACACCGAACGGAGTTTCGCTCATTGCGTCGGTGCGCCGAAGTCGATCGACAAAACGCTGATGCTGGCCAATCTCGACGTTTTCGCCCGCAGCCGCATGACGCTGATCGGCTATTATTCGCTGATGCCGAACCTTGAGCCCGACTTGCCGGAAGTGCTGGCGGCGATCCGCCAGACCGGCTGCCGCACCGCCTTGGATGCGGCCGGCGACGGCGGCACGATGCACCCCTTGGACCGCATCCTGCCCCACCTCGACGCTTACGTCCCCAGCCACGACGAGGCGACGCATCAGACCGGCGAGACCGACCCGCGCAAGATCATCGACATCTATCGCCGTTGCGGATGCACGGGCCTGCTGGGCGTCAAATTGGGATCGAAAGGGGCGATGTTGAGCCCGTCGGCGGGCGAGTATATCGAACTGCCCTGTGCCACGCCTCCCGGCGCCGTTGTCGACACCACCGGCGCCGGCGACAGTTTTTTCGCCGGCCTGCTCACGGGCCTGTTGAAAGGCTTCGACGCCACTCGCGCCGGCCGCCTCGCTGCCGCCACCGGAGCGTGTTGCGTGACCGACTATGGCGCCACCGCCGGCCTGCGCGACTATGAAGAGACCGCCCGCGTCGCCGGGTTGTGACGCAAGCTGCGGCTACGGTCAGTGTCAGAGAAACGCGGCATGGAACGACCTTCTCGGCATGAAATGTTTGTTGTCCGGCCCAGTTGCTGATCCTTCTTTCCGCCCCTGGCCCCACCGGTTGGCCTGGATGCTGGCGATCGCCGTCTTTCCGTTGATTTGGATGGGCGGAACCGTCACGACCTACGACGCCGGCATGGCAGTGCCCGACTGGCCGACAACCTACAGCTCCTGGTTCTACCCCGTCCACCTTTGGCTGGCCGTTTGGGACGTTTTCCTCGAGCACGGCCATCGGCTGCTGGCGCAACTGGTCGGCATCCTCGCCATCCTGCTGGCCGTCGCCATCTGGCGAAGCGACGAGCGACGGTGGATGCGGTGGGTCGCCGCGGCGATTGTGCTGGGCGTCATCGCACAAGGGACGCTGGGCGGCATTCGCGTCTGGGCCGGAGCGCAGCAAGGATTTTGGGCCTGGGCCAACGACCGCCTCTTGGCCCGCGTCCACGGCTGCATCGCCCCGCTCTATTTCGGCCTCTGCACCGCCGTCGTGGCCTGGACCTCGCGGCCATGGCGGAAGTCATCGAATGCCGCTTGCGGCTTCGCAAAAACCCCAACTGCGGCCCACCGCGACCGGTTGCCGTTCCTCGCCTGGTTCGTGACCGCGGCCATCTATCTGGAAATCATCCTCGGGGCGTTGCTGCGTCGCCCCTCCGCCGATCTCGGCATCTTCGGCGATGCGAAACTCTGGGGCTGGCTACAGACCCTCTTCCTCGGCCAGGTCGCCACCTGGTTCGAGTTGTGCGTCTGGCTGAAAGTCCTCAACGCCACGCTGATCGCCATCGGATCCACTTGGCTAGTCCTTCGCGTGCTGCGGCCACCCGGTCCCCTCTCCCTTTGGGAGAGGGTTAGGGTGAGGGCCGGGCGGCAGAGGAAGTCCGACCAAGTTGGGGTGGCAGTTCAACTGCCACCCCAACAGCAGCCGGGATCGCCGATCGTCGCTCGCCGGGCAAAATGGTTCGCGGCGATCGTCTCGGTGCAGTTGCTCTTGGCGGCCGTCACTTGGATCGCCAATTACGGCTGGCCCGCTTGGTTCACTCGCGGCGTCTGGCCGCTCGAATCGTCGGTCATGGCACAAGGTCGGTTGTTGGTGCTGGTCACAACCGCCCACGCCGCTATCGGCTCGCTCACGCTGGTTGCGGCCCTTAGTCTGACGCTGTGGCTGACGCGCGGGGAGGTAGGGTGGGTCGAGCGCAGCGAGCCCCACCACGAACTTACGAGAGAATCTAGGAAAGATGGTGGGGCTCGCTGCGCTCGACCCACCCTACAATCGTCCCTGCTCGACTATTGGCGTCTCGTGCGGCCGCGGATCGTGGCCATGGTGTTAGCGGCGATGGCGGTCTCGGCCTGGATGACGGCGCCTCGGATGTTACCGCGGATCGAATTGGCGCATGCCCTGTTCGGCACGGCGATGGTCATCGTCGGGGCCATCGCGTTGAACCAGCGGTTGGAGTATGCCGGCGATGCAAAGATGCCCCGCACCGCCGATCGTCCCTTGCCCTCTGGGCGGCTCGACCGCCGACAGGTCACCGCGTTCGGATTGGCCGCGACCGCGCTTGGCTTGGCATATCTGACGATCGTGTCCGGGCCGCTGCTCACGCTGCTGGCCGCGATCGGTTGGCTGATCTACGTCACAGTCTATACCCCGTTGAAAAACCGCACTCCGTGGCAGACGCCCATCGGCGCGGCGGCGGGCGCTATGCCCGTCCTTCTCGGCGCCGCCGCGGCCGGCCAAGCCTTCTCCCCCTGGGCGCTCGTGCTCTTCGGCATCGTCTTCTTCTGGCAGTTTCCGCACTCGATGGCGATTGCCTGGCTCTACCGCCGCCAATTCGCCACCGCCGGCGTTCGGGTCGCCCCCGTAACCGACCAGACCGGCCAGACCGCCGGACTCTTGGCCGTATTCGGCGCGACGGCGCTCTTGCTGGTCAGCCAGGTCCCGTGGCAACTCGGCCTGGCCGGCGCGGCGTATAACATTGCAGTTCTTATCCTGGGCACGATCTACCTGGCCGCATCGGTATGGTTCGCCTACCGCCACGACGACCAGACCGCCCGCCGTCTCCTGATCGCCTCGCTCATCTACCTGCCCGCCATGCTCGCCGTATTCCTCCTCGGATCGTAGTCCCGGCCTTTGCCGCCGTTTTCGCCCGTGGGGCAGTGCGAACGCGCGACAAAGCGATATACCCGCAAAGGGCAGAAAGTAGTATATTCCGCGCTGCCGGCTTACTTGATCCAATTTGCCGACAGGGAGGGTTGCCATGAGAGTCCGGTTCTGCTCGATTGCGGCATTGGTTGGGTTGCTTCTCATCGCGGGCTGGTGCGAGGCCGGCGTATTTCGTCACCGAGCGGCCAGACATCGCTCCGCTTGCAACCCCTGCCAGCTCACGTGCGCCGTCTCTTGTCGCCAACCTGAAACAGACCAGTCCGTCCCCCCCGCTCCCGCGGCCACCGCGATGGCATTGGGTGATTCACTTCTTGAGAAGTGCGATTTCGGCGGAGCGATAGCGGCATACAACAAAGCGATCGGGTTCGATCCGAACTGTGCGAAGGCATATTGCGAACGCGGCAGAGCATACGCCAGCAAGGACGATTTCGACCGTGCTTTCGCCGACTGGTCCACAGCGGCCCGGCTCGACCCGAACTACGCTTATCCACACGCATGTCTCGGAGCCGCGTATGCGCGAAGGCATGACCGTCAGAAAGCACTCTTAGAATTCTCGAAGGCGATTCAACTGGATTCGGGAAATCCAGACGAGTACTTCGCTCGCGGAATCGCCTATGCTTACAACGGCGAGTACGATCCCGCAATAGCTGATCTTAGCGAGGCCGTTCGATTAAGACCGGCGTGTGCGGATTTTCATGCGCGCTTAGGGGCGATCTACGGCCGAAAGGGGGACTTTGGCAGGTCCATCGCTGAGTGCTCAAAAGCTATTCAACTGGACCCGGACTACTCGTATTCGTATGTCGTTCGTGGGGCCGCTCGCCTTAAGAACGGGGAATGCGATTTGGCGTTGGCGGATCTCAATGAAGCCGTCCGACTCGATCCAGAGGATGGGTCAGCTTATTCCAATCGCGGGGCCGCTCGCGCAAACAAAGGCGATTATGGCGCCGCCATTGCCGACCTCGACGCGGCCATTCGACTCGACGCGACCTCGCCGTGGCTGTACGAGGTTCGCGGCGTGATCTGGATCAAGAACGGGCAGTACGAACGAGGGATCACGGACTTCCAGACGATGATCCAGTTGAATCCGAAGGATACGGCGGCGGCATTCGAGGCTTGGCCCAAAGAGAAGCTCTCGGCCAACGCGTTGCAGTTCGGAGAGCGGCAAGTCCGTCAGATGCTCGCGGATCGCCCCGTCATGGCGCAGTACGGCGACAAGGCTGCGGCATTATATCAATGGGCGGCACGCAAGTTTGCCGGCGAAGACCTCGGCAACAAGATATTCTGGAAAGGCTCCGATCCGGTGCGCGTGTGGAACGCCGAAAGCGGACCAACCGCACAGCCTACCGACGTGGCACGTCTCTCGGTTCAGTCGTCGCAGTGCCGATTTATCCGCGTACGCCGCAAGTACAACAACGGCACCGAAGAAGGAAAGGACCGGCCCTTTGAAGAGGTTTGGCGCGATGCGGTTTTTGAACTGTACAACAACTCTAGTGCGAGGGATTTCGACCGGGTCTTTGCCGAGGCCGTTGGGGGAGAGCTGTCAAGACACGAGTACGCGAGGGCAATGTTGGAAGTGGAAGGCAGCGCCGCCGAGAAGACCCGCGCCTTCTACATCCACGTCTTTCTCCCCTGGGCCAACAAGCATCACCTTTCAACCCGTCCAGAACAGTGGTGCGTCGCCTTGCGCTCCGATCCGAGCGAGAACCTCCTTCTCTCGGCGATCGGCGCCGACGATCCCCACTGGCGATACTATGAGTCCGATCGTGACGAGCTCGTCTTGGCCGGTTACGTACAGAAGAAGGAACACAAGAAAGCTGAAGGACTGCTAGCCGAAATGCTCAGACGAGCCCGGACGAATCAGGAAAAAGCAGCCGCCTACTCCCTCCAGGGATGGCTCTATTCGAAACTGGATAATCCGAATCGGGCTGTTGCGGCTCTTGCGAAAGCCGTCGAGTTGTGCCCAAAGGATGCCGCCTTGCATTGTCGCCTCGGCAGCATGCACGCCGAGAATGGCGAACGCGACAAAGCAATCGCCGATTTCGATGAGGCGATTCGGTTGAACCCCGACGATGCCGACGCCCATATCTGCCGAGGCTATGAGTACGCCGAAAATCACCAATACGATAAAGCCACGGCCGATTTCGCCGTGGCGATCCGGATTAATCCAACCAGCGCCAAGGGCTATTTTTGGCGGGCAGGCGTGTACGTTTGGAAGGGAGACTATGACAAAGCGATCGTCGATAGTAGCAAAGCGATCAAACTTGAGCCAAAGTTCAATTCGTATGGGACCCGAGCGGCTGCGTACGCCAATAAGGGCGCATACGACAAGGCCGTCATTGACTACAATGAGGCGATCCAGCTCGCTCCGAACGACGCGCAATTGCACGTCTACCGAGGCAAGGTATTTCTGGCAAACGGCGATTTCGACAAAGCCCTGGCCGATGCGAACGCCGCCATCAAACTGGATCCAAAGAACGACGATGCGCGTCGCCTTCGTGACTCGATCAATCAATGGATAGCGCGAACCATCAATGCCGCCAAACCCCTCCCGCAGCAACCCGCTACCGCCCCATCACAATCCTACGACTTCGACGCGGCAGTGAACGGCACGCTGAAGTTCAAGTAGAGGATGGCCCGGAGGAAAGGGACGGAGGAGGTTGTCGGAGGGGTGTTACACGGATTGAGAACGGTTGTCCGACAACCTCCTCCGCCCCCCTTGCTCCGCGAACCATCACCTTCACGCAGCCTCCGCTTTCCGCTCCTGCGCTTGATAAAGCGGCGTCGAAAGGTATCGCTCGCCGAAACTCGGGGCGACGGTCACGATGACTTTGCCGCGATTTTCCGGCCTGGCGGCCAGGCGAGCCACGACGGCCAGATTGGCGCCCGTGCTGATGCCGCCCAAAATGCCCTCGTGGGCCGCCAGCCGCCGCGCCAAACAAACGCCTCGTCGTTGGCGACGGTTTCCACGCCGTTGAGCAAACTGGTGTCGAGGTTCTTCGGAACGAAACCCGCGCCGATGCCCTGAATCTTGTGCGGGCCGGGCTTGCCGCCGGAAATGACCGGCGAATCGGCGGGCTCGACGGCGATCGCCCGAAACGCGCGGTTCTTCGAGCGGATGTAACGGGTTACTCCGGTGATGGTCCCCCCGGTGCCGACGCCGGCAACGAAGATGTCGACCCGCCCGTCGGTGTCGTCCCAGATCTCCTTGCCGGTCGTTCGCTCGTGTACCGCCGGATTGGCGGGATTGTCGAACTGTTGCGGGACCCAACTGTTGGGAGTCACTTCCGCCAGTTCCTTCGCCTTGGCGATCGCCCCCTTCATGCCGTCCTTGGCCGGGGTCAAGACCATCGTGGCGCCGAGCGCCTGCAACATGCCGCGGCGTTCGAGGCTCATCGACTCGGGCATCGTCAACGTCAGGCGATAGCCCTTGGCAGCCGCCACGAACGCCAACGCGATGCCGGTGTTGCCGCTGGTGGGCTCGATGATTTCGGTGTCGGCCGAGAGAATCCCCTCCTTCTCGGCGGCCTCGATCATAGCCCGGCCGATCCGGTCCTTGACGCTGGAGAACGGGTTGAAGAACTCCAACTTCAGCAGGACCGTGGCCGGCTCGCCCGCAAACAGCCGGCCAAGCTTCACCAACGGAGTGTCAAAGGTGGTTTGAGTAACGTCGGAATATGTTTTGTGACGCGACATGGTCTCGGCCTTTCAAGTGATTGCCAACGAAACATCACCAACTGCATCATCTACAGGGCGGCGCAGATCAAATCGGATGTCCGAGCGAACCGATCCACGCCACGGATGCCGCAGATTGCTGTCCGTTAGTCAATTCGGACCTGCATGACCAGTAGCTTTATCGAAATACTGCGCTTTATCATCAGCGCATAAGTGAAGTATCGATGCACCAACGGGCACACATGCGCTGGCAGCGGGCGGCCATCGCGCATCCCTCGACACACGGGAAAAAAGGGGAGACACCGTGTCCAGTGGGGCAGACATTCCTGTCTGCCAGATATGCGCTCTTTCTTGCGGCAGACAGGAATGTCTACCCCACCTTGGTGAAATGCGGCTATTTGTAGAGCAACTTTGGATTCTGCCGCCAGTCCTTGTCCTTGTCGTGGCCGTACTTCTCGACGCGGGGACGACGCTCGCGCAGCCGCACCGATTCCAGCCCGAGCGATATGCCGTCGGAGAGCTTGTTCTTCCCGCGATTCTCCAGCCGCACGACGTGCTTGCCCGGCTCGGGCCAGAGGTCCAAGAGCGGGAATTCCTTGGTTGTCACTTCCGCGGCGTAGAAATCCATCGGCTCGCCGACCGGCACGCCGTCGAGGATCGCCTGGTACCGGCCGAAATCCGGGCGCACGTCGCGTTCAACAACAGCCGCAACGGCTCCTTCCGTTTCACCTCCAGCGGAATCTCGATCCAGCCCTCCTCCGGCCGCTCGGGACGGAAGAAGAGTTGCGGCTGGTCGTACAACTTCGGCAACTCCTGCGGTCCCGCCTGGCCGCGGCCGTGGTGCTTGGCGTCGGCAAAATCCTTCGCGTTGACGGTTACCCGTTCGATGCTCGGCAACCGCCGCTCGGCCGCCGCCGGCGCGCGGGCGGTGAACGTCGGCTCGCCCGTCTGATACCAGTACGCCACGCTGGAAAAATCGTCCTCCCGCTCGTTCCAGTTAATCAACTTGTGATCGGGATTCTCGTCGACCGACGTCCAGCCGTAGTGCTCGAACGTCACTTTGATCCCCTTCTGAAAAACGATCGGATCGGCCAGGTGCCAGCGGTAGCAGCAGATGTGGCTGCCGATCAGCCGATAGTTCTGATCGTAGTAGGGCGTGCCGAAAAACGGCGTACAGGTCTTGTTCAGCCCCCAGGCTTGCAGAAAGTAGTCTTCGGTGCCGGTGCCCCAGATCGACGGTTTTTGCTCGCCGTCGATCAGGATCTTCTCGTCCCCCTCGCCGAACCAGTTCGGGCTCCGCGTCCGCACCGACAGCACCGTGCCGACGTAATGCCCCTTCCCCTTCGTGTCGAGAAGCACGTAGTCCTTGCCGTTTTCCAGCGGATATTCCTGCCGGTACTGGGCGTGGAAATAGGGCGTGTCCTCCGGCATCGTCTCCTTCTTGATCCAGTCGATGTTGAAGTAGAGCAGGTTGATCGGCTTCGTGCCCTGGTTGACGACCTCGATCCGCGCGGCCTTGCGAAACGGCATGTGCCAGAAGCAGTTGTACGAGCCGGTCGGCCCCACGACCACCGGCATACTGGCGACTTCGTAGCGTTTGCCGAAGGCGTTGCAGAAGAAATCGCCCATCGGGGCCTCGACCGCCGGCCGCTTGCGATCGTCCCAATAGATCCTTAGCAGCATCTCTTGGTTGGTGGCCGAGCCCTGCGGCGCCCATTCCTGCGGCTCGGGCGGGAAGAAGGTGAACCAGATGTGCGTGATCGCCCCGGGGCCCTTGGCGTCGAGCACGATCTGCGTCTTGCCGGGCTGCACCCAGAAGCAATCCTCGTTGCTGTCCTCGGTTTTGTCGCCCAACGGGTCGGCCTTCGGATCGTACTTCCCGTCGGCCCCGCGGCGAAATGTCGAGCTCGCCCTCATGCTTCGCCCTTCGATCGGATTACCCAGCTCGCGCAGGAGGGCCTGCCCGCGGAGCGGCTCGCGAGCCATCGAAACCGCCAGCCCGACTAGCGGCAAGATCGCCAGCCTCATCCAAAATTTGCAGTCGCAGTTCATGATCGAGTCCTCGTCAACATGGTAGCCACAGATAAACACAGATGAACACAGATATCGGGAAAGAACTTTTGTCGCTCGCCTGACGATCTGTGTTCATCCGTGTTCATCCGTGGCTGCTACTCATTTTCGCCTGTCTTCTCCGTGCCTCCGTGTCTCCGTGGTGCGTCGCCCGTCCTATTCTGCCGATTTCGAGCGTTTCTCCCGCTCGTTCTCCATGATGCCGAGCATCTGTCGGGCCGCGGCGTAGTTGGGATCGATCCGCAGCGCTTCTTGGAACTGCTCGATTGCCTGGTCGATTTGCCCCTCCTTGGCCAAGGCGATGCCGAAGTTGTAATGCCCCTTGGCGTATTCTGGCTTCAGCCGCACCGCCGCGCAAAATGCTGCATCGCCTCGGCTGTCTCCCCGAGCTTAGTAAGCGCCGCCGCCAGATTGCTGTGGGCCTCCGCGTAATCGGAATCGTCTTCCAATGCCTTGCGATAATGCACGACCGCCTCGCCGAACCGTCCGCGCTTGGCCAGGGCCACGCCCAAATTGTTTTGCGCCTGCGCGAAATCCGGCTTGATTTCCGTGGCCACTTGATACTCGGCGATCGCCTCGTCGATTCGGTCGCGATTCTCCAGGGCCACGCCGTAGCCGAAATGGGCTTCCGCATAATTGTGTACGATTCCCACGGCCGCGCGGTAATGCTTCATGGCCTCGTCGACATCTCCCACACGGCCGCGGTCGGCCAATGCATGGCCTAAATTGTGCTGAGCCACCGCGTTACGGCAATCGCGTGAGAGCGTTCGCTTCCACAGTTCCACGCTGTCGCGCCAATATCCCGCTTGACGGCACGCAGCCCCGGCCAAGATCACGACGGCCGCCGTCGCCGCGATCGGCAGCCAACGCTGCCCGCCCCAAACGCCGGCCAACTCCGCCGCTCCCCATGCCACGGCAATGCACAACCCGATCTGCGGCAAGTACATGTAGCGATCGGCCATCGCTTGCCCCCCGACCTGAACCAACCCACTCACCGGCACCAGCATCCCCAGATACCACAGCCAGCCGACCAGCAGGTACGGGCGTTTCTGCCCCCACACAACTGCCAGCGCCGAAATGCCCAGCAGCACTAGCGCAGCGACCGCCGCTTGCCATAGCGGCAGGCTGTCGCCCGGATGCGGATAAAGCACCGCCAAGCCCGTTGGCCAGAACGACTGTCGCAGATAAACGGCGTACGCCACCAACGCATTGGCAATCCGCCACGGTAGCGGAGTGAGCTCCAGCGGCTGCATCGCCTCCGCCTGAGCCACGAACGTCACCACGCAGGCCGCGCCCGCCAGCAGCAAAAGCGGAATCTTCTCGATTAGCAGCCGCACCACACGTTTCGGCGTCGCAGGCTTCACTCGCCCCAGCGGCCAATAGTCGAGAAGCAGCAGCACAAAGGGGACGGTCACCAGCATCGGCTTGGCCATCAGCCCCAGTGCAAAGATCGCCAGCACCGCCGCATAGCGTCCCCACGACGCCGGGCGTTCGACGTAGCGGGCGTAGGCCCAGAGGACCAACACGAAACACAGCCCGCTGAGAACGTCCTTGCGTTCCGCCACCCAGGCCACCGATTCCACGTGCAGCGGATGAACGCCGAACACGGCCGCGACAAAAGCGCTCGGCCAAAGACCGCCGGTCATCCGCCACAGAACCAGGAACAGCAAGACCGTGCTGACGGCGTGCAGCAGAAGGCTGGTGAAGTGGTGTCCGCCGGCGTTCCGCCCGTAAAGCTGATAGTCGAGGATGTGCGACGCCCAAGTGAGCGGATGCCAGTTGCCGGCCTCCATGCTCGTCACGGCCCAAGCGATTCCCTTGGCCGGCGAGTCATGGGTTATGTGCGGGTTGTCGTAAACGTAATCGTTGTCGTCGTAGTTGATAAAGCCATGAGAGAGCGTCTGCCCAAAAACCACGGCAACCGCCAGCACGAGAAGGGCGCAGACGGCCGCCGCCAGATAGCGCGTTCGCCCTGCCGCCTCGCCGTCCGCCGCCGCGTCGTTCGTCGCCCGCTGGTTCTCCTGTTCCTCGCGCCCGCGGCCATCCCGCGATCGTTTCTCCTTTCGTCTTCTGCTCATGCGGCCGTCCGCCGTTTGGGGACCAAGCATTCATTATTCTGTTTTCGGCGGCATTTTCAAGATAAGCCCGGTTGGGGTCAGAACCAATCAGTTGTGCAATTTCGGACGTTTGTTGGGGTGGCATCGGATGTTTGTTGGGGTGGCAGTTGTACTGCCACCCCTGGAAAACGCCGCCAATCAGGGGCGGCAGTACAACTGCCACCCCAACGCCACCGAAAACTGATCGGCCCTGCGGTTCGACTCCAGCCCATATCGCGCCGCGCATGCTCCTTTTCACTAGCCCAGGCGTTCACGCCTGTGGGACCGGGCGACATCTACCCTCATTCCCCCTTTCTTCGTCAGCCCCATTCATGGGGCGGGAGAGGGTTCAGGAGAAACGCCGCCGCCAGCCGTCTCGCCCCATAAATGGGGCTACACAAAAAAGGAAACGGAACGGCGATCCTCGTCCACAGGCGTAAACGCCTCAGTGTTACCCACATTTTCGTGCATAAGCATCCGCGCCACGGAGGCACAAGTGCAGTTTTTCAAATCCATGCCACAACGTCATCCAGCCAGGCTCGCCGTCCGATTTGCGGCCGAGGAACCCACCGAGTTTGGCCAACTCGCGGTAGAAGTCCCGCACGGTCCACGGCGCTTTCGGCGGTCGCTTCCGCAAGGATTGCAGCATTTGAATCCAACGCATCGGCACAACCTGCTTCGCCGGCCGTTGCGGCTCGTCCCGTGCAGTGGTTTTCAGTTGCAGCAACCGCACCGCGAGCACGCTTAACACGCCGGTGACCGCCTCCAATCGCTTGGCATCCTCATATTGACGCTCTTCGAGCCGGCAACCGCTCTTCAACGCCTTGTGAAATTCCTCGATCAGCCAGCGCTTCTCGTAGTGCTCCAGCATCTGCCAAGCAACTTCAAAGTTTCGCACTTCGTCCGAACACAACAACACCCAGCGGGCCGCCTTCGTCCCCTGCGGCGGATGGATTTCGCGTGTCTCCACCACCCACATCGTGATTTCCTCGATGCCGGACTCCTTGACCCACGCGCTGACGTGCTGGGGCCGGGGAATGGTCAGCGGCCCAAAACGCACCTCCATATCTGCCGTGCGCGCCGTCTGATGCTGATTCGCCGGCAGGTTCAACGTGTAAGTGCCCACCACCGCAAGTTCCGCAAGGTAGTCGGCCAGCTTGATCCGCCGGCGCTCGGGCGCGAGAATGTGACGAGTCAGCTGACATGCACGGACTACCCAGCCGGTGTCGTGCCGCGCCATGCGGCAATAAAGCTCGAACTGGTCGCCGCCACGATCAAACACATGCAAAAAGCGAACACCTTCCGGAGCCGACCCGATCTGATCGACGACTTGACTCCAGATCACCGATTCACGGTCCTTCCGCCGCACGCGCTGGGCTCCGCCTGGTTCGCGTTTGACAGGTCGGCGATAATGAATCACCTGTCCCGCCAGGCCGACAATCTCCCGGCCGTCCGGGCGGACCATCAACGAGGAATGGAGCAGAAACCCTCGCCCTCTGCCATTGCCTGTGGGCCCCAAGCCGCGAACATGCTTCCCGGAAAAATGGGTCTCGGTGGTATCGCTGATCAGCAGCCAGCTTCCCTCGGCCCGCGCGGGTGACTTGATAATGCGGGGCGGTTACGGCGGCGAAGGTTACGTCCTCGTTTTCAATGAGACGATACGCGGCCTTGCAGTCGTCCCAGGATTCCGTCTACCTGGGAGTGCTACTGCTGGGGTCGGCCGCCGCCTGGGCCGCATAGTGGACCAGACGCACGGTCCTTCGGCGATCGCCCAACTCACACCGACCAAATTGTCCTTGCGACCATTCGTTCACGTTCAGACTCACGCTAGCCATGACCGCACCTCCGTGTTTGGTGTTCCTTCAGGCGGCGTTGGCCGCCCCGGGCCGGCATCTTGCCAGAAGCCCGGCTACTATTCGATACGCCGGCTGACGGCGGTGGGGTCAGTCGGCACAATACGGAAATCCTTTACAGCAACAAACAAACGTCAACCATCTTACTCGGCGACCGCACTCGCGTCGCCCAGCCAACGTATCAAAAGTAAGGGTAACACTGAGGCGTAAACGCCTGGGCTAGTGAAAAGGAACACACTTCCGCACGGCCCGTCGCGTTTCAACCTCCATTTCCCCGCTGACAGCGATTTGGCTATACTGATCGGAATGGACGACGTCGCCCAGCCCAAACTCCGTTGGTATCGCATGACGCCGGATCGCCTGATCCTCGGGTTGTTGGCGGTCGAGGCGTTCCTGCTGCTTTCGGAATGGCGCTGCTGGCTTCCGTTGAACCAGTATAAGGGCTGGACCGTGCTGACGGCCATCACCGCGGTTGGCGTCACACTGATGTTGTTGTGGATATGGCTCGTAATAGACATGCTAATCCGCTGGCGGTTCCGGTACAGCCTGCGGTTGCTCCTGGTCGTGGCCGTCGCCGTCCCCGGTGGTTGGCTGGCAACGGAAATGCTGCGAGCACATCGGCAGTATAGGGCGGTCGCAGCCGTGGAGGCAATGGGGGGCGAAGTGCGGTACGAGATTGACCCCATATCCACTTGGTTCGAGGACCAAGCGCCCACCTGCATCGTAGTCCTGCGATGGCTGTTCGGAAGTGACTTCTTCGCAAAGCCTGTTGCTGCCGCAATCAAATCGGATGCCGGATTGGCAAACCTGAAGGCGCTGAGCGAAATCGAGAGCCTAGAACTCGATGGCTCGGCAATTACAGACGCCGGGCTGGAAAATCTGCGGGGATTAAGCCAACTTCATTTCCTATGTCTCGCAAGCAGCAACGTGACGGACGCCGGCTTGGAGAACATCGCATCATCGCACCGGCTTCGCTTTCTTTACCTTTTTGAGACCAAGGTCACCGATTCCGGACTGGTCCATCTTCGAGGACTGAACCAACTCGACAGTCTCTCTCTTTGGGGCGCATGTCTTAACTCGGGGTTCAAGTGGAAATTGTCAGGTCGATTTTGCGTGAGTCTTCCTCGGTGACCGCATTCGTGGGGCTGCGGTCTTGCCCACGGTAAAATCTTGTCTTGTTACGCCGTAAAATAGCTTGCGGTAGCCCTGCCGTCGTCGTCGCCCTCGCCGTTCGCCTCCTCGCCCCGTCGTTGGGAGGCAACGGCGAGGGCGGAGACGTAAGGCAGGGCGGCCCTGCTGTTGTTGAGCCCGAGCTGGGGCCCTGTGTGTCAGGCCGCCTCGCCGCTCAACATCCGATCCAGTTTCTCCTTCGCTCCTTTCGCCCAGCCTTGCCACTTCGGAATGCGAATCGCCATCCCGCCCGTATACACTTCGATTGGCACGAAGGGATCGCCGCCGGTCTCCGGCACCAATGCCCAATGCGGCCGCCGCTGATTGTAACGCTGCCGAAATTCTTCCAGGCACTCTCGGGCATGGCCCGGGTTGTCGTATAGCCGCCAGTAGACCTCCTCCTGCTTCAGCGTCTTGTGAAACCGCTCCAACAGACCCAACTGCGTCGGCGTGCGGTACTGGATTCGCACGTGCGAATACCGGCCTTGCAGGTACGTCCAAAAACGTTTGGCAATGAAGGACGAGCCGTTGTCGGTCACCAAAAACGGCGTCTTCGTAAGCGGCCCGTGCAATCGCTCCGCCTCTTGCCGTGCCAAGCCCAAGGCATGGATCGCCTCGACCGCACTGTAGCTGTTCGTCAGGTGACAGGCCAGCAAGTAGCGGGAGTAGTAGTCGATCGCCGTCACCGCATACCACCAGCCAAAGCCCGGAATATGCAGGTAAGTCACGTCCATTTGCCATAAATCGTTGGGCCGCTGCGGCAACAACTCGTAGAGCTTCAACGCCTGATACAACTCGGGTTCTCGAACCCGTGGCTTCTTCTGCAACAGTCCGTGCTGCCGCATTACTCGATACGCATCCTCGTCGCCGACCGCCTCCGGCAAGCGGCGACACATCACGGCGATCCGCTGGTAGCCATACCAAGGGTTCTCCGTGGCCATCTTCACCACGACCTCGGCGACGTGCGGATCGACCCTCTTCGGCGGCGGCCCCGGTCGCCGACGCTGCTCTTCCGGCACGGGCTGGCGATACCAACTCGATGCCGGAATGCCCAAGGCCATAAGCAGCTTCGTCAATCGCACGCCGACGTTGGCTACCACGACCTCGTTGACCTCCTGGCGAAACTCCGTGCTCAAAGCAAGCCGTCCGCACTTTTTTTTAGCAGCCGGTTGGCGATCGTCAGTTCGCCGATCACCTGGTCCCGCCGCGCCAGTTCCCGCTTCAACTCCTCGATCTGACGATTGCGGGGATCGGCTCCGCCCTTGGCCGCCAGCAAGGCGGCTTCGCCAGCGGCCAGGAACTCATCCCGCCAACGATAGAGCGTCTGTTCCGAGACGCCATACCGCCTGGCCAACACGGCCGCCGCTTCCTCCCGCCGCAATAGCATCAGCACCACGTCTCGACGCTCCGCCGCTCCCAACTCCGACTTCTTGCCCATCGAAAAAGCTCCTCTTGCTGTAGAAAACCATCATTCTACCCAAAGAAGCCTCACTCTCGACGTTTCCCAATAACCCTCGGTTATACACGCAGACATTAGCGACGCTGGGCTGGCGCAACTCCGATGTTTGTCTCAACTAAAGAGCTTGGAACTTAGGTCTGCGAAAGTCACTGACGCCGGATTATCGCATCTTAGAACGCTGAACAAGTTGGAGTTCCTTACCGTTTGCGATGCTGCCGTCACGCCCGGTGGTATTCAGAGGCTCCAGCAAGCACTACCAAAATGCACAATCCGTAGTTTTCGTTGGCCGAATGCGAAGCAACGCGCTCGGTGACCGGCGAGCCAACTCACTCGCGTAATGCCGGCCGAGGTTTGCGGCGTTTTCGTTGGCCCAGTCGGTCAGCTTCGTCGTGCCGGTCGGCGGGGAATCGACGTAGAGCAGATTGTTCATCAGCCCGGCGATCTCGTCGCGGGTGACGACGACGTCGCGGACGAGCAGGCCTAACGCGAGACTGGCCAGATAGCCGGCCCAGGGCGGTACGGAAACGATCGGACGCCAGCGGCCGATGATCTGGGCAAGTTGCTCGACTAGGCCGCGGTAGGTGAACGTCTCCGGCCCGATCGCGTTGAGTACGACGTTTTCCCGCAGGAGTCCTTGCTCGACGGCCAGCCCGGCCAGATCGGCGACATGGATCGGTTGGAGCCGATAGTCCCCTTTTCCGAAAATGCCGACTACCGGCAGATGCCGCAGCATCCAGGCGATGTTGTTGATGAGAATGTCCTGCTTGCCGAACAACACCGCCGGCCGCAGGATGGCATACGAAACGCCCGAGCCGCGGAGCGATTCTTCCACCTCCGCCTTGCCGCGGAAATACTCGAAGGGCGAATCGAGCGACGGGTTGGTGATGCTGACGTACACGATTCGCTCGACCCCCGCCCGCCGGGCAGCGTCGAACAGCACGCGGCTGTTGCGGATCGCGTCGGCAAACTTGAAGCGGCGATGATTGAACCGTACCCAGTAGGTGTTGTAGAGCGTCGCGGCGCCGCGGAGCGACTCGACCAGCTTCTCCGGTTGGTCGAAGTTGAACGCCGCGGCGGCCACCGCCGTACCGAACGGGTTGGGCCGCTCGGGCGAGCCGGTCAGCGTCCGCACCGTACACCCGCGATCGAGCAGCCGACGCGCGATCTGCCGCCCCGAGTAACCGAAAGCTCCGGTGACAACGTGCGTCTCTGATGTGTTCATAGGCGTGCCCCTGGAGTTAGCGAACAAGGTTAATCATACGCCCAATCGCGTAGAAAAGAACCGCCGACAACAGGTAACGAAACCCCGGGAGAAACCAGCCGACGGCCAGCATTACGGCGATAACTCGCGGCCATGATGGGGGCTCACCACGGAGACACGGAGAACAGGCAGAAACATGATGGCGTATCCATATACCTATTGCTATTCTCATGTTTGTACTCCGTGAACTCGGTGTCTCCGTGGTTTATTTGGCGTTGTAGTATTTCCTGCCAAGTATTCTCGGCGAGAAATCGCCATCAAACCACCCGAATGGGTGGATAATTGCCCTGGACTTGGCGGCCCGGTTTTGCGAAACTTCGCCCCTCTTCGTCCGCAAGCCTTTTCGGCGAGTGTGGCCATGAATCTCCTATTTCACCTTTTCAGCAAGAAGTCTGCGGCTGGCCGTTGGTGGCTCGGCCTCATCCTGGCAGCGGCCTTGGCATTTCCCGGCTGCAAGCAATTGGGGCTCAACGACGACGGGCCGCATGACGACGGCCTGCGGCGAAACGATATGGCGTTGCCTGCCCGAGAAGCCCGCGCCAAAGAGAGCTGGCCGGCGGAAAAGAAACCGGCCGACGATCCCTTGATGAGCGACGAAGCCCAGCGGGTCTATCACGACCTCGATTGATTCTGCCCGATAATCGCTCTGCTCTTCGGAGTGTAGGAGGCGACTCCAGTCGCCGAATTCTCCGGCTCTGTCGCTCAATCGGCGACAGGAGTCGCCTTCTACAGCGAAGGAGTCGCCTCCTACAGCGAAGGAGTCGCCTCCTACAGCGAAAAAGTTGGTGACACCCTCGCTTGCCCCCCTTGCGAACTCCCCCGCCTCGCGCCACAATCGGGCAACTCGATTGCGTTACTCGGGAGTCGAATCATGTCGCAAGATACAGCCCGCCTCTATTCCGAGATTTGCGAGCACGCCCGCCGCACCGCCATGTTGGCGTCGATCAACGAAACGCTCGGCTGGGACGAACGCACGCACCTGCCGCCGGCCGGTGGCGACTACCGGGCGGAGCAATCGACGCTGTTGGCCGGCCTGATCCACCAGTCGTGGGTCGATGCGAAATTCGGCGAACAACTCGACCAGTTGGCGGCCAAGCTGAAAGACCCCAACGATCCTCAGGACGACGCGGCCGTGGTGGTCCGCCGCTTGAAACGCCAGCGCGACAAGCGGGTGAAGTTGCCGCAAACGCTGGTCGAAGAGTTGGCCCGCACCGCGATCCTCGGTCAGCAGGCGTGGCAGGTAGCCCGCGAAAAGGACGATTTCCCCTCGTTTCGCCCGCTGTTGGAGCGGATGGTCGAACTGAAGCGGCAGCAGGCCGAGGCGCTCGGCTACCCGCAATGCCCCTACGACGCCCTGCTCGACGAATTCGAGCCGGAGGAACTGACGGCGAACGTCGGCAAGGTGCTGGCAAGGCTCCGCGAGGCATTGGTCCCGCTGGTGGCGAAAATTCAAGCGAGCGGCCGCCGGCCCGATACTTCTGTGCTGCACCGCAAGTTCCCTGCCGACGCCCAGGAGCGGCTGGGGCGCGAGGCGTCGGCGGCCATCGGGTTTGACTTCAACCGCGGGCAACTCGACGTGACCGCCCATCCGTTCTGCTCCACGCTGGGCCCCAACGACAGCCGCATCACCACCCGCTACGACGAGCAATTCTTCAACACGGCATTTTTCGGCATTTTGCACGAGTCGGGCCACGGCATCTACGATCAGGGCTTACCCCGCGAGCATTTCGGCCTGCCGCTGGGCGATTTCGTCTCGCTGGGCATCCACGAGTCGCAATCGCGGATGTGGGAGAACCTGGTGGGCCGCAGCCGAGCCTTCTGGGCGTACTTTTATCCCAAGGTCCAGCAGTATTTTCCTGCCGCGTTGGCCGACGTTTCGCTCGATACGTTCCATTTCGCGGTGAACGACGTTCGGCCGTCGTTGATTCGCATCGAGGCCGACGAAGCCACGTACAACCTGCACATTCTCATTCGCTTCGAGTTGGAGCGGGCGCTGCTGGAGAAGCAGATTGAGGCGGCCGACCTGCCCGAGGCCTGGAACCAGCGGTATCAGCAGTACTTGGGCATCACGCCGCCGGACGATCGCCAGGGCGTGTTGCAGGACGTGCATTGGAGTGCGGGCCTGATCGGCTATTTCCCCACCTACTCGCTCGGAAACCTCTACGCCGCCCAGTTCTTCGCCAAGGCCGAGGCCGACCTGGGCATTCTGCCCGAATCGTTCGCCCGCGGCGACTTCCGGCCGCTGCTGACGTGGTTGCGGGAAAACGTCCACCGCCACGGGCAGCGCTATTCGGCGGCGGAACTGGTGAAACGCGCCACCGGCCAGCCGCTATCCCCGCGCCCGTTGGTCAACCATCTCACCACCACACTGGGGGCTCTTTACGGAATTTAGGTGGCGGCGCAACCCATCGCCTCGCAATCCACCAGATCCAGAAATCCGTACTCGCGTCCGCCCATCGCTGCCATTGGCAATCGCACGCCGCCCGTACTAAACTGGAATGGGGGTTCCCATGATTTCGACGTGCCCAAAATGCGATAAGCCCGTGTCGGTCCCAGCCGGGGTGGATGCATCCGCCGCGGTTCGTTGCCCTTTGTGCAACGCCGAGTATGCCCTGGCCGAGGCGTTGGCGCCGCCTCCCCCCGAGTTGATCCTGGTTTCGGCGGACGTGCAAGCTGTGCAACCATCGCCGGCCTTTGCTGAGGAGGCGGCGGCTGAGACGGCGCATCCGCCGGAAGAGGCCCAACCCGTTTCCGAGGTGGAAAACGAAGCGGCGACGGTCGCCGCAGAATTTCCCGCCAAACCGGTCCCTCCTCGGCGGCGGCGAAAACCCAAATCGGCCCTGCAAACGCTGATCGAAATCGTCGCCGGAGGACTGGCCGGCTGCCTGGTGGCCTATTACGGCCTGGCGTTCTATTATGGTCCCGAGTTCGCCGCCAAAGGTCTGCCGATACTCCCCTTGCCCGGCATCGAGTGGATTACCACTCCGCACCCGGCGGCTGATGCGGCCAAGGAGAATTCGCCGGAGAAGAAGCCGGCAAAAGGCAAGCCCAAGGCCGCCAGCCATGAGGAATCGGCCGCAAACAGCTTTTGCCCCCCCACAACAACAGGCCATTCAGTCGGGATCAATACTCGCATAGCCTGAAACCGGTTTCTCTCTCCTTTGCTCCTTGAGCCCGTTCGTGCAGCAGCAACGTCCCATCGCGATTCCCGACAACCCCGGCCGCCGCGGCGTTGTCGGCGTTGCGGTCCGCGACGGGCGTATGTTGGTTATTCGCCGTTCCCGATCGGTCGTCGCTCCGCTGGTCTACTGTTTTCCCGGCGGAGGGATCGAGGCGGGCGAGTCGGAGGAGGAGGCGCTGGTGCGGGAGTTCGGCGAGGAGATCGGGGTCGCAGTCCGGCCTGTGCGGCGGCTCTGGCAGTGCGTGACCGCGTGGAAGGTCGAGCTGTCATGGTGGCTGGTCGAAATCGCCCCCGACGCGGCGCCCATTCCCAATCCCGCCGAAGTCGAATCGATCCACTGGTACACCCCTGGGGAGATGTCGCAACTGCCGGACCTGTTGCAGAGCAATCGGGAGTTCCTGGAATTCGCGGGAAGATCCCGACTCTTCTCCGACCTGCCATCGTAGGTTATGCTTCAGCATGACCCACCGAGTCTGCAATCGCCCGGCGACCGCCCATGAATCTTCTCACCCTCGAAACAACCTGCGACGAAACGGCGGCGGCGGTGGTGACCGACCGGCTGGAAGTCCTCGCCTCGGTGGTGGCCTCGCAGGACGACTTGCACCGCCGCTTCGGCGGCGTTGTGCCGGAGATTGCCTCGCGAGCCCACCTCGAACGCATTCTGCCGGTGATCGACGAGACGCTGCACCGGGCGGGCCTCTCGCTGGCCGACATCGAGTTGGTCGCGGTGGCCAACACGCCCGGCCTGGCGGGTTCGCTGTTGGTCGGTCTCGTGGCGGCCAAGACGATCTGCGTCGCCCGGCAAATCCCGCTGGTGGCGATCAACCATCTCCAGGCCCATATCTACGCCTGTCGGCTGGCAGCCGAGCGAGACGTCTTTCCTTGCATCGGCCTGATCGTCAGCGGCGGCCACACTAGCCTTTACCACTGTCGCAGCCCGTTGGATTTCGAGTTCCTCGGCGGAACGATCGACGATGCTGCCGGCGAGGCCTTCGACAAGGTGGCCGCCATGCTCGGTCTGCCCTATCCCGGCGGACCGTCGATCCAGCGTGCCGCCGAAGGGGGCAACTCCCGCGCCTTCGCCTTTCCCCGCGCGTTGCTGCGCGAAGAGCGTCTCGATTTTAGCTTCAGCGGTCTGAAAACCGCCGTGCGCTACGCGATTGAGGGGACGCCGGGCGAGCGCGGAAGGCGGGGGACGGGGGATGGGGGACGGGGGATGGGGAAAGGAAATCCGAAATCTGAAATCGATAATCCAAAATCCAAACTCTCCGTCCCCCGTCCCCCATCCCCCGTCCCCCGCCCCTCCGCCGTCGCCGATCTGGCCGCCAGCTTTCAGGAAGCGGTGGTCGATTGCCTGGTGGGCAAGGCGATGGCCGCGCTGGAACAGACCGGCCTGCGAACTCTCTGCGTCGGCGGCGGCGTGGCGGCCAATGCTCATTTCCGCCAACGGCTCGCTGAGGAAGCGAAGCAGCGCAAGATCGAATTGCACATCGCCCTCTTGCGGCTCTGCACCGACAACGCCGTGATGGGCGCGTTGGCCATCGAACGCTGGAAGGCCGGCCTCGTCGAACCCCTCGATCTCGACGTCCTCCCCGGCGTCGTCCGATCACCGCAAAGGTAGCATTCAAGCAAGGACGCAAGCCACCGCCGTTTAGCCGCGCCCCGAAGGGAAGCGGGGAATCTCAACTACCGCTCCTCGTCCCCCTCGCCGCCACGCAACCTTGGATCCTGATCTCTCAGAAGCAATTCAAGATAACCACGGGCTTCCGCGTAATCGGGCTTGATCTCAAGTGCCCTGCGAAAGTGTGCAATAGCCTCCTCGCGCTGACCGCCCGCCAACATTGCGATCCCTAGATAACAGTGAGCGTCGGCATAGTCCGACCGTAGCCTGATGGCCTCGCGGTATTCAGCCATCGCACTGCGAAGATGACCGAGGGCCTGCAAGGCGCGTCCCTGGTTGAAATGGGCGGCCGCGAACTCCGGCGCGACTCGCAGCGCTACCTCAAAATGATGCAAGGCTTCGTAATACTCGCCGCTAACCAGCAAGGCGTATCCGAGATTGTTGTGGGCCAGTGCGTTGTCGTTGTCGATTTCGATCGCCTTCTGGTAATCGGCGGCCGCCTGGTTCATCCGATTTTGGCTGGCCGCGGTGACGCCGAGACGGAAATACGCCACCGAGCAATCTTGCTTGAGCCCTTTTTCCTCCAGTGATTGCGGTTTCCTGCCCGTGTCACGCCCATAGACGCTCAACTTCTCGCGTATGATCCGAGCTGCCTGGCGAAATTGCCGTTCCGCTTCCTCATCGCGTCCGGCGTTGCCAAACGCATTGCCCAGCAGGTTGTGAACCCAGTAATTGTCCGAAGTGCAATCGAGCGTGTGCCGCCAGAGCGTTTCGCTGTTGCGCCAATACGATGCCTGCTCGATCGCGCATCCCATCAAGATGAGCACTGCCGCGCCGCAGCCAACGCCATACACCCAGCGGCGATGCGGCTGATGCCGGCACCAATCGGCCCCCCACCACGCCAGGGCCACCGCGACGCCGATCTGCGGCAGATACGTGAACCGGTCGGCCGGGGCCTCGTTTCCAAACGCCACCAGCCCGACCATCGGCAGCATCATTGCCAAATACCACAGCCAACCGACGAGTAAATAAGGATACTTCCGCCGCCAAATGACAACCGCCGCCGTAATCGCCAACACGATCAGCCCGGCGGCGACAACCTGCCAGACCGGCAACTCTGGCCCTCGACGCGGATACAACAGCGCCAACTCGCTCGGCCAGAAGAACTGCCGCAAGTAGACGGCGTAAGAGATCAACGCATTGCCGATCCGCCAGTACGCGCCGCGGTGTGGATACTCCGCCACTCGCTCCGCCCAGTAAATGCAGCCGCAGCATGCCGCGGCGAGAACCAGTTGCGGGATCTTTTCTAGAATCAACCGCCACAGCGGCAGTTGGTGGGGCAGACATTCTTGTCTGCCAGAGTCGCCGCGATCTTCTCGGCAGACAGGAATGTCTGCCCCACTGCCTTCTCGGCAGACGGGAATGTCCGCCCCACGGCGCTGAGAAATCCGCCCCAATGGCCAATAGTCCAACAACAGCAGCACGAACGGCACTGTGACCAGCACCGGCTTGCTCAGCAGCCCGATCGCAAAGAGAACCATTAGGAGCAGGTACCACCAGATCGACCTGCGCTGGGCGTAACTCGCGTAGGCGCTGAGCGTCAGCACGAAGAACAATCCGCTGAGAACGTCTTTGCGTTCGGTCACCCACACGACCGACTCTGCCCGCAAGGGATGGATGGCGAACACGGCCGCCGCCACGGCGCTAGGCCACACGTCGCCCGACATTCGCCGCAGAACCAGGAAGAGCAAGACGACCGTGGCGGCGTGCAGCAGCACGTTGACGGCATGATGGCGGCCGGCGTTGCCATGCCACACTTGCCAGTCGAGCATGTGGGAAATCCACGTCAGCGGATCCCAATTGCAGTTCAGCCGGTTGGTGAAGGCCCAGCGGACGCCGTCCCAGGTCAGCCCGTGCGTTACTTGCGGGTTCTCGTAGATGCCGACGTTGTCATCGAGATTGATGAAGTCGAAGCCGGCCGTCTGCCCGAACACCAGCCCGACCGCCAAGAGGAGCAGCCCGCAAATGCAAAGCGTCTGGCAGCGGTTCGAACGCCGCAGGTCGCAGCCACTCGACGGTCGCTCACTGTTCGGCTGGCACGCCATCGTCGCCCGATCGCAGTGTAGAAATCCAACAGGACGAAGTCTTCACGCTCGGAGGTTGTGAAAAAATGGGGACAGGCACCGCGCCGGATGCCATTTTCATGGGGTTTGCCTGACCTGGCGCGGAGCCAGTCCCCATTTTTTCACAACCTCTCGGCGTGAAGCGATTCGGCCTGCGTCTGGCTCTCGCGAGGCGAGAGGAGTAGATCTCATGTTCCGAACGCTTAGAAGATACCGCCGCTGCCGCTGCCGCTGCTACCGCCGAGGGTGCCGCCGATGCCTCCGCTGCCGATACCGCTACCGCCGCCATTGCCGCCGTTGCCGCTTCCTAACGAATTTGAGGCACCGTTGGTCGTATTGAATGTGTCGACGTTCGAAACGCCTGAGAAGAACGGCATGGCTGTAATACGGACGTACCGCCGGTCGGCGGAAATCACGGCCGTGACACTCATCATGGCCCCTTGCGGCAGCCAGATAATCACCGGCTCGTAGCCGACCGCCCCGCCGCCGAAGAAGGGCTGGCCGCCGTTGCCGCCGGGCAGTCCGCCTCGCGGCGGCTGGGTCAACGACGACATCGTGTCGCGCGACTGACTCAACGTCGATGTCGCCTCCGGATCGGCCGACGAGTCAAGTTGTCGGGCCAACACCTGCCGGTTCACGGCAAGCTGCGCGTCCACCGCGTTGGCCACCTGCTGCTGGGCGAGCGCCTCCTTGCGGCGGCCATCCTCCAGCGTAAACACCACCGCGGCCTGATCCTTCTCCAGCGGAATCCTCTTTTGAACGACGACGGACTGCGAAGTGAGGTCGTGAGTAATGACCTGCACGTTCACCTTTCCCGCCGTGACGTTGCCCCAGACGCGGCGGACGAACAGCTTGTACTTGCCGTCGAAACCCTTGGGGCAGACGTAGACCGCGCTATGACCGCCGAAGCCGTCGTGTCCCGTCTGACGGATGGCGTCGTCCAACATGATGCCTCCGGCGGTCGTGCGTGGATTGCGGAGCGAACAGACCGTTCCGGTCGGCTCCTCGACGAATGCATCGATCTCGCCGTCGCCGGTCCAGGTGACAATGGCTACGCAGTCGCGCACCACCGCTTCGTTGAGCTTTGCCAGGAACTCATCGGCTTCCTTGGTCCGCTTTTCGGCTCGCAGCTTATCCAGCACCTCCTTCGCTACGCCCGCCCCCTTCTCCCAAATGTCGGCGTGTTCCTTCGGCCAGGCCTGACTCAGAATGCCGAGGCTCGCCCATTTCAGTCCTTCGAGATTATTGGTGTTTCTCGCCGCCTGCAGACCGAGCATGTAGGGCTCGGGGCGGAGCGGATCGAGGCTGGCGGCCTGGCGGTAGATCTGCAATGCGCTCGTCGAGCCCCATCTTGGAAAGATAGGCCCCGACGTACATCAGGTCGGTGGTGTTATCGACAAAATCGACCGCCGACATGATCGCCCGCTCGATGTCCGCCTTCGGCCGGCCCGCCGCCTCCATCGCCAACGCAAGCCCTTCATACATCCACGGCTGGCACTGGCGATGACGCAGGGCCGCCCCGATCAACGCAATGACGTGGTCGTACTTCCGCTGGTTCATCAAGCGGCGCGTCGCGATGCGGACCGCCTTCGGTTGCGGAATGTTCTTCGCAAAATAGCCATCCCAAACGACCTCGGGCTTGGCGCCCTCCTCGATTTCGATCTCGATCTTTGCCGGCCGATTGTCGATCTTCGCCGGGACGTTGCCCGCCTCGGCCGGGCGAGTCTCGATCGTGGTGGGAACCGTCCGGCTCGAAGAGCGCTCGTCGGCCGCCCCCTTCGCCGGGACGCTCAAGTCATCCTTGACCGCGAACGCCTGGAACCCACCCTGGGGAACTTTCGGGAGCAGGCCGCCCGGCATGTTGAACATACCGCCGCCCATCATGCCGCCCATGCCGCCACCCATGCCGCCCATGCCGCCGCCCATGCCACCCATCATGCCGCCCATGCCACCGCCCATGCCGCCCATGCCACCCATCATGCCGCCCATGCCGCCCATCATGCTGTTCTGCGGGATCGGCAGCACCAGGTCGGCCACCGGGTATACCTTCGTCGTGAGATGATTCTCAGCCTCTTCCGGCGTCGTGATCAGCAACACCTCGTTGTCGACAAGATAAGTCAGGTTCAATTTCTTCAGCATCAGCCGCAGCGCGGAACGCAGACTGATTCCTTTCAGATCGACCGTCACCGGCGAGTCCGTCCCGATCCCCACGTCCTCCAAAGCCCTCGTGTCGATCTGGATTTCGATCTTGTGGCGATCTTTCAGATAGTCGAGGACTTCGGTCAGCGGAGCTTCGACGAACACCACTTCCGTCGGCGATTTCAGCGCGTCGTCGATCCGCTTCTCGGCGCTCCCCTTCTTCGCAAGGTCCATCGAGCTGTATTTGTCCTTGCGGCGAACGGTCATCTGCTGCCACCACTCGGCATCGGGATAAACGATCGGCTGATCGTCGGGGAACGGCACCTGCGACTTCTCGACGCAGAAGAGGGTGTCGACCACGGCCTTCTGCCGCTCGATACGCAACTGCCAGAAGTTCTCGTAGTTGCCCACCAACGGCACCTCCGTGCGCGCCACAATCGCGGTGGGACTGCTGGGCATCTCCCGCTCCGCTTGCTTCGAGATGTCGTCCGCAGCGGCGTAATTCCTTTCGGCCAACAGCGCGTTGAACCGCTCGAACAACTCCTTCATCGTCATTTGCGCCCGTTCCAACCGCTTGGCGGCCAGCAAGCGTTCGCTGGCGATGGCCTTGCTCTCCAGCCGTTGCTGTCGCTGTTGTTCGACTTCGGCCTTCCGCACCGAGGCCTCGCGCAGCGCCCCCTGTAAACTATCGACGAACTGGTCGCGCACGTCGGGGTCCAACTGCGGCACCTGCCTGACCTTTTCCAACTCCATCCTCAGGCTCTGTGCCGCCAACTCCGGATCGGTGCTCATCAGCGATCGCGATTTGTTCAGTACGTTCATCACCTCCGCCTGCATCATTTGCGCGACGACCCGCCGCTCGTGCTGGAAACCTTCCGCCAGCGTTCCGGCGGGCGGCTCCTCCGCCGCAGGCGGACCGACCAGATTCAGATCCCCCGCCGCATTGCCCGCGGGCGTGGGCGGTGGCGGCGGCTTCAGGCCACCCGTCGCCGGCGGCGGCTCAGCCGCGGCGAGGCGGATATTCGCGCCGGCCGCCTGCTTCCGCTTTGCCACCGCGCCCTTCAACGACAACGCTTCGCTGTCGTTCGGGTCTTGCCGCAATGCCTCGCCGATCAGTTTCTCCGCCCCATCCACATTCCCGCCGGCCAGCGCTTGCTGCGCCAGACGGTCGATGTTGCGCACGCCCGAATTGACTGCCTGTCGGGCCTCTTCGAGGCTCGCCGAGCCGACCAGCGGCATCGTCACTCCGCCGTCCACCCGCGCCCGCTCAACCAACTGCGCCAAGTACGTGTTGCGCTCGTCCGACGCACCGGGCGAAACGGTCATCGCAATCTTCTCCGGCCCCGCCGCGCCCGCAACGTCAAGCTGAATCTCCAACGGGTCTTTTCCCTTCAAAGTCCCGAGCACGATTGTGTCGCGGTCGTTCCGCAACGGCGGCATCCGCTTCGGGAATACCGACGTCACCTCGGCGGGCCACGTAACCGACGTCGGCCACAGCACCGTGGCGTCGGCCGCGGTGGCCAACGAACGCCCCGCTTCTTGCCCCGATGTCTCGCTTTCCACGATAACGGCGCCGCCGGTCTGCACCGCCAGCGCCCCGAGCAATTGCCGATCGAGACGGACCCCTACCGCGTAGCTGCTCAACGGAATCCGCGAGTCGGCCAAGCGTGCCGACAACTTCTGGAACTCGTCGGTTTCGAGCAGATGCGCCGCGCTGCGGCCATCGCCGATGTAGACCGCCGCCCGGGCGTTCTTCGATTCGCCGCCGTAACTGCCGACCACCGCCTCGACGGCTTTCGCCATGTCGGTAGCACCCAAGGGCACCCGGGCGTCAAGCGCGGCCAGCGCAGCCTCCATCTCCTTGCTGTTCGGCGCCACGAAAGTCTGAGTCAGCGGAACGGCATTCAGATCGACCGCCACCAAGCGTACGCGGTCGCCGGCGTTCAAGCCGCCCAACAACCCCTTCAGTGCATCGAACGCCTTCGTGCGCGATTCCCCTATTTGACTCGCGGACGTGTTGAACAACACGACGATGTCGCGGGCGGACGTCGTCGCCGCAATCGCCGTCGGCTTCACACTCAGCGCGAAAGAGCTGACGCCGTCGGTATTTGTGAACGTGCCCATCTGGGCGGTGATTGACTCGGCTCCGAGCACGCGCTGGCCCAGCAACCAACCCACGGCGACCAACGTCACCGGCAAGACGATCCATCGGGCGAGACTTCTTTTCAACATGGCTTTCACTTCTCCGGCAAATCGATAATACTTCGCTCCCGGCGAGGCCGTGTTCCGAGACGGCCCCCCAGGCGCGCAGGGGTTTTTCTATCTCCGCCAACCGAAAAACTCGGCTAAAATCATTTTAGCTACCCGTCATGCGTTTTACCACTCAAAATCGCCTTCCCGGCAAAAGTATACCCCCGGGCAAAGCAAATGGAATGCCGTTGACGGATAACCGGAATGTCGCGCCACTTACCCCTCTGCGGAAGTGGCAGCCGCGGCGACCGCCGTGAGAATGTCACGACTGCAAGTCTTTCTACACCATCGCGTTACGCGCCGTAGCCCCTGTCAGTTCGCTCACCGCTCGACTGAACTCGACGCGTGCGTCCCGCTGTGAACGGCCACGTCCGAGTGTTTGCCTGTCAGCAAGGTTGTCCAATCGAGCCGAGCGATTTGCCGCGAAATGTTGCGAAACACCACATCCCTGTCCCCCAGCCACCATCTTGTCCACTGCTGCAATCGTGTCGCCCACGAAGCAGCCGCGGACACTTGCTCTCGGTCTTTCCTGTCCTGATTAGCCTCCCCCGCGCCGGACGGCGACAGCGTGGCGAGCTCTGCGCCTGTCGCGAACGAAGGGCACGCTTCGTCGTCGATCCGACAAAACTCAGCCAGCAGCATAGTTTGCGTGGAATATCCCCACCGATGCTCGCCGGTCACTTTGCCCAACGTGGCGGGAATCGCCCCATTGTTGTACTTGCAGGATGTAACGTACAGCCATTCGCCCGGCTCGCGCCGCGCCGCTGCGCCGATCGCGGCGTGAGCGCTCTTGGCCAAACGATCGAACCTATCGCGGCGAGCCAGTTCCGCTTTCACACGGCTCTTCTCCTGCTGCCGAACGAATGCCATCGCTTGTTTCCAGTAACGCCAGGCGTAGGTTGCCGCCATTTCGCCGTAGCCTGAAAGTTGCGACACGTAGCCCTGAACGCCGCGGCCCAGTCTTGCGCCGAGGGACGACTCGTGGGGAGCGTCCCCGCTGGCCGCGCCATTGGCGTAGTACATGTCATAGCGCGAAGAAAAGCCCTCGGTCATCGCAACCGGCGAGCGGTCGTCGGCCACCGACACACCAGTCGTTTGGCCAGTAAGAACCAACGGCAACAGCAGTGCAACCGCAAGGCACTTCATGTTCTGGTCTCCTTCTGAAAGCCAACGCAACTGGCATCAAACCCAACGATTTCGTAAAAGGTATCGGTGGCCGGTGAGCGGTGTCATTAGGCAATCGAGGCATTTCAGGGGCCATGAGAAAGATGGGAATCATACTCGGCTTATTGAACAACGCCCGGCCGTGGTTGCCTTGTACGAGTCGTGGGGAAATTGCCGGTCTTCCATGTGAAGCTGCAACGATTTTGCCCGCTTGCTCTGGTAAAGTCTGAGAATTGCCGGGGCATTAAGGAAGAAACCGCCACCCCCCGCAAAGTCAAATGCCCGCCCGCGCCCAGCGTCGAATTCCCGGTTCTCAGCCCAAACGCGGCGAACTTGTTCGCCGGCTAAACTGTTGCCGCGACATTTCCTATTTGCTGCCCAGCGGCCAGGAGGACTGCAAAGTCGAGAATTCGGTCGTAGCACGGGCATCCTGCCCGTGTTTCACGGCCAAGATGGCCGTGCTACGAGGGACTTTGCAGTTGTCCTGGCCCAGCGGCAGCCGCCCTCGAATTCCTGCCTGCGCACCGCTATACTTGATATAGTGATTCTTTCGGTTTACTCGTGTTTCTTACGAAGTTCTCACGCGGAGGCGTTTGACATGAGAAAAGCAGTGCTGTTGTGCGTTCTGTCCGCAATTGTGGGGGGATTGGCGGCCTTCGGCCTGCACAGTCCGCCCTTGAACGACTCACAATCGGTCGCGCAGGAGGCTTCCCCTTGGCCGCCGGCGGGGGCTGCCGTTTCCCAGCCCGCCGCGGGCGGGGCCTCGCAGCTCGATTCCCTCACCCCCGACGAACAGGTCAACATCTTCGTCTACAAACAGGTGAATCGAAGCGTGGTGAACATCAACACGAAGGTGATTACGGGCAATATCTTCGTGTCGGTCGAGCAGCAAGAAGGAGGAAGTGGCAGCGTCATCGATAATCAGGGCCACGTACTGACCAACTTCCACGTGGTCGGGGCGGCCAAGAAAATCGACGTGACCCTTTTCGACGGCAGCACTTACGCCGCGCAACTCGTCGGCGGCGATGCCGAGACCGACGTTGCCGTTGTGAAGATCGACGCCCCGCCAGAGAAACTCGTCCCGGTCGCCTTCGGCAACTCGTCGAACCTCCTGGTCGGCCAGCGCGTATTCGCCATCGGCAGTCCGTTCGGTTTCGAGCGAACCATGAGCACCGGCATCATTTCGAGCCTCGACCGCACGCTGCCTAGCCCCCACGGCCCGATGCCCTTGAAGTCAATCATCCAGATCGACGCCGCGCTCAACCCCGGCAATTCCGGCGGGCCGCTGCTAGATAGCCATGCCCGCGTAATCGGCATGAACACGGCAATCGCCAGCGCCAAGGCCGACCAGAGTGCCGGCGTTGGCTTCGCGATCCCCATCAACACGATTGCCCGCGTCGTGCCGCAACTGATCCAGAATGGCCGTGTGCAACGTCCTGACGCCGGCATTGTCAAGGTCCTCTCAACCGACCGAGGGCTGCTGATCGCCATGATGACGCCCGGCGGCCCGGCCCAGCGTGCCGGCCTGCAAGGCCCGCGGATCGAAGAACGGGAGCAGCGGCAAGGCCCCTTCGTCACCAGGTATCGGACCGCCAATTGGGCCGCCGCCGATTTGATCGTCGCCGTCGATGGCCATCCGATCAAGACGGCCGAAGACTTCCTCAACGTCGTCGAAGCCAAGCAGCCCGGCCAGCAGGTCGTCATCACCGTGATCCGCGCCGGCCAACAGTTGGATGTCCCCCTGACTCTCGGCTCCGGCGGCTGAGGGACAGTAGAACCGAAATACCCTCGGCGTTGGGATCATGGCGAATCTGTATTAGCGGCCGCTTTCTCCTACACTGCTGCAAATGGCGACAGCCCGTCCAACCGTGATTGTATTGGCTGGTCCGAACGGAGCGGGCAAGACGACTGCTGCTCCGCGACTGTTGCGCGATGTTTTCAGTCTCGCCGAGTTCGTCAACGCCGACACAATCGCTCAGGGATTGGCCGGCTTCGACCCGGATCTCGCGGCGTTGGAAGCGGGGGTAGTCATGTTCGACCGGATCCGGCAACTAAGCGCTCTGCGCCGCAGCTTCGCTTTCGAGACCACGTTGGCAAGTCGATCGTTGGCCCCATGGATTGCCAAGCTGATACAAGAAGAATATGACTTCAGACTCGTGTTTCTCTGGCTCCCCAGTGCTGACTTCGCCGTGCAGCGCGTGATGGATCGAGTGCGGCTCGGAGGGCACAATGTGTCTGAAACCACTGTGCGCCGACGCTATTCGCGTGGTTTGCACAATTTCTTCCAGCTTTGCCAGCCTATGGCGACAACGTGGCGAATGTATGATAATACGGATGTTATGAATATGCGGCTGATTGCCGAAGGGCATAGAGGCGAGGTTCCCATAATTCTGGATAGCCCGCTCTCGGCGCAAATTCGCAGAGAGCATTTCCATGATGGGCAAAGAGCCTAAAGACATCGACAAGATCTTCCGCGAGGGCACTCTGATCGATGAGGCGATGAACGCCGCCGTGCGCGACGCGGTGCAACTTCACAAGGAAAAGGGCTTGCCGATGGTTGTGTGGCGCGACGGCAAAATCCTCTGGATCTCACCCGAGGAGGCGGAACAATCATTGGCTTCAGCCCCTCGGAATCCGCCGGCATGTTGAGTTTCCTCCCACGAACGCTGGCATGTCTCATTCCGCTGGTCGTGGGCCTCTCGTCTCGCGCCGCTCCAGCGAGCGAAACGACGCCGACCCTCCGCCTGGCCCGCGGCGAAGACGGCAAAGTGATGCTCGCCTTTTCACCCGTTCCAAACGTCGGAGAATACGCCGTCCGCGTCGTCGCCGATAACGGAAAGAGTGAAGTCATTGCCGCCGATGTCGCCAACTACACGGTCCACGGTCTGACGAACGGGCGAAAGTACCGTTTTGCCGTCAGCGCTGTTATCGCCGGCCGCCGCGGCCCCTGGTCGAACGAGCTTTCAGCGACGCCCGTCGATCAGCCCGATTGGGAGACGCTCCGCGAAGCCTTCCAAAGCAGCAACCCGACGAGAAACTCGAACCCTTTCACGATGGTACACGGAAAGGAGACGGAAGCCGAGTTGCGGGCGATTCTTCGCGCCGCCTATGACGCCGGCTTCGAGGGCGTGACGCTGCACCCGTACGGCTATGAAGATTACCTCGGCCCCGGCCAATGGAGCCGCTGGAAGATCATCCTCGACCAGGCTCGCCGCTTGGGGCTCGTCGTCTGGCAGCAGGACGACTACAACTATCCCTCCGGCTTTGCGGCGGGCCGGGTGGTTGCCGCCCATCCCGAGTTTGGCCGCACGCATCTCGTCGAAGCCGCGAGGCACAACCTGACCGGGCCGCAGCCGCGATATTCTCTCGACATCCAATCGCTCTTGCAGGGCCGCGATTTTCTCGTCGCGGTTAGCGCGTATTCCGCAAAAGGCGAGCCGCTCGATCTGACCGATCGCGTGGTCAAGGGCAAGCTGACCTGGGAAATGCCGCCCGGCCGCTGGCGGCTGTTCGTCGTCAAGGCGGTCTGGTCGGGGCCGATGCCGATCGCCGATTCGCCGACGCCGATGCCGTTTGTCGATCTCATGAATTCCCGCGCGGTCGACGCCTACATCCAGACGATCTACCAAGCCACGTTCGATCATTTTGGCCCGCAATTCTGCCGCACGTTCAAGGGCTTCTTCTCCGACGAGGCCCCCGTCGATTTCGCCCAGTTCACGCCCGACTTCCTCGATCGCTTCCAACAGAGCAAGGGCTATTCGCTCCGCAAGTGGCTCCCCTCGGTCACGCACGACCTTTCGCCGCGCGACAAGCAGGTTCGCTTCGATTACCGCGATTTCATTCGCCAGCAGACCGCGTCCGTCTACTTCGGCCGCGCACGGCAGTGGTGCCGCGACCACGGCATCCGGCTGATCGGCCACGTGATCGAAGACCACCAGCAGGACATGCGGCGGCTCGAATTCCTTAGCATTCCCGGCTTCGACAACGTCGTCGGCCAGTGGTACGATCCCAACCCGGACGTTTATTGGCGGATGCCGAAGATGGCCAGCTCGGTGGCCCATTACGCCGGCTCGCACAACGACGTCGCGCTGGTCGAGCATTTTGCCGCCACCGGCTGGCGCACCGGCCTGACGGAAATGAAACGCATGATGGATTGGACCACCGCGATGGGGCTCAATCAGGTCGTCCCCTGCGGTCTCGACACCCGCTATCCATCGTCTTGGGAAGTTACGCCCGACTTCTGGGCGCACGGCCACAATCCGCAGTGGCCCTGGTTTCCCGCCTATCAGGCCACGGCCAATCGCATGACCATGCTGATGCGCGGCGGCCGCCATGTGGCCCCGGCGATTGTGCTCGACACGACCGAGAGCCACTGGATCACCCGCGGCACGGACCTCGGCACACAGCACGGCGCCGCCGATGACCTGTGGAAGACCTGTGCCACCATGAGCCAGGCCCACGTCGATTTCGACCTCATCCCCTATTATGTGTTCGCCGATAAACTCCGCACCACCTTCGCCCGCGGCCGCGTCCAAATCGGCAAGGAAGACTATCGCGCCGTGATCTTACCGCCCGTCGAGTTCATTCCGGCTGAGGTCGTCGAGCGGCTGCAAGCCTTCCGCGACGCCGGCGGCATCGTCGTGGCGATTGGCCGCACGCCCTCCGCCTCCTGCAATGGCCTTGAGGATGCCCGTGTTCGCGCGGCCGTTGCCGCAATCTGGAAACCCAGCGACGGCAAGCATGGCGATTCAGCCCTTACCGGCTACGACAACATCGAGGCTTGCTTAACCCAAGTCGATGTCCCCGACGTCCGCATCCCCTCGCACCCGAAGAGCGTCCTCTATTGCCACCGCCAATTGCACGGCAAGGACCTTTATTTCTTCGCGAACACTGCAGCGGAGCCGGTGTCGGCCGATGTCGAGCTTCGCGGCGCTCATGGCGAGGCGATGTTGTGGTATCCGGTCACTGGCTCGATCTCTCGGCAGCACGCCGACAAGGATGGCAATCGTGGCTTGCGGATTCGGCTTGGACTCGGAGAATACGATTCCACGTTCGTTGTCGTGGAACCCGTGGAACCCGAGCCAGTCGCCTTGCCGGGCTTCTTGGCACACGTGCGAACTTCAATGACGAAGCAGCCGTTCAACCCAACCTGGCAGGTCAGCAAGGGCGCGGACGAATATCATCGCGTCTTTACAGCGGAGGCAAAGATACCGGCCGATTGGGACGCCGACTCGCCGGCGTCGCTCGAGTTCCAAGGAGCGTCTCAGATCATCTGCGTAAAGGTCAACGACAAAGTAGTGGGCGAGCAGTTCTGCCCGCCGTATTTTTTCGATGTTGGCCGAGCACTGCGTCCCGGGACCAATCGCATCGTTGTCGAGCGTATCGGCCGATTCGCGCCGCCAAATCCCAACCTTCCGGAGTTCGGCGCCAACGATGCGGCTGCGACGGCCCCATGTGTGCGGGCGACGATTTGGACGTTTCCGCTAACGGTCGAGAAGCCGAAGGCAAGCGAGAAGGCGAAACCATGAACTCTCTCGAGCGCGTGCTCGCCGCCCTTGGCCGCAAAGGAAAGCCGGATCGCCTCCCCTTCGAGATCAGTTGGGGCGCGTTCACGCCATCGCTGATGGAGGTCTATCGGCGGGAGACGGGCGCGGACGTCGATCCCGACGAGTATTTCGATTTCGACACGCGGAGCGTCGATCTGAACCCGACGCGCCGCCCAGCCGATTTCGCCCGTTTCTTCGCCGAACCGCTGCCGTCGAACGTGAGCTTCGACGAGTGGGGCTGCGGAAGCGTTCCCGGCTCGATCGAGCATTTCGTCGAATACAAGTTCCACCCGCTGCAATCCGCGTCAATCCCCGACAACGTGCGGTCGTTCGCCTGGCCCGACGTTACTGCCGAGTACCGGTATGACGGCCTCACAGAGCGAGTCGCCGAATACCACCGCCGCGGCTACGCCGTGACCGGCGAACTGTACCAGACGATCTTCGAGCGTGCCTGGCTGATGCGCGGCATGGAGCAACTGCTCATCGATTTTCTGGCCTCGCCGGAAATCGGCCACGCGATTTGCCAGTGCATCGCCGACTTGCGCATCGAGCAGGCTCGGCGGCTGACTGCCCTCGGCGTCGACGTCCTGCGGCTGGGCGACGACGTTTGCACGCAAAAAGGGCTGCTGATGAGCCTTGCCGCCTACCGAACCTTTCTGAAGGAGCCGACTCGTGCCATCATCCGGGCCGCCAAGGAGATCAACCCCGATCTGCTCGTGTTCATGCACTGCGACGGCCGCGTCGGCGACATGATCGAGGAGTATGTCGATATCGGCGTTGACATTCTCAATCCCGTGCAGCCCGAGTGCAATGACTTTGCGGAGATCGCGCGACGATCCGCCGGACGTCTCGCCTTCTGGGGCGGCATCGGCACGCAGAGCACGATGCCGTTCGGCTCACCGGCAGACGTAGCGGCAGCCGTCGCTCGGGCGAAGCAGACGCTCGGGCCCGATGGCGGCCTGCTTGTGGCGCCCACGCACATCCTGGAACCGGAAGTCCCTTGGGAAAACGTCTTGGCCTTCGTCGAGGCTGCGAAGCACTCATGGTATCATTAGGAGAACGTAGAAGATTCGCACCACAGCGATATTTTCACCACGGAGCCACAGAGAACACGGAGAAATGGAAGAGAATGAAAAGAGCACCGCAGAGGACGCAGTGAGCGCAGAGAAATGAGTTCGGAAAGGAGTTTTCTCTCAGAAGCCGGATAATGTCAGTCCAATGAACACAGTTTCTCGCGATGCGTTCTCTCCCTCTGTGCTCTCTGCGTCCTCTGCGGTTCACTCTTTCCTCTCTCTTCTCTCCGTGTGCTCCGCGTCTCCGTGGTGCGTTTCCCTGGTGCGACAAACTACTTCGACCATTAGGACCGATCGACCATGCAGCCGCAAATGACCCATCGCGAGCGCGTTCTCGGCGCACTGCATCGCAGCGGCTACGACCGCATTCCCGTCAAGCACGAAGGGACGCCCGAGGTTAACAAAATGCTCATGCAGCATTTCGGCCTGGCGAACATGGAACAGTTGCTCCGCGTGCTGGGCGACGACTTCCGCTACGTCGAGCCCGTCTACTGCGGGCCGGAACTCAAAACGTTTCCCGACGGCAGCGTCGAAGGCTACTTCGGCGAACGCTACCGCTACACCGAGTTCGAGCAGGGTCGCTATCTCGAAGCCTGCTACCTCCCCTACGCCGGCGTCAACCGCCTCGAAGACCTCGACCGCTCCCACTTCCCCAGCGCCGACTGGTTCGACTACTCGACGATCCGCCGCCAGGCCGAGCGGCTGCGCGGGCAGGGCTTCGCCGTCTGCTGCGGCACGGCCGGCGACATGGATTTCATCAACGGCATCGCCCGCGCCCGCGGCATGGAAGAGGTGCTGATGGACCTGATCGACGACAATCCGGTCTATCTGGAGATCATGCGGGCCCGCTACGAATTCTATTACCACATGCACCGCCGCATGTTGGAAGCCGCCGGCGGCCTGATCGACTTCACCCACGTCGGCGACAACCTGGGCAACCAGCGCGGGCCGATGATCAGCCTCGCCATCTTCGACCGGCACTTCGCCCCCAAGTACGAGGCGTATTTCAAGATGGTCCACGCGCACGGCGGCAAAACCATGATGCACATCTGCGGCTGCGCCGAGCGTTTTCTGCCCCGCCTGGCTGAGATCGGGCTCGATGTCTACGACGTCGTTCAACCGACAACGCCGCAGATGGACATCGCCGTGCTGCAAAAGAAGATCGGCGATCGCCTCACCTTCTGCGGCTCCGTCTGCGTGCAAACCACGATGGCCTGGGGCACGGTCGCTGATGTAGAGCGCGAGGTCCGCCGCCGCCTCGACCTATTCCCCCGCGGTGGCCTCTTTCTCGGCCCCACCCACGCCATCCAAGTCGGCTCGCCGCTGGAAAACATCCTGGCGCTCTACCGAACGGCCGGATCGCTTGCGGAGCAGATCGACGATGCGATCTTAAGCGTTGCCGCAGAGGGCGCTGAGCCGGACAAGATCAGCCTGTCGAAACTGTTCTAAGAGAGGGAGTACACTTGAGCGCGAATGCCGGAGCGCAGTAAGGGGGTTGCTCCGCTCGATTGTCTTGTTAGACTACGGGTGCCGCGAAAGATGCCCTCGCGGCCCCCGCCCCCTGCCTCGCACCAGAAGGAGCCCGCCATGCCTCGTTGTTTCACTCTCGTTGTCATTATCGCGGTCCAAATTGCCGCGATCTTTGCAGCGGCGCGGACTTTCGCCGCCGACTCACGGTCGATTGTCAACGGCAAGGTCCGCTTCCAAGTGCTGTCGCCGGAACTGGTGCGAATGGAATACTCGCCCAAGGCCCATTTCATCGACAACGCGAGTGTGGCCGTCGTCGGGCGCGACAATTGGGCCGGCATCGTCCCCACAACGGAGGAAAAGAACGGCTGGTTGAACGTTTCCACCGGCAAAATCACGCTCTCCTACAAATTGAACTCAGGCCCGTTCTCGAAGGAGAACCTGCGAATCCGCTGGCACGACAACGCAGGCGAGCATTCCTGGCGGCCGGGCGACAAAGACGACAAGAATCTCGGCGGCGTCCCCGTGAGCATGGACAACCTCACGGCCCCCGTCGCCGATTCGGGCCCGTTGAGCCGCAACGGCTACTACCATCTCGACGACAGCCGCACCGCCCTGTTTGACAAAGCCACCGACTGGGTGAAGCCGCGGCCCGAGGAAGACAGCCAGGATTGGTACTT
>CAWGNG010000011.1:190000-236269 GCA_963823895.1 uncultured Planctomycetaceae bacterium
GGGAGGCAGAGCTTCCGCGATTTCGCTCTTGGCGTCGCTGGCGCGGCCGGAGGTGATCTGCCATCCGAGGAGTTGGCCCCTCAGCAGGCTCCACAAGACTTGGATTTTCATGGCCGCCAGGGCAGCGTTTTCCGAGCCGCCGCAACTTGGGAATCGCTCGGCGAATTCGTCCGGCAGCGTCAAGGTGGTGCTGTCGCCGATGCGAACGTCCGAAAACTTTTGCAGCAGAGCCGCAGTCGAAGCTTGTCCGGCCAATGCTTGAGAGACGGCTTGTTGAAGGACTGCTTCGAGAAACGACACCAGTTCGTCGCTGAAGCGATGGTCAATGGCCTCCTCGGTCACGTGAACTCCCGCTTTGGCGGCCATTGCCTGAAAATCGCGGTTCTTGGCGGCGGGCCGCATCAGGACCGTCAGCACGAGGGTTCTTGCCAGCGACGCGCCGGAGAACCTGCGTTGCCGTTGCACACAACGGGTGGCACGCGCCAAATCGTCGATGGATGTTCCAAACACCGCTTGCACGGCCGCCGCAACTTCCGCTACAATTCGCATGGGGAAGCTCCTTCTTCCAGCTTGTTGGGATGTAACACCCGCTGGTTTAAGGACTTCCCTGTTTTGTTGAAAGACCAAAACCCTTAAGTTGGTTCGTATGGGGGGTGAGGGCGGTACGCCCGCCTTTGCCGGTGCAATCATCGCGGCGGATGGCGACCCCGCAATGTCTCTTCACGGCGAATCGCCAGAATCAAGAGCCGATTAATCTTCAAGGCTCTCACGGTCGCACGGCCGGTTGGCGTCAACCCGGAAACGCGCACGCCTTCCCAGCGAAAATGTTCTTGCCATGAATCGACGCGGGGGTTGAACAGCGCCGCGTCGATGCCAGTTTGCGGATCCAAGGCAGATTGCCTCGCCGCTTTGCGCAACGAACACGAAACGCAAGCCAAGGCCAGGTTTTCTTCAATGGTTGCCCCGCCTCGTACCACGGGCACTACATGATCGATATGAAATCGTGCTTCCTGGCCTTCTTGCGACAGCCCGCAATACTCGC
Organism: uncultured Planctomycetaceae bacterium; assembly: GCA_963823895.1. Taxonomy (GTDB): domain Bacteria; phylum Planctomycetota; class Planctomycetia; order Pirellulales; family Thermoguttaceae. The sequence continues at coordinate 191,043 of CAWGNG010000011.1, forward strand.
AACGGCCGCCGGCCCGTTGGGCCACCAATCGCTGCAAATGGGCGGGTATGTCGCTCATGTTCGGTTGCCGTTCCCACTAATTCGCCGAGCGTTCCGCCCGCAAGCGTAATACCGAAAGAAGATCGGCCAAATTGACGAGTCCCTCCGCCTCATGGCGTTCGTCAGCCGATAGCGGTACGCCGCGATCCTGTTGATCCAGCAGCGAATCCAACCGATGTTGAACGCCCTCCGGCAAGTGAAACCTTGCCAGATCATCCGGCACTTCCAACTGAAAAGCTACAGCTTGCGACACGGCAACCTCCAATTCTCAAGAACAACCACGCATCAATCGAACAACTTAATTATAGCCCAGCCTCAACCGCGGTGAAATTCGGGGAGACCACCGAATGGCCTTACTGCTGAAACGGTTCCTGACGCCGTTTTCACGGGGGGCACACAAGGGGGAGAGGCACGCTTATTGACCCGAGTAAGCGCGTCTGTCCCCTTTTTCCCCCGTGATGCCGGCACCCGGCAAGCAACCACCCTACCCCCTGCTTGCCAACGCACCGCACATTTTTTCGAGTTGCTTCCCGATATTTTTCAACTCCTTTTCGAGATCCGTCTCCAAGTCGTAGTTGCAGTCCGATAGGACAGTAAGATCCAATCTGAAGTTCTCCTCGTAGCGTTTTCCGGCTTTGTCCGTGTAGCAAACCGCGCAGTTGAAAACCGGATTCGTAAATCGCTCGAAAAATGTGTGGCCGGCGTCGATGAAGTCGGTTATCTTCTCCTTGGCCGGAAGGAAACTTGTCGGGTGTGCCGTGATTGCGCTTTCCGTTCCGTTGCCACACCTAGTCAACGCCGGGTCGCACGTCACCCTCACGTCGTAGGCCGGGGTCACGCCGGTGTTTGCCAGAACAGCATATATCCATTGCGCGTCCCGTAGGATGCAGAACGTCGCCGCGGGACGCGATCGCTGCTCGTCGAGCTGCCGTGTTAGGCGGTTAGAGTGGATCATCACCGACACCATCACGACCGTCGCAAGAACATATCCAAGGGTGAGAATTACGAGCGCGGCACCCTGATTTGCGTTGAGCCAATTCATCATTCGTGCCATTATTTCTGCCATGCTTGCACGCAGGGAAATGGGTCGGGACTTTTTTCCTACCGCGACGGTTGTTGTAGCGAGCCGCCCCGTTTCGACTTGGATGAAACGACCCACCACAACGGCCGATAGCCTACAGAATCGCGGCACGCTAGTCAACGCCCCTGCGCCACAGTACTCTAGCGAGACTGCCGGTGTTAAACCGGAGGAAGGCGGGGATGACGTCAAGTCCTCATGGCCTCTCGATGACAAGGTAGCCGTAGGGGAACCTGCGGCTGGATCACCTCCTTTCTAAGGATAATATCCATGCCCGGATGGCGACGTCCGCGGCACGAAACTGTGGAGCCGGTCCTTCTTACTGGAGAACTCGCGATAACCTCGGTTATCGCGAGAACTGATTGAGGTCGCGTCACGCCAAAGCAAGACAAACCACGGCCCGGCAGGGATCAATCCCGCCGGGCCGAGCTTTCTTGTGCCTCGCAGATTGTTTACGCCTATCTGCAAGAAAAGATCGAGCGGGCAATCGCCGTGCGGCCGGCGGTCGAGTGACGCCACGTGCAGTAATCGTGCCCCTCAGGCGTTTAAGTGTAATGCATAGTAGTCGGACGCGACTTAAACATCGGGTAGTGCAGGACGGATTTCCCCATCCGTCCAGAGAACGGGACGGATAAATCCGTCGTAAGCGGCCACTTGGTTGTGTCGGGCTGACAGCACGGCCGACCCCGGGCGGGACACCGGCGATGAGCATCGGTTTGCGGACGCGACCGCGCTAGTCCGGTTGTCGCCGCCGCAACGCCGCGTGCGAGGGCTGTCCAGTTCCTCAAACCAGAAATGGCAGAGCCTTTCGGCACAATGCCTTTTGGGCTATCCTTGAAAACACCCCACTTTGGAGTTAGCAAAAAGGCTGGATTCTTTTTCGAAGGGGGGTATAATTGAAATCGGAGTGGGTTTCGCGGCGGAAGAGGCCCCGGCTTTCATGTTCATCTTGTGTATTTGCTGCTCTGAAAATGCGTAAACCGAATGCTGGGCGTGAGAAAGCGATGCGTAAGTCAAGTGCTGTGCCGGAGAAGGCCAAATCTGTTGGCCACACACCGCGGAAGGCAATCCTCATCGCCGCGGTAGCCTCCGTGCTAGTGGCAAGCGGATGGGTCTTAGGTGAATTACACGACCATACTGCTCCTGCTACGATGACTGCTTCGTCCTCCACGGGGCAAGATCGCTCCCGCGATCTGCACGAATTGGCCTCCTTGGTCGAGAAGTGCATGCGTACCAGCAGGCCGGTTCTCTTGGGCAGCCGCAATCCGTTGGGATCCACTTGCGTCCCCATAATTCGCTCCGGCGACATTCACGACACCATACCCAAACAAGTGGGCGACCTGGACGGCGGACCCGGAACGCGGCTGGCGACGCTGTATTATCTTGACAGGGCCAGTTTCAAAACGGCAGCACAGGACTTCGCTTGGCACCAGGGCCGCTTGAAGGTCTACCTGGAAAACGAAGCCGTGTTGAATCGTCCGGCGGCAGAACTGGCGCACCAACTGGCGGAAAAGGCCCGGCAATTCTATGCAACCGCTACTGCCTGCACCGCTTGGCCTGACGATCTTGTCCCCATTGGGTTTTCCTACAACACGGATTGGCCGGGCTATTGTCTGACAGAATTGGATCGGGCCGTGAAGGAGAAAAATTTGGCGGCCGTCCAGCGCTGGGCCGGCGAGTTGGCCGCGGCGGCTTTTTCCCTGGACGACCTCCATCGCTGGCTCGGTTTCTTGGTGGAAAACCATTTGGCGGCCCTGGAGTTTCAAGGGCGCTGCCAAACGCTGTTCGACCTGGTGGATGCGCAGCATAAGGAATATGACCCGGTACAAACAATCAGCTATTTGCCCGCTGGCATCCTCTGTTTCAACGGCAAGGAGAACTATTACGAGGTCGAACGCCAGGCTGAGCGGCTGTTCTCGATGCCGCCCGATCGCGTCGACGAGTTGCTCAACAATCGGCATCTGACTCCCGGTTCGCTTTGGGTCTTGCCCAGACTTCGCAGTTGTTTCCTGAAAGTCCAAGATGCGCTCTCGCCGCAGAACCGCCGGACCTGGGACGAGGCGGCACATACCCCTTACCAGCACGCCTATCTGATGAACATGCTCTTTCGCACGGCGAAGGCGGACGCGACCGATGAGCTCTGTGCGACGCTGAAGAAGTTCGAAGCCATTCATCCCCACGCCAGCGTGGGGGAACTGATGGGTGCCCTGATGTATCGGGGGCACTCTTTCGGCGGCATGGAATGGGACGACCGTTATCAGCCGCAACTGGTTGACGCCGCGGCCGAAATTGGCACTGCCAAAACCGACGTGCAGGCCCTGCTCTCGGCCTACGACTGGACCCACGACTTCTACCAATCGCCGGAGAACTACGGCCGCACCTTCACCCTCCGCGATGCCCTGCAACAGAAAAAACTCGACTGCGTCCGCGCCACCGACATGATCGGCGCCATCTTCCGCGACGCGGGCCGGAACCGCTTCGGCCACGTGCGCTGGTGCGCCGAGACAACGGGCCATTCCGTGGCCGCCTATCTGGGCCGCGAAAACGGCGAGGCCAAGACCCTGTTGGTCGATGGCCTGATGCCCAAGGGCCAATTGGAAGTCTGGCCGGAATGCTATTTTCACGGGCATGCCTGGCCGCCGGGCCTGGAGAACAACCCCCCGCCCTACGCCGTCGAATTGTACATCCGCGGCCTCGACAGTTACGTGTGGGCCGAAGGTTACATTGTCCGCGGCCCCAACGCCGGCTGGCTGACCACCGTTGCCATCCCCTATACTTCGCATCGCAAGGAGCGGGCCACGCGGAAAGTCTTTGAAGGGCCCTATCCCAAATGATTCCGATCGCTGCCGCGCTCGCAAACCCCAACGCCCACCCCGGGCCTGCCATGCCATCGCCCGCTAGTGTAGTGCGTCACGCTGTTGGGGATTTGTAAATCATGGGATTGACAGGTGGGGCAGACATTCCTGTCTGCCAGGCTTGCCCGATTTCCCTGGCAGACAGGAATGTCTGCCCCACCTGTTGCCCTTCCGTAAAGTCACTCAATTGTGAATCACTACACTAGTTTTCCGCAGTCACAGTTCTGTCGTCCCCGTTGCGGCACCGCTGCCCGGTCGCTGCTGGCACCGGGTTAAACAAGCGGAGACGGCAGTTCCGTTGAAATAAGCGGTGTCACCTGTAGCGATTGCACAGAAATGTTGTGGCAAAATGGCAACGTCTGCCTGCGGAGTGTGGTATAGTTGCAACGGCTGAATGGCCTTGCAACAAAACAAACGGGGCGATGGGCAGCCGGCCGCTCGGCGTCTGCCCGAACTTTGCATTCGCGCTCGATTCTCCGCGATTGCTCGGGTTTCCCGCCAACTGGCCGTCGAGCAGAAATGAGGTCCGTCGTGGCTACCAACTTCTTCCGCGTCGCATGGGTGAGTCTCGTCGCCACCGCTTTGGTGATGTGTTGTGATGCTTCCCGCGTGGTTGCCCACGGCGGCGGAGGCGGTGGCGGAGGCGGCGGTCATGGTGGCGGCGGTGGATTTGGCGGCGGCTATGGCATGAGCGGCTACAGCGGCCACTATTCGGGCAGCAGCATGGGGATGCACTCTTTCTCGGGATCGTCCGGCATTGGCGCAAGCGCAGCCGGAAGGTCCGGCTACGCGGGCCATTCCGCTTCCGGCTCGCACCCCGGGCCGCATCCCGGTCCGCACCCTTGGCCTCACCCGTGGTATGGCGGTTGGGGATGGGGTTGGGGTTGGGGTGACTGGTGGCCCTGGTATGAGTTCGCCTGGTGGCCCACCTACTACTGCAATTGTTGCTATGGCGTTCCCTATGCCGGCGATGCCTACCTCGCGTATGCCGATGCGGCCGACAACGCCGCCCCGTACGTCGCCTACAAGCCCACGGACGACGGCACGATGCCAGCCCCCGACGCAGAGCCAACCCCCGACGCGGAGCCGATCCCCGCGGGCACATCCATGGGCCCGCTCGTCGCAGGCCCGAGCACGTCATCGGTCGAAGGCTACGGCGGCAACGACGATCCGTTTGACTTTCACAGCCGCGCGAGAGCCGAGTTCTCGCAGGGGGACTATCGCAAGGCGACCTACTTCGCCGCGCACGCCACGGTCGACGAGCCGCGAAATCCGCACGTGCACCTGCTCTATTCACTCGGCTTGTTCGCTCTGGGCGAATATCGCGGCGCGGCGGTGGAATCGCACGCGGTCATGTCGCTCGGGAAACTGCCCGACTGGAACACGGTCTACGCATTTTACGGCAACGTCGAGCCATACACGAATCAGTTGCGTGCCCTGGAAAAGTACGCGCGTTTGCGGCCGCAATCGCCGGAAGCCCGTTTCCTGCTCGGTTTTCATTACATGATGATCGGCCATGCGAACGAGGCGAAGGTCGAGCTTCTGGCGGCCCTGAAGTTGCGCCGCGCGATCGTTTGGCGGCGAAATTGCTTACGGAAGCCGGCGGCAAGGTCCCGCCCGAGATCGCCAAGCAGTTGGCCGAGTTGCCGCCGATCGAGCTGCTCAAGCCCACATTGCCAAAGCCGCCGGACCCGCAACCGCCGCCGAAGAAATAGAAGGGCCGCCGCCGCCGAAGAAATAGAAGGGCCGCGATTGCTCAAGCCGCGAGTGGCCGATGCCGCTGTTCCGCTTCCGGGAACTGCGGTGCCGTGGTATTCACCCTTAGTCTTGCGAGTGGTAGAATGTCGTTAGGCTTGAGAACGAAGGAGTTGGCAGATGGGATTGACCAGGGTAACGACGAAACTCACCAACATCGAGTCCCCGACGAAGACTTACGAGGCGATCTTCCTGGTCGATACGGGAGCGACCGATTCTCTCGTGCCTTCGGATGAGTTGGAAGCGATCGGAATACGCAAAGAGGGGAAAATGTCATACGAGTTGGCGGATGGAACCGTCAAAGAATACTCGTTTGGCCTGGCTCGCATCGAATTCATGGGCGAAACGACCGCCGGGCGAGTGATCTTTGGCGAACCCGGTTCGGACCCTCTATTGGGCGTTACCGCGCTCGAATCGGTAGGCATCATGGTCGATCCGGCCAACAAGACTCTAAAACGCCTGCCGGCAATTCCGCTAAAGTAATCTTGGCGTCTTGAACCCGACACCCAAACGAGGATTGGCAATCTTACCGCCCATGCCACAGCCAGCGGAGCAAGCCGTGCAGCGAAAAGCCGCCGCCGACGCCCAGGATGCGCTGAATGGGCCGATCGGGCTGCGCGGCGCAGTAAGCCGCTAGCGACTGCCTAAGCTCGTTGAGCAAATCCTCGAACACCGGCGACATCGCCTCGTAAAGATCGCTGAAACGTTCCGACAATTCCGGCGACCGCTTCCGCTGCTCCGCCTGGGCCACGCTCAACTTGAACTCCTTGACCAGGGCACGGGTGAAACTGTGTCCCGCCACGCCGCAACTGCGAAACCAGAGCGATTTGTGCGAACTGATCACCAGGTTCGTTACATCGCAACCGATATCGACCGCCACCACCGCCGCAGCCGTATCCGCCGTCGCTGAATCGTCCGCGGCCGAGAGATTCTCGTGGACAAGGAGATTGTGCAAGGCGACGAAATCGCTTTGCAGAACGTCGACCGGAATGCTCTGCCGGCGAAAGGCGGCGAGGAACCGCCGCGACGACGCGAGCTGCGAGCCCAACAACAACACGTTGCGCCACCTCTTCCCGGCCCGGCCCCGCGATCCGTTTCCCTCCCCGCCGGCTTCGTCGAGAAACTGGTAGTCCCACGTCAGTTGCTCCAGCGGGAAAGGAAATTGCTGCCGCGCCTGGAATTCGAGCAGCTTCGGAATTTTGATCTGCTCGACCGGCGGCAACTCGAACTGACGCACCAGCGCCATGCGGCTCGGCAGCCCGACGGCGATTCGTTCGCCCTTCGGCCGATGGCGTTCGAGAAACTTCGAGAGCGTTTCCGCGATCAGTTTTTGCTCGTCGGCCTCGTTCAGCGCATTGCTGAGCGACTTGGCGTGTTCGATCGCCACCGCCGCCTCGACCGTCGCCTGCCGCGCGGCGTCGTTCCAGGAGAGCTTCACCGCCTTCAGTCCGCTCATGCCGAGGTCGAGTCCCCAGGCGGGCCGATCGCCGTACGATCGGATCATGCGCGACGCCCGGCTCAACATCCCCCGCTGTTCCCCGGCCAACAGATTGACCCGCAGCGCCGCCCGCTTCAGCCCGGCCAGCGCCAGGCCGCAGGCGACGGCAAATCGGCCGGGGCAACGCGGCAGTTCCGACTCGGCCGCCAGCGCCGGCGTGCAAACAATGCGGCGAAAAGCGACGAGCTCCTCGACGGCGATCCCCAGTGGCGTTTCCTGCGGCGGACGCGCCCAGGCCACCGGCGTTCGCTCCCCCTGCGCCTCAGCCTGCGCGGCCCGCTGTTGCACTTCTTCGCACAGTTTTGCCGCACCTGGGTCACCGGGCGTCAACTGCCGCAGCCGCTTGGCGACGGCCATTAGCGTCGCGTCCAGAACCGGCGCGTTGCGAAGATCGAAGTTCAACCACGCCAACTCCGCCGCCCGGCGGCGCAGTTCTTCCAATCGCGGGCTGCGGCAATTCGGGGCCACACGATCGAGCAGTTGCAGAGCCTCGTCGTGCCGGTAGTCCGCCAGCCGCCTCTCCACCGCTTCGATCAGGCGGCTCCAGACCTGCTCGGCGAGCTGTTTCGCGTAGACGTGATCGGGCTTCAACGTCAGCACGCGCTCGATCCTCGGCGGCAGGTCGAACAGCCGTTTCTCGCGAACCGCCTCCCGCAGTTCACGATCGAGCAGGGCGAGCTCCTCCCGCCGCTGGGCGATTCGCGTCTGCAACTCCTCGATGCTCTGATTTCTGCACGGCAGCGGGACTTGCTCGATAATCCGCGCGGCCTCGTCATAGTCGCACGCCTCGAATCGCTCGCCGGCTCGCTGGAATGCCTCATCGGTCACGATTCGCCGGCGGTCGCGCTCGGCGGCAAGCTGGCCAATGAGCTGTTCCGCGTGGGCCGCGTACCTGGCCAAGCGCGGATGCCGGTTCTCGGCCAGCGGCGTTAGCAGGTCGATGGCGTCGGCGAAGCGGCAGGCGGAGCGCATTTCGACGGCGGCGCGGAAATCGTCCTGCACCCGCTCCAGTTGCCCGGCCGCGGCTTCCGCCAGATTGACGCCGCAGCCGCCGCAGTAGAGCTCGCCGGCCGCGCACACTTCGCCGCAACGGAAGCAAGCCTCCCATCGCGCCGCCCCACATTTCGCACAGAACTTCCGCTGCGGCAGATTCGACGCCTCACACTGCGGGCACAATAAGCCCGCCTCCCGGGCATCTTCGACGGTTTCCCTCTCATCGGTCATCGACATTTCTTACCTCAGTATTCCTTACTTCAGTTATCCGCCCGCGGTACGCATTCGACCACCAGAAGCTCCAACGTGACCTGTTGCTCCTGGTCGAGCACTATGCCGACGTCCTTGTTCGGTTTGCCGATGAAAACGTCGACGGACCGCATGTTTCCCCTCCTCTTATCCAGGTTGAAATCATCGAACCAGACGCCGTGATCGCTGACGTGCCGAACCGCGGAGGGCAACTGGTGTCGGAAGTAAGCTGCGACCTTGTCGGGCCGGGCCTTGCGTTCGATGCGGACGTAATAGACGCGCAAAGGGGGCAGGTGGAGTTTGCCGAGGGAACGCGGGAACTCCTCAGACCACTCGGCGTGGTGTGCTGCCGCGACGGCCATGTTCGGCGGTAGTTTGACGGGAAAGTCGGCAGGAACCTGCTCGGCATCGGGCCGCCCCAACGCCGCCGTCCTGAACTGCCGGCACATCGTCTGCGCCAACCTTTCGCAAAGCCCCAGCCATTGTTGCCCGATTCGATCTTGGCGATCCTTTGCTTGCCGTGCCGCCGCGAACTTGGCGGCTTTGCCCGCCGGCAATCGCGAAACGCCGCCACCCTCGCCCGCATTGCTGTCCACCGCCGCTGCCGCCGCGCGGACCTCCTTCCGCGGCAGTTGCTTTACCAAGAGCAGAAAGCCCGGTTCCGGCAGCGATTCCTCCGAGGCGGCTAGCGGCTCGACCCGCTTCGGGCCCTCGTCCCAGTATTGCTCCATCGATTGCAACACCGTCGCTCGCATCGCCGAATTGGGAATGGTGCAGGCCAACCAAAACAATCGCAGGCCCTGCTCCGATCCTTCCGCCGCCCGTAGCCGCATCTCCACCAACCTTACGAAGCTTGGGTCCCAGAGCAATTCCGCGGCGCGGTAAGAACCACCGGTCGCGTCAACTCCATCCGAGGCAGGATGGAGTTGATCCGGCGGAACGCAGCCCAGCAGCCGACGCAACTCCCCGCGGCTCTGCTCGGCAAACTGCCGTTCGAGCGGCTCCTTGCCGCGGTCGGGCACTCGATCGCTGCGGTAGATGGCGATCTGGGCAGCCAAGTTCTCGACGCGTGCGTCGCTCAGCGCCCCCGAAATTTGCTCGTACGCCGCCGGCGGTGTGTCGGCCGCGATCATGGCATTCGCCAACCGCAGCCGAAACGCTTCCGACGCCGACGCTTTCACCCATTGCAACGCGACCGCCCGCAATTTGCTGCGATCGACCGCTTTGCGGTCTGTCGCCACGGTCTGTTCCGGGAAAGTGATGACGCTGAACAACAGGTCTTCCTTGGCTTTTCCGGGGCGCTGCATCAGCGCCTTCAGCGCGGCCGCGGCCGCAAGTTCGGGCTCGACGGTCTCTTGCGTCCCGGCGACCAATCGTCCCAGAATCTCCTGGGCGGTCGCGGTGCCGTTGCTCATCAGCGCGGCCACCACGGCCTCGATCAGCGGCGGAGTTGCCGGCGCACGCCGCGCCGCAGGATCGAGCGCTGGCGGTTCGAGCAGTTTTGCCAAAAACTCGGCGCCCTCCTTCGTGGCGAAGTGTCTGCCAAGATAGGCCACCGCATCGATCAATCGAGGGTCGTTTTCGCGCTGTGCGGCATGAAAGTCTTCGGGTGACCAACGTCCGAGATCCACCGGCCGAGAGGATTTCTGCGGTCTCGCCGGAACGCCTCCCTCGCCGTCCTCGCTGGCCGTTGGCTGCACTCGCGGCGCTAGCGACGTAGCAGGTTTTGCGGCGGCTGGCTTCGGCGTCTGCTCTTCCTTGCCCCAGTTCGGCGGCTCGGCGCAGTCGTCCATCCAGACCTTCTTCGGCTTTCCCGCCGCAGTCTTGCCGGTGGCCGTCTTGTTGGCTGCGTTATCGACAGCAGCGGCGATCGCCCTTGCTCGATTCCAGCAGCCGCAGCCCCGTCCGAGCAAGTACAATGTGGCCAATATGATGAGAATGAGCCCCGCCAACGCCAGAAGAGGATGGTCTCGCCAGTTCAAGTCCGAACCTCCCGAATAGCAAAAACCTCGTCCTCTCCCCCGACGCTACGTTCTACGGACGCCTTTTTAGAGGGTGATTAGCAGGCCGTTAGAATTGCGTGAGGCTGAAGTTTTTCGACGCTGCTGGATCGCAGCGCCTCGCGACGTACTCTCCGTGAAGAAACCGAGGCAGGCGCCGGCTGATCCGGCGCCTGCCTGGACGAAAAGACAAGGATCGTGCGGGCAAACGCCCGTTGCACAGTAGACGGCTAGTTGCCGAAGACAGTGTCATCGCTGTCGATCGGAATGCCCTCGGAACGGGTGACCAAACGGCGGAGAGTGACCGGATCGAGTTGGTCGCTCAAGAACCGCACGCTGCCATCGACCATGACGCAGTTGCAGCCGCCCGAATGCCAACTGAACGGCTCGTCGTTGGCGCCGCAGTTGTTCTGGCACCAACTGCCGGTGCCTTGGCAACCCTTCACGCCGCCGACGCCGGGCGCCGCAACGGGTCCGCCAATCGGATACCTGTTCTGGTTAATCACTTGGCCACTGTAAGCGCCGATGGTCGAGTTGTCGCCGAACGGTCCGGAGAGTCCGCTGCCGCACGCGTCGGCGTCGGCCCAACGCCACACGCCGTGGGCCGTCGTGCCGGTTGTATTGCCGGTCGCATCGCCCGTCACGTCATCCGGAAGCAGGGTTGCCGGGCATTCATTGTCGATGTAAGTCGAAAGACAGAAGTACGGCGTCAGGCCCTTGTTGTACGACTGAAGGCTGACGCGGCCGGCATCCTCGATCACCGCGATCGTGTTGCTCGTTCCGTCCGAAACAGCACTGATCCGCACACCCGTGCGAGCGGTCGAGTCGTGCGTGATCGAACCGGTGCCGCCGGCGAGGGTCAGTTTCGTGGTGTCGACGCTCAACGCCCCTTCCATACGGGTAGCCTTATTGCGGGCGCCATAGGTGGCGCTGCCGGGGGTGCCGTCGATGTCCGTGTACACCGTAGCGAAGTAGTCGGTGCCGCCGAAACCGGCCGGGTCTCTCGTGTTCGGATCGTTGAACGGATTACTCGGGCACACGAACGTTTCAATGGTATGGGTAGCAGCCCAAACATTTCCCAGCACCGGTGTGCCATCGACCGTAGCCGAGCCGCCTACGACGCCTGGCACGGGACTTCCGGCAGTGGGATCGCGATAGCTCCTCGTCAGGTCCATCGCATCGTAAAGGTCGTTCTTCTCAATGTACGGCAGCAGGTACGTCATCAGCGACTGGGTAGCGAAGCACGTTGATTTCGTCGTCGCCGTGCCGCTTCCCGTGGCGAAAGTGCCTTCGCCGCCGGTGGGCAGCTTCTTTTGCGCCGCCTCAAAGTTGAGGATGCCCAAACCAATCTGCTTCAGATTGTTGGAGCACTGCGCCTTCCGTGCCGCCTCGCGGGCGGCTTGCACCGCGGGCAGCAGCAACGCCATCAAAATGCCGATGATCGTAATCACCACCAGCAACTCGACCAACGTAAAACCGCGTCGATCTTTCCCTACTCGCATCTTGCATCTCCTTGAACAGAAAAATGGGGTGAAATTGCGTCTCTTCTCGCCTGGAAATCCGGCGCTCGACTCACCGGTCAATCCTCTTCGCAAAAGAGGGAATCGCGAGAGGATCCTTGACCGCCGATCGAGCGGCCGGAGCGGCTTCGCTGCTTGGGGTTGCAGTCTTTCCCGAACGATGTCTTGGTTCCAGGAAAAGCATCGCCGCAAGCGGCACGAGGATCAGTGCCACAACCAATAGCTTGCCTAGGACGGCGCTGTAAACTCTCGACGGGACCAACTGGGCGTCCCCGTGCATCGCTGTCAGCATGGCTCGCTTCCTCCTCGCGCGTCCGCCGCGGTCGCCCGCTGGGAATCGTCGGCGACCTCCAGGACGCACGAATTATCGGAAAGGCCAATGAGCGTTTGATGTGGCCGCCGAGAATCTTCCGTCAATTCCGTGTTAGAAATGCGTTGGCGAAACCACGCCCGGCGGGGGTAAGAACAAAACCGGCTGCCATGCCGGGCGCTGTAGGGAACGGGCTCCGTCCCGTTCCACCGCCCGGAACGCCACAGAGGGCGTTCCCTACAGACACATTACCGCTCTCGTTTGTCGAAACCTAGAAGAAGTCAATACCGGTCGCGATGCCGCACGATCGTCCCGTTGACCATGTAAATCACGTCCTCGGCAATGTTGACCGAGTAGTCGGCGATGCGTTCCAGGTTGCGGGCGACGGCCAGAAACCGCAGCAGCCGCCCCATCAACTCCGGCTGCCGACGAGCCGCCTCCTCGACTCTCGCCCGCATCTCGTGCTTCATCCGATCGACTTCATCGTCGCGGGCGTAGACCGACTCGGCCAATTCGGCGTCCGTGTTCACCAGCGCGTCGAGGCTATCGTGCAGCATCGCCTGCACCTTCTCCCACATGCCCGCAACGTCCAAGGGAATTTCCAGCGGCGGCTCGGCCGCCACCGCCGCCGCCTTTCTGGCGATGTTCACCGCCAGGTCGCCGATCTGCTCCAGGTCGTTGTTGATCTTCAGCACCGAGACGATCAGCCGCAAGTCGGTTGCCACCGGCTGGTAGAGGGCCAGCATCTTCAGACACTCCTCCTCGACTTCGATTTCCCGCTGGTCCACTTCGTTGTCGCGCCGCTCGACCGCCAAGGCCACCGACTCGTCTCGCTGCAAGAATGCCTCGATTGCCAACTGCACCTGGTCTTCCACGACCGCGCACAGCGACAACAGACACTTCTTGAGCCTCTCGATCTCGCGCTGCAAGTGGATCGACATCGCCGTTGAATTCTCCCTTTGGTTGAGTCTCGTTCCCACGCTCCGATTGGGAACGAGAGCGTGCCGGTTCATCCAAACCGCCCCGTGATGTAATCCTCCGTCTCCTTCCGCTCGGGCTTAGTGAACAGCCGCTTGGTCGGGCCGAACTCCACCAGCACCCCCTCGTAGAGAAACGCGGTGTAGTCCGACACCCGCGCCGCCTGCTGCATGTTGTGCGTCACGGTGATGATCGTATACTCGCCGCGCAGCTCGCCGATCAGGTCCTCGATCCGCGTCGTCGAACGCGGGTCGAGCGCCGAGCAGGGCTCGTCCATGAGGATGATCTCGGGGCTCACCGCGATCGCCCGGGCGATGCAGAGCCGCTGGTGCTGCCCGCCGGAAAGCCCCAGCGCCGACTCCGTCAGCCGCTCCTTCACGTCGTCCCACAGCGCCGAGCGGCGGAGGCTCTTCTCCACCGCCTCGTCGAGCACCCGCCGATCGCGGATGCCGGCAATCCGCAAACCGTAGGCGACGTTCTCGTAGATCGACTTCGGAAACGGCACCGCCTTCTGAAACACCATGCCGACGCGGCGGCGCAATTCGATCACGTCGAGCGTCGGATCGTTGACCTCCTCGCCGTCCAGCAGGATGTTGCCGGCGATGGCGACGTCGTCGATCAGGTCGTTCATCCGGTTCAGGCATCGCAGCAACGTCGATTTGCCGCAGCCCGACGGCCCGATCAGCGCAGTGACCTGATGCCGCGGAAAGTCCATGGAAATGTCGAAGAGCGATTGCTTCGAACCGTAATGAAGGCACAACTCGCGCGTTTGCACAATCGCGTCGAAGTGCTCGGGCGGGGCCCGATCGCTCTCGACGTGCGGCGGCACGGCCACGGCGCGGCGCGGAACGTCTAATGTCGTATTCACAGGTTGCTCCTTCTCGTTTGCCATAGTCTGTACCCCGCACACTCCGTGTGCGGCCGACGGCACACGGCGTGTGCCGACTACGTCCTCAAATGGTGCGCACCTGATAACGTCTCTTCATGCGGTTTCGCAGGTAAATCGCCGCGCTGCTCATCACCAGCACGATCAGCAGCAGCAGCAACGTGGTCACGAACACCATCGGCTTGCTCGCTTCGACGTTGGGCGACTGGAAGCCGACGTCGTAGATATGGAAGCCCAAGTGCATGAACTTGCGATCGAGATGGAAGAACGGGAACGAGCCGTCCAGCGGCATCTGCGGGGCCAGTTTCACTACGCCCGTAATCATCAGCGGGGCCACTTCGCCGGCCGCCCGAGCCATCGCCAGGATGAAGCCGGTCATCATGCCGGGCGAGGCCATCGGCACCAAGACGCGAACCAGCGTCTGGAACTTCGTCGCCCCCAGGGCGAACGAGCCCTCGCGCGTCGCCCGCGGGATCGCCCGCAACGCCTCCTCGGTGGAAACGATCACCACCGGCACCGTCAACAGCCCCAGCGTCAGGCTTGCCCAAAGGATGCCGCCGGTTCCGAAGGTGGGCGTGCCGGCGGCGACCCGCTCGGGAAAGCACCACTGGTCCAGCAGCCCGCCGATGCCGTATACGAAAAACCCGAGGCCGAAGATGCCGTAAACGATCGAGGGGATGCCCGCCAGATTGTTCACCGCGATCCTCACCAGCCGAACGAAAAATCCATCTTTGGCGTATTCGCCCAGATAGATTCCGGCCAGCACCCCCAGCGGAAAACAGGTGATCGCCATCAGGAAGATCAGCATCACGGTGCCGAAGATCGCCGGGAACAGTCCCCCTTCGGTATTCGATTCGCGCGGCTTGTCGCAGAGCAACTCGCCGATCTTGCTCAAGTAATGCCCGCACTTCGCCCAGAAACCCATGTCGTTGGGATCGTAAAACCGCACGATGTCGGCCAGGGCGACGGGCGTCTCCTTGCCCGCCGCGTCGGTCATAATGGCGACGTTCCGCCGCAATTCCGACTCCTGTTGTTGTTGCCGGTTCGAGAGTTGCTCGAATTGTCCCTTGATGCGTCGGTATTCGGCTTGCAGCGCCGCAATCTGGTGGTCCAAGTCCACCCGCGAAGTCTGCGGCGCAGGCGGTCGGTCAGTGCCCGTGTCAACCGCAAGCCGGTCCCTGCGGTAACTCAGCACGAGCACTTTGCCTTCGATCTTCTGAAGCTGGTCGCCCAACGCCGACAGCTCGGCCGAGATCGGTGCGACCCGCTCGGCCGCCTTCCGGCGTATCGCAGCGATCGCCTCGGAAAGCTCGGCAATCTTCGAGCCTTCAGAAGACGGCGCCACGTCGGGGCCTGCCACGCCTTTTGCGAATCCGTAGAAGTCCCCATTCTCCGCACGCTCCAGCACGAGAACCCCGGGCGGATAGGTCGTTTTCGCAATGGCGTCGTCCCTGATCCAGCGAAAATCCTGCCGCTGCGGGTCTTGCTCCCGATTGGCGGTCTTGAATTGCGTGCTCGACTGATGGTCGTCCGGATTGACCGTGCTGCGAATCGGTTGTCCGAAGAACTTCGTGCCGCCGGCCAACGTGACCTCTGCCACCGGTTTCGGCCAGAACACGCCCAACCCGTTGACCAACACCACCGCCAAGAGCAGGAACACCAGCGTCAGCATTCCCGCCAGCGCCGCCGCGGTCGTCCACACCAGCGGCTCGCCCCGCCGCCAAAACCGTCCCCGCTCTCCTTGGTGCAGCGCCGGCGCGGGAGCGGTCTGCACGGGCTCGATCGGCTGTTTCGCGTCTCTTGCCATTGCTGCTCTCATCCTCCGCCGTCTCACCGAAACCGGGAAGTTGGGGTGGCAGTTGTACTGCCATCCCGATTTCCACGGATTCTGGGGGCGGCAGTACAACTGCCACCCCAACGATTTACTTTTCCAGATAGCCTCTCAGAACCGCCCAAACCGTTTTCGCAGCCGCTGGCGGACCAACTCCGCCGCAGTGTTCACCGTGAACGTTAATACAAACAGCAGGACCGCACAGAGAAAAAGGACGCGGTAGAGCGTTCCGCCCACCGGCGCCTCGGGAATCTCCACGGCAATGTTGGCCGACAGCGTTCGCATCCCGTTCAACGGGCTGCAACTGAGAATCGGCGTGTTGCCGGTCGCCATCAACACGATCATCGTCTCGCCCACCGCGCGGCCGAAGCCGATCATCGTCGCGGCAAAAATGCCGGGGCTGGCCGACGGCAACACCACCCGCCACAGCGTCTGCCAGCGGCTCGCCCCCACGGCCATCGAGGCCGCCGTCATGCTGTAAGGCACATTCGAGAGCGAATCTTCCGAAATCGAGAAGATGATCGGAATCACCGTGAAACCCAGCCCAAAGGCGATGATGATGCAGTTCCGCTGATCGTACTGCATGCCCAGCGGCCCGCGGAAAAGCCACTGTCGGAAATTGCCAACGAACTCTTTCGGAAAAAACGAGGTTTCCATCAAGCCGGCGAGCCAGAACGCAAGCGCCGCTGCCAGGGTAATCCCCCCCAACCAGAAGAGAACTCTGCCTACTAGTATGAGACATTTGCATAGCGCCGCAATTAGCATCGCAAGACGTTTTCGGTCCGAAGCCATCGGTTCGACCAAATTGAACTTCGGCAGATGCCGCCAGACGGTCCTAAGAACCAACAGTGTCACGGGAATTACAAACAGCGCGGTGAGGAACGCTAGGATTTGCCACCGCGGAGTCGAGCCAACAAGACCATGTGTCAACGGCTGCGGCATGGAGGTGGCAGTGCCGGTGTGTGACGTATCGGGAACGCTGCCAAAAAGCCCTTTCTCCAACGGCGCCGCCAGGCAGACCGCGATGCCGACGCCCAGCAGCAGGATCGGCAGCACCGCCAGGAACTCATAGCCGTTCTCCACCCGCCGCGCCCAATCGAACCGCCGTACAAGCTGCCAAAGGGCCATGAAAACAACAAACGTCGCGGGCACGGCGATCAGACTCACGAAGAACGCGAACAGCCAATTCTCGATAATCGGCGCCAGCCAAAGCGCGATCAGAAATCCGACCACCACCGACGGCACCGTCGCCATGATCTCCACCAGCGGCTTGATCCACCTGCGGAAGGCCGGCGTGGTGAAGTAGCTCACGTACATCGCCCCGAACAACGCCAACGGCACGGCGAAGAGCATGGAATAAAACGTCCCCTTCAAGGTGCCGAAGATCAGCGGCACGAGACTGAATTTCGCCTCGAAATCCTCGCCGCCGGTCGTTTGCCAGGTATACTCCGGCTGGTCGTACCCTTCGTATTGGACCTTGCCGAAAAGCGTTTTGAGGCTGATTTCCGGATAACCGCTTTCGATCTGCCACGCGGTCAGCCTGCCGGCGGCGTCCAGTTCCAGCAGCGCATCCCCCCGCAGCCCAAAACCGATTCGTAGAGCAGGCGTCTCGCCTGCTATCTTCTGTGGTGCAGGCGTCTCGCCTGCTTTCTTCTGTGGTGCAAGCATCTCGCCTGCTTTCTTCTTTGCAGGCGGGACGCCTGCACCACAAAGCGAGATCGTAAGCAGGTGACGCTCGCTGGTCGTATGGTCGAGATGCACGACGCCGTCGGCATCGAGGCTGAGAAGCGACTTGTTTCGGCCGGAGGGGAGAATTTCGCGGATGGCGCTGCGGTGCGGCATAAGTTGATGAATCGCCTGCAACTTCCGCGTGCCGTCGCTGTTGATCGGCGACCACACCGTCAGTTCCCCCTTCGCGTCGCCCACTGCCAGCGACACGTCGCCCAAGACCAGCGCCAGCGCCGTGATCGCGCGGCCGTCGGAATACGCGCGGACCACCTCTCGATCGGCCGCTTCCCCCTTCTCGTCGAGCCGCCAGCGCAGCAGCCGGCCATTATCGGTGCCGGCGTAGAGCGTGTTCCCCTCGCGGTCCATCGTCATCGTGCAAACGTGCGCGACGATCTCGTCCCGCAAGACGCTCTCATGCGTGCTGACCTCTTCGTCCCCCATCGGCGTTTCGGTGGTGGCTTGCCGCAGAAGCGCGATCGTCCCGTTTGAGAGCAGCGCCGCGCGGGTAATCGCCCCGTTATTGGAGCGTCTGATAAAGCAGGAGCGGACCGTCGCGTCGCCGACCGCGGCCGCTGACCGCAACTTTTTGTCCGATAACGGCGTGGAAATCTGGGCCAACGATCGGACGGCATAAGGGGCGGTCTTGGCGTCCTTGCCACTCGTGCGTCGTGCGGCGATCTCGACCAACGCCGCCGCCCCGTCCGACCAGCAGAGCGAGTATTTCCCGTCGCCCAGCGGTTCCACCGAGCGGAGCGTGCTCTTCGCCCCGCCGGGCGGAGGCACGCGATCTTGGCCGGTCAACTTGCCGCTCCGCAAGTCCACCCAGCCCACGCTTCCGTTCGCGCTCCAAACGAAGCCCGTGACGCTCCTGCCGTCCAGGCTCGCATCGATGCCGACCCGCAGCACTCTACTGGCGTCACCGAATTCCCGCGTGGGAAGTGGACAGACGCAGGCAACGCTCGCCCGCGCCGCCCGAAATAACGGCAGGGTGACCCCTACGATCAGCGCCAGAATGGCGATCACGCTGGCAATGACGGTCGCTCCACCCAACGTGATGACCCAGCGCGCGAGCTTGTCGCGGCGTTTGGCTCTTCGAGTCGAGGCCGTCTTCAGTTCGGGCATAAGGTCTCTCCCCTCTCCCTTTGGGAGAGGGGCAGGGGGTGAGGGCAGATAAGGCTCAGACTTCAAGGCTCATATCCAAACAAAGACGGCCCTCACCCTCACCCTCTCCCAATGGGAGAGGGGACCGCAAATGACTATTTCAACAACTCCAGTTGCTTGGCATCGATCTTCGCCGGCAAGGGACCGTATCCATCCTTGACGACGATCTTCTGGCCCTCGCTGGAGAGCACGAACCGCAGGAACTCCTCGATCAGCGTCGGCAGCGGCTCGCCCGGCCTCTTCGCCACGTAAATGTAGAGCGAGCGGCCCAGCGGATACTTGCCTTTCAAGGCGTTGTCGAAAGTCGGCTCGACCAGCGGTGACTTCGAGTCTTTGGCCAGCGGAATCGCGCGGACTTCCGACGTGCGGTAGCCGATGCCCGAGTATCCGATGCCCGCCCGATCGGTCGCGACGCTATTGACCACGGCCGCGGAACCCGGCTGCTCCTTGACGGTGCTCTTGTAGTCCCCCTTGCCCAGGGCGTGCTCCTGGAAATAGAGATACGTGCCGCTGGCCGAGTTGCGGCCGTACATGCTCATCGCCATGTCGGCCCAATCGCCGGTCAAGCCGACTTGCCCCCAGACGGAGACGTCGGCGTGGCCGCTCTTATGCGTCTTGGAGAAAATGCCGTCGAGCTCCGCCAGCGTCAGCCCCTTGATCGGATTGTCCTTGTTCACGTAAACGGCCAGGCAATCCAGCGCGACGCTGACCCGCAACGGCTTGAAACCGTGCTCCTTCTCGAAGGCGTCCTCCTCCTCGGGCTTCATCTTCCGCGACATCGGTCCAAGCTGGGCCGTCCCCGCGGTCAAAGCCGGCGGCGCCGTGGCCGAACCCTTCCCCTCGATCTGAATCTTGACGTTCGGATAGAGCTTGTTGAATGCCTCGGCCCAAAGGGTCATCATGTTCACCATCGTATCGGAGCCGATGCCGTTGAGGCTGCCGTCCACTCCCGATACCTTCTCGTAATGCTTGGTCGCCGTGTCCGCGGCATCCTTGGCGCGGCATTGCCCTCCTCCAGCCATTAGGACGGCCAGTCCGAGCACCGCTCCCAAAGCGATCGCATTTCGCCCAAAACTCCAAGACGTTCGCATCGCAAGCCCTCCCTACTGTCTGTGTGTGCAAAACCTCCGCTTATCCCACACAAATACTAGGGAGCGCCGATTAGGCGAATGTGGCCAATCGGTTAGGATTCGGTTAGCGTGCCGAATTCCGCGTGAAGCCAAGGCAATCGTTTGCGGTTTCACCCCGCCGCTTGCGGCTTCGCACGCAAGACCAATCGACAAGAACTCTCAAGAACACGTCCTAGTGGTCTGTCCAATTTGACTTTACGGGTGCCACGGTTGGCTTGTCCAACCGTGCTTCCCGCACTGCTGGACAAGCCAGCAGTGGCACCCAACACGTAAACTTGATCTGGACAGACCACTAGCCCTGTCCCCCGCCCTCGTCCCCTACTCTTTCGCCTGCACACAGCGGCAGCCGCAAGCAGAATGTGCTGCCGACCCCCACCGTGCTCTCGACACTGACGGACCCGCGATGCGCCAACGCGATGTGGCGGACAATCGCCAGCCCGAGCCCCGTCCCCCCCAATTCACGGCTTCTGGCCTTGTCGACGCGGTAGAACCGCTCGAACAGCCGCGGCAAATGCTGGGCGTCGATGCCGCAGCCCTGGTCCTTCACCCGAATCACAAGTTCCGCCCCCTCGCAAGCGGCACGGACCTCGACAACCGCTTCCGCATTGCTGTACTTGACGGCGTTGTCCAACAGATTGACCACCGCCTGCTCCAACAATGCCGCATTGATCTCGGCGGTGAGTTCTTCCGGGCAGACCAATTCGATCTTGACCCCCTTGTCGATCGCTTTCTTCTCGCACATCTCGATGGCCGCCCGCAGCACGCCCCGGATCGATTCCCGCGTCACTTCGATCCGCTGCTCCTCGGCGCCGCGCTCGATCCGCGACAGCACCAGCAGGTCGCCGATGATCGCGTCGAGCCGGTTCACTTGCCGCAGCATGATTTGCAGGAAACGATGGGCGTTTTCCTTCTCTTCGAGCGCGCCGTCCACCAGGGTTTCGAGAAAGCCCTTGATCGAGGTGATCGGCGTCCGCAGTTCGTGCGACACGTTGGCCACGAAGTCGCGCCGCACCTCTTCCAAGTGCCGCAAGCGCGTGTTGTCGTGCAGCACGACCAGCACGCCGATCTTCCCCCGCTGCGAGTCGTGCAGCAACGTGCCGTGGGCGCTGACCCAGCGGTCCTGTTGGCCGCGAATTTGAAACTCCCCTTCGACGGGCGAAGGGCTGGCCAACGCCGTTTCGATGAACTGAAGCAGGTCCGCCTTGCGAATCACCTCATAAACGCCCCGCCCCTGCAACTTCGCCGCCTCCTCACCCAGCAGCGTCGCACAGGCCGCGTTGAGGCTTAAAATCATCCCTTCATTGTCGATCGCCAAGACCCCCTCTTCCATGCTCGACAGCATGGCATCCCGTTCGTTCTGTTGCCGCAACACTGTTCGGATCCGCTCGTCCAACTGCTCGGCCATGCGGTTCATGGTCTCGGCCAGGGCGGTGACTTCCGCCGAGCCGGCCACCCGCAGCCGATGGTTCAGCTCGCCGGCGGCGAACCGATCGACGCCGGCCTTGATCTCCTCCAAGGGCCGGCTCAGCCGCCGCGAAATCACCAGGCTGATAAGGGCGTAGCACAACGCCGCGACGAAGGCCGCCCAAAAGACACGGCTGCGAACGCGGCTCAGGGCGTTATCCAATTCGGCAAGCGGAAAGGACGCCCGCACCACCGCCGCCGGCCCGTCGCCGTGCATCAGCCGAACCGCCACGTAAATCCGATTGTCGTGCAGTGTGGCGCTGCGGCGAACGATGTACCCGAAGCCGCTGGCCAGCGCCTCTTTGATTTCCTCGCGGTTCCCGTGATTGTCCATGTCGGCAGGATCGGCCTCGGCATCGCCGATCACCTCGCCCGACGGGAGCACGGCGGTAATCCGCGTGCGGCTAGCTTGGCCCAACACTTTGCAGAGCGCGTCGATCTTTTCCGGCTGCTTCTTGAGCAACAGATCGTCGATCGGTTCGGCGGCCAGCCGGGCGCGGGCTTCCAGATCGGATTTGAGTTGCTCTTCGTAGAGCCGCTGGACAACGTTGGAACCGTAGAGGCCCAGACCTACGAGCAAGACGATCGGCACCCAAAGATAGGAGATGAATAGCCACCACCAGAGCCGTCGCTTGCGCATCGACTATTCCTTGAAGCGATACCCGACGCCCCGCACCGTCTCGATATACGTCCCTGCGTCGCCGAGTTTCTTCCGCAGGCCGACGATCTGCACGTCCACCGCCCGATCCGTTATAGCATAATTGTCGCCATGCACGCCGTCGAGTATCTGTTGCCGCGTAAATACCCAGCCGGGGCGCTGGGCGAGGAAGTGCAACAGCTTGAATTCGGTGGCCGTCAAGTCGACCGGCTTACCTGTGACGAACACCTCGTGCCGGCCGGGATGGATCTTCAGGTCTCGAATCTCGACGACCTCGCTCTCGTCTTCGTCATCTTCCTCCGATTTGTCACCCTCGGCCTCGGCGCGGCGCAACACCGCCTGCACCCGCGCCAGCAACACCTTGGGACTGAAGGGCTTCGTGACGTAGTCGTCCGCCCCCATGTTCAACCCCGCCACAATGTCCGGCTCCTCCCCCTTGGCCGTGAGCATGATGACGGGAATCGACTGGAACCGCGGGTCCTCTTTCAGCTTGCGGCAGACGCGCAGCCCATCGAGGCCGGGCAACATGATGTCCAAGAGGATCAGGTCCGGCGTCTTCGCTTCGACCGCCGACAGCGCATCCTCCCCCGACGCCACGCCGGCAACCTGGTAGCCCTCCTTCAACAGGTTGTAGCTGACCAGTTCGCGGATGTCTTCTTCGTCCTCGACCACGAGCACGGATTGTCGAACCATACTCAGTCCCTCCCCACGCCGCACTGCGAGTGGATTGGAAGTAAAACGGTTTTTGTCAACATTCGTGCTAATAATGTAGTGCCCGTCCATTAGGATTCTGTTAGGAAATGGCGAGATCTCCGCAATTTTATCCATCTTCCGCGCTGGCCGTTTATTGGGGCGGCAGTTGTGCTTGTTGGGGCGGCAGTTGCACTGCCGCCCCCTTTGTCCGCGGAGCGCGGGGCAATCTTACGTCCCTTCGATCTTCCTCAAGCCGTCGGGCAGCGTTTCGACGAACGCCCGAATCGCGTCCCGCACGCGGCGATACGGGGCCAAACGCTCCTCTTCTGTTCGGGCACCGGCTGCCAAGCGGGGTGGGTTGTCGAAGCCGACATGA
The DNA here is from genome assembly GCA_963823895.1 of uncultured Planctomycetaceae bacterium. Classification (GTDB taxonomy): domain Bacteria; phylum Planctomycetota; class Planctomycetia; order Pirellulales; family Thermoguttaceae. The sequence goes on from CAWGNG010000011.1 coordinate 214,245, forward strand.
ACGATCTTGGCCCTTCCGGGAAACACCGGGCACGCCTCGCGGGCATTATCGCAAACCGTCACGACATAATCAAACTCAACGCCCAGGAGATCGCCCACCCGCTTCGACCGTTGCCCGGAGATGTCCACCCCCGCCTCCGCCATCACCCGAACCGCGTCCGGGTTCAATCCGTGGGCTTCGATCCCGGCCGAGAACGCTTCGATCCGATCGCCGCGAAGATGCCGCGCCCAGCCCTCAGCCATTTGGCTGCGGCAGGAGTTGCCGGTGCAAAGGAAGAGAATTTTCAGCATCGGTGAAGGTGTGTCCGCGATTTTGGAATGTCACGGTTTTGGGACCGGCTGCCCCTTCTTCCAGCCGAGGCTTCTGGCTTTCGCAAAGTCCTCGTCCGCCTTGGCCTTTTCTCCCATCTCCTTGTACACGAGGCCCCGTCCCAAGTACGCCAGGATGAGCTTTGGGCTGAGCCGAATCGCTTCGTCAAAGTCCGCTATTGCCCTGTCAGAATCGCGATTCATCCCATAAACGACGCCTCGGAAGGCGTACGCCTCGGCATAATCAGGTTTTAGATCAATGGCCTTCGTGCTGTCAGCGAGCGCCCTGTCGAAGTTGCGTCTTTGAAGATAGAACTCGCCTCTGCCGCCGTAAACTGTGGCGTCGTTTGGGGCCCGCCTGATGGCCTCTGAAAGGTCGGCCTCCGCCTTCGCAAACGCTCCGATCTGAACGTACGCATTGCCACGATCTACGTAGACGCCAGCGAAGGCTGGCTTAATTCGTATGGCTTCCGTGTAGTCTTTAATGGCCGTCTCGAAATCGCCCTTTTGTGCGTAGGCACGACCACGGGCGTAGTGCGCATTAGAGTACTTTGCGTTGATGCGAATTGCCTCAGTGAAGTCCGTGATGGCCTTGGCCTGCTCACCAATATTGAAATAGGTGTAGCCTCGATTATAGTGGATATCAGCATCCTTGGGGGCAAGCTGAATGGCCTCGGTGTAGTCCGCGATAGCCTTGGCGGAGTTTCCCATTTTACCGTAAACGTTTCCTCGGTTAATGTGCGGATTCGGCGCCGTGGGGTCGAGTCGAATTGCCTCAGTATAATCGGCAATAGCTTTGCTCAATTGCCCCGTCTTCTCAAAGGCAAGTGCCCGCCGATGGTATATCTTGCTATCCTTCGGATTCAGCCGAATTGCCTCGGTCAAAGCGGCAATTGCCTCGTTGAAGTGACCGCTGTCAAGAAGCGTGTTCCCGCGATCAAGAGCCTTTTGTGCCGGCTGCTTCTCCGCTGCCAACGATGCGCAGACAATCGACAACATCACCATTCCGAACAAGATCGCTAGCGTTCGGAAATCGGAAGGTATCGTTCCACGGTAGAACGGCGACATAGCAGAATCTCCTTTCTGGGAGGTGGCACCTGCTGATAGCTTACAGAGGCGGTGAATCGGTGGTCAATCCCCCACCATGCCATCAGCGGCCCATCGTCCGGAGAACAACGATCTGGGAGAGTCCCCCGTAAAAGCGTTGGAGAATAGCCGGGAGTCAACGACTCCCGGAATGCGCGTGGATTTCCGGCGCCCCTCCGGGAGTCGTTGACTCCCGGCTATTTCCGAGCGAGGCAGGTCACTTGGAGGGCCCTGTCAGCGATCGGCCTGTGCCGGGTGCGGCGTCTCGATCACGACATAACCGTCGGCGTAGCGTCTGGAGGTTACGCGGGTGCCGTAGGAGTCGCACTCGTCGCGGAAATCGACGACGGCCCCGTGACGCGGGTCGGCGGCCAGATAATTCGCCGGCAGGCCCTGCGGCACTTCGGCCGGAACGCTGCGGGGCGACAAGTCGCGATAGATCGGGCAGACGGCCCAATTGCCGCAAGGGCGGCGGGCAAACGCCGGCGGATGATCGTACATCACCATCCCGTTGCAGAACCAGAACGCTCGTCACCTCCGACGGCCCCGGGTTGCACTGCGGCTCAGTAATCTCGGCCACTGTGTTCTTCGCCCCCGTCACGTCGCCGTTGGCCGCCTGAATCACCGCGATCCGGTGCAACGTCCAGCTTCTCGCAGCTTGCTGATCGACGTGAATGAAATCCTGCCCCCATGCAGTGCCGGCAGATAACGCGCCCACCGTCAACGCGGAAAGGGCGAGAAACAACCCGCGAGAACCAAAACACCGAGTGAAGAACGACGAAAGACGCGAGCGAAGAGTTGGCATAAGCGTGACACCGTTGCGATGGCGTTGAGAAGTCCACCCTCTGGCGACGTGCCCTCGGGTGTATAGCGCCTATGCTAATCACGCCCACAATCGCTGTCAAACCTCCGCCATCGCCGCACCAGCCGCTTGCGGTTTCGCACGGAACAATCCGCAAAATCGCTAAGGACCGTTCGTCTTATGCGCCATCGTCCCCGATTCGGTCGGCGGCAACGTGGCGGGCAATTCGAGGATGAAACGGCACCCCTTTCCCGGCTCGCATTGGACCAAGATTCGCCCGCCGTGCTCGCTCAGAATCTTCTGGCTCACCGGTAGTCCCAGGCCCGTGCCGCGGCTTTTCTTCGACGAGACGAACGGGCTGAAAAGGTGCTCCATCTGGTCGGCGGGAATGCCGGGCCCGTTGTCCTCGACCACGATTCGCACCAGCTTCTGTTCCGCTAGGTACTTTGTGGCCGCTTCGACCCGCCCGGGCGTCTCCCGCTCGCTCACCGCGTCGATCGCGTTGGTCACGACGTTCAACACCGCCCGGTGAATCGCCTCGGGATCGAAGATCAACGCCGGCATTGGTTCGCCCGGCCGCCATGCCAGTTCGACCTTCGCCTCGTCTGCCGTGACCCGCATCAACTCGATCACGTCCGACACCACGGCGTTGATGTTGGCCACCGTCAGGTCCGGCTCGCGCTCCTTGCTGAAGGTGAGCATGTCCATCACCAGCGCGGAGATGCGGTTCTGGTTCCGCTCGACGATGTTCCAGCCTTTGCGGGTAATCTCCTCGTCGTGGTCCTTCAGGCCCATCTGGATCAGATAGCTGCCGCCGCGGATGCCTTGCAGGATATTCTTGATGTGGTGCGACAACGTGGCGATCGTCTGCCCGATGGCCGCCAGCCGCTCGGCCTGGACCATAGCGGAATAGTAGCGCGTGTCCTCGACCGCCAACGCCGCCTGGTGCCCGATGGCGATCATCAACTTGAGATGGTCCTCGTTGAACTTGTTGGCCCCGCCTTTCTGCACCAACTGCTGGGCGGAGGTCGAAGTGTCGATGTAGATCGCCCCCACCACGTCGTAGCGGCCGCGCATCGGCACGCAGATCGCCTCGCGCACCCCCATCTGCACGATGCTGCCGCCGGCGCTCCAGCGGTCGTCCTGCCGGGCGTCGCTGGTCAACACCCCTTCGTTGCGGTTGGTGACGTAGTCGAGAATCGTCTTGCTAATCGAAATCCGCTCGTCGGCCCGCACCCCCTTCCGCGTGCGGCGGACTTTCGGGTGAAGGGTCTTGCTCTCCGGGTCCATCAACATGATGCAGCCGCGGTCGGCCTCGACCCACTCGAAGATCAACTCCATAATTCGCTGCAACAACTGGTCGATGTCCAACGTGTGGCTGACCGCCAGCGCCGTGCGGTACATCACCTGCAAGTTGCTCCGCGCCCGGGCGAGCCACGAGTTTTGCGGCAGTTCCGAGGCAAGCTCGAAGATGCGGCTCCCCTCTTGCTGCGACACCGAACGCACGATCCGCGAGTTGTCCAACGGCTCGGCCGACGACCCGATGCTGACCACGTCGGCCAAGTTCTCTTGCGATTCCTCGGCGGGCCCGGTGTAGAGCATCAGCGTGCTCCCCACCTGAAGTTGATCGCCGCTGGCGAGTTGTTGCTGGCGAATCCGCTGGCCGTTGATGAAGGTGCCGTTCGAGCTATTCAGATCGGAGATGGCGTATTCGCCGTCGATCCAACGGATTTCGGCGTGATGGCGGGAGACTTCGGTGTCGTGCAGCGGGATGGTGCTCGACGGATCGCGCCCCAACCGGACGGTGGGCTCGGTCAGTTCGAAGCGGCTCCCCTGGTCGACTCCGCGGATGACGAACAACGTCGGCACGGCCCGGACTCCCGTGTATTATCGAGCAACTCCTCGATTTTACGAATCAACAGGCCATAGTGATAGGGCTTGGCGACAAACTCGCTCCCCGGCAGGTCGTTGCCCTGCCGCCGCAGACTACCCAATAAGACGAATTGCGGCTGATATTGTGGTGCAGGCGTCTCGCCTGCGCCACAATCGCCACAATCTGCAGGCGAGACGCCTGCACTACGAAATTGTTCGGCGGGCATGTCGTCCATTTCCAGGTCGAGCACGACGAGGTCGGGATGGTGCCGCCGGGCCAGTTCCAGGCCCTTCTCCGCTCGGCCCGCCGCCAGGATTCGCACTCCGCGGCGTTCCAGCACGGTTTGCAGCACTTCCCGCGTCTCTTCCGACCGATCGACGATCAGCACACTCCGCTGCCCGTTCAAGGCACTACCCTCCGTGGCGAACTTGGCCAGCACATCCTTGTCCCGGCCGAAGGGCGAGGAAGATAACGTCGCCCCGCAAAAAAAGCAATTGGAGTTTGTCGCCCTATGGCTCGATGCGAAAACCGTCGATCGCGACCGTCGAATCGTTCGCTCGCGGGCCGTGTTCGCCCAACACCGTTATCCGAAGTGTGTGCTCGCCCGCGGCGGCAAACTCTTTGCGAAATACGCAGACCCCCCAGATGTCGTCGGCGGAATAGGTATCGACGATCTCCGCCGGCCCGCCGTCCACGCTGACCGCGGCCTTACCGGCGTCGGCGCCGAGTTTGCTGAACCAGAGCACTCGTTTGCCGCTGAAGGCGAGGCTGGCGGTGGCCCCCTTCTGTTTCGAGGTGGTGAGCGTTCCCCAAAACGCGGGCAGGAAACCGCTCGCCGAGTGCCACGAACCGCTATAGGCGACGGCCCCGCCCGGTGCGTCGTCGATCGCCCGCGACCGCTTGGCGGCAGGACCATCGGCCAACGCAAGCGGCGAGACATTTCCCGCCCCATCGACCGCCCGCACCTCATATTTCGCTGCCAGATCGGCGCCAGCCGAATGGTCGAAGTAGTAGAGGCCCTTCGCCACTCGGTCGATGGCCTTCCCGTCGCGAAATACCTCATAATACGAGAGCCAGTTGTTGTCGCTGGCCGGTTTCCAGGTCAGTTCGACGCCCGGATAGCCCATATTCTCGCCCGCCGACTTCTTCACCTCGCTCGCCGCGGTGGGCGGCTCCTTGTCGAGCTTGCTGCCGGGATGGAGTGGCAGATTCAGATAAATCAACTCGCCGGGACTCATCCGATTGAACGCGATCCCCTGCTCCATCAAATCGGCGCCCGACCGTCGCTCGATCGCCTGCGACTCATGGAACGTGATCGTGTACGTCTCGCCGGCCAATAGCCCTTTGGGCCGCACGGTGACGGCGCCCGGCGGAGGCCGCTTCACGATGACGATGCCCCGCCGTCGATCGCCGCTGAGCCGCTGGAAGTACATGGTCGGATCGTCGCCGGCGACGATCGGCCGATAGACCCGCACCCATCGCCCCACGACCCCCTGGCGGTGCAGATAATGGTAAATGTCGACCAACTCGCGGATCCCTTCGAGTTTCGCACGGTCCCAGGTGTCGCCGGTCATGTCGAAGTTGATGCACAGCAGCCCGCGCCACGTCGCCTTGTTGTAATCGTTCGGGTTCCAAACGTCGGGAATGTCGCTCGACTTGTCGGGCGGAAGCAGCAACGACTCATAATAGTTGCGGAGAATGCCGACCGCGCCGTCGCTGAACGAAATCGTCGAGGCATAGCGGGCGTAATCGTAGCCGGCCTCGTTGCCGCCGCCGTTGACCCCTTGAAACGCGCTGCCGGGATACTTGTCCAGGAAATCGCGGATCACTTTCCGCAGCCCGGCGTCCTGGCCCAGCAGACAGGTGTCGTCGCCATTGCGCGACGCGGTCGGGCTACTGTCGTTCCGCCACTCGAAATCCCCCCAGCGACGGTGAAAATCGTCCAACTGTCCCTTCATAAACTCGACGACCTCGGGCTTCGACATATCGAGCGTCGAATCAATGACCCAGTCGGGATGTTGCTTGGCGACCCGCGACTGCGGATCGACCGTGTAGAGGAATGCGTAGATCAATTGCCCCATGCCCGATTTGCGCAGATACTCGCCGGTGGTGCGAAAATCGGGCCCGTTCCAATCGCCCGCCCGATCCCACCAGCCCCAGTCGCGATGATAGACGTCGCCGCCAACGTAGCGCAACAAGTCGGCCACGCGAAAGACCTTGCGAAACGCGCTCGCCATGTCCGGTTTGCCGCCGGTCCAACCCACGCCCGGCTGCGCCCAGCCGGTCCCCTTCATCCAATAGCCGAGCACGCGAATCGCCGGAAACCACGGTTCGCGGGTGTAATCCCAGAGATAGCGGTATTGCCAGTCGAGCACTTCGTTTCCGGCCTCGTCGAGGTCGTCGCTGAAAAGGCCGACGAACGCCTTCGGCGACGTGACCGACTCGCCGGGCGCCAGCGTTTGTTTGTGGCCCGCGACCTTCAATTGAACCGTGATCGCTCCGTTGGGATGCCGTTGGAACGACGAGGCCCAGTGGCCGAAGTAGTCCCAACCGACGACCAGCCCCTCGTGCGTATCTTTCGCCAGCAGGGCGTACCACGGGGCATAACTTGTCGTCCCCATCCGCTCACCGTAACCGCCGCCGCTGGCCAGCCGGTTTCCGGTGTTGCACACCGTCGCCGTCACTCGCACGCGACCCGCCTTGGGTGCCGTCCACACACGAACCGCGTCCTGGTGTACGTCGGGATGCTGATCGCCCGCCCCGACGAACGGCGTGCCACTGGCATTGTCCTTCTGCTTCCGCCACTGCTTGGGTGCCGGGTAGTAGACCAAATCGACGTACTTGCCCCCCTCGATGTACTGATAGTGCCAGCCGTTGCCCCCCTGCTTGTCGCCGAACTCCTTCGAGGCCGTGTGCGTCTCGCCGTCGTCGTATCGGATTGTTGGGTCAAAATTGGTCGTATCGAAGAAGATATTGCCGTTCATGTTGACCAGGAACGCCAGCTTGTCGCCCGCCGCCACATTCACGCTGAAATCGGCCGGCACCGAGACCGTGGCATTGGCGGAACTCGCCCAGCCGTTGGCTGGCCAGACCTGCATCCCGTTCAACAGAACCTTGGCCTTGATTCCATCGCCCGGAAACGTCGGCGCCGCCGGAAACGGCTCATACGAATCGAACGTCCGTCGCTTCGACGCCGCGAGTTTCTCGACCTTCAACATCCACGAGCCCGGCGAGTTTTCGCCCCCCGTCATCCAATGGAAATCCGTCGCCTCGGCATCCCCCGGCCGCAGCGTCTCGTTGAGAAACCCCGGCTCGACGATTCTCAGCGGGCCGCTGCCGGCATTCGTGAACGTGACCCATTGCCGGATGATGCTCGAACCGGGATATACAACGTACGTCTTTGTCACAACCAGCGCGTCGCGCCGCAACGTCAATTCCAACTGCAATTCGCGCTGCTTGAGCGTCGTCTGCTTCTCTCCGACGAATTTCCACGGCCCCGTCGAGCCCGTCAGCAACTGCTTGCCATCGCCGATGCCGACAAAGAACTCATCGGAGGCAGCGCCATCGGCAATCAGTTCTTGGCCAGTGGCTTTATCCTTGACGCTCTTCAGGAGCAGCTTCCCATCCTCGAAGGCCACAACTCGTTCGACGGCGGTAGTGCCGAGCGTCCAGCGATGTCCCTCCGACTTGATATACCCGTCGCCGGCCAATGCCGCCGGCGCCAGCCCCCCACAAACGATGAACCAAATGCCCCAGCGAATCGTAAAGAGTTTCATCGGAATTTCCCTGTGTTAGGTTCGATCATCCAACAGCGAACGGGGTGGGTAGCTACTCGGCACGCGAAGAATCTGGGCTGACTGGTGAAGCAGCAGAGCTTCGCTGCTCCTGCCGTCGCAACATGCCCTCGGGGGTGATGAATCTAGGTAGTCTCATGGCGGGCGACATGGATGTCAAGACGACCAGACAAGGGCAATTCCGATTTTCCAGCCGCTCGCCGCTTGCGGCGACAGCCCGGTCGCCGGCCAGAAATTGAATCGTAACCGCTTGGCGTTTTATGAGTTACGAACTGACGCCTCACGGCCAATTATCTGCTATTTACCGAAACGCCGTTACTCGGCAGAATATCGCCTCCCTGGGAGCCAATTCTGCTCGAACGGAAGGATCCAGTCGGTATGGGGTCTGATGGAAAAGACCGCCTCCGGTAGAGAGAACCGACGCAACAGCAAGGAGTGCTGACGTGAAGAAGTCCCATCGTTGGGCCATACTGGCCCTGCTCGTCTCCTTTGGTTATCTGATCTCGCTGGCCGTGGCCCAAACCACGTCGGCCCCCGCCGGGCAGCCGATGGGGGGCGGTCCGCAACTGGCCCTGATCGACATCACCCGCATCTTCAAGACCCACGCCCGCTTCAAGCAAATGATGGAAGACATGAAGCGCGACGTGCAGGCCGCCGAAGCCAGGGTGAAGGCCGAACGTATCGCCATCGACAAGCTCATTCAGGAGGCCCTTCCCGCGCTGAACAAGGGAACCAAGGACTATGCCGACATGGAAGAGCAAATCGCCAATCGGCAGGCCAAGCTGGCGGTTGACGTCAACCGGCAAAAGGGCGAGTTCCTGCAACGCGAGTCGATGATCTACCACCAGGTATACCAGGAAATCCTGCAAGCCACCGACTACTTCTGCAAGCAACGCGGCATCGACATGGTCCTGCGTTTCAACGGCGAGCCGGTCGACGTGCAGCGGCCCGATAGCGTGTTGAACTTCATCAACCGCCCCGTCGTCTGGTACGATCCCGGCTTGGACATCACCGACCTGATCTTGCAAGACGTGAATCGTGCCGGGCCGAATCCGGCCACGGCCGATCAGCGCGGCGGGCAGCCCCCAAGTCCCTTCGGCGGCAACAACCGCAGGTAACTTTTGCGGGAAGTCGCCCACCGCCGGCCAAGGACGGCCGGATCGTGGACGAAAATCCTCTTTCAATTCGTCATGGATGACTGGCGCCTCGGAATGCAACCTACACGAAAACAGCGAACGATAGCCGCCCCGGCCACAATCCAGGGAGTGGGGTATTGGAGCGGATGCGACGTCCGCGTCGAGTTTCGGCCCGCGCCCGCGGACACCGGCATCGTTTTCGTTCGGGCCGACCTCAAAGGTTGTCCGAGAATCCCCGCCACCATCGACTATCGCGTCGAAACGCCACGACGAACGACGCTCCGCTGCGGCGAGGCCGACGTCGAGATGATCGAGCACATCATGGCGGCGCTCGCCGGCTTGCAAATCGACAACTGCGAACTTCGCGTCGATCGCCCGGAAATGCCCGGTTGCGACGGCTCCAGCCTCCCCTTCGTGCAAATCCTCACTGCCGCGGGCATCGTCGAGCAGCCTGCCCCGCGGCGGCGCAGGGCGATCCGCCGCACCATTCGCGTCGGCGACCAGAGCAGTTGGATCGAGGCGCGTTCCTGCTCCTCCGGAAAGATGGTGCTCCGCTACGAACTCGATTACGGCAGCGGAAACTCCATCGGACGCCAATCGCTGGAAGTCTCCCTGTCGCCCCGGCATTTTCACATCAATCTGGCCCCCAGCCGCACGTTTCTCTTGCAGTCCGAGGCCGAAGCCATCAAGGCCCTCGGCCTCGGTCAGCGGGCCACCTGCAAAGACCTGCTGATCTTCGGCCTGCACGGGCCGATCGATAATCAACTGCGTTTTCCCGATGAGTGCGTACGCCACAAGATGGTCGATATGGTCGGCGATCTCGCCTTGGCCGGTTGCGATCTGGCCGGGCGATTCATCGCCTACCGCAGCGGCCACCGCTTGAACGCCGAACTGGTGCGAACCATCGTTGCCCAGGAAGAGGCCGCAGATCCAATTCGATGTTGTGCCTGACAGAACGTAGGAGCCGTTTCCATGGCCAGCTACTTCGCTGATACCGCTTCCATCGATCCCCGCGCCCAAATCGACGACGAAGTCGAGATCGGCCCCTTCTGCGTCATCGGGCCGCAGGTCCGCATCGGACGCGGCACGCGCTTGGAAAACAGCGTCACTCTGATGGGCAACGTCGCCATCGGCTGCTACAACCACATCTACCCCAACGCTGTCATCGGCGGCGAGCCGCAGGACATCACCTACGGCGGCAGCGACACCAAAGTCATCATCGGCGACCACAACATCATCCGCGAGTGCGTCACCATCAACCGCGCCTCGGAAAAGGAAGAGGGCGTCACCCGCGTCGGCGATCATAACTTCTTGATGGCCTGCTCTCACGTCGCCCACGACTGCCAATTGGGCAACCACATCATTGTCGCCAACGGCTCGCTGCTGGCCGGCCACGTCCACGTCCACGACCACGCCTCGTTGTCCGGCACCGTGGCCGTTCACCAGTTTGCCACGATCGGCAGCTACAGTTTCGTCGCCGGACTGAGCGCCTGCCGCAACGACGTGCCCCCGTACATGCTCGTCGAAGGCTATCCCGCCCGGCCGCGCTGCATCAACGCCGTCGGCCTGAAACGCAACGACTTCTCCCCGCAAGTCATCGAAGCCCTCGTCGAAGCCCACCGCCTGCTCTACCGCTCGAAAGTCGGCCTGGAAAACGCCTGGGAAATCCTCCGCGCCAACGGCCATCTTGTCCCGCAAGTCAACCACCTGCTAAGCTTTGTCCAAGGCCAGCACGAAGGCCAGCACGGCCGCGGCCGCGAACACCGCCGGGCAGCGTGAAAAGTGGGCAGTAGGCAGTGGGCAGTGGGCAGTCGGCAGTGGCTAGTGGCTAGTGGTCAGTGGCCAGGGAAGAACGTCGACTCGGACGACCTACCGCTTGCGGTTTCGCAGGTACGATCCGACGAATTTCCAGCGACTCTGAGCACTCGCGAACCTCCTCCCACCAACCACTGGCCACTAACCACTGGCCACTAACCACCAACCACTATGCCCCCCCTTCGCATCGCCGTGATCGGCGCCGGCCGCTTGGGCGGCTTCCACGCCCAAAAACTCGCGGCCCGGCAAGACGTTGAACTTGTGGCGATCGTCGATCCCATCCAAGCTAGCCGCGAGCGGGTCGCCGCCCAATGTCATTGTGAGCCGCTGGCCGATTACTCCGGCCTGCTCGATCGGCTCGATGCCGCCATAATCGCCACCCCCACGAGTCTGCACCATCAGATCGCGCGGGAATGTCTGGAAGCCGGCCTGCCGCTGCTGGTCGAAAAGCCGCTCTGCACAACGCTGGCCGACGCCGACGAGTTGGTCTCCATCGCCCGGCGGCGCGGCGTCGTCCTGCAAGTCGGCCACGTCGAGCGTTTCAATCCGGCCTTTCACGCCGCGGCTTCACAGATTCGCAATCCGAAGTACATCGACGCCGTCCGTGCCAGCGGCTTCACCTTCCGCTCGACCGACGTCGGCGTGGTCCTCGATCTGATGATCCACGACATTGATCTCGTGTTGTCGCTCGTCGGCAACATGCCTTGCAAAGTCGAGGCCTTGGGTGCCTCGGTGGTCGGCGGCCATGAAGACGTGGCCAACGCCCGGCTCGAATTCCCAAACGGCTGCGTGGCGTCGCTTTCGGCGTCGCGGGTCAGCTACGAAGCGGTTCGGCGGATGCACGTCTGGTCGCCCGATGCTTTCGTCGCCGTCGACTTCGCCGCCCGCACCGCCACGGCCGTCCGTCCTAGTGAAACGCTGAAAAACCGGCGGTTTTCCGTCGATTCCTTGACGCCGGAGCAGCTCGAACACTGCCGCGTTCATTTTGCCGAAGAGCATTTGCCGAAGGAGTGTCAGACCTTCGACGCCGTGGATGCCCTGGCCCTGGAGATCGGTGATTTCATCGAGTCGGTCCGAACCGGCCGCCCCCCCCGCGTCACCGGCCAGTCCGGCCGCGACGCCCTAGCCGTCGCTCAGCAAATCCTCGCCTGCATCAACGCCCACTAGCGGCTAAGCCCTGGTTGACAGTGGGGCAGACATTCCTGTCTGCCTTGGGTGGCCAAGAACGCCGATGTCGGCGCGGGCACACCAACCTTAGCTCGCCTGACCGCTACGGGCAAACGACGTATCCCATGACATGCTGAATCAAGAAACACATGTACGCCCGTGTGGCGGAGTCCCGCGCACCTGTATCAGCCCCCTTGTGTAGAGTGATCCTCCTCTCCGCGACTGTCGGCGCAACCAACTTCATGCCGGTCTTATCGTTGACCGCCCTCGACAGGGGGTTTTTCGTTTCCTCCGCAAAGTGCAACCGGTAAGCCACGCTCTCTGTCGGCCGCGGTTGATAAGAAAAGGTCACACCGATGAGCGCAGGCGGGGGGTGGTCCCACGGCCGAGAAATGATGTAGATTTCCGTGTTGGTACGGCGATGACGCACTCCCCACACAGACGATTTCGTATCCACATACTTCCACTCCGGGAAGCCCAGCAGCGAGCTGGGTGGCGCGCCTGGACGCCCGATCCGTTGAAGAATCGAACTGAGGAAGCGGGCATTTGTCGCCGCAATCAGGACATTTGGTTTCGGCTTGGCGTACCAGACCGAAAGTCGCTCGTCCTTCTCACCCCACCGGGCATCGGTATCAATTCGCACGACGCGGTTGTTCCCAATCTGCTCGATTGCGAGTTTCTCTTTCTCTCTGGCTCGCACGGGAGCATCGGGTACGCCCCGGTCGAAGACAATAAGCTCGCATCCCTCGTAGGTCGACGCGCTGCCGATGACCGGACGGCCGAACTGCCGCGCAGCCTCGACCACGAAGCGGATTCCGTGCTTGGAAATGTTCTCGATAAACGCCTCCCCCGCCAAACCGAACAACTGAGTGGACGCTCCCAGCATTTCTTGCCGGAAGTCAGCCTCTGGCTGTGGAACCGCGTCGAACGTGAGAGTTGGCGGACCGGGTGTCGCGGGGCTGACGGCCTGAAAAGGAGACGAAGCTGAACCAACTGAGACCACAGGCGGCGGTGGAGGGTCGCGAAAATCCTTGAGCGTGCCGTGCTGAAGGGGCCCCTGCACCACGACGATGCTCTCGGTGTCTTCCGGCAGCCAGCGAATCGCTTGTTCGACATCGGCGGCCAGAGCGGGCGGTTTTGCGACGGCGACAGCCGGTGGTGATTTCGTCGCAGCAACCTGCCCGAGGAGCGGGCACGCCCCCATAAACAGCGCTGACGCAGCAAATATCATCCCTATCGCCGCTCGAACGGCACATTTCCTTGCCATGATTGCCTCACCATTGTGGACCGGTGAATACCCAATTGAGGATGGATTATCCACGCGACGGCGTGAACGAGCAAGAGCGAATATCCGCTCTGAGCGGAGACGGAGGAGGTTGGCTGGCGGGGCCACTTCGAGCTCGCCAGCGGTGCCGAAGCCGGAGACCGCGAATCCAGAACGCCCACAACCGCCCCGACAACGCCCCTACGCCGCGTACGAAACCGACAACTCCTCCGATGTCCGTTCATCGTCGCCCTCGTCGCCGGCCTCATCGTCGTCGCTATCGGCTTCTTCTTCGTCCTCGTTCTTGAATCCGCCCAGCACGAGCAGATTCGGCAACAATAGCGAGCAGAGCAGACAGCAGCCCATCGAGATCGTCAGCACGCGGCCGAGACTTTGCAGCCCTTGATGGTCGGCGATCATTAGCGCGCCGAAGCCGACCATCGTGGTGAGCGAATTGACCACGACGGCCACCATCACCGCGTTGCCCGGCCCGCGGTAACGTCCGCGCTGGCAGCGCAATTCGTGCAGCAGGTTGATGCCGCTCTCCATGCCGATGCCCAGCGTCAGCGGCAGCACGATCATGTTGGCCGGATTCAGCGGGATGTCGAGCAGCCCCATCAGCCCCAGCGTTTGCAGCAGCCCGACCGCCATCGGCAGCGCCGCCAGCAGCGTGTGATTGAGCCTGCGGAAATCCAAGAGCACCGTGGGCACAATCATCAACAATGCGTAGCAGGCGGCCTCCTCGAAGCTCCGCTTCATCTGCCACGACGCCTCGTAGACTTGCAGCGGGTTGCCGGTGGCCTCGGCATCGACCGCGCGCACGTCCTTGACGAATTGGCCCATCGGGCCGACTTCCCAGATGTTCGCCTTGCTGTAGACCTTCATCAGGTAGCGGCCCGACTTGCCGACAAAGCGCGAGACCACGCTCTCCGGCAGATCGCTCACCCGCGGCAACTCCGGCGTCGAGGCCGCCTGAAGCGTTCGCAACCGCCCGAGTATATCGGCCGCCATGCCCTGCTGATAGGCCCGCACCCGCCGCTCATATTCCTCAGGCGAAACGGACCGCAACAACTCGCGCAACCGCCGCAGACTATCGGTCGCTTGCGCCGCCTCCGGCATCGACAGCAGCATCGTCTGCGCCGGCCAGCATCCGGTCGAGGTCGGCAAGCGGCGTAACCGGAATTAGCGGCGTCTCCTGGGGAAGGTTCGCCAACTTGCAGTGGATGCTCTCGATGAGCGGTTGCTTTCGCTCGCAGTCGCAGGGCAGTTTCGACACCACGTCCTCGACCCGCTCGACCGACGCCAGCTTGAGGAATTCCCGCCTTTTGGCGAGCACTTCCTGGGGCGTGTCCGCGATCGACAGTGCAAACCACGCGCTGTGGTTGGTCTGTTGGAAGAGCTTGTGCTCCAGATCGACGCTTTCCAGACCCGCCGGTTGCAGGTTCAGCAGATTGTAGTCGTACCACAGGTAATGCACGCCGACCGCCGTGGCCGCCGTGCAAGCGACGGCAGCCAACAGCGTTAACCGCGGATAGGCGAACAGCGGCCGCAGCCAGAAGCGAAGATTCAGCGGTTCCGGCAGGTTCTTCATCACCCCGTCCGCATCGACCAGCCGGATCATTGCCGGCAGCACCGTCGTTTGCGCCAGCCAACAGAGAAGGACCCCGCCGCCCGCGATCAATCCAAGTTGCGCCACCCCGGGAAACTCGGTGAAACCGGCGGCAAAGAAAGCGATGGCCGAAGTCAACGCACCCGTCAACACCCCCGGCCCCGTGCTCGCAACCGTCGCCGCCAGCGCGTCGGCGGTCGACTCGGTGTCCCGCCGCAATTGCAGGTATCGGGCAACGTAGTAAATGCCGTAGTCGATCCCCAGCCCAAACAAAATCGAGCCGAAGGCAATGCTCAAAACGTTGACGTGCCCGATCGTCAGCGCCACGCATCCGCAAGCCCAAATCATTCCGACCAACAATGCCGCCATCGCCATCACGCCGTGTCGAAACCCGCCAAAAGCGACGATGATCACCGCCAGCACGCCGGCAAACGACAAGAACGTGGCGGCCGACATCGACTTCTCGCTCGATTGCATCTCGTCATGCTCGATAATCGGCAAGCCGGTCAGGCCAATCTTCGTCCCCACATGCCGCGATCGCACGTCCGCGGTCAACTGCCGCAAGACCTTGATCGATTCGTCGTTTTGCGCGAAACTCTGCTTGTCCTCCTCCAACAACCGCAGCAGGATGAAGCCGGTTCGCCCGTCGCTGGAGATCAAACGGGTGGCGCCCGACTGGGCCGCGAGCGATTTCGACAACGGCATTTCCGGCCAGGGAAACGCCGCCGACGCTCCTACACGACAGTTGCCACGCGATGCCGAGTCTGCGCCCCGCGAGGCGTCGCCCGTGGTCGTGGCGGCCGACGGCCCTCGCGCGTCAGGCTGTCCGATCGCCGTCTTGAAACCCTCGATCAGCCGCGGCAACTCGCTTTGCATCGCGGCGAGAATCTCACGCCGCTGCGACTCCGAAGCACCGCCCATCGCCGAGCCCATCCGCTGCGTCATGTTGCCCAGACTGAGCGTCGCCCAATCGCCTTGAAGAATCGGCGCGGCCCTGTTCAACAGCGCGTCGATCTTGGCCAGATCGAGCTCTTTCGCATCGGGCGACTCGATGTCCAGATAGTAGAGCCCCTTGCTGCGAAGTTTCGGGGCGTCGGTCTGGTGCAGCACCGCGCCAAACAAGTCCTTCCGCGCGGCCAATTCGCGGCAAACGTCATCCAATGCGGGAATGATCTGTTCGCGGCTCTCCCCCTCCACAACGACAACCGCGTCCTCCTTGCTGCCGAATTCCTTGGTATAGGCCAGCCAGCGGCGGTTGTATTGGCTGTTGGGGCTGAGCAACTCGCCGCGGCTGGTGCGGAATCCCAGTTGCGTGGTGGTAAGCCACACCGACGCCGCGGCAGCAATGCCGGCCAGAACCAACGTGGCCACAGGGAAACGGATCACCAGCCGCGTGAACCGCTCCAGCGGAGCCGACATCCATGAAGAATCCACCTGTGGCGTCCGTTCCCAGGCCATTTATCTCCTTCCTCGGCGAAAAAATGAGCCCCTGCCGCGCGCAGCATCCTGCCGCCCGGAAAAGGAACGAGACCCAATCCGCCGAACAACGTCCATGCGCAGACTGAATCCGTCCCCTTTTCTCCAAGGGTGCAATTTGTATTCTAACAGTAGGGTTCCAAACGACCAAGGGCAATTCGCCAAGAACCGACTGCGGGTGCAAAGCAGCTTCCGGTGTCCCAACGTGGCTCAAGCAAACGTCAATAGTGCCTCAACCGATCTGACTTGACAGGTTTTGGTGGAGATGGTATTTCGCTTTCCGGGGCAACAACCTGTCAGGAGAGCGAACATGGGCAAGGAAGCCAAGTACGTGGTTCGGCTATCGAACGAGGAACGAGGTCAATTGGAGGATCTTGTGGCGCGAGGACGGGTGGCGAAGGCGACTCGTCAGCGGGCACAGGTGTTGCTACGTGCCGATCAGGGGCAGGGAGGTTCCTGCGCCGTGGACGAAGCGATTGCGGATTTGGTGGGCGTCAGCTTATCGACGGTCCACCGAGTTCGGCAACAGTTCGTCGAAGAAGGTTGGGAGGCATCGTTGTACCGTAAGCCGGCCACAAATCGACAATATCGCAAACTGGACGGTGTGCAAGAGGCCCACTTGGTGGCTTTGGCCTGTTCGTCACCGCCAACGGGCCGGGTGTGTTGGACGATGCAACTGCTGGCCGACAAATTGGTGGAATTGGAGATCGTCGAATCGATTGGGCGCGAGGCCGTTCGCACCACGCTGAAAAAAACGTTCTTCAGCCCTGGCGCAAAGAGCAATGGGTATTGCCGCCGGAGCAAAACGCCGATTTTGTCTGCGCGATGGAAGACGTGCTTGAAGTCTACCAACGGCCCTACGATCCGCAGCGACCGGTCGTGTGTTTTGACGAGCAAAGCAGGCAATTGACCAAAGAAACACGTCGGGCGATTCCCGCCGCGCCTGGGCGTCCGGCGCGGGTGGATTACGAATATGAGCGTAACGGAACGGCCAATCTGTTTATGATCTTTGAGCCGCTGGCGGGCAAGCGTCGCGTGAAGGTGACCGACCGACGTACCGCGTTGGATTTCGCCGAGGTGATTCGGGAGTTGGTGGACAGCTATCCGATGGCGGAGAAAATCGTGTTGGTGATGGACAACTTGAACACGCACAAGATGGCTTCGCTCTACGAGGCGTTTGCCCCCGACGAGGCTCGCCGACTGATCGAACGGCTGGAGGTTCACTACACGCCGAAACACGGCAGTTGGCTGGACATGGCCGAGACGGAGTTAAGCGTGATGACCAAACAGTGCCTTCGGCGGCGGATTCCCGATAAACCCACACTGGTCCGCGAGGTTGCCGCTTGGGAATCCACACGAAACACCGCTCGATGCCGCATCGACTGGCGTTTCACTACAGCCAACGCCCGAATCAAACTCAAACGCCTCTACCCGTCGAT
This sequence comes from uncultured Planctomycetaceae bacterium, assembly GCA_963823895.1. Classification (GTDB taxonomy): domain Bacteria; phylum Planctomycetota; class Planctomycetia; order Pirellulales; family Thermoguttaceae. Next base: position 232,014 of record CAWGNG010000011.1, read on the forward strand.
TCAGGTCGGTTGAGGCAATAGGAGAATCTGGCGTTTTTCGGTTAAGATGGCAATTTGTCGCAGGATAGGAAGTCACTTTGGATCGTGGAGGATCTGTCATGGACGGCATTTCGCAGCATTTACAGCGGAAATTCGAGCGGGTTTTGCTTGAGGCGAAGGATGCGATCATCGAGACCATTTTGGCGGGCTGGGACCGGAAGACCCCGCTCCATTTCAGTCAAATCGAGGCGGCTTCCCATCGGTTGGCGACCCGTTGGAGTTGTTGCTTTCAGGAATGGGCCGCGCGGGAGATGACGGCGGAAAGTCCCGACAGCGCCGCCTGTCCGACCTGTGGCGAAGTTTGTTCGCTGGAGTTGGTGGCCCGTACGATTCTCTCGACCGACGGTGCGGTCCCCATCTTGGAATGGAAAGGGACTTGTACCCGCTGTCGGCGGGATTTTTTTCCCTCTGCGGGCAGCGATGGGATTGGACAGTCGGGAACTAACGCCGGCGATGACGCAGAGGATCGTGTATGCCTCGGCCGAGACGCGATCGAGCCAACGCGCGTCGCTGGTGCTGAAGCACGTCGGTGGTAACGAGGTCTCAGCGAGCACGGTGCAGCGTGTAACGCACCAAGTGGGGATGGAACTGGCGGAGTTGCGAGATGAAGGGGATGCGCCCGAACTGGTCCAAGCCCCCGAGAATCCACCCGAGTTGGCCGTCGTGGAAGCTGACGGCGGACGAATTCGCACACGGAAACCGGGCCAAGGTCGCGGCGTTCATGGCGAGGCTTGGCGCGAGACCAAGAACGCCAATTTGCTGCGAATGACGCACCAGACGTTTGCGGAAGACCCCGAACCGGAACTTCCGCGTGCGTTCACCGATCCCAAGCGAGTGGCGAAATTAGCGGAAAAAGAGGCTCCACCAGCGATTTCGGCGGTATCTGCCGCGCCGCCTGGCGAGAAGGCTTGGCGTCCCCAGCGTCTGGTGCGCACGTGTCTTTCGAGCATGGCAGAGGCCAGCGTCTTCGGGCAACAGATGAAGCGGGAGGCCGACTGTCGTCGTTTTCCGCAGGCGCCTGCGCGTGCCTTTGTGGGAGACGGTCTTCCCTGGAATTGGTCTGTGTGGAAGCACTACTTTCCAAACTTTGTGCCCATCCTTGATTTCATCCACGCGCTGAGTTATCTGTACGCTGCGGCACTGGCGATGCGCCCGGATTTCTCCGTTGCGTGGTCGTGCTATCTGCGCATGGCCCGCGCATGTTGGCAAGGTCGGGCGATGGAGGCGATGGACGAACTGAAGCGTTGGTTGGCTCCGCACGGTCTTGACGACACGGCCAAGCTGGACGAGAACGATCCGCGTAAACCGATCGTCGATGCCGCACGTTATCTGCGGAACAACCGCGGTCGCATGGACTATCCGCATTATCGACGCCTTGGGTTGCCGGTAACGTCGGCCTTGATGGAGTCGCTGGTCAAAGAGGTGAACTACCGGGTGAAGGGGACGGAGATGTTTTGGAACGACCCAGAGGGGGCGGAAGCGATACTCCAAGTCCGGGCCGCTACTCTATGCGACGACGACCGTCTCGGGCGCTACCTTCGCACTCGGCCGGGGTGTGCCTATGTCCGCCGCTCCACCGTCACCTCGGCCGCCTGAGCCGAGGCCGGAAGCTGCTTTGCACCCACCGACTGCTGCAACCCTCGTTGCCGCTATGAGTTACGTTGAGCGGAGCGTAGACCCTCGTTCAGCCCGGAGCCTACCGCGACGGCATTTGCAGAATCAGGGGTAAAATGCCGGTTGTCCGGGCCGTAGGCAGCCCGGTCGTCGTTGTTGGCTTGGGTCAAACGAGAGGTCACAGCGGGGCGAAGATGGTGAAAAGGTGCCTCTCCGTTGCACGTGCTCAGAGCGCGTAGGGTGTGATGGCTGTCAGCTTTCAGTGATCAGCTTTCAGGTTGTCGAGAGCGTAACTGCTATGTGTCCGCTGGCTATAGATGGCACACCGCGGCCAAGCCGGTGTTCGTCCGGCTGATCGCTGAAAGCTGATGGCTGACAGCCTTGTAGCGATTTCGACGCTTCCCATGCACTCTTCAAGTGATTTCCGCCAACGAGATGGCTTCGTCTGGCAGCAGGAGGGGAATGCCGTCGAGGATCGGGTAAATCAGCGTGTTGTCGGCGCGGATCAGGCCGCCGTCGATGGTTTGCTCGACCGACCGTCCCCCCCGGTTCTTGACCCGCCCCGCAACAATCGCGCGGTTGACGCGCGTGATCAACTGGTCGTGGGCGACACTCAAAGGACTGTGGTCTGTGGGACAGACGAGAACCGCCAGTAACTCTTTGTCGATCATCGGAGACTCGGCCAAAGTCGGAACATACGGGAGACCAAGCCGCTAACATGCCCGGTTTGGCGGAATTCTGCAAGCCCCCCGGTTTCCAGCCCGTTCAGGCGTCCGCGTGGCGGCGAGCGGAAACGCCAATCGCTCCGTCAGGTCGTCAAAGCGGCGGGGCCCGAAACTCGTCGCCGCGCCCCGAATGCCCCGCCAGGTTACCCCGGCGATTTCACTACATCGTGGGCGGAGACGTGCGGGAACGCCGCCGCGGCGTCTTGGCGCAACTCCAGTCCTTCGTCAACGCCTCAAAGACCTCCGGCGACTCGTAGCGAACAACGTTTTGGCCCTCCGGCATCGGCCCGATCAACCCGCGGAACACCGGCCGACCGCGTAGTTCCAGATCGGTGCTGCAATCGTCCACACCCACTTGGCTGTGCCGTTTCAGCAGCGCCTCCTGCGAGTCGTAGTCACGGATGCGAATTTGGCCGTCGGCCCCACGAGTGACCACGCGAAAAGTGTCTTTATTCATTGAGTCCGGTTCCTTGTTGTCTGTTTCACTATCATCGTTCGACGATGCCGCCAGGTGGTCGCCGTCTGCCCACGACACACGACGGATTCAATATACTGGCGACGTCCTGCCCCCACGCCACCTAGCGCTCCGCATGAAGCCGAAGCCGCGCGGGGCCGGTCGTCAGGGTCGGTATCGGCTTTCCTAAATGGGGCGGCCGAACCAATTTGCGGCCGGCGACAGATCAGGGCAATTCCCGCGAATCCGCAGAAACCGCTCCACAGCCATCGTCGCTGCGACCGATCCCCAACCGAGCATGAAAACGCGGGCAATGCGGAATCTGCCGGCCGATCGTCACCGTCGCGACTGAATTCTCGCCGTCTTCTTGTCTTGGCCGGCAGCGTGAGTTATATTGCAAAACGCTGCCCGGAGGGTACGCGAATGGTTAGCAGCCTGACTCGAAATCAGGTGCCGGGTAACCGGTTGAGGGTTCGAATCCCTTGCCCTCCGCTTATAAAGCCTTACGTGACAATGAGTTACGCAAGGCTTTTTTCGTCGGCTAGTGCCCACCCATAGGTGGCCATTGTCGCCGTGCTACGCCGGTGCTACGGGCTGCAAGAATTTCGTAGCACCTTGTCAGAAACCGGCCTGAGAGGTCGCAGGGCTGAGCGTCACCACGATCACCGTGGTGGTCGGTTGCTCTGTTGGACTTGGGCGTCCGTTCCCGGCTGACGAGCCCCGCGGCGGTCAACCGGCGTTCCACTTGCTGTAAGGGCTCTCTACAAGGCAGAGTTGGAACCGTGGCCAGCGTGGCGCCATGCCATCGGCGGCGAGCTATGCTTTCGAGCAGGGGACTTTCTCTGCATTCGTTTTGCCCGTGCGTTAGCGGAGGAGGCAAGTGGATACCGTTAACAAAGTGGCAGCGATCCTGATCGGCTTGATTATTACTGGTCTGCTCATCGCGAAGGTGTGCGTCGATCACCAGTTTACGGGCCAACCACGGCCCACATGACGAAAACACCGTGTCTCCGTGTCGGAAGACCTGCCAGCCTTGTTCCAGGAGTACCGCTTGACGGCAGTGGTGCAGCCCGAGCCAGTGTCAGAAAGCACCGGTAGAATCGACAGAAAACACCTACGCCACTCGTCGCCTGCGATCGCAATTCGGCAGCGACTTCGGGAATCGCAGTATCTTGCCGGGATCGTATCTCTTGGACCTGATCACGCTGATTCTTAGCAGCGTTACGGGAACAAGGGCCAGAAGGGCCACAACTGCCAGGGGCAAAATTGCGATGACGGTAAGGACAGTGAGCACAGTTCCGGCCTCGAAAAGGTAGCAATTATCATCTTGCTACTCATAACCCCCAAGTCAAATGCTCTTCACAGGCAACGGTCATGCATCTCATTACCCCATCTCCGGCGGGGGCACCGCATATAGTGCGATG
>CAWGNG010000012.1:0-193886 GCA_963823895.1 uncultured Planctomycetaceae bacterium
GCTTGCTCCTAAACCGCTTGCGTAAATCCGCCTGTCGGCTATAATCTCATGTGGGAGTCGCATCCTTTACCAATCACTGGGTGCGCTCCCGTTTTTTATTGGCCCATGCCTGCAAGCCCGACATTCTCAGAGTTACGCGACCGAAAGCGGAATCTAAAGAGCCTGCTCGCTCAAGCCCAGCGGCTTTCCGCCGGCCGAGACGGTCCCCGCGGCGGGATCGAAGAGATTCGCGCACGCGACCGGATTCGCAAGCGGGAGGCCCTCGAAGTCGGCAAGGCCCTGCGGATACCCAAGCCCGAAGACCCTCTGCGGCGGCAGCAGTTGGAAGCCGACGCGCTCGAATGGCTCCGCTGGTATTTTGCGGACATCTTCACCGATCCATTTCAGGATCATCATATCGAGATGATTCGCGCGATCGAGAACGCCACCGTGTATGCCGGCGACCAAGCAATAGCGGCTCCACGGGGAGAAGCGAAGTCCACGATCGCCGAGTGCGTCACGATCCGAAACATCCTCAAGGGTGCGCTTCCCTTCGCCGTCCTGTTTGCCGCCACGGCCCACGATGCCACCAATTCGCTCGGGAGCATCAAAGAGTACATCGTGCGGAGCGATCGCCTGCTCGCCGACTATCCCGAAGTCTGTGTGCCGGCCCGCGACGTTGACGGCACGCCGAACCGGGCTCATTCATGCCTGGTTGTCGGCGACGAGTTCCCGATTACTAACGCCCGCTTCCAATGGAGTGGCGACGAGATTTCCATGCCGCGCGTTCCCGGTTCGGTTTGTGCGGGAAGCATCATTGCCACCCGCGGCCTTGACGCCGCCGTGCGTGGACTGAAAAAGGGGAAGTTGCGTCCGTCGCTGGCCGTGATCGACGATCCCGACACGGAGAACTCAGCCCTCAGCGAAGAGCAGGCAACCAAGCTCATCCGCCGCATCGACCGGGCAATTGCCGGCCTGGCGCCCAAGGGCAGACGGATGTTGCGCGTCATGCTCACCACGATTCAGAACCGAACGTGTGCCTCGGCACAATTCACCGATGCCAAGCTCAAGCCATCGTGGAAGGGAAAACGGTTTGCCTGTCTCCATCAGAAGCCGGAGCGGATGGACCTGTGGGACGAGTACGTGTCGCTTCGGCAGCAGGCGATGTCGGAAGGGGACGAGTTCGGTCGCACGGCCCATCAGTTTTACCTGGAACACCGCGGAGCGATGGACGCGGGCGCTCAGGTGGCCAATCCATTCAGCTTTGATGGCCGAACGCTGCCGGACGGCAGTCAGCTTCAAGTGTCGGCCGTTCAACGCTACTTTGACTTTGTCGCCGACAATGGTGAGCACGCCGCATTAGTCGAAGCCGTCGAGCAAGCGACACGTCCCTTGACCGAGGAAGTCGCCCTCTTGCGTATAGCTTTTGAGAACGATTGGAATCGGTCCAACCGAAATAAGTGAGTGCCTTCGTATACGGTGGGTGTCCCCGTCAGTCTGTTTGCGAATCCGAGGACAGCACAGCAGCATCATAACACTGGGAGAATCCAGCCCATGCCGAACCCTGAAATGCAAACTCTGCTTGACCACGTGAAACGCGAACTTGAGAACGTGGTCTTTTCACCGCCCGAGTGGGTGGCAGACCGTTTGACGCACAAATTGGCCGGGGCCATCGCCAAGGCTATTCCGAAGGGTTTCGCCGATTCCATTCACGAGGTTATTGAGAAACTGGGTTTGAAGCCAGGGAACATACCGCCCAGGTGCCCTACGAGGCCCGAGAAGAAAGGGAGAGTAGGTTTCGCGAAGGCTCGCTGCCCATTCTGTACTGCTCAAGGATATTCTCGACCTCTCGGGTGAGGGAAGAACCTACGAGTACGATCCCCCGGTGATGATGCTGAAGGCTTTCCAAAAACATCTCTCGGTCTTGGCCTCGCGTGATGACGCTGCCACCCAACTTTCGGCAATCCTTCGCCATATTGTCTACCACCATCGACGTGCCGTGGTGTGGCGACGGCTGTTGATGTCGGCAGCGGAGCACCCAGCTACCCTGGGTAAACTACTCACGCCCCTTCTCAAGGCCCCTATCATTCTGATTACGCCAGACACTTACACGGCTGCCGGTGAACTTCTGCGGACCGTATATCCCCACTTGGATAAGGCGGAACGACCTTCCATCGAAACCGTAATCATGGGTCTGCCCGATCATCCCTTGCTGCAACAAGACGCCCGCCGTGAGCAGAAGCGAGCCCGATTGCTAGGCTGTCTGCCCTTGGACTACGTGGCAACGACTGCTGCCCGTGAACTGATTGCCAACCTGAGCACACGGAACGAGATTCCCGCAAACGAGCCGGCCTTCGCATGGGAATCGGATGATGTTGACCGCGGCGATATTCAGGAGATGATGTGGCGACACGAGGGCATTCCCTTCGATTCGCCGGAGAACCTTGCTTTCAGGGCAACTATCGCTCCAGTGTCGGCATTCCGCAGCGCCTTCCTCAATGGCGAGCCGTCCCTTTCCGAGGCGCAAGCCATTCTCCCCAGCCTTCAGGAACTGCAATCGGCCATAAACGACGGGCCGGCACGGGGAGTGCATGAACGGTTTCTCCAAGACGGTTATGGCAACCTCACATCCGCCTGCGCTGCGCTTGCTCGCAATGCCGAGATAGTGGCTGATTCCCAACTCCGAGAGGTTATCACATCGCTCTTGCTTGGCGCCAGCTCACACCCCGTTCCTAAGTATAGCGCCGATTCCAATGCTCACTTCGACAACACCCCGTCTTGGGGTGGTGGCTCTCCGCGTATCGAGGCAGCCCAAGGTCTGATGCTGCTGACGCGAGTATCGGATGCGGCAACGCCGGCGGTCATGGACGCTATCGACCGTCTGAGCAAAGACCCGGTAAACGCCGTCCGATTCATGATCGCCGAGAAACTCCTCTGCCTCTTCCATACGAAACCTGATGATATGTGGCGTCATATAGAGACCATGGCCACTGGCGACCAAAGCAACGCTGTTCTCGTCGCACTAATCACCGACACCCTATATCGTCTTCTGGGCAGCTACATCGACCGCGTGGTGTCGCTAGTCCACGCAATCTTTGACCGGGTAGGGGCTGTCGAGGAAGGTCGTGACCCACGTGCTGCGTGCCTGTCGGTCATGGTTAACGACGGCTGGCTGGACATCGACAACAACGAAGGCGAGAACTCGTTGCGGGGCCTCTGTATCGGACGCCGCAATTGGCTTTTTGTGGGGAACGACCGGGGCGGCCGCGCGGCGGCGATCCATTTCAGCCTGTTGGCGTCATGCAAGCGTCACGGCCACGATCCTTGGGTCTACTACCGCGACGTGCTGACCCGACTGCCAGCGATTCTTCCCGGCGCCAGCGAGGAAGAACTTCTCGCCCTCCTCCCCCACCGCTGGCATCCGGCTTGATCTCCCCGTTCGCCAAGCCTACGCCCAGGCGGCGATTTCTCCCTATGTGCTCGGCGGGACGCTTACTTTTGCTGCGATAATTCCCTCTATTCTGGGAACCAAAAGGGAGGTGCCTTATGCGATTCCTGTTGAAAGCCGAAATGCCTGTTGAGGCTGGCAATGCGGCGGCGAAGAAGGGCGACCTGGAGAAGACCATCCGTTCCATCTTGGACGACCAGAAGCCCGAGGCAGTCTACTTCCTGGCGTCGAATGGAAAAAGGACGGCCTTCCTCTTCGTCGAGATGGAAGATGCCTCGCAGATACCCGCCCTTGCCGAGCCGTGGTTCCACGCCTTCCAAGCCAGCGTGGAGATCGTTCCCGTGATGGCCGCCGAGGATCTGAAAAAGGCGGCACCGACCATTGAGGAGGCCGTCAGGAAGTACGGTCAATGTGCGGCCTGCCCCATCGCTTCGCTTCAAACCTCTTGCAGTGACACTGCCATGCACCCCCACATTCAGAACACCGGCTTCGGCTTCATCACCGTCGATGATGAGGAGATTGACCACGACATTCTGATTAGGTTGAGTGGCAAGGTCAAGAAGCGGAAGAAGAAATTGTCGAAGGAGAAAGGTGATTCGCACACCATCTCCTTGGCCGAAGCCAAACACATCTTGGACGATGGTGCCGAGCGGCTGATTATTGGCAGTGGTCAATATGGCAAAGTCAAGCTGTCAGAGGAGGCCGACCATTATTTCAAAGAGAACGACTGCTCCGTTGAATTGCACCCCACGCCCGACGCGATTAAAGTCTGGAACGAGGCCGAAGGCAAGACGATTGGCATGTTCCATGTGACGTGTTGACCAACCTGGTCGCTGTCAGGCTCACTGAGAATGGCGATTAGGTCAAGAAACGACTAGGGCCATCCTATTCTCCCACGTTGGTCGAATTTTCTCCGACCGCTTGTGAAGGATGGCCCTTGTCTGATTTCATTCTTACGTCGTGACCGAGAGAGTCAAGGGGCAAATTCGACGAGGGGCCCTCCCTGGGAAGCCTCAAAAAACACAAGAAGCCCACTCAACGAAGGAACGGGCTTCTTGCTGCGTATTCTTTTCTGCCGGAGAAGCGACATGTCAATTCGTCAGATCAATGGCATAGCCGAAGCCGGAGTTGAGGACGACGGCCCTGCTAACACCGAGGGGTCTGGCAATGGAGTATCCGTCGTCGTTGAGAACGACACGTTTGCCAGTACCGAAGTCTTCAACAATGCCGTCAGGCTGCTTCCTGGGGGCGTAATTGTCTCGCTCAGTGTACCTGTAAGGGCGAGTGTACCGTCCAGCCCCACCGCAGTTGCCGTGGTTGCCGCAGGCGGAAGTGTTTCATTGAAAGCCCCTGTTCCATCAAAGTCCGCACTGATCCGCCAAGGCATAGAGACAGGAACCGTGGAACCGGCAGGAACAACCGGCGACAGCGTTGCATCAATGTGGTCTTGCAAGGACATAGTGCCCTTGACTAGGCCCGCCTGAGGAGATGCGGTTGGGTCGGCAGAGCCAAGAATCTCTGTGATGGTGCCCGTTGCGTGGCTCACAATCGTGGAATGCCAGCTTTGCAGGTTGGCAACTGTTGCTGCAAGCGGCGTCAAGGTCTGGTCGATGCCGGTGTCTGTGACGAACTTGAAGGCGGCGGCAGGAACCTGGACATCCCCCACGACGGCAAAGTGAGACTCGATCTTGTCGGTGCTGACCCAGGTCTTGGCCGTAGAGATGACATTGCCTGCGGCATCCAGCGGCGTCAGCTTTTCACTGGCCGTACCCTTCACGTCAAACGTGGCCCCAGCACTGGCCGCAGGTAGCTGGCCAGTCAGGTTGTAGACCACATCCACCAACCAGGCAGCGGGAGTTGCTCCCGAGGCAGTAGGGGTGGCAGACGGCTCTCGCAACTGCTCGGTGAAATGCCCCTGCCACGAAAGCGATGCACTGTTGGTCCCAGGTTGCAGCGATGCTGCCAGAATCGGCTGGGGGTTGAGTTGAAGACACGGGTCAGGCGGCGTGACGCCCGACGATGGGCCAAGCAAGACGATGGAAACGGGGACAGCCGCCACTGGGGCCAACACCAGTCGCCCTTCCAGGGCTTCGGCCCTCAACCGTCGATGATGGCACGAGCGGGTTGTCGATATCTGCTTGCGAAGATTCCTCAAGAAACTGCTCACGGGTCTGCTCCTTGTGAAATGGGTCGAACGAATCGATGATCCGACCGTTGCGGTTGTTACCGCAAACTGGGAACGACATGTCGAGAAGACGCAGAAGGTGGAGGCAGTTGTTGTCGAGATTATTGCCGCTCCACCGGCCCTTGCGGGATAACATAGCAAACCCGGCCCACCCGTGTCAATCTTTTCGCTTGAATTTTCGTCTTCCCAGATGGTCAGTTCGTCCATCGACCGACGCATCTCACTTAGACCGCTTTGAGGGTACTCAAGCAACCGGGGATGCCAAATGTTGCAGAAAGGCAGACGAGCAGCCGATGGTCGGCCCCGCCAGAAGCATCATCTCGCAACTTCGGATTGAAGACGGTGCAGCTTGACGCCGCCCAGCGTCGGGTCAATTGGTGCAGCCCCGCTTCTTGATTTGAGCGAAGTCGCATCGGCTTTGGCTTGGTTGCCCTTCTTCTCGCAGGTGTTTCATCGTACACGTCAACAAGTTCTGGCCTGAGTCGCATGGCCTGTGAGTGGCCCGCAACTGCCTTGTCGTAACTGGCTATACTATCTGCCGTCAAGCCTGCAAACTGACCTTGCCCCGAATGGCCCCGATGATGGAAAATACGCCCTAACAGGAGGACGACAATGGGCAAGAGTCTTCTATTCACCGTTGCGTTTGGTGCGTTGTTCTTGTGCGAGTCCATCGCCCTTGGTCAGGGTATGGGCGGTGGAAGAGGACAAGGTGGCGGCTCGTGGGGGGCGGGTCACTCAAAATCCCCCTCAGACGATTACCATGCTGTCGCCCCATCACCGCCAGTCACTCTGACACCCCACGGCGGTGAGTTCATTGCGACGAAGACGAACCAATACGAACTTGTCTTCATGCCGCTTCAGGCCCGCATCTACCTCTTTGATGACAAGATGAAGCCGTTGACGGCTCGGGATGCACACGCCCAGATGTCGTTCACCGTTCCGCAGCAGAGTACCCCGCAGAAGATCTCCTTTCAGTACGTCGCCATGTCCAAGAACGTGACCGAACAGGATTACTTGGTTGCCACTTTCGACTTCCGCCAACTACCGAACAAAGAAACGCCGATTACGATTGAGTTTTCTGGCCTTCCAGATGACTCAAAGTTTCTCGGCTTGTGGGACCGTCACAGTGGAACCGTTTCTCGCACACGTTCATTCAGTCCCTCGAAGATTCGTCCTTACGTTGCAAGGGTTCTGATGACGGAGGCAGACCAGGAGAGCTTTAAGCGACAGCACGTTTGTCCCGTGTCAGGGCGGGAGCTTGGCACGAAGAAGCAAGCCATCAAGCTGTACATTGGCGACCATCCTCTGTACGTGGAGGGGGAGGATTGCATTGAGGCAGTAAGGCAATCACCAGAAAAATATCTGCCTCAGCCTACCCCTGGCCACTGAATCCTCAACCAATGGTGAAGGCCGTAGGATAGTCCCCACGCTTTGTATTTTCAATTCTGACGCATTCTAAGAAGGCGGCTAGTGGCATGGCCAGCAAATGCCCTTCAGGCTTTGTATTTTCAATTCTAACGCACTGGAAGAAGCTGAATGGGGTTTGGGAGGGCTGAAATTGGTCGCTTTCAAGAAACGAAAAAGGGACAACCGAGATGGATGTCCCTTTGACCGTGGTTGGAAGATGTTGGATTACCTTGCCGTTCTTCTTCGCCAGCAGTAACCGAGGAAGCTGATGGCACCGATGGCGAGGAGGAGGATGGTGGAGGGCTCGGGGGTGGCCGTGGCGATGAGCCAGTTGGAGGAACCGAAGGTCTGGGCGAGGTAGCCCGTGTCCGAGGTGAAGATGTTTGCACGACTCCCGACACTGTCGTAAGCGTTGAGCACAAAAGCACCGTCTTTCGGATCCCAATTGGGACAAATGACAGGCCATCCGGTGTCGGGTTCGTCGGGTGCAAGGGAAATTTGGAAGCCTGTGGTCTCGGTGGGATCGAGCGTAATGCCGGTGGACGAGAAGGTCACGCCAAAAAGGCCGTTGTTCGACGAGGATAACGGGATGGCACCGAGGGTGATCGTGAATGGGTTGGGGAGAGCCGGGTTTCCGCTTGTTACCGTGAAGGAGGATGTCAGCGTGACTCCGTCGGGGATCGACGACCCGTTCACGTCGGAATAGGTGACGGGAAAGTGGTCCGGGGTAGAGACCGCAATGGTGCCATTAAGAGTGTCCTGCCAGTCGGAGTTTTGGTGGTCGGTGAAGGAGATTGGCACAAGTGTGTACGTGAGCGTGTCTGCCCTGGCGGCGGATACGGTTACGAGGACTGCGGAACACAAGAGCAGGGCGACGACCGAGGCGAAGCGATGCTGAGATTTGGACATGACTTGTTCCGTTGTGAAGGGTTAAACCCACCTTTGAGTATATCCACTTGAAGAAGGGGTGTCAATCGTATTTGGCGTAGGCCACTCGCAAAGAAAACAAGAAATTGCCCCTATCGCCGAGGGAAACCGCTGAAATCACAACCAAAGGGGTCGGCAGAGACGGCAATCCATCGAACAGCCCGGCAGCAAGCGTGCTTCGGTCAACGGACAGTTTTGGTCCAAGCCTACTCGTTCACCAGCGTCCCAATCGCCAAGGCCCTCGTCGAGGCCCACAAGCGTGGCGTGAAAGTGCAAGTCATTCTCGACAAGTCGCAACGGACGGAGAAGTATTCTTCCGCTGATTTCGTCGCCCATGCCGGAATACCATGTTTCATCGACGCCCGGCACGCCATCGCCCACAACAAGGTAATGGTAATCGACAGGGCGACCGTATTGACCGGCTCGTTCAACTTCACCCGAGCGGCCGAGGAGCACAATGCCGAGAACCTCCTCGTCATACGGGATAGCGCACTGGCGGACAAGTACGCTGCGAACTGGCAGGCCCACCTCGACCACTCAGAGCCCTACGCCGGCCGCGGAATGGACGAGCAGCCGGCCAAGAAGCCGAGCAGGCGAAAAAAAGCCGCATAAGCCCCTATTGACGCATACAGCGAAAGGGATATAATCAGGGAGACTACAGGGGAGCGACAATGGACCTTACCGACCAGCTACGCGATGCAATCGAAACCAGTGGGGCCACACTCTACCGAATCGCGAAGGACAGTGGGGTTCCATACGTGGTCCTACATCGGTTCGCCAGCGGTGAGCGGCAAATCAAGCTGGACACGGCCGCCAAGTTGGCGGCATACTTCGGCATGAGGTTGACCAAGCCAAGACGGGTTAGCCCAACGTAACGCCCGCCAACGCCGGTTGCAGACGGCACAGACGCGAAAGGATGGAACGATGGACCTGCATCTTACTCAGACCGAAGAGTGGGTGCTCCGTTACGCGCAATATCTCGATGAGAACTCCTCCCGGTCCACTATTCCCGGAGTCAGTGTGGACTGGACGCTAGAGATAGACCCGATTGGTACGCCTAGAGCGCCACAAACGTATGTAGAATTAGAACGAGCGGCCGAACTGCTTGAGGAACACGATTTGTTGCGTCTGTGCCACGATTCATCGGGCCTATCTATCACCATGACGGGATCGGGAGTGGCCTATCTTCGCAGCATCGACAATCCTGACTATATCGAAAAATGGAAGAGGCAGGCCCGCAGTCACCCTTGGGTTGCCGCCACAATACTGGCGTTCACCTTCTTGGGATCGCTGGCCGGATGGGCATCCTTGCTATGGAATATCTTCGGGCCGCGCAAATAGTGTTGTTGCCAGAGTGACGTAGGAAAGGGACGACCCCAATGACCGAAGAAATCAAAGTGACCGTGTGCCGCTATCCCGACCGCAAGAACCTTGTTCTGCGATACGTTGACCCCGTGACCGGCAAGCAGAAAACCAAGTCGGCCGGCACGCCCGACGAAGCCAAGGCGATCGGCGCCGCGGCCGTGTGGCAAGATGAGTTGAACAGCGGCCGTTATGCTGCCCCGTCCAAGATGACCTGGGCGGACTTCCGCAAGCGGCACGAAACCGAGTTTCAATCGGGCGTCGCTCTTGAGACTCGCAAAAAGTTTGCGACCACGTTCAATCTGGTTGAACGGCTGATGCGCCCGGCCCGGTTGCGTGACGTGACCACCGAGGCCGTCAGCCGTTGGGTTGTGGCACTGAGGGACGAAGAGCGGAAGGACGCGACCATAGGCGTCTACGCCCGCCACTTGCGCGGTGCGATGAACTGGGCGGCGTCAATGGCGTTTGTCTCCGTCGCCCCCAAGGTTCGCGCACCGAAGGGCGAGACGATGAAAGGTCGGCCGATTGTTTTGGAGGAACACGAGCGCATGTTGGCCGCGGTCCCCAAGATAGTCAGCGCCGGCGACGTGGCGCGTTGGCAGCGGTTTCTTGACGGGCTATGGTGGAGCGGTTTGCGGCTGTCTGAGGCCCTACGCTTATCGTGGGACGCATCCGAGCCGATAGCCGTGATTATGCAGGTCGGCTACCACCCCGCCCTACGCTTCAAGCTGGGCAGCCAGAAGGCGAAGCGGGCCGAGCTTGTCCCCTGCGCCCTGAGTTTGCCGAACTATTGGAGGCGACACCCGAGGCCGAGCGACACGGGCCAGTGTTCACCATCGGCTCGACTCTCGACCAAGCCGGCCGCAAGGTATCGGCCATCGGCAAGAAAGCAAACATCGTGGTTGACGAAGCGACGGGCAAGCCGGCGACGGCGCACGACTACCGCCGAGCGTTCGGCACGCGCTGGAGCAAGCGGGTCATGCCGGCCGTCTTGCGGCGGCTGATGCGACACAAGGACATCAGCACCACCCTGAAATACTACGTTGACCAGGATGCGGAAGACATCGCCGCCGACCTGTGGAAGGCGTATCGTCAAGGTAACAATTCAGGTAACACCGCCCCGGAAAATGCCCTAATTCCCGCGGTTTCGTGAGGATTACTGGCGATTCCGGATCGCTTGGAACATAGTGCCAGCCGATCTTGATTTCGGCAATGCCGGCCAACGGAACGCCCTTCGGCTTCGGTGCCAGCCAACCCTCGGCCCCCCAGGCGAGCCTCTCGTTTGAAACAGCAATCCACTCGCGCCACAATCCCTGAAACAAGCGACAGGGGACGAGTATCGCCCCCAGCCAGCCGATGACGCTGAACGCGAAGAACGCTGCCCGGTCAACGAAAAAGTCCGCCGGCCCTAGCGGGTGGAAAATCATGCTCGTGACATACACGGTCGCCGGCAGCCAGACCACCTCGAACAAGAGAAGGACACAATACAAGCACCCGTCCTTTCGAACCCTGCGATTGTCCCACTCCAGCCGCAGCTCGGCGGCGGCTTCAGTCCTGCGAATCGGACAGTCAAAGGTATCTTCGAGCGACTGAGCGGGAAACATCTGATGCAGGCGCTTTGTCCGAGTCCGACATGGCCGAGTAGGCGGAAATGCCCAACAGGGTACTCCTTTGGAAAGCACGACCGTGATTATAGACAACCAGAGCCGCACGGAAAAGAAGTGTCGCCCACTTCCTTTCCCTTCGGCCCATTGTGTCAGCAGCGGTCACGAATGGCGAGGCGACCGCGGGCGCCCCGCCGCCCTACTCTCGACGCTCCGGCAGCCGAATGTC
The DNA here is from genome assembly GCA_963823895.1 of uncultured Planctomycetaceae bacterium. GTDB lineage: Bacteria > Planctomycetota > Planctomycetia > Pirellulales > Thermoguttaceae. The sequence goes on from CAWGNG010000012.1 coordinate 11,142, forward strand.
CTTGAACTTGAAGGGGACAGCCCTCGATTTGCCGGTAATGTCCGTCACGGTACAAGTAATCGCCTTGGCTTTCACGCCGGCCGGCAGGACGCCGAAGTGGTACTCCAGCGGTTTGTTGGCATCAGGTTGCGACGACGAGAAGGAGCCGCCGCTCACGCCATGTGGACCGACGCGACGCCACGATTTGGTAGTGCCGCGGCCTGCCCCGCCGCCGAAGAACGCCCCACCGTTGGCCCTGCCTGCCGCGTTCCCCGGCGGTCCCGCAGTGTGGGCCTTCCCCTCGCTGTCCAGCAGCGTGACGCTAACCCGCTCAGGGCCGTTGGCCACCATCATCTCTTGCAGGGCCTCCATCGAGTCCCGCATCGGATCCCGCCCTTCGTGTTTTTCGGCCACGGAAACGGCCAGCGTGGCCACCACTCCGTCGGAGCCGTCCTCGACCTTATCGAGCCGCGCCGACATCCCACCCGATCGCTTGCTGGTCCGGTGCGTCAGGTCGCTCCCCTCGAATATAATCTGGTTGACCGTCGCGTCCGCCACGAGCAGTTCCCCCTCGACCGTTTTCAAGTATTGCGCCTTGGGATCGGAAGGGGGTAGATAGAGGTGGATGGCCGCTCGCCCCGAGCCCTGCGGATAATCGACCCCCTCAAGTTGCAACTCTGCCCAGGACGGAATGTCGGCAGATTCGACCTCATGCCCAAGATCGTCAGTCGCGCGGACCTTGCCCTCGACCGCGCAGAGCAGGAAGTGCTTCTTCGCGGCCGCCGGCGCTTTCACGATAACGTCGAGGATTAGATTTGGAATGCTGAAGCCACCACCGCCGCCGCCGGCCATCCCGCCGGCCGCGCCGCCTGCCATCCCGCCCGGGAACGAGTGCTGCTCGACGTGCATACCCATCTTTCCGGGCACTAGCGGAATCCCGCTGGGAAGCAGCGACATCATGTGTCCCGGCACGTAGCGCACGCGATCGACCGCAACCTTGAATGGCCCCGACTTGATTTCCACGATTACCCGCTGCTCGCCCGGCGCCTTGGCGGCGGGTTTGGCATCCGCTTTCGGCTCGGCCGCCAACCGCCAGGGCAACAGCCCGAGCACGGCCACCACCGCCACGGCCCACGACAATACGAACGTTCTCCGCGATCTCGTTCCGATACTCTTCATGGCACTGAGCCTCCTCTTGAGAAACGTTTGAAACGACTCGACAACGCCGACCGTCACTAGCGACATCGCCGCCATCCACCCGTCGATCATCGACTGTCTCCTTTCTCCGCTTTGCGTTGGTTCTCCAGGTCGCTGACCAACTGCTTCAGTTCGTCGAGTTCCTTGTTGGAAACGTCGGCCGTGTTCGATAGGTAAGCGAAAAACGGCGACACCGTGCCGTGCAGCGTGGTCTCGACAAACTGTGTGACGAAGTTCTGAAGGATTTCCGACACGGGGACTTTCGGCGAATACTGGTAGACTCCGCCGAGTTTTCGCCGCGACAGGTACCCTTTCTTTCGCAAGCGCTCCATCACGGTCAGGATCGTGGTGCGGGCCTGCCCGCGCGTCTCGGCGGCGTGATCGGCCACCTCACGCACCGTCGCGGGGTGATGCTCGATCACGTAGCGAAGAATCTCCCACTCCGCTTGTCCAAGCTTCGATCTTTTCATGCGTCCTCCGGTGTGACTACCGCTGTAAGCTGGACGTGACTATCGTTGTAGTCTAATTACAGGTTACCGCGGCCGGAGCTTTCTTGCAAGACTTTTGCAAGGGAAAAATCGCGGCTGCAAACGCATTCCTGCCACCCCCCCTATGGGCGGCTCGTGCGCGAGCCCTGGCAGCCGCTTGCGGCTTCGCAAAACGCCGATTCGCTACGGTTCCACCGGGTTATCCGCCGCCGGTAACGTAAACTTGCGGATGAATCAACGCACTGAATCGTCGCGGCCTGCTGCGGCCGGGATCGCCTGGGGCGTACTGGCCATCCTGGCGCTGGCGGTGTCGCTGTTCGCCTTTCGCATTCGCGAGTGCTTCGTCGACAACGCCTTTACCGGGTTTCAGTACATCGAGAACCTGCTGGCAGGACACGGCTTCGTCTTCTTTCCCGGCGCGGCCGGTCGAGGGGGTGACCAACATCGGCTGGCTGCTGGCATTGGCACCGTTGTCGGCCGTGATGGGGCCGGCGCTGGCCGCCAAAGCGGCCGGCCTCGCGCTGCTGCTCGCGTCGCTTGTGACGACGATGTTGCTCTGCCGCGGCCTGGCGAGCCGGTTGGAAAGTGCCAGCCGCTCCGAAACGCCCGGCCGCTGCGACGCCCGGCCCTTCGGCCTGACGCTGATTCCGACGATCTTGCTGGCGTGCAGCTTCGAGTTCATCTATTTTCCGTTGGCCGGAATGGAGACGGCTTTGTTGGCGCTGGTCTTGCTGTTGATGGCGTGCGTCGCCCTCCGCCGTCCCATGGGCATAGCGATCCCATTGCTCGGGGCGTTCGCATTTCTGGTCCATCCGGAAGCGGCCGCGGTTTATCCGCTCTATGCGGCGATCCTGTACATCCGCTCCACTGTAGGAGACGACTCCAGTCGCCGACCATCGGTTCGATCTGATGCAGATCGGCGACTGGAGTCGCCTCCCACAGTGGAAGGGGACGGCCGACGGAAACTGATCACCGGCAGCGCCACTTTCCTCGTTGCGATCCTCGTGATTACCGGAATTCGCTTTGCCTACTTCGGCGACGTTGTGCCGAATACATTCCACTCGAAGCCGAGCGGCATCCGGCTTGCGGTTGAAAGTGCTTACTCCTTCCTGATGGGCCAGAACTCGAACGTCGCGTTTCCCATCACCGGTTGGCTGGCCCTGCCGGTATTGCTGCTGGGCTGCCGGCGCTTGCGGCGTGCGTCGCCGGCCGCGGCCGACATGCTGGCGGCAACTACGGCCGTAGGGCTGATCTTCGCCATCTACGGTCCGCCCGATTGGACTGCCCTGCCCCGCTATTTTGCCCCGTACTTGCCCGCCGCACTCATAGTTCTGTGGGTAGGCGTTGAGGAAACAGCCTTTTTCACAATCGTCGGCCTTAGCGGCGAAGGAACTACGGCAATAGCCGGGGGCCAACGGCCCGCGGAGCGCCTGGGCGATTCGTCCGCTGGCCGTCGGTCGCCGGCCATTGGCCGATCGCGAAAGCCAATTCTCGCCGCGATTGCCATCGTTCTGGCCCTCACGAGCATTATCGACTCACGCACGAGAATGTCGCGGATGGCCGTCTATCCGGGCTACGTTCTTGCGGGAAGAGCGCTGATCGAGCCTGCCAAATGGCTGCGCGACCATCTGGCTGCCGATGCGACGATCGCCACGCGGCGGATCGGGGTCGTGGCGTACTATTCTGGCAGGAAGGTGTTCGATTACACGTACGGCCTGCCCGATCCCGAGGTGGCGCGACTGGTGGCCTGCCACGGCGAGCGATTTGACGCGCCGACCGATCCCGCCCTGAAAGAACTGTGGCGGAGCCGAGCGCCGGAGTACTTGTTGGAGGACGAAGCGATTGTGGATGGCATCATCGCCAAGGCCGCGGGCTGCCGCCAGCGTTTTTCCATTCATGGCATCGAGTACCACGTGATCCGGCAATTCCCGATCGGCGACGGGGCGAATTGGGTGCTCGCCGAGCGATTGCACAAAGGGAAGTGACCGGTTGTCGCCCCATTGTGCAACCAGCGGCTTTGTCGTAGCATGACAGATAGAGGAAATTCCCCCTTCCCGAGCGGGGACACCTACATGTTGGAACAGCGAATTGGACTCATCGGCGCGGGTCAGATGGCCACGGCCTTGGCCAGCGGCTTCATCAAGGCGGGCTTGACCGCCGGCGACCGAGTCTTGGCCTCGGACGTCGATGAATCGGCACGGCAGCGCTTCGGCGCGGCAACGGCCGCTCTCACTACGTCCGACAACGCAACGGTCATCGATCGGTCCGATTTGATTATCCTGGCCGTCAAGCCGCAACAAATGGAGGGCGTCGCCGCCGGGCTGCGGGGCAAAATCGGCACGCAGCAGCTTGTCGTGTCAATTGCGGCCGGCATTCGGCTGGCCACGCTCGCCAAGTGGTTCGGCCAGAAACTGCGGATCATCCGCGTCATGCCGAATACCCCCTGCCTGATCGGACAAGGCGCCTGCGCTTACAGCCTGGGCGAGCGTGCCACGCCGGCGGACGCGGATTTGGTGGGGCGGCTGCTCGCGCCGCTCGGCTCGGCCTGGCAGGTGGAAGAGCGGCTGCTGGACGCCGTCACCGGTCTGGCGGGCTCCGGCCCGGCGTTCGTTTACGTGATGATCGAGGCGCTCGGCGACGCCGGCGTGCGGATGGGCTTGCCGCGGAGCCTAGCCGCACAAATGGCCGCCAAGACCGTTCGCGGCGCGGCCGAGATGGTCTTGACCACCGGCGAGCATCCCGCCGTGTTAAAAGACCGCGTCGCCAGCCCCGGCGGCACGACCATCGCCGGCCTGCAAGCGCTCGAATCCGGCAGCATTCGCGGCACATTGATGTCCGCCGTCGAGGCCGCCGCGCGAAGGTCGGCGGAATTGGGGAAGGATTGAGGATTACAGAGGGATGAGGGATGAGGGATGGGAAATGCCGCACGGTGCGAAGCCGCAAGCGGCTTGTTGAATCCAACGTTGCACTGCCTACTGCCGACTGCCCACTAACCACTAACCACTACCGACCGCCATGTCGATGTTTGAAGACAGCCGTTATCGTTGGCGCGAGACCTACTTCGTGCTTTTTCCCGCAGATAAACGGCCGGCGCTGAAGAGCGTTACGAAAGTGCTCTCCGCGCTGAACAAGCGGTTCGAGTTGACCAACCTCAACGCCGACAGCGACGGTCTGCTCGACTCGCTGACGCTGATTTCGCCCGACGATTTTGCGGCCTTGGACATCTGTTACACCGGCGGCGGCGAAGTGCTGGAGCAGAGCGCCGTGTTGGTCGACAACCTGAAAAAACTCGGCGTCGAAGGCCCCCCGCCGGTGCCTTGGGAACAGATCAAGAGGTACGACGGCCGCTTCGACGTGCTACACTTTGAACAGATCAGCGAGAGTGACGAGGGAGAGGCCGAGGACGACGAATTGCTCGACCCGAGCGCGTTGCTGGTGGTGCTCGCCGCGCTCGCGAAGCGGACCGGCGGAGTGGCCTTAGACCCCCAGGCTGGAACCTTTATCACCGAAGAGGACTAGGGGAATGATCGCCAAAGACATCAAGCGCGGCCACATCGTCAACTTTGCCGGGGCACCCTGCATGATCGAGACGATCAACGTGCAGAGCCCCTCCGCCCGCGGCGCCTCGACCTTCTACAAGTACCGGGCGCGAAACTTGATCAACAAGCAGAAGGTCGACATCACGCTCCGCGGCGGCGAGTCGCTGCCCGAGGCCGATTTCCAGAAGCACCCGGTCAAGTTTATGTACGCCGACCCGAGCGAGGTGCATCTGCTCGACGAGAGCACGTACGAACAATACTCGCTCCCCCGCGGCGACTTGAGCGACGAGCTTCACTACCTGACCGAGAACCTTGAAGGCGTGCAGGCGCTGATCTACAACGACCAGTGCGTCGGCGTTCAGTTGCCGGTCGCCGTCGAGTTGAAGGTGGTCCAATGCGATCCGGGCATCAAGGGGGCATCGGCCACCGCCCGAACCAAGCCCGCCACGCTGGAGACCGGTTTGATCGTCCAGGTGCCCGAATACCTCAGCCAAGGCGAGCGGATCAAAGTCGATACGCGGACCGGGGAGTATCTGTCGCGAGCGTGAGAGTAGGCAGTCGGCAGTTGAGAGTGGGCAGTCGGCAGTCGGCAGTAGAAAGTGCAGAATCGCGAGTAACCAATCCCTGACCCCTGGCCCCTGATTCCTGACCCCTAGCCCCCGACCTCTCCCATGCCGCAAGCCATCGTTGATCCCGAGGAATTGAGGCGGTTCGCCCAAAGCCTGAAAAAGTTCAGCACCGAGGTGCAGGAACGGATGAAGTCGTTGAGCGGCCAGTTGGCCGCTTTGGAGCGCACCTGGCGCGATCAGGAGCAGAAGAAGTTCTCCGAGGAATTCGCCACGCAGATTCAATCGCTGGGGCGATTCATCGAAATCATCGACCGCCACGTGCCCTACCTGGCGCGGAAAGCGGAAATCATCGAGGAGTACCTGCAACACAGGTAGCCTGAGGCCATGAGCCAAGCTGCGCGGGTAACCTCGATCGACGTTCTGCCGCTGTTGGCCGCCGCGCTGCAAAAGTTTCGCAGCGAAGGGGCCGGCGCGGTCGATGACGTCGCCAGCGAGGTCCGCCGCGCGCTAGAGTGGATTCACCACGATATCAAGGACTACTGGACGACGGAATTGCGCCACGCCGAGGATGCGCTGAGCCAGGCCAGGGTGCAACTCCAGCAGGCGATGGCCGTGCGCCGCATCGGCGACCGCTCGCCTTCGTGCGCCGACGAAAAGCGGGTGGTAGAACGCGCAAAACGCCGCATGGAGACCGCGCAGGAAGCTCGAAGCCGTTCGCCACTGGTCGATCGCGCTCGAACGTGCTGCCGACAACTTCCGGCGGAGCCACATGCAGTTTGCCTCGTGGATTGACATCGATATTTCACGCGCGGCGGCGACGTTGAATAAAATGAGCGAGTCGCTGGTGTCGTATGTTTCGCTGAAGGGGTCGGACGAGGCCGAGAAGCCTGCTGAACCCGCCGCAGCGACGGGCGAGACGGAGACGCCCGCCGGCCAGGAAAAGGGGACCGAGTAAAGCGGACAAGGGACGACGCGTCGGGCAGACGTTCCAGTCTGCTAGGAACAGGCAATAGGGCAGACAAGAATGTCTGCCCCACCGGCAGTTGAGGGACACTGGACCGTGAAAAGTTGCGATTTGAGTTCCGGCGCGGCAAAATTAGAGTTGGCGATGAAGTCGCTACGGGTGACTCTCTCGGCGGTCGAAGAACAGTGGACCGACCAGACGCACCACAAGTTCCACGAAGAGCATTTGGCGCGGATCGAGCCGACCGTGCGAAAGATGTTCGACGAAATCGCCCGCATGGCCGAGGCAATTGCCGCCGCCGAACGCGACTGTAACCCGGAGTAGCAGCCCGTTGAAAAAAATGGGTGCCATGCCCACGCTTGCCGTGGGCATGTGGATCGCCGGAATACATGCCCACGGCAAGCGTGGGCATGGCACCCGGGCAAGAATGTACTCCTCTCGCTCCGCGAGAGGACGCTGAAAGCTGGGACAACTTCACGCGGAGCGTGAAGAGTGCGTAAAGGCGCGGAGAGGACGACGGATGGGCGAATCGCAATCACCAGACCTGCCGCGGAGACTGTTGACGGACCTGTGCCGTCTGGTCTCGGAACGCGCCGCCGTCGAACGGCAGGTTCACGCCGATTTTGCCCAGGGAAATGAAACGGCGGAGAACGAGTACCGCGAAGCCGAGCGCTTGCTGACTGAGGATTATCACGCGCGGAAGGCGGCCATCGAGCAGGAATTCGCTTCCGCCCGCACCACGACCGAGGCGAAGTTCCAGTCGGAACACGAGGCGCTGGAAAAGGCCTACGAGGGGGCCAAAGAGAAGATCGCGGCTCAGTTCGCCACCGACCAGCAGGCGGCCGAGCAGACGCAGCAGGACGCCCACTGGGAGGCGATCGAAGCCTCCGAGGCGGCCCGCGGCGGGATGAACATCCCCTTGAAGGAAGTCCTCGCGGGACTCGAATCCCGCTGGCAACAGCTCGAACAGATTCACCAGCAGGCGGTCGATTTGCTGCGGGAGCGCGGCCACTGGGACGACGTGCCGGAAACCCCGCCCGTCGCCGTCCTGCTGGAAAAGCACCCTGGCCGGCGGTTCTACCACGCCTTGGAACTCGCGCAAAGCCAGTTGCACGATCTTCAGGGACGACCTTTCCGGTCGAGCCTGCATCAAGGGGTTCGTCCGCTGGCCATTTTCTTCCTCGTCTGGCTAATAACGGTCTATCCCGCAATCCTAATCTTCGGCTGGAACGATTGGCCGTTTGCCGCGGTCAGCGGCGGAACGGCGGCAATCGTCAGCATCGTGGTGGCCCTCTGGAGCCACCACGTCGCCAAGAAGCGATCGATCGACAAGTATCTCGCCCTGCGGCAGACCATGCTCGAAGCCGGCTTGGGCCACGCGACGGTGTTGGAGACCGCGAAGATCGACTGCGAGCGGCTGGATGCGACCATCCACGCGCGGCACAAAGCCCAATCGCGAAAGGCAGACAAGGATTTTGCCTCCGCCACGGCCCGCATCGAAAAGCGCCGCCAAATCGATCAGGAGCGGGCCGACAGCGAGTTTCCGCGGCGAATGACCGAACTGGCCGCCTGGCGCGATCAGATGCTCCAGCGGATCGAAGAGAAATATCCCCCCCTGCTCCGCCGCATCGAAGAACATTATACCAGCGAATCGGAGCGGATTCGGGTGCGTCATGACACCGCCTTGGGAGAAAACCGGCAGCAGTTTGAGCGGCGGTGGAATGAAATGGCCGAGCGCTGGCGCAGCGGCATCGAGCGCTTCCGCGCGTCGGTCAGTCAAGCGGATCAGGCGTGCCTCGACTGCTTCCCCAATTGGAACAGCGACGATTGGGACCGCTGGACGCAGCCGGCCGTGATTCCGCCGGCGGTGCCCATCGGCCGCAGCCGAGTGAAACTGGCCGACGTGCCGGACGGCGTGCCGCAGGACGAGCGGCTTCGTCCCGCGCAAACCGAATTCACGCTGCCGATCATGCTGCCGTTCCCGCAGAAGTCGCTATTGCTACTGAAGGCCGGCGGCGCCGGCCGCACCCGAGCGGTCGACTTCCTGCAAAGCTCGATGTTGCGGCTGCTGACCGCGATGCCCCCCGGCAAAGTCCGCTTCACGATCATCGATCCAGTCGGACTGGGCGACAACTTCTCCGCCTTCATGCACCTGGCCGATTTCGACGAGCAACTCGTGGCCAGCCGCATCTGGACCGACTCGGCCCACATCGAACAGCGTTTGGCCGACCTGACGAAGCACATGGAGAACGTCATCCAGGTCTACCTTCGCCAGGAGTTCCATTCGATCGAGGAGTACAATGCGTCGGCGGGCGAGATGGCCGAGCCGTACCGGGTACTGGTGGTGGCCAATTTTCCCACCAACTTCTCCGAGGCGGCGGTCAATCGCATGAAGAGCGTCATCGCCAGCGGCGCCCGCTGCGGCGTGTTTGTGATGATGAGCATCGACACGAATACCCCCGTTCCGCGCAACTGCCAGTTGCCCGATCTCGAATCGGAGGGGCTGGCGCTGCGTTGGAATGACGGCAATTTCGTCTGGAACCATCCCGATTTCGGGCCGCTGGCGGTGCAATTCGAGAACCCGCCGCCGGTCGAGCGCTTCAAGGAGATCGTCCGCACTGTCGGCGCGACGGCAAAGGACTCCGGCCGGGTCGAAGTGCCGTTCTCCCACATCGTCCCGCCGGAAAACGAATGGTGGGCGACCGACAGCCGCGGCGGCATCGACGTCCCCTTGGGCCGCGCCGGCGCCATGAAATTGCAGCACCTCGACCTTGGCCACGGTACCTCGCAGCACGTGCTGATTTCGGGCAAGACCGGCTCGGGCAAATCGACGCTGTTGCACGTGCTGATCACGAATCTGGCCTTGCGCTACAGTCCTGAAGAGGTCGAGTTGTACCTGGTCGACTTCAAGAAGGGCGTCGAGTTCAAGGCCTACGCCCGCTCGCTGCTGCCGCACGCGCGGGTGATAGCCATCGAGAGCGAACGGGAGTTCGGCCTAAGCGTGCTGCAACGGCTCGACGCCGAGCTGCGCACCCGCGGTGACATGTTCCGCAAACGCGGCACGCAGGACGTGAAGGCGTATCGCGCGCTCGTCCCCGACGCCAAGCTGCCGCGAATCCTGCTGATTATCGACGAATTCCAGGAGTTGTTCGTCGAGGACGACCGCATCGCCGCGGAATCGGCGCTGCTGTTGGACCGGCTCGTGCGTCAGGGCCGGGCGTTCGGAATCCACGTGCTCTTGGGCTCGCAGACCCTCGGCGGCGCGTATACTCTGCGCGCAGCACGATCGGGCAAATGGCCGTGCGGATCGCGTTGCAGTGCAGCGAGGCCGACGCCCATCTGATTCTCAGCGAAGACAACACCGCCGCCCGCTTGCTCACGCGGCCCGGCGAGGCGATCTACAACGACGCCAACGGCCTCTACGAAGGCAATCACCCCTTCCAGATCGTCTGGCTGGACGATCATCAGCGCGACGACTACCTGCGGCAGGTCAGCCAATTGGCTCGGCAGCGGCACCTCGCCCCGCCGCCGCTGATCGTCTTCGAGGGAAACGTGCTGGCCGACCTGGCCGACAATCCGATCTTGAAGGAACTGATCGAGTCGCGGCAATGGCCGGAGAAGTCGCCCGTCGTGCCGGCATGGCTCGGCTCGGCCGTGGCCATCAAGGACCCGACCAACGCGGTGTTCCTGCGTCAGAACGGCAGCAACGTGTTGATGGTCGGCCATCGCGAAGAGGCGGCCCTCGGCGTCTTGGCGGGTTGTTTCATCAGCCTCGCCGCTCAACTCGCACCGGGCGAGAACGGCGCCGCCTCCCCTCTCCCTTTGGGAGAGGGGCCGGGGGTGAGGGCTGCGAGCAGTGGGCAGTGGGCAGTAGGCAGTCGGCAGTCCGAAGCCCCGCTTCCTAATCCCCAATCCCCAATCCCTAATCCCTGCTCCGCGGCTTCCACCCCGAACCCGCTTCCGAAGGGTGAGGGGACCCGCGCCACCTTCTACATCCTCGACGGCATGAGGTCGGACGCGCCCGAGTTCGGCTTCTGGAAACGGCTGGCCGAGGCGGTGCCGCAGACGGTGAAGATCGCCGGCGTGCGGGACGCGCCGGCGGTGATGGCCGAAATCGCCGCCGATCTGGCGGCGCGTCAGCAGGCGGGGCACGACAACTCGCCGCCTGTCTACCTGCTGCTCTACAACCTCGGCCGTTTCCGCGACCTGCGGCGGGAGGACGATTTCGGCTTCTCCGGCAGCGACGATCAAACGGCGAACCCGGCCAAGCAGTTCACCACGATCCTCCGCGAAGGCCCGCCGCTGGGCATTCACACCGCCATCTGGTGCGACACCTACAGCAACGTCACGCGGATGTTGGACCGGCAGAGCCTGCAAGATTTCGAGATGCGCATTCTCTTCCAGATGAACGGCAACGATTCGAGCAGCCTGATGGACTCGCCCGAGGCCAGCCGGCTGGGCGTACACCGCGCGATCCTCTACGACGAGGGCCAGGGCCTGATCGAAAAGTTCCGCCCCTACGGTCTGCCCTCCGCCGAGTATCTGGCCTGGGTGAAGCAGCACCTGCACGGGCGAGAATAGCAAGCACGCGCCGCAGGCGACCTGTCAACACTCATCCTTGACGGCCTGTGTGCGCGACTGTAGAATGCGATGGTGGAGGAGGTCTATGGAATCGCCTGTCATTATACGCGGAACGTTTACGAATCAAGTATTCGTGCCGGAAGGTCCGTTGCCCCAAATCGCGGGCCGGGCCGAATTGATCGTATATGAACAATCGCCGGAAGTGATTGCCAACCCGCGTCCTTCGATCTATGACTGTTTTGGGAAGGCAAAGCGGCTGCGGTCGGCTGAAGATATTGATGCACAGTTCGAAAAAGAGCGGAACTCATGGGATGAAACATGATCTTTCGTGTCAGCGGAGCATTTCGATGGATTGTCTTGCTCTTATTGATTGGAACGGGAGTTGTCGTCTATCGGTTTGATCTGTTGCCACACCACAGCGAGCTGGGTGCGTTGCGGATCGATTCTCGCAGGAGTGATCTCTCCGAGATGCAAATGGAGGGATGGTTGATTATTGGCAGCGAAGGAACGAGGATCCCTGTTGGACGAGAGCCGTGAGTCTCCGGGCACTTCCAAATGGTGCGGGAGTGGGAACTTCCTGATGGGTTTTGACAGCCAAAATCGGTAGTGAATTCAAGGTATTGTGCTAGCACACCACTGCTAGCAGGCGCATTTTGTGGTTGCCTTTGGCGGCGTTGCTTGAGAGTAATTGAAAGGAGGGTCCATGAAGTAACTTCGCAAAGGAGGATGAATCGTCATGTACCAGCGAACTTTGAAACTTTCACAGGCTCAGCGCAGGACGTTGGTCGAGTATCGGAACCATGATCGGCGTCCGGACGTGCGGGAACGGTGTGCGGCGATCTTGAAGGTCGCCGACGGCCAATCGCCTCATGCGGTAGCGACTCAGGGACTACTGAGACCGCGAGATCCTGACACCGTGTACCATTGGTTGGATTGCTATGAACAACACGGGATCGAAGGACTGTTGTGGCGGCGGCAGGGAGGCAGCCGTCGCCGTCCCTTTCGAGCAGCGGGAACAGGTGTTGGAGCGGCTGCGGCAAGGCCCCGGCGAGGAAGCTCGCCGCGAGGCGATGCCGACAGCCGCTGGTCCGCCGCCCAGCCGCTGGACGTTGCGGACCATTCGCGCCAGCATTAAGACGATCCAGAATTACACGCTCAGTGGCGTGTGGCGGTGGCTCCGTCGCAAACTGGGAGTGAAATTGCGTTCGGGTCGGGTCCAGCATTTTAGCCCGGATCCGCAGTATCGAAGCAAGGTAGCCAAACTGAAACGATGCCTGCGAGCAGCGGCGCAACCCCCAGGAAACGACATTGCTGTTCATCGACGAAATGGGGTACGCCGTCTGGCCCGAGCCGGCGCCGAGTTGGGCTGCCGCCCCGCCCGCGGCTCCACCGCAAGCGGATCGGCAACAGTCCAACAATGGGCTGTGGCGTGTGATCGGCGGCCTGAACGCCTGCAGCGGAAAAGTGACCTACGTGGACAACTACATTATCGGTCGAGCCAAGGTCATCGAGATGTATGAACGGATCGCGAAAACTTACTCTCGCGCCAAGACGATCTACGTCGTTCAAGACAATTGGTCGATCCATACTCATCCCGACGTACTCACGGCCGTGGGGGCATATCCTCAAATCAAGCCAATCTGGTTGCCGACTTACGCCCCCTGGCTGAACCCGATCGAAAAATTATGGCGATGGCTGAAGGAGACAATCCTCAAAATGCACCGTTTGGCCAACGACTGGCCCGCCTTGCACCAGCGCGTCACCGACTTCCTGGAGCAATTCGCCCGCGGCTCGAAACAGCTTCTGCGGTACGTAGGGTTGCTCGGCAACGGTCAACTGGCCCAATCGCTGCATTTTACGTGATTACTACCGAATCTGTTTGTCAAAACCCATTAGGTGACTATGATCCCCAAAAATTGTGCTTTCGCTGCGGTCGCCTCTCATTCTGGATTTCTCGGAACTTGCATTCGGACGGAAAGATATATGGAGCCAACGTCGCCTCGTTCTCTCACTTGATCAAGATTCGCAAGTGCGAGCCATTCGTGCTTGATTTCTCGAATCGTCCCGAAGTGATGTTCGTCAGCCCGGCTAGGGGGCAGACGTTTAAGGCCGGCGAAACGCTCACGGTGCGGACCGTGCTGGCGGAGCCGGTGCTGGGGGCAATATTTCGCGACCTGGAAGACACAACGCGCCGCGAGAAACGCGACGGTGGCGATGCAAACCTCTCCCTTGCGCCTACTGTCAAAATTTTGGATTCCGCGGGCAAGACGCTTGCAGAGGGGACGATGCCCTTTGGCTGAAACGGCAGTTGCCCGTACTCGTGGCGAGTACCAAGGAACTTGAAGTTCTCGGACAAGAACCAAACGTTCACGATCTGCGTCACCTACGACACGCTGGAACTGTATGGCAAGGTTGTCGCCTCGCGTACATTTGCCGTTAGGCCAAACTGAGACATGAATCCCGCATCGCGCACACCGGAAGGCGAACCGAATCAGTGCCCGATCTGCGGCAAGGAAGTGCGATTGGAACCGTCGCGGCCGCCCGGCGACGCTCCTTGCCCGAACTGCGGGCATCTTCTCTGGTTTCCATTCTCGGGATCACCACCAAGAACTGCAGCCACGTTGGCAGAGAGCAGCGTGCGAGCATGGTCTGATTTGCTTACATCCCTTCCCGATGATTGCTGGTCCATTGACGGGCTAATCTCGATGTTGGTGATGCACATCGGGGCGAGGGCCGGTGTCATCTGGATACCCGAGGGAACGGACTTGAGAGCAAAAGCGAGTTTTCACCGTGTCGCCCGTTCCGCGCGCCCACAGATCTGATCTGATGCGTAGCGAACATTTGCTGGAACAAGCTACCATCAGCGGTCAAGGGCTTGTTAGGGCCGCGTATGGGGGCTCTCTTTTGGATCACGCCGATTCTGATGAAGGCGATAGCCTCGTTTATGGTAAGCGTCCCGCCGAGCACATAGGGAGAAATCGCCGCCTGGGCGTAGGCTTGGCGAACGGGGAGATCAAGCCGGATGCCAGCGGTGGGGGAGGAGGGCGAGAAGTTCTTCCTCGCTGGCGCCGGGAAGAATCGCTGGCAGTCGGGTCAGCACGTTGCGGTAGTAGACCCAAGGATCGTGGCCGTGACGCTTGCATGACGCCAACAGGCTGAAATGGATCGCCGCCGCGCGGCCGCCCCGGTCGTTCCCCACAAAAAGCCAATTGCGGCGTCCGATACAGAGGCCCCGCAACGAGTTCTCGCCTTCGTTGTTGTCGATGTCCAGCCAGCCGTCGTTAGGGTATACGGACAGGGCCGTCCAGTTGCCGAGCGTATAGTTAATCGCTCCACGAACCGCGCTCTTGGGCAAGACCTTGGGCGCCTCGGCTTCCAGCCATGTATGGAAGCTGTCCAAGAGCGGCCGCGACCGCTCCTGCCGCTCGGCGGCGATTTGCGTGGCACGCTCCTCCAGCGTGAGTGGCTGCCACTGGCCCTGACAGCGCTGCCGGAGATCTTTCTCCACGGCGTAGAGCTTGCCGATCCAAGCCAACGCCGTCTCCATGCGGGCCGCATCCAGCCGTCGGCTCTCGTGGAATTTCCTCCGCGTGCGCCGAACAAGCCACCTCGATGATTCGACCGTCGGATTCCAGGTAGATTCCGTCGTAACCGTTGAAGGCGTCGGCCTGCACATAGCCGCGATAATCCTTGAGAAACGCGGCCGGTCCGTCCCGTTTGTGATTCGTCGTGTAATCGAACACGGTCAGCGAGTGCAGTGGATCGCCCACGTAGGGCCAGAAGTGGCCCGTGTACTTCAGCCTCCGCCAGGCATCGCGGACCTTCACCGAGGTGTCATCCGTGTGGATTACGTGAGAAGCCAACACCACGCGGATAGCCAGGGCGTACAAAGGTTGTAAGAACTCGGCCGTTTGAAGCCACCAGCCGTCCATCGTCTGCCGGGAGATGCGGACGCCCTGTCGCTGGAAGATTCCTTCCAGCCGGTGCAAGGGCAGATGATCGGCCCCCTTGCTGACGATCACCTGGGCCATCAGCCCCGGACCGGCCAAACCGCCGGGAATTGCCTCGGGCGGCTTGCGGGCCAGCACCACGTTCTGCTCGACGAGCGTCAGGCCGCTCTCGGGCAGTTGCTCTTTGCGGTGAATTTCTTGCGGACATGCACCATCACGAACAGCGTCGAGGGCCGCCAATCGAGTTGCTCGCTGGTCTCCGGCGGCAACTCGACCAGATTCTCCAGGCCGCCCAATGCCGCCTTCTCGGCTTCGGAAAGATCGTGAACGACTTCCTCACGCTTGGTCTCGTCGGGAATCCGCCCTCGGCCGCGCTTGTTGCGGTTCTTGGAAGCTGCCCGTGCGACCGGCGGCGGCGAGTTGGCAGCCGCCTCTTCCGCATCTGCCTGGTTCTCGAACAACATGCCTTGCTGCGGATCGAACTTCTCGCTGCTGCTCCCGTAAATCCTTTTCAGCAGCAAGTGAATGTGATGTTCTTGCCGCTGGAGCCGCTCGTCGCGCAGACGCAACTGCTCCAACAATTGCACGATCAACTGCTTGAGCACCGCGACATCGTCGGGCAGCAGGGCGGGATCGGGAAGAGGCATGGCGTCCGTGTCCATGCCCTTATAGATACCGTGAACGCGAAATTATTCCCACCGCAAGAAAGGTTTTTCTCCCCGCATCAAGCCGTGCGTTGGTAGCGTTGCTGCCGTTTCACGCTGGACGGGTCGATGCCCCACAGCACCAGCGACAACTCCTGCGCCGAGACCTCGACGCTCCGCGCTTGTGGGTCGTTGCTCGTCGGAAAGCGAAAGGTTCCTTCTTCCAGCCGCCGATAGTACAACGTCAGCCCGTCGCGATCCCACCACAAAAGTTTCACGCGATCGCCACGGCGACTGCGGAACACGAACAAGTGGCCGGACAAGGGATCGTATCCCAGCCAGTCCCGCACCAGGGCGGCCAGTGTGTCGAAACTTTTTCGCATATCTGTCGGCGCCAAGCACACGTAGATCCGCACCAGTTCCGACAGGTTCAACACGGCTGCACCTCCAGCACGGCCAGCACAGCGGCGAGCGTTTGCCGGTCGAAGCCCGCCTGCACCCGTACCGTGCGGCCTTGCCCCAGGATAATCTCCACGCCGCCGTCCGCCTCAGCCGCGCCGAAGCACCTGCTTGCCGGTCCCACCACATGCACGGGCAGAAACGAAGGCGTAGCACCATGCCGTGGCGATACCCGCTTGGATGAACGCGACGTTGGCGTCGCCGGGCGTGACTGGAACTGTGCGCCGTCCACGGCACCGGATACCCGCTTGCCGGTGCGGTGACCACCTCGCGCCAGTTTATGCCGCCAGAAATAGAAGGCCGACTCCCGCAATTCCTCGGCGCGGCAAAACGCCCGCACCGATTGGCCGCCTTCCCTCCACCGCCGCACCACCTCTTCCCAATAGCTCCGTCGCCGCGGATCGCCGTGTCGAATTCGTTTCTTCATGTTCGGGCTCCTGAGGTTCATCGAGCCGAGACCATCCCGGCCGATGCCCCCAGCCTACCCGACTGCACAAGACGTGTTCCGCCAGTCACTTACCGTTTATGCGATTCCAATAAAACGGTTGGACAGGGTAATAGCCGTCATTGAAATCGATCAAGAGTCGGTCGCAACGGTTGATCTTCGGCAAAAACATCTACAGATTATTGAACAAATCTGCACCCTATCGAGCAACCGGCTCGCCAAGTTGATGGACGCGGATGGTCTTGTCGAGCAACCGCAATCGCTGAAAACGCAATCCGTCGTGGTCTCCCGCGAACCGTTCGAGAAGACGGACGCCGAGGCCACGCTCGACACTTCGCCCGTTCCCGACGGTGGGCCAACTGTGGCCATGGGCGAGAAACGCTGGTGGCAGGTATGGACGAAATAGACACTCGCCAATCGCGCACCGCGTCCGCTACGAGTTCCCAAGTTTCGTCGAAACCAGCTTCAGCGGGGCGCCGCAACGGGGACAATAGACGAACGAATAGGACGCCTCGTGAGAACATTCGGGGCAGATCTTCTTGCGGCGGAGAATCGCCGAGCCTGAATCGCTCTTGGCGGGGCCCTCTTGGTGTTCCGTATGAGACGTCTCGCCGCCTTCGATGGGCAGATTGATGATGGCCAACACGTCATCATCGGAGATCGACGTCTCGCTCTGCGTCTGCGTGGCACATTGCGGGCATCTGCCGCCCGGAGCCTCCGGCTCGTACCAGTGGCCTTTGGGACATTTTGTCGCCATGAGGGAAACCCCTCTCTGCGAGAGCGTTCATCGAGCGATGCACAACTACCGGAGGCAAACCCGCCGTTTAATAATACTCCGTCCCCACCCCTCGTCAAGCATACTCGCGCGGGATCACGAATTCACAGGAACATGCCGTGTCCGAGGGGATGCGGTGGCCGTCGAACGAACGTTCTGCACTGCAAAAGCTGCTACTTCCCCAACGTAACTAAGGTCGTAGAGCGGGCCGCCGACATTACACGGATTTGACCTTCAAGACCGAGAATTCTCGCACTCCCTTAGCTACGGCTAAGGCTCAACGCGCTCGACGCGGCTGATCGCTTGTCCGCGGGCGAAACGGGTGGCTATCTGTTCGCCGGGGGAAAGATCGGCGGCAGCGCGAACCAACCCGCCATCGGAGGCACGTTGCGTCAGACTGTACCCGCGGCCGAGCACCGCCAAGGGGCTCAACGACTCCAGACGCCCGGCAAGGGTATCGGCCTGCTGCCGGGCGAGGCGGGCTCGCCCGCGTACCCCCCGCATCGCCCGAACGTTCAATTCATCCAACCGCTGCGTCAGATCGAAAACCCGCTGAAAGGGGCGGCGGAAGACCACGCTTCCGGCTAGCGCGTCCAGTCGCGACCGCGCGTTTGCCGCCCGCGATTGCAAGCCGTGCGCCAACCGCCGCTCGATCTGCCGCAGGTCGGCCAATAGCTCCTCGGTGACGGGGGCAACCAATTCGGCCGCCTCACTGGGGGTCAGCGCTCGCCGGTCGGCCGCCAGGTCAGCCAGCGTCACGTCGATTTCGTGGCCGATGGCCGAGACAACCGGTATCCGCGAGGCGGCAATCGCCCGGACGACCACTTCTTCGTTAAACGCCCAGAGATCTTCCATGCTGCCCCCGCCGCGGGTAACCACGATGCAATCGGGGCGGGAAAGGGGACAGTCCCCATTTGCCGGAACGGCCCGGAGGGTGCTTCGCACAACTGGGGACTGTCCCCTTTTCCCGCCGCCGGGAGCCGGTTGACGGTCTCGATGGCGGCAGCGATCTCGGCGGCCGCCCCGTCCCCCTGCACGCGGACGGGCACGACCAGCACGTCGGCCCCCCGCCAACGCCGGCCGAGTACTTGCAGGAAGTCGCGAATGGCCGCCCCCGTAGGGCTAGTGACCACCGCGATTCGCCGCACAAAGGCGGGCAACGGCCGTTTGCGTGCCGCGTCGAAAAGCCCCTCCCTCGCCAGCTTCTCCCGCAGTTGCCGCAGCGCCAATTCCAAAGCCCCCATGCCGCGAGGAACGATGTCTCCTATCACCAACTGATAGCTGCCCCGGGCGGCGTAGACGTCGATGTGCCCCCGGCAGATCACCTCCAGGCCGTCGTGCAGATCGAACCGCGTCCGCACGGCCACGCCACGCCACATCACCGCTCGGAGTTGGGCGCGGTCGTCCTTGAGTGTCAGATAGCAGTGGCCCGATTGCGAGCGGTTGAAGTTCGAGATTTCGCCGGCGACCCAAACTGCCGGGAACGCCCCCTCCAGCAGGTCCTTCAACTGCGAGGTCAATTCCCAGACGGAAAGTGGACGTTGGTCGGATGGTAAGGGCATTTCGGTTAGTAGGCAGTCGGCAGTGGGCAGTCGGCAGTGGGTAGTACAGCGTCCGGTTCAGCAAGCCGCTTGCGGTTTCGCACCGCGGCGCATCCTTCATCCTTCATCCTTCATCATTCATCATTCTGCAATCCTTTTCCACTCCCCCCGTCCGCCGCCGCAAGGTTCGAGGCGGCTTTGCCCGACCTTGCGGGCTTGCGACGCGGCCCATGATTCGGCCTCCTCGGTCAGTCGGTTCAGCAGTCGCTCGATCTCTTGGCGGTGATGCTCCAATCCGCCGCGATCGAGGTCGGGCGGAATGAAGACCTCGCCGCTGACCACGGCCCTGGCGCGCGAGCCGGGACGCGGCACGGCAAACTGGTCCCAGGCGCTCCGCACCCGCCAGGGACGATCGTAGCCGAAGCCCATCGCCACCAGCGGCAAACCGAGTTTCGACGCCAAATAGACGCAACCCGGGGCCAACCGCCGCCGCGGGCCGCGCGGGCCGTCGGGCGTGATCGTCAGGTGCATCTCGCGACTCCTGGCCAGCAACTCGCGGAGCGCCGAGACGCCGCCGCGATTGGTCGAGCCGCGCACAAACTCGAAACCCAGGTGATGCGCCGCGTAGGAGAGAATCTCGGCGTTGCGGTGACGGCTCAGCAGCATCGCCAGATTGCAGTGCCCACGAAGATACAGCGGAAAAAGGATGTACTCGTGCCAAAAAATGTAGATTTTCTGCCCGCGGCATTTGGGAAAGATCGGGTCGATTGCCGGATCGTCGTAGAGGACCTTGTAATCGAGCTTGCTCATCCACCACCGCACGGCCGCCGAACTCAAGAGACCGCCGAGTTTGTTGAGGAAGGCGATTTTGATCTTCATGGAGAGGAGTCGAGTAGGCAGTGGGCAGTGAGTAGTGGGTAGTGCAGCGTGTCGGGCTCGCCTAGCCGCTTGCGGTTTCGCACCGCGCCGCAATTCTCATCCCTCATCATTCATCATTCATCATTCAACAATCCTTCACTCCCCGGTCCATTCGCCGGAAAAGACCTCGACGGCCTCGCCGGTCATGTAGACGTGGTTGTTCTCGGCCCATTCCAACTCCAGATCGCCGCCGGGGAGATGGATCAGCACTTTTCGCTCGGTTTGCTTGGTCAAAACGCCGGCGACGCAGACGGCACAGGCCCCGGTTCCGCACGCCAGGGTCTCACCCGTGCCGCGCTCCCAGACCCGCATACGGACTTCGCTCGGCGAGATTACCTTGACGAATTCGACGTTGACGCGGTTCGGAAACAAACGATTGATTTCGACCAGCGGGCCAAACGTCTCGATCAACTCATCCTCCAATTCCTCGACGAACGTAACGCAGTGGGGATTGCCCATCGAAACGCAGGTTACCAAGAAACTGTCTTCGGCGATGCTCAAGACGACGTTGGCCACCGCACCGCCGGCGGCCGGATTGCTGGGAAGCCGCGT
Source organism: uncultured Planctomycetaceae bacterium (assembly GCA_963823895.1). Lineage (GTDB taxonomy): Bacteria > Planctomycetota > Planctomycetia > Pirellulales > Thermoguttaceae. The sequence continues at coordinate 31,743 of CAWGNG010000012.1, forward strand.
GGGAATCCGCGCCGCTTCCAGGATCGGCTCGCCCATATCGACCCGCACGCGCGAGACCTTTTCGCCGGCGATCTTCAGTTCCAGCCCCAACACGCCGCGGCCGGTCTCGATGCGCAGCGCCGCTTTGCGGCACAGGCCGTGATCGTAGACGTACTTGGCCACGCAGCGGATGCCGTTGCCGCACATTTCCGACTCGGATCCGTCCGCATTGAACATCCGCATCCGGGCGTCGGCCACCGTGCTCGGGCAGATCAGGATCAGGCCGTCGCCGCCGATGCCGAAATGGCGATCGGAGACCCGCCGAGTCAATGCGGCCGGATCGTCGGGAATGGGTTGGGCGAAGCAATCGACGTAAATGTAGTCGTTGCCCACCCCTTGCATCTTCGTGAATTGCATCGGTATTCCGCTGTAGCGTTGCTCGCCGTGAAGGGGTGCAAATGCCGGCTGGTTCGCGAAACCGCGAGCGGCTTGGCACTTATCCTTCCAAGTCTAGCAGATTTCCACGTTGCCGCGAGGGATCGGCGCTGCGGGGTGTGTTTTGGGAAGAATCGGTCGCCTCGTAGGCCGGCGGCTCTTCCCAGGGGCGCCGGCCGTCGGCGCCGCGCTGGTCGGCTTCGTGGTCTTCGCCATCCACCTGCCCCACGCCGGCGGCGGCTTCGGCTCTCCGCCCATAGTACACCTGACGCCCCTGTGCGCCGACCTGTCCCTGGGCGCGTTCAACTTCGGACCCGGTCGTCTGGGTTAATGGCGTCCCAGTCACGCCGGTGGCAGCTCCCATTGGACCGATGCACATTGAATGGCTCTCGTTTGGGGAATCGGAAGAAGTCGAGACAGGAACTGTGGTTCTTGCGCGAGTCGCGCCGCCTGGACGCGGCGGCTAAATGGTCAGCGACAATCACTGGAATCTGCGATGATGCTACCGTCGATTCTCCAGCTCGCCGCGAATCTGCTGCAACGCCTGATTCAACGCCGGCAGGGCCTCTTGTTTTGGCTCGGGGTTCTGCAACGTGCCGTCGACGTGGATCAACATAAGCTGTTGGCTGGCGGCGCGGACGACCTGCTTCAGCACTGGCAAGTCCAACTCGCCCCGGCCCACCAGGCAGTAAAACGTCAATTCGATTTGCGATTGGAAATTCATCTGGCCCGAGCCGCTGAGACTGATCGCATCGCCGTGGAAAACGATGTGGTCGAAGTAGACGTGCTCGCCGACGATGCGGTAATCCACAGTCCCATCGCTAAAGCCGTTTTGGTTAGGCTCCTGAAGCCGGAGGATTTTTAGCAGCGAGATCATCACGGGCAACTCGTAGACGTTGCCCTCGGAAAGCGTGATGCGGCCGCGGCCCGAGAGCGTGTTGCGGGTTCGGCCGCTGCCGGTCAGCGCGGCGGTTGCCAGGACCTTCCCCGATAGTTTTTGCCGCCCAGGTATCACTTCCCGCGCACATTGGCCCAGGTTGGCGTCGGTCAAGGTGACGCTCATGCCGTAGCGCGGCGTCGATTCCAAGGTGACCCAGCCTTCGCCGTAGAGCGTGCCGCCGAAGATCGCTGCGGTCAACAGCCGCGGTTTTTGCGGCGGGCCGGCGACCCCGCTGGCCGCGTCGGCGTTTTCCGGCCCGTCCACCCAAGGGCCGAAGAGCACGCGGCGGTCGTCGATCCAGAGCGGGCCCATCACCCTGGTAAACTGATAATCCTTGTACGCGACGGAATCGAGGACCAGTTCGCCGCGCGAGCGGACGTGTTGCCCGTCGAAGCCGCCGCGGAACGACGCCTCGCCACAGACGTTCTCCAGCAGGAAGGCGCCGCACTGAAGGCTGTTCTGCTGCAACCCCACGCGCATGTCCCACTGCGACCGCAGCGGCTCGCCCGGCCGGCCGGTCTGTTCCAGGTCGAGACGGCCGCGAAGGTTCATTGCGCCGCTCGGATTCAGTTCAGCAAAGGCCTTTTTGAGACGCCCGGGCAGGGCTTCGCTCAACTCGCGGTCGGCGCGAAGCTGATCGACCGAGAGTTTCTCGAAGTGCATCAGCCAGCGTCCGTCGGGCTGAAACTCGCAGTAGCCCTGGGTCGCCACCCTGACCGGCATGTTGGCCGGCCCGTGCTCCCCCTTGCACCGTTCGAATTCGACGTGGCCGACGCCGTCGCGGGAAGTATAGATCAGATCGCCCTGAATGCGGTCGAGCCGATAGGGAAAATAGGCCGGCTCGATCGAGGCCGTCTCGCGCTGTGGCCGGACGCGCACGCCGATGTTGAACTTCTTCTCCTCGACCAGGCAGCGGACCTCGGCGGTAAGGTCGACCACGCCGCGCGGCCGTATGTCGAGCCACACTTGTTGCATGTGCGGATTGCGCACGCTCAAGGCGTTGCGAAGCTCCTCCTCCAGCGCCACGTCGTGGCCGACGAAGTTCAACACCAACTCGCGGCCTTGCAGGCCGGGCATCAGGTGCCCTTCGCAGGTCACGTGGGCGGTGTTGTGAACTCCCGAGAGGTTGCGAAAAACCCAGTTGTGGTCGAGCATCTCCAGCGTGCCGCGGACGTTCGTCAGCAGATAGGGGAAACCGTTGAAACAGGCCGATCCACCGCTGAAGTCCAACACGAGATGCTGGTGCAGCGGTTCTTCGGGCTGGTTGCGCCACATCCGCATGTAGAAACTGACGTTGCCGCGCGGATCGAGCGAGCGGGCCACCTCCTGCGACTTTTCCGGCAAAGCCGCGAACAAGGCCTCGTCGATCTGAAGATCGGCGCCGCGGGCCTCGAACCAGCCTAGCGGGGCGGCAGAGAACGGGCCCGTCACCGCTGCCGTCAACCGCACCGGCTGACGCCCGCTATAGGCCGTCAACTCGACTTTCAGCAAATCGTCTTTCAGCACGACCGATCCGCGGCCATGATCGAGCCGGTAGGGGAATTTGTAGTGCGTGAAGGCGACGTCCAAACAAGTCAGCGAAATCTGCGGCTGCCACTTCTTCCCGTCGTAATCGAGGCGCACGTCGGCGTCGATCGGACCGGCGGGAGAGTAATGCCGCCAGCGCTCCTGCACGGCCGGCGGCAGCACGCACATCAACGCCGGGTCCAACTCCAAGTGGCGAACTTCGGCCGCCAGCGTCAGCGGGCTGCCCGCGTCGAAACCCGACCCGCTGCACGATAGCCGCAACGTGGCCAGCCCGCTTCGCGCCGTCAACTCCTCTACGGCGTAGCCGCCGTTGTTCAGCCGGAAGGTGGCGGCGATGTCGCTAAGCGCCTGGGGCAACCGCCGGTCGTCGATTCGTCCCCGCGCGAGCTTTCCCGCCACGTCGAACCGCCACGGAACGCCGGCGGCGCGGTCGTAATCGAATTGAAATCCCAGTTCCACCTGCCCGCGCAAATCGCCCAGCGGGGCGAACTTCGCCGCCAACGGCTCCGGCAGCGAATCCCGCAACTCGGGCGAGATTTCCACGCCGTCGGCCCGGCCGCGGACCGAACAGGCCAGACTGTGAACGTCAAGTTGTCCCTCGAACTCGACGTGACGCAGGCCGTCGCCGGCGAGCGTCCCGCGAAACTGCCGCACGACGGGATTCGCCCCGGGCGAGCGCGCCGGCACCGGCGCCATCGTCAGATTCACGTCCCGCAATACCAGCTTGCTGGCGGGATCCTTCTGCGGATCGAGAACTTCGATCGTGCCGTTCTCCCACAACACGTCCGGCACGGAGTTGCCAAAACGGGGCGGCGGCAGCAACGCCCCCAGGTTCCAAGTGCCGTCGGGTCGCCGCGAGAGGCGAATCGTCGGCCGGCGGACCGTCACCCGGCGGATCGGCGGATCCCCCTTGATCAACTCCTTCCAATCGGTCGAGCACTCGAACAACGCCTCCTCGACGTGCAGCAACTCGGCCGCGGGCCCGGCGAGCTTGGGATCGCTGATCGAGAAATCATAGACCTTGATGCCCTTTCCTTCGATCAACTGCGCCGAGCGAAGGCTCACCTTCAGGTCTTTGTAGTGCTGGGCGAATCGCGCCTCAACCCGGCGGCGAACCTGATCGTTGATTTGGCGGTACAAGCAGAACGCCGCCACCGAGCCGGCGACCACCGCCAGCACGATGGTCCACTTGAAGCCAAACCAGCAGACGTTGATCGCGCGCGCGAAAATCAGAAGGGCCCTCCGTGGCGAATCGGTGGTCAGCGGTCAGCCCGCATTTCTCGCGGGCTTGTGCCACTGCTTGGAACAAGCAGTGCTGGGGCAGCGAGTCACGCCTCGCACTGGTTGTTCCAAGCAGTGACACATTGTTGATCCATTTCCTTATCTCTTGTCCCTCAATAACTTTTCTTCCGCCATCCTGCCCCCGCCGCCAGTGCTAGCAGTGCCAGCATGGCCGGATCGCGGTAGCGAATCGAACTGACGAATACTACGTGCAGCAACGTCAGGTAGACGGCAGGCAGACAGCATAGAATATACGGCCAGCCTCGACCGACGGTTCGCCACGCCCCCATTATGGCAAGAATCAGCAACGGCGTATACGTGAAAAAAACCGCCAAACAGACGGGCCAACTTGCGGAAAGCCGGGGCTCGTTGGGCCAAACGTTCCACATCCGCAGGAATTTCACCCCCGCCAGTTGCATCGCCCTGCCCGGATTGGCGCGGGCCCACGTCAACGCCTCCTCGCGCAACCGATGATCGAGCCGCCATTCGAGTGGTTCTCGCCGGTCGGCCGGCGTTTTTTCTTCGGCCTGGCGTTCCTCCGCCTCGAAGCGCGCGACGAAATCCATGTGGCTGGCCCCGGTGGCATCTGGGTTCAGGCCGTCGTAGAGACTGGCGCCGACTTGGAGCGTGGTGGGGACGAAACGACCGGTGACCGAAGCGTTCCGAATCCACCAGGGGAGCATCGCCAGCGCAAGCCCTAAGAGCATCCAGAACGTGATGGCAAGATGGCAAGTGAACTGGTGTCTCTTCGAGTCGAGATTATCGTGACGACTTCCACCATTTCGCCAACCTGCGATCAGTCCTGCCACGACCGCCACACTTGCGGCCAACGGGGTAAACAGCAGCCAACTCGGCCGCATCAAGGTCGCCACCCCCGCCGCCAAGCCGGCAGCAAACGCCCACAGCGTCCTCCGACCGGTCGAGGGGGCTTTCCAAGCAAGACCCCAGAGCGCCAGTTGCAGCAAAATCAACGGGCAAAACGGCGCCTCGCTAAGGATCAGCACTCCCAAGACAATTGCACCCGGATAGAACGTCGCCAGCATTGCCGCCAGCAACGCAGCACGGCCGTCGAACAACAGCCTCGTAAGTCCCCAAACCCCTAGTACCGCCAGCGAGCCGAACAACGCCGCCTCGGCCCGGGCAAGAAGCAAGGCGGTATGACGGTCGTCGGTCAGCAGAAAGACCGGCGCCAGCAGCGCGGGATAGCCCGGCGTGCGAAATACGCGAGCGTGCGTCGTGCCGTACTCGTAGGGCTCTCCCCGCGCGATGGCCTTGCCGATCTGCCAGTAGCTCTCAGTATCGCCCATCGCGACCTTATCGCCCAGCCGCAACTGCCACGCCCAACCTGCCGCAAGGCGAACGAGGAAGGCGAGAACCAACAGCACCGCCAGTTGCCGCCAGGAGGATTGTTTCATCGCGTAAAATAACCGCTCCTCGCACGAGCGGAAAAATTGGACCGTGGAAATGGGCGGAATATGCTAATCTGGCAGTTTCTTACGGTCAAGGCAAGTTTCCATGCCGCGCCGGTGCGGGGTGCAAAGCAGCTTCCGGTGTCCCAACGTGGCTCAAGCAAACGTCGATAGGAGAATCTGGCGTTTTTCGGTTAAGATGGCAATTTGTCGCAGGATAGGAAGTCACTTTGGATCGTGGAGGATCTGTCATGGACGGCATTTCGCAGCATTTACAGCGGAAATTCGAGCGGGTTTGCTTGAGGCGAAGGATGCGATCATCGAGACCATTTTGGCGGGCTGGGACCGGAAGACCCCGCTCCATTTCAGTCAAATCGAGGCGGCTTCCCATCGGTTGGCGACCCGTTGGAGTTGTTGCTTTCAGGAATGGGCCGCGCGGGAGATGACGGCGGAAAGTCCCGACAGCGCCGCCTGTCCGACCTGTGGCGAAGTTTGTTCGCTGGAGTTGGTGGCCCGTACGATTCTCTCGACCGACGGTGCGGTCCCCATCTTGGAATGGAAAGGGACTTGTACCCGCTGTCGGCGGGATTTTTTTCCCTCTGCGGGCAGCGATGGGATTGGACAGTCGGGAACTAACGCCGGCGATGACGCAGAGGATCGTGTATGCCTCGGCCGAGACGCGATCGAGCCAACGCGCGTCGCTGGTGCTGAAGCACGTCGGTGGTAACGAGGTCTCAGCGAGCACGGTGCAGCGTGTAACGCACCAAGTGGGGATGGAACTGGCGGAGTTGCGAGATGAAGGGGATGCGCCCGAACTGGTCCAAGCCCCCGAGAATCCACCCGAGTTGGCCGTCGTGGAAGCTGACGGCGGACGAATTCGCACACGGAAACCGGGCCAAGGTCGCGGCGTTCATGGCGAGGCTTGGCGCGAGACCAAGAACGCCAATTTGCTGCGAATGACGCACCAGACGTTTGCGGAAGACCCCGAACCGGAACTTCCGCGTGCGTTCACCGATCCCAAGCGAGTGGCGAAATTAGCGGAAAAAGAGGCTCCGCCAGCGATTTCGGCGGTATCTGCCGCGCCGCCTGGCGAGAAGGCTTGGCGTCCCCAGCGTCTGGTGCGCACGTGTCTTTCGAGCATGGCAGAGGCCAGCGTCTTCGGGCAACAGATGAAGCGGGAGGCCAACTGTCGTCGTTTTCCGCAGGCACTGCGCGTGCCTTTGTGGGAGACGGTCTTCCCTGGAATTGGTCTGTGTGGAAGCACTACTTTCCAAACTTTGTGCCCATCCTTGATTTCATCCACGCGCTGAGTTATCTGTACGCTGCGGCACTGGCGATGCACCCGGATTTCTCCGTTGCGTGGTCGTGCTATCTGCGCATGGCCCGCGCATGTTGGCAAGGTCGGGCGATGGAGGCGATGGACGAACTGAAGCGTTGGTTGGCTCCGCACGGTCTTGACGACACGGCCAAGCTGGACGAGAACGATCCGCGTAAACCGATCGTCGATGCCGCACGTTATCTGCGGAACAACCGCGGTCGCATGGACTATCCGCATTATCGACGCCTTGGGTTGCCGGTAACGTCGGCCTTGATGGAGTCGCTGGTCAAAGAGGTGAACTACCGGGTGAAGGGGACGGAGATGTTTTGGAACGACCCAGAGGGGGCGGAAGCGATACTCCAAGTCCGGGCCGCTACTCTATGCGACGACGACCGTCTCGGGCGCTACCTTCGCACTCGGCCGGGGTGTGCCTATGTCCGCCGCTCCACCGTCACCTCGGCCGCCTGAGCCGAGGCCGGAAGCTGCTTTGCACCCGCCGGTGCGACCGGCCATTATCGGCCCCCCTTGGAACCCCAGCGGCCCGTGATTTACTTCAATTGGGGACGTTGTATACTTCCTAGCCAGATTCTGCCCAACCAGTCTCCGCAAAGGCCGCCTTTCCCGATATAGACGCACAGAAGAGGCAGTTCATGTCAAGTCTGACATCCTACCTGGCAGCGGCGACACCGGTGCCGGCCGACGCCCGCGCACCCTGGTACAAGACCGTGATGCCGACCTACATCGGCATCATGCTCTGGTTTGTCTTCTGGCAGTCGATTGTCAACGCGGGTGTCCCCGACCATGGCCATCCCGCCGGAGTGCTCTCCCATCCGTATTGGCCCGCCTTCCTCGGCTTGACAATCGCCGCAATTATCTGCCACTTCCTCTTCTATCTGGGCCCCGGCTTGCTCGGAATGAGAACCGGCTTTCCGCTGTATGTCGTTGGCGCCTCGACCTACGGGGCCAGCGGTGGACGCTATATGCCGGGGTTTCTGATGGGCATATTGCAATTCGGCTGGCTTGCCGTCAATGCCGGGGCCGTAGCGGGCATCCTCTGCAAGTGCTTCGGCCTCGGGATGGCCCCCAATGCACTGGAAACCACCGTGCCCGGCTGGCCGCACGGCATTATCGCCACGGTTTTCATTATCGTGGCGGCGGTAGTCGGCCTCAAAGGCATCCGATACGTGGCCCGCGTGGCGACCTATCTCCCTTTGATTCCGGTCATCGTGCTGTTGGGGCTGTTCATGTTGACCGCCGGTGGGCTGGGCAATTTCGCGGTCGAGAAACTGTATGCCAACGTCCCGCCCGGTTCTAAAGCGATCGACGTAGACTTCGGGCTATTGTCGAGTCGGGAGGTTGTGGCGATTCTCTGCGTTTACGTCGTCGGCTTCTTCGCCACGGCCGGGGCGGCCGGCACCGACATCGCCTCGAATTGCCGCAACGACAACGACGTCCACATCGGCGGCATCACCGGCATTCTGCTCCCCACGGTATTGGCCGGCGAGGTCACGATTCTGATCGTCGCCGGCGCGTATGGCGGCGACATGGTGCAACGGGCACATGTCGGCAATTACAACCCGGTCGAGCTAATGTCCGATATTTTGCAGGCCAAGTTTGGCCCGGCCCGTGGTGATATGATCGCCAATATCGCCATGATCGCTCTGGCGATTTCCTCGTTTCCGGCGGCCTGTTTTTCGTCGCTGATCGCGGCCAATAGCTTCAAGACCACGATGCCGAAAGTCCGGCCGGTCATCTCGGTTGGCATCGGCACGTTGGCCGCGGTCATCCTGGCGGTCACCGGCTGGACTGCCAACGTGCTCGGCGTTTTTCAGGTAATTGGAGCTTCGTTCGGCCCCGTTTGCGGCGCGATGCTCGCCGATTTCCTGCTGGCGGGGCGAAAATGGTCTGGCCCCAGGGCGGGCTTCAATCCCGCAGGCTGGATCTCGTGGATCGTTGGCTTCGGCGTGGGGGCATTCAATCTGGTCGTGCCGATTCTGCTCAAGTGGAACTGGGCCGACAGGAACTTTCCCCGCTTGGCCGACTACCGCGACTACGTCCCCCTGCCGCCGGTGACGGCATTCGTGGTCGGCTTTGCCCTTTACGTGGTCCTTTCGGTCGTGGGACTCCGCACCCGGAAGTTGTTGACGGTCGATGGAAAGTTGATCGACTGACGCCGGGCCCCTCAAGAAAGAAGCCCACGGATCAGGCGATCCGTGGGCCTTTCTTTCGCGGGTGTGGAGGGTTTGACACACCCGATGGAACGCATGGGGAAACGATCGTGGCGATCTTGCCGGGGGAACGGCAAGGGTTGACCCCCGATCGCTCCGCGACCACTCCTCCAACTCTTTCTACGAACTGAAAGGGCGGCATGTTCGCCACACTCGGCAGGAGCCGACCGCACCGGGCGATGGCTGCCCTTGCGGCCCGAGAATCGCTTCCAACCGGGCTGCCGTCGCGTCGATACTAAGACCGTCATGGTAGATCCGGCCGTAAAAACCGCGATGGGCCTGTGCGTCGTCCTGGCGGGAGTCTGTGCCGCGATGTTATTCCGGCACGATCCGCCGGCGTCGACCTCTCCCGCTTCCGCCCCGGCGCCACTGCTGATTGAGTCCGACGCCGATGCCACCACCCCGACGGATGGTCGGTCATCCATCCCGATGGCCAGCCGGCCGCCTGCAACGCTGGTGAAGCCTGTCGACGCTGCAAAATCGCCGCCGCCCCTGGCGGCGAAGTATCCCGCAACTGATCGCCATTCGAACTCCCATCGGGGTGCCGCGATCGACTTGCTGTTGCCGGCGACGGGCCCCCGCACGCATAAGATCGTTGATGGCGACACGCTGGCGGCCTTGGCCCAGCGTTATCTGGGATCGGCGGCTCGCGCCCGCGAGATTTTCGACGCGAACCGCGATGTTCTTTCCGATCCGGAGCTATTGCCTATCGGCGCGGAATTGAAGATACCGCCCGTTGATGGGCGACAATCGCCGCAGTGAGCCCGGCCAGCGTGTATTCTGCCGCTTCGGCGGCCGACTCGTAGCCAAGCTCCCGCAGCACGCCGCTGGTGATTGGACTGATGCTCGCCAGCTTGGCCCGTCGCAACTGCTCACCAAAGAGTCTGGCCAGCGATCGGGCAATCGCCGAACTCGTGACCGTGATCCAGTCGATCTTGCCGTCGCGAAGCAGCGCCGCCGCCTCGGCACTCGGATGCTCCACGTCGGTGCTGGTGTAGACCACGACCTGCTCGACGACGGCCCCGGCGACGAACAGTTGCTCGGCCAGCACCTCACGACCGCGGCTGGCGCGGGCCAGCAAGAATCGCTTCCCGGCGGCATCACTCGCCAATGCTCCGGCCAGCGACTCCGCTCGGAACTGCTCGGGCGTTAGATCAGCCTGCCGGCCATATCGCGCCAACTCCTCGGCCGTCCCTGGTCCCATCGCCGCCAATTTCGGAAACTGTGTTGCCGCCGTCCCGACACGCCGCTCCCGAAAGCGATCGAACAGGTATCGAACGCCGTTAGCGCTCGAAAACACCAGCCAGTCGTACTCCTGCAATCGAGTCAAGGCCTCGTCGACCGGCCGCCAATCGTCCGGCGGCGCGATACGAATGGCCGGCTGCACAACTACTTCGGCCCCGAGCATCCGGAGTCGCTCGGCCAGCGGATCGGGGCCATTGGCCGGACGAGTGACCATCACGCAGACGCCACGCAGCGGTCGGGACTGCTCGTTGGCGGAATGCCGATCTTGCATGGCGGAAGTCCCCGATTGGGGACTGTCCCAATTTTCGTGTCCACGAAAATGGGACTGTCCCCCTTGACTGCGCGATTGCCCTGAATGCGAACCTTGCTATACTACGCCCAAGGAGGGTTTTCCGCTATGGCCGAAAAAACGATTTTCAAGCGAATCATCGATCGCGAGATTCCCGCCAAGATCGTCTACGAGGACGACGAGTGCCTGGCGTTCGAGGACATCCGCCCGGCCGCGCCGACGCATCTGATCGTGATCCCGAAGAAGGAGATCGCCTCGGTCGACAACGCGACCCCCGCGGACGAAGCGATCTTGGGCCATCTATTCGTCGCCATGCGTGCTATCGCCTCGAAGTTGGGGCTAACCGGTGGGTATCGCGTGGTGACCAACTGCGGCCGCGAGGCCGGCCAGGAGGTCATGCACATTCATTTTCACCTGCTGGCCGGCCGCAAGTTCCGCTGGCCGCCGGGATAGGCCGTCCGTCTCCGCCGGAATCTGTGTGGAAAGGGGAACTTCGTTGGTGCGGCAGTTGTACTGCCGCACCCGGGGGTGGCAGTGCAACTGCCACCCCAACAACCGTCCGTCTCCACCGGAATCTGGCCGGAAAAGGGAACGCGGCCGGCTCGAACGTGTCTATAATAGAAGAGGCAGGGCTCCTGCTTTGGAGTTTCCCCCATGTCAACCGGAACAGCTACCCCCCCGTCTATGCCGCCGCAGACGCCGGTTGTCCCTCCGACGACCGAGTGCGCAAGCGTTATCGATCAGCGGCTGCGGCAGACGCGACGCCAGGTAAAAACGATCGACGTCGCCAGCCGAGTGGTCGGGCTGCTGATCGGGGCGATCGTCTATCTCTTTGCCGCCTCGCTGGCCGACCATTGGCTGGTGACCGGAGGGCTTCCGCTTTGGGCCCGTCTGCTGCTCTGGTTCGGGCTGGTCGGGGGAACGCTCGCCTACCTGAGTTTCCTGCTGCTGCCGCCGATGTTGCACCGCATCAATCCGCTCTTTGCCGCCGCGACGATCGAGAAGAGCGAACACACGCTCAAGAATAGCCTCATCAATTTTCTGCTGCTCCGCGGTCGCCGCGAGGAAGTGGCGGGGCCGTTTTATCGCGCGATGGAATCGCGCGCCGCCGCCGACCTGTCGAAGGTGAAGATCGAGGTGGCGGTCGATCGAACCCATCTGCTCCACCTGGTTTGGGCGTTGGCGATCGCCGTCGCGATTTTCGTGCTCTACCTGTTGGTCTCGCCGAAGAGCCCGTTGTCGTCGGCCGCGCGAATCCTGCTGCCGTGGTCGAACATCGAGGCGCCGACGCGGGTGACGATCAGCGACGTGCTCCCCGGCGACAAGACGGTCTTTCACGGCAATTCGATCGATGCTTCGGCCATCGTCGAGGGCCTGCGCAAGAACGAGCCGCTGCTGTTGGTCTATAGCACCGCCGACGGGCAAATCGTCGACCAGACGATCGCGATGGAGTTTTCCAAGGACGGCCTCCAATACCGCTGCCGCTTTCCGCCGGGCGATCTAGGTTTCCAACAGGATTGCGTCTACTTCTTGGCGGGCGGCGATTGCCGCACTCCCGCGTTCCATGTCCGCGTCGAGACCGCGCCGGCCATCACTGTCGATAGCGTCACTTATCACTATCAGCCCTACGTCGGAAGGCCCGACCGCACAGTCAAACAGAACGGCCATCTCAGTGCGATCGAGGGAACGGAAGTCACCATTTGCGCGACGGCCAATACCAAAATCAGGCCCGGCTCGGCCGAAATCGACCTCGGCTGCACCGGCGGCCGGGGCGTGGACATGACAACCCACGGCCAATCCGCCACCGGCCATTTTACCCTGCGACTGAAGACGGGCGACACCTCGCGCCCCGAATACGACTGCTACCAGATTCGTTTCGAGAACATCGGCGGCCAGGCGAATCCGCACCCGGTGCCGTACCACATCGACGTGATCCGCGACATGCCGCCGGAAGTGCAATTGGTCGATCCGCCCGCGAACGACACGCCGGTGGCCGAGAACGGAAGCCTGCCGATCAAAGTACGAGCCAAGGATCCCGATTTCGCTCTGCGCTCGGGTAACCCTGGAGGCCGCGCATGACGGCCGGAGCCTGTCGATTGCCCCCCTGCTGGAGAAGAAGAGCCCCGTGAAAGCGTGGCAGGGCGAATTCCTGGGAACCTACTCGTTCGAGCCGCTTAAGCTCGGCCTGAAAGCCGGCGACCGCGTCCAGTATTGGGCCGAAGCCGAAGACAACCGCGAGCCCGACGCCAACCGCTCGACCACCGAAAAGCATTCGTTCGTTGTGGTCGCGCCCGCGCGCAACCCCCGCCGCAAGACAAACAAGACAAGAAAGATCAGCCTGACGCCACCAAGAACGATCAGTCTGACGGCGAGCAGAATAAAAACGCCAAGGACGACAAGTCCGGCGAGGAAAAAGCCGCGAACGATAACCGCAACGAGACCGGCGAGAACAACGACCAGAAGGCCGACAAAAACAGCGAAAAGGACAGCGAGAAGAAGAGCGACGCGAAGAACGACAAATCCGACAACGGCAAAAACGGCGGCGATCAGCAGCAGAAGCCCGATCAATCCGCCGACAATCGCGACGATCGAACCAACCCTGACGATCCCGGCGACGCGATCGACAAGATTCTCAAGGATCGCCAGCAAGAACAGCAACAGAAGAAACAGAAAGGCGAAAGCAAGAAAGATACCGAGAAGGGTGACAGCCAGAAGGGCGATAGCCAGCAAGGCAACAACAAGAAGGGCGACGCCCAAAAAGGCGAGAAGCAGCAAGCCGACGGCAATCAGCAAGAGAATAATCAAAAAGGGGACGCGCAAAAGTCCGAGAACCAACAGGGTGACAGGCAAAAGGGCGATGCGCAGAGGGGCGAAAACCAGCAGGGTAACGCCGACCAGCACGGTGAAAATCAGAAGGGCGATACGCAGAAGACGCAAAATCAGCAGGGAAGCTCCGACCAGCAGGGAACTCATCAAAAGGCTGATGCGCAGAAAGGCGGAAACCAGAAGGGCAGTTCCAACGAGAAGGGTGGCGATCAAAAGGGGGACGCTCAGAAAGGTGAAAGCCAAAAGGGCGACGACAACCAACAGGGCACCGATCAAAAGGGTGATGCGCAAAAGGGCGACAATCAGCAGGGCAACGCCGATCAACACGGCAAGAACCCGCAGGGCAACGCCGACCAGCAGGGCAATGCTCGCAAGGGTGAAAATAAAAAAGGCAACCCCGACCAACAGGGCACAAATCAAAAGGGCGATGCGCAAAAGGGTGACAACCAACAGGGCAACGCCGATCAACAGGACAAGAATCAGAAGGGGGACGCCAACCAGCAGGGTGATGCTCGGAAGACCGAGAATCAGAAAGGCAATGGCGACCAAAAGGGTGATGCCCAGAAGGCCGAGAATCAAAAAGGCGATGCTCCGCAAGGCACCGCTGATCGACAAGGGGACGATAAAAAGGGCGACGCTCAGAACGGCGAAAACCTGAAGGCGGACGGCAACCGGCAAGGCAACAGCCAAGAGGGCGGTGCTCGCAAGAACGAGAACCAGCAGGGCCCCGGCGGCAACAAGGCCGACACTCGCGAAGCGGAGAACAAGAAGGACAAGAACCAGCCGGCGGAACCAGCCGGCGGCACCCCCGACCAGAAACAATCGCCGGGGGCGGGCCACAATTCCGGCGGCGGGGCCCCACCGAAGCCGGAAGGGATCAATCAAGATCGACCGAAAAAGCCGGGCGAACCGGGAAAAGAAAACGATAAGGCGGACAGCAAGCAACCACAAACCACCAGCAAGAGCGACCACCAATCGGACTCCCGCGGCGATAGCAATGGTGACAAGTCGGGTGGCGGGAGCAGCGGCGGCGGCCAACAGGCCAACAACCAGGGCGTGGGCAAGTCGGGCTCGCACACCGCCGCCAACGACGGCGGCTCGAAGGCCAACCAGCCGGGCGAGGGCGAAACCGGCGAAAGGGCCGGCGACAAGACTGCCTCGAAAACTCCCACCGGCGGCAAAGCTACTGCGCAGGGCGACGGCAAGGGAAGCGAAGAAGCCCCCGACGCCAAGGCTCACGCCAAACCGGGCGGTCAGAACCAGTCCGGCGCGCCGCAGCAGAATCCGGCCGACGGAGGAAAGGCCGGCGGAAACGCTCCCGAAGACTCCGGGAAGTCCGGCGCGAGCAATTCCAACCCCGGCGGCGGCCCCGGCGCAGGCTGGCGCCGCCGATTCCTCGGAACACGCGCCGTTGCCCGCGGACGAAGCGAATCTCGATTACGCCCGGCGGCAGACCGAATTGGCGTTGGAACATCTCCGCGATCAGTTGGCCAAGGAGAAGCCCCGTCTGCTCGATCGACTCGGCTGGACGAAGGAGGAGGCCCGCAGGTTTCTCGACAAGTGGGAGGCGATGAAGCGCTTGGCCGCCGAACCAGGACCGCAAGGCGACACCGCGCGGAAGGAGTTCAATGACGCGATTCGCGGCCTCGGCCTGCGGCCGCGCGGCACCGAGTTGCGCCGCGGCGACGTCGCGTCGGACAAGCCCGACACCCTCCACGATCCCCGCAATTTCGCGCCCCGCCCGATTGGGACGACCAAATGCGGGCCTACACCCGCGGCGTCGCCGGCGCGGATCGCGAAGAGAAGAAATAGGGGACCGACCGGCGGCGCGTGTGAAACCGCAAGTGGTTAGTTCGTTTCTTCGGCGCATCGGCGGAACGTCTCGCAGAACGCGAAGATCAAGTCGCCGTCCAGTTTCGTGTCGATTTCCAGGCAGGTGAACGTACACGCCCGGAAGCCGCGGCCCACGCCCATCAGCTGCAGCAACTCGGCGCGAACTTCCTCCGGCCCTTGCGACGCGATCCACGAGGGGAACAAAATGCAATTCACCTTGGCGTCGGGCCGCAACCGGCTGAGTTTCTCAAAATCGGTATCCTGCCCGAAATCGAAAGCCTGCACGTACTCCAGCCCGGCATAGTTCTCGATGTGCGGAGTGACGCCGGAATCCTGGTGAACCATGAATCGTGCCCCGATCGACCGGGCATAGTCCATCAGCCGCCGGTCCTCGGGAGCATTGATCGCCGCATACTGCCGCGGCGAGATCATCGCGACGGTGCAGTCGCCCACGAAGACGTCCGTCAGCGGCCAGCCGTCTTCCTGCGGAAACCGCTGCAAGCAGAGCAGCATCAACTGCGTAATGTTCGCGTAGAGCTTTCGCACCGCGTCCGGCTCGTCCACGTAATCCATCAACAAGCGGTCGCCCTGCACGGAGAACGCGGTATTGATCACCGAGCCCAGGTTTTGCAGGCTGCTCATCCCGCGGTAGTGAGGATTGAACTCCTTGTCGGCGACTCGATACCGGCCGTAGCCCGTCTTTAGTTGGCGAACTTGGGAGAGCACGGCTTGCACCGGCTCGCTCTTCTCAAACCGCTCGGGAGTCCACGGCGGCAGGTCTTCGATCTCCTCCTTGGAGAGGACGCGCGGCCGGCTCCAAGGCTCGGCATCGGCGGCAAAACCGTAGGAGCAGCCGTACACAACCGGCACGAATCGATGGCCGAACGGCTCGATGCTCACCCGCGGAAACGGGTTCTCGTAGCCCAGCCCAATGCCGCCATAGACGTCGAACACCGCCCGATCGATCTCCATCGTGGTCTCGATGCGGTAGTCCAAGTCGCGATGGTAGCGTTCGCCCAGATCGAAGCCGAAGCGATCGTGCAGCAGCTTGTAGGTGACGCCCAGTCCGAGCCGCTGCCGGCCGAACGGGCACATGGGATAGACGATAGGCATGGATCAGCTCTGCGTCCGCTGTTGGGGCGACAGTTGCACTCTCGCCCCAGGGCTGGCAGTGCAACTGCCACCCCAACCTCTGTGGCATGGATCAGCTCTGCGTCCTGCGGCGCCCCCGCCGTCGTCTGTCGGCTGGAACTGCCTGGCTGCCGATCTCGGCGGCCACCTTGTCGAAGTACTCGACGCTCTTGGCCAGCTCGGAGAGCGAGTTTTCCCAATGGTACTCGTACTCGAAGGAGAAAAACCCCTGGAATCGTTGCCGCCAGGCTTCTTCCATCATCCCGCGGACATTGCAGTCGCCCGTGCCCCAGGGAACGTCGTGATAGCCGCCGTCCTCCTTCTTGACGTCCTTGAAGTGGAAGGTGAGTATCCGGCCCTGCAACTTCTTCATGCACTCGACCGGATCGAAGCCCGATCGCTTCCAGTGGCCGGTGTCGCGCAGGCGCCGATGCGATGGCTGCAATTTTTGATGACGCGGGCGACGGTGTCCGGGTTCCAATAGTGGGACGGCTTCGGGTGATCGTGAATCGCCACCCTCATCTTATACTCGTTGCAGAGCTTGTCGATCATGGGCACGTCCTGCTCGGCCGGCTCGGTGACGAAGGTCTCGATGCCCAGTTCCGTGAGCCACAGGAAGAACTTCCGCCATCCGGCTTCATCTTTCGGATATTCCATGCAGGCGTAATTGGCCAGGGCGACGCCATGATCGGCGAGTTTCTTCTTCAGAGCGGCCTCGCACTCCTTGGCCAGCCCGGGCTGGACGATCACGTCGCCGAACTTCCCGCCGAGCTTCTGGCCGGTGTAGATGTCGATGTACTTCAGTCCCAGGGAGGCGGTCTTTTCGATGGCCTCGAAGAGCGTGAAGAGGCGGAAGCAATAGGAGGTGCAGCCCAGGTGCCAGCCGAGCGCTTCGGCGTGGGGCGCGCCATGCGTCTCCGTCAACAGTTCGCCGGCGGCCAATAGCGGCCCGCCCCTGCTCAGCAGACCCAGCCCTAATCCCACTGCTCCGGACGTCTTCAGAAAATTCCGTCGGGTGGTGTTTTCGTTCATCGCTGTTTCCTATCAAAAGTGTAAGAAAGGGGAATACTAATCACGTTGTGCCGCCCATGGGACGGCCATGATTCACGATTCAGTATGGTATCGGCAACTCGGGACGGTCCATATAGCATTGCGCAGGCGACTTTCAATTCTGCGCAGAGGCTTTGCCCTTTGCGGGGGCGAATAGCTGAAACTCGTTGATCGTCGGGCCGCCGCTGCCTTCGATGTTGAGACGAACGTGTCGGGCGGTGACCGGATCGAACTTCACTTCGTGCTCTTTGCCGATCGCGGTGCCGTGGAAGAAAGTCACCCAGTCGCCATCCTTCTGATACTGCAACTGAAAGGCTTTCACGCGGACGCCATAGTCGATGCACTCGTCGATCACGCCCCGATCGAACGTCTCCGCCTTGCCCAGGTCCACCTCCAGCCAGCACTTGCTCACCTCCGCGTCGGTCGCCCAGCGCGTCGCTTGGTCGCCGTCAACGGCCATCTTGGCGGAAAACGCCGCCTCGTTCTGAAAGACGTTCGACGCCGTGGCCTTCTTTCCCTCGGTCAACGAGCGCCCCAACGGGAAACGGCGATCGGCGCGATGTCGATCGCCGGCTTGTCGAGATGCAACACGACGATCGTGTCGATCGCGCGGCGGTCGGCTTTTGGCACGCTGATCTCAACGCCGTCGTCGGTCTGGCTGACGGCTACACTACCGGCGGTAAGCAGAGACGTTTCGACGATCCTCGCCGGCAGCGGCGAAAGCCTCAGCACTTCCTCAGGCCACGCGAGCACGTGCAGATAAACGCTGTCGCCCTTGCGCGTACACGCCAAGTGTTTGGCCGGCTTGTAGGGCCCGCCGCGCGTGCCGTAGATGCTCTCACCATATTTCGCCATCCACGCCCCGATGTCCTTCAGCCGATTGATTTGGCAATCTTCAATCGCTCCGGTCGGTTCCGGGCCGATGTTCAACAGCATATTCCCGTCGCCGCCGGCGCAATGAATCAACATGTGGATGCAATCGGCCAGCGATTTCACGCCGTCTTTCGGCCCGCCCCACGCCCATTGATCGTGCGCCGAAATCGTCATGCACGACTCCCAGGGCCGATCCATGCAAAAGGCGCCGACCTCCTGCTCGGGCGTGCCGTAATCGCCGCCGTCGCCGGTGCGATTATTCATGAGGATGCTCGGTTGCAGCGTGCGGGCCAGCTTGATCGTCTTCACGCCGCGGCCTTGAAACATCTGCGGCACGTCGTTCCAAATCGTCACCAGCGGCCCGTACTTCGTAATCAACTCCTCGATCTGCCCGAGCAGGTAACGATTGTAGGCGTCGAGATCCGATTTCTCTCGCCTCTTCGAGCCGCCCGGGCTCGTCAGCGGGAAATCGGGGTGATGCCAATCGCAGACCGAGTAATAAGTGCCGAAGGCGACGCCCTGCTTCTTGCAAGCGTCCGATAGTTCCTTCACCACGTCCCGCTTGAACGGGCTGTGCATGATATTGTAGTCGGTGTACTTCGTATCCCATAGGCAGAAGCCGTCGTGGTGCTTTGTCGTCAGCACGATGTACTTCATGCCCGCCGACTTGGCCGCCGCGACCCACTGGTCGGCGTTGAACTTCGTCGGGTTGAATCTCTTGTAAAGACTGTCGTATTCCTCGATCGGCGTCTCCGCGCCGCGCGACCAGCCGATCTCCCGGCCAGTGAGACTGACCGGTCCCCAGTGGATGAACATGCCAAAACGCATGTCCTGCCAATGCTTCAACGCGGCGGGATCGGGTTTCAGCCAGGGCTTCGGCTCATCGGCCGCGCGAACGGCGGCCGCGGTAACCAACACAGGCATCCATGCGACGCAAAACAGACGGATGATTCGAGCGTTCATGAGACAATTCTCCCGTGAAGGGGATGTGGCGGGCAAACACAGGGCAGGTATGCGCACAGCACGGCTGCCATCCATAATACAAAATCGCCACACGACCGGCAAGACATGGGAGGCCGCACTCCGTTTAGCAGCCGCCGGCACGGCGGCTCCGATTCGCCAAGAAGCGCCGGGCCGCCGTGCCCGCGGCCGCTAAACGGCGACGGTCTCGAAATCCCGTACCGCGCCCGCGAACGCCAATGCAAGTAGAATCGCCACGCAAGCTCTGGTAAAATGGCGTTGCGTTGCGTCCCGCCGGATTCACATTCCCCCGCCGACTCGGAGCATCGGAGTGCGATAATGAAAACATTTGGCTTCGCGGTACTGTTTGGCACGCTCGCTTGCACCATGCCGTGCGCCGCGCCAGCCGTGGCCGCCGATCTCGCCGATCAATTCCGTCGCCCCCCCGACTCGGCCCGCCCCTGGGTCTACTGCTTCTGGCTCGAAGGCAACGTCACCCGCGAAGGCATTACCGCCGATCTCGAAGCCATGCGGCGGGCGGGCATCGGCGGCCTGTTGTTCATGGACGGCGCGATGGGCAATCCCGTTGGGCCACATCGCTTCATGTCCGATTCCTGGCGGGCCATGTTCAAGCACATGGTGGCCGAGGCCGATCGGCTGGGGCTCGAAATCAATCTGAACAACGACCCCGGCTGGGCCGGCAGCGGCGGGCCGTGGATCCAACCGCAGCAGGCGGCCCAGAAAGTCGTCATGTCAGAGACTATCGTGCAAGGACCGACGCACTTCAATGCGGTATTGCCCCAGCCGCCGACAACCGGCAACTTCTATCGCGACATCGTCGTGCTGGCCTGTCCCGCGCCCGCCGCCGTGGCAAACGGCCAGTTCCGCCGCATCGAAAATTTCAATTCGACGAAATCATTCGCCGGCGGCCAGGATTTTGCCGGCTGCGTACCGTGGCCACGGAACATTTCCACAAACCCGCATTGGCCCGCCCTGCCCGCTTCGCAATGCATTGCGTCGGCAAACGTCCAGAACATCACCGATCGGATGGACTCGCAGGGACATCTGAAGTGGAACGCCGCAGCCGGTCGCTGGCTCGTACTGCGGATCGGGCACACCATCGCCGGCGGCGTCACCCGATCCGCCCAGGCCGAATCCAACGGCTGGGAGTGCGACAAACTCAGCAAGGCCGCCATCGAGACCCAATTCTCGGCGATGGTCGAAAAACTGTTGGCCGACGTCGGGCCATTGGCCGGCAAGACAATCGTCTCCACCCACATCGACAGTTGGGAGGCGGGCTCGGGCAACTGGACCGACGGCTTTCGCGAGGAATTTCACCGCCGCCGCGGTTACGATCTGCTCCCTTACCTGCCGACGCTCAACGGGCTGGTGGTCGATAGCCTAGAAAAGTCCGAGCGATTCCTCTGGGATTTCCGCGAGACGGTTTGCGAAATGCTCTTGGAGAACTACGCCGGGCATTTCAAAGAACTCGCCCATCGCAAGGGCCTGCGGCTTTCCATCGAAGGATACGACGGAACCTGCGACAACCTGCGACTGATCGGCCAGGCGGACGAGCCGATGTGCGAGTTCTGGCAGCGCGGCTGCTATACCGGCATGCCGTTGTGCGACATTGTTGACGAAGTCTCGTCCGCCGCCCACGTCTATGGCCGGCGGATCGTCGCCGCCGAAGCGTTCACCAACTGGCACGGCGATTTTCTCGACCACCCGGCCACGCTCAAGCCGCTCGGCGATTGGGCATTCGGCGCCGGCGTGAATCGCTACTGCTTTAGCGAGTGGATCATGCAGCCGTCGCTCGATCGAGTGCCGGGCGTGTCGTTCCTCTTCATCGGCACCGTGTTCCACCGCTCGCTGACCTGGTGGGAGCAGTCGAAGCCCTGGCACGAGTACGTCGCCCGCTGCCAGCAGATGCTGCGGCAAGGCCAACCGGTGGCCGACGTCTGCTTCCTCGAGGCCAAGGGGGCCCCACATCGCTTCGTCGCCCCGATTCCCGTCGCCTCCTGCGGAATGATCCCCGATCGCCCCGGCTACAACTACGACAACTGCCCGTCTGAAGCGCTGCAACGAGCAACCGTCAAAGATTGCGAGATCGTCTAGCCCTCAGGAATGCACTATCGCCTTTTGGTCCTGCCGAGCTACAACGCTGATGCCGCCCCGGTGTTGCACGTCGAAGGCAATTACGTCTATACGCCCAGCCCGCTGCCAAAGGTCGAGACCATGACGCCCGAACTGCTGCGGCGAATCAAGCAGCTCGTCGAGACGGGGGCCACCGTGCTCGGCACCCGGCCGCTGAAGTCGCCCAGCCTGGTCAACTTCCCCGAGTGCGACCAGGAAGTGACGCGGCTGGCAGATGAGCTTTGGCGAAAGGACGCCGGAAGCGAAGGAAGCGGCGAGCATCGTCTCGGCCGTGGGCAGGTCGTCTGGGGCTCGACGCCCGAGAAGACGCTGGCCGCCAAGCGTTTGCCGCCGGATTTCTTTTGCGGGCCATCGCTCAAGGGCAGGCTGCGCTACACGCATCGCCGCGGTGGCGATGGCACGGAAATCTACTTTGTCGCCAACAAGATGGACGGCATCGTGCAGGGAATGTGCCGCTTTCGCGCGGCCAACGCCTGCCCCGAGTTGTGGCATCCCGTGACCGGCCGTACCGAGCGCGCCGCGACGTACCAACGGCTGCAACACGGCACCATCGTGTGGCTGCGGCTTGAGCCGCACGAGTCGGTCTTCGTCGTCTTTCGCCCCGACCGGCAAACCACCCGCAGACCTCCAGATTCAGTCGTTTCAGTTACGCGGAACGGCGATGACATCTTCGCGGCCAAGCCAGATTCCACGAAAATCGCGGTGAAACGAGCGGCATACGGCGTCTTGGGCGATCCGGCAAGGACGCGCGACGTAACGGCGCGAGTTCAGGCGATCATCGACAGCGGCGAGCGGCGTTTCGAGGCCTGGCGGCTCGGCGAAGGCGACGATCCCGCCCCGCAAACGATGAAAACGCTCTCCGTCGATTACACCATCGACGGCCACCCTCGCAACGCAACCGTTCTGGACGGCCAGACGATCACCCTGGGCGACGTGATCGATCCGATGCCGATTGCCGACGTGAAAACCGCCGCCGACGGGAACTTCTCGCTCGAAGCGTGGCAAAACGGACGTTACGAACTCAAGACCGCTTCCGGCCGCACCTTGCAGTGCAATGTCGACTATATCCCCGCCGCCCATACGATCGACGGCCCCTGGGAACTACGTTTCCCGGCGAACCCAACGCAGCAAAGTCGCCTTTCGCTCCGCGAAAGTGGCGCTACTTTCGCAGAGCGAAAGGCGACGATTACGTCCGGCGGCGCACCGGCAAGCGTCACGCTCGATAAACTGATCTCCTGGAGCGAACATCCCAACGCCGGCGTCAAGTATTTCTCCGGCACGGCCGTCTATCGCAAAACTTTCGACCTGCCGCCCGACGCCCTGGCCGCCGGCCGGGCGATCTATCTCGATCTGGGCCGCGTGGCGGTGATCGCCCGGGTGAGCGTCAACGGCCAAGACCTCGGCATTTTCTGGAACGCCCCCTTCCGCATCGAAGCGACGAAGGCCCTGCGAAGCGGCGAGAACGTGCTCGAAGTGCAAGTCACCAACCTCTGGGCCAACCGCATGATCGGCGACGAACAGTTGCCCGAAGATTCCGAGCGCAATCCCGACGGCTCGCTGCACTCGTGGCCGAAGTGGCTGCTCGAGGGCAAGCCAAGCCCCGCCGGTCGCCACACCTTCGCCACGTATCGCATTTGGCGAAAGGACTCCCCGTTGCAAGAATCGGGCCTGCTCGGCCCGGTGAAGTTCTACACGACGCGGCAGGTCGCCGTGGAACGTTGATTGCCCGGCGATTCCCCTTGTGACGGTGCGATAAATCTCTAGAATGGGCGATAGCTCGTTCACCCCGTTCCCGGAGACGCATGATGCCGCAAACCAGCACGCCGCGGCCGGCGGAGGTCCACGTCGAGGACGTGGAGGTCCGCGGGCATATCATCGATAGCCTGATCCTGCCGAAAATCCTCGACTGCATCATGTCGAGCGGGGCCACCTTCCGCTTCAAGGAGATTAAGATCGGCCAGGCTCGCACCGATCCGAGTTTCGCGCGGATCGAGATTCGCGCCGACAACGAAGAGTTGTTGGACCACGTCCTGGCGCTGATCGCCGATCACGGGGCCTCGCCGGTCGACGCCGGCGATTGCCAGTTGGCCGATGCGGACATCGCCGGGGCCTTTCCCGAGGGATTTTACAGCACCACGAACCAGCGGACGGAGGTGCGGCTCGCCGGCAAGTGGGCGCCGGTGGACGATCAGGAGATGGACTGCGGCATCCTCATCGACCGTTCTCGCGGCGCTGCCCGTTGCATCCCCATGAACGAAGTGGTCGTCGGCGACGTGATCGTGATGGGCCACGAGGGCGTGCGGGTCTTTCCCGAGGAGCGGCCCCGCAACGCCGAGACCTTTGGCTTCATGAACAGCGCCGTCTCGACCGAAAAGCCCAAGGAACTGGCCATCCGGCGAATCGCCCACGAACTGGCCGAAAACCGCCGCTCCGGCGGCAAGACGCTGATCGTCGCCGGGCCCGCCGTCGTCCACACCGGCAGCGGCGAATGTCTGCAAGAGATGATTCGCATGGGCTGCGTCGACGTGCTCTTCGCCGGCAACGCCCTGGCCACGCACGACATCGAGCAATCGTTGTTCGGCACGAGCCTGGGCGTCTATCTCGACGAGGGAAACCCGGCCGAGGCGGGCCACGCCCATCACCTGCGCACCATCAACCGCATCCGCCGCGCCGGCAGCATCCGCCAGGCCGTCGAGCAGGGCGTCCTCGGCTCGGGAATCATGTACGAGTGCATCCGCCACGGCACCGAGTTCGTCCTCTGCGGCAGCATCCGCGACGACGGCCCCCTGCCCGACGTAATCACCGACGTGCTGGTGGCCCAGAAGGCGATGCGCGAAAAGCTGCACGGCGTGACGTTCTGCCTGATGATCGCCACGACGCTGCACTCGATCGCTGTCGGTAACCTGCTGCCGGCCCACGTCCGCGTGGTCTGCGTCGACATCAATCCCTCGACGGCCATCAAGCTGGCCGACCGCGGCACGTTCCAAACGGTCGGTCTGGTGACCGACGTGGCACCGTTCTTGCGCGTTCTAGTAGAGGAACTGACGCAACTGAAGACGTCGTGAGGTCGGAGACGCAGGTTCAAGGTCAAAGGTCAAAGGTTCAAGGTTCAAGGATGAAATACAACGCTGCGGTCTCCACCTCCCACCCTCAGCCTTGAGCCTTTGACCTTGAACCTTTGACCTTGAGCCTTTGACCTTGAGCCTTTGACCTTGAGCCTTTGACCTTGAGCCTTTGACCTTGAGCCTTTGACCTTGAGCCTTTGACCTTGAGCCTTTGACCTTGAGCCTTTGACCTTGAGCCTTTGACCTTGAGCCTTTGACCTTGAGCCTTTGACCTTGAGCCTTTGACCTTGAGCCTTTGACCTTGAGCCTTTGACCTTGAGCCTTTGACCCCGGACCTTTGATTTTCGCCCCGATTGTGAGCACCATGACCCTATCGCCCCACATCTTGATGTGCCCGCCCGAGTTCTACGGGATCGAATACGAGATCAATCCCTGGATGGACCGCCGCCGGCAGGCCGATCACGAGTTGGCCGTGCGGCAATGGACGGAGTTGCACGCCATTTTGCGGTCCCACGGGGCGAAGATTTCCTGCATGACCCCGGTTAAGGGTCTGCCCGACCTGGTCTTTACGGCCAACGCGGGGCTGATCTACCGCGGCACGGCGATTCCGGCCCGCTTTCGCCATCCGCAGCGGCAGGCGGAAGAGCCGCACGACCGGCAGTGGTTCGCGGAGCACGGTTTCCAGGTCCGCCCGCTGCAATCCGAGACGTATCTGGAGGGGGCGGGCGATGCGTTGTTCTGCGGCGAGACGCTCTTCGCCGGCTACCGCATCCGTAGCGACGTTCGCGGCCACCAGGAGTTGGGCCAGTGGATGCAGTGCGAGGTCATCCCGCTGGAACTGGTCGATGGCCGCTATTACCATCTCAACACCTGTCTTTGCCCGATCGCCCCGGGCATGGCGATCTACTATCCTCCGGCATTCGACGCCTACGCCCGCAACGTGCTCCAGGCGAACGTCGCCGATTTGATTCCGGTCAGCGACAACGAGAGCGAGCATTTCGCCTGCAACGCCGTCGTGCTCGGCCAAACGGTCGTCACCAACACCGGCTGTCCCGCGTTGCACCGCGAGCTTCGCGCCCGCGGATTCCAGCCGGTCGAGTGTCCGTTAAGCGAGTTCGTCAAAGCCGGCGGCAGCGCCAAGTGCCTCACACTCCGCCTCAACGGCGAAGACGCGGCGGCATGGCGGGACGAAGAGAATCAATGATGGCGTGGGCAGCCCGATAGCTAGGCCATCGGTGCTGCCTGCTTGTCCTGCTCCATTCGCTCCCTTTACTTTTGCAGCGGCCTGCGAATAATGGTCCGGTGTCGCAGTTTGTCCAAATCACATTACCGACTGGAAGAAGCCAGACTAAAGGGGTGCGCGAATGGATCGACCAGAGCTTCTCGACACGGTCCAAGCCATGCTGCCGGCGGGCAAGGGCCTGTTGGCGATGGACGAGAGCAATCCGACCTGTCACAAACGCTTCGCCAAACTGGGCATTCCACAAACCGTCGAAGCCCGCCGGGCATGGCGGGAACTGATTCTGACCACGCCCGGGTTGGGCGAGTCCATTAGCGCGGCAATTCTGTACGACGAGACCATACGCCAGTCGAAAACCGACGGCGCGCCTTTTATCCGCCTGCTGACCGACGCCGGAATCGTCCCGGGCATCAAGGTGGACGACGGTGCCAAGGACCTGGCCGGCCATCCGGGAGAGAAAGTCACCGAGGGCCTCGACGGCCTGCGCGAGCGGCTGGCGGAATACCGGCAGATGGGCGCTAGATTCGCCAAGTGGCGGGCCGTAATCACGGTCGGCGAGGAGATTCCCAGCCGCGGATGCCTGGAAGCCAACGCCCACGCCCTCGCCCGCTATGCCGCTTTGTGTCAGGAAGCCGGGCTGGTGCCGATTGTCGAGCCGGAGGTCCTCATGGACGGCAGCCACACCCTGCAACAATGCGCCCGGGCGACCGAGGCGACGTTGCACGCGGTCTTCGGCCAACTCTACCACCAACGAGTCGGCTTGGAAGGGATGATCTTGAAGCCCAACATGGTGCTCTCCGGCAAAGAATGCCCCAGGCAGGCGGGCGTCGAAGAAGTGGCGGACGCGACCGTGACTTGCCTGTTGCGAACGGTGCCGGCGGCGGTGCCCGGCGTCGCTTTCCTCTCCGGTGGCCAGGCCCCGGCGCTGGCGTCGGCCCATCTCAACGCCATGCACGTCCGCTGGGGATCGAAACTGCCCTGGAAACTGACGTTTTCCTATTCCCGCGCCATTCAGCAGCCGGCCCTCGATCTCTGGAAAGGGGATGAAAAAAACGTCGTCGCCGCACAACAGGCGCTCTACCACCGGGCCAAGTGCAACAGCATGGCATGTCAAGGACGATACGACCCCGGGATGGAAAAGCGATGAACTTGACCATCTATTTCCTGAGGCATGGGGAGACCGTCGCCAGCCGGAGTGGCAGCTACTGCGGCGCGCTCGACCCTGACTTGACGCCGGCAGGGCACGAAATGGCGCGGGAATTCGCCGCCGCTTACAAGAACGTCGCTTGGGAGGCCCTTTTTTGCAGCCCGATGAAACGCACCCTCGCTACGGCCGAGCCCTTGTGCGAGGCCGTCGGACTAACCCCGCAATTAAGAGACGGACTCAAAGAGATCACCTATGGCTGCTGGGAGGGAATGACGCCCGACGAAGTGAACCGCCAATTCCACGATGAATACGTCCGCTGGCTGGCCGATCCCGGCTGGAACGCGCCCACCGGCGGGGAAAAGGGGGTGGACATCGCCCGCCGCAGCTCGTCGGTCTTGGAAGAGATTGAACGGACGTATCACTCGGGCAACGTGCTCGTAATCTCCCATAAAGCCACGATTCGCATCATGCTCTGTTCGCTGTTGGGCATCGATATCGGCCGCTACCGCGACCGCCTCGCCATTCCGGTCGCTGCGCTGTCCGTCGTGGAAATGACCGAACGAGGACCGTTGCTGAAATCGCTGGGAGATCGCTCCCATCTGCGAGAAACCCTGAAGATTCCTGACAAGACGTACTCTTCACGCTCCGCGTGAAGCGAATCGCCTTCCGCCGCCCTCTCGCGGAGCGAGAGGAGTACACGTTTGTCGCGAAATTCCCGAACAATTGGAGAAAAGACCATGTCAAAGACCATGTCGTATCTGGTAGTCGGCGTGCTCGCATTCCTTGGCGGCTCATTGTCGGTGCTGCTGGCCGATTACGGCGGGGCGACGAACGCCCGATCGAAAGCGGCCGCCGCGCCGTCGAGGGCGTTTGCCGTCGAGGGAATGATGTGCCAAGGCTGCGCCGACGCGATTACCGATGCCCTGACGAAGATCCCCGGCGTAAAGTCGGCCAAGGTATCGCTGCAAGACAAGCGAGCGGTCGTGGTGGCGGCCCCCGCCGACGTGCCCACCGACAAAATCCTGGCTGCAATCGCGGCGGCTGGTTACAAGGGAACGTTGGCGGCGGCGGACGAGCATCCCGCCGCTGCTACGGCTGTCAAGTCGCCGATCCTCGTCAACATCACCCGGGGCAAGGACCAGTTACATGCGGTGGCGATGGCGATGGCGCTCGCTCAAGCGGCGGTCAAGGACGGCCGCCCCACAACCATCTTCCTCAACGTCGAGGCCCCCATCTTCGCCGCCAAGGACTTGGACCCGGAATTAAAATGCGAAGGCTTCCCGCCGTTTAAGAAAATGCTGGCCGACTTCATCGCCGCAGGAGGGCGGGTGCTGGTCTGCCAACATTGTGCCCATCTGGCCAAAATGAAACCGGCGGAGATGATCGGCGGGGCGAAGGCCGTTGCCCAAAGCGATCTGCTCGCCGCCCTCTCGCCCGGTACGGTCGTGCTCTCGTATTGAACGAGACGGCCCCCGCCCCGCGACCCGAAGACGATTCGCCGCGTTTTCAGTATTCTCCCGATACTGCCAGCCGGTCTCTTGCGAGAAAATGACCTGTCTGCTGCCCTTGGGCGTCTCAGGGCGATGGATTGGGGCAAACGCAGGCGATTCCGACGCCTTGCCGGCACACCCACGGAGAAGCGGGCCAAGTCTAACCAGTTCCAAGCGAACGACGATGGGACACACCGTCAATCTCGACCGCCACTACCGCTTGTTGCAGCGGCAACTCGATCGCACGGTCACTGGAGCGCCGCCGTCGCGCCGGCTCGCGCAAATTCTGCGGCTCTTGTATCCGCCCCGCGATGTCGAACTCGCCTGCCGCCTGCCGCTGCACCTGACGGTTCTCGATGACCTGGCCGCACGGTTGAAAACGCCGGTCGAGCCCCTGCTCGACCAGTTGACCGGCATGGCGCATCGCGGATTGATCTTTGACGTGCAGCAAGACGGCCGCCGCTACTTCTGCCTGGCGCCTTTAGTGTTGGGGTTCTTCGAATTCACGTTCATGCGAACCCGCGAGGACCTTCCCTTGGGCGAGCTTGCCCGTCTATTCGATGAGTATCTGCGGGAAGATTGGAGGGACGGGACCTCTCGCTCGTTTTTCCGCGGATCGACACAATTCGGCCGCGTGCTGATCGACGAGAAAACGCTGCCGGAAGACGAGACGGAGGTTCTCGATTGGCAGCGAGCCAGCCACGTCGTTCAGACGGCGACGGCCCTTGGCGTGGGCCTCTGCGCTTGCCGTCACAAGGCCAACCACCTGGGACGCGCCTGCGACGGGCCGCAACGCGTTTGCCTCTCGCTCAACTACGCCGCCGACTCGCTGATCCGCAACGGGTTTTGCGAACCGATCACGACCGCCGAAGGCATGCGGATTCTGGAGATCAGCAAGAACTCCGGGCTGGTGCAAATCGCCGAAAACGTGCGGCGGCGCGTGTCGTACCTCTGCAATTGCTGCGGCTGCTGCTGCGAGATGTTCCGCGCGGCGAAGGTCGGCGAGATCCACAATGCCATCACCACCTCCGCCTGGATCATGCAGGTCGATCCCCAGCAGTGCAACGGCTGCGGCCGTTGCGCGGCGGCTTGTCCGATCACTGCGATCGACGTTGGCCCCGCGTTGAGCGGTTTGGCAGGGGACGGTCCCAATTTTCGTGCCGACGAAAATGGGACTGTCCCCTTTGACGGCACAGCCGACCAGGCGCGAACCGCCCGTCTTCGCGAAGACCTCTGTCTCGGTTGCGGCGTCTGCTGCGGCGTTTGCCGGCGGGACGCAATCTCCATGCAGCCCCGGGCCAAACGGGTATTCACGCCGGAAACGATCATCGATCGCATGGCCTTGATGGCCGTCGAGCGGAACAAACTGGCCGATTTCATCTTCGATCGCCGCGGACCGGTCAGCCACCGCGTCCTGGTTCGGCTCGTCGCCATCTTGCAGAAAACGCCGCTGCTGAAGGCGGCCGTCGCCATCAAGCCGCTCCGCTCCGCCTTTCTGCGGGCCGCTATCGCCACCGGTCGAAGGCACGTCGGCCGCTTGATTGGCGAGCCATAAAACGCACGCCTCAAAGGTTGACGCGACATTATCTACCTGACTCTCAATAACAAGGCCCGCGGCATGCGCCGCAAGGCGGCGGAAGCCGCGGCCGGGGACTGTCCCGATTTTTGTGTCAGCAAAAATGGGACTGTCCCCTTTGACGCCTCGGACGGCGATTCGCACGGCCAGGCGGCCTCTGCCGACGAGCCGCGGGAACGGGTCTACGTGGACATCGACACGTTCGAGGCCACCTTCTAATCTCCACCGACGCACGTCGGCCGTGGGCGGTGCGCGCGTGCCGCGCGAGAAACCGCCAGTCGAGCCGGGTTTTCGGCCGGCAATGCCGCCCATGAAGCCCAGAAGCAGCCAAGGAGGCCAGGAGGGGGAGTGCGGCCATGGCCGCACTCCCCCTCCTGGCCTCCTTGATTCACCACATCCTACTGGCTATACTCAGTCCTGTGAGTGAAATCAAATTTCCTATCAGTTGGACCTGGAGCAACGGGCATTCCCAGGGTAGCGTTGGTATCGGCGTGGGCCCCCCCGGTCTTGGCCCCAGCGGGACCGACCATCCCGGTGTTCCGATCGGACCATACAAAATTCTCCCGCCTCCTGCCGGAGGCGGAGTTGATATTCGCTTTTGGTGACCCATCACCAAGGAAGATTCGAGAATCAGGCGTCCGTAGTTTCCCACGTATTCGGCGATTTCGAAGTGGTCCGCCGAATGAGATGACGCACCGCGAAGTCGTAGGATAAGAGAATTGAAATCAGGAGGGACTGATGTACCTTCGCTACTCATGGAGGAGTGTGGTAGCTCTTGCCCTACTTGCTGCCTTCGCGGTTTCGCGAGTTGACGGTGGCAACAAACTGAAGCCGACGGACCTTGGTTACCAAGCGTTGCGCAAGAGCGATTGGGAGACGGCTCTCGCTCGGTTCGACGAAGCCATTCGCGCCGAACCGAAGAATGCCGTCGCTCGTCAAGGTCTTGGACTTACCTACGGGATGATGGGCAAGTTGGATTTAGGCATCGCCGAACTAACCAAGGCGATCCAACTCGACCCGACGGAGGCGAGGGCGTATCGGAGCCGAGGCTCGTTGTATCTTCTCAAGAGCGATTACGACCATGCTATTGCCGATTGTGACGAAGCCATTCGGCGCGGTCTGAGAGATTCGACAACGTACAACAACCGTGGTTACGCATATCTTTACAAGGGTGGATTGGAGAAAGCGGTTAGTGATTTGACGGAGGCGATTCGGCTTGACCCGCAATGTGGCACAAAAGTATATGCACACCGCGGCCTCGCCTGGGGCAGGCTAAGGCTGTATGATCGCGCAATCACCGATTTGAGCAAAGCTATTCAAGTCGATCACCGGAACTTCGGGGCATTTTTGTTACGGGCAGCCGCTTATTACCGCCTAGGTGAATCCGATAAGGCTCTAGGCGATCTTAGCGCAGCAATTCAACTCGATCCAAAATCGGTGGAAGCGCGCCGACAGCGCGGGTCCATCTACATAATCAGAGGGGACATTGACTTGGCGTTGGAGGACTTCTGTACAGCAATTCGCCTTAACCCGAAAGACCCTGAGGCTTATCTTGGGCGTGGAAATTGTTTTTCACAACAACAGCAATACGACAGGGCGATCGCCGATTTTGACGCGGCCATTCGGCTCAAACCAAATTCCCCATGCTATTATGAAGGGCGTGGCGCGATGTGGATTTGTCGCGGTAACTACGAGCGTGGTATCGCGGATATTGAAACAGCGATTCGGTTGAACCCGGCAGACATAGCGGCGACCTATGAGGCGTGGCCTAAGGTGTTGGTTTCTGCGGCGGACTTTCGGCATGGTCAACAGCAAGTTCGTCAAATGCTTCAGGATCGTCCGGCGATGGGGCGGTATGGTGAAAACGCCCGAGTGCTTTACGAGTGGGCGGCACGCAAATTTTCGGGCGAGGATGCCGGCCAGGAGATAGTGTGGGATTCCTCTGATCCCCATAGCTCCACCGCCGAAAATCAGTCATCGTGGGATGGGATGCGAGGAATTGTCCGCGTAGCGGAGAGATACCCCGATGGTTCCGGCGCAAACAAAGAACGCTCCTTTGAAGAACTCTGGTGCGATGTGGTATTTGAACTTCAGAATATCACAAATGCCAAAGATTTCTTGAGGATTACGAAAGAGGTGGCAGATGGAAAACTCTCAAAGGAGGAGTTCGTAGAGAAGATCAACGAGCGTGAATCTCTCGCTGCGGAGAAGACACGGGCCTTCTACATTCGTGTGTTCCTTCCTTGGGCGGCAAAAGAAAGGGTGTCAACTCGCCCGGGACTTTGGTATGTTGCTGAGCGAACAGATGTTGAGGAAAGCTTCTTACGGTTTAGAATCCCGAAAACACCGGTTTGGCGACATTACGAGCAAATATATGACCAAATCCGCGGCAGGTTCCACAACGATGCGATCTCAGAACCACAGCACTGACGAGAATTTCGACAAGACGACGTAACTGCTGCACTGGCATCCGCACATTCACACGCTGGTCGCCTGCGGCGCGTTTACCCCGCAGGGTGAGTTTCTCGAAGACGAAAGAAGACGAAAAGGTGACAGCCACCAAATTTGACACGAATGGGGTGTTTTGGTAAAAAGTCATGAATGCCACGGGCGCGGCGGTATTCTCCGGGAGGGATGGTTTTCCATTTGCTCAATCGAGGCGTGGGCAGAAGGATGCTCTTCGCCAAGGACGAAGATTTCTTGGCGCTCGAGCGGGTTGTCGAGGAGTCGTTGCGTACTCGTCGGATGCGGTTGTGCGCCTATTGTTTGATGTCGAATCATTGGCACTTTGTCGTTTGGCCGCAACGCGATGGCGATCTTGCCGCTTTCATGCAACACGTGACCAACATGCACGTGAAGCGATGGAAGGAGCATCGTCACGAAATCGGCTATGGCCACCTCTATCAGGGCCGCTACAAGTGCTTTCCGGTGGAGACCGAGGATTACTTCTACCGAGTCGCCCGTTATGTGGAGCGGAACGCCCTGTGCGCAAACCTCGTGGGACGAGCAGAAGAATGGCCTTGGTCGAGCCTGCGGCGAGCAGAGCGAGAAGAGCCGGCGTTTCCGATCCTCTCCACATGGCCTTTGCCGCGTCCTGCCGATTGGTTGCGGATCGTCAATCAACCGCAAACGGAAGCCGAATTAGAAACGTTGCGCTGTTGCGTCAATCGTGGCCGGCCGTTCGGTAACCCCAATTGGGTCGCCGACGTAGCCAGACGCTTCGGCCACGTGGAAGACCAAGAACTTCAGCGTAGAATTGCTATATTGCCTATATTTGGTGGCTGTCACCTTTATTCCGCCTTTATTCCGCAACCTCACACCCGGGCGCGGAGTTTCGTCATCAATCGCACCAGCGTCGGACTGTAATCGTTGCGATCGAGATGGACGTGTAGAAGGTGCATTTGCCCGCGGTCGGCCAAGGCCGCGGAGAGGGCCCGGTCGAAGTCCCCTTCGCTACGCACTTCGTGACCCTTGCCGCCGCCGAGAATCTCGGGCAGTTTCGCGTAATGCCACGGGTGGACGTCGTTGAACTTGTGCTCGCCGGGCAGCAGCATCCGCTCCGTGCCGTAGCCCTCGTTGTCCAGGACAATGACGATCGGGCAGAAACCGTTGCGGACGATCGAGGAGAGCTCCATACCGGTCATCTGGAACGCCCCGTCGCCGACCAGCACGATCGGCCGCAGCTTGGGCCGCGCGACCATCGCCCCCAGCGCCGCCGGCACGGCAAAACCCATCGACGTGTAGTACGCCGGACTGAGATACTCGGTCTGGCGGTGCATCAGCAATTCGCTGGAAGCGAACAGGGCGTCGCCGGGATCGGCGATCACCACCGTCGTCGCATCGAGCGATTGGTTCAAGCGGGCGATGAGGCGGCGAATCGTCAGCGGCTCGTTCGGCCGCAGTTGAAACGCCGCGTCGGGCTCGGACCGCGGTGGAAGCTCGCGCGGCGGCGCCCGCAGGCCGGCGGCCGCCAGCGCCTTGATGAAATCACCCAACAAAACGCCGTTGTAATAATGATGCCCGATCCGCAACGTTTCGGCCGTCGCGTCGATCGAGCGGGCGGGATCGAGATGGGCGGTGAAAATCCCCATGTTGATGTCGGTCATGTACTCGCCCAACAGGATCACGCAATCGCTCTCCTCGACGAACCGCGTGACCTCCTCGCGGCCCAGCGCCCCCTCGTAGATTCCGGCAAAAAGCGGATGCCGCTCGCTGATCACGCTCTTGCCCAGCATCGTGGCCGCGATGGGAATGCCGGCCCGGTGGGCGAACTCCAGCAACGGGCATTGCAGGCCGAAACGGTGAATTTCCACCCCCGCCAGGATGATCGGCCGCTGGGCCGAAGCGATCCGCCGCGTCGCCTCCGCCACCGCCTCGGCCAACGACTCCGGATCGCTCGCCGCAGTCGTCTGCACGGCGACGTGCGGTCCCTCGGGCACCACCGCCACCAGGTCGCGCGGCAATTCGATGTAGCCCGGCTGGCGAAATCGCACCACCGCCGCCAGCACGCGATCAATTTCGCCCAAGGCGGTGTGCGGGTCGTTCAATTCGGCTACGGCGCAGCAGATGTTGCTGAACACGTCGGCCTGGGTGCGAAAATCCTTGACGCGATGGTGCAGCAGCGGGTTGGCCAATCGCTCGCGCATGCCGGGCGAGCCGCTAATGACCACCACCGCCGACTTTTCCGCAAAGGCCCCGGCAATCGAGTTGCAGAGGCTCAGCCCGCCCACGCAGTAGGTGACGCACACCGCCCCGATGCCGTTGAGTCGCGCGTAGGCGTCGGCGGCAAATCCCGCGCAGTCTTCCCGCGTGCAGCCGACGAGCCCCAGCCGGCTCTTTTCCAGCAGCGCGTAAAACGAAAGCACGTAGTCGCCGGGGATGCCGAAGACGTGTCGCACGCCGTAGTCCTGGAGACGGCGGATCAGGTATTCGCCGATCGATGCGCCCAAGACGGCCTCCTGCTGTTGCGGCCGCGCGCCGGCAGGCGGCTCATGAAGCCGGGTAGAATCTGTCGCCATACGAGAGCCTCGTGACGGTATTGCACGCTCTTCCCACGCGCCGGCCAGGGAAGTCAAACCAGCGGGGCGATTCTCTGCGGCGGGCGGCCGGCGGCTTGGTCCTGCCAAGCGGACACAAGCTCCTTTTCGTGCAGCGACGCCCACTCCAGCACCAAAGTTTTCGCACGCGGGGGGAGATAGCCGCCGACAAACTCGACCGGCGTGATGCTGAACTCCGCCCGGGCCGAGTCGTAAGCCACGCGAAATCGCCGCGGGGCCGCCGGCCGCGGATCGAGCAAAATCTTCATGCCGAAAAAGCCGCTGATCTCGACCTGCTCGGCGACGTTGAAATCGGCCGGCGCCACCTCGTCCTCGGGGTCTTCAAAGCACTTTTCGAATCGCCGGATGACATCGCTCTCCTCGGTGTCGTCGTAGATGACCCACCATTGACCCTCGTGGCTGCAAAAAGCCACCGGCCGGCGGCCGAACTCGACCTGGATCGGCGTTTCGATCGCCCGGTGCCAGTCCTCGAATTCCTCGGGCGTGAGCACGCGAATGCAGTGCTCGGCCCCTTGCAGCCCGTCGCGGACGCGGACCCACTCGCCGCGGCCGTCGTGCTCCTCGGGCGGGGGCTTGTTGTGGAAATACTCCACCAGCATGTCAAACAGCTTCTCGACGTGACGATAGTCCACGCTTCGAACCTCTCCTTTCCACCCCGCAAGCAAGAACCGGCCGGCGATGCCATACGCCCGTCCGTCATTATATCCAGGTTTTGCACTAGCGCTAATGGGGGCACACCGCGCGTAAGGCAGATCACAACATGCTGTAGGAGGCGACTCCTGTCGCCGATGGCGGTGGTTCACGGCCGCAAATCGGCGACTCGTTGGGGTGGCAGTTGTACTGCCACCCCCGGAAAGCGTGCAAAATCAGGGGTGGCAGTACAACTGCCACCCCAACGCTGTGGAAAACTGATCGGCCCGCAAATGGGACGGCAGACGTCTTGAAATCTCGCGGCAAATCGCATATCGTGGCTAAGTTTGCCGCTGCGGTCGGAGTTGCCAGCGGCCCAGTTGCCAAGCGACAACCTCAAAATCCGTTTTCCGCTATGCCTATCATCGTCCAGAAGTTCGGCGGCACCAGCGTGGCCGACAGCAAGAAGATCCTCGCCGCCGCCCGAAAGGCCATCCGTGCCCAGTTGCAGGGCAATCAGGTCGTCATGGTCGTCAGCGCGATGGGCAAGAACACCGATCTGCTGGTCGATCTGGCCAAGGAAATCACCGACGAGCCGCCCGCCCGCGAGATGGACATGCTGCTATCGACCGGCGAGCAGGTGAGCGTGGCGCTGATGGCGATGGCGATCGCCTCGCTGGGCCACAAGGCGATCAGCCTGACCGGGGCACAGATCGGCATCATCACCGACAGCAGCCACACGAAGGCCCGCATCCACTCGATTTCGACCGAGCGGATTCACCAGGCGTTGGACGAGGGGAATATCGTCATTGCCGCCGGGTTTCAGGGGATCGACGAATCGAACAACATCACCACCCTCGGCCGCGGCGGCAGCGACACGACGGCCGTCGCCCTGGCGGCGGTGCTCAAGGCCGACGCCTGCGAAATCTACACCGACGTCGACGGCGTCTACACCACCGATCCGCGGATCGTGCCCGAGGCCCGGCGGGTCGCGCAGATCAGTTACGACGAGATGCTCGAGTTGGCTACGGCCGGAGCGGGCGTGATGCACAACCGCTCGATCGAGTTCGCCAAGAAGTTCAACGTGCCCGTCCACGTCCGCAGCAGTTTCAGCGACAATCCGGGCACGATGATCGTGTGCGACCCGGAGGTGCCGGGGGCGGCGGTCTGCGGCGCGGCAATGGCCCGCGACGAGGCCCGCGTCACCGTGCTCGGCGTCCCCGACCGGCCGGGCGCGGCGCTGAGCATCTTCTCCAAGGTGGCGGCCAAGAACATCGCCATGGACATGATCGTGCAGAACGAAGGGGCCGACGGACGGGCCGATCTCTCCTTCATGGTGCAGCGCGACGAGCTGCCCGGCACGCTCCGCGCCGTCGATGCCGCCATCAAGGAGCTCGGCGCCGAGGGCTGCGACTACGACGAGAACGTGGCAAAAATCTCCGTGGTCGGTTTGGGCATGGCCACGCAACCCGGCGTGGCCGGCGAAATGTTCCTCGCCTTGGCCGAAAAGGGGATCAACATCCACATGATTACCACCAGCGAGATCAAAATCTCGGTAGTCGTCGCCCGCGAATTCGCCCAGGAGGCCCTGCGGACCGTTCACGAGGCGTTCAAGTTGCACGCTCCCCCCTCCGCCGCAACAGGCCATGCCGGCGGAGCCCCCGCGGTCCGCTCCAATTCCATCGCCGAGAGGCTGGTTGCCCGGCTCCAGCGGATGGAGAAGTTGATTATCGACGGCATCAATCTCGACGAGGCGCAGTCGAGAATCACCTTCATCGGCCTGGCCGACATTCCCGGCTTGGCGGCCCAAATCTTCGCGGAACTGGCCGAAGCGGGGATCGTCGTCGATATGATCGTGCAGAGCATCGGCCGCGAAAACCGCGCGAGCATTTCCGTGACCGTCGCCCACCAGGACCTCGAAAATGCGCTCCGTGTCGCCGCCGAGCAGATGAGCCTGCTCGGCTGCCCGCCGCCGACGCATTGCCCCAAGGTGGCGAAACTCTCGGTCTTTGGCGTCGGCATGAAGAGCCACACCGGCGTCGCCGCCCGCATGTTCCAATCGTTGGCCGACAACGGCATCAACGCCGAATTGATCAGTACGAGCGAGGTGCGGGTCAACGTGGTGATCGACGGCCACGACGGCCCAAGGGCCCTCGCCGCGCTGAAGAACGAGTTCGCCGACGCGATGGTGTAGGAATTGTACTCCTCACGCTCTGCGTGAGGAAACCACTTTATTTTTCCTGTCCTGCCCGAATTTGGTGGCTGTCACCTTTGTTCCCTCTGGTGGCTGTCACCTTTGTTCCCTTTGTTCCCCCCGAAGTGCCCGTAACTCAATTACCATGCACTCCGGTACCCTAACCCCCGGGTGGTCTCGTACGGCTTCTTTCGCAACGGTTTCTGCCTCGGCGAACCGCCCTTCGTCGATAAGGCAATCGTACCTCTCAACCAGCCGCACCAGCCTTGCCTCTCCTTCGGCGTTCCGGTAGGACCAGAATGCAAACGCCAGAACAATCGAAACAACCAACGATATTACTAAGAATATAACGCGACGCAAACCCACTTGCATCCGTATCATAGAACTGCTCCAAAGCCCACAGGCGGAGAAACAAAAGGTGACAGCCACCAAATCGGGGTAACATGAAAATACTACGCTGGTTTCTTCGGCCCGTAGCGGCGATTGAAACCGTCAGGATCGAAC
Source organism: uncultured Planctomycetaceae bacterium (assembly GCA_963823895.1). Lineage (GTDB taxonomy): Bacteria > Planctomycetota > Planctomycetia > Pirellulales > Thermoguttaceae. The sequence goes on from CAWGNG010000012.1 coordinate 70,124, forward strand.
GGGTCGGCCGGTTGGTCGAAGGAAGCCGGCGTGGCCCCTTTGGCGGCCTTGCCTGTTGCTGCGGCGTCGCGCGGCGTCCGTTGCCGCGCAGTCCCCGTCAGCAGACGCGGTCTTCCGGGTTCCTGCGGCAACAGTCCCGGCGCAGCCTCGTCGGGCGGCTCGGTGACCTCGGGCGGGCCGCGGCGAGCGACCGACTCGGGCTGTTCCCCCGCTTCCGGTCGAGCGACCTGACTGGCCCAATCCAACAGGCGTTGGTATTGCAGCGTCTGATGCTCGCCGAAAATCGGATGTTGCACCGTGCCGTGCGGTTTCGAAGCCGCGGTGAGCAGCCTGCTCGCCGAGGGATTCTCACGATCGATGAATTGCAGCGCCGAATAGAGATTCCGCTGCGTGGTCCGCCTGCTCGACGGCCTGCCTGAGGCAATGTGCCAAAGCCGCAGGCCCGTCTCCGACTGCGGACTGTGGCAGCCGGCGGTCGCACAGTTATTCAACAGCAGCGGCTGCACCAACTGGGTAAATGTCTCGACGGCCCCGCGCGGCATGCCGCGAACCATGCGGTCGAGTTCGTCGTTCGAGGGGCCGGCGGTCAGCAGCTTCTTGGAATGCGGTTCGGCAGGCGGCGGCGGTTCCAGCGCCATTTTCAAGCGATGTTGCAACGCGGCGATCATCGGGTTCTTTGGATCGGCCGCCGTGGCATCGGCCAATTCGACGGTGGCCAGGCCCAGCAGGTTGTGACGCAGGCACCACTCGGCCAGATCGAGGTGGTCGTGTACGTTGCCGACCTGGATGATCGCCCGTTTTCGACGATATCCTTCGTCGAGACTCTTGCAAACCAAGTCAACGTCGGCCTGTTTGATGCGAATCCGGCCGTTCGGCAGATCGACAAGGTAGATCCCGTCGTCGAGGGTGATTTTTCCCTCGATAACCTCCCCGTTGTGCAAGATCACCATTCCCTGAATGGGCGGGCCGGCAGTCGGCGGTTGTCCTCTCGCCTGCGAAAAGGCGGCGGCCAGGAGCATCGTAACGACAACAATTCGCGCAAAGTGAACCAGCATGGGGGCCGGATGCTAGTCGTTCCACCGCCCCGCGTCAAGAGTGATTCTCTGGTCGAACAGGGTCGGGGTGCAAAGCAGCTTCCGGTGTCCCAACGTGGCTCAAGCAAACGTCAATAGGAGAATCTGGCGTTTTTCGGTTAAGATGGCAATTTGTCGCAGGATAGGAAGTCACTTTGGATCGTGGAGGATCTGTCATGGACGGCATTTCGCAGCATTTACAGCGGAAATTCGAGCGGGTTTTGCTTGAGGCGAAGGATGCGATCATCGAGACCATTTTGGCGGGCTGGGACCGGAAGACCCCGCTCCATTTCAGTCAAATCGAGGCGGCTTCCCATCGGTTGGCGACCCGTTGGAGTTGTTGCTTTCAGGAATGGGCCGCGCGGGAGATGACGGCGGAAAGTCCCGACAGCGCCGCCTGTCCGACCTGTGGCGAAGTTTGTTCGCTGGAGTTGGTGGCCCGTACGATTCTCTCGACCGACGGTGCGGTCCCCATCTTGGAATGGAAAGGGACTTGTACCCGCTGTCGGCGGGATTTTTTTCCCTCTGCGGGCAGCGATGGGATTGGACAGTCGGGAACTAACGCCGGCGATGACGCAGAGGATCGTGTATGCCTCGGCCGAGACGCGATCGAGCCAACGCGCGTCGCTGGTGCTGAAGCACGTCGGTGGTAACGAGGTCTCAGCGAGCACGGTGCAGCGTGTAACGCACCAAGTGGGGATGGAACTGGCGGAGTTGCGAGATGAAGGGGATGCGCCCGAACTGGTCCAAGCCCCCGAGAATCCACCCGAGTTGGCCGTCGTGGAAGCTGACGGCGGACGAATTCGCACACGGAAACCGGGCCAAGGTCGCGGCGTTCATGGCGAGGCTTGGCGCGAGACCAAGAACGCCAATTTGCTGCGAATGACGCACCAGACGTTTGCGGAAGACCCCGAACCGGAACTTCCGCGTGCGTTCACCGATCCCAAGCGAGTGGCGAAATTAGCGGAAAAAGAGGCTCCGCCAGCGATTTCGGCGGTATCTGCCGCGCCGCCTGGCGAGAAGGCTTGGCGTCCCCAGCGTCTGGTGCGCACGTGTCTTTCGAGCATGGCAGAGGCCAGCGTCTTCGGGCAACAGATGAAGCGGGAGGCCGACTGTCGTCGTTTTCCGCAGGCGCCTGCGCGTGCCTTTGTGGGAGACGGTCTTCCCTGGAATTGGTCTGTGTGGAAGCACTACTTTCCAAACTTTGTGCCCATCCTTGATTTCATCCACGCGCTGAGTTATCTGTACGCTGCGGCACTGGCGATGCACCCGGATTTCTCCGTTGCGTGGTCGTGCTATCTGCGCATGGCCCGCGCATGTTGGCAAGGTCGGGCGATGGAGGCGATGGACGAACTGAAGCGTTGGTTGGCTCCGCACGGTCTTGACGACACGGCCAAGCTGGACGAGAACGATCCGCGTAAACCGATCGTCGATGCCGCACGTTATCTGCGGAACAACCGCGGTCGCATGGACTATCCGCATTATCGACGCCTTGGGTTGCCGGTAACGTCGGCCTTGATGGAGTCGCTGGTCAAAGAGGTGAACTACCGGGTGAAGGGGACGGAGATGTTTTGGAACGACCCAGAGGGGGCGGAAGCGATACTCCAAGTCCGGGCCGCTACTCTATGCGACGACGACCGTCTCGGGCGCTACCTTCGCACTCGGCCGGGGTGTGCCTATGTCCGCCGCTCCACCGTCACCTCGGCCGCCTGAGCCGAGGCCGGAAGCTGCTTTGCACCCGCCGGGTCGCTGAACCAGAAACGGTTCCCGCCACCGTCGCCTCCAGCACCCGCGCGCAGCCAAGTAGGTCCCGTCTGCCGGACGGGACTTTCGCGAGCGATAGCCCGCGTTGCGCGAGAGAATCCTGCCCGGCAGGCAGGATCTACTGAGGGCGGGCAGCCGCGATACCTTGCCTGTCGGGGCGGCGAAGCCGCAAGAGGACGCTCAGGCTTCGCCAACCCCTCCTGTGCCTCCGGCACACCGATAGCCGAGCATCGGTGCCACCGGCGTACACTAATTGTGTGGCTAGTGTAGTGCGTCACGCTATTGGGGTTTTATAAATCACGGGATTGACAGGTGGGGCAGACATTCCTGTCTGCCAGACTTGCCCGATTTCCCTGGCAGACAGGAATGTCTGCCCCACCTGTTGCCCTTCCGTAAAGTCACTCAATTGTGAATCACTACACTGGTTGCCACCCGCGTTGCTTCATCTCAGCATTTTCCCCGGGTGAACCGGGGGATTCCTCTGAATTTCCGGAAGATCGCCCTAAACCGTCGAAAAAGCGCCTGTAATGATTGACAAAAAAATTACGGATAGGTAGGATGAGCCGAGTTGGCGTTTATCTCTAACCGCATCGGGTGGTTGGCGGTTCAAGCGGTCGTTCGAGGCGTTTTAAGAGAGGCTTCACGGGACTTTCTACGAGGGGGGGTGCGATGACCAAGAGAAAATTCTGTTTCGCGGTGGCGGCCGTCTGCTTTGTGGGTTTGACTGTTGATCGGGCGTCGGCGGATACGATCGGCCCGATGAATACGCCGGGGCTCACGGAGACCTACTACCTCGGCGACGTCGACCCGTTCCAAGTAACGGAAACAGCGTGGCTGATCGGCTCGGCGTCGACGCCCAAGCAGTTCAGCTATAGTCCCTCGGCCGGCTACTGGCTGAAAAACCTCGATACGGTTGACGCGGTCGATCCCTCGTCCGAACAAAATTTGGTCGAGTATGTGAGCAACGTTGGCACCGCCCCCTGGTCCAGTTGGACGGAAAAGGTGCTGACCGCAGGTTGGAAGTTCGACAACACGCCGGGCGATACCGACGACACTTGGTATTCGACCGATGGCGGCTTCACGAAGGTTTTGGGCACGGTCAGTCCTGACGGGAGCACGGTCACGTTCACGTTTTCGCCTCCGATCAGCGGCGGTGAAGTCGTGTTCCACTCCGAGCCATTGTGGGATGGTCCAGGCACTTTTCAGGGCGTTCTCCAGGTGGCCCAAGCTGTGCCCGAGCCCTCCACTTTTGCACTGCTCGCCGCGGCTGGCCTCAGCCTGTTGGGCTGTCTCTGGCGTCGTCGCCGGGCCTGATCCCCGGTGCAATTTCGTAGTCGCGAATCCCAGTCCCCGTCGTCCTGCGTGCTCAGGCGTTCACGCCTGTCGAACCGGGCCAATCGTTTAACCGGGAGCCAACGGCGATGGCGTTGCGGGCGGGAGTCTTTATCCCTGCGCATCGTGCCAACAAAGACCCCCGCCCGTTTTCATCCCCCTTATCGCTCACCTTGTTTGCCAAAATCAGTGATGTCCCCTTTTTCGCCGTCTATCTCGTTCCGGGGAGCATTTTTTGCATTTTTCAGTACCCTTTGATGTGCGAGAGAATCAAAAAGGAAAAAATCGACTGCGGAGCGCAGCGAAGGCGCGAACGCGTTTCGGAGCCGAGCGGGCGGACGGCGGCTGTCGGCGGCGGGTGAAACGGACGCGCTTGGGTGCGGGGCGCAGATGCGGGGTGCTTGGGGCCAGCGAAGTTCTTACGACTGCCAAAAGAGCGGGTCGTTTGCAGGGACAGATGGGCTTCCACGTGGTTGCCGGCCGATTGACCCAGTCCGTGCACAGTGCGGGGCGGAAGAGGGGGCGGTCAGCGAGGTGTTTTGGGGTGGCAGTACAACTGCCACCCCAACTCGCTGCTCGCGACGGAAGGCGGGCGGGACGCCCGCGCTCCGGGCTAAAACTGCTCCCCGCGCTGCCGACGGCGAAGAGGCAAAGCTTTGCTCGCTCGGTGTCGCGAGACGGTAGGGCGGTGAAAGGTCTGTTGGCCTGCGTCGAGGCTCTGACGCAAGCTGGTTTGCCGTGGGCAACCTCCTTTTTTCCGGGTTTGTCTGTCGATGCCTAACCGTTCACGGGCCGCTGCTGATTTGCAGGCAGTTTCTCAAGGTTAGTCGCCTTTCGCTCCGAGGTTGTGAAAAAATGGGGACAGGCACCTCGCTGGATGCCATTTTCACGGGGTTTGCCTGACCTGGCGCGGAGCCAGTCCCCATTTTTTCACAACCTCTCCGCGAAAGCAGCGCTACTTTCGCGGAGCGAAAGGCGACTATCCCGGCCTGTGAACGGTTACCGAACTGCCGCGATTTGCCGCGGCAGAATATGGCACTACGTATACCATTCTTGCTGGCCCAATTTCAACCCTTTTCCGCACATTTCGTGGCATCCTTCGCGGCGGGCGACGGCAGGAGATCCGTAAACGGCGCGTTGTTATACACAAGTCGGACCCCGGCGGGCTTGCCCCGCCGGTGAACGAGTTTGGTCGGCTAACGTACGTTGGCTCGCGTCCACGACCCCCACGCGCTTGTCGCGCGGGTGAAGGAGTTTGAAGGCTGGCGCGGGTGGCCTATTACCGTAGCTGGGCAAACTAATTCACCGTCCGGGCAAGCCGGACGGGGTCTTGGTTGCAGTTGCTCTCCACGTTAGCTTGGCAAACTGATCCACCATCCACGCAAGGTGGATGGGGTCGTGGCAGACTTGTGTGGAACAACGAGCCGTAAACGGACGTGACAACCCCACAGTTGCCAGGGGGTAGCCGCGATAGCTCGCCGATCGGGGCGGCGAATCGGCAGGAGGGTTCTCACCTGTCGCCGAACCCTCCCGTGCCTCCGGCACACCGATAGGCAACCTATCGGTGCCACCCGCGCCCTTAGACAACGGGGAACCGTACGCTAAAGGTCACAGTACACTCGTCTGACGATTTCGGTTTCGGAATAATATACTTGACTATCCCATAGAAACGGGGTATAATTATGGCAGAAGGAGAAAAGCCATGCCCAGTAAGTATAAACCCTCCGCTAGCGGGTATCGACACGCGCCACACCCCGGATCGAAAAAACCCCTTACCGGCTCCGATGCCGACCTGAACCTAGCGGTATTATTGCCCCTCTTTTCGGACGAAGAGAAGGCCCGTAAGTTTTTGGAGTCGAAGCGCTGGCCCAACGGCCCTGTGTGCCCCCGATGCGGTTGCAAAGAGGTCTATACCTTGAGCGCCAAACCCGGTAGCCGCCGCCCCGTCGCCGTTGGCACCTACAAGTGCAAAGGATGCCGGGAATACTTCACCGTTCGGATCGGCACCGTCTTTGAGGAAAGCAAGCTGCCCATTCGGAAGTGGCTTATGGCGTTCCACCTTATGAGCAGCAGCAAGAAGGGCATTAGCAGCCACCAGTTGGCAAGAGAGCTTGGCGTCACGCAAAAGTCGGCGTGGTTCCTTTGCCATCGAATCCGAGAGGCCATGAAGCGGGAACCGATGGCCGGGATGCTTCAAGGTGTTGTGGAGGCCGACGAAACCTATGTAGGAGGCAAGCCCCGTACGCACTCCGGAAAGCCTGCGCCTCGCGGGCGCGGCACTACAAAGAAGCCGGTAATGGTCCTGGTTGAGCGCGATGGAGCGCCCATGCCGTGCCCCTGGAAACCGTCAGCGGCAAGACCCTCAAGGGTCAGATTGCCATGCACGTTGCCAAGGAAGCCGTGGTAATGACTGACGAGTTTGCCGCCTACAACGGCCTTGACAGCCAAGTCGCCAGGCACAAAACTGTAAACCATAGCGCTGGCCAATATGCTCGCGTTGCCGACGATGGGTTGACAATCCACACGAATACGGCCGAGAGCTTCTTCGCGTTGTTGAAGCGCGGCCATTACGGGACGTTTCATCAGTTGTCCAGACAGCACCTTCACCGCTACTGCAATGAATTCGGTTTTCGTTGGACGGAACGAAGGGTAACGGATGGCGAGCGGATGGTTTTGGCAATGCAGGGAGCAGAAGGCAAGAGACTTTACTATCGAGAACCAGCAGGACGCCCAGCGGTCGGCTGACTTATTTCACGCAAGATATTGACCCTTTAGATAGAGAGAGTAGATCATGGCCAATGACGTAAGCGGCAACGATTCTCAGACTGCAAAATCTCTTGGAATCGACCTTGCACACTTTGAGAGGATTGTTAGCGCCCTTGGTGCCCTGCGCGACAGTGGCAAATGCGCGGTTGCGTGGGCTACGGTAGGCGTCGTTAAGTTCGTCATACCACCAGATGCGAATCTCGGCGACAAGTCGATAGTTGAGAAGGTACTTGCTGAACTCACAGCCATTTGCCAAGCGCTAACGCACTTCTTGACGGCAGAGGAAGCATCGCAATTTCTGGAAAAAAACACCTACGGCGAGGCATTCAAGGATGCAACCCCCACGCAACACGATGCCCTCCTGCAACAACTGAAAAGGAAAATGGTATTGGCAACCGGACTGCTGCCATTAGATTTTTGAGAACGGCAGCGACGATTACGTTCAGCAACAGACCCGTGTTTGGAAGATGTGGATATGGAAGTCGTATAAGAGCGCGTTGATCGGCATCGAGGCATCGACGTGTCGCGTCCTTTTCTACGCATTCGGCTCCGTTACAGCGAAAAGACATCGTTTGATCCAGTTATCTGGTTCATGACATCAGTGTTCGGGCCCACGGCAAACCGCGATGCGCTGCCAGTCAAGACTTTTACATTTGAATGTGACTCTACTGACATTGATCTCTTGCTATTCCGTTTGACAGAGGCAAAACAGCGCCTTACCGACGCAATCGAGCGATTGCCGTTGAAGGATGACGAGGGCGTTGTTAAGGAATAGGTAACATAATGGGAACACCGCCGAAAGACACACCAACTGAGATTCAGATACTGGATATCAAGGCCATCTTGGATGCGGGTGCCGAACGCCCGCTATTGCAGAGTCTTCTTGGAAGCACGCAATTGCCCCAGATCATGGAATTACAGGAGAGGGCCCGTGAATGGCTAGCGTTTGCCACAATGACTCGCGGGGACATCGAGGTTGAGAACTCACCGCCCCTTCACGAGCGTAGTTCAAAGACGACAGAAAGAGAATTGCAAGATGCTCGCGTCCAAGTGGAGCGACTAAAGACGATAGCAACTACTGAGCGCAGGGTTGCAGCATACGAAGGACAGCGGTACGAGGAACTTCTGAATCGCTATGATCGATTACTGGAGCAAGTGAAGCTACAAGGATCAACTTTATTACAGCTAAACGAGCGCATGGGAACGTTGCTGCGGCGTTGTGGTTCAATCACTCGCGAGTTCTATAAGCTAACGGCAATTTGGAAGACGATGACCATACATATATCTGACGTGACAGAAAAATGCTCTCATCCGGCCTACCAGCAGATCATCCACTTGGGTCCCGCCATCCTGCCACTCATCTTTGATGAGCTTGAAGATGAACCAGATGACTGGTTTGTTGCCCTGTGTGCGATTACGGGAATCAATCCAGTTCCAATGCAATCTCGCGGAAACCTCAACGAAACAACACTCGCATGGCTTACATGGGCTAAAGATCATGGTCATAGAACTGATCGAGGCGATAGCGCTGAAGAGAGATTTCCCGCACCTCGACTGGAATACGTTTTCCAAGGAAAGCAAGAGAACGACCCAATATAACTGCATCGCTTTTGCAGTGGGCGATGAAGCACAACCATGGTGGCCAAAGAAGGACGGTCACCATTGGCCATCAGAAGACAAGGGGGTTCCGCAACAAGAGACCGTCGAGGCTTTTATTGCAGCGTTTGGTACCAAAGACTATGTGGTCTGCGGTCATGGCAACGTCGAACATGGGAAGGAGAAGATCGCCCTCTATGCCGACCCAAAAACACGACAACCTAAACATGCGGCCCGCCAGCTACCGAATGGAAGATGGAAAAGCAAACTCGGAGGAGGCATAGACATAGAACACAGTTCGCTTGATGAGTTGAACTGCGATTTGCATGGAACAGTAGTCTGCTTCTTAGAGCGCGACGTGGGAATTCTTAGCTTATGACAAGCAAAAAACGTTTAGCAAAACGAGAGAGCTTCCACAGCAATTGTATCCCCCTTCCTTTCGAGAAGATCGTGGAAGGGATGCTTCAGGTAAAGCCCGAGAGGAAGCCGGCCAAGCCAAAAAAGAAGCTGGGCAAAAAGTGACGGCGGCGGCATACGTCGGGGCTGTCCGCCTTTACGGGGGTCTTTTAGCTGGGATAGCAAAGTATATCATTCCGTTCGGTTTTACCTCAAGTTGTATTGTGGCACCATGCTGTTTTGCAACAAGCTGTGCCAAATACAGGCCATGACCTGATCCTTCTTTCGCGCGTGTCGCTCGTTTGCCTTTCTCGAATATCGAGTCGTTTAAGAGTGGATTCGGCTGCGCCGAATTGCTCACCTCGATAACGCACTCGTCGTGCCGCTCATACAATTGAAGGTTGATCTCACGGCCGTTCTTGCCATAACGCAAGGCGTTCTCGATCAGAACGGTGGGAATGATCGGAAACGTCTTGTCGCACGCGCAAATTCGTGACGCAAAACCGTATGGGCCGCGAAGGACGACTTTTGTCGCACCGTCGACGGAATTGTAGATGCGAGCGCACTTGTCGAAGATTCGGTACACTTCGATTATGGAGTTCGTCGGCAGTTCAGTAAGGCTTTCATTTGCCAACATCTCGATGATCTCAAATTGCCGCGACATCATCTCGCGCTTTTCCAAATCTGCACCAGATCCTTCGAAGCAAGGTCGGGGTCCGTGGGGTTCTCCGCACGACAAAGGCGTTCCGCTGCCTGTTTGACGTTCCTGTTCAGTTTTCGGATCTCGTGAAGGGCCATCGCATGCGCGGAGACGGCTTCTTGCTCCATCGCCGAAAGACGGTGTTCTAACGTTTGCAGGGTGCGGCCTACGGTGAACACCGGTAAGCGTCCCGCCGAGCACATAGGGAGAAATCGCCGCCTGGGCGTAGGCTTGGCGAACGGGGAGATCAAGCCGGATGCCAGCGGTGGGGGAGGAGGGCGAGAAGTTCTTCCTCGCTGGCGCCGGGAAGAATCGCTGGCAGTCGGGTCAGCACGTTGCGGTAGTAGACCCAAGGATCGTGGCCGTGACGCTTGCATGACGCCAACAGGCTGAAATGGATCGCCGCCGCGCGGCCGCCCCGGTCGTTCCCCACAAAAAGCCAATTGCGGCGTCCGATACAGAGGCCCCGCAACGAGTTCTCGCCTTCGTTGTTGTCGATGTCCAGCCAGCCGTCGTTAGGGTATACGGACAGGGCCGTCCAGTTGCCGAGCGTATAGTTAATCGCTCCACGAACCGCGCTCTTGGGCAAGACCTTGGGCGCCTCGGCTTCCAGCCATGTATGGAAGCTGTCCAAGAGCGGCCGCGACCGCTCCTGCCGCTCGGCGGCGATTTGCGTGGCACGCTCCTCCAGCGTGAGTGGCTGCCACTGGCCCTGACAGCGCTGCCGGAGATCTTTCTCCACGGCGTAGAGCTTGCCGATCCAAGCCAACGCCGTCTCCATGCGGGCCGCATCCAGCCGTCGGCTCTCGTGGAATTTCCTCCGCGTGCGCCGAACAAGCCACCTCGATGATTCGACCGTCGGATTCCAGGTAGATTCCGTCGTAACCGTTGAAGGCGTCGGCCTGCACATAGCCGCGATAATCCTTGAGAAACGCGGCCGGTCCGTCCCGTTTGTGATTCGTCGTGTAATCGAACACGGTCAGCGAGTGCAGTGGATCGCCCACGTAGGGCCAGAAGTGGCCCGTGTACTTCAGCCTCCGCCAGGCATCGCGGACCTTCACCGAGGTGTCATCCGTGTGGATTACGTGAGAAGCCAACACCACGCGGATAGCCAGGGCGTACAAAGGTTGTAAGAACTCGGCCGTTTGAAGCCACCAGCCGTCCATCGTCTGCCGGGAGATGCGGACGCCCTGTCGCTGGAAGATTCCTTCCAGCCGGTGCAAGGGCAGATGATCGGCCCCCTTGCTGACGATCACCTGGGCCATCAGCCCCGGACCGGCCAAACCGCCGGGAATTGCCTCGGGCGGCTTGCGGGCCAGCACCACGTTCTGCTCGACGAGCGTCAGGCCGCTCTCGGGCAGTTGCTCTTTGCGGGCGTATTTCTTGCGGACATGCACCATCACGAACAGCGTCGAGGGCCGCCAATCGAGTTGCTCGCTGGTCTCCGGCGGCAACTCGACCAGATTCTCCAGGCCGCCCAATGCCGCCTTCTCGGCTTCGGAAAGATCGTGAACGACTTCCTCACGCTTGGTCTCGTCGGGAATCCGCCCTCGGCCGCGCTTGTCGCGGTTCTTGGAAGCTGCCCGTGCGACCGGCGGCGGCGAGTTGGCAGCCGCCTCTTCCGCATCTGCCTGGTTCTCGAACAACATGCCTTGCTGCGGATCGAACTTCTCGCTGCTGCTCCCGTAAATCCTTTTCAGCAGCAAGTGAATGTGATGTTCTTGCCGCTGGAGCCGCTCGTCGCGCAGACGCAACTGCTCCAACAATTGCACGATCAACTGCTTGAGCACCGCGACATCGTCGGGCAGCAGGGCGGGATCGGGAAGAGGCATGGCGTCCGTGTCCATGCCCTTATAGATACCGTGAACGCGAAATTATTCCCACCGCAAGAAAGGTTTTTCTCCCCGCATCAAGCCGTGCGTTGGTAGCGTTGCTGCCGTTTCACGCTGGACGGGTCGATGCCCCACAGCACCAGCGACAACTCCTGCGCCGAGACCTCGACGCTCCGCGCTTGTGGGTCGTTGCTCGTCGGAAAGCGAAAGGTTCCTTCTTCCAGCCGCCGATAGTACAACGTCAGCCCGTCGCGATCCCACCACAAAAGTTTCACGCGATCGCCACGGCGACTGCGGAACACGAACAAGTGGCCGGACAAGGGATCGTATCCCAGCCAGTCCCGCACCAGGGCGGCCAGTGTGTCGAAACTTTTTCGCATATCTGTCGGCGCCAAGCACACGTAGATCCGCACCAGTTCCGACAGGTTCAACACGGCTGCACCTCCAGCACGGCCAGCACAGCGGCGAGCGTTTGCCGGTCGAAGCCCGCCTGCACCCGTACCGTGCGGCCTTGCCCCAGGATAATCTCCACGCCGCCGTCCGCCTCAGCCGCGCCGAAGCACCTGCTTGCCGGTCCCACCACATGCACGGGCAGAAACGAAGGCGTAGCACCATGCCGTGGCGATACCCGCTTGGATGAACGCGACGTTGGCGTCGCCGGGCGTGACTGGAACTGCGCGCCGTCCACGGCACCGGATACCCGCTTGCCGGTGCGGTGACCACCTCGCGCCAGTTTATGCCGCCAGAAATAGAAGGCCGACTCCCGCAATTCCTCGGCGCGGCAAAACGCCCGCACCGATTGGCCGCCTTCCCTCCACCGCCGCACCACCTCTTCCCAATAGCTCCGTCGCCGCGGATCGCCGTGTCGAATTCGTTTCTTCATGTTCGGGCTCCTGAGGTTCATCGAGCCGAGACCATCCCGGCCGATGCCCCCAGCCTACCCGACTGCACAAGACGTGTTCCGCCAGTCACTTACGAACACCGAGTCGATCCGCACTTTGTGACTCGGGAAGCGTTTAGCCGCGGCGCGCTCGGCGTCACCTCCACAACGGGGGAACGGGACCACGCCCGTAATCGCAAAATGCTGCGTATTCGTTGCCACGACAACTGAGACGAAGCCATTCGGGCATTGGACCGGCTTGCCGATTAATTCTGGGGAGTTGAAGAGCCGTTCATAGTGTTCGCGACAATGGTGGTTCTTCCCGAAGGCGCGACGACATAAGTCCGGCGTCGAAAGAAGGAAGCCGTCGTGCGGCGCCTCGACTGCATGGAGGTCCACGACGGGAAAGGGACAGAACTGCGCAATGTCTGAAAACACGGTCATTTCAGTCCCCCCATCGCTGCCATCGCGGCCAGCTCTGCGGCTTTAGTTAGGAGCGCGATGCCAACCGTCTTGGTCGTCTCAGAGGTTAAGACGGTCGCGACCTTTGACTGGAGAGCCGCCAGCTTTCGCTGACTGGTTCGCCCCCTTACGAAGAGATCTTGCCAGGCGAGATTCTCTGGTGAGCCGGGTACGACATCGCAGAGGGAGAGGAGGCCCGCCCAAAGGTTCTTGATGCTATGGGCTTTCCGAAGTGCGTCCTCGATCTTTTCGAGTGACTCCTGAATCCCTGCGTCCTTCGCTAGAACCCCATCCGTTTGGCGGTAGAAATCAGCATGCCTCGTTTCAAGCGCCTTAGAGGTGTAGGATAGAATAACGATAGCCGGATTAACTCGCTTTATGTGTTTTAGAAGCGATAATCCTTGGTCCTGGCCGAAGGCGGCCCCCACATCTCCGAAGTCGAGCAGGACAAGGTCGTACAGAGACTTCTCGATTAGGTCGATTTTCTCGGCAACTATATCGGTCTCGTGGTCTACGGAGAAATGCGCGGCCTTGAGGTCGTCCATTAAATCCGGCCGCTCGTCGTCTATGATGAGGATCCGACTCCGCCGCACGAGTTCTTCGCGCGGCATTTTGACCGAAAGACTGTCTATCTGTTTCTTTCGGAAGAACATTGCGACCTCCAGAGTTCAATCGCCGGTGTTAGTCTATCACACGACCGCCTTTCCACCAACGTTACAGAGAAACGCCCAGAGATCGACGCCTTAGGGCGCTTCATACTGTTAATCGCTGGTGAAATTGTCCAGCGCCGCATGCGTGGCAGTACAACTGCCTCCCCAACACTCCGCCCGCAACCACTGGTCGCGACTTTACAAACGGGGCGTGCCGGCTTCAATTCCCGCTTCTCTGGGCGAACATTTGTCGAATGGCGGGCATGAACTCGACCGGCACGACGACGGTTGTTTGGCTCGGCTGCTCTTGGGCGGCTTCATCTTCGGCGACCTGTTGCTCCTCGTCGAGGGTGTCGTAGTGGGCGATCAACCGCCGCACGCGCTCGGCGTCCCAGCCGGGCGGAAACTTCTCTTGTTGGCTCATGGGCGTCTCCTCCGTTGGCGGCGGCGAAAGGCGGTCAGCGGCTTTCCACGCAACTCGTACGCGGTGACCACAAACACGCTGTCTGGTTCAGGATCGGGCACGTAAATGACGCGGAGGTATCTGCCACCGGCTGTCTGCCCAAGCGCCATCCGGGCTCCATCGGCAGCCGGCAAGTCTTCGCCGGGGCGGTGAAGAACCTGCGAGACCTCCGCTTCCGTCACACCGTGTTCATCAATGTGCGGCTCGCCCGTATCGGGATCGCGGTAGAACCGTATGTGCATCCTGCTTCCCCCTCGTTACCGCAGATCGCGCGAAACTGGCGGAGTCGCCAGCAATTCATTCTATCACCATTTGTTACGACCGCAAACGACCGCCGGGATGAAAAAACGCCCAGGGACCGAAGTCCCAGGGCGTTTCTTGGTGTTCATCGTTGTTGAAACCGTCTAACGCCGCATGGGGCGGCAGTGCAACTGCCACCCCGACGCTTTAACCGAAATCGCCCCGACGCCGCGTGGACGCGGCGGCTAAACGGTCGATTCGCGACGGGTGGTCGCGGCTTTACAAACTGGGTTTTCGGGAGCGATGATCGCGGCGTTCCAAACGTCCCCGCAACCGCAGTCGCGAAGCGTTTCTGCCGCGAATCGCCAATCCCTAATCCCTCATCTCTTATCCCTCAACCCTGACCCCTGGCCCCTGCCCCCTGGCCCCTGCCCCCTGGCCCCTTCTCAATACATATCCTCATCACCGCCTTGCGGCATGGCGGGGGCTTTGTCCTTCTTGGGCTTGTCGGCGATCAGGGCGTCGCTGGTTAAGAGCAAGATGGCAACGCTCGATGCGTTTTGCAAGGCGGTGCGGGTGACCTTGGTGGGGTCGATCACGCCGGCCTTGACCAGGTCTTCGTAGACGTTCGTGAGGGCGTTGAAGCCGAACGCGCCCTTGCCTTCGGCGACCTTCTCGCAGAACGATGCCGCCGTCCTGGCCGGCGTTGGCGGCGATTTGGGTTAGCGGCGAACGGCAGGCACGCAAGACGATCTTGTAGCCGACCTCCTCGTCCTGGCCGAGCCCGTCGGGCTTGACCGCGGCCGAGGCACGCAGCAGGGCGACGCCGCCGCCGGGCAAAATGCCCTCCTCGACGGCCGCGCGGGTGGCGTGCAGGGCGTCCTCGACGCGGGCCTTCTTCTCCTTCATCTCGCTCTCGGTCGTGGCGCCGACGTTGATCTTGGCCACGCCGCCGGCCAGCTTGGCCAGCCGCTCTTCCAGCTTCTCGCGGTCGTAGTCGCTGGTGCAGTTCTCAATCTCGCGGCGCAACTGCCCGATGCGATCCTTGATGTCGCTGCTCTTGCCGGCGCCCTCGATGATCGTGGTGTTGTCCTTGTCGATGACGATCTTCTTCGCGCGGCCAAGCTCGGCCAGGGTGACGTTTTCCAGCTTCTTGCCGAGGCTCTCGAACAGCGGCTGACCGGCGGTGAGGATGCCGACGTCTTCGAGCATCGCCTTGCGGCGATCGCCGTAGCCGGGCGCCTTGACCGCGGCCACCTTGAAGGTGCCGCGGAGGCGGTTGATGACCAACGTGGCCAGGGCCTCGCCGTCGATGTCTTCGGCGATAATCAACAGCGGCTTGCCCGAGTTGACGACCTTCTCCAACACCGGAACCAATTCCTTGATGCTGGAGAGCTTCTTCTCGTTGATGAGGATGTAGGCGTCTTCGAGCACGACTTCCATCTTGGTCGGATCGGTGACGAAGTAGGGGGAGAGGTAGCCGCGGTCGAACTGCATGCCCTCGACCCACTCGACTTCGGTGGCCAGGCTCTTACCCTCATCGACGGTGATGACGCCGTCCTTGCCGACCTTTTCCATCGCGTCGGCCAGCAGGCGGCCGATCTCGGCGTCGTTGTTGGCGGCGACGCTGCCGACCTGGGCGATCTCTTCCTTCTTATTCTTGACGGAAATCGACATGCTCTTCAGTTTGTCGGTGATGTCGGCCACCGCCCGCTCGATGCCGGTCTTGAGCTGGATGGGATTCACGCCGGAGACGACGGCGCGGAGGCCCTCGTTGAAAATCGCCTCGGCCAGGATCGTGGCGGTAGTTGTGCCGTCGCCGGCCACGTCGCTGGTCTTACTGGCGACCTCGCGGACCATGCGGGCACCCATGTTTTCGTAGACGTCCTCCAGGTCGATCTCCTTGGCCACGGTCACGCCGTCCTTAGTGACGGTGGGCGAGCCGAAGCTTTTTTGCAGGATGACGTTGCGGCCGCGGGGGCCCAACGTAACCTTAACCGCCTGGGACAATTTGGTAACGCCGCGCTTCAGAGCGTCGCGGGCTTCTTGATCGAACGCAATCATCTTTGCCATGGGAAAGGAACTCCTTCGTTTTTTTTAGGGGCTGGGGGCTGGGGACTAGGGGCTAGAGGTTTCGTCGGCGGCTGTTCTAGCCCCTAGCCCCTAGTCCCTAGCCCCTCCTTTGTTACTCGATTACGGCGAGGATGTCCTCTTCGTGCATCAGCAACAGCTCGCGGGTGCCGAGCTTGAAGGTGTCGCCGGCGTAGGAACTGAACAGGACGCGGTTGCCGACTTTGACCTGCAACGGGCTGCGGGCGCCGCTGTCCAACAAGCGGCCGTCGCCGACGCTGATGATACGGCCGCGGGCGGGCTTGTCCTTGGCGGTGTCGGGCAGGACGATCCCGCCGGCGGTGACCGTCTCGGCCTCCTCGCGTTCGACGACCACGCGGTCGCCCAGCGGCTGAAGCTTGATTTTGGTCGGGTCGGAAGATTTCTTCTCTTTAGCCATGCCTGGTAGTCTCCGGAAAACTGCTCGAAAGGGAAACGTGATCTGCCAAAGCGGCGCGCACGAAATACTGTGGCGGTTGATGGACGCAATTGGCGCGCCAAAGCGGGGGCCGGCGTCGCAACGCTTTATGGTAACGTGACTTAGATGCGTTGAGCCTTTTTCGGCTGGACGATCGGGCAGGCGGTGGAGTGCGGGGGGCCTGCCAATTTGACAGGCGACGGTTTGACCGCGCCGCGGCGTGTCCTACTGTTGAGGGGAGAGAGGAGAGGGGCTCACGCAAAGGCGCGAAGAGATAAGAGAGACGATGATGATTCATGAGATCGGCAGCTTCGCGAGTTGGCGGCTGGGCGCGCGAATTTTGCAGCGGCGGGGGGTGCCAATCATGTTCCCAGTGGCTTTTCGGGCGATAGTGTTTTTGCTGTGCATGGCCGCGAGCGTTGTCGCTTGGGGGGAAGACCGCGTTCAGGCGGAGCTTGACCGGGTGGCGAAGATGAGCGGGGCGGAGCAACAGGCGTGGCTGCGACAGTTGGAGCAACGTGCGGCGCGGGCGACGCTCGCGCCGAAAGAGGCCGCCCGGCAGGTGGCGCATAACTATTCGCTGTTGCACCGGAAGACGGTCACGTGGAAAGTGCTGCGCGAGGTGATCGAGGATACGGAGACACGGGAGAAGGCCGTGGCGGTCGCGAAAACAAGGGCGGCGAAGAAGACGGACGCTGCGAAACCGCAAGCGGCGAACGTTGCGAAGCCGCAAGCGGCGAAAATCGCGGGGAAGGATCCCGCTGCGGCGGTGACGGTGAACGTGGAAGAACTGGAGGCGAGCATCGCCGCCGCGAATCTGGCGCTGCGCGAGTTGGAGGCGGATTTGGCGGAGAAGACCGCGTGGACGGCCGCAAAGCTGGAACCGCTGGCCGATCGGCTGAAGACTCTGATCGTTCGTCGCGACGATCTCGGCCTGTTCCGCGATGCCGTGCCGAAGGATCAGCAGGCGGAGATCACGAAATTGGAGACGCCGAAGATGGCGATCTCCCAGCTTAACGCCCGGCTAGCCGAGGCCCGTCGGCGAGCCAGCGACCCGCACTTCGTCAGCGACGAGGTCGAGCGTCGCGCCGAGTTGACCCGCTTGGAAGCGATCGCCCACCGGCTGGCGGAATTGGCGGGAAAGTGACGGTGCTGCCTGCTGCTGCTCCTGTTCCTTCGGTTGAGTCGGGGAGCGGCGGAACAAGAATGTGAAGAGGATCAGGAGCAGCATTAGAATTAGATAGACGCGAAGCGCGAACAGGGCGATCTTGACGGTGCGGGTGGTTTGGATGCGGGGCATGAGGATAGGGGTCAGGGGCCAGGGATCAGGGGCCAGTGGATGGTGGTCAGTGGCCGGTGGAGCGCGATGAATGGTCGACATATACTGGCCACTGACCACTCTCACACTCTTGTTCGCGGCGTAAAGCCTTTCATAATGTCGTTGTAGTGGATCACGCCCAGCAGGCAGTCCTTTTCGTTCACCACCGGAATCATGCGGTAGTGGTACTTGGCGAACAGTTCGGCCAGGTCGTCTTTGAGGTCGTCGGCTTCGGCGGCCACCACCGGGGCGGCCATCAGATCGCCGAGCGTCATATTATCTTGGGCAAGGACCAACTCGCGCAGATCGATCACGCCCAGCAGCATCCGGTCGGGATCGGCCGTGACGTAAATGTACGAGACCATGTCGTGGTCGTACTGCGAGGATCGCAACTGCCGCAGGGCGTCGCCGACGGTCGTTTCCTTGGGCATGGTGACGCAACCGGCCGACATCAACGCCCCCGCGGTCACTTCCCGCTCGGAGAGGATCTCCTCGACGCGGGCGGCCTGGTCTTTCGGCAGCAGGGCCAACAGTTCCATCTTGTCGTCGTGCGGCAAGACGGCGAATAGATCGACCAACTGGGCGGTCGACATTTCGGTCAAGATGGTTCGGGCCCGCTCCTGCCGCAGGTTGGCGATGATCTGCCGCTGCGCCGAGGCTCGGCCTCCATCAGCGTCTCGGCCGCCTTCTCGGAATCCAACAGCGAGAACACGGCCGTCTGCTCCTTGCCGGATAGCTCTTCCAGGGCGTCGGCCAGGTCTTCGCTGGGCAGTTCCTTGACCTGGGCGCGGGTAATGGAAAGCGAAAGCGTGTCGCTGGCCACCGCGTCTTCGAGCGAGAGGGGCTGCACGTATCGCCAGGAGATGAAGCGGTCTTTGATCGGGCGGAACCAGCCGAGTCCCCACTTCCGCAGAAAGCCATTGAAGGAGATATCGACGTGAACGACGATCATGCGGCCTTTCGATTCGAGCAGATGGACGTCGTTGACGACTTCGGTACGGCGGCCGTCCATGTCGAGGATGGTCTTGCCCATCAGGTGCTCGTTCAACAGCATCCAGCCGGGATGATCGACGAAGGGGGGATATTTGTCGCCTTCGGGCGGCTGGACGAAGACGGCGTCGTCGTCGATCTTCAGCACGCGATCCCAGGGGATGAACTCGGTGGGATTGCCCCAGCCGTGTTCGACGTAGACGCCGACGGCCTCGGGATAGGGCTCGCTGAGCGAAAACACGAGATCGGTCAGCCGCCCGAGGCGGTTCTTGATCTTGCCGGCGCAGACGGGGCGATTCAGCAGATCGGAGAAATAGAGGAAGCGATGGTCGCGCGTGGCCGCGAAGACGTCGGCGGGCTTCGGCGCGTTTGCGTTCCCTGTCATCACGTCACCTCGCAATCAGGGTAACAACTCGGGTGGCAACCACAAAAACCACTCGCGCGGCAACAAGGAAATCACCACGGAAACGGCGTAGATCGTGGACATGACGATGACGAAAATGACGATGACCCAGTTGACGAAGTTCTGCCATCGCGTGTTGACGTATTTTCCCATCAGCGGCTTGTCGTTCAACAACAGAATAAGGAAGACCAAAGCCGCCGGCAACAGGGTGACGGCGACGACCTGCACGAAGAGGGTTATGCCGTCCTGCACTTCGATGCTCGATACGAAGGGGAGCGACACGATGCCCGCCGAAATGAGCATCAGCAGGTAAACGACGTAGAACCAGGGGGCTTCGCGGACGCTCTTGTTCAACGAATGGGCCCAGCCGAACACTTCGCCCACGGCCCAACTGGTCGCCAGCGAGATGCACAACGCGCCGAGCAAACCGGCGTCGAACAGTCCGATGGCGAAGAGGACCTTGGCCCACTGACCCCAATGATGGGCGGGCATGACCTCGGGCATCTTTCGCGCCGTCTCGGCCGCCGACTCGACGGTCATCTGGCCGCCGGGATGGTAATAGAAGACGCCGGCGGTGGCGATGATGATAAACGCCGCCACGACGCAAGTCACGAAGGAGCCGAAGAACGTGTCGAACTTTCCCGGGCCGATGTCGCGGAGGTCCATCCCCTTATCGACAACCGCACTCTGTTGAAAGAAGATCTGCCAAGGCGTGATCGTGGTGCCGATGTTCGCCATGATGAGCGTGATCATCGCCGCCCCTGGCAGGATGCCGACCAGGGTCGGGTTGTAGAACCCGCGGCCGACGGCCGACCAACCATCGGCCACGTTGCCGGTCTGCATGGCCCAAATCGCGGCGGGAATATAGACCAAATTAAACAGGCAAAATACGAACGTAATCTTCTCGAACGTCCAGTACTTGCCCGACATCACGATGCCGAACATCAGCAGCGTCACGCCGAGAAACGTGATCCACTCGGGAATGCCGAAAATCCGCATCGCCTGCGTCATGCCGATATATTCGGTCACCAGCGTCAGCCAGTTGATTAGCGCCAGGTCGAAGATCGAGAACCAGCCCCAGACCGGCCCGAAGGCGTCGAAAATGGCCTCGGCGTGGCCGCGTTTCGTCACCGCCCCCAGGCGGACGGTCATCTCCTGAACGTAATAGGCCATCGGCACGAGAATAATGAACGCCCAGAGGAGATTGAAGCCGGTTTTGGCGCCGGTTTGGGCATAGGTGGAGATGCCGCCGGCGTCATTGTCGGCCACCATCGTGATGATGCCCGGCCCGATCACGGCCAGCAGGATCAGCCCCCGCCGCTTCAGCCTGCTCATGCCGTGAATGCTCTTGCTGATCCAGTACATCGTGGGGGCTTTCGGGCAGCATGCGGTCAGCGGCGGAATAGAAATACCCTGGAAGTTGCTGGCCTCCAGGGTACGCAGGTCTCAATTCATCGGGCTGTCGAGGATCTCGTTCCGGCCGGTCGCACGCGAATTGAGTCGGAGAAAAGGAGTGTCGTGGCAGCCCACGACATTGCTTTTCCCACTCCATAAACTGTACAAGATAATCAGATTCGCGAAAGCGTGCAAGCCGTTCATTCCGCCGGCGCGACTGGTCCTTGAATGGCCGTTTTGGGGGGGGCCGAAGCCTGAGCGGCGATCACTGTCGCCAGAAACAGGGCGGCGGTCTCCACGCGAAGAATCCGCGGGCCGAGGTCCACGGTGCGCCAACCGGCAGCGACCGCCCGAGCGACTTCCTCGTCCGCAAATCCCCCCTCCGGCCCGACAGCGAGAACCATGTCGCCATCCGCCGCCGCGTGTGCCGCTGGCTGCGCGCGTACGGTGCTTCTCGGCGAGAGGTCAGGCCCGTCCTCGGCACTGCTTCTGCGAAGCAGTGGCACGCTGTCGGCGAGTTTCCAGGCATTTTCCTTCCCGCCCGGATGCACCAGGAAACGACACGAGGTTGCGGCGGCGCTGGCGATAAAATCGGCCCAGGCTTGCGGGTCATCGATTTGCAAGAGCCGGTTGCGGCCGCACTGTTTCGACGCTTCAATCACTGCCCGCCGCAAACGCGCGAGCGTCTGCTCGACTGGCTGGGCTACGCCGCGCTCGGTCCGTAGCGGCACGATCTGCGTTACCCCCAATTCCACCGCCTTTTCCACGAGCCACTTTTGCCGGTCCCCCTTCGGCAACGCCACGCCGAGCGTCAGCTTGAGCGGCAGTTCGTGATCGACTTGCTCGCGCGAGAGGATCGACAATCCCACGTCGGCCCTTCCAACACGCTCGACGGCGGCGAAAAACTGATCGCCGCTGCCATCGAAGAGCGTCACTCTTGTGCCGGCAATTGCACGCATCACGTGAATCAGGTGATGCGCCTCCGGTCCGGTGAGCGTCACGCGATCAGCGGAAATCGGTTTCTCGACGAAGTAGCGATCTGACATGAAAGGGGCCAGGGGGCAGGGACCGGGGACCAGCGGCCAGCCGGCCGGTAGTTCCATCAAGTTCCCTTGCAGATTCTACCGACAAGAATGGATACGCGGGAAGTAGTGTCTCTAGGAGGCCAACAAGCGATGTACCAGGCACATTGGGGATTAAAAGAGCAGCCATTTCGGGGATGCGTCGATGCGAAATCGTTCTACCAGAGTCCGACGCATGAGGAAGCGCTGGCCCGGCTGAACTTCCTGGTCGAACAGCACCGCCGGCTCGGCCTCCTGATCGGTCCCAGCGGCAGCGGTAAATCGCTGGTTCTCGAGGTCTTTGCCCAGCAGCTTCGCCGCCGCGGCCGTTCGGTGGCGAAACTGAGCCTGCTGGGCGTCGAGCCGGCCGAAATGCTCTCGCTGTTGGCGACCGAATGGGAATTGCCGATCGGATTGCTGCAATCGCCGCCCGTGCTTTGGCGAGCGCTCACGAACCGGTTGATCGAACACCGTTATCAACAGTTGGAAACAGTGGTGTTACTCGACGACGTCGATCAGGCCGACCCGCGAACGTTGCAGCACGTCGCTCGGCTGGTCCGCTTCGATCCGTCGCCGGACATGCGGCTGACGGTCGTCTTGGCCGGTCGCCAGGAGTGTCTTGGAAAGTTGGGGCAATCGCTGCTGTCGCTGGCCGATTTGCGGATCGACGTGGAACCGTGGCAGCGGGCCGACACCGAGCAATACGTCACCACCTTGCTCTCTCAGGCCGGCCGTTGCACGCCGGTATTCGCCGAGCCGGCCTTCGATCGTCTGCACGAGCTTGCCCACGGCATCCCTCGCCGCGTGTCCCAGTTGGCCGGCCTCGCTTTGCTGGCGGGCGCTGGTCAAAATCTCAGCCAGATTGACGCTCGCGTCGTCGAGGAAGCCTATCAAGAGCTGTGTGTAGTGGGCTAACTTCGCCCGTTACGGACTCCAGCCGCTTCTTTTGCGATTCTCAGCTTCGCGTCTTCCGTCTGCCGAGACTGCTCTCGGCATTCCAGACGCTGCGACCGCCGGGGAGTTTAAAATCCGGCCTGTCTTATAACGCAGTTCCTTTTTGATCGGGGGAGGACTCCGCCGCAATGCAACCCGCCGCCGGAAAGACCCGGTCGGTTTGCAAAACTCCCTCACCCGGCCAAGAAACAGCAACG
Organism: uncultured Planctomycetaceae bacterium; assembly: GCA_963823895.1. Lineage (GTDB taxonomy): Bacteria > Planctomycetota > Planctomycetia > Pirellulales > Thermoguttaceae. The sequence goes on from CAWGNG010000012.1 coordinate 93,123, forward strand.
GCCGGCGGGAAAGACCCGACATGGCGTCACAACAGCATCGTCGAATGGTAAGATGTTCTCTAGCCATTTGACAGGCTGTCACTGTCTCGTGGTCAGGACGGCCGAAAGGAGATGGACCTTTCTTGCCGTCTGCTTTTCGGTTGGTCAGCAGAATTTGTGGGCACAACTTCTGCTGACTAACCCGAATTTTTCGTTGGGAGACTTCGTGCTATTCGATTCACCCTTCAATATCAGACCAACGCGTGAAGGACGGCATGGCTGACGAGTCGCTCCGTTTGACGCACCGCATCGCCACCTGGCTGGTTCGCTGGCGCTCGCTGCTCCTGGTCGTGTCGCTGCTGCTGACCGTGGCGGGCGTATGGCCGTCCAGTCACTTGCGATTCGATGTGGCGATCACGAATATGTTCCCGCCGAACGATCCGGTGCTGCTGGCGTATCAGGATGGCCTCAAGCTGTTTGGCGGCGCCGAATTGGTGGTGGTGGCATACACGGATCCTGAGCTACTGACGGCGGACGGTTTGAGGCGCCTGCACCAATTCTCGCAGACCTTCCTTAACCTCAAGTCATTGGGCGTGGACGGAGCCGCCAGCCTGGCCGACGTTCGCTGGCCGCTCGCTCCGCTGGACCCCACGCCGCTTTTTGTGCAGATCGCTAAACATGGCCACTCGCGCGAGGAACTCAAGACGGAGCTGTTGAAATCCGAAGTTTGCCGGAATGTGTTTTTGGGCGACGATGGCCAGACCACGGCCATTTCGATCACGATCCGTGCCGAACACAGTCACCTGGAACGCAAGCAACTGATCGCAGCCATCCGCGAGCGTGCGGAAAGGAACCGCTTCAAGACCGTAGTTGCCGGCGAACCGATGCTCACGCACGACGCCACGGTATTTGTGGAGCAGGACAGCCGCACACTGGGCTGGGTTTCGACGCTGGCGCTGCTGGCCGTGATCGGGATTCTCTTCCGAAAGGTCCGCTGGGTGCTGCTGCCGCTGGCGGTGGTCCATGTCACGCTGGTCTGGACAAAGGCTCTTTTCTGGCTGGTCGCGGTCCACCTGAGCATGGTGTCCACGACGCTCACGGCATTGGTTACCGTGGTCGGGGTGGCCGGTGTCGTGCAAGTGACCGCGAGGTATCGCGAGGAGCGGGAGCGTGCGGACGTCGCCGATGCCCTGCTCAGGACCATGTCGGCCGCCGGGCCGGCGGTGTTCTGGGCCAGCCTCACGACCGCGGCCGGATTCGGGTCGCTGTTCATCTCGTCGATCGTGCCGGTACGCGATTTCGCGATCATGTTGTCCCTGGCCTCGATCCTCGTCTTCTTCGTCATGGCGGCGCTGGTCCCTGGTGTCGTCCTCTTCGGCAATCGACCGAGTGATCCGGGGGTGGCGCCGGGGGAGCGATACATCGAGCGCCTGCTGGAGGCGACGATGGACTGGAGCCTCGCGCGGCCGCGGCAGGTAGCCGTCGTGGTGGTCGTCCTGCTCGCGCTCACCGTCGCCGGAATCCTCCGCATCCGTGCGGAAACCGATTTCACCCGCAACTTCCGGCAGTCGAGCGACGTGGTCGCCGCATACAACTTCGTCGAGGAGCGACTGGGCGGCGTGGGAACGTTAGAGTTGGAGTTCTCCGCGCCGGACGGCTTGACTCCGGAACTGGCGGACCGCCTGCGCAAGCTCGAAACCCGTCTGCGCACGACACCGAACCTCACCAAGACCTTGGGGCTCGTGGACGTGCTCGACTTCTTCGACGTCGGCGTTACCGGTAAGTTCAGTCGCTGGATGGGCCCTAAGGCCAGCCTCGCCGCCAAGTTCTGGGTGCTAAAGCAGCAGCGGCCCGATCTCGTGCCCGCCTTTTGGAACGAAAAGGAAAAGCAGATGCGGGTGATGCTCCGTGCCCGCGAGCAAGCCTCCGCCGCCGTGAAGAACGCTCTGATTACCGCGGTCGAGCGGATGGGGCGTGAAGTCCTGGACCAGCCGAATGCGTCAGCCCACGTGCGCGTCACCGGCATGTACCTGCTGCTCAATCACTTGGTCAGCGGCCTGATGTCGGACCAGTTGAACACGCTGCTGTTCGCCACCGCCGCCGTGTTCTCGATCATGTGCATCGCGCTGCGCAGCATCCGGCTGGCCATTGTGGGCCTGATTCCGAAGATTGGCCCGATCCTCATGGTCCTCGGAGCGATGGGCTGGCTAGGCGTGCCCATCGACATGGGTACGCCGATGATCGCCTCCGTCTCCATCGGCATCTCCGTCGGCTTCAGCATCCACTATCTTTACCGCTTCCGCCAAGAGCGTCTTGCCGGAGTTCCGTTCGATCAGGCGCTGCGTGCTGCGCATCGCCGCGTCGGCACCGCAATGGTCTTCTCAAATCTGGCCCTGGTCGTCGGCTTCGCCGCGCTCGCGTTGTCGAACTTCATTCCAACCGTTCACTTCAGCGTGCTGGCCGACGTCGCCCTCATCGGCGGCTTAGCCGGCAATCTGCTCGTGCTACCGCTGCTGCTGAAGTTGATTTCGCGGTAAAGCGTATTGAGGCTTAAGACCTCTGCCGGCGGCCAACGACGGGTTAGGGCTACTCGTGCCAACCCTGACCGGTCATTGTTCTCGCAAATCGGCGGGTTTTCAGGGCGCGCCGCTGGCCAATCTGAGGGCACGTGTCCAGTCAGGCCTCGTTCCCAAGAAAGGCATGACTTCTCGGTACGTCGAGAGCCGTGTCATCTATGGGTCGTTTGTCGCGAACCGCTGCGGGTGCGGACCACCAAGCCGACATCAATGTATTGCCCGCCTATCGTCTGATGACAATGAACGGCGATCAAATTGCCACCCGGCTTCAAGGCGGCAACGGTTGCGTCCGCGATTTCGATCTCCACGTAATTCGTGGTGTATCCGTGAAGGACGGCGGCCATCACCCCGTTGATAAAAACTTCAGCATCCTCGTCGTGGTAAACCATCAGCGTCAGACAGCCCTTCGGTGCCACCCTGATGGTGAACTCGCACAGAACCAGATATCGGGAGTATTCCAGTTCGTGCCAACCACCGCCGCAGGCGTGCCATTCGTCCCGAAGCCACCACGACCTTGTTTCCACCTGGAATCATTGGAGGTCGCCTTGACCTAGCCAACCGCGGGACGCTCCGTCGTATGGTGCCACATCTGCGACTCTTTCCAACTGGTCGGCAGGATGGCCCTGGCAACACTCCTGGCCACACTCCATCGAATAATACTGCCCCGTGGGCAGGGCAGGCGACTTAAGTCCCGACGGTGAAATGGATTGCAAAGTAGGCCCGGCAGGGGTCGAACCTGCGACCAAGGGATTATGAGTCCCCTGCTCTGACCACTGAGCTACGGGCCCAGAAACTCTTTGTTTCTCGCAGTTATTGACGTTTTATCGCGGTTGTGCTATGCTCTGTCTTATCGGCTTGACACCCGTTCTGACACCCGCAAGCCCAATCCCGAAGGAAACGTAACGCCTATGGCCAAGATACCTGGAAAGCAGACACCCGCCAAGGTGTCGAAGCCCCGCCCCGACTTCCCGTTGTTTCCCCATGCCACCGGCAGGTGGGCAAAGAAGATCCGCGGCCGGCTGGTTTACTTCGGCAAGGTGTCAGATGACACCCGTGGCCAAGCGGCACTTCAGAAGTGGCTCGACCAGAAAGACGACCTTTTGGCTGGCCGGACCCCACGGGTGGCGGGCGACGGCCTTTCGATCCGCGATCTATGCAATCGGTTTCTCACCGCCAAGCAAGGCAAACTGGAAAGCGGCGAGTTATCCCCGGCGACGTTCGCCGATCATCATGCAACGTGCGCCAGGATCATCAAGGCGTTTGGCCCGACGCGGCTTGTGGCAGACCTGGACGCCAGCGACTTTGAGTGGTTCCGGCGAAGCATGGCAAAGGGCTGGGGGCCCGTGACGTTGGCCAACGAAGTGCGACGGGTTCGCACGGTCTTTCGATATGCCGAGCAAAACCTCCTCATTGCCGCGCCCGTGCGGTTCGGAACGGAGTTCAAGCAGCCGTCCCGGAAGGTGCTGCGCCTTGATCGTGCGAAGAAAGGGCCCCGCATGTTCGAGGCCAAGGAACTGGCCGCAATCCTCGGCAAGGCCACCATGCCGCTAAAAGCGATGATCCTGCTGGGGATCAATTGCGCCCTTGGCAACAGCGACATTGCCAATTTGCCGACGAAAGCCGTTGACCTTAAACGTGGCTGGCTCGACTTCCCGAGGCCCAAAACTGGCACGCCACGCCGTTGCCCGTTGTGGTCGGAGACAATTACAGCAACCCGCGAGGCCCTCGCCGTTCGTCCAGTGCCCAAAGATGGACAACACGTCGGCCTGCTGTTCGTTACGTCGCACGGCGGCAAGTGGGCGCAAGCGAGAGTTGAAAAACCCGACGTCAAGACCGGTAAACGCAAAATGTGGTCTGACGATCCGGTCGGCAAGGAGTTTACGAAGCTATTGAACGCGCTGAAGCTGAAACGACCGGGCCTGAGCTTCTACGCTTTGCGGCATACGTTCGCCACGGTGGCGAGTGGCAGCAGGGATCAGATTGCCGTCAACGACATCATGGGCCACACCGCGGCGGCAAACGACATGTCGGCGGTATATCGCGAGCAAATCGACGATTCGCGACTACTGGCCGTGACGGAGCACGTCAGGAAGTGGCTGTTTGGAGAACAGGAAGCCAAGTAGAGTACGGGTTGCCGTGAAGGTCGCCCGTCCGTCGCCCGTATTCATCCGTTCCGACCCGGCGCTCAGGTGACGGCTGGCCTCGTAGATCGCCGCCACCTGGCCGATAATCGCCTGTCGATGCCAGTAGCCAGACGGGAACGGCTCGCCGCCAGGCTCACCGGGCACCAGGGCGACGAAAGGGGGCGTGGAGCCGATCGGGAAGCCCAACCATGACCAAGACATCGACCCAGAACACGCCCGGCGCAGAGAGGGCAGCTAGCCCCCGTCGCAGCGCGCCAGAACCGATTCTGAAGCAGTGCCTCGGCAACGGCCGGGCCGACACGGGGCAGGGAGGTAAAGATGGGCGCAAGCCGGCGTTGAGGTTCAGTTCACGACGCGCCAGTGCGTTCCAACGGCCCTGGATGGCTTCCGGGTCGTCCAAGGGCGTCCGCGCTCGCCAACCCCTGTACCACGGGCCGATTCCAGCGCCACAATCGAATCTGGCGGCCAGCGGTCGCGCTGCCCTCGACGGGACGGACGGCACTAAGGACAACGGCCGGGGTGCCACACATCTCGGCGTCGGAATACGACCCCAACCCCCTCCCTTCGCGCGCACGACGCTACCCCGTGTTTTCGGTGAAAATTCATCGTCAAAAGCAGTTAAGATGCGCAATCTTCAAGCGGCAATTCTCAAGCAAAATCGGTGAGTCCGGACGATGTTTCCGACTTACCCACGGCTATACTTCCACTGGAAAAACCCGCGAAAAGGCACACGGTTTTGGGTGCAAGCAGGGCATCGCGAGGCTGTATAATGCGTTTTTGGAAGGATTCGTGGAGGGTACTACACCATATACGTTTCCGAGGGAAACACGAGGAAAAGCGATGCTCAGCACTCTTGATGTCTCCAAAAATGACCGCGGCAGCTATTCATTGAAGGCGCCGCCCAGTCGGGAAGGTGAATTGGCCGAAGAAATACGGAGGAACGATCGCTTCAACCTGTCACCTTTCGCGGGCCTGCTCATTCTGCAAGATCGGATAGCGGCGCTCGAATCCATTTGCCTCACGGCCAGTATTCCCACCGCGAAGGTCAAGGGCGATCGGAGTCAGCCAACGGCGATCAAGCGGACGGGCCGCGTTGACCGTCTGCCCTTCGGCTGGCGGCTGGACCCACACGACAACAAAAGACTGCTGCCAGACCGGGAAGAAGGGGAAACGGTCCGCCGAGCCCAATTCTTGGCCGCGGCGGGCGTGAGTCTGCGGGAAGTCTGCCGGCGGCTGGACCAGGAGGGGCGCGGGCGGCGCGGCAAGAAGTGGGAGGGAAGTCACTCGATCTTAGGGACGATTTTGCTCCGCAACAAGCAACCGTGAAGACACTGGCAGCCGTGGCGAAACAAGACGATTCAGCCGGTCCCCTTCGGTTGAGGGTAAATGACGACGGGGAAACGGGCACAATGAACCCGGTTCCATGCCTTCCCGGCCCTCGGGGACGATCCGCGCAAGGCTCCTGATCGGGCATTTGCGACGGCGGGATGCGGTCAGCCGGTCGATCCGACCCCACCGATGGCTGCAAGAGAAGCAGGATTTCGAGCAGGGATTACCCATTTCCGTCCCCCGACATGCGAGCGGCCGTCCGTTGGTCTCAGGCGCAGGCGAGAGGTTACCCCGTGGGGTACGTTCTGAGTCCTGGCCGGCGTCGCCTCGGCCGCTCAATGCCGGCATCCTGGCGATGAGCGGGGCGCGGGCGGGGTGGATGATCGGGGGCCGACCCGCCCGCATCGTCGTTTTCTCTACCGCGGCCACCCAGCCACCACACTACGACTGCCAGTGAGGGTATATTGCAGTCCCCCTACACTGGGCTATAATGAGCGGACCTACTTGCCTGTGCGAAGAATGCGGCGGACCGGGGGCGACGTTGCGAAAAATGACGCGCACGCATTTTCTGTTCTATTGCCCAGTCCCGTCGAAACTGGTGGGATCATGAATCTGACTGAGGCACAAACTCGCGCAAGTCTGATAAATCCTCAGCTTGGGGGCGCGAAATGGACGCTGAGTGACCGTACCCAAGTTCGCTTTGAGGTTCCCGTCCAAGGCTACGACGCTTCACCGTCGCCTGGCATCACAAACTATTGCCTTTACGAGCCATCCGGTCTCGTGCTATCTGTCGTCGAGGCCAAGCGAACGTCGCGCAGCCCACGGGAAGGTGAAGAGCAACTCCGTTCCTACGTCGAGGAGATTGCACAACAGCAACCATTCGCACCCTTTGGCTTCATGGCAAACGGCCTCACCACATGGTTCTGGGAGGTCGGCCTGGCCCATCCGCGCACGGTGGCCGGATTCTTCACCCCGGCAGACCTGCAACGCCTGCGATTCATCCGAGAACAGCATACTCCGCTTTCCCAGACACCGATCAACACCTCCATCGTTGACCGGCCTTATCAGCATGAGGCCATTCGCCGCGTAGCGGAAGGTTTTGCTGCCGGGAGGCGCCGCGCCCTACTGGTTATGGCCACGGGCACCGGGAAAACGCGCACGACAATGGGCCTAATTGACATCTTCCTGCGCAGTTCATGGGCACAGAAGGTGTTGTTCCTCGCGGACCGCAACGCGCTGGTGGAGCAGGCCCTCAGTGACGGCTTCAAGGCGCACCTGCCCCACGAACCGCGCGTCCGTGTTCACACAGCCAACATCGACCCGGATAAGCGTCTCTACGTTGCAACTCTCCAGACGATGGCGCGCTGCTTCGAGAAGTTCAGCCCCGGCTTTTTCGACCTGATCGTTTTCGACGAGGCCCACCGCTCGATCTTCAACCGCTTCAACGAAGTGATTGAGTACTTTGACGCCCGGATGATTGGCCTGACGGCGACTCCGGCGGCGTTCATTGACCGCGACACCTTCCGCATATTTGATTGCCGCAACCAAGCTCCGACGTTCCTCTACACCTACCAACAGGCTGTGGCGGAAAAACGGCTAGTGGATTTCCGACTTTATCAGGCCCAAACCGGCTTCCAGCGCAAGGGAATCAAGGGTGCCGATCTGAGTGAGGAGGATCGCGCCACGCTGATGGCGCAGGGCCTTGACCCCGACGCCCTCGATTACGCCGGCACCGATCTCGAAGTGCTCGTAAGCAACAAAGATACACTCCGCCGCCAGTGGGAAGAGATTATGGAGGTCTGCATCAGGGATTGTGGCGGCCACCTGCCAGGCAAGACCATCGTTTTTGCCATGACCAAAGACCACGCAGAACGTATCCGCGACGTGTTTGAGGAGATGTTCCCTGAGCATGTCGGTCTGCTTCAGGTCATCCATCACGGCATGGAGCGGGTCCATGACGGCCCCTACGGCGACGGCCTTATCGCCAAGTTCAAGAAGCAGGACAAACCCCGGATTGCAGTCTCGGTAGATATGCTCGATACCGGCATTGACGTGCCCGAAGTGGTGAACCTCGTGTTTATGAAACCGGTGCAGTCCCGCATCAAGCTCTGGCAGATGATCGGTCGCGGTACGCGCAATCAGGAGGCTTGCCGCTTCTTTGACCGCCTGCCCAATGGCGAGAAGACCGAGTTCCTGATTGTGGACTTCTGGCAGAACGATTTCGGCAAGCAGACCGAAGACCGAGTTCAGTCGGAACTGCCCGTTCTGGTGCGATTGTTCAACACCCGGCTGGACATTCTTGCCGCCACCCTCAACCAGCGCGACGGCGCGGCCCACCAGCAGGCGGTGGGCGGCTGCCGGGCCATGTTATGCCGCGTGCCGATCGAGTCTTTCCTCGTGCGCAAGGTCTGGGCCGAGGTCGAATCTGCCTGGACCGATGAGTTCTGGGACCATATCACGCGCGACAAGATCACGTTCCTGCGGCTCAAAGTTGCCCCGCTGCTTCGCCTAGTGCCCGACGTGGATGTTGCCGCCGAGACCTTCTCCTGCAAAGTCGAGCATCTAAACATTCAGATTCTCCAAGGCAAGCCATCCCCGGAGCTACTCCAGTCCATTGCCGAGGATGTCAGCCTGCTGCCACCGCACGCACGGGAAGCCCAGGCCCGGCAGGCGTCCGTCCGTTTGGCGCTCTCCACCGACCTTGCCCAGGCCATGCCCCCACAACTCAAGCAACTTATTACGGACTTGGCTGGCGAGATGAAGAACAAACGCCGGCCAGAGAACACCTTCCTCAAGATTGACCTGCCCGACTTCATCGCCGGCAAGGGTTATGTCCTTATCGGTCCCTCCGGCCAACTGATCCACGTCGAGGAATACCGCCGCCGCGTGGAGCAGCGTATTCTCACGATTGCCGACACGCATCCCGCGCTGGTTGCCATTCGGGAGGGCCGCCAGCCCACGGCGGACCAACTCGTTGACTTGGAACGGCTGCTGCACAACGAACTTGCCGGCGGCGACATTCAGCTTTCCGACAAGGCCGCGCGGCAGGCATACGGGGTCAAACTGGACAATCGCCTCGGGTTCCTTGGATTCGTGAGACACGTGCTCGACCTGGACGCGGTGCCCGACTATGAGGCCGTTGTGGCGAACGGGTTTCAGGATCACATTACCCGCCACAACTACACTGGCGACCAGATTCGCTTTCTCCGTGCCGTGCAGGATGTGTTCCTTGCCAAGCGTCGTCTGGTGGAAGCCGACCTCTACGAAGCGCCGCTGACGAACTTCGGCCGCAATGCCGTGGACCGCTTTTTCACCCCCAGCGAGATCAAGGATCTCGTTGCCCTGACCGAACAACTTGCGGCATGAGGTAAACCCGATGGAAAGGCTTCTCCTAGGTACCCTTTGGACTGAGATTGGCAGACTATCGCAGAGCGCGCGGCGAGTGGAAGCGGCCATCGCCTACGTCACGAGCGACAGCCACCTAAAGATGGGCAAAGGCGATCTGCTGGTCGTGAACGCGAGTGAGGGTGCCATCCGCAGTGGCGAGACGTCCGCCCGTGTCCTATGGAAGTTCCATCGGCGCGGTGTGTCGTTGTTTTGCGCCCCGTCGCTCCATGCTAAGATGGTCCTGGTCGATCAGCGCGTCGTGATCGGTTCGGCCAACGCCTCGCTTTCCTCCGCATCTGCTTTGGATGAGGCCGCTATCCTCACCGATACCCCCGTGGTCGTGAGCCAGGCACGCTCGTTTGTCCGGCAGCTTGCACGGGATTCCGAACCGTTGGACACGCCCCAACTGAAACGCCTCCTTGCCATCAAGGTGGCCCGACGCCGTGGCCAACAAGCCGTCTCAAAAAGTCGGCCACGGCGGATCAAGGCGGCCGGCACAAATACGTGGCTCGTATCCGTGGTGGACTTGGATGAGGACAAATATGCCGACGAGCAAGCCGCCGTGGACCAAGCTATCGACCGGATCGAGCGCACCCATCCAAGCGCAGACCCCACGTGGATTCGCTGGACCGGTCAATCACGCTTCCGAAAGAGCGCCCGCAACGGCGACATGCTGGTCGTCATGACAGCAGAACGTCGCGGTAGAAAGCCGTACTGCATCGACCCACCGACCACGCTGCTCTGGCGGCAGGACCGAGCCAATTGGGTCCGTTTCTACCACGACACTGACTTAGCACGTCCGCTACGGTCCATCAAATGGCCGGAGTTCCAGCGACTTTGCCGCGAGGCGGGCATCCGTCGAAAAGTCACCATCAACACCGTCCGCGCCCTTTCCGCGACCGAAGCCGCCGAACTCATACGCCTCTGGCCCCGTAGCCGAGGACGAAGTTAAACACCATGCTCACCGATCCGCAACTCCGCTCCAAGGTCGAATCGCTCTGGGACAAGCTCTGGTCCGGCGGCCTTTCCAATCCGCTGGACGCCATCGAACAGCTTTCTTACCTGCTCTTCCTGAAACAACTTGACGAGCGCGAGCAGGATGCCGAGCGCGCTGGACGACGCGGCAGGAAGTTTGAGCCGCTCTTCCCCAAGACCGACGAGGGACAGAAACTCCGCTGGTCGCATTGGAGCCAGCTTCCGGCGGAAAAGGCGCTCCAGCAGGTCAAGGAGAAGGTCTTCCCGTTCCTCAAAAAGCTCGGCAAGGAAGCCGGCTCCTTCGGCGAGCAGATGACCAACGCCGAATTCAAGATCAACAAGTCCAGCCTGCTGATCGAAGCCTGCCGCGCCATCGAAGGCATGGACATCTCCGGCCAGAACCAGGACGTGCAGGGCGACCTCTACGAATACCTCCTCGGCAAACTCAACACGGCCGGCACGAACGGCCAGTTCCGCACTCCGCGCCACGTCATTCGCATGATGGTCAAGATGCTAGACCCGCGCCCGGCGAGCGCGTCTGCGACCCCGCCGCCGGCACGTGCGGCTTCTTGGTCAACGCTTGGCAGCACCTCCAGGAAACCCACACCGACCCACGCGACCTCACCTTCGACGAGGAAGGCTGGCCCCACGGGCTGACCGGCAGCCGGCTGGAACGCAAGGAGTGGGAATTCGCCCAGACCTGCGCCTTCACCGCCTACGACAACGACTCGGGTATGACCATGCTCCGCATCGGCAGCATGAACCTCATGCTCCACGGCCTAACTTCGCCCCGCTTCCACTATGCCGACACGCTCTCCAAAGGTTTTAACGAAGAGCGGGCTTACGACATCGTGCTGGCCAATCCGCCGTTCAAGGGTGCGATCGACGCCGCCGACGTGAACCCCTCGCTCCCGGCCAAGTGCAAGAAGACCGAAATCCTCTTCCTCCACCTCTTCCTGCGTCTGCTGGAAAACGGCGGGCGTGCCGCGGTCATCGTGCCCGATGGCGTCCTGTTCGGCTCGTCCAACGCCCACGTCGAAATCCGCAAGAAGCTCATTGAGGAGAACCGGCTCGACGCCGTGGTCTCGATGCCCTCGGGCGTGTTTCGGCCCTACGCGGGCGTCTCCACCGCCGTGCTGGTGTTCACCAAGGCCGCCGCCACCGAGCGGATTTGGTTCTACGACATGGAGCACGACGGTTTCTCGCTGGACGACAAGCGCCAGCACGTGCCGGAGAATGACATTCCCGACCTGTTGGCTTGCTGGCAACACCGCCACGACACGAAGTTCCAGAAGAAGCGTGATGCCCGTCTGGCCGACCTGCAAAAGCAGATCGCACCGCTCAAGGCCAACCGCCTCAAACACCATGCCGTCATCCACCGGTTGAAGTTCGAGGAAGTGGTGGCCAAGAACGACGGTGAAAAGGCCCGCACCGCCCGCGAGAAGGCCGAAGCCGAGTTGGCCGAGTTGAACCAGCGGATCGCCCCGCTGGAAAAGGAAATCAACCAACTCGGCCGCCAATTCTGGGTGACCAAGGAACAAGTCACCGCCGAGAAATATGACCTGTCGGCCAGTCGCTATCGACAGATCGAGCAGGAGGAAGTCTTCTCCGAAAAGCCTGCCGTCACGCTGGAGCGGATGTGCCAGTTAGAGCAGGCGGCGGAAGATGACATGGCAGAACTGAAGGCAATGCTGGCCAAGACTTAGCCCTGAAAGGGCGTTACGAGGATGAAGACGGGCATGACCAGACTGGCGGAGGTGTGCGAGATCAATCCTTCAACGGATTTTGATTTCGCACCGGATGACGCTTGCAGCTTCGTTCCGATGGAAGCCGTGGACGACGTTGATGCTCGGATTGCCAGACCTGCGGCTAGGCCGTTCAGCGAAGTGGCCAAGGGCTACACTCAGTTTGCAGAGCACGACGTGATTGTTGCCAAGATCACGCCATGCATGGAGAACGGGAAATGCGCTATCGCTCGCAATCTGCGGAACGGAATTGGCTTCGGCTCAACCGAGTTCCACGTCCTTCGCGCTTCCAAGTACGTCCTTCCTGAATGGCTTTTCTATTTCTGGCGACTGCCTACGACTCGGCAACACGCTGCGAGGAACATGACCGGCTCTGCGGGCCAGAAACGCGTCGCGGCGGGCCTCCTAGAAAACTTGGAAATTCCTCTGCCAACCGTGTCCGAGCAGCGGCGGATAGCGGGGCAGTTGGAGCAGGCGGACCGGCTGCGCCGTACCCGCCGCTACGCCCTCGAACTGTAACCGTCCAATCCCCAACACATGCTGAGGAATCAATTCAAAAGTAGCCGTCCAACTCCCAACGAACGCTGGGAAACCAAGTCAAACGACATGAATGCGATTTTACCCGTCCCCTGCGGAAAAGCAATATGCCCCCCCCCGCAAGAAAATCCAAATTCTTTGTGAAGACGATCTGATAACTAACTCTCGGGTTGGGGTCTGGAAGGCATTTTCGTGCCCTCATCCGTCCGGCACCGGAATGACGCGGTCCAGCAACGAGAGGCGGCCGTTATTCGGAAGCCCGTTACCGATCAACCCAAGCTTCTCCACCCAGCGGGCGAAACAACTGCGGCCGGTTTCGCACCAACGCCGGATTTCCTCGATGACGCTCGATAGCGTAAAGGTGGAAAGATATTGGCGGAGCGATTCCAGCACGCTGACGATTACCGTTTGCCGCCGCGCGCCAGCCACCGTCTTGTTGGTGCGGCCCGTGCCCCGCGCTGCGCCGGAGAGCGTAGCGTCCGTTCGGCTTCGTTGTTCGTTCCCGACACGATCAGCACTTCCCCGTTGGGCTTCTCCACCGGCTCCGCCGTGACAAACGTGAAGAGCTGCTCCGCCAGCATCACCCGCATCAGTTCGTTGCACAGCAGCCGATAGTCGTCTTCTGGCCCTTCGCCGGGCGGCAGTTCGGCTACCCACATCGGAGCGCACAACTCCAGAACCTCATCCTCCAGCACTGCGACCTTCCCCTTTCGTCCTTCCCCGCTCAGCCGCCGGTCATGCTGCACCCGACAGGCTTCGCGGTAAATCTCCAGCAGCCGGTCGGTAAACTGGCGATACTCGGCGTTGGCAGGCTCCATCAGCGTTAGCTTGATCGCCTTTCGCAAGAAATGCGCCCAGCACTTCTGTGATTGGGTAAAGTTCGCATACACCGCCGCATCGTCGCTGATCACCAGTCCCGCGAATATCGCCGGGTCGAGAATCTGCCGTAGTGTCTCCGCATCCTTATGCACGCCGAAGAACAATACCCGCACCTTCTCCGAGAGAAAGGCCCACACGCTGTTGATGCTCCAGCCCGTCTCATCGGTATGCACTACCAGCGAGTTGGCCAGCAGCAAGCACAGCAACTCGAATTCCTCTTCCCATTGCCGCGCCAACTGGTTCAACAGGGCGTCGGCCTGCGACTTCCGCAGCGTCAAGTGCTGGAAGAAGTTCATCAGCAGGCATACTTTGTCGAAGGAAAGGCCGACCACGTACACCTGGTAGGCAATGGCCAGCACGATCTCCGCCCCGAACTCGCTGCGGCCGAAGACGCCCGGAATCTTGCCGTATTGGTTCTTCGGGCCGCGATAAATGTCATAGGCCACCAGGACCGCTTGGCCGTCTTCCAGCCGCCATGCCACCCGCGTGTGCGACAGCCGGCAATCTGCCTTCCGCACCCCAGCCGGGAAGACTTTCTCGGTTCGCACGGCTTGAGCGATCTTCTCAGCCGTGCTAATCCGTCCGCCCGACCGCTGCTTTCGCCTCCGCCGCTTCCTTCCTCGCGCCTCCTGCCGCCGTTCTTCTGCCTCCACCGAGAACGGCTCCGAAATCTTCGGCGGCGAGCCGCCCTTCAGTTGACGCTCCAACTCTTCGTTCCGGCGCTGAAGGGTCACAATCAAATCGATCAGCCGATCGGGTGTGATCCGCCCCGCATGAACATCTTTCCTGAGTTGCTCAACATCCATGCCACCTTGATAGCCGATTTCCCAAAATCAGGCAGCGCCAGTTTTCAGGGAATGGACAGCTACCTCGAACTCAACGACACCTTCCTCCCCGCTGCCTTCCTCCAACTCTTCGGCGACCCGGCAACCAATCCAGTCGGCTTCCCGATGATGACCGTCGGCACCATGTTCTCGAAGCGACGTATAGGTGCCAAGTGTGGGCCATTTGGCAGCGCACTAAAGAATCACGAGTATGTGGCCCAAGGAATTCCCGTCTGGACGATGGACAATGTCGGGCGGAACGAGTTCCGGGAAGAAGGATGCCTCTACATTACACCGGTCAAGTTCGACGAACTGGAGGCTTACGACGCAACGAACGGCGACATCCTCATCTCGCGTGCGGGAACCGTGGGCCGCATGGCAATCGTCAGGACCAGGCACCCACGGTCAATAATCCACACCAACATCATCCGTTTGTCGCTCGATTCGGCTCGCTGTTTGCCAGTCTATTTCACTGTGCTGATGACTTTCTTCGCCGCGCGGGTTGGCCGCTTGAAGAGCGGGCAAGAAGACGCCTACACATTCATGAACACCGGCCGCTTGGCGGACCTTCGGATTCCCGTCCCTCCCTTTTCCCTACAGCAGCAGTTCGCCTCCCTAGTGGCGCGCCACGAGCGTCTGCGAGCGGTGCAGCGAGAGGCGTTGCGCCAAGCTGAGCACCTTTTCCAGTCCCTCCTCCAACAGGCGTTCAATCGGGAGTCGTAACATGAGAAGACGAGCACAATTGGTTTGCCAACACTTGGAGAACATCTCCCGCGAGGCGTTGGAGAAACACCAGGAGATCATCCGGACATATGTTCGCGGACGGCAAGGCATATATGCTTTGTACCGACGCGGGAAGCTGTACTACGTGGGGCTGGCGACGAACCTCCGCAACCGGCTCAAGATTCACCTCAAGGACCGTCACGGCCAGTCCTGGGACCGGTTCTCGGTATATCTGACTATCGGCGACAATCACCTGAGAGAGCTTGAGGCACTAATCCTGCGCACGGTGCGACCTTCTGGCAACAAACAGAAGGGCAAGTTCGCGAAGTCCGAGGATCTCCGCCGCCGGTTCAAGCGCGCCATCAAGCGGTGCGTGCTGGCCGAAGTGGACGGCCTGTTCAGCGAATCGAGGCCAGTGCGAGCGCCACGGGAGGCGATTCCCAAGAACACCGGCCGGAAAGCCGTGCTGGCAAAATACATTTCAGGCCCCCTCAAGCTGAAGGCGCAGTTCAAGGGTCGGATCGTCAAAGCGAGAGTGCGGCGCGACGGCAAGGTCTGGTTTGCCGGCATAACATACACGTCGCCCTCAGTAGCAGCAGCAGTGGCCTGCCAGCGGAAGTCTTGCAATGGCTGGCGTTTCTGGCAGTACGAGCGAGCCCCCGGCGATTGGGTGCTGCTCAACACCTTGCGACGCTGAAGACTCCACGCCGACTCAGTTTTTGGAAAACTCCAAGGCAAACCATTCCCGCCACTGCTCGGCCGTCCAGGCGGCTTTTTCGTCGATGATGGGTTTGGCGTTGGCGCGCTTGCGGCGCTTTTCCACCGTGAACCGCGGGGGTTCGGGGATTGTGTGCGCCGTGTCGCAGTAGGGCGGGGGCAGCTTGCCGGCGTGCTTCATGCGGTGAAACCAGCGCGTGGCCCGCCAGTAGTGCTCGAACGGGCTCCCCTTGCCGTTGCCGTCCCCGTTGCCATTCCCATCGCCGTTGCCATCCTTGCGCTGCACCTGGCCCCACAGTAGCCCGCGGTGATCCTTGATTCCCCGCCCCCAGAAGTCGGCGACCACAAGCACCACGTCCTCGCCTTTGCCCAGCCGCTCGGCGATCTCGGCAATGTACCCCAATTGTTCCGTGTCCCACTCGCTCCGCTTGCCCACCTTGCGTGTGCCGAAGCCGGCGCGGTTACAGGCCAGTCCTTGCTGCCGGCGCCACTGAAGGGCCTCGGCCGTCCGCTCCCCGATCATGTCGGCCTCGAATTGGGCCAAGCCGGCGAAGAAGATGACCACCAACCGCCCTACGGTGCTGTCCATGTCGATGTTCTGGCCGCCAAGGAATTGGATCACGATGACCCGCACGTTCCGCTTGGCAAACTGCTCCAAGGTGTCGAGGATGTCTCTGGCAGTTCGGCCCAGCCTGTCCAACTTCGTCACCACAACCACGTCGCCGGGTTGGGCGTGGAGGAGGAGCCAGCGACCTTGGGGCCGATGCCGAAAGTCTGTGGTCCGGCCGGAAGTGCCCAACGGCTCGTCGAGGATTGTCGGCTCGGGCAGTTGCACGGCGGCACAGTGCTTGCGGATCATCTCCGCCTGGACTTCGGGCGACGCCTGCTGTTTCCGCGTGCTGGCGCGGGTAATGCCGTAGACTGCCATCGTGTTGTCTCCTTGTCTTCTGGGGTTCATTGTCTGCGCAAAAAAACGGCCGTGTGCGGGCAGCCTGCCACCGCGTAGGAGTTCGGTGGCAGGCGATCGGTGTACCCCTACGCCCAGCCCGCACACGGCACAAAACCCGCTTGTCACACTTCTTGGACGGACTGGCGAACGAAACTGGGGGCGTTCACATGGCCGTTCGTCGCTACCCAGCGCCCGAGCGCCCGCGGCAAGGCGAAGCGGACGCGGGAAGGAATCCTCTGCCCGGCGTAAGGGTGAAGAGGGCGAAGGGAGGGAAAAAGGCGGTTGGGGAGGGTGAGGGCGAGGCGGGTGTACTGCTTGTCTGCGCCTGTTACGTGGCCACAGTCATTCTTCTACCACTTTAAGCTCCGCACCAGGACAGGATTACGGGAAATGGGACACGGTCGAAGCCCGCCTGCACCCGTACCGTGCGGCCTTGCCCCAGGATAATCTCCACGCCGCCGTCCGCCTCAGCCGCGCCGAAGCACCTGCTTGCCGGTCCCACCACATGCACGGGCAGAAACGAAGGCGTAGCACCATGCCGTGGCGATACCCGCTTGGATGAACGCGACGTTGGCGTCGCCGGGCGTGACTGGAACTGCGCGCCGTCCACGGCACCGGGAACCCGCTTGCCGGTGCGGTGACCACCTCGCGCCAGTTTATGCCGCCAGAAATAGAAGGCCGACTCCCGCAATTCCTCGGCGCGGCAAAACGCCCGCACCGATTGGCCGCCTTCCCTCCACCGCCGCACCACCTCTTCCCAATAGCTCCGTCGCTGCGGATCGCCGTGTCGAATTCGTTTCTTCATGTTCGGGCTCCTGAGGTTCACCGAGCCGAGACCATCCCGGCCGATGCCCCCAGCCTACCCGACTGCACAAGACGTGTTCCGCCAGTCACTTACCCATAACGGCACGCTCCAAAAGTTTTTCACGCTTGCCGCAAGGACACCATCCAACGAGACGTGGGGCGGCGGGGGCGTTAGGGCAGCGGGAAACGAGGGGCGCCGCTACGGATGGCAGTCAGCTTGCGGGACGGCTGGGCGGGCGCTGAAGCGAAGCGTGGGCGGTTCACTTGCTTGGCTCGGCGTCGGATGGCGGCGATGGAAGTTCGCTCGCGGGGGCGGAAGCGTCGGTTGTTTTGGGAATGGCGAGATTCTTCGGATCACTCGCCCGAAGAATTATCTTGTTCCGCAGGCAAAGATCGTCCTCAGATATTGTTTTTTCGTATTGTGACCATGCCCGAGGATCATCTTTGACCGAAAGAACGACGTTGTTGTGCCGAAAATTTATCTCGCATTCATCACAATCGACTACGACATCCGGCAAGTATGTCACGTATCGTCTTGCTGAGAATTGGCTTACATTCTGATTCGCCATCCACTCTACCAACATCGAATATTCTGCGTCAGCGGTGGTTAGCGTTGTGCGATAGCAGGGACGGCAATCACGGTAGACAGTAACCTTAATCGGCGAACTAATTGCAGGCATTTGCGGGGGATGCCACCATTTAAGAAAATAATATACAGTCAAGAGAACTACGGCTGCGCCAATCGTAGTGCCAACGAGAGCCTTTCGCATGGATGGCATCCTCTTGAAATGGTCTTATAGGCGAGCATGAAGACGAACGGCCATTCCCATCACGCCATCAGACATCATCTGATCTCACGGAGGCCATGTCGATTGCCGTGCCCGCTGTATCTCACTTTGCTTTCGCCTTTGGGTGTGGCCCCCGCAAAATCTTGTCTCGTTTTTCTCCGCTAAGTGGTGGAGAAATGGACCTCATGGTGACGGTCAACAGGCCGAGTTCGCGCAGGGCTCGACGGGCGGCCTGACGATGCACTCGATCCCCACGGCCGCTATTGTACCAGAGCGTGCGGCGGGGGAAAGACAGCCTCCGTCCCTGGGCCTCCGCCCTCGTCGGCGTCGGTGTCGCTATCTATTCAGCCGGTTCGGCGGCCTCGCCATCCGCCTGGAACAAGTCCAGTTGCCCCGGCGGACAGTCCATGCCGGTCAGGAGCACCTTCTGCCGGCATTGCTCGGTCCGCTCTCCGCTCCACGGATTGTGGGGCGGCGGCGGATTCGCGAGGGTAAACGCATCGGCGTCCACGTTGTTGCTGTAAACGTCCTCCGCGAATCGCTCCGCGTCTGTAAGCTCGCCGAACTCTCGCATGGCCCATTCCTCCACATCGTCGCTCGGCTCGCCGTCCTCACATTCCACAATGGCGACCAATATCTCGAATCCTTGTCGCTCGACAGCACGCAGGTGACAGACGTTGGCTTGGAACATCTGAAAGGGTTGACCTGTCTTCAATTCTTGTCGCTCGACTGCACACAAGTGACGGACAAAGGCCTGGAATACCTTAAAGGTGATCGGCCAATCGCTGGAGAACGAACTTTCGGCGAAGATGAAGCAGGAAATGAACGCGTTCGTGGAGAACGAGCTCCTCACCCGCACGTGGATGCGCGCTATGAGTCTAAAAGACCCCGCTGCCGCAATCTCCGATCGTGCCAACCACGGTCCTATGGGCAGCTACGACGGCTGGCCGCCGATGACGATGGACGTCCTATGCCGGTTCGGCAATTTTGAGAGGGCAGTCGAGTTCTTGCGAAGCACGGAGGCGGTCACGCACGAAGGTCCCTTCGCCCAGGCGCACGAATTCCTCGGTCCCAACAGCCGCGGCCAAGATCCGCTGGTCCGCATCGCGTATCCGGGCGGCGATTCCAACGAAGTGTGCGGGGCGGTTTTCGTGGAGGCGATCATTGGTTCGTTCTTCGGCTATCGGCCCGACCGCCCCGGCAACGACCTTCCTCTGCTTGCGTCCAAAACCCCCCGTGGCTTCAGCGGCAAGCTGCTTCACGTGCCGTACCATCATGGCACACTCTATACCATTCTAAGTGACGCGGATGGCGTTCATGCACGAAAGGAAAGCAGTTCCCGCAGCGAGTGAATTCGTCCAACTAAGGGCGATGCAGCGATCCTTCTGAAGTGGCCAAATGGCGGAAAATAGCGAGTTATATGGAGTGCGACGGCTTGCCGCCGCTGTTTCGACGTGAGAACCTCTGACGGCGCTCCGCAACTTGGGACGAACAGCGGCGGCAAGCTGCTGCACTCCAAAGGAATGGAATAAATTCCGTTCTACCCTTTACTTCCCTTCCGTCACGCCCTTCCACGAATCGGTGCGGAACGGCGAGGCGGGCAGGCCCTCCTTGTTGGCCAGGTTCGGCGTGGCATCGTCATGCCATGCAAAACGCACCGCCGTGGGGTTGGCGACCTGATCACTTTGCACGACGATCGAATCGCCGTCGATGGTGGCCACGGCCGGCACAAACTTCCTATCGGCCCCGGCGATGGTGAAGTTCGTAAGCGGTTTGCCGTCGCGCGCGATCAGACCGCCGCCGCGTTGGTCGAACTGAAGGCGGATATTGTCCCCCTCGACGGCCATCGACTTGTAGATCGGGCCGGAATAGACGATCGGGCGGCCGTAGACCGTCGCCAACGCCCATAGGGCCAGCCGCCGGCCGACTTCCTGCTTGTTCTTCGGATGGATGTCCCCCAGGTCGGTGATGTCGGTCGTTACGGCCATGCCTGTATTTGGCACCGACTTGAGCGTCAACAATTGGGCTTCCCACAACTCGGCGCAGCATGCCGGATCGATCTTCCAGTCGTTATGATACTTGAACGGGGCGATTTGCACGAATCCGAAGGGGAAATCGCCCTGCCCCCAGTCGGCCCGCCAATTGGCGATCATCGCGGGAAACAGAGTGCGGTACTGGTAGGCATGGGCTACGTTGCTCTCGCCCTGATACCAGATCGCGCCACGAATAGCGTAAGGAATCAGCGGGGCGATCATGCCGTTGTACAGGCACGACAACTCACCCTGGGCCAACGGCTTGAGGATGGGGTTTGCCTCCAGGGCTTTGCGGCTGGTCCAGAACTCGGCGGGCGTGCCGCCCCACGTGGTGTCGATCAGGCCGATCGGCACCTTTAAGATCTTTGTGCAATTGCCGCCCGAAGAAATAGGCGGCCGCCGAGAATCCACCCCAGCCGTCGGCGGCCACGCTCTGCGGAGAGCAGGGCTTCCACTTGCCCTTCACGTTGCTGGCCGGCTGCGCCGCCTTCGCCCAGGTCACCAGGAACAATCGGATTCGCGGATACTTGGCCGCAGCGATCTCCTGTTGGGCGTTGTTCCCCATGCCGATGCCCAATTCCATGTTCGACTGGCCGGAACAGACCCAGACCTCGCCGACCGCGATGTTTTTGACGGTGATCGCGTTGCCGGATGAGCCTTTGACGGTCATTTCGAGCGGGCGGCCGACTGTGAGTTTATCGAGAGTGACTTTCCAGCGGCCGTCGTCGCCGGCCTTGGCTGTAAGGGTCTGCCCGGCGACGGTCACGGTGACCTCTTCGCCCTTATCGGCCCAGCCCCAGATGTGTACGGGCTGGCCGCGTTGCAGCACCATGTTGTCGCCGATCAGCGCCGGCAGCTTCACCGCCGCCGAGGCAGCCGCGCTCGCAAGAACCACAAGAGTGCAACACATCACAATTCGCAACGAACTCCGGCAGCGCATTAGCAATCTCCTTGATGACAGTGGATGAAAGACGGGCCGACCGGTTAGTTCTTCTATAGCAGTCTTATGTGGTCGGGCCAGTCACACGTTCCTACCGATGCTAGACGCTCGATCAGAAGGGGCACGGCAAGACGCCTTAGCCTCCAGGATCGCACGGCTGTAGGCCGTGGGTTTGCTACGCACTAAAATGGAATCTTGTTTGGGTCGATCGGCAGGCCGTCCTGGCGATTGCCCAGCCGGCGATGGGTCTCGGCGTCGATAGTGTAACCGATCGACCGAACCGAGCCGTCACAGAAGCACATGTTGAAGCTATTGGCGTGGGCGCTCCCAAAACGAACGAGATCCGATATTCCGGGAGTGTCTTGCATCGGCGTGTGGTCGGGATTCACACCGTCGTAATAGGTCGTGCGGTTCGTGTCGTTATCCTCGCCTGCGTACATCGATTCGTTGTCGGCCCAGTCCGTGCCGTTGTAGTAGTAATCGGGGTCGAGATACTTCTCACCGACCATATATGTGTTGCTTAGCCCATCGGTGACCCAAGCCGTGGCCACCTCGCTGTGCAGATAAGAGATGCCCGTGTACGTCTTCGTAAGTGATCCCCAATAACTCGCGGTCATCGCGTTTCCCTGAGCAAGACTGGTCGGCTCCAACGACGCATCCGTCCATCCCCAGAATTGATCGCCGCCACACGCGTTGTAGTCGGTTCGAGCCATCATCGTTATGGGGGCGATATTAAAGGGCTGGCCGCTGCTGCTCGTGTCTAATGGATAGAGGATTGGCTGCCGCCGCGTGGGACAATTCATAAAAGACAACGGCGTGTTGACGCATTGCGCGGTGCCGATCTTCTGCTGGTCCGTCACGACATCCGGTTGGCCATCGGTACCAAGGTGAAACAGAGGCTCCTGCTCCATGTAGCAGAGACTCTGGTAGACCCAACCACCGGGCTGCTGCTTGCCGATTCCGCGATCCGGGTCACCTACCCAACCGTAGCCCCAGCCGCTGCTCGGGAAGAACTTGTTCCTTTCCTCGTGCTGCAACATTGCCAAACCAATCTGCTTCAGATTGTTGGAACATTGCACCCTTCTGGCCGCCTCGCGGGCTGCCTGCACCGCCGGCAACAGCAGCGCGATTAAAATCCCGATGATTGTGATAACGACCAAGAGCTCCACGAGAGTAAAGCCCGAGGATTTCTGATTGCTGATTTCCGATTTCTGACGGCGTCCGTTCATCAGGCGTCTCCAGGCGTAACGGGAGCGTGAGGGAAATGCGCATGCAGCAGCGACGAATCGCTGTTAGTTTACCACATCGCGTGTTTTCTTTCCACAGATTGTACGTGAAACTATTTCAAGTGCGATTAACTCAACTGAGTTCGCAGGAACATGTCCCGGCCAATCTGCCCAGGGACGTTACGTCGTTCGACCCACCGATTACGTTGGGCCTTCACACCACCCATACGAGCAGAAGCGACCACAATTAAGCGGGAAATTGGGGAACTTAGTCGGCGCATAGTTGGTTGACATGCCAAGAAACCCACTCGAAAATGGGGGCGCAGGATGCTGCCGCGAAAATCTGATGAATGGTAGCCGTCCAACTCCCAACGAACGCTGGGAAACCAAGTCAAACGACATGAATGCGATTTTACCCGTCCCCTGCGGAAAAGCAATATGCCCCCCCCCGCAAGAAAATCCAAATTCTTTGTGAAGACGATCTGATAACTAACTCTCGGGTTGGGGTCTGGAAGGCATTTTCGTGCCCTCATCCGTCCGGCACCGGAATGACGCGGTCCAACAACGAGAGGCGGCCGTCATTCGGAAGCCCGTTACCGATCAACCCAAGCTTCTCCACCCAGCGGGCGAAACAACTGCGGCCGGTTTCGCACCAACGCCGGATTTCCTCGATGACGCTCGATAGCGTAAAGGTGGAAAGATATTGGCGGAGCGATTCCAGCACGCTGACGATTACCGTTTGCCGCCGCGCGCCAGCCACCGTCTTGTTGGTGCGGCCCGTGCCCCGCGCTTGCGCCGGAGAGCGTAGCGTCCGTTCGGCTTCGTTGTTCGTTCCCGACACGATCAGCACTTCCCCGTTGGGCTTCTCCACCGGCTCCGCCGTGACAAACGTGAAGAGCTGCTCCGCCAGCATCACCCGCATCAGTTCGTTGCACAGCAGCCGATAGTCGTCTTCTGGCCCTTCGCCGGGCGGCAGTTCGGCTACCCACATCGGAGCGCACAACTCCAGAACCTCATCCTCCAGCACTGCGACCTTCCCCTTTCGTCCTTCCCCGCTCAGCCGCCGGTCATGCTGCACCCGACAGGCTTCGCGGTAAATCTCCAGCAGCCGGTCGGTAAACTGGCGATACTCGGCGTTGGCAGGCTCCATCAGCGTTAGCTTGATCGCCTTTCGCAAGAAATGCGCCCAGCACTTCTGTGATTGGGTAAAGTTCGCATACACCGCCGCATCGTCGCTGATCACCAGTCCCGCGAATATCGCCGGGTCGAGAATCTGCCGTAGTGTCTCCGCATCCTTATGCACGCCGAAGAACAATACCCGCACCTTCTCCGAGAGAAAGGCCCACACGCTGTTGATGCTCCAGCCCGTCTCATCGGTATGCACTACCAGCGAGTTGGCCAGCAGCAAGCACAGCAACTCGAATTCCTCTTCCCATTGCCGCGCCAACTGGTTCAACAGGGCGTCGGCCTGCGACTTCCGCAGCGTCAAGTGCTGGAAGAAGTTCATCAGCAGGCATACTTTGTCGAAGGAAAGGCCGACCACGTACACCTGGTAGGCAATGGCCAGCACGATCTCCGCCCCGAACTCGCTGCGGCCGAAGACGCCCGGAATCTTGCCGTATTGGTTCTTCGGGCCGCGATAAATGTCATAGGCCACCAGGACCGCTTGGCCGTCTTCCAGCCGCCATGCCACCCGCGTGTGCGACAGCCGGCAATCTGCCTTCCGCACCCCAGCCGGGAAGACTTTCTCGGTTCGCACGGCTTGAGCGATCTTCTCAGCCGTGCTAATCCGTCCGCCCGACCGCTGCTTTCGCCTCCGCCGCTTCCTTCCTCGCGCCTCCTGCCGCCGTTCTTCTGCCTCCACCGAGAACGGCTCCGAAATCTTCGGCGGCGAGCCGCCCTTCAGTTGACGCTCCAACTCTTCGTTCCGGCGCTGAAGGGTCACAATCAAATCGATCAGCCGATCGGGTGTGATCCGCCCCGCATGAACATCTTTCCTGAGTTGCTCAACATCCATGCCACCTTGATAGCCGATTTCCCAAAATCAGGCAGCGCCAGTTTTCAGGGAATGGACAGCTACCCTTAAAGAGCTGACTCAACTCCAACACTTGTCTCTCGGCGGTACGCCCGTGACGGACGAAGGCGTGAAGGGATTGCAGAGAGCATTACCAAAATGCGACATCAACACAAAGCTCTTTGACACTGGATTTGACCATCTCAAAGGACTAACCCAACCTCAAATGTTGTGTCTCGACAACACGCCGTAACGGACAAGAGTGTAAACGCATTGAAGCAAGCATTGCCAAACTGCAAGATCGAACGCTAAGCCGCCGCCATGATGCTCTTGTGGACCTGAAGCACCGTGTTGCTGAAATCCATCGGCGTCTTGGCCAATACCGACGCATGGGGCACGGCGAAGTAGAGCGGGCCGGCTGCGGCAATCGCCGGTTCCAGCCAGCACTTGGCCACTTCGGCAAAGCAGTCGACCGCTGCCAGCCAGCGCCCTTCCGTGGGCTTGCCGTTGGGACCGAGGTTGTGATTCTTCACCCGATCCACCAGCGCGGCCAGCGCCGCCATGACTTGATCGCAACGCGGCGGAATGTCCAGCGCCAAGGCACCGCCCTTCGGTCCATTGCTCCGCCAGTCCGCGGCCTTGCCCAGCCAATCCTCCGGGTCTGGCAGGTCCAAGCTCTGCTCCCACGTCTGGAACTCCAGCGCCGCCTCTTCGCCCACGCAACCGGCGACGGCCCGGTAGCGCAAGAGCGGCTCGGCGTCGATCGCTTCCATTGCCGCGGCGCAGAGGGCCGCATTGGTCCAAGAGCGAATCGAGGGCCACGGCCCCGATGTCTTGGCCCTGTCTTTCGGGTAGGCTTGCAGCAGTCCCGGCTTGTGCTTGTGGAACGCGGCAATGAGCGAAGTGTTCCGCCCGATGCACTTCTCCCAGTCCGCGGGCAGCGGGGTAAAGGTCGGCTGCGGGAAATTGAGCACGTTGCCCATGCCGCGTTGCCACGCCTCGCTGTCCGTTTCCCACGGCAGGTGACAGAGCCGATTGGCTAGCGGCGGCTCCAACTCGGAACCGTTGGCCGCGCAGTCGGGCGGATTGCAGGCGGCCAGCTTCCAGACCGTATCCGGCAGCAGCGCGTCGCCCACGCGGTTCTCGGCGATCACCCCCAGCAGCGCTGCTTGCACTGCCGGCGGGCAGGTCGTCAACTCGTCGAGGAACAGCACCCATTGGCCATTCTGGCAGTCTTGCACCACTTCGGCGGCATGACGGCCATGTAGGGCCGATCGCCGTGGACCGGGTAAGGGTATCCGCCCACATCGGCCGGCTCGCGGAGGGAGCCAATTAGCGTATAGCACTGGCGCGACATGGCACGGGCGAAGGCTTCGACGCTCCGCGACTTGCCGCAGCCGGGCGGGCCGGAGACTAGCGGCGTGACCTTGCCGGTCTGCGCCACTGTCCAGAAAATCAGGTTGGGTGTGGTCTTACAGGGCATAGAATTACTCCTCTCGGTTTGGGGTGGTCCATCGTCGCCCCGGGCCGCTACTGTTCGACCCGGGGCGGAGGGGAACACCACACCCCCTCAACCGTCGTCCCAGCGTTTCGCCACCTCATCCTCGCGCACCTTGTGCAGGACAAGACATCTCCGCTCGGGGTCATAGGTGCTGCGCACCCTCCCCTCTCTGATAGCTTTCGCTATCGCCAGTCGCATCGCCTCTCTGGGCGATAACTCTCTGCCACTACCCTTTTCCATTGAATCTCCTTGCAGTCAATCGCTTGCGAGCATCCGCCATAAGCTCGGCAAACGTCTTGGGTTTGCGCTTCGGCTGTTGGGCGTAGCGCTCCCGGCGCTCCGCCTTGAGCTGTTCTTTGTGTTCCTGATAGTATGCGTGGGCGTAAGCACCCTTCTGTGGCGGATTGGCTACCTTGCGCTCGGGCGGATGATACCCCTGCGTTGTCTCGGCGCGTACGACATAGACCGCACGCCATAGCCGATGAGGTAGGTCAGCATCGGCCTTCGCAGCAGCCGCATCGGCAGCAGCATGAAGCCCACACTCCCACTCATACACAAGGGTTATCTCCTCCTCGGTGAAGTCGCCCCTGGTGAGCATGTAATCGAGAATCCCTTCTGCCTCCCTGAGCCGGGTGGCGTGGGACGGCCGCTTGCCGAAATCACCGCATGACGCTACAACAGCAGTAGACATCGCTTACTCCTTATCAGTAGGTGGTGTTTAGGGCCTGCTCTTGCCTTGTCCGCAGGGGCAAGCCCGTTTTTTTCGGCCGGTCGCGTCGATCGGCCCTCTACCTAAACCAAAGTGCCGCAAAATTGAACACCGCGCTAAGTCGTTTATTTGCAACGACTTGCAACAAATCTTGCCCGTTTTAACACGAGTTGCAAGTCGTTGCGGCACAACGACTTGAAAAAAATAAATTTTCCACTCGCCAGCGAGCGCGGATTGTTTGCACCGCGCATGCGCTGCCGCGTGTACGCGCGTGTACGTGCGTGTACATGTGCGCGGCTCCAACGTGATTCCCGTATGGGGTGCGACGGCCAAAAAGCGCGGCCGGCGCGAATCGGACCATCGGCCGAAAACGGCCGCGGCAACGCGGCCAGAATCGCGCCGGTCGCGTCGAAACGGCCGTTTTGGCCCGGAATGCGACGATCGGTCGAAACGCAAACCGCGCGATTCCAGGGCCGTCAAAATCGAAATCGCCCCACTCTACGCGGAGCTGCGCACGACTACAAGCGTATAGACGTGTACAGAAAAGCATGACGTTGCGCAATGGTCAATGGCATACTCGGCAGTCGTGTTTCGACGGTTGAAAAGCACGAACGTTCGTTTCGACTTTTGCCTGTCTTCGCGGTCTAGCGCTGCGCGTGTCGGACATTGCGCGCGATCGTGGACAGTCCAGTGAGCCTTCGTTCTCAGCCGGAGATCGAACCGGACCCCCGCGCCTTCAGCGGCGATACACAGGCGCTCTATATGCCTCTCACAAATGAGCAGAAATCGCCTTCACAATGGGTAAGTTGCAAGCAGGGAGACATTCCTGCATGGATTCGAGTGCGTGCGGCCTCTGGCGACGATCGGACGCGGCGCGCGAGGCGCTGCCCTCGTAAATAGCCAAACGCCTGTGCCCCTCGTCACCGATTAGGTGATCTTCAGCAGTTCATTCGGGTTCAAGACGCCGTTGTCCGTCATCTCTGCGCCGCCGATATTGACGGTCCCCGCCTGACCAGTGTAGTTGGACGGATTAACCACCACGAATATGCCGTCAGCCACCGTGTTGACCCCGTGCGAGTCGGTGGCCGTGATCTGGTATGTGTGGCTGCCGGCCGACCACATTCCAATCAAGCAGTAATAATTCAGCCCGCTGTACGGGCCGGCGATCGGCACTATGTTCGTGCCGTCGATCTGCACGGTCTGCGAGGCGATGCCCCTAATGCTTGCCGCGGCCCAGGTGATTTCCAGCGGTTGGTTCGATTCTAAGACGCCGTTTGTCGTCGTCCCCGTCTCAGCCACTACCACGCTGCTGACCGTGGGCGGAGGAGGGGCGACAACCGTGAACGTGCCCGTGGAACTGAACTGATTGAGGAACGAGTCGGATGATTTAATCTGGTACGTGTGGGTGCCGACGGCCCATGTTCCGATTGGGCACGAGTAAAACATGCCGCCGTAAGGGCCGTTGATCGTACTAATTGCCGTGCCATCCACGTTGACGGTCTGGGAGGCTATACGAGCCGAGCTCGTTGCAGCCCATGTAATGACGAGGCTTTCGTCCGATGCGAGAACGCTGTTCATGGTGCCGCTGGCTTGCGCCACAACGCTGTTGGAGATGCCCAGTGGAGATGGGGCGACAACCGTAAACGAGCCGCTAATGGTCGAGGTTGCGCCCAGTGAGTCGGTGGCCGTAATCTCATAGGTGTGGGTGCCGACGCTGAGGGCTCCGATCTGACATGAGAAGTACAATCCACTGTACGGCCCATTGATCGGCGCGATGGTGGAACCATCGAGTTGCACGCTCTGCGAGACGATGCGGCTCGGACTACTTGCCGCCCAAGTGATGACCAATTTATCATTCGATGTGAAATTCACGTCCCTGGGGGCCGTGGCCTCTGCCACGACAACGTCGGCAATTGTTGGCCCGGTGGCTGCCGTAACGGCGAAGGATTTTGTAAACGTGTCGGTGCTACTGGAATCGGTCGCCTGGATCTTGTAGGTGTGTGGGCCTGCCGCGATAACCCCAATCGGACAGGAAAAGTAAATTCCACTATACGGCCCATCAATCGTCGAGAACTGCTGTCCGTCAACGGTCAGAACCTGCTTGGTGACCGAACCCGTTTGGCTCGACGCGGCCCAGGTGATCTTCAGCGCTTCGTTGGATTCAAGCGTGCCGGTCTTCAATGGACCGGCCTCAGCCACAACGACGTTCCCGATCGTCACAGTGGGCGCGGCCGAGCCAGACATCAACACGTTTGCCGCGCCCACGCTCAAGAGGTCTCGGCCTTCCAACAGTTCCATGCGAAGAAATCTGCCGCGATGACTTCGGGGCGAAGCGGTCGTCCTACCTGTCTTAGCCCTCTGCGAGCGGTCCGGTCGAGAACGCTGACTGCAAAAGTCCCTGAGGCGAAGCGACAACATGACAGCACCCCTCGGTTGAAAAGAGCGACTAAATCGACGGAAAGGAGGACAGCAAGCCGCATATCGCAGAATTACGCGACCCCACAACCGGCGGCCTTTCATTCCATCCTAATTGCGGCTGGGAGACCTGTCAACCAATTTACTGCCTATTTCTAAGGCCCGGCTTCCATAATTGGGGGTAAGGGACAAGTCTAAGAGCATTTCTCTCGGTAGGTGGAAAGCCCCGCCGCTGCTTCGTAAAATGGTGGCTTCGGGGCGGTCGGCCAGCTACCGGCCAAGCGGCTCGGGCCGGCGCGGCGAGTTATTCGCCTTTCACGCCGACCGGCTCGGGCCGACCCGACCAACGAAAGGCGAAATCGTGTCCGATCGCTTCTCATACGCTTCTGGGCCTGATCCCCGTTGGACCCAATTGGCCGAAAAAGTACATGCGGTCGTTTGGGATCGCATTGGGGTGGAGAATATCCGAGACATCATCCGCCAGTGGGCGGCAGATTTCAACCGCCGACATCGCGAAGCTGAGCAAACCCGGTCCGACGCGGCGAAGAAGGCAGAGACGTTGATCGAATCTGTCCGCAAGCGAACAGAGATAGTCTTGGAAGTTGCAGAGCATTGGGGCGATTCGGTGGACATAAGCGAGGCGGCGTGCTTCCGAATGTGCGACAACGTGGTACCGCCGCTGTCGGGCCGAGACTGGCCGCCTGTCCCCGAGGATCCCAGATTACCCCTGCCGCCGCCCCAAGGAGATACCTCCGCGGCAGAGAAATGGGCCGCTCTGTCGGCAATCCACGATACCTTCTGGTTTGGGGAGACGATCAACCCGTGGCCGGTGCCGCATGACTACTATGTTGCCCCGTTGCCGACCGATGGGGATGCTATTGCACGGAGGAAACAGTTCTTGGAGGGCGATTGCTACTGGAAGTTGCTTGAGGAGGCGAAACAACTATCCGCCGACGAATACAGGCCGTTCCTCGAACGGTCGCTGAAGGAACTGGTGGCCAAGCCGGACGAAGGCGAAGAGAACGGCGGGAAGAAACCGCACACTGAAGAGCCGCCAAAGAGTCACATCATCGGCGACTTACGTGATACGATTCGCAACCGTGAGTGGTCCGATGGTTATACGCTCATCACGCACATACCCGACTCTTTCGTACTTCAACGCCTTTTTGCGTATGGTCGCCAAAAATGGGGGGAGGGGCTGGATGATAGGGAGGTTCTCAACCGGCTGATTGACGAAGTCGCTCACTTCTGCAAGAAGCCGCCCAACGAAGTGAGCCGTTTGTCTCTGCGGGAGTTTTCCTCCCTCTTCTCGAAATTGCAGGCCCAACAGACAGAAGCCGAACGCTCCGTAACGTCGCCGGCCGCCAACACTGACGAAGGCGAAGGAACCGGCGGGGACGTGGGCAATGCATCGGGGGCGGCATTGCCGGGGCCACTGGCCGCTTCGGCGTCGGAGCTTCCGGCCGCAGTCGAGACCCCCTCATCGGCACCAGCCGAACCCCAGGACCAACCGCCCCGTCGTGTCGGACAGGTCTGTTACAGCGCAACGGAAGCGGGGCGGTATATTGATGTGCATGAGAGCACAATCAGACGATGGATCGCAAATCACCAAATCAACGTATTTGGAGAGGAAGGTACGAAATACTGGTTTTCCCTCCAAGAACTGGTGCAAAGCGAGAGGTGAAGGCAAAGAGTAAGGCGAAGCGAAGTACGACTTCTCACTAATTCTGTCGGTCTCTTGCACTGTCCAGTGAACTGGCACGCAAAAGCCGTGCAAAATGTGCGCACAATGCGTGCAAGACCATCAGCAGCGGCCTGGCAAGCCGTTCATCGTGAAAATTCCCACGTCGTACAGAAGACCTCGTGGGAGTTGGAGCGATGCCTCTTAATGCAAGCCCGTCTTATGTCACCACCGGCGAGTTAGGCGACACCCTGGGTGTCCAGGCGTGGCGAATAGCTCGGTTATTTGGTAAGTGACTGGCGGAACACGTCTTGTGCAGTCGGGTAGGCTGGGGGCATCGGCCGGGATGGTCTCGGCTCGATGAACCTCAGGAGCCCGAACATGAAGAAACGAATTCGACACGGCGATCCGCGGCGACGGAGCTATTGGGAAGAGGTGGTGCGGCGGTGGAGGGAAGGCGGCCAATCGGTGCGGGCGTTTTGCCGCGCCGAGGAATTGCGGGAGTCGGCCTTCTATTTCTGGCGGCATAAACTGGCGCGAGGTGGTCACCGCACCGGCAAGCGGGTATCCGGTGCCGTGGACGGCGCGCAGTTCCAGTCACGCCCGGCGACGCCAACGTCGCGTTCATCCAAGCGGGTATCGCCACGGCATGGTGCTACGCCTTCGTTTCTGCCCGTGCATGTGGTGGGACCGGCAAGCAGGTGCTTCGGCGCGGCTGAGGCGGACGGCGGCGTGGAGATTATCCTGGGGCAAGGCCGCACGGTACGGGTGCAGGCGGGCTTCGACCGGCAAACGCTCGCCGCTGTGCTGGCCGTGCTGGAGGTGCAGCCGTGTTGAACCTGTCGGAACTGGTGCGGATCTACGTGTGCTGGTGCCGACAGATATGCGAAAAAGTTTCGACACACTGGCCGCCCTGGTGCGGGACTGGCTGGGATACGATCCCTTGTCCGGCCACTTGTTCGTGTTCCGCAGTCGCCGTGGCGATCGCGTGAAACTTTTGTGGTGGGATCGCGACGGGCTGACGTTGTACTATCGGCGGCTGGAAGAAGGAACCTTTCGCTTTCCGACGAGCAACGACCCACAAGCGCGGAGCGTCGAGGTCTCGGCGCAGGAGTTGTCGCTGGTGCTGTGGGGCATCGACCCGTCCAGCGTGAAACGGCAGCAACGCTACCAACGCACGGCTTGATGCGGGGAGAAAAACCTTTCTTGCGGTGGGAATAATTTCGCGTTCACGGTATCTATAAGGGCATGGACACGGACGCCATGCCTCTTCCCGATCCCGCCCTGCTGCCCGACGATGTCGCGGTGCTCAAGCAGTTGATCGTGCAATTGTTGGAGCAGTTGCGTCTGCGCGACGAGCGGCTCCAGCGGCAAGAACATCACATTCACTTGCTGCTGAAAAGGATTTACGGGAGCAGCAGCGAGAAGTTCGATCCGCAGCAAGGCATGTTGTTCGAGAACCAGGCAGATGCGGAAGAGGCGGCTGCCAACTCGCCGCCGCCGGTCGCACGGGCAGCTTCCAAGAACCGCGACAAGCACGGCCGAGGGCGGATTCCCGACGAGACCAAGCGTGAGGAAGTCGTTCACGATCTTTCCGAAGCCGAGAAGGCGGCATTGGGCGGCCTGGAGAATCTGGTCGAGTTGCCGCCGGAGACCAGCGAGCAACTCGATTGGCGGCCCTCGACGCTGTTCGTGATGGTGCATGTCCGCAAGAAATACGCCCGCAAAGAGCAACTGCCCGAGAGCGGCCTGACGCTCGTCGAGCAGAACGTGGTGCTGGCCCGCAAGCCGCCCGAGGCGATTCCCGGCGGTTTGGCCGGTCCGGGGCTGATGGCCCAGGTGATCGTCAGCAAGGGGGCCGATCATCTGCCCTTGCACCGGCTGGAAGGAATCTTCCAGCGACAGGGCGTCCGCATCTCCCGGCAGACGATGGACGGCTGGTGGCTTCAAACGGCCGAGTTCTTACAACCTTTGTACGCCCTGGCTATCCGCGTGGTGTTGGCTTCTCACGTAATCCACACGGATGACACCTCGGTGAAGGTCCGCGATGCCTGGCGGAGGCTGAAGTACACGGGCCACTTCTGGCCCTACGTGGGCGATCCACTGCACTCGCTGACCGTGTTCGATTACACGACGAATCACAAACGGGACGGACCGGCCGCGTTTCTCAAGGATTATCGCGGCTATGTGCAGGCCGACGCCTTCAACGGTTACGACGGAATCTACCTGGAATCCGACGGTCGAATCATCGAGGTGGCTTGTTGGGCGCATGCGCGGAGGAAATTCCACGAGAGCCGACGGCTGGATGCGGCCCGCATGGAGACGGCGTTGGCTTGGATCGGCAAGCTCTACGCCGTGGAGAAAGATCTCCGGCAGCGCTGTCAGGGCCAGTGGCAGCCACTCACGCTGGAGGAGCGTGCCACGCAAATCGCCGCCGAGCGGCAGGAGCGGTCGCGGCCGCTCTTGGACAGCTTCCATACATGGCTGGAAGCCGAGGCGCCCAAGGTCTTGCCCAAGAGCGCGGTTCGTGGAGCGATTAACTATACGCTCGGCAACTGGACGGCCCTGTCCGTATACCCTAACGACGGCTGGCTGGACATCGACAACAACGAAGGCGAGAACTCGTTGCGGGGCCTCTGTATCGGACGCCGCAATTGGCTTTTTGTGGGGAACGACCGGGGCGGCCGCGCGGCGGCGATCCATTTCAGCCTGTTGGCGTCATGCAAGCGTCACGGCCACGATCCTTGGGTCTACTACCGCGACGTGCTGACCCGACTGCCAGCGATTCTTCCCGGCGCCAGCGAGGAAGAACTTCTCGCCCTCCTCCCCCACCGCTGGCATCCGGCTTGATCTCCCCGTTCGCCAAGCCTACGCCCAGGCGGCGATTTCTCCCTATGTGCTCGGCGGGACGCTTACGTTATTTGAACTGGGCATCTTATCTGAGCCTCAGCGAATCGGCGGTCGTCGCCTGATTCCCAAGTCGAGGATTCCTGAAATCGTCGATGCTCTTCGCAAACACGGTTGGCTTCCTCAGACAGCGGAGGCGGCCCGATGAGCACCTCCACGCCGCGCCGCTATTTCAGCCCACCAGAAATCGCGGAGCGCTTCGGCGTCGATCCGGCCAAAGTGGTCGGCTGGATTCGCAAGGGCGAGTTGCGCGCCGTCAACGTCGGTAACGGCACCAGCCGGCCGCGCTATCGTATCAGCCCAACTAACCTCGTTTTCTTCGAGGCCGCCCGAGCCGTCACACCGCCGGCGCCGCGGATACGTCGGCGGCGAGCGGACCCCAGCATCATCGAGTTCTTTTGAGGTTCAAGGATGAGCACCGCAACCAAACGCCGCTGCAAGCCACCGTCCGCAAGCGGCAAGTCCAAACTCGATCGCTATGCCGTCAAGTTCGTCCTCATTGATTCGATCACGCCCAGCCCGGAGAACGACGAAATCTATGGGCCGATCGAACATGACGATTCGATGGACAATCTGATTGACAGTATGCGGCGGAAGGGTATGGAGGAGCCGATACTGCTCACGGCTGACCGCTTCATCTTGTCCGGGCACCGACGCCACTACGCCGCGAAGCACCTCGGCTGGAAACAAGTGCCTGTTCGGGTTCGGCCCGACATCCGCCGTATCGGCAACCTGGAATATCACCGCGAGTTGATTGAGTACAACCCGCAACGGGTTAAGACGGTCGGATCAATCCTCAGAGAAGCCCTGCTGCGGGACAACGACGCTGCGGACACTTACGCCGCGATTCGGGAACGCCGAGAAGCGTCCCTGACCGTCGATGCCGATTTCATGACAGTTAGTGGGGAGAAAGAAATCGAGCCCATCAGCAGGAAGCAGCAGGAATTCCTTGCCGCTGTTCAGCGCGTGCTCGAAGCACTGCGGCCGTTCTGGCCAGTCACGATTCGGAAAGTTCACTACGGCCTCGTGAGCTTGAACCCGCGGCCATTCAAGCTGACGCCAGAGAGAAGCAAGTTCAGTGCGGCGCACTACCGCTACAAGAACGACAAGCCATCGTACAACGCGCTCGTGCGACTACTCAAGAGCGCCAGATACCTAGGCTATGTCCCGATGACCTGTATTGACGACCCCACCCGGCCGCAAAAGACCTTCGGCGGGTTCGATTCTGTGGCCCAGTTCGTGCAGCAGGAGATCGACGGCTTTCTTACGGGCTTCCACCGCAACCGCCAACTCGACCAGCCGCGGCACATCGAAGTCTTCGGCGAGAAGAACACGCTGTTCAACGAAATCTCACGAGCCTGCGCTGAATACTACGTTCCTTTCAGTCTCGGCCGGGGATTCTGCTCCGTCCCAGTGTGGCGGGACATCGAGAAACGATTCCGCCTGTCGGGCAAAGAGCGAATGACGTTGATCGTCGTCAGCGACTATGACCCCGCGGGATTTGCGCTGGCAGAGGACGCCATTCGGTCGCTCCGCGACTTGCACAATGTCCCTGTGGACGGTCACCGCATCGCAGTGACGAAAGAGCAGATCAAGGAACTGGACTTGGCTGAGGACTTCAACCCCGCCAAGGAAGACGGCGAACGTCTAAACAAGTTCGTCAGACAGACGGGTGGTGCCAAGACGTGGGAAGTCGAAGCACTCGGGTCTCAATATCTGGTCGAGCAGATCAAGGCCGCGATCGAGGCCAATATGGACATGGAAGTCTACGACACGATCTGCGACCAGGAGGAAGACGACTGCGAGGAATTGTGTCGCATCCGAGAGCAGATTGCCTCTCAGTTGGAGTTCTGATGCAAAAATCTACCAAGATAGAACATTGCAGCATGAAGGCCGACGCCGCGAAGTTAGAGGGCGTGCGAGGTCTCATGCTCAACACCCTCGGGGAGTCAAAGGGCGACCAGCAATAAGCAGAGCAAGCAAAAACCCCGCCGACTGTTGCGAGCCGACGGGGTAAAACGAACTCGACAAGTGAAAGATACCGCAAACGAATACGATCGGCAAGAAATCAGCCTCTTGGAATCGCTGGACGACGAATGGCTCAAATTGCCACTGACCGTCATGCGAGATGTGGGGCCGACGGTTCAGACGTTGGGAGGGCTGTTGAAAGTCACCAAGAAAGAAACCTACGCGGCCGTGACCAAGATTTCCACCGAGGCATACCTGCCGGTCCAAACTGTACGACAACATCTGCGGGCGCTCGACAAAGCCGGATGGATCAAGAACCGTGGTCGAGAACATACCGGGCGTGGGCAGCCGCGCCGCACCGCTACGCTGGCGATCACGAGTAAGACCCTGCGGCGCTCGACGGTGACGCAAATTCCGGTGAGTTGGTCTACGGCGTTCTACCCTGCTGGGCGTGCTACCCGATTAAGAGGGTCGGCAAACTGCCGTGGTCGGCCAAGGCGGTGTTGTCGGTGGTGATGGCTCGACTGATGAGTCTCAAGGCCGCGGCCGAACGTGAAGGCAATCACGTCGGTGACGAAGAACTGATTGGCGCGATCGAGAACATGGGCGGTGATGATCGGTTCTGCTTCTCGCTTGCTCAACTGGTGAGACAAACGGGACTGATTCACGACTCGGTCACCGCTGCCAAGCGGTATCTGCGCAAGGTAGGCATAATCAGCCGGAAGAAAAGAAAGTGTTTTGACAGTTGGACGGCAGCGGACCTGCTGGTCCCCGATTGGGACTTCCGAGCCGTCACATCAGCATCAGGCGAACGTTGGTGGGTCGATTTTCAGATCCTACGCGAAAAGTGAGCAATACCCTACGCGAAAAGTGAGCAATACCCTACGCGAAAAGTGAGCAATACCCTACGCGAAAAGTGAACAAGACCCCTACGCGAAAAGTGAGTAGGGGGTACGCGAAAAGTGAGCATCGCAATGATCTTTAAGTATTGATCTCTAATACGAATGATCTTAAACACGTCTATCACAAAGAATTTGGTCACCAACGTCCGTGCCGCAAAACGGCGGCACAGACGCGGGTGTGACCATTTTCATTTTGACTGGGAGAAGGTCATCCAAGAGGCTCGGAAGTTCCGGGCCGTCTTCAAGTGCCACAAGGACGCCGACCGCATCTTTGTCTACCGCGTGCTGGCCGCCTCACAATGGAACCTTCCGACGTGGGCCGTATGGGATGCGCTGGAGGCCGTCAAACACCTTCACCCGCACATTCCCATCGCCTACTTCCGCACGGTGTTGCGTGACAACTGCGCCAAGTCAGGCGTTGACCTCGACCGTGTAATCCGAGGCGTCAGGGTTCCCGCTGACATCGGCAAGTTCCGCAAGCCGCTTAGCGTGGACCAAGCGAAGATCGTTCAGGCGATTGCCGAGAGGCTTTCTCTTGAAAGGGTTGAAGCATGAACGGAATCAGCCTCGAATCCGCCGCGATCCGCGCCTACCGCCGTGGGATCGGGTGGGCCGACTTCTGGAACCAACATGGCGATGTGATCCGCGCGGCCGAGCCGTACAACGCGAGCCGCTATCACCGGTTGGTTGCCCACCTGCTGCATCTCGTTTGCTCCGGTGACCCCAGCGACACGAAACCCGCCAGCGAGCCGTGGTTGCTGGACGACGTGCCCGAACCTGCCGATAGCCGGGAAGCCCGGTAGGCGAAAGGATGAACCATGAGAAAGAAGCGACTTTCCCCAGTTCAGGCGATGCGGGCGTGCTGCCTGGACTGCTCGGAGACGGCGGCAGATGTTCGGAATTGCGAGTGTGCGGATTGCGCGCTGCATCCCTACCGGATGGGACACATGCCGGCCCAGGGACGGAGCCGTCCTCTGAAGGCCATCCGGGCTTACTGTGTCACCTGTGCCAACGGCAACGCCAAGCACGTCACCTGGTGCCCTTGCGACGGGGCCCATTCGACGCGCTGCGAACTGTGGCCGTTTCGGTTTGGAGCACGGCCCGAGACCATCCTGGCCAAGCGTGGTCCCCTGCTGGTCACCCCCGAGCAAATGCCGAGTGCGGATGTGAATCTCGACGATTTGCCCACCTACCCTAAAAAACGCCCGCCATAGGCGGTTTTCGGCCCGGGCGTGCCCGGACGGGTCAAAAGACCACCATAGCCATGCCATGCGTCCAAACCCCGCATCACAAGCCGATTCTGGCGCAGGAAGGGCATTCCAGCGGGGAGGGTGAACCGTGTTCGACGTGACCATCCATGATCGAGGTTCCCGCAGCGAACGGCGGCGACTTCCGGGCGGTGCCCACGGTTGGGGCTTACCTGTCCTGTTCGGCCCCGGCGCAGAAAGCGGATGGGCCGCTCGTAGGCGCCGGAGTTGACGCTGGTGCCGGCCGGGAGTGGGCAGCAGGGGCCAGCGTAACCGCCAATGCTCTCAGGCCTTCTCAGGCAGGTTTCTGGCTTGTACACTAGTCAGCAAAACGGGTGTCACTGACACCTGACACCACCGCTTTTTACACGTTTGTACAGTGTACAAGCCGAAGTGGCCGACGTGAACAAAACCCTAGAAAACAAGCTGTTTTCCGCGTGTTCTGGGTGGTATACAGAATCGGCCGGCTTGCCTTATGAGTCCCCTGCTCTGACCACTGAGCTACGGGCCCAATAACCGCCATTTCTCATGGGTTATTGACGTTTCTTCGCCTTTCTGAGGTGATTCTCTCTATTGGCAATACACCCCTTGTACACTCGCAAACCAAGTCTGAGTCCCAGCCGGCTCGCAGCTGCTGTGTACAGCGGGCAGGGCGATATGAAAGCATATTTACGGCAAAGAGCAAAGCTACCACACCCCAATAGCCGCGTCCAGACTTCCCATTTTTTCCCACGCTAGGGGGTACTGGCGAAGAAGGTTCACGGGCAATTCCGCTACTTCGGGAAAGTGGAGGGGGACGAAAAAGGAAAAGCCGCACTTGACAAGTCGCTTGCCGAGAAAGGCGACCTCTTGGCCGGACGGACGCCCAGAACGACCGGCGACGGCATGACCATCAAAGACCTCTGCAATCGGTTCCTATCGGCCAAGAAGGCCAGGATGGAATCCGGCGAGCTATCGCCGGCGACGTTCGCCGATCACCATGCGATGTGTCTCTTTATCGTCAGTGCCTGGCGAACGTTCCGTACCAGCAATCGGAGGATTCTTGGAACAGACTCTTTGGCCTCTTCGGAAGGGCCATTGAGCAACAGGATCGCCAGAGGGTCTCAATTCTGGATGGGGAAGCGGTGTGCTAATTCGGAGATTCTCTCGTATTGGCGGCCTGCAATCTCCTGCGCGATTCGGCACTCTTCTGCCGTCTTTTTCTGCCAACCCCCAACGGACGTAGCTCTGCTAGCGAGGTCGGCCGGCGAACCCGCCGTCGCAACTCCACGCGAACACCTGTACTCCTAGTTATCAGCAACGGGGGTATCGGCGTGCCGACTGGAAGGCCGCGCGGCGGATTGTTAATATGGCCAGTCTGTTGCCCCGCGGAGCGTAAATGAGGAGAATTGCTTCAGCAGTTCCTCCGATTAGGATTCGCTGTTTGGGCGGAAATCGGATCCTGACCAGTCATCGCAAGCGGTTAGCCGGCTCGGGGTTAGGCAAGGATACCGCGGGCGGAGCGTACGCCGCGAATAGCCATGGAAAACATCGCTCATATTTTCGCCGTCCTGCTGATGGGTACGGTAACTTTGGGACTTGTGGCGTGGATGGCGGGGGCGATTTACTTCGATGTGGGCCGCGGAGCCCGATGGAGCTGGGTGCCGACGGCGGGTTGGTGCCTTTTCGTGGTGGTTCTCTTTGCGACCTGGCAGCCACTCTGGTGCCCCTATGCCGTGTTGCTTGCCACGGCCCTGGTCTTCATTGGCTGGTGGTTGTCGCTCAAGCCGAGCCACGATCGCCAGTGGGACGCTAGTGTTGCCGTGTTGCCGTGGGCCGTCCGCCGGGACGATGTCGTGACGATCGAGAACGTTCGCAACAACGAATACCGTTCGTTCGACAACTTCACGGCCCGCTACGAGACACGATCATACCATCTCGCAAATCTGAAGGCCGCCGACATCATTTTCTTTTACTGGGGTTCGCCCTGGATGAGTCACCCCGTTCTGGTCTTTGATTTCGGTCCCGACGGCCGCGTGTGCATGTCCATCGAGGTGCGGTTCCGGAAAGACCAGCGCTACGCAGTGTTGCGCAGCCTGTACCGACAGCAGGAGGTGATCTACCTTGTGGTCGATGAGCGTGACGCGGTCCTGCGGCGCACGAAGCACGGGCACATCGACGGGTATCTGTACCGGCTGAACGAGGCCGCCGACAGGCTCCGCACGGCCTTCCTCGACTACGTTGCGGCGATCAACGACCTGTACGACAAGCCCCGCTGGTACCACGCCCTGTGTGCGAACTGCACTACCGGCTTCTACCGGCTTCCCAACAGCCGCCGCCACTGCGACTGGCGCGTGATCGCCAATGGCCGGTTGGATCGCGCGCTCTACGAGGCAGGCCGATTGGATCGTTCGCTGCCGTTTGAGGAACTCCGACAAACCAGCTACATTAACGAGATTGCCGAGACCGCGCCTGAGGAGGGATTCGGCGATTACCTCCGTCGTGAAATCGAAAGGCTTCGTCATGAGCGATGACATTATTGCACTGTTGAAGGCACATGAGTACTTTCGCGGCATCAGCGACGACATATTGCGGGAAATCGCCGGCATCGCGCGGGTTTCGACCTACGCCGCCGGCGCGGTCGTCCATCAGTCCGGCGAGCCGCTCACGTCAATCTGCTTCGTACTGCGGGGGCGGTTAAAGGCTGTGCGCGTGGATGCTCACGACCGCGAGCACTTGTTTCGGATGTTCGAGCGCGGTGAGCAGTACGGCATCATGCTCGGGGGTCTCGGCGAGCCCCTGCCCGTTCGCATTTTCGCCCTTGAGTCCTCGACAATCCTGAGCCTGGATCACGAAGCGTCGATGGAGTTGATGTTCCAGCACCCAGATGTGCGTCGCCAATGGTTCCAAATTTATGCGCGCAGCGTGCGACGGCACCACTTCGAGACTGCTCCCAAGCGCGCGTCCAATGTACTTGTGCTGCTTCACGAGTCCCCCGCCACGCGGAGCCTAGCTCACAAGCTCGTCCAGCGGCTGCGGGGGTTGGGGGAAGAGATTTGCGTTCTCAGCGACACGGACACTTGGCGGTCGCTGCCGGATATGCGGTTTCGTTCGCTGTTTGACGGGGACAGGCCCCTGGATATGCCGGAGATTCGCCGGCAAATTGCCGAGTGGCGCCAAGCCAAACGCATCGTGTTCGATGTCTTGGCCACTCAGGACCAGGAGAGGACCGCGCAGTGGATGGCCGCCGATCGCATCCTGGTCTTCGTGCAATTCAGCGAGATTCAGTCGGCGCTCCAGCGGCTACGATCGCTGGACGTGCCGGCGCGAGGTTGGCGCGAAAAGATCAGTATCGTGTGGCTGCTAGAAGAGGGCCGCAACGTGGTCCCGGCGGTGCCGGAGCTCCATGACTTCTCTGGCCGAGAGTTCATCGTCTCCGAATCAAAGCTCTCCTCTCCCTGGGGCAAGGTTCTGTCCAACGGAATGGAACGCCTCGTGCACGACCTGCGGGGGGTTCGCATTGGCGTCGCCTTGGGCGGCGGGGCTGCCCGCGGTATGTCGCACCTGGGCGTGCTCAAGGCGCTGGAACAGAACGGCATCGTTGTCGATCTGATCGCCGGTACTAGCGCAGGGGCCATGACCGGCATCCTGTATAGCGCCGGTCTGGATTGCGATTACAGCGCCGGCCAGTTCGCCGCCGATCTGAAGCTCCCGTGGCTCTTTCGAAGGCTCCCCAGCGGGGGTTATTGGCATCTGCTGTACAAATACCGCCGCGGCCGCTTCGATCCGATGCTCCGAAAGTACCTATCCGACTGGAAGTTGGAGCAACTGCCATTGCCTTGTCTCGCCGTAAGCGTCGATCTGGTGGGTGGACAATCCGTGGTTCGGGACCGCGGAGACGCCGTCCACGCAATTCTCGAAAGCATCAATTTGCCGGGGCTTTCCCGGCCGATCTGCCGGAATGGCCAGGCGCTGGTCGATGGCGGGTTGGTGAACAACATCCCCGCAGATGTGCTCACCAGTCAGGGCTGCAACTTCGTGATCGCCGTGAGCGTTACGGCCAAGATCGAGAGGCAGTTCGGCGACAATCAGCCGGACACACCCACGTCTCGCATGAGAACTCCCTCAACACTGCAAACATTATTACGCAGCCTACAAGTACAAAATTACAACCTCAACGCCATCGGTGTACAACCGGCGGAGGTCACGATCGAACCCGACGTCACCGCTTTCGATCTTTCACAATTCATGCCGCGCAGGAACTGGCCGCGGCCGGTGAACAGGCCGCTGTCGGCCAGATTCCGCACATCAAACAACTGCTGGGCCGACTCGATCCGGAGCTTTTCCGGCTCAACCCGTGAGGAACCCAACCGGCGTCGAGCGGAGAAGAACACAGTCGTCCAGATGCTGGCTCAAATCGCTGGCCATTTCGTAAATCTCGCACCGGTTGTGAAGGTCAGCAATCCCAGCAACTCGCTGGTCCCATGCCATGATGAAGTCGTCACTGTGGCAGCAAGAGAAAGGCGAGGAATGATCTGGCGGGTGTGCCCTCGAAGTCGATCAGCTTCCAAACCACGTCAATCACTGCTGAATGGCAGGAGCCATCACCGCGCCCGACGAGCATGGGCTCGACGTGCAAGCCGGGGCGGAATAGACAGGTTGACATGCGGGCTGTTGGCGCTGGGGGCAACAGCAGTCACATCCTGCGCTACTTGCCAGGACCGCCATAACAGCGAAAAGAACTAATCTGTTCATTTTCAGTTCTCCCATCGAAAGGTATCTGTCGAGCGAAGCTATCACCAGGATAACTCTACACCAGCAACCGCGATGTGCAAACGTTCAATCGCGTTTCTCAAAGAGCCTACTCGATGACCTTTCCCATCGTATCTTCTTGTTCAAGAACGACAAACAGATAAGTACTGCGGATCAGGCAAAGTGTGCACAGCAGGTAGATCGCACCCGCATCTGCAAGTTCGTGTTTAAGAGATGTGATGAAAGGGCACTTTTTTCGGCACGGCGAAGTTCCTCGACGGCGCCCGTCTTCGGGCGAGTCGATCCGTCTCCGAGCGCGGCGGGAGCATCCAGCATCCGCCTCCGTCTCATCACTGGCAGGGTTTCCAAGGTAGGTTCGCTCCAATGAGCCATACTTGACCTACGGTGACCGCCCGCTAAATTGAGGGGAATCTCAACTCCGAGACGTTCCCAGAAGCGAAGGGTTCTTGATGAGGTGGGAGCAAGGGTCAAAACGCGGACGCACAAGTGCTCTTCGTAATGACGATGGTCTTGCTGGAAACCATGCCCGTCTGCAAGGAATGAAGACACTACCGCTATGACCGCCGCCCAGTTTATCAATATCCTTGTCCTGATCACGCTCATCGAAATGATGATCGCGATCGGGCTGGGCGTGAGTTTGGCCGAGTTGGCAGCCGTAGCAAGAAACTGGCGGCTGGTGACGAAGACCGCGTTAGCAAACTACTTGTGTGTGCCCGTGATCACGGTGGGCTTGTTGCTCCTGTTTCACCCGGCCGACCCGATGGTCTCGGCCGGGTTTCTCATTCTCGCGGTCTGCCCGGGCGCACCCTTCGGCCCCGGCTGCACCAAGCTCGCCAAGGGGAATGTGGCCACCGCCGTGGGCTTAATGGTGATGCTGGCCGGCTCATCTGCCATTGCCGCGCCGGTTCTTTTGTACCTCCTCTTGCCGCTCATGTCGGCAAGCGAATCCCTGCAAGTCGATGCCGCCAAGATCGTCGTCACGCTGCTGGTAACCCAACTGGCGCCGCTGTGTCTGGGGCTTGTTGTACGCCATTGGCGGCCGGGGTTGGCGAATCGACTGCTACTACCGGCAAACCTCCTTAGCGCAGTCCTCAATCTGGCGATGATCAGCATCGTCCTCGTCGTCTACTTTCCCCTGATGGCGGAAATTCGACTTCGCGGTTACTTAGGCATGCTGGCCCTGCTCGTAGCGAGTTGGGTCGCCGGTTGGCTGCTGGGCGGTCCGGGAAACGACAATCGCAGAGCCTTGACGCTCACAACCTCGCTGCGCAACGTCGGCGTCGGCCTAGTCATCGCGACCAGCAACTTCGGGGGCACGGCGGCCGTGACCGCGGTCCTGGCCTATGGGGTTTTCGAGATTGTAGGATCATTGCTGCTGGCCCTGGCCTGTGGCCGAGCCGATCTGCACGAAGCTTAGTCCCAACCTACGATGGAGACGGCC
Organism: uncultured Planctomycetaceae bacterium; assembly: GCA_963823895.1. Lineage (GTDB taxonomy): Bacteria > Planctomycetota > Planctomycetia > Pirellulales > Thermoguttaceae. The sequence continues at coordinate 137,215 of CAWGNG010000012.1, forward strand.
CGAGAGGCCTTCCGCAACGGCCGCTGGCGGCTCTGCGATCGCAGTAGCTGGCCAGACAACCCGAGTCACCTGAACATCATGGCTTTGTGTTGGGAGTTGGGCTATGATTCGCGTGGCAGAATCTTGCATTGGAAGGTGTTTGGGTTCGCGTTGGCCACAAACTGCTTCGTGAACCCGTTCTCGCGCCCGTGGAGGATCGCATGAACACTGTTCGACGCTTGGCTGGGGATGGAGCTCTTCTCCTGGCGACCCTCGGCCTGTTCCTGTGCATCGGAGGGATCGTCGCTGCCTGGGTGGGCAAGAGTCGTGTGGACACTGTGGGTGCTACCGTGTTCGGAGCCGCCGACGAGGCGTTCGGCTTTGTAGACATCAAACTTGATCGCGTGAAGCAGGTTTTGGAAAGGAGCCGCCATCGCGTCAGCGATATGTCAAGGATTGCAGAGCGGTTGAAGAATGCGGAGGCAAACGCAAGAAAGGAGTACGAGCCGTTGCTGCAGACATTGGAAGAAGTTTATCAGGAGTTGAAGTCGGCGGAATCCTGGGTGGATTCCAGCCACGCGGTCGCCAGCGGCATCAGTAGGGTGTCCGCAGCCGTGATGTCCTCCGACTTTGCCGCCTCGCGTCAAGAGTCGACAGGAGTGGCTGTCGCCCTTGAACTGCAGCAATTCGCGGACGCCGTGGCCGAAGCTCTCGCCAGGCTCCAACCCATGCGTTTGCAACTCATTGAGCTTCGGAACAGGGGAGAACTCGCCCGAGACATTGCCGTGGGAATCCTCGCCCGTGTAGCCGATCTGGATGGAAAACTGGCAAACCTAGCCGCTCGACTCGAGAATCTGGACGCGAGAGTGGCAACAACCAAGGTGTCCTGCGCCGATTTCGGCCAGAGATTCGCACGGTGGACTATCGTTGCGGCGGTGGTGGCCAGCGTCATCCTGGTGTGGTTTGGCATCTCGCAAATCGCGATGATGGCTTATGGATGGCGGCTGAGGAAATGGAAGCGTTGAAGTTGAGGCTCATCCCGGACATCGACGAAAACGTCGATCCCTTGCGGGTGGGACTGGAATTGTTCCGCCAACTCGCGGTGGATTAGGTCGTGCTGGTCGGCACACCGCACTCGTGGAGCAAGTGATCCGAGGTCTCAACCCTGTTCGCAATCAGTTAAGTTCATAGGCGACTTCCTTCAGTGGCTGATCACCACGCGGAAGGACATCTCTGACTGGCACGGGCAAAGGCGGTCCACCCCCATACGAACCAACTTAAGCGGCCGTGTAGTCCAGAAGTTCAGGATTTTCAAGGAGTTGGAACAAACTGGGGCGTTTTCTGCGGCGAGTGATGCGGGCGGTTTTGGCAACGGCGGCTGCCAATTGACCGAGAAGATCACGCAGACGTTCGTCATCGTCCAAGACGGCGAGCAAGAGAACGATCCAATCGCGGACGATGGCGGCGGCCTTGCGCAAGCTACGCCGAACATCATGCCACGCCGCGCTCATTGCCTGCGCAGCCGCAACTACGTCAACGTCATCGTGGCGGGCAAGCAGCCGGCTCCGCAGTGGCTGACGATGGATGAAGCCATCAAGCACTGCACCGCCGGCATCGGTATTTGGGAATGGGCCAGCAACGACAAGGGTGGCGAGCCCGACGTGGTGATGGCCTGCTGCGGCGACGTGCCAACGCTGGAAACGCTGGCCGCCGTCGAACTGCTGCGCAAACACGTCTTCGATTTGAAAATCCGCGTCGTCAACGTGGTCGACTTGATGAAGTTGCAGCCGCCGCGCGAGCATCCACACGGACTGTCGGACCATGAGTTCGACGCGCTCTTCACGACCGACAAGCCGATCATCTTCGCGTTCCACGGCTATGCGGACAACTCGGCCTATACTAATCCCCGCCATGTCCCTCTACAATGCCGCCAATGGGATAGGCGACGGCGAGTATCGTAAATGCTAGCAGCCCGTTGAAAAAAAGCTGTGAGCAAGAATTGCAAAAGTGTTTGCGCAAGAATATAGTATTGCCATCGAGGATCGCAGGAGGACGACGACGATGGCGTTGGGAAAGCGGAAGGACGAGCAGCAGGAGATGTGGGTGGCGACCACGAACCTGCCGAAGTCCCAGGGACACGTGTTTTATCGGAAGCTCAACGAGGTGTTTGCCGAGGCGGGCTTCGACCGCATGGCCGAGAAGTTGTGCCGGTCTCACTATCACAGCCACATCGGCCGGCCGTCGATTCCGCCCGGCGTGTACTTCCGCATGTTGCTGGTGGGTTACTTCGAGGGCATCGGCTCGCAGCGAGGCATAGCATGGCGGTGCGCCGACAGCCTTTCGCTGCGGGAATTCCTTGGTGTGCCGCTGACTGAGGACACGCCCGACCATTCGAGCCTGACGCGCGTGCGTGACCGCCTGCCGCTGGAAGTTCATGCCGCGGTGTTCGAGTGGGCGTTGCGGCTGGTGGCGGAAAAAGGGCTTCTACCAGGCAAGACGGCGGCCATCGACTCGACGTTCTTGGAGGCCAACGCCGCCATGAAGTCGATCGTCAGACGCGACACGGGTGAGGACTGGAACGACTATCTGCGGCGATTGCTCAAGGAGCAACAAGGCGTGGAAGACCCTACCGACGACGAACTGCGTCGCTTCGATCGCACGCGGAAAGACAAGCGGGTGTCGAACGAGGAGTGGGTCTCGAAGACCGATCCCGACAGCCGCATTGCGAAGATGAAGAACGGGGAGACCCACTTGGCGTACAAGGTTGAGCACGTGATCGACCTCGACACCGAGGTGGTGTTGGCGGCGTCGATCTACCCCGCCGACTACTCCGACGTGGACACGATGGTGGATAGCGTGGTCGATGCACGGGTGCATTTGACGGAGGCGGGCGTCGATGTCGAGATCAAGGAAGCCGTGGCTGACAAAGGCTACCACGCCACCGACACCATTGAGTTGGCTGAAAGCTTGGACCTTCGTACCTACATTCCCGAACGGAAGCCCAAGGGGAAGCGGAACTGGCGCGACGTGCCGGAGGAGAAGCGTCGGGCCGTGCTCAACAATCGGCGTCGCGTGCGACGCGCGAAGAGCAAGCGGTTGCAACGCCAACGAAGCGAACGGGTGGAAAGGAGCTTTGCCCATATCTGCGAGACGGGGGGCGCGAGACGCAGTTGGCTTCACGGGCTTGAGAAAGTGCAAAAGCGTTACTCGATTGCGGCGATGGCCCGAAACTTGGGCTTGCTGATGCGCAAGGTGTTCGGAATCGGCACGCCGCGCGGCCTCCAGGCCGCGGGCGGCCTTGCGTCCCTTGTGCTGCTTGTGTGGATTCACATTCAGGGTCTGCTGCATCGTTGCTATCAGTCCCATTCGTTCACCAGCATTGGCTTATCGCCGTGTGCAACCGCCGCGTAGTTCCTGTCAAGCATCGAGATTTTGACCTATTTCAACGGGCAGCTAGGAATACGGGCGTTTTCCAGGGGCGGCAGTACAACTGCCGTAACGCTTCGTTTAACCCGGAGCCAACGACGACGGCGATTGTTGAACCAAGGTAAATACCGGCCCGTCGAGCCATGGACAGCCAGCGGCATCGGCACTGTGCTTGAGCTCACGATGATCTGGCAGTTGCTACAGGTCCGGCACGTCCGCGACACGCCCCTGATACTCGTCGGAAAGATGTGGGCCGATCTCGTTGAGTGGGCCAAGTCACACCTGTTGACGCCCGAACTTCCGCTGGCCAACGCCGAGGACATGAAAATCCCTCAGTGTGTAAACACTGCTGACGAAGCCATCGCGCTGCTCAGCGCGCATCACTCAAAGTGGTTGAGGTCTGCATGACAAACAACATTGATTGCGGCAGCAGCTTTCCGCTCGGCGCCACGGTGGCCGGAGATGGCGTGAATTTCTCTCTGTACTCGAAGAGTGCCTCAACAGTCGAGTTGCTTTTCTTTGATACTGCCGACTGTGCGAGGCCCTCGCGAGTGATTTCTCTCGACCGACAACGGCACCGGACATACCACTACTGGCACGCTTTTGTTCCGCAAACGAAGCCTGGGCAACTCTATGGATATCGGGTCCATGGGTCGTTTGACCCCGCTTCTGGTCTCAGGTTCGATCCGCAGAAAGTGCTGCTGGACCCCTACGGCCGTGCCGTGGCGATACCGCGCGACTACGATCGTACCGCGGCATCCAGGCCCGGCGACAACGCAGCCCAGGCGATGAAGAGCGTGGTCGCGGACGCCGGTGGATACGATTGGGAAGGGGACCGGCCGCTGCGTCACCCCTACGCCAGGACCGTGATTTACGAGATGCACCTGGCTGGCTTTACTCGTCATCCCAATTCCGGGGTCGCGGCGCGCAAACGCGGCACGTATGCTGGGCTGATCGAGAAAATTCCCTACTTGCAGGACTTCGGGATCACCGCGGTCGAACTGTTGCCCGTCTTTCAGTTCGATCCTCAGGACTGCCCACCGGGCCGGGTGAACTACTGGGGATATTGCCCGGTGTCGTTCTTTGCTCCGCACCTGGCCTACAGCTCCCGGCAGGATCCGCTGGGTGCCATCGACGAGTTTCGCGATATGGTGAAGGCGCTGCACCGGGCGGGCATTGAAGTGATCCTGGACGTCGTGTACAACCACACTGCCGAGGGTAATCATGAAGGCCCTACCTTCTGCTTCCGCGGGCTGGAGAACGCAGCGTATTACATCCTGGAAGCTGATCGTGCGAAATACTGCAACCACACGGGCACCGGCAACACCTTGAATGCCAATCATCCGGTGGTCCGACGGTTGATCGTGGACAGCCTGCGCTATTGGGTGGCTGAAATGCACGTGGACGGCTTCCGCTTTGACCTCGCTTCGATTCTCTCGCGCGACGAGTCGGGGCATCCCCTGGCCAACCCACCGGTGCTCTGGGACATCGAATCGGACCCCACGCTTGCGGCAACGAAGCTCATCGCCGAGGCGTGGGATGCGGGTGGGCTGTACCAGGTCGGCAGTTTCGTGGGCGACGCCTGGCGGGAATGGAACGGCAAGTTCCGCGACGACGTCCGCAGGTTTGTGCGTGGCGACGATGGCTTTGTGTCAGCCCTGGCCACGCGACTGTTAGCCAGTCCGGATCTCTATGCCCACAAGGAACGGGAGCCGGAGCAGAGTATCAACTTTGTCGCGTGCCATGACGGTTTTACGCTCAATGACCTGGTGTCTTACAACGAGAAGCACAACGAGGCCAACGGCGAACAGAATCGGGATGGCGGCAACGACAACTACAGTTGGAACTGCGGAGTGGAGGGGCCGACAAGTGACCCAGAGATCGAGCGGCTTCGCGATCGACAGATCAAGAACTTGCTGGCGCTGAATCTGTTGGCGGTTGGCACGCCGATGCTGCTGGCCGGAGACGAGGTCCGTCGGACGCAGCAAGGCAACAACAACGCCTATTGCCAGGACAACGAAATTAGTTGGTTCGACTGGTCTTTGCTGGAAAAGCACGCTGGATTGCGACGCTTCGTCAAGCTCCTCTTGGCCTGCCGGCTCGATCCCCAGCGCGACACTGCGGACCGGAACACGACGCTGACGCAATTCCTCCTTAGTGCCTGCACGCAATGGCACGGTGTCCAACTCGAAAAAGCCGACTGGGGGCCCCACTCCCACAGCCTCGCAGCCACAGCGAGGGCCCCGCGTCTAGGAGCGACCCTACACTGGATGGTGAATGCGTACTGGGAGCCGCTCGGCTTTGAGCTTCCATCGGTGCCCGAGGGGTGCCAAGGTTCATGGCAGCATTGGGTTAACACTGCTCGTGAACCGCCGGAGGACATCTGCGAGTGGCGATAGGGCTTCCCGGTAAGCGGCACCAACTACGACGTGCAGCCGCGGTCCTTGGTCATCCTGGTTCTGCAAGCAACGCATCCCAATGCCATAACCACGGGCTGAGAAACGTGGTCCCTATTCGACTATTGTAGTGATTCAGAATTAAGTGACTTTACGGAAGGGCAACAGGTGGGGCAGACATTCCTGTCTGCCAGGGAAATCGGGCAAGCCTGGCAGACAGGAATGTCTGCCCCACCTGTCAATCCCATGATTTATAAAACCCCAACAGCGTGACGCACTACACCAGGTCCCAAAGTCACAACAACCGAGAGCACAGCATGCGCCAACTGAATCAGCGGAAAACCGAAGTCAGCAACTCTTTCAGCGGCAATGACTTACGCAAGTTGCACTTGATAGAGATAGGGATAGACGCGGCGCAACACTGGACTCTGCAACACTTCGGACATTCCGTTGTCTCCTTGTTTTCTGCCCGCCCTGGGGGCGGTATGATAAATCTCGGTGAACAGGCCCCTTCTCACGTATTTTTGTATGCCGATTGTGGCTTTACGTGTCCAACCGTTAGCCCGCGAGTGCAAACGGTGGCTTGAATTAGCGAGAGCGCTGGAATCCTCGGTGTCGACAACGTCCCGGAGGGTCATCGTACTGATCATGTGAAAGGCGGTCCGTCGCAATGCCGGCTTTGTGGCCGAGCCGGTCAGCAAAGTAAGGCGAGAATACTGAATGGGAGTAAACCGATGACAGCGAGATCATGCCTGGTATGCGTCGGCTTCCTTGCAGTGCTGACGTCTGTGGGGTGCCGGAAGTCTGCCTCCGAACAGGAGCCGATACCCCAACCCCATGGCGGCCAGATCCTGCGGAGGGCGTCCCAAGAGCACGCACAGCCGGTTGTTGGCCAGCCGCCACCCTTGCTCGTACTGCGGAACCGTCGCCCGCGTCTGTTCCAAGACAGTCCGGGCCTGTTCCACGTCTCGTCTTGTGGCTTTGCCGTGCTTATACCTATCTTCAGTGATCTTCAAGGCATTCTCTTGTGCGACGACGTTGTTGACCGCATAGCTTACCCGCTCCTGGAACGTCCGCATTTCCACATAACTCGATGCCACCTCGGCCAGAAGCATAACCAACACGTCGTCATAATTGTAAGTGACTGGCGGAACACGTCTTGTGCAGTCGGGTAGGCTGGGGGCATCGGCCGGGATGGTCTCGGCTCGATGAACCTCAGGAGCCCGAACATGAAGAAACGAATTCGACACGGCGATCCGCGGCGACGGAGCTATTGGGAAGAGGTGGTGCGGCGGTGGAGGGAAGGCGGCCAATCGGTGCGGGCGTTTTGCCGCGCCGAGGAATTGCGGGAGTCGGCCTTCTATTTCTGGCGGCATAAACTGGCGCGAGGTGGTCACCGCACCGGCAAGCGGGTATCCGGTGCCGTGGACGGCGCGCAGTTCCAGTCACGCCCGGCGACGCCAACGTCGCGTTCATCCAAGCGGGTATCGCCACGGCATGGTGCTACGCCTTCGTTTCTGCCCGTGCATGTGGTGGGACCGGCAAGCAGGTGCTTCGGCGCGGCTGAGGCGGACGGCGGCGTGGAGATTATCCTGGGGCAAGGCCGCACGGTACGGGTGCAGGCGGGCTTCGACCGGCAAACGCTCGCCGCTGTGCTGGCCGTGCTGGAGGTGCAGCCGTGTTGAACCTGTCGGAACTGGTGCGGATCTACGTGTGCTTGGCGCCGACAGATATGCGAAAAAGTTTCGACACACTGGCCGCCCTGGTGCGGGACTGGCTGGGATACGATCCCTTGTCCGGCCACTTGTTCGTGTTCCGCAGTCGCCGTGGCGATCGCGTGAAACTTTTGTGGTGGGATCGCGACGGGCTGACGTTGTACTATCGGCGGCTGGAAGAAGGAACCTTTCGCTTTCCGACGAGCAACGACCCACAAGCGCGGAGCGTCGAGGTCTCGGCGCAGGAGTTGTCGCTGGTGCTGTGGGGCATCGACCCGTCCAGCGTGAAACGGCAGCAACGCTACCAACGCACGGCTTGATGCGGGGAGAAAAACCTTTCTTGCGGTGGGAATAATTTCGCGTTCACGGTATCTATAAGGGCATGGACACGGACGCCATGCCTCTTCCCGATCCCGCCCTGCTGCCCGACGATGTCGCGGTGCTCAAGCAGTTGATCGTGCAATTGTTGGAGCAGTTGCGTCTGCGCGACGAGCGGCTCCAGCGGCAAGAACATCACATTCACTTGCTGCTGAAAAGGATTTACGGGAGCAGCAGCGAGAAGTTCGATCCGCAGCAAGGCATGTTGTTCGAGAACCAGGCAGATGCGGAAGAGGCGGCTGCCAACTCGCCGCCGCCGGTCGCACGGGCAGCTTCCAAGAACCGCGACAAGCACGGCCGAGGGCGGATTCCCGACGAGACCAAGCGTGAGGAAGTCGTTCACGATCTTTCCGAAGCCGAGAAGGCGGCATTGGGCGGCCTGGAGAATCTGGTCGAGTTGCCGCCGGAGACCAGCGAGCAACTCGATTGGCGGCCCTCGACGCTGTTCGTGATGGTGCATGTCCGCAAGAAATACGCCCGCAAAGAGCAACTGCCCGAGAGCGGCCTGACGCTCGTTGAGCAGAACGTGGTGCTGGCCCGCAAGCCGCCCGAGGCGATTCCCGGCGGTTTGGCCGGTCCGGGGCTGATGGCCCAGGTGATCGTCAGCAAGGGGGCCGATCATCTGCCCTTGCACCGGCTGGAAGGAATCTTCCAGCGACAGGGCGTCCGCATCTCCCGGCAGACGATGGACGGCTGGTGGCTTCAAACGGCCGAGTTCTTACAACCTTTGTACGCCCTGGCTATCCGCGTGGTGTTGGCTTCTCACGTAATCCACACGGATGACACCTCGGTGAAGGTCCGCGATGCCTGGCGGAGGCTGAAGTACACGGGCCACTTCTGGCCCTACGTGGGCGATCCACTGCACTCGCTGACCGTGTTCGATTACACGACGAATCACAAACGGGACGGACCGGCCGCGTTTCTCAAGGATTATCGCGGCTATGTGCAGGCCGACGCCTTCAACGGTTACGACGGAATCTACCTGGAATCCGACGGTCGAATCATCGAGGTGGCTTGTTGGGTGCATGCGCGGAGGAAATTCCACGAGAGCCGACGGCTGGATGCGGCCCGCATGGAGACGGCGTTGGCTTGGATCGGCAAGCTCTACGCCGTGGAGAAAGATCTCCGGCAGCGCTGTCAGGGCCAGTGGCAGCCACTCACGCTGGAGGAGCGTGCCACGCAAATCGCCGCCGAGCGGCAGGAGCGGTCGCGGCCGCTCTTGGACAGCTTCCATACATGGCTGGAAGCCGAGGCGCCCAAGGTCTTGCCCAAGAGCGCGGTTCGTGGAGCGATTAACTATACGCTCGGCAACTGGACGGCCCTGTCCGTATACCCTAACGACGGCTGGCTGGACATCGACAACAACGAAGGCGAGAACTCGTTGCGGGGCCTCTGTATCGGACGCCGCAATTGGCTTTTTGTGGGGAACGACCGGGGCGGCCGCGCGGCGGCGATCCATTTCAGCCTGTTGGCGTCATGCAAGCGTCACGGCCACGATCCTTGGGTCTACTACCGCGACGTGCTGACCCGACTGCCAGCGATTCTTCCCGGCGCCAGCGAGGAAGAACTTCTCGCCCTCCTCCCCCACCGCTGGCATCCGGCTTGATCTCCCCGTTCGCCAAGCCTACGCCCAGGCGGCGATTTCTCCCTATGTGCTCGGCGGGACGCTTACTCATAATTCTCTATAGACGCATCCAGTTCTGCATCCGCGGCTTCCACCGCCCGGCGAAAGCGGCCCCAAAAGTCAAGTTCCCAACTCAGACTGAAATTATGGTTCCACTGGTCGAACCAACGCTGGGGCGTGTCCTTGCGGCAGCCGTGAAAAATCTTTGATCGCCGGGCGGTGGTGACGGCGACGGACGGTCGATGATCGGAGGGCGATGCCAGACGCGATGTGCCGCCACGGGATCGGCGACGAGAGGTACGAGGCGAGGTGTCACGACCGTGACGCCTCAATGTGGTTTCGCAGTGCCCCAAGTTCCTCGTCACAGATGAAGCCCACGCTGTCGGTTGCCGTCATTCCCTCGCACCATGCGATGATCTCGGCCGGCGGCAGGTCGCACTTCTTCAGGGCCTTGATGATCACCGCGAAACACTCCTCGATGTCTGCCATCATCATTCCCTCGTCACTCATTTCCACCTGCTGGCTCCCTTGCTTCATCAAATCCAGCGAAAGCTCCATCGCCGGCCGCAACTGTCCCAGATCGACCAATCGGCTTAGGTTGCGTTTCACCGCTTCATAGGCCGCGTAGTCGTAGCTGAAATTGCGGTTGATGTCTCGTTCGTCGAAGTCGGTCGCGTCGGCGATGGCTTGCCGCGTCGCGGCAGCCAGTTCTTCGGCCGGGGCCTGCAACTCGAATCTGGCGTCGAGTTGGCGGAGAATCGTGCGGTCATCTTTCGCCAATTCCAGCAGAACGTCGATCAGGTCACCTTTGCTGCGTTTCGCCAATGCCTTACGCAGCCTAGCCGCGGAATCTGCCGTCTTAACGGCTTTCTTCGGACGGTGTTTTGACATGTCGCGTTCCTTTGCTCTCCAGCGCGTCTCGATAGTTCCACGGCATCCAGTGCTCTGGATTGGCGGATAACTCGCCCGCATGCCGCTCAAGCTCAGTCAGGTAGTCGAACGGGTTCGCGCCGCACAGTTCGCAGGTGTGGATCAGGCTCATAAACAAATCCCCCACCTCCGCGCCGTGGCACGTCTTGTAGAACAAGGCGTTTTTGCGGTGCAGGATCGCCCGCTTTAGCGCGCGTTCGCACACGTTGTTGTCCAGCGGTGCGCCGGCCACGCGGAGGAACAACGTCAGCCGCTCCCAGTGTTTCAACAGGTACGAAATCGCGCTGCCCAACGACGAGTTTGGCTCGACGCACCGTTGCTCGAATTGTCGGACAAGCCAGGCGTGAAGTTCTTCCATCACCGGGCCGCTCTCGGCCTGGTGGAAGAGCAATCGTTCCTGCGGCGACAGATTTCGCTCTCGGGCGATGCCGTCATTCTTGTAAATCACGGCGAGCGCTTCCAACACGTGCCGGCACTCCTCGGGAAAACGTTCCGCCACTTCCACGAACTGCCGCCGTCCGTGGGCCAGACAGTGGGCCACGATCGTCGCCAGCTCCCCAGGCAATTTCGCGGCAAGGCATCACACATCTGAATCGGCGCGGCCAACGATTCGGCACGCTCGATCAGCACGTCCGCCAGATTCTCGCCCGCGTGTTGACGCCCGCTGAAAAACAGGGCGATCTTGCGGTCTTCCTTGCTGGAAACAACGCCCGAAGTGAACATGCCCTTGCGCTCGGCCGGCGGTTTCTTCGCCGAGCCCTCGGCTGAAGTGTCGGCAGCCTCTGCGGCGAAAGTCTCTTCCTTGGCTCGTGCGCCGATCAGCTCCAGAATCTTGACCGTCGTATCATCATTGAAAACCACCTCGCCTTGCGCCGCCTGGCGAATCAATTCCGCGAAAGCCGGCTCGATCTTCTCGGCCTTGGCGTGAACGATCTCCCATTGGGTCGAAGCCGGCAGCGGAATGCCCAAGCTTCCTTGTAGCTTCTCCTCGCGGTTGAAGGGCATCCCGGTTCCGTACTTCAGCAAGGCGATCATGCTGCCCGCCGTTGCATCATACTTTTCCGGGCCCACCTCGTCGGGCGACTGGGCCGTGAAGACGACGCCGCACAAGTTGCACCGCAACTTCTGCAGTTCGTAAATCTTGGCCTGAATCGGGGCCTGCCCCACCAATCGAACCAGCACGCCCGGCCGGCCCGTCTCGTAGACTGTGCCCTTGTCGCACTTCGGGCAGGCGTCACCCGGCTGGAGCGACTCGTGAGGCACCGCAACCTTCTCCGCCCCGGCGTAGGCGTCGGCCCCGTTGCGGCCGTGTCCTTTGGCAGGCGTTTTCGCCGCGTCTTCCGGCGCCAACACCACGGCAGTCGAAACGGCCGCAGATGCCGACCGCGGCGACGCCAAATCCTTGCCGCCGCCGATCACCGTCTTCGTTTTCTCGGTCCGCGAACCGAAAAGCAGCTTCCGCAAGCGAGCGATCGTGGTGTTCTTGTCGTCCACTAACTCGGCGATGGTGTCGTAGGCATCCACCACCGCCCTGAGGATCGCATAATCCTTCTCGTCGAGTTTTTTCTCGGCTTGCCGCAGAGCGTCTTCCAACTGGCTCATGTCGATCTCGATGGTCGAAAGCTTCGTTGGCATGATGATACCAGCAACGGAGGCCGACGAAAACCACTATGGCGTTCATTTCAAGCGGGCGCAGAATAACGCGCATCCGCAAAGCGTGGAAAGAGCGATTTGCCGCGATTTCGCGGGCACCGCCGCCAATCGCCGCGTCAATCCGCCGGCCCCACCGATCACCAAGCAGGCGCCGCTTGCGTCGCTTCCGGATTGCCCGCCGAAAGAAGAACCTGCAACTGATGGGCTGCCAGCGTTCTGGCCGCCGCATTCTTAGCCGACGGCCACCAGGAGAACTTGCCGCTCGACAACCGCTTGTGGCAAAGCCAATAACCTTGGCCGTCATAAACGAGTATCTTTACCGCCGTCGCCGCTCGATTGCGGAATACGAATACCCAGCCATTAAACGGATCATGCTTCAACACCTCCTTGCACAACCGGGCCAGACCGTCGATTCCGCGGCGAAAGTCGGCTGGCTCGATGGCCACCACTACCCGCATCTGAGGCGTGACCTGAATCATGGCGAGGGATTCCAGAAGCTCCGGCTCAGCGCCGCCAGATCGGGCGTCGGGACTCCTTTCAGATGGACCCGCATCTTTGCCCCGGCAGCGTCCTCTAACTCCACCGTGCATTCGCAACCGTTGCTGGCAGGGGCCAGTTCAAGAAACGTGGCCGCCGACTCGGCACCGAGAGGAAGAGGTGGTCGGCGTCGATAGGCATTCTTCGGCAGATCAACGGCGACCGTGGATTGCTGTTCGACACGCTTTTTCAGCGAGTAGTACTCCAGACGCAATACCCTGGAAGTGCGATGGAGCCCATACCGGACAGCCGCTCTTGCTGCTGCGGTCCACAGCCCGTCCGGAATCCGTGAGCGCGCCTGATGCGTCGCCCGCCAACGCAGAAATCGACGCCGAAGTGCCTCCAGCCGGGCCGGAATGTCGCGAGTCTCTCTGCCATTCATTGGCTGTCCTCCGCAAAAGTCTCTGCTGACAGCCAACGATACCAAATGCTTCAAGACATTTCATACACGCTTGCCGCAAGGACACGATCCAACACATCCGAGGTGACAATGTTCTCCATCGTTCCACGAACCATGACACAGGCCGGACTTCTTTCCACAAATCGTTCCAAAATTGTTCCGAAAATCATCGTGTTACCTCCTCGAGTTTGTAAGTAACCTCAAGCATGGTAACACGTTGCTCTGTTAAGACAACAAAGACAGCAACCATAGCAATGACAGCTTGAAAGCGGTGAATAGGTTCACCTTAGTCCTGAGAAAATCGGGGATCTGAGTTGGTATCATGGTCTGCCGCCGGGGTTAGAATCAAGTGTCAGGGCAGGGTCAGGGGTCAGGGTTTCTCCAGCTTCTCGCCAACCCGCATGAACTCGATGCGGTAGTTGGCGTCCGGGTTGCGCGTGGACGGGCCGGCCACGAGCATGGCAACGGCACCGGGCGCCTGATGCTCGCGGAGCCAGTTCCGGGCGAAGTCGCGCCAGCACTCCGGATCCTCGCTGAGCTGGTCCGCAAGCACGCCGTAGGAAAATGCCAATCCCTGGCAGACGGCAGCCTCGCAGCTCAAGGCGACAATCCATACTGCCGGGTTGAATCGCGAGATCATCCGCGCGGTGGTGCCGGTCCGAGTGGGCACAAACACAGCGGCGCAAGGCACCGTCTCCAGCGCGTGTTCCACCACCGAGGCAATCGCTTCGGCCGCTGTGGTTGGCGGGCACTGGTTGCACATCGCCTTGAGATCGTTGAGCCGCGTGGGCGGTCGGTGCGCCTCCGTAAAGGCCGCGATCTTCGCCAACATCGCCACGGCTTCCTCGGGATACTTGCCCATCGCTGACTCGCCCGAAAGCATGACGCCGTCGGTACCATCCAGGATGGCGTTGGCCACATCCGTGGCCTCGGCGCGCGTGGGCAGGCGGCTGGACACCATGGATTCGAGCATCTGCGTGGCGGTGACGACCGGCTTGCCCGCGAGGCTGGCCTTGGCGATGAGCTGCTTCTGCAGGACGGCCATCTGTTCGATCGGCACCTCGACACCAAGGTCGCCGCGCGCCACCATGATACCGTCCGTCGCCTTCAGGATTTCGTCAAAGTGTATGAGGGCGTCCGAGCGCTCGATCTTGGCGATAATGAAGGGGTTTTTGCCGATAGCCTTGGCGGCGGCGCGCACGGCTTCGATGTCCGCTGCTGTCTCCACAAATGATTGGCTCACTGCGTCCACGCCCTGGTTGAGCGCAAATTCCAGGCAGGCACGATCGTGGTCGGTGAAGGCGCTGATGCCGAGATCAATGCCCGGCAGGTTGAGCCCCTTCTTGAAACGCAGTTCACCGCCGACCGCGACTTTGCAGTGGACATTGTTGCCCACTACGCGCTCGACGACCAGTTGCACCAGTCCGTCATTCAAGAACAGCCGGTCGCCCGACTTCACGACCTGGGGCAATCGCGGAAAGCTCATCGAAACCCGCCGGGCGTTGCCGACGATGTCCTCGCTGGTCAACGTAAAGGCGTCGCCGGGAAGCAACTGGATCGGTTCCGGCTCGATCTTGCCGACGCGCATCTTGGGGCCGGGCAAGTCGGCCATGATGGCGACGCGCTGGCCTGTGCCGCGCTCGGCGGCGCGGATCCGCGCGATGCGTTCGGCATGACCCGTGAAGTCGCCGTGCGAGAAGTTGAGCCGCGCGACGTTCAGCCCCGCTCGAATGAGGCGTTCCAGCATCTCCAGCGACTCTGAGGCTGGTCCGATGGTAGCCACGATCTTGGTCTTGTGGTTCGGCAGCATGAACTGACTTCTTAATACTCGTTACTGTAGTTTCAGCCGGGCCGTCACCACGGGTGGGAGGCTGCGGACAGTCAGGTTCACGGCTTCCGCGGGCGAATCGCTGGTGCGGCCAAAGCCAACTGAATCCGAGCCGCTCGTCCGTGTGATCAGTGTAAGCCTAGCCGCCGACGAATACCAGCAGTGGGCGAGCCTCCGTAGCTGCCTGTAACGGGAGACGCCGAGAGCCCGTTTCAAACGCTCGTTCTTCGGTTCAGCCAACGCTTCACCCGCCATGTTGCCATGATCGGCGCATGACTCAGGCCCGGGATGGGTCGCTAGCCCTTTCCCGTACGGCTCTCTCATCCCGCTACTTCTTGCCAGCTTTGACCGGCGATTTTACTGACCCCTCTGTGGAAGTAAACATCTTGCGCACCGATGGTGGTTGATCGCTCCTGGATACTTGCATTAAGGGAAGCCCTCGGGCTTCATTCCGGTCTCTGCAAACTTGTGAGCAACGATCCTAGAGTTTCAACTACAATGTGTACTTGAACCCAAGGTTCCCACAGAGCACGATCATGCACCGAACCTTTGTTAATGCCTTCCCCCGAACCGCGGTCGCTTGTCTGTCGTTATTTGTGGCGGCAGCCCTTCTTTTGCACGTCTGCTCGGCGGTAGAGCCGGAGAAGCCTGCGGCTGGGGCCGAGGAGTCTGCGATCCGGGCAGCGATCGAATCCTACGTTGCCGCCTACAATCGCGGCGACGCCAAAGCCGTGGCTGCGTTTTGGAGCGAATCCGGCGAGTGGATCAGCCCTTCCGGCCAGAGGTTCCAAGGAAGGCTGGCCATCGAGAAGGAAATGCAGAATTTATTCAATGAGAGCAAAGGTGTGCGCATCGAGGTAATAAACCCGTCCATTCGCATGGCGTCATCCCAGGTGGCCATAGAGGAAGGCACGGTTCGCGTCATTCGCCCATCAGAGCCGCCGAGCGTCTCCACCTATCTCGCGGTCGACGTGAAAGAGGGCGGCCAATGGAAGCTCAATACGGTTTGCAAAACCGAAGTTCCCGAAACGCCGGCAGCAAGTTCGCAGCTCCAGGAGTTGGCATGGCTGGTCGGCGATTGGGTTGACGAAAGTCTTGAAGCGGACGACGCGGCGACGGTGACTTGGACAAAGAACAAGACGTTCCTGAGCTATGCCTTTAAGGCATCGGCGGCGGGAATGGACGACCTCGAAGGCACTCAGGTCATCGGTTGGGATCCGGCGGCAGGTACGATCCGCTCCTGGATGTTCGATTCCGACGGCGGATTTGGTGAAGGTATCTGGTCGAAGAAGGGCAATCCGGGTGCTTGGTGGCCGGGCAAATGGGCGATTGCGGCCACGGCCTGGGCCACTTGGGGTTGGGGCACGGCAGGCAGCTACTGTGGTTGCAGCGGTGAAGGAGCCTACTACGACTACGGCGGGAACGTGACCTACGAAGATGACACTGTCTATTACGGCGACCAGCCGGTTGCTTCGGCCGGGCAATACTATACTATGAGCAGTCTGAGCAGCTTGCAGATTCCGGGCAGACGGCCCAAAACGAAGAGTGGTTGCCCCTGGGAGTGTACGCGGTAATTACCGAACCGACACAGACCCAGACCGACAAGGTCATCCAACTCGCGTTGAACAAGCAGGGCGTCGTTCGCGGTAACTTGCACGACTTCCTTGCCGACAAAACCATGTCGGTGATTGGTGCCGTGGATAAGAAGACTCAGCGCGTGGCCGTGAAGATGGAAGGCAACGATTCGGTGGTGATGGAGACCGGCCTCTACAATCTGACGAACGACGAAGTCCCCATCCTTGTGCATTTCAGCGGCGATCGCCAGGAGGGGCGGACCTTAATCCGCCTGAAGCAGCCTGAGAGTCAGGTACAGCAACAGGAATGGTTTTGCGACGGATTTGGAAAAAGGCTGCTGAGATTTCGTGCCTCGCTCTGTTTTTGGATCCTCAAACCCTCTTAGAACATGGCTGAGAAAGCGGTGAGGCTGGTAACTGACCATAGTAGCGGTCGTCGTGCCGTCTGTCATACGTCCACTGTGCGGGCGCGCCTCGGTCACGAAGGGCGGCGCTGAATCGCAGGCATCTTGCCCTGCCCCCCCGACAATTCTCATGATCGACCCAAATAGCATATACGGAGCAACGCAGTGCCATCTGGGCAAGCTGTGCTTGCTAGGAAAGGGTGTTTAGTTCGCTTCACCCGCTTTGGTCGAAAAAGATTATATGTATGTAGCAGGTCAAGTTGTCGAG
This sequence comes from uncultured Planctomycetaceae bacterium, assembly GCA_963823895.1. GTDB lineage: Bacteria > Planctomycetota > Planctomycetia > Pirellulales > Thermoguttaceae. The sequence goes on from CAWGNG010000012.1 coordinate 154,327, forward strand.
GCACGTTCAGAGCGAAGCCATGCGCGCCATGCGGAGCTTTCTAAAACCCTGGGACTCTCCTCGATTGCCACCTACGAACCGCCCTGGATTCTAAGTAACGAGTGGTTCGACGGGACCCTCTCACGCAAGTTCGTTCAGCACACTGGCATATTATCCCGCCGCATCTCGCTAGAGGACGAAGTGACGATGGGCGTGCGGGCGGTCGAGAATCTCCAGAGTCAGGCGGCTTGCGATCTGCAGAACTGTATGGCTGTTGTATTTGCTGGCTCGTCGCTGGTCCACGGCTATGTTGCCCGGCGCTATCTTAGCGAAGAGCAGGCTCGACGCGAGGATTTCCGGGCCGTCGCCAGGGAGCTTGTCGAACGGCTGGGTATCCCATCGGTCCGAGTGTTCGGCATCAATTGGGGGTGCAGCGGCTACTCGAAGGCAATGGAAATCGCCGTCCGTTATGCCGCCCGGTGCCCGAGACTCCGGCGGGAACAGTTCATTCTGGTGGTCACGGCGAACCGCACGAGCAAGATCACCGACTACGGCTGCAGCGTGACCGCCCCGATCTTCGGTGATTTCGCCCAGGCAACGCTGCTTGGCAGCGCTGAAGGCCTTCGATATCCGAGCAAGTTCGCCCTGCTCTACGCCGCTGCCGAGCGGCAGCCGGCCAATAGCGTATTCTTCAAGTACCACCTGCGGGAAAACGTGCTTGTGCCCACGCCCGAAGGTGGTCACGCCGTCGAGCCACGACGACTGGTATTTTCATTGGACATGATGGGGCTGGGCGACGGGGCACCCCGGGCAATGGCAAATGCCGCGGCAAAGGCCCTCCAGGCGACAGGCATCCGCCCGGAGGAGGTCGATTTCGTTGTTCCACACCAGGCTGGTACCGGCTTGGTCCGTCTGACGGCGATGAAGCTGGAGCAGTTGGGCATCCGTGGCGAAGTCATCAACGGACTGACGCGAAATGTCGGGAACATCAGTTCTTCCTCGGTCCCATACGCCTTGCAGCAGAATTGGGACCGACTGCACGGCATGATCCTCTGCCCCACCGCTGCGGTCGACAAGCCCGGCCACGCCGCGCTCACGCAAGGGTGTATCGTCTTGAAGGCGACATAGATGTCATGTCGTAGAGGGACAACATCGCAGAAAGCGAAGAAATGGCAGACGGGGAGACAAGCTGACGATGGACATGCCTGTGCGGCGCGTAAAGGCCAAGCCCAAGGTCTCGGCCGACGTAGGTCGCGTGGCCCTGCAACGCGGGCCGATAGTCTACTGCGTGGAAGGCATCGATAACGCGGGCAGCGTGCGGAACTTTGTGTTCCGCCACAAACTCCGCTGAAGACCGAACACCGCAAGGATCTGCTCGGCGGGGTGACGATCGTCCAGGGAGCCGCGCTTGCGTTTTACCGCGCACAGGATGGCGCATTGCAGTCGAAAGCTGTGGAGTTTGTTGCTGTGCCCTACTATGCCAACTGCAACCGCGGCCCGGCAGAAATGCTGGTCCGGCTGCCTGAGGCTGCCGCGCGAGCCCAGCCCCGGCCTGCCGCCACGATCGCCGGTCAGGCGCGGCCATCGGCTTCCCACTGCTGGCGGAATGATAACGTGGCCGCCCTGAACGACCAAGTAGAGCCGGCAGCATCACACGACACTACGATTCCACGCTTGACCTGGTAGGACCGCAAGGGAACTCGGGAGTGGGTGCAGTACGATCTTGACAAGCAGCAAAAGGTTTCGGCAGTGGAGGTCTATTGGTGGGACGAACGGCGGATTAAGGCCCATTGCCGCATTCCCCAGTCCTGGCGTCTGCTCAAAAGGACGCGAGCAAGCGTGTTCTTCATCATCAAAGTGGTCCAGCCGCTCGGCAGTGACGTGCTTTTTTTGCCTGGCAGTAGCGGCGTAGCACATCGCAGACGTTTGGCTTGGCCCCCACGCGACGATGAGCCCGATTCCGGGCGCAGCCCAGCCTTGCCAGAACCGACGGGTATCGCCCTGCCGACTCAGCGGGGCGCGGGGTGTCCTATTTCGGCGGCGGTGGCAACGACAACGACTGCGAGACTGGAGGGGAGACTGTAGCCGAATATTGGCGCAGGAGAGATAAGGTCGAGCGAAACTCGGAACGCTCCGCCAGAGCCTGGTAGCGGGAATCGGCGGCGATGGTCGCAAAATGATTGAGCGAGTGGCGGAGTGCCTCGGCTGAGGGCGCGCGGTCGCCCGAATAGACTTCCGCGGGCAAAGCGAGGTACGTTCGCCAGGATGCGTCAAGGATCGCAGCGAGTTGCCGCGACGAAGCGTCAAGTTGGCCGCGCAGGACTTGTGGATCAACAGCGACGGGTGTCGTCACGGCAGGGGCCGGAACGGCCGAGATTATGCTGGCGGCGGGCGCATACTTGGCGAGTTGTTCCTGCAATCGGCGGGCGGAAGGAGGCAAGGCAGCCGGCTGGCCAGGCTGAAGGGTCCTGCCGCTAATGGTTTGGTAGTAAGCGCTGGTTGCCGCTTGATCGACACTCAATGCCGCGCCGTCGAGCGCCACACCGGCAAACAATCCCCGGCTACGCGAATAGGAGAGAAGCTCTGCCTGGAGGGCGGCATCGGTGGCGGCCTGGGCTTCACGGCCCACCGGACCAGCGGCGGCGGAAGCGTTGACGCCGATGGTGAATTTACCACGCATCAGATTCTGCAGGCCGTTCTTCGTGCAAAAGACCAGAACCAGGTCGGTGCCTTGAATGCCAATTTGCCAACCGACGCTGACACCGGTGATTTCCACGAACATCGGCGGCTTCCACTGGCCCGCTTCATCGCGGGTCACGATCACACCGCGGCCGTGCCGCACGCCGACAATGAACCCACCCTTGAGCATGCCGGGAATAATGACGATGCCTTCCGCCTTGCCCAGCAGGCTTTCGGGAATACTCCGAGCCGGGATCGACATGATCTGGCCGAGGACCTCAGTGGAGGCGTCCACCACCTCGGCTTCGCGACTCGGCGTCGATGCGACTACCGTTTGCCCCAATGCCGTAGAAACCGGCAAGAGCGGCAAGACCAGAGCCAAGAGAAGCAGGAGTTGAGAACGGGGTTGCATGACTGTGGCTCCAAAGCGAATGACCTCAAATTGCTGTCGCCGCTTTCTGGCAGCCCACCACGGGCAAGACTTCGCTCCGGGCGATTGGGCAGTTTTCGCCGATGGCCTTGTGACGCACAAGCGAATCGCCAGATCGTTGGCTTTGCCCCCGAGGTTTGCCAGTTCCGCTGGGCATTCTTGAGCGACGCGAGGATGTTCGTAATCACTTGGGGAAGAACGGGGTGTGCGCGTTGGGCGGTGATTGCATCCTTGTCATCCCACGGGGCGAAGGATACGCGTTTGCAGCCGTTGGAGCAAGGGCAACCGGCAGATCGGTGGGGACTGTCCCGATTTTCGTGTCAACGATAATGGGACTGCCCCCTTTGCCGTGATTCCTTTGCAGAGGACGAAAGCGTGCTCAGAACAGGCTTTCGCTCTTCCCATGATCCTCTCAGCCGCCGGTGCCCTGCACGACGCCGTCGATGCGCCACGGCGATTATCCTACTGTTCCCTACTTCCTCGTGAAGACGAACACCCCGGCAGCATCGGTCTGTTTCAATGCCTTGACTCGGCCGCTGTCGACGATGAACTCGACAACCATATCCGCATTGTGCAAAACCTTGAACTTGAGCCCTTTATAGGGCATGATCTCGTCGGCGAGTTGTCCCGGAAATGCCGCGTGCAGATGGCCGCCTTCGAGAGAGATGCGGAAATGAACGCCCGACGGGGCCTCGTAGCTTCCCGGCAGTTGTTCCAGAAGTTTCGCATCGATCGTTTCCGGCTTTCGCGTGAAGACCGCCTCAACCTCCTCCAAGTAGAGGACAATCTTGTCGACGTCGCCTTGGGGGTTAGTGTGGAAGCTGAGCGATCGCTTGCCGAGAATCTCGTCGTCGGGCGAGTCGAAGCGATCGTAATGGAAGTGTTCGAGCGGCAGCATCTCCTTGTGAAAATCGGATTGTAACTTCCCGTTCTTAAGCTTGATCTTCATCACGCCGAACGCGGGATTCTCGTACTGGCCTGCATAGTCGGCCAGCGCGTGCGACGGCTTGGTATTGGGGACTCGCTCGCCGCCCGCCTTGGCCCGCGCTTCCTTGTCCGCCTGCTTCTCCTTGTTTCTGGCCGCCGACAAGCGTTCGCTCCAGGGGGTTTGATCGATGCCCAGCAGTCGTTCGTAGACGTTGTAACCGACGAGGTTGTAGAGTTTGGCGCAGTGGTCGCCGATCACAAAGACGATCACGCCGATATGTTCGTGGGGCATGAAGGAGATTTGCGAATGAAATCCGACGAGGTCGCCGCCGTGATAGGTCAGCAGCCGTCCGCGGTACGAGGCGGTCGAGCGCCCCATGCCGTATTCCGGATTCAGGATTTCCCAATAGCCCATCGTCTCCCCCAGCGTATTCGGCATAGCGATGGAGGGCGCCAGCGTGGCTCGCAGCACATTGGCGGGCAATACCTGACAGCCATGGTACTTCCCTTCGTTCATCAGGGCGATCAGCCAGTGCGAAACGTCCTCGATGTTGCTGATGATCGCGCCGGCCGGCGCCAGACCGTCCGTCTCCTCATAGATCGGCAACTTGAAAAGTTCGTTGCTGTCCCGCTTCTCCGTGAACGGAAGGCCGTGGTCGGGCCGCTGCAACATTTCGCCGATGGAGTACATGGTGTCTTTCATGTCCAACGGCGCGAGTATCCGTTGGCGTACGAACTCCTCCCAGCTCTTGCCGGTCTTCAGTTCGATCAGATATCCGGCGGCAGAATACATCAGGTTGTTGTAGAGGAAGACCTGCCGGATCGCTTCCCGCGGCTCGAGATATCTCAGCCGCTCGAATATCTCTTTTCGCGTGAAGTCGGACTTGTACCACACGGCGTCGTGTCGGGTGATGCCGGTGCGATGACCCAGCATGTCGCGGAGGGTGACCGAGTTGTTCAGATCGTTGTTGTAGAAACGGAGGGCGGGAACGGATTCGCGAACCGGCCGGTCCCAGGTGAGCTTCCCCTCCTCGACCAACATGCCCGCGGCCACCGCCGTAAAAAGTTTGGTGTTCGAGGCGATGGGGAATAACGTCGTGGGAGTAAATGGCAGTTTCTTCTGGTAGTCGCGGTAGCCGTATCCTTTGGCGAAGACGAGTTTGTCGTTGACCACAATGCCCACGCCGACAGCCGGCGCATTCCAATCCCTGAGGACTTTCGCCATGTAGGCGTCAAACCCCTGCAACCTCTTGGTGATTTGCCGCTCGTTGGACTCCCGGTCATCAGCTCTGAGGCGCGGGGCAAGAGCGAGCAACAGAACGACGGCAGCGGCCGCCGCCAGCAAAGACACCACCGCATTCCGGCCATCAAGATTCATCGCACGCATGGGCGTTCCTTTTAATGTAATGCTCAATCCTTATACAGCGCTGTCGACACAGTTATTTCCCGGCCGGCCAAAGGCGAATCAAGCACGTTCCATGACGGCCGACTTTGGCGCTAAACGAGTCGTCGAACTGGCCCAGATCCTCTTGCCGCCACAGATCGCGAACGCGCTGCGTGCCAGTCAGCCCGAGATCGGACCACTTGGCCGTAATGCCGATCTCGATTTCTCCCCGGTTGCACAAGGCGACCGCTTTCGATCCGTCTTCCATGTCTTTCACAAACAACACGGCATCATCGTCGAGCTTCACGCTGCGGGCGCACTGGCCGAGTGGATCCTGATCGACCTCGATAACCTCCGGATTGCAAAGAACGTTGAGCGTAAAATCGTCGAGGGTGTTGATATCGCCTCCATAGAAGAGCGGGGAAGCCATCATGCACCACAGCGACATGTAGGAATACTGCTCGTTCGCAGACAAAGGACACGGGGCGACTTTTCCCTCGCCTTGACCGATGTTGCCGATAATCAGGTAGTCGGGGTCGTTCCAGCAGCCGGGCTTGGAGTATGCATTGTGCTCGGCGTTGTGCAGCGCGACCTCGAAGAAGCGAGTCAGTTCGCCGCCCAGGTCGCCGCTGGTTCGCCAACTCTGCCCGCCGACTTCGCCGCCCCACTTCCAAACGTCGCCCATGCCATACTGGCAAAGGTTATACAAGATATCGCGCCGCTGCTCCTTGAGCAGCTTGCCCATCAAGATATAGGGGCGTTTCAGCGTGTCGAGGTCTTTCCTGCCGCGGGAAAGGCTGTCATAGGAACACCAGTCGTACTTCAGCAGGTCGAAACCCCAATCGGCGAACCGTTTGGCGTCCTGCGCCTCGTGCTTCCAGGTGCCCGCATAGCCCGAACAGGTCAACGGGCCGGGCGACGTGTAGATGCCGGCCTTCAAACCACGCGCGTGGATGTAGTCGGTCATAGCCCTCATGTTCGGAAAATACTGGTTGGGCAAGATATTGCCCTGTGCATCGCGAAACGGACCGACGCGCTTCGGGTCGGGATTGCTCTTGGTGTTGGCCCAACAGTCATCGATGCTCACAAACTGGTAGCCGACGTCGGCCATTCCTTTTTTCACCATGACATCGACGGCGTCGCGCAGCAGCTTGTCGGATACGTGGTCGTAGTAGGCGTACCATGTGTTCCAGCCCATCGACGGCGTTAGGGAAAGCACGTCGCCGCTGACGATTTTGAACCTCTTCTCGGCCTTGCCCAACTCGTTCTCTGCGTAAAGCGTCACCACGTACTGGCCGCGCGGCGGATTCATGCCGGTAATGATGCCGCTGCCAACATCCAGGTGCAGGCTGGCCGGCAGATTGTCCGCCGAAAAAGTCATCGGCCGGCTTCCGGTGGTGGGGATTCGGTAAACGAACGGATTTCCCGGCCGGCAACCGTAGACGGCGGGCCCGTTGATCCGCGGCTTAGGCGAAGGCTTGGGCGTGAGAATGACCGCTTCTTCGCGCGGCGCGTCGATGGCCTTGGGCTTGTCGCCGGTGACGACAAATTTGGCATCGGCCCAGTCGGCGTGATCGAAAGCGATTCCATCGCCGGCGGAACCGACCAGCAGAATCAAGGTCTTGCCGCCGGTCAGATCGACGTCGACCGTTTTGGCCGCGTCGCCGGGCTTCATCACGCCGCTCTTGAACAGCGTCTTGCCATCGGCGATCACGCGAAACTCGACGCTTCCCGGTTTACCCACCTGGCTGCTATCGACGCCTACCTTGGCCGAGAACCGCCTCGTTCCGCCACCCAGGTGAACGTAGAGAACGCTTACGGCGTGCGTCCCAACACCGTGCTCGAAGGTCTGTCCGCCAATCGTAAGTGGTTTGCCCGTCACGGACCGGTCGATTTTCGCTTCACCCCAGCCTTGCTTCATTTTGTGCAGATCGAGCGTGCTCAAGGGAACAGTTTCTTCTGCGGGTAGGCAAGGCGAAGTCAAAACGACGAACGCCAAGGCTAAGGCGTTTGGTAGAATGAATCGGAACATGAGCATTTTCCTTGAAGTAGATGGCGTGGCTTACGTGAACGTTTGGAGGCATCCGGCCCTTTCAGGAGCGACCGCGGATCAACGGCCCCTCTACGAAGCTCTGTCCTGAGTCGTCTCCTCCTGAGCGATCCAATGAAATTGTAGGGACTATTTGATCGTTGTAAACGCCGGTCGAAAAGTGTGGCGCGGAGCGTCGCCTGCGTGATCGGCGGCGATACCGCCATGGCGCGTGCGAAGAACGCCTTTCGACGCAAACAGATCGACCTCGACGGTGGCGGCGCGCGATCAACTGCCGTCACCCAAGGCAATCCTGGTTATTACCGACGGCTACAGCGGTCGGCCACCAGAACCTGTTGGGCCGTGGGCAGTGGCCTGCCTCACGCAATGCCGGACTGCCGACAGCGTGCCGAAGTGGATTGATAGCGTAGTGCTGAACCCTGAGACCTAAACTCGCCGCCGCCAAGCGTAGGCCAGCAGGCTGAACAACCCGGCGGCCAGGAGAGCAAGGGTTCCTGGCTCGGGCACGGCGACCATCGCATAGCCGCTAAAACCGGTCACGGTGAAACTCGCGTACGTGCCGTCGTAGGTCAAATCGTTGGCAGCAAACTCCGTCCAGTTGCTTCCATCGTAATGCCATACTTCCAGCCCCTCCGAAGAATAGCCCGAACCGATGCCGAACGACAAATAAGCGGGATCGCCCGGCGTATATCCAGCGTCGGCCGAAAAGTCCCAACCGCTGAGAACCGATCGGCCTGGAGCGAGAAGCCCCCGCAGGGCGGTCAGGGTGTCACTGTTCATTGCTGTGGCCGTGAAGTTCAAGGGCGTGGAGGTTGGCTGTGCCAGGAAGCTCGCGCCAACTTCCCAGCCGGTCCCGCCGGTTCCGTTGTCGCTGACCAGAACACGCTGGACGGATGCCAGGTCGAGCGAGACCGGCGTGCCGGACGTGCCCGAGGTAACGCTGGAGGCAGTAAACTTGGCGGTGAACCAGTCCCACGTTCCGCCAACTGCCTGCATCGGATAGCCGCCCGGTACGGGGATGGGCAAGTACTTGGTGTTTGCCGCAACGCCCGCCCCGGCGAGGAAGCGAATCGTACTGAGCCACTCGTTAGTAAAGGTACCGGTGCCGCCGACCGAGAGCAAACTGCCGCGACCTACATCAATGGCCAAGAGCGACCCGCTGCCAAGCGTAACACTCGTCGCCGTGACGGTGCCGCCGCCCGTGATCGAGAGCGTCCCGCCGCCCGTTGAACCGACAGAGAGGCTGCTTCTGTTGGTCCAGGTCGAGCCGGTTCCGTCCACCATGACCATACCCGTCGAGCCGATGGAGCTGCCGCCCCAACTGATAACACGGCCACCGTTGAGGATCGAGAGCGTCCCGCCGCCGTTGTAGCCAACCTGGATCGTGCGGCTGGTGTTGTTCGTCCACGTCGAGCCGGTGCCATCCACGGTGACAACGCCAGTCGACCCACTGTTGACTCCGATGTAACCGAAGCCGTTTACGCTGCCGCCGCTGGCTATCGACAGCGTGCCGCCGCCGTAGCAGCCGACAGAGAGGCCGTTGCTGTTCGTCCAGGTCGAACCGGTTCCTTTAACCGTCGCCACGCCCGTCGAACCGCTGTTGTAACCAAGGTAGCCGCTGCCGGATGTGACCTTGACGCCGTCTTGAATCTCCAAGGAACCGGCTCCGATCCAACCCGCGCCGAGGGCGCCTTGCGTAGTGGTCATGTCGAGTTTGACCGTGACATTCTGGCTCGGCTGTTGGAACACAAACACCTGCTTCGGACCGTGAGTCGAGTCAAATCTCAGGTCGATGTCGCTAACCAATCCGTTGGTGTTGATCGTACCAGTGCCGGCTAATTGGGCTGGCGACACCAGAAGTGTTTGGGTTGTCAGCGTTCCACCGTTCGCGCCGAAATCGATCGTCCCCGTTGAGCCATTGTTCGCGCCAACTTGGGTTGCGCCGGAAACCGAAACGCTGCCGCCATTGGTGATCGAGAGCGTACCACTCCCGCTATTGCCGACGACAAGACTGCTACAGGTCCACGTCGAACCGGTTCCTGTGACCGTTGCCACACCCCTCGATCCGCTGTTGTACCCAAGGTAGTCGTAGTAGCTGTTGACGCTGCCGCCGTTGGTGATCGAGAGCGTGCCGCTGCCACCATTGCCGACGTAGAGAAACGTGCTGTTCCAGGTTGAGCCGGGTCCCGCGACCGTCGCCACTCCCATCGCTGTGCTTCCGTAGCCAAGGTAGCCGTTGTAACCGGAGATGTTGATTCCATCTTGAATCGTCAAGGAACCGGCGCCTTGCCAGCCCGCGCCGAGAGCGCCGTAGGCACCTGCGCCGCCGGTCATATCGACGTTGACGGTGACATTTTGGCCGGACTGTTGGAACACAAGCGTTTGCTTCAGACCGTGGGCAGAGTCAAATCTCAGGTCGATGTCGCTAACGAGTCCGTTGGTGTTGATCGTACCAGTGCCGGCCAACTGGGCTGGCGACGCCAGAAGCGTCTGGGTTGTCAACGTTCCACCGTTTGTGCCAAAATCGATCACTCCCGTGTAACCCGTGTTCGCGCCGACAAAGGTCTCTCCGACGACCGAGACGCTGGCGCCGTTGGTGATCGATAGGGCGCCGCCGCCGGGGTAGTAACCGACAAATAGCCTGTCGTCAGTGTTGACGGAGCTCGAGTGGCTGGTCCACATCGAGCCTGTGCCATCCACCGTGACCACGGCCGTCGAGCCGGAACTGGAGCCAATGTAGCAGTCGCCGTTGCTCGCGCTACCGCCATTGGTAATCGAGAGGGTTCCGTTGACAAATAGAAAGCTGCTGCCGCTCATCCAGGTCGAGCCGGCCCCACTAACCGTGACCGCGCCGCCGATGTAGCCGTCACCGCTGCTAACGCTGCCACCGTTGGTGATCGAGAGCCTCCCGTTACCGCCGACAGTAAGCCCACCGCTACTCCAGGTCGAGCCGGTGCCGTCCACCATGACCACGCCCGTCGAACCGGCATAATTGCCGATGTAGCTGTTACCGACACTTACGCTGCCGCCATTCGTAATTGAAAGCGTCCCGCTACCACTATTGCCGATATAGAGATATTCGCCGCTCGTCAATGCCGAGCCGGCGCCGTCCACGGTGACCACGCCCGTCGAACCGGCATAATTGCCGATGTAGGAGTAGCCAAAGCTACTGCTGACACTTACGCCGCCGCCATTGGCGATCGAGAGCGTTCCACCGCCACTGTTGCCTACGGAGAGATTCCAACTAGAGGTCCACGTCGACCCGCTGCCGGAAACACTCACCACGCCTGTTGCGGCGCTGCTGAAGCCGATGTAGCCGTAGGACGAAAGAAGGCCGCTGCCGCCATCGACGGTGAGCGTGCCGTGTTTCCAATGTAGCCGACCGTGGAATTGTTCCAGGTAGACGGGTCAGAAGGAAGGACATCGCCGTATGGGGTGATGTCGGCGCGGGCACTGAGGGGTGCGGCAGTGAGAGAGAATGTGGCTAGGACTGTCAGCCAAAACGAGATCGATCGCGCCGCTGCTGCAGCGCGTGCTGTGAAATACCGAATCATTGCTACCTCCGTCGCGAAAAAGAGAATGATAAAACCAACACGCAGACAGAACGCTACAATAACCCGTGTGTTGGGCTTCTTCTCCGCTTCGCCGGCGGCCGCTCGTTCTGCCGAGCGATCTTCACGACGAGCGCCCCACCACCCCATAAACAAAGCCGAAAAGGTGTTGAAGTTCACCGCAGCCGACCTTCAGAGGGTGGGATGATCTGCCTTCCGGACAATCAGGCTTTGGGCTACGCCATAAACGCCATAAACGCGGAAAGGGTGGCCGATCGTCGTCCCCGGGCCGACAACCGCCCTGCTGATACCGGCAACCGGACGATGCCCACCGGGAACCAGGGCGAAGGAAAAGGGCGTGAAGCCGAGCGTGAAGCCGGAAGCGGTGAATCATGACCAAGACATCGACCCAGACCACGCCCGGCGCAGAGAGGGCAGCTAGCCCACGTCGCAGCGCGCCAGAAGCGATTCTGGAGCAATGCCTCGACAGTGGCCGGGCCGGTACGGAGCATGGAGGTAAAGATGGGCCACAAGCCGGCGTTGAAGTTCAGTTCACGGCGCGCCAGTGCGTTCCAACGGCCCTGGACGGCTCCCAGGTCATCGAACGGCGTCCGCGCTCGAAAACACCCCCGGAATCCTTGCGTGGGCCAGTCGTCCGGCGATCAGGTCGCCCTGGATGGCTCCCAGGTCGTCCGAGGGCGTCCGCGCTCGCCAAGGCATCGCCCACGTGCCGATTCCAGCGCCAGAATCGAATCTGGCGGTCGGCTCCCCCGGGCCACAAGCCGGCACGGGCTGGCAGGGGTGGAAATACCAAGAACCAGGTTCCCGGGCGGAAGGTGCCGGCCGATAAGCCTGCCACGGCGCCGGGATCGACGCCAGCGGGCGGCGGTCGGTCGAGATCAAGAGGCCGGCGCCGCGGCCACCGGAAGTTGATCCAGCCTCCGGGCTGTTTTTGGCAATAGGGTACGGTCTACAACTCTCCGACAAGGCGTGTAAAATAGATAGGACAGGAGGTTTCGTATGGAAGAGAGCAAGATCGAATTGCACGACCGCCTGCGGCGTGAGGGCCGCTGGAACGAAGCCACCGTTTGGAAAGACGCCAAGATCAAAGAGCTTCGCGCCACGGGCATGAAGCGGGCAGATGCGAAGGAAAAGGCTTGGCGACTGATGGCGGAGAAGTTCCCGCCCCTGCCCAAACCCGAGCCGGACGAGGATGATGACGACTACGGGGACGACTTCGACGACGAGCTTGAGGATGAGGACGAGGACCAAGAGGAGAACGAGTTGTACGACTTTCTCGAAGCAGAGGACGTCTACGCGTGGCTAGAGTACTACTGTGACGGAAGAAACTGGCATCCGTTTCTCGACAAGCTGGTCGAGATGACCAAACAGTGGTCACAGTTCGGGAAACAGTGGTGTCGCGATCAGGATCTTTCACTCGATAACAACAAAAAACGCGAGTTGCATCAAGCGGTTGCCGACTTCGTTGCTTGCCGGCTGTGGCCCCTGCCTCCTCCCGTCACCACCGCAGGTAAGCTCGGCTCCCCTAAAACCTGAGTTTGGCTCATTGGAGAGGGGGGCCGGCTTGTAATGCGTGCGATCCGGGAATGACGCGATCATTGGTTCGGCGGCGAAAGGCTCGACAACGACACGATGGACAAGGTGCATCGTCTGGTTGCCGCACTCCTTTGTTTGGTGGTCGATGGCCGGCTGGGTCCGTCCCTGGAAACTGTCGTCGATCGCCGCAACGGCCTGCTCTTGATTGTCGAGCGCCGCCCGGAGCCGCCGAAGCAACTCCCCACCGATGTGCCTGTTTCCACGGAAGCCGCAGCCCCCAGTGTACCCGTTGCCGCGGCTTCTGAGGCTGAGAAGCCAGCCGATGCACAGGCCGGCGCGGTTGTGCGAAGCTCCTAATCGGGCATTTGCGGCGCCGGGATGCCGTCAGCCGGTCGATCCGACCCCACCGATGGCTGCAAAGAACGCCGAATTCCGACCACAGTATGCTCATTTCCGTTCCACGACACGCAAAGAAAGGCCATCGCGTAGGCGTAGGCAGGCGCGCGAGGCTAACTCCTTGGTGGTATGTTGTGAGTCCTGGCCGGCGCTGCCTCAAGCGCTCAAGGCCGGCAGCTTGGCGATGAGCAGGTATCCGTGACAGACTCCCTCGTGACAGAACCGCCCGCCGTTCAACCGGTCCGCAGGACATTTTCCGGGCCGCCTATTCCCCCCGCGAAGGCGGGCAGTTAGATTGATGGTTGCCGGGTGTTCGTCGGGGTCGCTACTCGGCGAACTGAAATCGGCCAGGGGCGACTGTTTTCTCTGCCTTTCGACAATCGCCTCTGGCCGGGCCTGGCAGAACTGGAAACCTGTACCGCTGTGCCGACCATTCGCTGTTCGCCCATGACACGGCGAGCGCAGTCTGCCGAGTCTTGGAGACGGGCAACCCGGTAAGTGGCTACACGACATTTGAGAAGGAGTATACCGCCAGCCGTGCCGACCGCACGGCTATGAATACAAGTTGAACGACGCGCAAATGTCCACAAGCACAGACCCAAACCCCAGGTTCACAGGTGGAAGGGATGGTCACGACGCAATCATTTTGCTTGATCGATGAGCCCTGGATTCCGATACTCCGGCTCGATGGCCGCTTTGAACGCGTCGGCATTCGAGTCGTGCTTACGGAGGCCGCGCGTATTCGCCAACTCGCCGCGACGAACCCGATGGACAACGTCGCCCTGCTGCGATTCCTGCTGGCAGTGCTCTATTGGTGTGAGGAGAACCCGCCGCAGAAAGTTCCCGGCGGCCGATTTCCTTCGGATTGGTTCAGCAAGCTGGATGACAACAAGGACTGCTTTAACCTTCTGGGCGACGGCAAGCGGTTCTATCAGGAGAAGAATATCCTGGATGACTTGTTGAAAGCAAAGCAGAAGACGTGGGACGATAACCGAAAAAAGGCGAAGTCCAATAAGGCGCCGAAGAGGGAGCGCCCAACCTCCCTGGACCGTGACGATTATCGGCCCATCGGCGATCTTCTTGTCGAGTTTCCTACTGAAACGAAGATCGCCCATCTCCGGCACGTTCGCGACAAACAATACGGCCTCTGTCCGGCCTGCTGTGCTTTGGGGATCATTCGTTTCAGCACATTCGCCAACGCATACGGCGGCGGGCGGTACACGGCCGCAGTCAACGGCCCGACACCAACCTATGTGTTGGCAGTCGGAGCAACGCTGCTCGATTCGCTGATGCTCAACTGGCCAACCGATGTAAGTCCGGCCTGTGGGCAGCCGGGGTGGCTTTCCAACAAAGCCCCGGCGAGCAGCCAGCTTAACGCGCTGGTCGTGTTTTCCTGGCGGTCCCGCACTCTCTGGCTTGGGGATTGTGGCGGGGCCGACGAAATCTGCTCATACTGTGGGGAGCGTGTGCGACTCATCAGGGAACTGGCATTCAGCGGCAACTGGAAGCCGCCGTTTATGGGCGGCGGCAAACAAAAGAAGTTCTGGGACTGCGATCCCCATTTGGTTCTTGAACAGCCTTCGGCGAAGGACGGAAGGCCGGAAGACGATCCGCCCGCCGATGATGAAACGGCGGAAGGGCCCAAAAGCAGGAAAACGAAATCTCCGGCCACGATTGGATTCCCTCCACCCGGCGCGAGTTGCGCCGCACACTCGCGCTTCTGGCGGCGCGCACTGTTGGCATTGTCCGCCAAACCGCCGGATCCACAGCATGGTTCGCGCCAGCCCATTGTGGTGGCGGGGCCGGCGGCGAACAAAGGACTTTACCAGGACGCCACGTCTCTCGCGCTCCACCAACCGTCAGCAGACGACGTACCCGATCTTGCTGGCCAATCCAAGAGTGTCGAGAGCCTGCTCGGGGCCTTGCGGAGCGCTACGCTCAACCCAAAGCGTAAACACCCTGAGCGTAAGGCAGCCCTGGACGCGCTGTCGTCGTCGCTAGAGGCGAAGTTGCGCGGCGCGTGGAACGGTGGCAATTTCGATGCCAAGAGTTATGAGCGTCTTCTTCAGTGCGTCACGGAAACCGTCGTTTCGTCCACCACGCCCGGCTCGCCGTTGCGGCGGCGCGAGGCTTTGCACAATGCTCGCGAGGCGGCGCGAAGAGTCATCGAGCAGGCCACCCAGAGCAAGACAACCCCTGACGCTGCCGCGCCGCCACGGAGCGCAAACAAGAAACGATCTTCGCGCAAGGAGACGAAAGCATGAACCAGACTGCCGCGTTCATCGAGCGATTGGGCAATGATCGCCTTTTCGGCGCTGGCGAGCGGGCCATGCTGCGGGCCTTGGCGGGGCGCGGGCTTGACGAGTCGCTGCCCGGCTTCGACCTGTTCACCGGCCTGTGGTGGCCGTTGCGTAAGGAGAGCCAAGCCGCTCCGCGGCGCGAAGTCGCCTGGCTGATCGCCAAGGTCTACGCCGCGTTCCCATTGCCTCAGGTGGACGGCGACCGGCACGAACTGCCCGTCATCCTTGGCCGCTGCGAACCGCGCGACGAGCACGACGGCCCGCGCCTCCGGCGGCGTTTCCGGCGGCGTTTTGACGCCCTGTTGTGTTCGCCGCTTGCTCAGCTTGAGCCGCACCTACACTGGGCGTTGTCGGTGGTCCGCAGCCAACTTGTCGCCAGCCGCGCTGCGGGCCTGGACTGGGTGAAACTGACCGACCATCTTTCCATTTGGGACCGCGGACCCGAACATCACGTAAAGCGAGATGTCCACGATCTATGGGCCGAGCAATATCTGAAGGCAATTTACCCGCCAAATCGAGGAGATTCTTATGTTGATCGAAATTCACATGATCCAGAACCACAGCCCGTCGAATCTTAACCGCGACGATCTGGGCGCGCCGAAGACCTGCATGTTCGGCGGTGTCACCCGCGCCCGCATCTCCAGCCAGTGCATCAAACGGAGCATTCGGCGAAGCGCCGATTTTCACAACGCGATGGAGAAGGATGGTGGTATCCGCACGCGAAGCCTAGTTCGGGAGTTGGCGAGAAGGGCGGCGGAAAACGGCGATCCCGCGCGAGAACCGTCGCGCTCGTGCAAAAGGTCTTCGAAGATTCCGGCGTTGAAGTTAAGGCGACCAAGGGCGATTCGACGAGCACCAACATCCTGCTCTTTGTACCAAACTCTGCCGTGGACGCGATGGCCGCTGCGGTCAAGTTGGAGGCCGAGAAGGAGAAACCAAGCGCGGACAATCTGGCGCAGGCGCTTGCTCCGCACCTGGTGAAAGCCGGCACGCCTGACATCGCGCTTTCCGGTCGGATGACCGAGTTTGATGCGAAGGGAGCGTTCGAGAAGCTTGACTTTGGAGTGGAGGCCGCTCTGTCGGCATCGCACGCGATCTCAACACATGAGGCGATCAATGAAGTGGACTATTGGACGGCAGCGGACGACTTGCCTTCCGGAGCGGCGGCCGCAATGGTCGAGGAGGGGCAGTTTGCCTCGGCTTGCTTTTACAAGTATTTCTGCATCGACTGGAATCAGTTGCTAAAGAACCTGGGTGCGGATGAGAAGTTGGCGAAGCTGACAGCTCGCCAATTTCTGTACGCGGCGGCGCAAAACACACCGTCGGGCAAACAACACGCGTCTGCTGCGTTCAACCTCCCCGAAGGAATTCTCGTCGAACTGAAGCGTGAGCGACTTATTCCCACAAGCTACGCGAATGCATTCGCCGATCCGGTGCCGTTAAGAAGTCAGCGCGGCCTGATCGGCGAGAGCGTTGCGCGCCTTGGCCAGTATGTACATGAGAACGGTGGTCGGCTTCGGGATTCCGGCGGAGCGATTCTGGTTTTCGCCGGCGGGTCGATATCCGCTGACGTGGAGGGACCGCGGCGCAGACGAGAGCGAGAAAGAAAAGTCCGTGGTCGATAACAATCACGTTTTCCTGTCGCTTGATACCGTCGTGAATGCGGTATTGGACAAAGTGACGGCAGGCAACGGCAGGAAGACTTGAACATGCGCACCAGCGATAATGAGACCGCGAACACGCTCTTTCTTCGTCTTGAAGGCCCGCTCCAGGCATGGGGCGATGCGTCGAAGTTCGTAATTCGCCGTTGCATGGACGCGCCGACTAAGTCCGGCGTGTTGGGGCTGATATGCTGCGCGATGGGGCTGCCGCGGCAGGCGGCGCGCGAAAAGCTGCGCGAGTTGAACAACCTCCTGATGGGCGTGCGCATCGACCAGCCCGGCACGCGCTGGTGGGACTATCACACCGTCGGGGCACGGATCGGCAATCTCAACGCCAAGGGCGAGGTCAAGAAGACGGCCGGCACTGGCGAATACGAAACCCTCATCACCCGGCGCGAGTATCTGGCCGACGCGAGTTTTCTCGTGGCGCTGCAAGGCGACGCCGTGTTGATCGCGGAGGTCGCCACCGCTCTGGCCGCGCCGAAGTGGCCTATCTTCCTGGGCCGCAAATCGTGCCCGCCAAGCATGCCCGTGCTCGTGACGCTCGACGACGGCTCGTTCGAGCCGCTGTTGAAGGACCGCGCGGGCCTTGAGGCGGCGCTCACGTCGCTGCCGTGGCGGCCGCGATACGAGTATGATGCGCCCCGCGGCACGTCGATCGACTTGCCGTGCCTGGTCGAATGGCGGAAGAGCAGTGAGACCGATGCCGCGCCGGTCGACGCCGAGGTCTGGTACGACGCGCCGTTTTCGTTCGATCCGCCCGTACACCACGCGCGCCTAGTTATGCGCGGTCAGGTGGCAGTTGGGGTCGGCGCTGCGCTCCAAAGGCGCACTCCGCCACCGCCACGGCCGCGTGCCGACTACAAGAACAAGGAGTACCAGGCTGCGCAAGAAGCGGCTGGAAGCCGACGAAGGGCTTTGCGTCTTCTGCAAGTCGCCGGCCACCACGGTGCAACACGTCACCTACCGCCGGGCCGGCGGGGACGAAGCGCCCGAGGATCTGCGTTCCCTCTGTCGGCTGTGCCACGATGCGGTGACGATGATCGAGTACGGTCTTGGCATGGGCCTGGACCGGATCAATCCGTGCGATCCGCGGTGGCGGGACGACATTCTGCGCACTCGCGGGCAAATCGTGCGTTTCCGCAGCGAAGAAACCCGCCGCCGCGCCCTGCGCGAGGCCCCCGAGAAAGTTCGCCGCGAGGTTTTGGAGGAGGACGACTAAGTCATGCATCACTCTCACCTGCTGATCAACGTCGGCGACAACCCCGACCGCCCGGATTGGAACATCACACGCCGATGGCTGCGCAACCTGTACCGCGTGCATCAGCGATTGTGCATGGCGTTTCCGTCCAAGACTCCCGCGTCGTCGGCAGACCGCGTCGCCGCGTTCTGCACGCCGTTTGACGGCGCGCGCGTCAATCACCTCTGCGAACTGCCGGGTGAGCCGGATACCGCCGAAGTGCACCATGTCCGCGGCGGCACTGCTGGATTTCTCTATCGCATCGACTATCCCGTCGATCAAAAGCGCGGCGTCCGCCGACCGATCATCATTGTGCAATCGGCCAATAAACCAGATTGGCCAAATGCCTTTGGCTTGGATGAGCGTGCCACGGATGAACGGGGAAGGCCAATCGGCAATGCCGGCTTTCTCTTGGCCGCGCCGCCACAGACCAAGGAGGTCTCGATCGATTGCGAGAGCAACACATTGGCGCTTGTATGCGCCGATCGCCCGGCCCAGAAGTGCGAAATCAAGCCGGGCGACCTAGTGCGTTTTCGCCTTCGGGTGAATCCCACGCGCAAGATTGAGGACGGCTCGCCCAACGGCAAACGCAAGCGAATTCGTCCCGAATTGGGGGACCATGCCGACTGGTTAGCGGGCAAGCTTGCCGGCGCGGCTGCATCTCCAATATGTATCGAAACGTTCGTTCCCGGTTGGGCCTACGGCTGGCGCTCCAAGTACGAACCGCAACCAAGTCAACGGATGCAATGGTGGTCGGTGTTGTTCGAAGGGGTGTTTCGACTCGGGGACGTGCGCGAACTGAAAAGTCTGCTTGAATCGGGCATCGGCCCCGCCAAGGCGTTCGGCTTCGGATTGCTCAGCGTGGCGAGGGTCAAGCCATGAAAGACCTCCAAGAACTCACCCGTTTCGAGGACCGCTGCACCTACCTGTATCTCGAAAAGGGACACATCGAGCAACATCAAACCTCGGTTGCCTACGTCACAGAGAAGGAGACGGTGCCCATTCCCGCGGCCGGCCTGGCGCTATTGATGCTCGGGCCGGGCACGACCATCACGCACGCCGCCATGCACAATCTGGCCGACTGCAACTGCCTGGTGGCCTGGTGCGGCGACGAGGGGACGCGATTCTACAGTTTCGGCCGCGGCGGCACCTATCGCGCCGGAAAACTGCTGCGGCAGGCCGAGTTGTACTGTAGCCCGCGGACCCGCGCCCAGGTCGTCCGGCGGATGTACGAGAAGCGGTTTGGGCAGCCGTTGGAGCCGGGACTGACCTTGGAGCAAGTCCGCGGACGCGAGGGCTATCGCGTTCGCAACGCCTACCGCCAGGCGGCCGAGAAATTCGGCTTGAAATGGGAAGGCCGCAACTACGACCCCAACGATTGGGACAAGGCCGACCCGTTGAATCGGGCGCTCTCGGCGGCCAACGCCTGTCTGCACGGAATCGTGCATGCGGCAATCCTAACCGCGGGCTACTCGCCGGCGATCGGTTTCATTCATACCGGCAAGGCGCTCTCCTTTGTTTATGACATTGCTGATCTGTACAAGGTCGAATTGATCGTGCCCATGGTTTTCGAGGCCGTAGCCCAGAGCGAGCACAGCGTGGAGCAGCGGGCGCGGATGGGTAGCCGCGATCTGTTCCGGGATACGCGGCTGCTGGAGCGAATCTTGCCTGATATCGAGGAGGTCTTACATGGTTGTGCTGATTCTGGAACGGGTGCCGCGGGGTCTGCGGGGCGATCTGAGCCGGTGGATGATCGAGCCGAAGGCCGGGATCTTCCTCGGCCGTATGACAGCCCGCCTCCGAGACAAGCTTTGGGAGAAGGCGGTCGCTGGTAGTGGCGGCGGGAGTTGCCTCCAGGCGTGGAGCTCGCCCGGCGAGCAAGGCTTCACGGTCCGGACGCATGGCGACACCTCCCGAACGATTATCGCCTTTGAGGGGCTACACCTCGTGGCAATCCCACGGTAGAACACAAGATGTTGGCGTCTTCCCCATGCACATGGGGGTGAACCGTCACCGATGGTGCCGTTGAGGACAAGGCTTTCGTCTTCCCCATGCACATGGGGGTGAACCGCTCGGCAAAGACGTGCGTGCTGCGTCGCGTGTACGTCTTCCCCATGCACATGGGGGTGAACCGCGTCCGTGGGACGTAGAGATTGATCTGGTTACGTCTTCCCCATGCACATGGGGGTGAACCGCATATCGAAATCCTCCAAGCGCAAACAAAAACGTCTTCCCCATGCACATGGGGGTGAACCGCGGGCCTCAGCGGATACGTGGCCGCGCCCCACGTCTTCCCCATGCACATGGGGGTGAACCGTGCAGATGGTGGTCGCAACCGGAGCGGCCGCGGTCTTCCCCATGCACATGGGGGTGAACCGAGTCAGAGAAGTCTCTGGAGGCTCTCGGTAACGTCTTCCCCATGCACATGGGGGTGAACCGCATATATTGGCATGCGGCAAACACCAGCCGGCGTCTTCCCCATGCACATGGGGGTGAACCGCAGTGCAATCGCAGCCCGTCGCGGAACCGATGCGTCTTCCCCATGCACATGGGGGTGAACCGAACAGTCGCATCACCGAGGATTTTGTTGCCACGTCTTCCCCATGCACATGGGGGTGAACCGCAGCGATTTCTGGGTCGGCTCGCTGCGGCCGAGTCTTCCCCATGCACATGGGGGTGAACCGGGCGAACGGATCGCCAATCGCCAACCGTCAACGTCTTCCCCATGCACATGGGGGTGAACCGTTGGGGCCGAGCGTTTCCAGTAAGCGCAGGGATGGACCGTTGTATGGACCGTGCTACCGGCGTAGCCGTCACCAACGTCAACCTGTTGTTGCAGAAAACTCAGATCGCTGCCCAGTGTCTCATGGACACGCCTCGGGCTGGAGGACAGCGGCTCAATTCCTGGCGCACTCCAGCGCAAACCACTCGCGCCACTGCTCGGCCGTCCAGGCGGCTTTCTCGTCGATGATGGGTTTGGCGTTGGGACGCTTGCGGCGTTTCTCCACGGTGAACCGCGAGGGCTCGGGGATCGAGTGGGCCACGTCGCAGTAAGGTGGGGGCAGCTTGCCGGCGTGCTTCATGCGGTGAAACCAGCGTGTCGCCCGCCAGTAGTGCTCGAACGGGCTCCCCTTGCCGTTGCCGTCCCCGTTGCCATCCTTGTGCTGCACCTGGCCCCACAACAGCCCGCGGTGATCTTTGATGCCGCGCCCCCAGAAGTCGGCCACGACGAGTACCACGTCCTCGCCTTTGCCCAGCCGCTCGGCAATCTCAGCAATGTAAGCCAACTGCTGCATGTCCCACTCGCTCCGCTTGCCCACCTTGCGTGTGCCGAAGCCGGCGCGGTTGCAGGCCAGCCCTTGCTGCCGGCGCCGCTGAAAGCGCCTCGGCGGTGCGCTCGCCGATCATGTCGGCCTCAAATTGGGCCAGTCCGGCGAAGAAGATCACCACCAACCGCCCCACGGTGCTGTCCATGTCGATGTTCTGGCCGCCAAGGAATTGGATCACAATCACGCGCACGCCCCGCTTTGAGAATTGTTCCAGCGTGTCGAGGATGTCTCTGGCAGTTCGGCCTAGCCTGTCCAACTTCGTCACCACAACCACGTCGCTGGGTTGGGCGTGAAGGAGGAGCCAACGGCCTTGAGGCCGATGCCGAAAGTCCGTGGTCCGGCCGGAAGTGCCCAGCGGCTCGTCGAGGATCGTCGGCTCGGGCAGTTGCACGGCGGCGCAGTGCTTGCGGATCATCTCCGCCTGGACTTCGGGCGATGCCTGCTGTTTCCGTGTGCTGGCGCGGGTAATTCCGTAGACTATCATGGCGTAGTGTCTCCTGTGTTTGGGGGTGGGGATCGGGTGTCTGCGCATGAAACGGCCGTGCGCGGGCAGCCTGCGACCGGGTAGGAGTCCAGTCAGCAGGCGATCGGCGTACCCCTACGCCCAGCCCGCACACGGCACGGCCTAATCTCTCGCTAACAGAAACGGTGTCCTCGTATCGCCTTGGGCAATTGTCGAGAATTCGATAGCCAGTCGGGCTTGTTTTCCCGTCTTCCCGTTCCGCCCATAAATTTGGGCTTGGGGGGGTTGATTCCCCATTTTGATTTGCTAGATTGCAGCTATCGCTTGTCGGCAGGGAAGAGGCACCGGCCGGAGCGACAGCAGCCCGTTATTCAATGCGGGCATCTTCTCTTCGGCAGTTCATCGCTGCATTGGTCTATCTTCCAAGGGAGGTGCTCCTATGCGCCGTGGCTTTAGGATTATTTGGGGGGTCATGTGTTTGGCGCCTCTTGGCACGGCATCCATCTCAGCGGCCGCTGAGGGCGTAGCATTATTCGTCCTGGCAGTGGGATTCGTGCTTGTGCCGTTGTCTGTCTGCGAAGCTGACGCCTCGTCCCCGATCACCGTCATCAGCACTGCCCCCACTGAGCCAAATGGTTCCCTTACGTTAATTGGCTCTTCGTTGTACGGCACGGATCTTTATGGCGGAGGCAGCGGTGGAGGAAGCATCTTCACAGTCAATACGAACGGCACTGACTTTGAAGATCTGTATTCGTTTAGCCGTAGCAGCGGTGGTGACACACCATGCAGCGGGTTAACCCTAACCGGGTCAGCGTTTTATGGGGCAACCTGGAACGGCGGCTCAGGCACCGGGCCAGGGACTGCCTTTGGTACTATTTTCCGGGTGGGCACCGATGGCAGCGGTTTCACCGTCCTACATAGCTTCTATGACGTTGCCGGTGACGTCAGCGGTGGAATAATGCCGGCTGGCAGTCCCGTCGTCAGTGGCACGACGCTGTACGATGTGTGTAATATGGGCGGCGCAGCAGGTTATGGAATGGTTTTCAAGATGGGAATCGATGGCTCCGGTTTCACGAATTTGCACAGTTTCGCCGGCGGTGCCGACGGGGCTTTTCCGTTCTCTATGAACACCCTTTCACTTAGTGGCTCAGCTTTGTATGGAACGACCAACACGGCAGACTGGGGGCCCAACTCAAGCGACAATGGCCTGTATTATGGGACGATCTTCAAAGTCGGCACAAGCGGGTCAGGATATCAGGTTCTGCACACTTTCGCCGGTGGTGTCAGCGATGGGGCGAATCCGACCGGGGGCTTAGTTCTCAGCGGCTCAACTCTATACGGTGTGGCTTCAGGCGGTGGGAGTAACAATGACGGCGTACTCTTCCGAGTTAATGTTGATGGCACCGGATTTGGGCTCTTGCACAGCTTCGCTGGTGCTGACGGTCAAAATCCCTTCGGTGCTCTTACGCTCGTTGGCTCGTCTCTGTATGGCAGCACCACAAACGGGGGTGCATATAACGACGGCACGATCTTCAAAATCGGCACGGACGGTACAGGGTTCCAGATGCTGGCGTCTTTCGACGGCACAGATGGGGAGTTTCCGGAGGGCGGGCTGGTTTTCAACAACTCGACGCTCTACGGAGCGGCGCAGCAGGGAGGCCCCGGAATTGGAACTTTGTTCGCAATAACGGTCCCCGAACCCTCCACCTTTATCCTCTTCTCCATCGGCACCATCACCGCCATCGCCTACGCCTGGCGACGGCGAATGGCATCGTAAGGCACAGCACGAGAAAACGAGACACAACGTGCCGGTCATCCCGTCGGCGCGTGTTTGGCAGCCTCGCCATCCGTCTGGAACAGGTCCATCTGCCCCGACTGGCAATCGATGCCGGAGAGCAGCACTGTCTGCCGGCGTTGCTCGGCCGGCTCTCCGCTCCACGGCTTGTGGGGCGGCGGCGGATTGGCGAGGGTGAACTCATCGGAATTGCCATTCGCGTTCATGCGGCCACTTCCTCCCCGCAACGCAATTCCAGCGCCCCGCCCAGGGCCGTCATCGCTCGCCGCATCGAGTAGTTGCCGTTGCGCCAGCCCATTTGCTCCATCCCCAGCGGCATGGGAACGTCGGGGCCGGCTTCCTGCTGCCAAATCCAGGCCAGCCGCTCCAGGCAGGCTTTCGCAAACGTCGGGCCGGCCGAGAAGGGAAAGACCTCGAACCGCTGCAAGAGCGCCTCGTCCAACCCGCTGGCGTCGTTGCTGGTGGCCACCACGATCAGCCGCTCGGGCATGTTCTGCTCGCTAAGTTCGTCCTTCAGGGCCGCGTTGACGTGTCGGCTGACGATCAGTTCCAACTCCTCGACAAGCAGAATGTGCCACGGGTTGCCCGCCATCGGCTTGTAGCGGAAGGTCTGGCCGAACAACCGGCGAACCTCGTCGATGCTCAAGTTGCTGGCAGAATACTCGACCAAACCGGAAAACGGGCAGACACCCAGGTCTTGAATGAGGGCCTTGGCCGTGGCGCTCTTGCCCACGCCGCCGAGGCCCTCGAACAGCAGACAACAGGGCTGAGGCAGAGCCACCAGCCGCTTCAACCGCCGGATGACGGCCGGCTGCCCGACCACTTCGTCCAGCGTGCGGGGTTGATAGGAACGCGACAATCGCATGGCATGATCTCCTCTCTGGGGTTCAGTACGAGTAAAGTCTCATTTTCGATACCGGCACGCACTCGATAACCAAGTCGGGGAAGCTGCGGCAGAGTTGTTGCCGCTCGGATGTCGAGCAGTAGAGCAGCCGCCCGCAGCCGTTCTCACAGACCAGACCGGCCGTGGCAATCAGCATCCGGCCTTCGCAGTCCGGGCAGCCGCTTGTCAGGATGTCCGCCAGTGTCTTGCGGGGTCGGCGTCTCACGAATCGGCCCTCCCGTTCTTCGGACAGTTCGCCATACGGGCGTGTCGTTGGCAGGCCCTTTCGGCAGCGTTTCGTTTTCGGTGGCGCGACAGTACATCCCATACTCCAAACTCCTGGTCGAAGTGTTGAGCGTAGCACACGTCGGGAATCCCGCGCTCATCGTGCGGGCCGTAGCGGCAACGGGAGAGCGCCACCCTGTACTGGCGGCACTTGCTCGTCCAGAGCTTCCGATCGGCGGCGATGGTCTGGTCTCGCCGGGGACGCTTGGGAAAGGTCAGCATCGTACTCAGTCCTCCTCGGGCAGCATGATCGTCAGACAAGGGGAGCCGTCGTCGTCCGGCCCGCACACGGCTTTCAGATGCACGAGTTTCGGCCTTGGCGGGTTGGGCTTCGCATAGTTTGCCGGAACATTGGGCACCACTCGCAGGCTGAAGTGCAGAACGGCGAGTGGGGCCTGAATACGCCGGATTGCCAGCTTGAGCATCCACAGCACGTCCCACAGGCGGCCCTTGATGTCTTGGCAGGGGGCCAGTTCCTCGTCGTCGCCTTCCAAGGGCGTAGGTTTTCCGTTCAAACCGCGACGGGAATACTCCGCTATTTCTCGGGGATTATTGACGTTTCCTCCGCTTTCTGGTATCCTGGCCGTCGTGCGGATTACACCAGTTTGTACACCCGCAAGCCACTCCCAAAAGGAAAACGTCATGGCAAAGCCCAAATCTGCCAAAGCGGTAAAGCCCCGTGCCGACTTTCCGCTATTCCCGCATCAGGCCGGCTATTGGTGCAAGAAGGTTCGCGGCAAGCTCCATTACTTCGGCAAGGTAGCCAACGATCCCAAGGGGCAAGCCGCGCTCAACAAGTGGCTCGAACAGCGGGATGACCTTCTGGCCGGCCGGGTGCCGCGAGTGAAGGTCGAGGGGCTGACCGTCCGCGACCTCTGCAATCGCTTTCTGAGTGCCAAGAGGGACTTGCTGGACGCCGACGAAATCAACCCCCGCACGTTTGCCGACCTACATGGAACCTGCAAACGGCTCGGCAAAGCGTTTGGTTGGGATCGGCCAGTTTCCGACCTAGTGGCCGACGATTTTGACCGGCTCCGCCGTGCTAGCGCCAGCCTATGGGGGCCACATCGACTCAGTAAAGAAATCCAAGGGGTCCGCTCCTTATTCAACTTCGGCTTCGAGGCTGGCTTGATGCAACAGCCCGTCCGATACGGCCCCACGTTCAAGAAGCCCTCAAAGAAGGTACTTCGCCTGCAACGGGCGAAGAGGGGGCCACGGATGCTTGAGGCGCACGAATTGCGCCAGGTGATCGATGCGGCCCCCATTCCGCTCAAAGCTATGATCTTGCTGGGCGTGAACGCCGGCATGGGCAACACTGACGTGGCAAGCCTCCCCCGTCGCGCTGTGGACTTGAAACGCGGCTGGATCGACTTCCCGAGGCCCAAGACCGGAATCGCGCGCCGATGTCCGCTATGGCCCGAGACGGCCACGGCGATCGGTGAGGTGCTTGCCAACCGTCCGGCACCAAGTGCCGAGGAGTACAGCGGCCTGGTCTTTCTGACCCCAAGGGGCAATCCGTGGCGAATCTGTGAACGCGCGGACCGGGAAGATGGGGATTTCGGGCTGAGACTGAACGACTTCATCGGCAAAAAGTTTTCCTGCCTGGTGAAGGACTTGGAGGTTCACCGGCCGGGCGTGGGATTTTACACCTTGCGTCACGTTTTTGAGACCATTGCCGGCGATTCCCGCGATCAGGTGGCAGTTGACGCTATCATGGGACATGTCCGCGACGATATGGCCAGCGTATACCGTGAACGGATCGACGACGCTCGGCTTCTAGCCGTGGTGGACCACGTTCACAAGTGGCTTTTCGGAGAACAGGAAACAAAGTAGGATCGAAGTGCTGAGTTTGTGGGCTGTACACCCACGCAGGGCCGGCGACTGACCGCAGGAATCTTCACCGCCTATGGCAGTCGCCCGGCCGATCCGGCGGCAAGGGTGAAGATATGACGAAGAAAAGTGGGATCGTTCGATGGGTGGCTGTCGGGTGTGACCTAGACAAGCTTGCAAAAGTCCATGCACAAATGCGAAAACACTTGCAGTTGCTCCAAGCCGGCGACAGAACAAAGGAGGCTTTATCGCTCGCACTTGATTACTGGTTGCATTATCCGCGCTATGCAGGGTATGTCGGGCACGACCGAGAGCATGAAGACGCTCGCTGCATGGCGTATCTGACACTCAACGCCACCCATCAGGCAGCCGCGCGATTGCTTATGGACCTAGCCGAGTCTCTTGGAATCAAGAGTACGCCAATCTGGAAGGCCGCAATCATCTGTGAGGAGCTTTGGGAGAACGAGCCCTGGAAGTGGGAATCAAAGCGGGGATGGAAGTGGCCCGAGTGCTTGGGGACTACAATAACGCACTTGCCTGCTGATGAGAGGCGGACCATACGGTCTGCGGACGCCATTATGGAACAAATCCGCGTGAAGGGGAATCTCGATGAACGTAATTGCGGCGGGGTATTTCAAGCGTGGTTAAGCAACCCTATCCACGCTCCAGAGAATCCACACGCAGCCGCCACGGGAACCAAGCCGCGGGGTAAGAAAGTCGAAGCAGAAAAAGCAATCCGCCACTACATAGTGGACCAGCAAAGCTACTATGACCGTCTAAAGCCGCGTTGCCAAGCGAACGATCCCGCGGCAATTGAGCAGGCCGAAAAGACCTTTGGCCGGAACAAACTGGCCCAAGTGCTGGTGTTGTCTGCTGGCATGGTGTCGAGCACAACGGCATGGAAGAGAATCAAGGCCGACTTGTTTTGTGGCCCCCGCGATGCCGTGTCTACGATTCGCCACTCTGGCCGACGGCGAGTGGGAATCGACTCTGGCCGGGTGGGACTCGACATTGCCGAGGAGTTTGCGGGGAAAGCTCGCGGCGATTTGACGGGTGATACCGTGGTCCGCAACGAAACCCTGCAACTAATCGACAATGCGAACATGCCAACGGAAACGGCCGAACAGATTATCAACCAGTTGACGGCCGGCGACATTAGCGACAACGCGGCCCGCGAGATGATTGAATCGTACCGTGAAGGTGAAGCGAGCCGGCTCGCCGACCATAGGCCACGACGGAAGAAAAGGCCCATTTCTGACCGCTGATTTGACCGATGGTTTGACCGGTCAATTCTTTGTGCCCCCCGTTTTCCACGGGGATTCTGCGCTTTCGGCACCGCTCAACTGACCAAGGGCTTCTTCCATAGTGACGTGACTATGGTTTCCACCTTACGGGAAAGAAAAACAAAGCGACGCGCGTGTCGCATTTCAGAATGGAGCGATACGGATGGACTCCTTCGGTGTATCGGGCGAATTAGTCAGTGCGATTGGCGCCGTTCAACTGGAACTGCGGGGGCAGTTCCATGACTCTCTGAAGGTGGCCGTCCGGCTGGGCCACCTACTCCAGCGAGCCAAAGGCGAGTGCCGACATGGTGACTTCGAATGCTGGCTTAAGCAGCACTTTGAGGGCAGCGTACGGCACGCCCAGCGATTCATGCAGCTAGCCGCCAAATATCCAAGCGAAGCGGAACTGCCTACTCTGTCACTCCGCGAGGCACTCCGGATGATTGCCGGACGACGACCCGCTGAAATAGCGGTTTCTGCGAATGAGCGGCTATCTCATGAGACGCTAGAAAAAGTGCTGTTCGCGGTAGGGAGGCTATCCCGAGCCCATGCACGTCGCGTGGTTTCCAGCCTGGAGATTGACGGCCTCACGAAGCGCCATGCCGCAATGAAACACGCGAAGCAAATCGAGTCCAGTCTTCGCAAGTTCATTGAGTACCTCCAAGCTGAGGATGCCATAGCGAGATCAGAGAGGGCGTCGCTTTCTGTATACCACCCAGAAGATGCGGGAAATAGGGTATAGCTCACCGGAGATCTATTGATGCCAACCTTCCTGCCGACGATCGGCGAAATTGCACGTCGGTGTCATGTGCCAACGCACCGCGTCGAATACGTGGTTGAGTCGCGCGGAATCGAGGCCGCTGGCATTGCTGGCCATGCGCGCGTGTTTGACGAGCCGGCCGTCAACCGGATCGCAAGTGAACTGCGGCGAATTGAGCGGGACCGAACTGGAGGCTTGCCGGAATGAGCGCGCCGCAGGCCACATATCTGACACCACCAGCCGTCGCCAGACGTTACGGTGTCGATCCGGCCAAGGTGCTCACCTGGATTCGTAACGGTGAGCTCGGCGCCGTGAACGTGGCTACCTCGACCGGCGGCCGGCCACGCTATCGCGTTAGCCCCGCTGATCTTGCCCTCTTTGAGCAGAGCCGAGCCGCGGGGCCGCAACCCAAGATCACCCGCTGCCGAAGGAGGCAGCCCCAGGGGGTCACTCAATTCTTCTAGCGCCTAATAAACCCAGATGGCTGTGCAGAGCCGGTCGGGCTGGAAAAGATGCCACAAATGGATGCTACAGCAACTTCGCCAACGCGACAACAGCCCGGTGCAACCAAGCTCAGCCGCATCGCGTTTGAGACATCGCGGCTTCTCGAGTTTTGCACCCAGAAGGAACTGACCGCGCAGATCGGCCACGCGAGCTGGGACTGGCCCTTGGTTGTCCAGAAGGAATTGCTGGACAACTCCCTCGACGCCTGCGAGGAGGCCGACCTGGCGCCCGAGATTGAGGTCATGGTCAATGGGGACGGGATCGCCGTCAGCGACAACGGTCCAGGCATCCCCCCCAGGACGATTGACGGAGTTCTTGATTACACCGTCCGGGTCAGCAGTCGCGAGGCATACATGGCACCCGATCGCGGTGCTCAGGGCAACGCCCTGAAAACGCTGGTGGCGATGCCATTCGTCTTGAGTGAAGAGGATCGGATCGGGCGGGTAGACATCACTACCGGGGGGATGCGGCATGAAATCGTGTTCTGCATGGACCCAATCCGGCAGGAACCGAAGATCGAGCGGAGCGTCCGACCTGTCGAAAATGTAAAAACTGGCACTGTATTCATGCTCCGTTGGCCCCAGATCGCAAGCGATATTGTGTCCGAGCAACAGGATGCATTTTTACAATTAGCCTCCGACTTCACCTTCCTCAACCCACATTTGACACTCTCCGTGGACTGGTTCGGCCAGCGGACCGTGACTGAGGCCACCAGCCGCACCTGGGCCAAATGGGGTCCCAGCGAGCCGACTTCGCCGCACTGGTACACGCAAGAGGACTTCGAACGTCTACTGGCTGCGTACATCGGCCATGACCAGGAACGCGGTGCTGACCGGTATGTGCGCGACTTCATCAAGGAGTTCCGCGGGTTGACCGGCACTGCCAAACAGAAGGCCGTGTTGGACTCGACGGGCATGGCGCGGGCCAGTCTATCATCGCTTGCCAATGACGGTGGCATAGATCATAAAGCCGCCGCCAACCTCTTGGCCGCCATGAAGCAAAATAGCAAGGTCGTCAATCCGTCGGCGCTGGGTGTGATCGGCAAGGACCACCTCCGCCAGCGTTTCACAGAATCGGGCTGTGATAAGAAGACGTTTCACTACAAGAAGTTGATGGATATAGACGAGGGCGTACCCGTTGTAATCGAGTCGGCATTTGCCCTTTTCAAGGACGAGAAGGCGAGCCGTCGGATAATCACCGGCGTCAACTGGTCGGGTGCCATTGGCAACCCGTTCCGCAGTCTCGGGGGCGGCTACGATGATGGTCTCAACTCGCTTCTCGCAGAACAGATGGTCGGGCGCCATGAGCCGGTGATGTTCCTGCTCCACTGTGCATGTGCCCGCGTGCGATACACCGACCGCGGTAAGACCAACATTGAAATTAGCGAGGCGGGGACCTGATGAAGGGCGAAATGCTAAAGAAAGCCGTCGAAGCGGTCACCGACACCTGGCGCAAACAACGCAAGCGCGAAGACAAAGGCCGCCCCGAAATCAAGTACAGACGGCGCAAGGTGATGAACTGCGAGTACGAATACTCAACTCGCGTGACGATCAAGGAGGCTGCAGAAGGATGCATGGAAGAAGCTTACATGAAGGTCAGTGCCGGCGGCACTCTGCCGGCCCATGCTCGCCAAATCATGTATGCAGCTCGGCCCGCCATCCTGGCGAAGGCGCATGATCGGCATGATGAACCATACGAACTGAAGGACGTGTACTTCATACAGACCCTGTTGCCGGAGTACATGGACGAACATAACCATGTGGGCGATTGGGACGTGGTATTCGATGCACGTGGACATCTTACTGAACCGCATACCAAGAGGACAATACCTCTCGGCACGCTGGACGTGCGGCATTATCTCCGTGACATTACCAGCGGCGGGGACAGCGACGTTTCCTATGAGAAAGTTGACGATGACTATCCGACCTGCGGCCCCGCCAATAGATTCGGGGCGGTGCTCTTCATTGAAAAAGAAGGGTTCCTACCGCTGTTCGATGCCGTCAAGCTAGCGAAGCGATATGACATCGCCATCATGTCCACGAAGGGAATGAGCGTCACCGCTGCACGTACCCTCGTCGAAAATGTCTGCGGCGATTATGGCGTCCCGCTGCTCTTACTCCGGGACCTTGACAAGGCCGGGTTCGCAATCGCCGCCTCATTCCAAAAGGACACGCGACGATACCAATTCGCAAAATCCTTCGAGATTGTCGATCTGGGTCTTCGCCTGGGTGACGTTGAATCCTGGGGCTTGGTTTCGGAAGAGGTCTATTACGAGTCGGATCCGCGGCGCAACTTAGAAGAGAACGGTGCAACACCCGAGGAAATCGCCTTCTTATGCGAGGGTGGCGGCGGCAAGCACTATTATGGCCGTCGCGTTGAACTGAACGCGTTTACCAGCCGCAACCTCATTGAGTGGGTCGAAGCGAAGCTGCACGAGTATGGCGTCAAGAAGGTCCTGCCCGACGATGATACGCTGAGGAACGCCTACGCCCGAGCCGTCAAGGTGGCCTTTGTGAATAGCGCCATTCAAGACGCCCTGGGTGATGCAGAAGATGCCGCCAAGAAGTATTCAATGCCCAAATCGCTACGCAGAAAGATCGCGAAGGCATTGAAGGAAACGCCCGCGACATCATGGGACGAGGTACTTGCGGCGTTTGCCGAATCGGACATTGTAGACAATGGGGATCAAGAAGGATGACCAGCCACCCCAGCAACGGCCGCGCTAACCAGGCCGGCGCCCACTGCCACACCCGGCAGCATGGACGCGGGATTCGGCCCGACGAGCTACTGCCCTTAAGGGCATCCATGAACGATTAGGCTGGGGTGCCAAAACCCTGGAGCTTGCCAGACGGAAGGGTTTGCGAGTTCTGGCGTTCTCCAAATATCGCTACGTTTTGGGGGCAGACCTAATTCGATTTATCGAAGAGCAACCGCCTGCGGCACCGTACAAGCCGCTCACAGCAGATCAGATTGCCCAGCGACATGAACGAAGAACGAAAAAGCCCGGCAAGGACAGCACCCTGGCCGGGCAGAAAGGAACATCGCAATGAGTATTGTAGTCGATTCTCCGGCTAAGCGCAAGAGCCAGCGATCATCTATCCCACCCAGGCCGAAGGCCCTTCCTGTTAACGCCGATGGCATCCCCCAGAAATTGAGAGCACGACAGCAATGGGTCGTGTGGCGGTATACGTGGAAGCGACAAGAGCGGAAGTGGGATAAACCGCCTTGGCAAGTGAACGGCCAGCCGGCGAAGGCCAACGATCCCACGACGTGGACGGACTTTGACACTGCCTACCGGGCCTATCGTCGCGGCGGGTTCGACGGCATCGGATTCGTGCCCACCGCCGACGATCCGTTCGTGTTTCTTGACCTCGACCACGTTATGGGGCCAAACGGGTTGGGAGAATGGAGTCCCGAGTTGCAGGCCATGTTCGTCAGCGACGTGCCATCCCCGAGCACCGTAGTGGCACAGCTCGACACCTACGTCGAAACCTCTCCGTCGGGCACCGGGGTGCGCATCGTGTGCGGGGGAAAACTCCCTGAAGGTCGTCGCAAAATCGGCGGCAAGGGCAACGGCTGTCCTGACGGCGTTGAACTGTACTCTCAGGCGCACTACCTCACGTTGACCGGCCAGAAGTTGCCGGGGGTGCCCTCGGCGATCAACGAGCGGACAGTCGCGCTCGCAACGTTGCACGCCGCTGTGTTTGGGTCGCCGACGCCTAAGCCGGCATCCGTGGCATCGGACCACGCCCATGCCGTTGCCACTGAGCTTGGCGATGTGGAACTGGTCGAGAAGGCGAGTCAATCCAAGGGCGGGGCGAGGTTTCACCAACTATGGACCGGCGACGCCAGCGCGTACCCCAGTCGATCGGAAGCCGACTTTGCCTTGGCGTCGAGGCTCGCCTTCTGGTGCGGGCCTGACGCCGGCCGTATCGAACGGCTGATGCTGCAATCCGGCTTGGCACGGCCGAAATGGGATCGACACGGTGGCTATCTCGCCCTGACCATCGCCAACGCGCTGAAGGATCGCACGGAGTTCTACTCTCCGGACAGAAAGGGGATACCTTGCGGATACCTTGCGGATTGTTGCTCTTGTCCCGATTCATGCGTACAGTGTGAAAGGGTAGTACGC
Organism: uncultured Planctomycetaceae bacterium; assembly: GCA_963823895.1. GTDB lineage: Bacteria > Planctomycetota > Planctomycetia > Pirellulales > Thermoguttaceae. Next base: position 187,745 of record CAWGNG010000012.1, read on the forward strand.
ACAAATAGGGACAAAGCAACCATTCCGCAATACATCCGCAAGCAATCCGCAAGGTATTCGACAAACCCGTGGGATTGTCCCGGTGCCTTCGGTGTGGCCGGCCAGATCCGCCACTCCCCCGCTCTGATTCCTGCTGTGTGCCGAAAGCGGGACTGCCCCGTATGCGGTCCCCGCTGGAGTCAAGTGACCTTTGAGCGGTTTGGCTACCACATCGACCAGCATGCCGGCCCTCTATTCACGGACTGCATCCCTGATGTGGACTGGCAGGCGACACTCAAAGCCATGCGTCGGGAATCTAAGGCCAGCGGCACGCCCCTGACATTCGTTGCCATCAGGGACGAAGAAGGGATGCTGACGGTCATTTCTTCCGTCGCTCCTTCTCCCTACGCGACGCCGATCGACAAAACGGCTGCTGTCGAGACGCTGCAACGAGCCGTGGATGCTGCTGACCCTGCGCCGCGGCCGTTTTCCGCATGCCGCGCGTGGGGCAAGATCGACACCGATCCCGAGTCGGAGGACAAGGCCCAGCGGGTGCCGGGTGGTGCATCTCCTGCCGCCTTCGCGGCAACACTGGGGGCATGGGGTGCTGAAGCTGTCACTGACCGCGGTGCGGTTCACCGTTGCAGCGTCGATAACCTGTTCCTCGACCCGTCTACTGGACAGACGGACGGCGTGGCGCGGGCCGATTTTGGCGCGAGGCGGAATTGTACACGGCTTGCGGCCCAGACGCGGCTGCTGAATTTCGAGAACGAGCAGCGGAGCGGCGGCGACCGAGATGTGACGGTGAACGGTACGGCCAAGACAGGAGCGGTCTACGCGGCAGGGCAGGCAGCGGGTGCCACGATCAATTACAACGAGGGCCTCGCGGCGGGGCACCGCGCCAACACATGGATCAAGTAGCAAGTAAGTAGAAGGGTCCTTCCGGCCGATTGTGGCCGGCCGTTTCCCACCGGGGCCATTCGCTTCCGACACACACTCCTTCCAGGAATCAAATCCGCCTAACACCGCTGCCAAAGGCTGAAAATGGGCCACTTTCGAGACCGTATCAAGGAACTCCGCCGCGTCCGTGCCGGCGACCTGCGGCCCTGCCCTTGGAATTGGCGGGATCACCCCCCAGAGCAACGGGAAGCCCTGGAGGCGATCCTTGCCGAAGTCGGCTTTGCCGGGGCTGGGCTTGCCCGCGAGCTTGAGGACGGCAGTCTTGAACTGATCGACGGCCACATGCGGGCAGAACTGGACCTCGACCAGGAAATGCCGGTCCTGATCCTCGACGTTACGGAGGAGGAGGCCAAGAAGATTCTGGCCACCCACGATCCGCTTGGGGCGATGTCAACCGACAACGTCGAGGCCCGCCGCCGGCTGCTGGAGGAGATCGACGCCGAGGAGGCCAGTCTCCGCAAGATGATCGCGGACATGCTGGCAGCGACGCCGGCCGACGACGAGGAGGGCGGGCGTGGCGGTAAGACGGACCTCGGCGGGCCGGTCGAGATGGAGCTTCGGCCGCACGAGCACTACGACTATGTGATTGTGCTTGCCCGGAACACGCAGGAGTGGAACCGGCTTGTCGAGTTACTCGACCTGCAAACGATTAGGCGTCGCGGTCGCATCGGGGCGGCCCGAGGGCTGCCGGCCCAAAAGCTGATCGAACTGCTTGAGGGCGTGGCGAAGCGGCAACAGGAAACGAAACCGAAGGCGGAGTCCAATGGAAACGCGGCGAATCGTCGTGCCAAGTCGAAAGCGCGCACGTAACATCCCCCGCATCCTGTCGATGCTGCCGAACGCGACGATCACCGTTGCGGAGTCGGAGGCATCGGACTATGCCGGCGTGGTGCCGAAGAAGCAACTGCTGTTGCATCCCGAATTGAAGGGCCTGGCCGCGATCCGTAATTGGCTCGGTCGCACCTTGCAAGAGGATTGCCTGGTCGAGATCGACGACGACCTGCGCGGCGTCATTCCCCAACTCGGAAAGGCCAAGCGAATCACGGACCCGGCCGTGATTGCCGAGTTGATCGAGAACGGCCACCGGGTGGCAGAAGACCTCGGCATCGGCGTGTTCTGCTGGAGCCGGACGGCCAACAACTTTCTGTCGGACCCGATCTTTCTGCCGATCCGGTTTGTTCAGCCCGTGAGCTGTTCGTTCGGGATGCGTGGGGCCGCCCGCAATCGGCTGTGGGATGAAACGATTCCCGGCCGGGCCGACCTGGACTTCACGATGAGGACGATGCTCGATGACCGGGTGCTGCTGGCCGACATGCGATTCTATTTCGACCACGGGCGGATATTCTCGGGCAAGGGCGGCGCCGTCGGCATCGTCAGTCGTGAAGGGTTCGAGGCTGGTACCAGGATTCTCTACGATCGCTGGGGCAAGTACATCGGCCGCAAGCGGCCCGGGTTTATGAGGGGGCAGGGCAACGTGGCCCCGATGTCAATTCGCGTTCAACGACACAACCCCACCGCCAAGCAGGTGGACTGATCATGACAATATTGTCATCCAAGTAACTCCACCGACCACAACCCGTAGTAGGGGACAATTCAGAAAAGCAGCTACCGCTAGAAAAGGAACACAGAAATGCCATTTCATCCCATATCCGCCAGACATGTTGCAGTTCAACTTGTCGATGTTGGCCACGATCGCTTTTCGGTTGTCGTCTATATCGACGGAATCTTCAGGGGGGCCACTCAGAATTCGGGTTCCAAGGAATGGGCCGAGTCAGTCGCCAAGGCGGTTGGTAGTCACGACACTTTCGACGATCCGTGTGACCTATTTGTTCACGGCGCATTAGGGTCGTCGGTAAACAAATCGACTTTGGGAAACATGATTTGATAATGGCCCTTTGTCACTGGATTCACGTGGGAGCCATCGTCGAGTTTCAGGGCGGTCGAAACTGCTTCCCAGGAAGAGCCGGCGCGGGTGCTGCAATCAGCAAACTCGGTAAAGATGTTCACTCGCACGTTCGCGCCGTTGTCGGAGCGTTTTGCGATAAAGAAACCAGTGCGTTCAACCTTATTCATGGCCTGAGCTTTCAGACAGACGGATAACGCTTAATGGCTAAACTATCCCATTTAACCCATCGGCACTTCTACCACCTAAAATGATCGAAACCACGACCTGGTGAAGTCCAGTGGAAAACCATACCATGAAAACCGCTCTCGTTATCCCCAGCAACCGGCCGGCGCTGCTGGCTGAGTTTCTCAAGGCTTGGGCGCCCGTCAAGGACTGGGATGAGACGATCATCGTGTTCGACGGGCCAGAGGCACCGCCGATCGAGGGCGCGGACGATTGCGACGTGTACGACTGGGCGGACATCGACAACGGGCTGAAGGATGATTCGTGGATCGTTTCGCGCAAGAACGCCGGGCTCCGCATCTTCGGGTACCTCAAGGCGGCCGAGCACGGCGCCCAAGTTATTGCGACACTGGACGATGACTGCCGGCCGATCGCTGGTCAACAGGGGTTGATGGACGGGCACCTTGCCAACTTCTTCACCACGCCGGCATGGGTTAGCTCGGATCGAAACCTGATCGCTCGCGGTGTGCCATATCGACACCAAGGCGCGATCAGCAAGGTGATGCTGAATGTCGGCCTGTGGCGATGCGTCGGCGACTACGATGCCCCGCGGTCGCTCGTGGAAGGGGCGGACCTGAATCATTTCGAGCCTGATCCGGTCACCCGGGTTGCACCCCGCGGCCAGTTCGTGCCGATTTCGACGATGAGCCTGGCCTTCCGCATCGAGGCGTTGCCGCTAATGTACCTGCCGTTGATGGGCGAAGGTCAGCCGTACGACCGCTTCGACAACATTTGGGGTGGGGTCATTGCCAAGCGGGTATGCGATCACCTCGGCTGGTCAATTACGATCGGCCGGCCAATCGTCAACCACCAGCGGGCGAGCGACCCCTTCCGCAATCTCGTGAAAGAGGCGGCCGGCATCCAGCGCAACGAAACATTCTGGCAAGAGGTTGACGGGATCGAGCTTCGAGAAACGTCGGCTGATGGGTGCATGTTGGAAATCGCCGCCGGCCTCGTGGACAACTCTGATCCTCACACCGCCAAACTTGGAAAGGCTATCGAGCGATGGGTTCATCACGCCACCAGTACATGATGTTGTCCCTGCCGAACTCCGGCACGGACTGGCTCTGTCGGATTCTCGCCAAGCATGGCCGCGGCGATGGGTTGCGGTATTACGACAAGGAGTTTTTCAATCCGATCTGCAACCTCAAGTATGCAACGGTCCTCGAAGGCCCGTTCGGCTGCGAGTTGGCTTCATGCTTTGAGAACATCGGCGTTCGCTCGGAACTCCAGGCCCGCGACCTTGAAGCCGCCTATCGGGCATCGTGGGAGATGGAGGGCTACAATTTCGACAAGGAGAACTTCTCGGCGTTGAAGGTGCCTTTCTTCGCCCAGCATTTCGACATCGTGTTCCTGTACCGGCCGGCCGACAACGTCTTTCCGCCGAGCCGACTGCGGGTGTGGGCGTGGTACGACGCGATCTACACGGCGATGGTTGCCAATGGCGAGATTGAGGCCGACCAACTCGACCTTCAGGAGCGAGCGCTCGCTGCCCACAAAGCGTGCTGGGACATCATGCGCGACGCTGCCAAGCGGTTCGACGCTCCGATCCTCGACTATGAAACGCTGTGCAAGGCGAGCACCGAATCGGCCGTCGCCTACCACTTGAATGTCGGGTGGATCGCCGAGGCGGTCGATGTGAAGGCCGCGGCCAAAGAAATCTTCGCGTCGAGGTTCTACAAGAACAAGGTGCCGGCGGACCACTAAACAACGGGTTGCGACTCCCCAGTGGCCCGCCGGCGCCGGTCATTCTCGGCGCCGGCCGTCCCTCCCCCTTTTCCCCGCCCCTTGTCGGTCGGCCGGTCTCCCGACTTGCGATCTATTCCATAATACCTAGTCGGAACTAGTCGAAAATCCAGCCGGCCGGATGCACCCCCCCTCGGTGACCGGCAAAATGAGGCCGTAACTGCTTATCACGCTTAGGTTTATGTCACAGGGAATCCCCTTGTCAAATCCGGCCGACATGCCAGAATTAGACGTAATGAGGCCCCCAATGAGAACTACACCACAAACCACAAATCGGGAGACGAAAATGACCGAAACGACCGAAATCGCCAAGTGCAAGGCCACTTGCCCCGTTTGCTTCAAGCGGATCGAAAAGGGCGAAGCGATCCGCGTGTGGCGGAAAATGAACGGAAAAACCCGCTGGGCTCATTCCAACTGCTATACGGCCCCAGCCGACTATCCCGAAACCGATTCGCCGGCCACCGAGCCGCAAGGCGTATCGGCCGAGGTCAACGATCTTCTCTTGAAGATGGCCGCCAGGATCGAGGCACTTGAGGCCGGCGGTTCTCCCCGCGAAATCATCATCAAGCACGCCGATGGGCAGGCCGTTCATTTCGACGGCCTTGTTCATCCGTGCTTCGATGAAATCCTCCAGTTGGCCCAAGCCCGCAAGCATATCTTTCTCCCCGGGCCGGCCGGATGCGGGAAGTCTCACCTGGCCGGCCAGGTCGCCGAGGCCCTCGGGCTCAAGTTCGGCTTTATCTCGTGCTCGGCGGGGATGTCCGAGTCGCAGCTTCTCGGCCGGATGGTTCCGGCCGGCGAGGGCGGCCAGTTCATTTTCCTTGGGACACAATTCCTTGACTGTTACGAGAACGGCGGGGTGTTCCTTTTCGACGAGCTGGACGCCGCGGATGCGAACGTCCTGCTGGTCATCAACTCGGCCCTTGCAAACGGCCACCTGTCGGTGCCGAACCGGCATGGCAACCCGGTCGCCAAGCGGCATCCCGACTTCGTGTGCATAGCCGCCGCGAATACGTTCGGCCGCGGTGCCGATCGGCAGTACGTCGGCCGCAGCGAGTTGGACGAATCGACCCTCGACCGTTTTCGGATTGGGACAGTCCCGATGGATTACGACGAGCGGCTTGAGCGGCAGTTGTGCCCGGACGAGCGGCTATTCTCCCGCTTGAACGGATACCGCGAGAAGGTCCGCGAGAACCAATTGGAGCGCTGCGTTTCGACCCGCTTTATGAAGGAAGCCTACGAGATGGTTTCCCAGTGGGGCTGGACTTACGACATGGTCGACAGCAAGTTGTTTGCCGGCTGGCGGGCGGACGAAATCGTCAAGGTGAA
>CAWGNG010000013.1:0-60869 GCA_963823895.1 uncultured Planctomycetaceae bacterium
CCCGTCCGAATTTTCGTGGCACTTCAGCCGCATGAAGTAGTCGCTTCGGTGTAAGGAGGAAAAAGGGGAACGATCCATAGGAGATTTCTGCATCGTCATCTCTCACTACGTCATTCTTGCCCTTTTCCCCATTTCCCCTTTTTCCTTCCTTACACTGAATTTCATTGGCTGAACAGTCGCAGAAACTCGCGGATCACGCACAGCCGTCATAAAGCGTGCAACCACACCACGAAACCCGCGCACCACGCTCGTTCGGGAAAAGGGGACAGGCACCTTTTGCCGGAACGGCCCTCGACCAGCCTGCGGCTGGTGCCCGGCTTCGCACAAAAGGTGCCTGTCCCCTTTTCCCTGCACACGCCGAACTTTACTGCGATCACTGCGGCTGCTGTTTTCGTCACTCTCCGAACGACAGTCATATCCCGCTCACGTCGGCGCGTCGCCGCCAGGTTGCAGAAACTCCGCAGCCCGCGCCGATAGCTTGTGTGGAACTACTACGCAACCACCACGCCTGTACTCCTCACGCTCCGCGTGAGGAACGGGGAAAAGGGGACAGCCAACTTTTGTGCGAAGCCGGGCACCAGCCGCAGGCTGGTCGAGGGCCGTTCCGGCAAAAGGTGCCTGTCCCCTTTTCCCCGCTGACGAGTACGACCGCCATGAACAAGACGACGCGCCGCCGACCACAACCCTCCGTGCAGTCTCCGCTGGAGACCTACCTCCGCGAGATCAACGAGACCTCGTTGCTCTCGGCCAGCGACGAGCACGAGCTGGCCGTCGCCATCGGCAACGGCGACACCCTCGCCCGCGACCGCATGGTCCGCGCCAATCTCCGCCTGGTGGTCAACATCGCCCGCGGATACACCGGCAAGGGGCTGAGCCTGCAAGACCTGATCGAAGAGGGCAATCTCGGCCTGCTCCGCGCGGTCGAAGGCTTCGATCCCGGCATCGGCACCCGCTTCTCCACCTACGCCAGCTACTGGATCAAGCAGTCGATCAAGCGGGCATTGATCAACACGGCCAAGACGATCCGCATTCCGGCGTACATGGTCGAGCTTTTGTCGAAATGGCGCCGCGCCAGCAGCCGCCTGGCCGAGGAGCTCGGCCGCACGCCCACGCCTGAGGAGATCGGCCGCGTGCTCGGGCTGCCGCGGAAGAAGCTGCCGATCATCAAGAAAGCGATCCGCATCTACAATCTCACCCCGCAGACCGATCAGGCGGAGGCCGGCTGGTCGCTGGGCGAAATGGTGATGGACGACCGGGCCCGCTCCCCCGACGATGAACTTGTCGAGACCGACAATCTCGTCCACGTCATGCGTCAGTTGCAGATGATGGACCCGCGCGAGGCGACGGTGCTGCGGATGCGCTTCGGCCTGGACGACAACGAGCCGCGCACGCTGAAGGAGATCGGCGAGACGCTCGGCCTCACCCGCGAGCGCGTCCGTCAGATCGAGACCGAAGCCCTCGGCAAGCTGGCCGAAAGTCTCGACGGCCCCATCGCCTTGGAGCCGGCGGGATTCGGCATCGAAGATTGAATCGCCCCGTGGGCAGATTCCCTGCTGCGGCTATAGCCGGGAGCAAGTTCGCATTTCTCACCACAGTGGGGCAGGCATTCTTGCCTGCTCCGCAAATGCGACAAATGGGGCAGACACGAATGTCTGCCCCACCAAACATTCTGTTGACCGGTCTCCCCGTGCCGTGAGAAATGTGGGCCAGCAATACAGCGATAGGTTTGCCACGAACCCGGCGCTGGGCGGCGAGGGAATCGCACCGCAGAGGACGCGCGGGACGCAGGGAAAGACCGTGTTCCTTGAGAATCGAGAGAAAGAACTCGCTTCGCTGGATTCGCTCTCAATGATCATCTCCCGCTGTTCTCCCTCTGCATGCTCCGCGTCCTCTGCGGTGTGTCTGAGCGTCTTCCACTCCGCGTCTCCGTAGTGGGTTCACACTCCTCAACTTAGCGTTGCTGCACTAACGGCTCCCGGACAGCGGCAGCCTGCACCCATTCCGGGAGTCGTTGACTCCCGGCTGTTTTCTTCGTCTTCTTGCGAATCGGCTATTGACACCCCGGTGACTACTGTTATATTAGTGTAGTCACTTGGAGCGTCCGCCCGTGCAGATTCGCGTGGAAACATCCTCGGGAATGCCGATCACGCGGCAAATCGCCGCCCAAATCCGCGCGCAGTGCGCCAGCGGAACGTTGCAGCCCGGCCAACGGCTGCCGTCGGTGAGGGCATTGGCCGGCGAACTGGCCGTCAATCAAAACACGATCCTGCGGGTCTACGAGCGGCTTACCGGCGAGGGGCTGCTCGAACGCCGCCACGGCGACGGCACGTTCGTGGCCGACCGCGTCCCGACCGGCCAAATGAAGACGCAGCGGCGGCTGCTCCGCGAACAGATCGCCCGCACGGCGGAACTGGCGAAAACCCTGGGCATGGACGCCGCAGAAACCCATCAACTTCTCGACGAAATCTGGGAGCAAGGCAAACCATGAACGAACCGGCCATCGAAATCCGCGGCGTCGTCAAGTCCTACGGCAGCAAACCGGTGCTCACCGGACTGGACCTCGCCGTGCCGAAGGGCTCCGTCGTCGGCCTGCTGGGCACCAACGGCGCGGGCAAGACCACCCTGATCAAATGCGCGTTGGGACTGATCCGCCCCCAGGCCGGCGAAGTCCGCGTGCTGGGCGAGCCCGCCTGGACGCTAAGCGCCGCGGCCAAAGCACGCATCGGCTACGTGCCGCAGGTGATCGGGCTCTATCCCTGGATGAAAGTCCGCCACCTGATCGACTACACCGCCGCCTTCTATCCGAATTGGAACCACGCGATGGTGGCCCGACTCGTCCACGAGTGGTCGATTCCGCTGGAAGACCGCATCCAGCCGCTTTCGGTGGGCCAATTGCAGAAGGTGGCGATCCTGCTGGCGCTCGGCCACGAGCCGGAACTGCTGGTATTGGACGAGCCGGCCGCCAGCCTCGATCCGCTGGCCCGGCGGCAGTTTTTGCAGATGATCATCGACCTGGCCGAGCCCGGCCGCCGCACCGTGCTCTTCTCCACGCACATCACCTCCGACCTGGAGCGCGTGGCCGATCGTGTGGCGATCCTAAAATCCGGCCGCATCGTCTGGCACGGACTGCTCGAAGACCTAAAGGAACAGACGCACGTCAGCCTCGAAGACAGTTTCTTGGAGATGCACGATGCCTGATCCGTACAAACAGGCCGCGATGTCTTATGCCCACTGGGCGCGCTCGTGGGGCGCGTCGGGGTACCTGCTTGTTGGCGGAATGCTGGTTGCCGGCTTTTTGGTCGCCGCCCTCTTTGCCGCGGCGCAGGGAATGCTCATGCCTGCACTGTTTTTCCAGATCGTCGTGCTTATCCCGGTGGCGATCCACGTGCGCGATCAATTCTCGTATCCGCGTGCGCGTTTGCTCCCTGATTTCCACAAGGTACATGGCGTCATCGCTTGCGTCGGGACGGCCGTCGTCGCCGTTGTGTTACCGGCGACGTTCGCCTTCGCGGCGGGTCTATCGCCGGTCGGCTTCGTTGCGATGGCCATGCTCCTCTTTGCCGCGATTCTCTGGCTCGTCATGTTGCAGCTGACGTGGTTCTCCTCCCTTCTCTGCTTCCTCCTCTGCGTCGAGATTCGCTTTATCGACGCCGCGGCACGTTCCCTCGTATCTGGGCAACATCAAGCGGGAGCTGTGCTGCTCATTGCGCTCGCCGCGGTGATGATTGTACTGGCCGGGTGTTGGCTCTGGCATCTTACCGAGGAATCACGAGGATATCGCTTCGCTACCCAGACCAACGGCGTGAGCAAGACCGAGGAGGACTATGATGGCCCGGGGGATTCGTTGCACGTTCCTTGCCTGCGCGTCCCGGCCTCACTGAGGATGATTCGCCACGCCAGACGCGCCTCCGTATCGCGTTGGTCGCGGGTCTGCCGGTGGCAGCCGGAGTCTGCGGGTTGGTCGATATCGTACCAGTTCCTTTCGGTAATCTGTGCGATTACTGCCATGGAGTCGTTTCGTGGTAGATTCGATATGTTCGGGCTGTGGAGCCTGTGCGCGTTGATGGCTTGTATCGTGCCCGCTTTGCGCTGGCCTGAAACATACGCCGTGAAAGCGCCGGCCATGAGCTACGAACTGCTCTTGCCGGTATCGCGGTTGGTGTATCTGAGGCAACTGGGAATGGCAGCAGCGCTGAGCCAGATTGAGTTATGGGGCATTCTGAACGGGGCGTTGGTGTTGTGGTGGTCATTCGGGCTGCGGACGCAGATTTCCCTGCCCGGCGTCGTGAGCATCCTCGTTATCTCTGCCCTTTGTCAGGTGTGGTTCTTTGGGATTACCGTCCTGCTTTCGCCTCCCCACATCCGACGGAATCCCTCGGCCGTCCTTGTGTTCGTCGTTTCACTCGTGCCGCTGCTAATTGCCATGGCGATGTTGCGGCCATTTACCGAGTGGCAGATTGAGGCAATGGCATGGTTTGCCATTCTTGCATTTATTGGAGTGCTCGCATCGAAGGCCGCCTATCGCCGTTGGTTGCTGGCGGATTTTGATTGGTGATGAGCTGCGTCGTTGGGATTGGACCATGCGTAATCCTTACGTACAAGTCGCACTGACGTACATTCGCAGGGGGGGCCGCATTGTCGCCGCACTCGCGGGGCTCGCTCTTGCCGTGTTTGTAATCGCCTGCATCTCTGCATTTCTCTTCGGCCTCTGCCGTGGGAAGCCCGAACTCTCGCTCGACCTGTTCTTGGTCCTCGTCGAGTCGTTCGACGGCATGGCGTCGAGTGTGCTCCACAATGTGCGGATATCGTTAGTGCTGGTGCAATTACTGTCTCTCGCCGCAGCCGTCCATATCCGGGAACAGTTCGCAAACTCACGAGCGCGTTTGCTGCCTCGCTTCGCCCGAGCGCATGTCGCTGTCGGGGCCGTAGTAATGTTCTGTATCGCCGTTCTCCTTCCCATAGCTCTTGCATCGCTCGCGGGCTGCGATCGCTTCGGTTTTTGGGCAATCGCAGTGTTTATCTCGGGCGTCCTTCTCTGGACAGGGTCATTTCGGTGGATGGGGTGGTTGGCTGCCGTTGTTTTGTATTCTTGCATCGGCGCCTCGTCGGATGACGGCGTTGTGTGGATAAACCACGCGTTCAAGGGCCTCATTTCCGGCCAGGCCGTTGGCACGGCCGCTCTGCTTCTTGGGCTGGGTGCGTTGTTGATCCTGCTGGCATGGCGGCGGCTGATCGGCCTCAACGAAGAAATGCTTGGATACGGCCGCCCGAGTCAGACGGGCGGGCGGGTGAATCCCCTGGTGGGAATCCAAGGCCGTGGGCGGCTGGTTCGCTTCCTGCAAGTGCTGAGAGGATTGAACGAAGAGAAGGAGGTGTTGAGAATTCTGCGGCACGCACGCCGTGGCTCGACTTCATCGTGGTCGCGCACCTGCCGCTGGCAAGTCGGCATGGCCACGGGCCGCTCGCTCTGGTTCTTTGCCCTTGCCGCCATCCTGGCCGCCGACTTCCTGTTTTGGACCTTCAGCACATACTCAAGATGGGAATGGGATCCGGCAGTTCTGCTCTCGTTCACCTCGTTGCCTTGGCTGGTCCTTGTTCCGGCCGCATCGTTGGGGCAGTTTTATCAGCGGAGACAGGTGATCGGGCATGAATTGCTGATGCCGGTGACGCGAAAAGCGTACTTCCGGGAACTGGGATTGGCGGCCTTGTTGGCCCAATTCCAACTCTGGAGCGCCGCGGCCGTTGCCACCGTCCTGTGGTGGCTGATTGCTGCTCGTCAGGCGGTGCCGATAACCACAATCATGGGCATTTTGGTGTTTTCTGCCCTGCTCCAGGTCGCTCTGTTTGCCGCGGCTCTCTGGTTGGCACGTTATCCGTTGTTGTTTCCGGGGCTGTTGGCCTTGGTGATGGTTGGCTTCGTGCCGATAATCGCGGCAGTAGCCGCCACCTCACCATGGTTTGCCGAGCGGCCCTACGTGGCATGGTCGGCCGCCGTGGCGGTCTTTGCAGCGCTCGACCTCATACTGACGTGGGGCGCTTATCGCCGCTGGCTGGCGGCCGATTTCAATTCTTGAAAAGCCTCGAAATCGTTGCAAAGCGGTCAGCTTTCAGCTTGTCGAGAGCGTAACCACAGTGCGCCCATCGGCTTACAACGGAACACCGCGACGATGCGAGTGTCCGTCTGGCTGATCGCTGAAAGCTGATAGCTGATAGCTGACAGCCGACAGCCGACAGCCAACGCACGTTTCCAAACACGCTCTCCGATGTACCGGACTGACCGGAGATTCGGTATCTGTCGGAATACTGACCGCAAACGACGCCACATCCGTGTTTTTGCTATTCATCCACGATTATCTAGTCCGATACATTCTGTGTGTATTAGCAGCAAGTGGTGTTATCTGGATCAGCCCAGGATAGCCATTGGAAGGAGCCAACGATGCTGGTCTTGTCTCGACAACGTGATGAAAGCATCGTGATCGGCGACAATATCGTGATTACGATTGTAGATATTCGCGGCGACAAGGTTCGACTGGGGATCGAGGCGCCGAACGAGGTTCCGGTCCATCGCCAGGAGGTTTTTGAGGCGATCCAGCGGGAGAATCGCAAGTCGGGGTCGCTGTCGGCGGGCGTGACGGCGAAAAGCCCCGCTGACAAGTCCGATCGGTAGAATGCGGCGAATCCGCGGAATGTACTCCTCACGCTCCGCGTGAGGTGGGCCGGCGGAAACCTTACACTCCACGCGAGGTGAGCGGCGGAAACCTCACGCGGAGCGTGAGGAGTACGGCACCTATTGATCCGGCTCTGAGGATTGCATTGTGACTTTCCAGCAAGACGGCTTGAGCCGGCCCCTGCCCATTCGCGTTGGCCATAGCCCCGATCCCGACGATGCCTTCATGTTCTATGCCCTGGCGGCGGGCAAGATCGACACGGGCAGGTATCGGTTTTCGCACGAGTTGGCCGATATCGAGACACTCAACCGCCGCGCGTTGCAGGGGGAGCTGGAACTGACAGCCATCAGCGTTCATGCCTACGCCTTCCTCGCCCATCGCTATATCCTCTGTTCGTGCGGGGCGAGCATGGGTGACCGCTATGGCCCGCTGGTCGTCGCCCGGTGGAGCATGGCCCGCGACGAGTTGGCCGGCGGCACAATTGCCGTTCCGGGGCTGCGCACTACCGCTTATCTGGCCCTGCGGCTCTGCCTGGGCGTCGATTTCGATTACGTGCTGGTGCCGTTCGATCGGATTCTCGATGCCGTGTCGGCGGGTCAGTATGAAGGACGCCGCATCGACGCCGGGCTGATTATCCACGAGGGGCAACTGACGTATTCCGACGAGCGGCTGCAATTGATCGTCGATACCGGCCGATGGTGGTTCGAGCATACCGGTTTGCCGCTGCCATTGGGGGCCAACGCCATCCGCATCGATCTGGGCGACGAGGCAATCCGCGACGTTCACGCCCTGCTCCGTCGCAGCATCGAATACGGCCTCGAACATCGCGGCGAGGCCCTCGCCTACGCGATGGGCTTCGGGCGGGGGCTCGACCGCGCGAAGGCCGACCAATTCGTGGAGATGTACGTCAACGATTGGACGCTCGATTTTGGCCCCGTCGGACGCCAGGCCGTCGCCCGGCTGTTGGCCGAGGGGCACGCGGCGGGGGTGATTCCGACGCTTGTGCTGCCGGAGTTCGTTGGGTAGGATGGTGCGGAAGAAGCAATGCACTTCCGCCAGCCCTGCCAACCTCCCCTCCCCTGACGCCATGCCCGATCCTCTGTGCGACAGTGATACTCCCGCACGGCCCGCGGAGGCTCAAGCTCTGGCCGGACCGAGCCGCGTCGTAAGCAACCGCTTTGTCTTTCTCGATGCCCTTCGCGGGCTGGGGGCGCTCGGGATCACGTGCTACCACGTACACCGCTACCGGCCGCTGGAGATTCCCGCCGACCATCTGCTGTCGAACGTGATTCAGTTCGTCGTGCGTCACGGCTGGGCCAGCGTTCAGGTGTTCTGGGTCATTTCCGGATTTGTGATGGCATATTCGCTGCGAAAGACGGCGATCGCTCCGGCGTCGTTCGGCAACTTCACGCTGCGGCGGGTCTTGCGGCTGGGAATTCCTTACTGGACGGCGATCCTGGCGGTTGTGGCCGTCGATGCCCTGTCGAAGCCCTTGCTCTATCGCCCCGACCAGCCGCTGATCGACGATCCCGTGTCGTGGACCCGCCTGGCCGCCAATCTCGGATTTCTTCAGGACGTGCTGGATCTCGGCAACATTTCGGCGGGCACGTGGTTCGTGTGCGTCGATTTGCAGTTCGGCCTGCTGTTTGCATTGATGCTGGCAGTGGTGCGGGTGTTCTCCCGACCGCTGCCGGGCAAGGCCGGCCGCGCGAGCGTCGACGCGTTCGTCCTCATGCTGCTCTTCGTGCCCTTGGGATTGGCATCGCTGTTCTGGTTCAACGTCGCTTCCTACGATTACAGCGCCTGGGTGATCTACTACTTTCACATGCCGCTGTTTGGAGCCATGGCCTGGTGGGCGTTGGAGCGACGCATTCCCCGCGCCGTCTTTTGGGCTTTTGCCGTGGTAATGGCCGCCGGGGTCGCCTATCGCTGGAACCTCGGCTTGGACTACAAAAAATCGCTCGACGTTTTCGTGGCCCTCACCACCGGAATCGTCATCTACTTTGTTGGCCGCCGCGGCCATCTCGGCGATTGGCTGGCGTGGCGGCCGCTGCAATACCTCGGCCGCATCTCCTACAGCCTGTTTCTGACTCACTACTTAACGAGTTGGATCGTTGTCAGCTTGGGATATTATTGGACCCGCGACAACGCCCAGGCCGCCGTGTGTTGGATGACGGCGTCGGTCCTGGTCAGCATCGTGCTGGCCGACCTCTTCTACCGCTGCGTCGAAGCGCCGAGTCTGCGGCTCGTAGCGCGGCTGAAGCAGTAGAGCCAAGTACGTTAGCGGAAATAATCCGGCTCGTTGCCGGGCTGCCACTTGATGTTGCAGCCGAGACTCGGCCTTTGGTTGGCCGGCGCCGCTCGGCCGGCCAGTACGGCATCGAGCGCGGCGCGGAGGTCTTCGCCGCTCACCGGCACGTCGTTGCCCGGCCGGCTCGAATCCATCTGCCCGCGGTAAACCAACTTCCGCTGGCGGTCGAACACGTAGAAGTCGGGCGTACATGCCGCGCGATATGTTTGGGCGACTGCCTGCTTCTGATCGAAAAGATAAGGAAACGTGTAGCCGCGGGCTTTCACCTCTTCGGCCATCTTAGCGGGCGAGTCATGAGGAAAGGCAGCGACATCGTTCGAGTTGATCCCCACCACCGCCACCCCGCGCCGCTGATATTCCGCGGCCAACTCCGCCAAGCCGGCGGCCACGTGCTTTACGTACGGACAGTGGTTGCACAGAAAAACGACCAGCAGTGCCGGGGCGTCGGCGAAATCGGAAAGCGACACCTGCTTGCCCTGCGTATCCGGCAGCGAAAAATCGGGCGCCACCACGCCCAGCGGCAACATCGTGCTAGCGGTCTTGACCATAAGCGGCCTCCGTTGTCTGAATATCCGGGGGAACCAGTCGATTATACCGTCGAGGGCAAGCGGAACAGCCGCCGGGCGTTTGCCGCGGTCTCGGCGGCGAGTTGCTCGGACGCGACGCCCCGCAACTCCGCCAGAAACGCCGCCGTGTGGACCACGTGCGCCGGCTCGTTGCGTTTCTGCTTGCCGCGGAACAACTGCGGCACCAGGTAGGGGCTATCGGTCTCCACCAGCAGCCGGTCGGGCGGAATCGTGCGTGCGGCGGCCCGCAGCGGCTCGAATTTCTTGTTCGAGTAGGTCACGTTGCCGGCAAAGCTGACGTATAGCCCCAGCGCCAGGCATTCGGCGGCGAAAGCCGCGTCGCCGCTGAAGGCGTGAACGACCCCGTGGATCGGCCCGTTCGCCGCCGCCGCGCGCAGGGCCGCGAGCAGATCGGCCTGGGCGTCGCGACAATGCAGGATCACCGGCAGATCGCACGCCTGCGACAGCCGCAGATGGCGGTCGATGTATTCCTGCTGAAGCGAGAGCGGGGCGAAATCCCAGTAGCGGTCGAGCCCCGTCTCACCCAGCGCCGCAACCCGGGGATGATCGATCATTGCCGCGATCTGCTCCCAATGGCCCGCCGTCGCCTCGTGGGTCGAGTTCGGGTGAATTCCCACCGCCGCCAGCAGGTCGTACTGTTCGGCCAATCTCACCACCGCCCGGCTCGACTCGGCGGACAGCGCGGGGCAGAGGATCATCGTCACCCCGGCTTCACGCGCCGCGCGATCACCTCGCCGCGATCGGCGTCGAACTCCACTTGGTCCAGATGGGCGTGGGTGTCGAAGTACATGGGGGGAAATGACGAAGCACAAATGACGAATGACGAAGGAAGGACGAAGCACGAAGGACGAACGAAGGACGAAGGAAGGACGAAGCTCGAATGGACAATGACGAAATGCGCCTGCATCATTCGTCATTTGAATTTCGTCATTCCTTCGTCATTCGTGCTTCGTCATTGTCCCTCGTGCTTCGTCATTCCCCCACTCTCCTTCACCAACTCCCGCAAAATCTCCAAATGTCCCTTGGCGTTGCCGAGGATTTCTTCGGCCAATGCGTGCAGGGTCGAGATGCCTTCGAGCTGGCCGGCGCACTGGGCGATCGCAGCCACGTCCCGCTCCTGGCAGGCGACGATCTCGCTAAGCAGGAATTCGATCGAGAGGTCGTTTTTCGCCGCGAATTCGCTGGGAAATCGCCCGGAATTCGGCTGTCCGCCGCACTGGGCAATCGCGTCGGCGACGCGCTTGGCGTACATCTGCTGATCGGCCACGAGCCGGTTGAGGGCCGTGCGCGTTTTCTCTCCCTCAGGATGCCCCAACGTCTTCACCTCGGTGAGGTAGGTCGGCAGCGAGCGGCATAACAGGCCCAGCAGTCGATTGAGCACCGGGATCGATTCGGTCGCGTTCATGGCATCACGGGAATAGGGCGGAAGCGGCCGCGTTGGCCCAGTGCAACAAGCCGCTGAGCATAAAGAACAACAGCACCACGGGCAGCGTCAGCAACGCACAGTACGAGCCGACCATCGAGCGCAGCGGGATCGTCGGCGCCTGCCGGTACAGCGGCTCCGGCGAAAACACCATCACCCGCACTACCCGCAAATAGTAAAACAGGCTCAACACCGTGTTCAGAATGCCGACAAACAACAGCGGCAGCAGGTTCGCCTGCACCAGGGCGTAGAACGCCACGAACTTCCCCGAAAATCCGGCCAGCGGCGGCAGGCCCACCAGTGCGAACAACACAATGGCCATGCACACGGTCAAAAACGGCGAGCGGCGAATCAATCCGCCGTAATCGGCGATCTCCTCGCTGTGGATCGCGTTGCGCAAGAAGGCGACGATGGCGAACGCGCTGAGATTCATGAACAAATAGATGGCGATGT
The DNA here is from genome assembly GCA_963823895.1 of uncultured Planctomycetaceae bacterium. Lineage (GTDB taxonomy): Bacteria > Planctomycetota > Planctomycetia > Pirellulales > Thermoguttaceae. The sequence goes on from CAWGNG010000013.1 coordinate 11,443, forward strand.
AAACCACCAGGGCCGCGACGGCCTCGCGGGCGGTAGCGGGATCGGTGCCCAGCAGACTCACCGCCGCGGCCACCGGCATCATCATGTAGCCGGCGTGGGCGATGGTGGAGTAGGCCAGCAGTCGCTTCATGTTCGTCTGCCCGTACGCGGCAAGATTGCCGAACGTACACGTGACCGCGGCCAGCAGGGAAATCAGCGCGACGATGTAATGCCGCGCCGGCGCCAGCGCCGCAATTGTATTGCCGATTTCCACCGGTTGCATTACCGCGGAAAGGGAGAGGCGCGAGGGAAAGGCGAAACCGCTGGCCAGGCGGACCAGCAGCCCCAGCGCGGCGGCTTTCGAGGCGACCGACAGGAACGCGGCCACCTCGGCCGTCGTCCCCTCGAACACGTCCGGCGCCCAAAAATGGAACGGCACCGCCGAGAGCTTGAACGCCAGGCCCACCGCGAGCATCAGGCCGCCGAGCACGAGCACCGTCGTCTGCCCGGCCGTGATTCCGCCGGGATCTTGAAACAGTGCGGCCAATCGGGCCGTCATCGTCGGCACGTGCGCCGAGCCGAGCACGCCGACCAGCAGGCTCATGCCGTAGAGCATCACCCCCGCCGTGCCGGCGCCGAAGACCGCGTATTTCAAGGCGGCTTCGCTGCTCTTCGGCTGGTTTCGCTTCATGCCAGCCAACACGTAACTGGGCACGCTGGCCATCTCGATGCCCAGCATCACGATCAGGATGTGATTGGCGGCGATCATCAGGCACATGCCCACCAGCGCGCCGAGCATGAGGACGAAGAACTCGGCCATGTCGTCTTCATCGTAGGCCCCGGCGATCTGCGTGAAGGTGGCGAATAGCAGCGAAAACAACAGCAACAAGACCCGCAAGCCCGCCGTAAAACTGTCGGAGACGAGCATCCCGGAGAAAATGGCCTTGGCGGGCGGAATCGCCGCCGCATCCATCGCGAACCAATTTCGCGCCACCATTCCAGCGGCAGGCATGGCAAGAAAGAACATTGCCGCCATCAGCCCGAGCACCGCCACGTAAAACGCGCTCGCCCGCCAACGCGGCATGGCGATCTTCAGCAGCAGGATAGCGAGGATCGTGAGGCAGAGCGCCAGCTCCGTGCCAAACGCCGAGAGCGAGCCGCCCGCGCCGGTGGTGTCCGTCACAAATTGTCCAACCAGTTCGTCGAAATTCACGGCTGTTCGCGCTCCTGCGGTTGCGGCGGAGCGTCTTTGATTGCTTTCATCGCGGCCACGTGGTCGACATCCTCGCCGACGGCTTTCATCTCCGTCACGGTCTTCTGCACGCTCGGTATGATATAGTCGAGCACCGCCTTGGGATAAACGCCGAAGAGAATGGCGAGCGCCACCAGCGGCGCGGCGATGGCGATTTCGCGGCCGCTCATCGGCGTCAGCGCGTCGCCGTGCGGGCCCTTATATTCCGAACCGAGGTACACCCGCTGGATCGTCCAGAGGATGTAGCCGGCCGTTATAATGACGACCGAGGCCGCCACGACCGCCAACGCCTTGCTGTACGCCCAGGTTCCCACCACCACGAGGAACTCGCCGACGAATCCGCACAGCCCCGGCAGCCCCAGGGCGGCGAAAAAGATGATCATCGAAATGCCGGCATAGGTCGGCATTTTGGCGAACAGCCCGCCGAACTCGTCGATGTTCCGATGATGCACCCGCTCGTAGACCACGCCGACCAGGAAGAACATGCCAGCCGAACTGATGCCGTGGGCGATCATCTGGAACATCGCCCCGCTCATCGCCATCGTCCAGTAGTCTTGGTTGTATGGGAGCCCCGCCGTGGCGCTCCAAACGCCGATGCCCAACAACACGTAGCCCATGTGGCTCACCGAACTATAGGCGACCAGCCGCTTGAAGTCCTTTTGTGCCATCGCCGCCAGCCCGCCGTAGACCATGCTCACGGTGCCCAGCCCGCAGACCAGCCAGGCCAACTCGTAGCCGGCGTCGGGACAGATCGGGTAGCAGATGCGGATCACGCCGTATCCGCCCATCTTCAACAGCACGCCGGCCAGGATCATCGAAATCGGCGTCGGCGCCTCGACGTGGGCGTCGGGCAACCACGTATGGAACGGCACCGACGGCAGCTTGATGATGAACCCGATCAGCAACAACAGGAACGCCCACCACGACACCGATTTGCCCCAGAGAAGCGGGTCATGAAATGTTCGCCGCTCGGGGGCGCCGGGATTTTGAACGGAATCGGGCAATTGGCCGATCTTCACCAGGGCCAGGATGTTGAACGTGTGCGGATGGGCGGGCACGACAATCTCCGCCTTTTCGTCGCTGGGCTTCTCAACCACCTTGCAGTCGACCAATTGCTGCGGCGTCAGTCGATGGATGTCGCTGTACGAATAGAGCACCAGGATCGCCACGAGCATCAACACGCTGCCGACCAAGGTGAAGAGGAAGAACTTGATCGCGGCGTACTCCCGCCGCGGCCCGCCCCAAATGCCGATCAAAAAATACATCGGCAGCAGCATGACTTCCCAGAAAACGTAAAACAGGAAGAAGTCGAGCGAGAGAAAGACGCCCAACATGCCGGTTTCCAGCAGCAGAAAGAGGATGCAGTACGCCCGCACGTTCTTTGCGATCGGCCAACTCGCCCACATGGCCAGCACACTCAGGAACGAGGTCAGAATCACCAACGGCAGACTGATGCCGTCGAAGCCGAGAAAATAGTGGATGTCGAAGCGGGGGATCCAGTCGTGGCGGACCATGTTTTGCAGGCCCGGGTTGTTCATGTCGTACAGGCCGATTCCCAGCCGCGTCCCCACCGGCAACGCCAACCACATGGTCAACACGAAGACGATGACCGTGAGAATCAACGAGAAGCGCCGTACCGCCCGGTCGTCGGCGCGATACGTCAAGCACAAAATAAACGCCCCGAGCGCGGGCAGAAAAATGATCGCGCTCAACAGACAGGTCAACCGGTCGAGATGGAACATATATGGAAATGGGGTCAGGGGTCAGGGATCAGGGGCCAAGGGGAAGGGGCCAGGGGCCAGGGATTGGGAAGTCGAGACTTGTTGTATTCGGAGTAAACGAAATGAGTGTTTGGTCCAACGCATGTGATACCGGCCATTCTAATCCCCCATCCCCAATCCCTCTCAATACAGGCTCAACAACACGAACAGCCCGACCAGGCCTGCGGCGATCCACAGCACGTACTGGCGGATGCTGCCGGATTGGATCGCCCGCAGCCGCAGGCCGAGTGCGTAGGTCCACCGCGCCGTCAAATTGACCGGGGTATCGATAAAAATGCGGTCAATCCAATCGTCGAGCCGCGAAACGGCCTCGACCGCGCGGGCCGAATTGTCGGCCAGCCAATCGATCCCCCGCTTGTCGATATTCGCAACCCAGCCGGCCACGCGCAGCAGCGGACGGACGAACAGGAACGCATAAAGCTCGTCGAACATCCACCTCCGCACGAGGAAGTTGTACACTCGCGGGAACGCGCGGCGAACGTCCTCGGGACTCCACGCCCGTATGGCGTAGAACAGCGTCGCGAAAATGAATCCGAACAGCGCCACGGTAAACGCGGCACACTCGGCGATGGTGTTGTTCGGCGGCACTTCGGCCAACTCTTCCGCCGGCATCGTCAGGTGCGGCAGGAGCAACCCGCCTGCAATCCCCTCGGCAGTGCCGGCCGGCTGCGACTGCCGCAGCAGCGGCCCCAGACCGAGCTTAACGCCGCCAAACCAAGGAATGCTCCACGCCACGATCACCGCCATCAGCGCCAGAATCATCAGCGGCACCGTCATTACCCGCGGCGATTCGTGGGCGTGGTGATAGACGTGTCCGTCGCGGGGATTGCCCGCAAAAGTCAGGTACCAGAGGCGGAACATGTAGAAGGCGGTCATTGCCGCCCCCAGCAGCGCCGCGTAGAAAAAGAACCCCCCCAGCCCCGCGTTGTTCTTCCAGAACCAGAGGTCTTGGGCGATGATAAGGTCTTTCGAGTGGAAGCCGCTCAGGCCGATCACCGTCGGAATGCCCGCCCCGGCAATTGCCAGGCAGCCGATGAGCATCGTCAGCGCGGTGATGGGCATCTTCTTCCGCAGCCCGCCCATCTGCGGCATCTCGTTCGTGCCGCAAGCGTGAATCACCGAGCCGGAACAGAGGAACAAGAGCGACTTAAAAAAAGCGTGCGTGAACAGGTGCATCATCCCCGCCAACCAGCCGCCCAGGCCCAGGGCCAACATCATGAAGCCCAACTGGCTCACCGTGGAATAGGCCAATACCCGCTTGATGTCGGTTGCCGTGATGGCGATCGTCGCCGCCAGGAAAAGCGTGATGCAGCCGACCGAAGCGATCACCAGCAGCACCTCGGGCGCGAACACCGGATAGAATCGCCCGATCAGATAAACTCCGGCGGCCACCATCGTGGCGGCATGGATCAGGGCGCTCACCGGCGTCGGGCCCTCCATCGCGTCCGGCAGCCAAACGTGCAGCGGGAACTGCGCGCTCTTGCCCACGCAGCCGCAGAAAACGCCGAGGCCGGCTACGACTAAGAGCCAGTAGCCGCAGCCCGCCGAACGTCTCGCCCTCAGATAATCCGCCCAATCTTCCGGGTCGGTAGTCTTTGATTGGTCGGGGACGCCAGCCAAGACCATGCCATCGGGCACCTGCAGCCGATGCTCATTCTCCGCCGGCCGCACCTGGCTGAAAATGCCGGGCATCGTCACCGTCTTCCCGTCCGGCCCCTTGGCCTTGTAGTCGGCGAAGGAGAACGTGCCCATGCCAGTCCAAACGATCATCAGGCCGACCATCATGCCGAAGTCGCCGACGCGGTTGACGATGAACGCCTTGTTCGCCGCGTTGCTGGCGCTGGGCCGCTCGCGCCAGAAACCGATCAGCAGGTAGGAGCAGATGCCGACCAGTTCCCAGAACATGAAGACCATCGCCACGTTGCCGGCGACGACCAATCCCAACATGCTGAAGCAGAACAGCGAAAGATATTGGAAGAAGCGGAAGTAGCGCCCGTGCCGCCGCATCGGCTGGCCGTCGCCCAGCGGGGCCAGTGCGTCGATCACGTCGAAAAGCTCGCCGTGCATGTAGCCAATCGAGTAAACGTGGATGCACGAGGCGACCAGCGTCACCATGCAGAACATGGCCAACGTGAGCGAATCGATGTAGTAGCCGATCGTCAGCCGCAACGAACCGAAGACGCCGAAGAGATACCAATCGCCGGAAACCGCCTCGTGCGACGGTCGCGACACCCAAAGCGCCAGCGCGGCGAACGAGAGGACGCAGGAGGCGATGATGGCGGCGGTCGCCACGTGCGCCGCCTTGTTGCCCGCGAGGCCCATCCGCGGCCCGAATAGCACGATGAGCGCGAACGATGCCAGCGGCAGCAGCCAGGCCACGGCCAGCAACAGGGGTAATGTGAATTCGACGTTCATGCGGACGACGCTATCCCTTCAGTTCCTCGCCTTGATCGACGTCGACCGTGGCGTGAGAATGATAGTAATTCAGGGCGATGGCCAACGCCACGGCGGCCTCGGCCGCGGCCAGCACGATCACGAACAGGGCGATCATCGGGCCGTCGAGCCCGATCGCGTTCGCCCCGTCTTTCCGCAGCAGCGGTGAGGCGAAGGCGATGAAGTTCAAGTTCGCCCCGTTCAGCACCAGCTCGATTCCCATCAACACGCCCAGCAGGTTCCGTTTCGTCGCCATGCAGACCACGCCGCAGACGAACAGCACGGCGCCGACCGCAAGGTAGTGCGACAGGCCGATCGGTTGTGTCAGTAAACTCGTCACGGTTATTTCTCTACCCGTTTACCGGTTGAATCTCTCCGTTTCGCCCCGGCGTCCACGCCGGGAAATCCGCTCGCGATCTATACTCCCGTCACGCGAAACTCCGCCGGCCCGGTTTCACCGTCGCCGCGCACGATCGCCGGCCGCGGAATCACCCGTCGCCGCGCCCGCGCCAGGTACGCCGCCCCGACCAGCACCACCACCAAATGGATCGAAATGATTTCGAACGGCAGCAGATAACCCGACATTCCGCCGCTGCGGACGGGATCTTTTTCGCTGAGCCGATCGGTGCGGACTCCCATTAGCCCGAGGCCAAGACGCTCGGCGCCCGATTTGGCGTCGCGCGACGCCAACGCCTCGGCGTCGTCCACGTCCCTGCTCGGTTCCGCCCAGCCGGGAATACTGAAGGCCGCCTGGAGCAGCACGGCCAGCAGCGCGCCGCCGACGATGATCGCCAGTATCCACTGCCCGCCGCCGGTCTTCATCGAAACGAACGGCCCCCGCGCCGTCAGCATCACGCCGAACACCAAGAGCACCATCGTGCCGCCGACGTAGACCATGATCTGCGCGGCGCCGAGAAAATCCGCCCCGGCCGTGAAGAATAGGCCCGCCACCGCCGCCAGCGACACGATCAAGTAGCACGCCATCCGCACGATGTTGTTGCTGACGACCACCGCCACGGCAAATACGCAGGCGATCGCGGCCAACAGCAGGAAGAAGAAACTATTCCAGAGAATCATGTTCGTGCGCCCCCATCCCGTTGACGGCCGAGATCGATACAAACACAGGAACGAGGATCGCCGGGGGAAGAGTGCAAAATGAAAAATGCAAATTGCAAATTGCAAAACGGGGGACGCGGACGCACGGAAACGGCGGACGGCGCAGGAAGCTCATCCTTCATTTTGCATTTTGCACTTTGCATTTTGCATTTTGCATTTGTTTGTCCACTCTTCGCCCCATCGTGCGTTTCCGCGGGCTTGACGCGCCGTTCAACCGCCGCCGGCGATCGTCGCAACTGGGCCATCAGCCCGCCCGGCAGGAAATAGCACCAGAGCATCACGCCGGCCAGCATCGCCGAGGCCAGCGGCACGCAATACTTCAGGCAGGTCGTCATTACCTGGTCGATCCGCAACCGCGGCAGCGACCAGCGAATCCAGATCACGACCGTTCCGCCGATGATCCCCTTGGCGATGAAATTGCACATGCCCAAAAGATTGCCGATCCACGCGGCGATCTCGGCATGATGGATGGTAACGCCGCTCAGCAGCCGATCGACTTCCGAGGCGATCCACGTCCCCACCGGCACCGGGCCGTTCCATCCGCCAAGGAACAAAATGGCGCCCAGCCCACAAACGGCGAAGATCGCCGCGTATTCGGCCATGAAAAAGACCACCCAGCGGAAGCCCGAGTATTCGGTCAGGAAGCCGGCGACCAATTCGCTCTCGGCCTCGGGCAGATCGAACGGGGCGCGATTCGTGCTCGCCACCGCGCACGTGCAATAGACGAAAAAGGTGACGAAGGTGAACGGATCGTGCAGCAAGTTCCAGTGCGTGAACCAGCCGGCTTGGCTGTTGCCGATCGTGACCAGATCCATCGTGCCCGCAATCAGCACAGGTACGACAACGCACAGCGCCAGCGGGATTTCGTAGCTGATTACTTGCGCCGCCTCGCGCATCGCCCCGTAGAGCGACCATTTCGACATCGAGGAATAGCCGCCGAGAATCACGCCGAACACTTCCAGCCCCATCACGGCGAGAATAAAGAACGCCGCGATCTCGAACTGCCAGGCGACCCAGCCGTCGGCAAACGGCAGGGCGAGATAGCTGCAAAACACGGCACAAAAACTAATGTAGGGGGCAATGCGGAACAGCGGGCGATCGGCCGCCTCGGGAATAATGTCCTCCTTGCAGAGCAGCTTGATGCCGTCGGCCGGCGGTTGCAGCCAGCCGAACCGTCCGCCCACCCGCGTCGGCCCCAGCCGGTCCTGGATTCGCGCCGCCACCTTCCGCTCCAGCCAGATATAGATCGCCGCCGAGCAGAGCGCCATCGCCAGCAGCAGCCCGCACTGGATCAGCGCAGCCACCACATGCGCGGCCCAATGCCACGAATCGCCTAGATGCAGAAGATTGATGAAAAAATCAGCCAAGGTCTGTTACGTTTCTGATTGCTGCGGCAGTTATTCCATTCGCTCGACGGATTGCGAAACCGCAAGCGGTTGTCGGTTGCGAAGCCGCAAGCGGCCCGCGCCGCGTGGACGCGGCGGCTAAACGTTCAAGTCATCATTCATCACTCATCATTCATCATTCATCGCTCATCACCGATCAATCTCCCCCAGCACAATATCCAACGACGCCAACACCGCCGGCAAATCGGCGATCAACAGGCCGCGGCAAATCTCGGACAGCACCGACAGGTTGCAGAAACTGCTGCTGCGGATTCGTACCCGCCAGGGAATCGGCGTGCCGTCGCTGACAATCATGAATCCCATTTGCCCCTTCGGCGCTTCGGTTTCGAGGTACGCCTCCCCCTTGGGCAGTTTCTTCTTCACCTCGATCGGCCCATCGACCGCGCCGGCGGCTTTCGCGTATTTCTCCATCCCCTGGCGGATCAGGTCCATCGACTGCACGCATTCCACCATGCGGACGAAGTACCGGTGCCAGGAATCGCCGACCACCGCCTCGCACGGCACCGGCGGATAGACGTGATCGGTCGGATAGCTGCCATTGACGGGCGCCATGATCCGCCAGGCGTAGCCATCGTACATCTGCGTGTAGATCGGTTCGCCGTCGCGGCGCAGGTCCCAATCGACGCCGCTGCCGCGCAACACCGGGCCCGTGCAGCCATAATCGATCGCCATCGCCGCCGGAATGACCCCGACGCCGCCCATACGGTGAATGAAAATCGAATTGTTCGTCAACATCGCGTGCAGTTCGTCGATCACCGGCGTGAACTCATCGAGAAACTGCTCGCACTTTTTCAGCCAGCCGCCCGGCAGGTCGCCCGTCACGCCGCCCGGGGCGATGTAGCTGTACGTCAGCCGGGCGCCGCAGACGTCCTCGAAGAGGTTGACGATCTTCTCGCGCTCGCGGAACGTCCAGGTAAACGGCGTGAAACTGCCCAGGTCGAGCCCACTGCTGCTGGCGGCGACCAAATGGTTGGCGATGCGGCCCAATTCGGCGATGATGACCCGCAAGTGCCGCGTCTTCTCGGATACGGTAATCCCCAGCAACTTCTCGACGCACAGCGACCAGCCGAGATTCATGTTCATCGCGGCCAGATAGTCGAGCCGGTCGGTGAAGGGGATGAATTGCCGCGGCGTGAGGTTCTCGCCGATCTTCTCGGCCGAGCGGTGCAGATAGCCGATGTGCGGCGTGACCTCCGTCACTAATTCGCCATCGGTCCGCAGAACGACGCGCAGCACCCCGTGCGTGCTGGGATGCTGCGGACCCATGCTGAGGAGCATTTCGTCCGTGCGAACGTCGAATTCGACCGTTTCAGGATGGGTTCGCTCGGTTGACATCAATTTCAGTATTTGTATCGCATGGCCGGCAAGGGGGACAGTCCCATTTTCGCTGCCGCGAAAATTGGGACAGCCCCTATTTCACGGGAATTCCGTGGTACTCGTCCGGCGTCTCATAATCTTTCCGCAGCGGATGGCCTTCCCAGTCTTCCGCACAAAGGATGCGGCGCAGGTCGGGATGGCCGACGAACGATACGCCCATCAGATCGAAAACCTCGCGCTCGTGCCACTCGGCCGTGCTCCAAATGTTGCTGACGGTGGAGACCTCGGGCAGCACGCCCGGCACATCTTCCCGCCAACGCGGCATCCGCGCCTTCAGCACCAGCCGATGGCGGTGCGTCATGCTCGACAGATGATAGATCAGTTCGAGATGCGGCTGCCACTCGGCCTGCGCCGCCTTTTTCGCATCCGGCTCGAAGTAATCGACCGCCGTGATGCAGTGCAGCATTTCGAATCGCAGATCCTCCTCGTCGCGGAGATAGCGGCAAATCTCGGGCAGCCCGTCGACGCGAACCTCAATCCAAGGGTCGAGGGCCTCGAAATCGTGCGCCAGCAGCCACGGCTGAAAGGCGCTCTGGAGTCGGGCGTGGATTTCTGGCACATTCATGGTCAAACGTCGCCCCGCCGCAGCTTGGCCACCAGTTCCGCGGTCTCCTGCCGCGTCGCCGGATGGCGAACCGCCCGCACCCAATTCAGGTCGCCCCGCCGCCACACGAACGCAAAACCGACCAGCAGCACGGCGAAGAACACGCCGAGATCGAGCATCGACGCCAACGCCAACGTCGGGGCTTCAGCAGTTGCCTTTGCAGCGGCGTCCGCATCGTCCGGCGACAGTGCAACCCCCAATTCCAGATATTTCTTGACCACCGCGGCCGTCGGCGGTGCCTGCGGACTTCGCAGTTGTCTTGCCTTGCCAAACACCGTGGCCGGCGGAAAGAAGAACGCCACCTCGACCTCGAAAATCAAGAACAGCAACGCCACGACGTAAAACCGCAGGTCGAATTGGACCGAGCCCGGTCCCACCGCCGGCTCGCCGCATTCATACGCCGCCACCTTCTGCGGCGTCGGCGAATGAGCGCGCAAAAACCGACCCAACAGAAGGGATACAAAGATAAACAGAAGCCCAACTATGGCGAACAGCGCCAGGTAGGCGACTATGGGGGGCAGCAACATCGTTGCGAAAGGAAACTACGTCTCCCGGAATATTAGAGCCTGAAAGGGGATTATTGTAGGGGATGGCGGAGTTTTTGCAAGGCACGGCAACGGTTCATGGTCTTGTAGGAGGCCACTCCTGTCGCCGATTCTGCGGCCATCTTCGCACAATCGGCGACGGGAGTCGCCACCTACAGCGGGAGACCCAATTGCCTCCAAACGCCCCACCTACGAGCCCGGTCCCCCATGAACCGGTCGGGCAATGACCTTCGAGTTGGCCACCACGGTGGAATTCAGCGTTGCGCGGCCCCACGCCGCCTCGATCGGTAGCCGCGAGAAGTCGACGATGCAGCCATCCCGGCTGTAGCAAGTCAGATCGTACGAAGAGCCCATGAAAAGACAGTCCACCGGGCAATTCTCGGTGCAAATGCCGCACAAGAGGCACTTTCCGTAGTCGATCGTGTAACTGGTGATCTGAAACCCCTTCCGGCCGGTCGCTCGCTCTTTACCAACGGCGATGCAGTGTGCGGGGCAGTCTCTGGCACAGCGTTCGCAGGCGATACACGAGGTCAAATCATAGCGGTGAAACCCGCGAAAACGCGGGGAAACCGCCACCGGCAATTCCGGATACTCATACCACTCGGTGAAGGTCTTTCGCTGGGGATTGTAGGTGCGAATCCAGTACCGCAGGCACACCCATAGCGCCGCCGCCACCGTGACCACCGCCCGATACACGTTCCGGAACCAGTTCCACATGTTCTTCCTCACGAGAGGGGGTACAACCGGGGCACTTCGCTGAATAGTCCTCTGGCCAGCCCGCACAACCGGATTATAAGGAACGTTTCACCGGCCGCAAGCCATCGCTGGGGAGACTGGACCTATCCCCTTATTTTTCAATATCTTACAGATCATCTGCCGTGCCCGTTCCAAGCGTCCCCTCGGCCGAACGAATCTACTTTGGAGCGATCGCGGGCACTCACTCGCCATCCTGTCAAGAAAATAAGTGGGAAAAACGTGTCTTGGATCGAGAATCTGCTTGACTTCACTAAATTCCAGCGTATCGTAAAATGATTGAGGTGTGTATGCGCACACCCTAGCTATTGGCAGGGTGGTTAATGTAGGAGGCCCTGGCAAGGGAGCGAAGGAACGTATCATGTTGGTGCTATCCCGCAAAAAGAACGAGAGTATTGTCATCAACGATGACATTACGATCGTGGTTGTGGAGATCCGAGGGGACAAGGTCCGCTTGGGTGTTGAGGCGCCCAAGGAGGTTCCGGTCCACCGTCGCGAGGTGTTCGACGCCATTCACCGCAACGAAGTCGCTGCCGGCGAGAAGGCCGCCGATCAGACCGACGTCGCCGGCAACGGCGGCCAAAAATAGCCCTTCCCACCCGCCCGCAGGAATCTCCTGCCCTCGATCTTCATCGTTTTGTTTCGTGGTCCATCGTTTCTTCCTGGGGGGATCGTCTCGCCTGGCGTTTCTTTGGGCCTCTTGACGTTCTATGCCTGCAACGGGTATACAAACGGGTCTTGGCCCCGTCGTCTAGAGGCCTAGGACACAGGCCTTTCACGCCTGCAACACGGGTTCGAATCCCGTCGGGGTCACCTGGTACTATTGTACAGTATTGCAAGGATTCGCAATGCTTTGCACAAGCCCTTGGTTGTCAGGGGCTTGTGTCGCTTCTTGCAAGACGGTGCAGTTCTCCGCCGCCACGTGCGGCGCCGGATTCTGCGCCGCTTGTGCGCCGGATTCTGCGCCGCCTCCCGCCGCCTGATCACAATCGGCGACGCTCACTTGGAGATAGTGCTTCGTCGCGATGCGCTGGGAGTTGCCCAGCCAGGCGCACACCACATGAATCGGGTGGTCCTTGTTGCCTGGCTACGCTTCTTCATGGCCCAGAGTAACTGCGATCATGAAATCATCAGGGCGACTTCGTCTTTCGCGTCCGTTGCTCGATCGTCTGCCGCCACGCTTTCGGCATCAGCGTGATCGAGTGGATGTAGGCCATGCTGCTGACGTCTTCGGGGTCGACATGGTGGTAGCTGGGCACGCCGATCAGTCGCCAGTTGCTGTCCACCGCAGCCCCGCCCGAATTGCCCGGCCCGATATTCGCGTCGGTCTTGAGCATGGTGCCGATGGGCTTCTCCTCGAAACCACTGAGCACGCCGCGGGTCAGGGTGATGCTTGCCCGGCCGTTCGAGCCGCCCAGCACCGGATAGCCAATCGCCCAAATCGCGTCGCCGATCTCCTGCTTGGTCGGGTCGCCCAAGGGAATCGTCACGAAACGGTAGTTCTTCGGCAGCGGCTGGCGATAGAGGCCGCAATCCACCTGGATCAGGGCAAAGTCGATGTCCTTGTCGAAGGCGACAACCTTGCCGCGAAACAGTTCGCGGGGCGGGTCGTGCGGATTGATCGTCAGGCCGATGACCACCGGCTCAGCCTCGCTATCCTTGCGGTTCTCGGCCACTTCGGCGATCACGTGGTAGTTGGTCAGGATCAGGCCATCTTCGCTCAGCACCGTGCCGCTGCCGACGGAGAACTCGGTGGACACACTCACCGTAGCCACAATCGCCCGATGCTTCGCGTTGCGGGGCGGCGGCGACTCGGGAATCGCCAGCAAGGCGGCCGGCGGAGTGTGCGAAAACGTGGCATAGATCGCGAAGTGATTTGTGCATTCCTCCTGCGGATTCACGACGCACACATACCATCGGCCGAACTTCAACGGCTGCGGCGAGCTCGCGTCGATTACCAATGTCTCGCGGCCCAAAGGGCTCAACGCCGCATCCTGGGCCGCGTTGGCATGTGTGACAATCTTGTCGGGACTGGCGAATAAGTCGAGGTCGCCGTCCGTGTCGTCCAAGTCGATCCGCAGCACGTTCGCCTCGGGCGGAACATCGATAGCATATATCTTCAGCCTGCCGTCTTCGTCGCGAATCTTGCCGACGGTCTTCTCGCCGGGCTTGATTACACCCGCGACGGTCGTGCGCAGGAACGACACCGTCACTGTAAACGGGATCTTCTTGATTGGCCGCTTGTGCATGATGGCCATGCCGCCGTCCAGCAGGCCGACGTCGATATAATACGTGCCAGCCTCTAGCGGCTTCAGACTCTGACAGGAAACCCGCAGGATCGTGTCGAGCGCCTCGGGCGAAGCCTCGTGGTCGGCGTCGCGCGGCGACTCGGCTGGCTCGTCCTTCGCCGCCATGACGTCCAGGCCCACCGGCGTCTGCGTCACCTTGATCGTCATCAGCACGGCATCGTCGGGCACCTTGGTCTTGAAGCCGACCCGGCCACCGTTGTCCATGTCGACTTCGGCACGGACCGGCGTGTCGGCCGTCAGCACGGTCGGCTCCACGTTCCCTTTCTGCTGCCCACTCTTCGTCTTCGCCTGGGCGTCGGCGACCGAACCTAAGGCGATCGCCATAGCCGCCAACCACGCCAGCGTGCGTCTCGTCCCGAAAGGGCCTTGTCCACCCATTATGGAGCAACGCGCGGCCGGAGAGCTTGGCGGCGACCCCGGTTCCGTCCGCCCAGTGGGCCAACCGCTCAACTCCCGGATCGGCAATCTGTTCTCGTCTCGCAATGGGTTCTCAATAGTATTCATGGGGTGTGGACCGGAAAATGGACCTTTGACTTCTTGCAAGTTGCGTGCCAGCGGAAACAACGCCGGCAATTGGGGTGCAAGAATGGAGAAATCGGCTGGGGAGTGGCGGCAACCACGGACAAAGCGTTCATCCAGAAACTGACCAAGACGTTGCGTTTTGCCCACATCGCGCGGCTAAATTGAATCTGTGCGCTCAGCTACGGCTCAAAAGCACACAATTCCAGCAGATTGCCCTCAGGATCATGACAATACACCAGGCGTTTCCGCTGGTCTGTATAATCGACCTGGGCAGCAGGCACCTGCTGAACCTCGCTCAGCAGTTCGACGCCGGATCGCCTTAGGGCCGCGACCAGCGCATCGAGGTCGGTAACACGAAGGGCAATGTGTCGCAGGCCCTTGGTATCCGGATCACCCAGAGCACGCGGCCGAGGACGATCTGGAGTCCGGTAACGGATAAGTTCGATCCCCGGTCCAGCCGGTGCTTCAAGAAAGACTACATCGGCCTCGGCTTGTGCCAGACCGGTGACGGCTTCAATCCACGGACCGCGAATGGTAGCTTGCTTAGTCAGACGCAACCCCAGCAGATCCCGGTAGAACGCGAGCATCGGCTGCATATCAGCGACGACCAGGTTCACATGGTCGATACGCTCAATCATGTCTGCCGCCTTCCATGCTCCCCCATGACCGTCACCACCACGGTGCGTTGTCGCGGACGGACGTCACACTCCAGGTGGATGACCTATTGTTCTTGGTGGTTCATGAATCGCCAGAGGCATAGTCCTCTGTTCTGCTCTTCACCGAGGCGTACGCGTAACAACTCAGTGTAGCAGGCTCGGCCCATACCGCCTAGTCTCGGCAGAGGCCCGTGGAAGGCCGCTGCTGCGTTCTACGCTTAAGAAAAATCGTGGCAGGGAATGCTATCGGCCGAAATTAGGCGAGTCTACCACTTGCCATCTCAGCTCTTCAGGTCGAAGGTCGATCTGCCCCGGTCGCGGTTGATGCCGGCGGCGCCGGCCGTGCAACGTGGAACACCGAAAACTCGCGAATCATCACCGGAGCGACCGCCTCTTTCACCATCAAGCGCACGGCGGTCACCGCAACCGGCGACAGGGGGATAAACTGCCGATTGCCGATCTGCGTGCCGCGGACCAACGTGACCCACTTGCCATCGCTACGGCGTCCTTCCACGCTGAATCTTCGCACCCGCTCGCCGCCGCGGGTGTCTTCACGCAACAGGACGTGGTCGATGGTCTGTAGGCCGCGAAGGTCCATCGCAATGTTGTCGCCTTGGCCGTTCGTGGTCTGCAGCGGTTTGGCGAAGCGGGCTTGAATCTCGGCGCCGAACTCCGTCAGCCGTTTCATCTGCACGGCCGGCACTTCACCGTGGTCGTCGGGCGTCACGTTCAAGAGCAGATTGGCCCCGCGGCCGATCGATAGGTAATAGACTTCCAGCAGGGCGTCCCGGCTCAAGATCGCACCTTCGCAGCCGCGCGACCAGAACCACCGCGGTCGGATGATCGAAACGTCGCATTCCGCCGGACACCACAGGTTGCCGTTGGGCGATCCGCCACCCCACATCGGAACGTCGCCGGGCTTCCAGGCGATGGTGTTCCAGCACGGATACGGCGCAAAGCCCTCCTCGTTGCCGATCCAGCGGCTGCCGCCGCCGCGGCGTCCCTGAAATGTCACGACGCCGGGCGAAAGCCGGTCCAGCAGATCGTTGACCGGCACGACGTTGCCGCTATCGAACCAGATTTCGACGATAGGCCCATAATGGCCCAGAATTTCGCTGAGTTGGCGGCGGTACAAGTCGTTGTACCGCTCTTGTTTTTCAGCGCTGCCGGCGTTGCCTCCTGTGCCGACCCCGTGCATGCCGTCGGCCGGCGACAGATACACGCCAAAACGAATCCCGCGCGCGGCGCACGCCTTGGCCAACTCGCCGACCATGTCCCCCTTCCCCGCTTTCCACGGCGACGTGGTCAGGGAATAGTCGGTGGTTTTGGTCTGCCAGCAGCAATACCCGCCGACGTGCTTCGCGACAAAAATGATGTAGCGCGCGTGGGCTGCCTTGGCAACGTCCACCCAGCGGTCGGCATTGAAACGGTCCGGATTGATCTTCTCGCGCGGCGTCGAGAGATTGTCCGACTCGCCGCCCTGATAGACGTTGGGCGCCCAATGGAAGAACATGCCAAACGCCATGTCCTGCCATTTCCGCTGGGCCGAGGTCGGCGCCGGCAATGCGGGTTCCGACGGAGCAACCGTGCCTCGGGCGTAGTCGCCGGACGCAGGCGGACCACCGGCGAGGACGGTTAGGAGTATGGCTGATAGAATCTGCATAGGAGGTAAGTGTGCGTGAAACGAAGCGGAAATTTCATGGTGCGTTTTCCGCACGCTACGGTCACTTCTTCTCGGACGGTTTTTCTGCGGGGAGGCGGAATTGCTCCGGGCGCTCGTGGACCACTCGCCGCAGCCAGGCTTCGGGGTATCCAACCTCCTTCCACTCGCTCTTCCCATTATACACGTAGCCGTCGCGGTACTTGGTGAAAAGATATTCGGCCAGCGTCCGCCATCGCGCCGTGGTCTGCTCAACGTGACTCACGGAATAGTCGGTCAAGTAGCTGGTCATCAGCTTCGCATCGGTTTTGGCCAATTCGAGGGCCGTCTTCTCCACGGCCGGTTGCAGGGCCAGCAACTCCGACTCGATGTTTTTTTGCGCCGCTTGGACCTCCGGCACCATCTGCGAGTACTTCGTGTGCGAGTAGTTCGACACGACATTGAACACCCACCAGGCCGAGTCCCACGAGAACTTGTTCAACGAACCGGTCGAGAGCGCCTTGGGCAACGCATCCATGCCGCAGTACAGCGGCAAATAACAGGTGGTGTACGTGTCGTCGACGCCGTACCAGGCCAGGCCGCCGATCGGATTAGGCAGCCAGGCCCGCGATTGCGTCACAAAGGAGAAGCCCGTCTGCTGGGTCGAGAAGGGGCGCTCCCAGGCGTACTGGACGCCGTCGAGCTTCCAGGTCAACGGTCGCCAGCGATACGGCGACCCGAAAGGACCGGCGTCGACGCCCTTGGTCATGTCGAAATCGGTCCCCTCGTAGTGATCGCGGAGCAGGGCGAACACGTCGCCCGGCGAGAGCTTTTTGTCGGGCACGACCGAGAGCGGATAGGGCTGCGCGCCGGGGCGGCCGCGGTGATAGTCGGGCGACAGGCGCAGCGACGGCGCGGCCCGGCGCAGGACGCTCCACACCCGCGTGTCGCAAACCCGCCGTTTCACCGGCGTCGCCGGCGAGTATGCCTCGAAGAAGCGGAACGGCCGGCCCGCTTTCGGATCGTACCAGCCCTTGCTCACGGCAAAACTTTCAACGTTCTCGGAATAGAGGCAATTCTCGGGATCACTGCGCGGGAACTCGCCAATCCGCGACTGGTTCGCATGGCAGGCGATCTGGCCGTCGGGAATGCGGACGGCCACCCAAACGCCCCCCTTTCCCCCGCGTCCCGAGCCGACGATCTCCAGGATCCACGCCTCGCGCGTGTCGGCGATCGAGATCGACTCGCCGACGTCGCCGTAGCCGTATTGGGACACGAGGCCGGTAAACACGCGGATCGCCTCGCGCGGTGCGGCGGCGCTGCAACATCAGCGACATCAACTCGCCGTAGCCCAACATCCCCTGCGGGTTCTCCGCCTCGGGCCGGCCCTCGAACGTGCTCTCCGAAACAGCCAGTTGATGCTCGTTCATCAATCCCAGCACGCGATAGGTGTGCGCGACTTGCGGAATCTTGCCGCGCGGCGACGCATCCTTCTCCGTCAACCGCCCGACCTCAATCATCTCGCCCGGCTTATGGTCGGCAGCGGGCTGAATGGCCAGCGCACCGTAGACGCCGGGGGCGTCACAAGCGTAGGTGATCATGACCGACCCGTCGGCCGACGCGCCTCGTGTGACCAGGATGCTGCTGCACGCGACAGCAAGCGGCCCCCATGCCGCCGCGAATACCAAGACAAAAAGGGGCAAGAAAACGCAACGACATCCGCGGGTGTGGCATCGAAGAAACTGCATGGCATCGCTCTCGCTGTGATGATGTGAAAGCAGGGCAGCCGTTCAACCCCGGCGCACGCCGGAAAATCGAATCAAACGGCGCCGCGATGATTCTACCCTGCCTATGCGAAAAAGTAAAAACGCTCACCCCCGCAAGAACACCCCGAATCCGGCGAAATCGCCCAGAAACTCAACGTTACGGCTTGGGCGCCATGCCCATGCTGGCCGTGGGCATGTCTCCCCGCGACAACCGCTGCACAGCCACGCAAGCGCGGCTATGACACACGCTCGACTTGCCTTGATGCGCTCGAGTGCGTCGTTCAGGAATAGCCGGTTGCTCTTCTTCCGCTTCGGAGTCGGCGCCAATTTTAGCAGGATCGCCGGGAACTGCGGCGGGGTTGCGGTGCGGGTGATGCCGAGAATGCCGGTGGTAGCGCGGGCGCTACACGCCGCCTTCCCGGCATGTCACCATCCCATCGCGTGGGTTTCGCCGCTCCAATTTGACAGATCGGCCTCCATAACGTATGCACTTCATAGAGGCGAAAATTTCGCAACACTTTATCGAGGCGAAAAACTCGCAACAGTGTAGTCACCGTACACCTTATCGGTCGATTTTCACAAAACTTGCTTGCCGGAGACGGCGCACAACGCATGGGAGAGACTATCATGAATCGCACCGTAGTCAAGGGATCTCGCAGGGGTTTCACATTGGTCGAATTGGCAGTGGTCATCGTAATCATCGGCGTGTTGGCCGCCTTCGGTGTCCCGCAATTCCTCAAGTCGGTCGAGCGTTCCAAGGCCGCCGAGGCTTTCAATTACCTCGCGGCCGTCCGCTCCGCCCAAGAACGTTACGTCGCCATGGACGGCGTCTACACCTCGGTCGCCACCGATCTGGACATTAACCAAGTAGATCCGAAGTACTTCGACGTTGGCACCATGACGGTGGACAACACTACTCCAGGCTCGCCAAGTTGGGTCTTGACGCTGTCTCGCAAGTCGTCCAACAGCAGCTACGGCGCTTATACCGTGACGTTCACCCAGAACGGATTCGACACCACTGTCGCTAACAGCTCGATTATGGACAGTGCTTGTATCGAGGTCTGCCCGATGGGCAATTAGTGTAGTGTCTCGCAGATACCATTCTGTAGGGAACGGACTCCGTGCCGTTCCCACCATGGCGCAATGCCTGGGAATCAGATCGATAAGGTCGTGTCAGCCGTTTAGCCGGCGAACTTGTTCGCCGTGAAATTCCGGGGTTTGTGGCCCAAACACGGCGAACAAGTTCGCCGGCTAAACGACGCAACCTGCCGCGTTCCCGCTTTCTATTCTTCCGGGAAAATCATCGCCTCGGCGAACTCGCGGTGAAACTCGGCGTCGCACGACAGATCGACGTGCTCGCTGCGCCGAGCAAGCTCCTCGGCCGTCGCGCGGGCCCGACGCGAAAGGGCGGCCAAGCGGGCCCCGGCCAACGACGTGTTGCCCATGTAACGGATGCGATGGTGTTCGATCTTACAAGGCAATAACCCGATGCGCTGGGCGTTGCTGCGGCGAATGAAGTTGCCGAACCCGCCGCCGATCAACACGCGGTCGAGGCCGTTGGGTTCGAGTCCGGCACGCCGCAACAAAATGACGATGCCCGCGCGAATCGCACCGGTGGCCAACTGCAACTCGCGAAGATCGCGCTGCGTCAACGCAATCGGCCGCCCGTCGGCGGTCTCGTCTTTCGCAGCCAAGAGGAACGACGCCTGGCCGTCGTGCAAGATGATGCGCTCCGCCAACTCGGGCGAAACGCCGGCCGGAAGTTGATCGGGCATCAGCAGCCGGCCCTGCGGAGTCACAATCCCGTGCCGCAGTAGCTCCGCCGCCGCGTCGATCAGGCCCGAGCCGCAAAGGCCCGTCGGCGGAACGTTGCCGATCACGTTGCTGCGCAAGCGGCCGCCCTCGACCACGACCTTTTCGATCGCGCCGCTACAGCCGCGCATGCCGCAGGAAATCCGCGCGCCCTCGAACGCCGGGCCGGCCGCCGTCGACGCCGCCGAGAGCTTCCCGTCGGCCAGCAACACGATCTCGCCGTTCGTGCCGATATCGACCAGCAGCGTCGGCGCGTGGGCTTCAGCCGGAACGCTTTTTCCAAGGTGGGGCAGACATTCTTGTCTGCCAGGGGCAACGCTGGAAGCAGGGCAGACAGAAATGTCTGCCCCGCCGAACATGCCGGTGGCGAGGATTCCGGCCACGGTGTCGCCGCCGACAAAGCCGCCGATGACGGGCATCACATAGGCGGCGCCGCGCGGATGGATGTTGACGCCCAACTCACGGGCGAGGCACGGCAGGCCGCGTCCGCCCGCCGGCACGAAGGGGACTTCGCCCAACGAACTTGTATCGACCCCGCAGAGCAATTGCTGCATCGTGGTGTTGCCGGAGAAGGAAAGCTCATAAATTCGGTCGCGGGCGATGCCGGCTTGGCGGCACAACTCGCCGATCATTTCATCCACAGCCGACGCCACCGTCTCCTGCAACTGCCGCGATCCGTCGGGCGTTTGCCGGGCGTACAAGATGCGCGAGAGCACGTCGTCGCCGAAGCGGATTTGCGGGTTGAGCCTTGCTTCCACGGCCCAACGGGCGCCGACGCCGAGGTCCAGCAATTCGGCAACCAGCGTGGTCGTGCCGAGATCCAGCGCGACGGCGAAGGCGTCGGCCGCGGTGTTGCCCAGCTCGAAGTCCAACAGCCGGCCGTCGGCCAACACGGCCGTGCCGCGGAAGTCGGCCTCGCGCAGCCGCCCGGGGATTTGCCGCAGCAGCGGCAGATCGACTTCGAGAGTCTCGCCGCCGATCGCCCGTTCCAGCCGCAACAGGTCGGGCAGGTCGTCGCCCCGTGCCGGCGGCGGCATTTCCACGCACTTTTTTCGCACCGGCGGATCCGGCAAAGGAGTCGAGGTGGAAAGCAGTTCTGCTCCCTCATCCACGTCGATTTGCAGCTTGACGGAGGGCGGAGGAACAACGACCTCCGTCGGTTCGCGAACCTTCGACTGGCACGCCAGCCGCCAGCCGGCGCGAAGCTCGTCGGCCGAAAGCCGCTCGCGTTCGATGGGCGTCGGTTCGCCGCCGCCGGCCGCGACCAATACGCGGCACTTGCCGCAGAGCCCTTCGCCCCCGCAGGGAGCGTCGAGAACGATTCCCGCTTCGGCGGCCGCTTCGACCAGCCGCGTGCCGGGCAGCACATACGCCTCGGCGTTCGTGGGACGAAAACGGACCAGGACTTCCTTGTCGCGCATCACGTCTCCTCCGGAACTTGACTTTGCACCCGCTGCAACAACGCGACAAACTTGGCGGCCGTGGGCGTAAACATCCGACGCTGACGGTAGATGATGCCCAGCGGCCGATGTAGTTCCGGCGCGATCAGCCGCACCGCCGCCAACGTGCCCGTCCGAACCTCGCTGCGGACGGTCGGCTCTGGCAGAATGCTCACGCCCGCCCCAATCTGCACCGCCTGCTTGATCGTCTCCACGTTGTCAAACTCCATCGCCACGTGAATGTTAATCGCCCGTTGCCGCAGGTGCCGGTCGATCTCTTTGCGGATGCTCAGGTCGCGATCGAAGCCGATCATGTCCAAGCCTTGCAGGTGTTCCGCGGTCACCGCCTCGTGCTTCGCCAGCGCATGGCCGGGAGGGCAAACCACCACCATCCGCTCCGACCGCAGCGGAATCACGTTCAGGTCGGGCGACGCCGTCGGATACGAGACGATCCCCAGATCGACCTCGCCGTTCAACACGGCGTCATACACCTTGTTCGGCCGCAGATACTCCAGCCGCACCTTTGCCTTCGGGTATTCCCGCATGAAATCTTGCATGCAGCGGCTCATGTCGTGCAGGCCGACCGAATAGATCGCCGCCACCCGCACCAGCCCGCCGATCTCCTTGCGGAGCGACTTCACCCGCAACTCGACCGAATCGTACAACTCCAGCACCTCGCGGAACCCCTCGAAGCACGTCTGGCCCTCGGGCGTCAGCACGAAGGGCCGTTTCGAGCGGTCGACCAGTTGCACGCCGAAGTGCTCCTCGACGCGGTGGACCGATTGGGTAGCGGCCGACTGGCTCACGTCGTTCAGTTTCGCCCCGCGCGAGAAACTCTGGTGCTGCACGACGTCGCAGAAGATACGCAGTGTCTCAATGTTCATAAGGGAACCTTATCATAAGGATTGCTTATTTTCAAGCCGCTGCTTGTGGAGGCCGTAACACCGCCGTTTAGCAGCCGCCGGCACGGCGGCTCGGGTTTGCGGCAAATGCCCGGGCCGCCGTGCCGGCGGCCGCTAAACATCACAACATCATTCATCTGATGGTCAATAAACGCCGGCCCGCCATTGGCTCTGCCGCCGACGGCAATCACTTTCTAGTTTTCCGATGCCGCCACCGATGGAGGGAAAAGGGGACAGGCACCTTTTGTGCGAAGCACCCGAAGGGCCATTCCGGCAAAAGGTGCCTGTCCCCTTTTCCTGGAAAATTGGGGGGGTATCTCTCGTTCGAGGAGCTAAAACATGCGGATTATGACGGTTTTATCGGCGGGCTGTCTGTTCGCAGCATCGATTGTCTTGGCGAATGTGGGCACGGCTTCGGAACAGGCGGCCTATGCTCCGCCGGCCAATGCCACCCCCGTTTACGCCGGGGCTTTGTTTTACCCCTACGGCCATCCCTGGCTTCCGTACCACGCTTACCGGAAGGACGTTCGCTTCGGCTATGTGCCGGTAGCCCCGCCACCAAAGATATGCCACGGGCCAACCGGCTGGTACGGCTGCTTCTTCTACGGACCTCCGTACTACGTCTATCCGCGACCACCGCTTGGCTGCCCCGGTTACGCGGGCTTTTCGGGAAGCGATCCGAACGCCTATCGGACGATGGTGCCGCCGCCAATTCCGACGCCGTCCGGCTTGCCGCCATACGCCCAATCGCCGATGCCCGCGGCCGAACAGTTGCCCGCTCCGCCCCCGCGAGTTTCGTCCCAGACCGAGCCGATTCCGCCGCCGCCGAGCGCTCCGATGCCAAAGTAGCGCGCTGAAAACGTTTAGCCGCCGCGTCCACGCGGCGTGGACCGTCGGCGGCGGTCGGTGCCATGCCCACGCTTGCCGTGGGCATGTTGCTCAGGTCCGCGGTTTACATGCCCACGGCAAGCGTGGGCATGGCACCCCGCTGCTTAGTCCGCCCACTCACTTTTTCTCCTTCGCGTCGGCCGGCTTCGGCGGCGGCAACGCATGGGAGTAGACGCCCGAGTAGAGCGGCATGTGGCGGTAGTAGACTTCGAGCATGTAGATCGAAAGGCAAGTGACGTAGAGGCGTCCGCCGCTGCCGGCGAATTGATCGTCCTCCTCGTCGCCGCTTCCACGGGGATTCCAACTTCCCCCCTCCCTGCCGCGCGGGATTTGTTGTGCGGGCATGACCTTGCGCATCACGGCGTTCCAGCGTTCCCAGGGGCGCCGCCCATGTGAAATGCCGCTTGCGTCGCGTAGTACCAGTAATAGACGTTGCGGTTGTGCTTGTAGTCGATGAGGTTCGCCGGCGACGTGATCCAGTCGATTCCGGCCACGAGCCGAGGGTCGTCGTGCTTCCAGCCGAGATACTCGCGCATCAACAGCGCCTCGGCCGTCATCGAAGTCCGCACGCTCTCCAAGTCCGTGGCCTGATAGCGATAACCGGGGCCATTCGGACTGGCGGCGCTGTCGAGGAATTTCTCGACTTTGTGCAGGTTTTCCGTGGGCACTTTCAGGCCAGCCATCCGCGCACTCTGCAAAGCCATCACAATCCAACCGGTCACGGAAACGTCGCTTTCAGAGTTCGGATTGTAGCGCCATCCGCCCTCGCGGCTTTGGGTCTTCAGGCAATAGTCGATGGCCATTTGGGCCGGGGCTCTGTATCTGGAATCCCTGGTCATCCCATAGAGTTCGCAAATTGCGATCGAGCACATGCCATGCGTGTAGAATCGATGGGTGTAATTGCCGACCTGGAAGAACGAGCCGGTATTATCTTGTTGGCTCAGCAGCCAATTCCAAGCCTTGGCGACGTTCTTCTTGTACTTGCACTTGCTGTCCGTATGCGTGTTGCCGTCCCCTTGAAACGCCAGGAGTGCCATAGCGGTCGCCGCCGGCTGATTCTCGTCGTGGGAGGAAACACCGTCGCTGTACGGGCCCGCGAGGCTCCAAGAGCCATCGCGCTGCTGATTCCGCGCCAGCCATTCAAGCCCGCGGGCAACCGCTATTTGCGTGTCTGGCGATGCGCCAAGCCTGGCCCTGCCTTGCGGACCGCCCCAGTTCTTTCCACGGAGAGACCACGCGACGCCTGGCGTCTCGATGTCGCTTGTGGCATCGTGGCCACCGGGGCGAATGGCCATTTTGCCCGGCCCGGCGAGCGGGTCGACGACCACCTTCAAATCGGGAGGGGCGAGTATCTCGCCCTCGCCGTCCGGCGAACCATCGGGCAAGCCCACCGGGGCGTCGGTCGCCATCGGCTCGTCGTGCTGCTCGGCGCCGCCGCTTCAGCTTCCAATCGCACCGGGGCGCGTGCAGCCTGTGAGAAAATCACGAGCCCCATGATAATCAGGACTAGCATGTGAAAAACCATGCTGACCAGCCACGGCGGCGAATATTCGAGCAGCACCGTCACCAACGGGTCTTGCCGCCGCGGCGGCTCGTCCGCTTCGCCCTTCTTTTCTTTGTTCTTTTCCTTGACGCCTCCGCTTCCCCTCGCCGGACCTCGCGGCGTGCCCGCGGTGGCGGGCACGCTCTCCGGCAGCGGCACTGCAACCGGCAGCGGACGCTCCAGGTCGGGTTGGGGCCGAGATTCACTCATGCTCCACCCCCGCCGCCCGATCGGCGTCCATCGTCTCGTCGACCGCATTGTCGTCCATCGCAGCCGGCAAGCCGAAAGCCGCTGCCGTTCGAGAACTCGGCCTTCGCCACACCGCAACGCCCCAGCCGCCGACCACGGCAACGAGGATCAGCCCGCCGACAACCCACAGGATGACGCTAAGCGGATTCCACGGAGCAGCGACAACGCCGGCTACGCTGACCGGCGCGACGCGCCCGATGATCATCGGCGCCAGCAGCGGCCGCGCATTCAGCTTGGCGTCGAACGGCTCGTAACCTTGCACCTTGAAGAAATAGCCGTACGCCGTAGTTGTTGCCCCGAGGCCCCTTCCTATCGGAAAACCCGGCGGCAATTCCGGGGTGACGACAACATACAGCCATCCGCTCAACTCCGTCGGCACGCCCCAAAGCTCGTACAGCCTCTTCGGCATGCCGTCCTTTCCCGCATTCTCGGGCTCGAAGCTCATCACTTGACGAATCTCAAGAGCCACGCGAACGGGCCGGCCGCGATATTTGTCGGGGTGTTGCAGAAAGTCCTGGAACGGCACCTGCGGCAGCGATCGCGCCTGGAAATTGGCGAGCGATTGCGACTGCACCCAGTCCATCACCTGCCGGTAAGCGGGCATGTCGGTGCGGTGGATCGAGGTCGATCGGTCCAGGATCGCTTCGCTGCGGCGGCGAAACTGCTTCCACTGTTCGGGGTCTTCATCGGGGGCCGGCTTTCGGCTCTTCTTGGCAGCCGCAGCGACGGAACGGGACGCGGAAGGTTGTCGCGAGAGAGTCCCGCCAACGGAAGACGTTTTCTCGACAACCTCCTCCGTCCCCCTTGGCGCGTCAACAGATGCCCGCTGGTATAAGTTGCAGATCGTCAGCCCGATCACCGTCAGCATGACCACCACGCTCACGATTCGGAAGATGGGAACCGCGGCCGGCGGCGACCGCAATTGTCTTCGATCGCTCATCGAAGCTGTCCCTTCACGGCATCTCGACGATGCTCACTTTGGTCTGCTGATCTCCGGACGTCAATTTGTTGCGCGCGCAAATCTCGATGACTCTCAGAACGTTCTCGTATTCCAGGTCGCGGCTGACTTTCAGCAGCACCTGGTCGAAGGGGGTTTCGGAGACTTTGGTGATCGCGCGGAGTTTCTGTTCCAGGCCGGGCAGATCGTGCATCGGCGTCTCGCCCACGCGGATGCCGGCAATTCCCCCCTGCTTGTCGGCCGTCACCGTGATCTGCAACGACACCGCGCCCGCCAAGGCGGTCGCTTCGGCCGGCGTCGGCGCTCCGCCCGACGTATCGGGCCTTGTCACCGGCGACGCCGGCGGCATGCGCACCGAGATGCACCCCTCGACCTTTCCCGGCTGGTAGGTCAAAATGAAGAACGCCAACAACTGGAAGGCCATGTCGAGCATGGCCGCCATGTTCAGTTGCACGTCGCCTTCTACATGTCGCCTTCTTCGCATGGGATCACGTGCTGGTGCCGAGCGCGCGGTACTGGAAATTGCGAAAACCGTGGGCCTGGCATGCCTGAATTACGTGGTGAATAAAGTGGTAGGGCGTGGTGCGATCGGCGCGGATGATGACCGTGGTCGGCAACTCGCCGCCGGTCCCCTGTTTCGACGCTCCGCCCGCGCCTTGCCTCGCGCTGCGAGCTTCTTGAGCGATGAGGCCCTCGGCTTCCCGCTCTTCGCCGTACATCCGCAGCTTGCCGTTGGGCATCACGTTCAGCACGAGCACGTCGCGGTCGCCGGCCTCCGTCGGCAGGGCCGAGCCGATCACCGGCAGTTGCACGCTCATGTCGAGCGAGGCGGCCTTGAAATTGATGACCAGCATGAAAAACGTGATGAGCTGGAACACCATGTCCAAGATCGGCGTCAAATTGGGGTCGGCCTTCAGTTCCTGATGCAGCGCCATGCTCGTTCGTATTCCTCGCGACGTCCCGCCTGGAATCCATCAACTCACTCAGTTACGCAGCTCTATTGAGTGCCAGGTTGATAACGTCATGTCAAAATAGCCGGGAGCCAACGGCTCGCGGAGTTTTCCCGCCGAACCGCCACAATCCGGGAGCCGTTGGCTCCCGGCTACTCCCGCATCGTCAGTGTGACTCTCAATATCCCGCCGTCGTGCTTTCCCGTCGTTACGCCTGCACGCTCGTCGGCGGCGCCTCCTGCTTCTTGCGAAAAACGTCGGCCATGCGTCCCAGCAGATTGTCGGCCAACAGCGTTGTATTCGCCGAAATCGTCGCCACGCGATTTCGGAACAGTGCATAGAAATAGATGGCCGGCACGGAGAGCAGCACGCCCTCGAAGGTGAGCACCAGGGCTTGCGAAATGCCGCCTGCCACGGCGCTGGCCTTCACTTGCGTCTCCGTCTCGGCAATCACGCGGAAGCTGCGGATCATGCCCTGCAACGTCCCCAGAAGCCCGATCATCGGCCCCAACGTGCCGAGCACGGCCAACATGCTGCACGATTTTTCCATCGTGATTGTGGCGGCGTCGCTGGCACGGTCCAGGGTGTTGCGGGCCTCTTGCAGACCGTTCGACAGTTTCGACATGCCCGAGGCGAGGATATTGGCCAGGAACGAGCCGTCGCCCCGAAGCACTTGATAGAGCTCGCGGAAGTCCCTCTTTTGGAACAACTCGTCGATCCGTTCGATCAGCTCCGGCGGCGCGGCGACCGGCTCGCGCAGCACCAAGAACAATCGCACGACCGTGGCCACGAAATAGAACGACAGCAGCAGAATCACCACGCCGATCGGTCCCGAACTATGCGCCACCCAACCCAACAGGCTTTGACTCTCTGGATGGGTGGGCGTGCCGGCGTCGCCGGCCGAATCCTGGGCCATCGCCCAGCCCACCTGAACGACGGCCAGCAGCAGCACGACGGCCAGGGCGGTCAAACACCAGAACCGTTCCGCTTTTCTCGAATGAAACATGGATTTCTCCGCAGAAAGCCTCTTCGATTGACGGTGCCCCATCGTGATTCCGCAGCCCGTCGGGTTCGAAACGGCGATGGGCCCATATTGCCTTCAGCAATAATAGCACGCTGCACCCAATAACGTTCATTATACTAACACATCCCCCGCGGCAACAAAGGCTTATCGACGCCGCCTAGGGCCGCTCACTTTTCCCGTCGGGTGCGTCGAGTTTCTGATGGGTTTTGGCAAACAAAACCGGCAATGTGTCTGTAGGAACGCCCTCCGTGGCGTTCCGGGCGGTGGAACGGGACGGAGCCCGTTCCCTACAGCGCCCAGCATGGCGCCACCGGTTTTGCTTGCCAGAACCCATTAGGGTGGGACTCGCCGCGCTCGATCCACCCTACAGATTTGTCCACGCCGCAGAATCGGCGACGGGCGTCGCCTTCCGCAGTGCCATCTTAAAGAACGGATCGGCCCCTTACACCGCCCGACAAGGGGGTGGTGGGGCATGGGCGATTTGTAGCGAGCGTTGCCCGTTTCGGCACAAGATTGCGTCAAAAAGGTGGGGCCTCGCCTCGACAGCCGCCGACATTATGTTAGAATCAAAGCCGCCGCGGCGGCGAGTGCCGGCGCGACAAAAAAATGACGCGGGGTGGAGCAGTCCGGTAGCTCGCGAGGCTCATAACCTCGAGGTCACAGGTTCAAATCCTGTCCCCGCCATTTGAAATATCGCGACAACACAATCGCTCCCGCGGATATTCCCGCCGGAGGGCCCCTCGGATGGCAGTCCCCTCTTCTCGTGACGCTCGCGTGTTTTATCGCTGCGCATTTCAACGAAATGAAGAGGCGCAAATCCTTCGGAAAGCTGTGAAGACGACGGGGGCCGTGTATCTCGCGGGATATGGGATTGAGTGCATTCTGAAAGCGTTGGTTCTCATGGCCGTACCTGCCGGTTTTCGACCCGACACTCTGCGGTCATTTCGAGGAAGCAGAGCACACGAGTACGACTGGCTTCGAGCGTTGTATCTAACGAACGGGGGCGCACGCTTTCCGTCCGAGATTACGCAACACTTTACCCTCGTAAACGATTGGTCCACCGATCTTCGCTACATGCCGCGTTCGGTCGGCCCAGACGATGCCGACGCGTTCTTGGCGTCGGCCACGGCGATTATTCGGTGGGCCGATGGGAGACTTTGAAATGGGAATCAGAATTCCACGCGGGAAATCCGACGAGATTCTAGACACTATTATGAAAGTCCTCGACAAATACGAGGCCGACCACCCGCGAGCCGAGATCGATCTGTATCGGCAAAATCCCGTCTCGGTACGAGTGCGAATCATCGATCCCGAGTTTTCAGGCCAGGGCAAGCCTCAGCGAAACCAGCAAGCATGGCGCTACCTCCAACAACTGCCCGAGGAGGTCCAGGGTGATATCAGTACAGTGCTATTACTTACCCCCGATGAGAGAGGAACGTCCTTCGCAAACTTCGAGTTTGACGATCCGGTTCCCTCCAATCTTTAGGCAGCGGTCGTTCGGTGCATCGACGGTTCATCATTCGTCATAGTCGCCACAACCCGTTATGTAGCCGCGATGACTTATGCAAGCGAAGATAATGTATATCGAGAGTCGGAACCGGGACGCAGCTAGTTTCCGACCCCCACTGACCAACACGTGTCAATCTTGCTCCGCTCACCGGGCCGAACCGTGACATTCTGGCCCGCTATGTCGCTCGCAACCCTCCTTTGTCTCTCCCGACCCGATACCGTGTATTCGAGGGCGGTGAGGTCCGCTCCACTTCATAACCCCAGGGTCGCAAATCGCGGCCGCGGAGGTTCTTTCATTTGGGGCGTTGAGCACGGGACGTAATCGGTCACCGCAATCGGCCAAGGATACCGCATCATGTCACTTTCAACCTCCCGCCAAAATCTGAGTCGCGTCTTCGCGTCTGTTGCCGCGCTGCTCGTCGCCTTCCTCGCCCCGGCAAACGCGGCGGACCTGCAAAAACAGATCGACTCGCTGGCCAAGCCGCTGATTGCCGACGGCACGGCGGTGGGATTCGTGGTGGGGGTGATGCAGAACGGGAAGATGCGGTTTCTGAGCTATGGAGAGACGGCCAAGGGCTCGCGGATCGCGCCCGATCCCGATACCGTGTACGAGATCGGCTCGGTGACGAAGGTCTTCACCGCCACGCTGCTGGCCGACATGGTCGAGCGGGGGCTGGTCAAGCTCGATGATCCGGTGCAGCAGTACCTGCCCGCCGACGTGAAGATGCCGATGGCCGACGGCAAGCCAATCCGACTGCTGGACCTGGCCACGCAGAGGTCGGGCCTGCCGGGAATGCCGGACAACTTCGCGCCGTTAGATCCCGGCAATCCCTTCGCCGATTATGGGGAGCGGCAGTTGTTCGCCTTCCTCAACGGCCACAAACTCCGCCGGCCCCCGGGTACTTATGAGTATTCCAACCTGGGGATGGGGCTTTTGGGAGTGGTGTTAGCGCGCCGCGCCGGCTGTAGCTACGAGCAACTCCTCCGCGATCGAATCACTCGACCGCTCTCCCTGGCCGACACAAAGATCACGCTGGATGATCGGCTGCGGCGGCGGTTGGCACCCCCGTACAATGCGGCGCTGGAGCCGGAGAAGAACTGGGACCTCAATGCGCTCGCCGGGGCGGGGGCCGTGCGATCCACGGCTCGCGACCTGCTGAAGTTCGCCGCGGCCAATCTCGCCGCCGACGGGCCGCTGCAAAATGCCTTTCGCCTGGCACAGAGCAAACACTGCGACGCGAACAACGGGCCGGCCATGGGCCTCGGTTGGCACTTCGCCCGCGACGGAATCACCCGCTGGCACAACGGCATGACCGGCGGCTACCACACCTGGCTGGCGATCGTACCCGATCGGGGGATCGCCGTGGTAGTGCTGTCGAATACGGCGACGATGCGGATCACGCAATTCGGCGAGTTGGTGACCCGCGCGGCGTTCGGTCTCGACGTCAAGCCGCTGCCGCCGCGGAAACCGCTGCCCGAGCACAAAACCGTCGCCGTCGATGCCGCGACGCTGGCGCGCTATGTCGGCGTGTATCCGTTGTTTGTGGGCTTCGACCTGACGGTCTCGCTGGATAAAGGCCAGCTCATGGTCCAGGGGACCGGGCAGCCGAAGTTGCCGGTGTTTGCCGAATCGCCGACGAAATTCTTCTACAAAGCCGTGGACGCCCAGATCACCTTCGTGCTGGACAAGGATGGCAAGGTGGAGAAGCTGGTCCTGCACCAGAACGGCGCCGACGTAGAGGGAAAACGGACGGTGGCCGTCGCTGCGGCGACGCTGGCCCGCTATGCAGGAACGTATCAGCTCTTCGCCGGTTTCGATATGACCGTTTCCGTCGAGCACGGCCAACTCCTGGTCCAATGCACGGGCCAGGCGAAATTGCCCGTGTTCGCCGAGTCGCCGACGAAGTTCTTCTACAAAGCCGTGGACGCCCAGATCACCTTCGCGCCGGACAAGAACGGCAACGTCGACATGCTGATCCTGCACCAGAACGGCGCCAATTTACAGGCGAAGCGGAAGAAGTAAGTCGCCGAGAGCGGATCGAAGAATCGAAGAAAGGGACGCCGTATAATGAGAATCGGCGCCCATCGCTGCATGTTGGCGGGCGTCGGATGAGCCTTGTTGTTTCTGGTTACTTCCGCTTTCTTCCCGCGAACGTTGTGACGGCCGCTTCCACTGCGGCGAAGGCCGCGTGGAACACCTGCAATTGCTGGACGTTGCCGGGAGGATGTTGGCAGACGCACATAGATAGGATATAGTCGAACGCTAACGCCGAACTGCCACCCATCTTCCTCAAGGAGTGATTTCCATGCCAATCATGACCGGGCTGTCGGGCAACGAGATGTACTGTCTCCATCTGAAGGGGCTTTCCCCCGGCGAACTGGTCGTCGGCAACAGCGTCTACTCGCTGGGCTTCGTCGGCGGAATCAGCGCCGGGTTTAAGGCCGCCTTCGGCGGTGAAGTTACCCAGATTACGAGCGTCGTCCACGAGGGCCGGCAGCAATCCTACGCCCGCATGCTCCAGGAAGCCCAGCAACGCGGCGGCGTGGGCATCTCCGGCGTCACCAGCGATCTGCGGCGATTTCACGGGAACATCGAGTTTTTATCGGTCGCCTCCTGCCTTCACGCCGCCGCCGAAGGGCCGCTGCCCAGCACGCTGTTCTCCACCAGCGGCGACGGACAGGAACTGTACTGCCAACTCGACGCCGGCTACGTGCCGATCCAGTTCGTTTTCGGCAACGTGGCGTATTCGATCGGCATCGGCGGAGGCTTGCTCGGCGGGCTGAAGAGCCTCGGCCGCGGCGAGATCAAGGAGTTCAGCGCCATCTTCAACACCACCCGCCACCTCGCCTTGCAACGAATCGTCGCCGAGGCCCGCTCGGTCGGGGCCAATGCGGTGGTGGGCATCGAAACCCGCATCATGCCGCTGCAGGGCTCCCATGAAATGCTGATGATGGGCACGGCCTCCCGCAACACCGCCCTGCCCGAACACGCCACCCGCGACCCGGTCACCAGCGATCTGACCTGCGAAGAAATGTGGAACCTGACGAACATGGGCTACATGCCGCTGAAACTCGTGCTCGGCACCGCCGTCTATTCGCTGGGCATCCTCGGCGGACTAAAGGCGGTGCTCAAATCGTTCACGCGCGGCGAAATCAGCGATCTCACCTCGCTGATCTACGATGCCCGCGAACACGCCATCGGGCTGATCCGCGATGAGGCTCAGTCGATCGGCGCCGACAACGTAGTAGGCATCCGCACCCATATTCACGATCTTGGCTCGCTGATCGAGTTCATGGCCATCGGCACGGCCGTGAAACGCGTGCCGGGCCTTTCGACCGCAAGTCCGACGCTGCCGCCCCAGGCGATCATCAAGGACAAGGACACCTGGATCAGCGGCGATGGAGCGACGGCCATCGGCGCCAAGACCGAAAAACCGAGCGAATCGGCCGGGTCGTGAAGCGGCTGGGCGACCGTCGCATTCACGATCCGCGACCAAGCATGTCGAGCACCTACCGGGCGACGACACCGCCGCGCCCCGGCCGCAGGCAACGTTTGAT
Source organism: uncultured Planctomycetaceae bacterium (assembly GCA_963823895.1). Classification (GTDB taxonomy): domain Bacteria; phylum Planctomycetota; class Planctomycetia; order Pirellulales; family Thermoguttaceae. Next base: position 44,413 of record CAWGNG010000013.1, read on the forward strand.
CGGCGCCGCTCATCCGCGGGTCGTGGAACAGCCGTGGCCACAAGGTGAGATCTGGCCGGCAGTACGACTGCCGTGCAAGCCGCGATCCAACTGGCCCGGGCGAAAACGTCACCCCCCACACCCCTCTACAGACCATGCCGGACGATTCGCTCGATTGCGGGGCAATAACGTAGACTTTCCCGAGGGATATTGTCTAGTTGTCCCCCGTCGGAAACCCGAGAACGCCAGGATCGCCAGAATGCTATCTGCCGAGGCTGTCGAAGCGCCGGATCGTGCGTTGCCGAAGGAAGGAGAACTCGCAGTATGAGCGATAGATATGCCGCACCGGTTTTGAGCGTGATTTTCTTCGTCCTTGCCGCAGCCATCGTCGCGGCAGGCGGCCTGCTCTACCGGGGCCAGCAAGGTCGTTACCGGACGCAGGTAAAAAACAGACTCGCCAGCACCGCCCGAATTCTGTTTGGCGTCGCGGCGTTATCCGGCATCTACATCATCAGCCAGTACAATTACCTTCTCTTCCATAGCCTTGTGGAAATCTCTGCCGTTGTTGTCGCCTGCGGCATTTTCATGCTCTTTTGGAATGCACGCCGGTTCTTGAACAACGGCTTCTTCCTGTTTATAGGCATCGTGTGCTTCGTTGGGGGCATGTTCGATTTGATGCACGTCCTGACCTTCAAGGGAACGTCTGTATTTGTCGGAATTGCTGGAGACGACTCGATCCAACTGAAGACGGCCGGTCGCTGGATCGTGAGCTTTTCCTTCCTGCTTGCCCCCCTGTTTCTCCGCCGCCGGATCAACCTCGCAGTCACGTTGCTGGCATACGGCGCAATTCTCGCCACGGTCGTCTGCCTGGTCTTCGGCAATGTCCTGCCCGACTACTATGTCGCGGGGGTTGGCATGACCGGGCTCCAGCACTGTAGCCGAGGCCTGAGTTGTCTCGCCTTCCTTGCGGCGGGCGTTCTGTTGACCGTCAAGCGAAGGGATCTTGATCCGCAAGTGTTCAGACTTGTACTGGCGTCGTTGCTCGCCAGTGCCCTATCGGAGTTTGCTTCGGCTGCATCGGCAGATTACTACGGCTTCACAAAAGTGGTTGCCCATTTTGCGGAGTTTGTGTCGCTGTATCTCATCTACAAGGCATTCATCGTCGTGGGACTGACCAAGCCGTACGACCTGCTAGTCAGAGATTTGAAGCTCGGCGAAGATGCAATGCGTAAATCCACAGAGAGACTGCGACTGCATGTTGAGCAATCAATGTTGGCAGTGATCGAATGGGACGCCGACTTTCGCGTGGCTGCCTGGAACCGCGCCGCCGAGAGTATCTTTGGTTATACGGCGGAAGAGGCTGTGGGGCAACATGCGGCGTTCTTGATTCCCGCCCACGTAAAGTCGGCAGTAGACCAGGTTTGGGCCTCGCTAACCGCGCAACAATCTGACGCGCATAGCACCAACGAAAACCTGACAAAAGATGGCCGAACCATCCTTTGTCACTGGCACAATACGCCCTTGGTAAATGCCGAGGGACGATTCATCGGCGCCGTGTCCCTCGCTGAAGACGTCACCGACCGAAGGCGACTCAAAGAGAAAATCTCAAAACTCGCAGCGATTGTCGAGTGCTCTGAGGATGCCATCATTAGCAAAGATTTGCAGGGAACCGTCACAAGCTGGAACAAAGGAGCGGAAAAAATATACGGCTACACAGAAGCCGAGGTCGTCGGGAAGTCAGTCTCTTGCCTTTTTCCGCCGAACCGCCGGGAGGAGATGCCGCAACTCCTTCAAAGAGTAAAACGTGGAGAACCGATCGAGCACTATGAAAGCGTGCGCAGGCGAAAGGATGGGCGTGAGATCAACGTCTCGCTGGCAATCTCTCCCATTAGAAACTGGGAAGGCCAAATCATCGGCGTATCGACCATCGCCCGCGACATTACCGGACAGAAACAGGTAGAGCAGGCGATGAAGCGTGAAACTGCCAAGCTGTCGGCGATGATCTCCGGCATGGAAGAGGGTGTGGTGTTCGCCAATGCCGACAACGTCATCGTGGAAATCAACGACTACCTCTGCCGCTTCTTGGGCAAGTCGCGAGAGAAACTGCTTGGAAAGCGAATCGAGGAGATTCATCAGGGTAAGGTGCTGGAGAGGCTCCTCCGCCGCATCGGCCATTTTCGCCAGACCCCCAACTGCGAGCCCTATGTGCTCCAACGTCCTCTCGGCCACGCCGAGGTATTCCTGCGGATGCAGCCCATTTATCGGGACGGCGGGTATGACGGCGTGCTCCTGAACGTCATCGACGTGACTGAAGTGGTCGAGGCGCGCTGCGCGGCCGACGCAGCTAACGCGGCCAAGAGCGCGTTCCTGGCCAACATGAGCCACGAGATCCGCACTCCCATGACGGCGATCCTGGGGTTTGCTACGATGATCAATGACTCCATCGAGTGCTGCGCCACGTGCCCCGAGCATCGGACCTGCGCGACCCGCACGCAGAACAAGGAGTACGTTCGTATCATCCGCCACAACGGCGAGCATCTCTTGGGGCTTATCAACGACATCTTGGACATCTCGAAGATCGAGGCTGGCAAGATGGAAATTGAAAAGGTGGCATGTTCGCCCGTACAGTTAGTGGAAGAAGTACTCTCGCTGATGCGCGTCCGCGCGGTCGAGAAGGGCCTGTCCCTGGGGCCCCGATACGAGTTTCCCCTGCCAGAGACGATCCAAAGCGACCCCGCCAGTGTCCGCCAAGTGCTGATGAACCTGATCGGCAACGCCGTGAAGTTCACTTCGCGCGGCCAGGTGGAGGTCGCAGTGCGATACCGCAGGGACGAAGCCGGACAGGCGGCGCTGGCCTTTGGCGTGAAGGACTCCGGAATCGGCATGACGCCAGAACAGGTGGAGCGGCTTTTCCAGCCGTTCACGCAGGCGGACTCCTCCGTGACACGCCGATACGGGGGCACCGGCCTCGGCCTGACCATCGCCAAGCGGCTAGCGGAAGCCTTGGGTGGCGGCGTCGCGGTCGAAAGCCGACCCGGGGAAGGCAGCACCTTTACGTTTACGTTGAAGACGGAACTGCCCGAATCGACTCGCATGTTGAGTAGCCTCTCAGAGGCGGAAGTGCAGGTGTCTCATCGACCGCAATCGTCTCCGTCCGCAACGAAACTCCGCGGAAGGATCCTGCTGGCCGAGGATGGGTTGGACAATCAGCGGCTAATCAGCCTGCTGCTCACAAATGCCGGCGCCGACGTAATGGTAGTTGACAACGGGCAGCTTGCCGTCGAGGCCGCCTTGGCTGAACGTGAAACGAGCGGAAATCCGTTCGACGTAATCTTCATGGACGTGCAGATGCCGGTGTTAGATGGTTACGATGCGACGCGGCGACTGCGGGCACTGGGCTACGCCGGCCCGATCGTCGCACTTACCGCGAACGCCATGAGCGAAGACTGCCGGCGATGCCTCGACGCGGGCTGCGACAACTATCTGGCCAAGCCCTTCAGCCGCGAGAATCTGCTGGAAATGGCTGCTCGCCATCTCCGTCGCACCGCTGCTGCCGACAATCCCACCTTGCTTGAAAGCGGTGCGGCATCATAGACCGCGCAGGCAGGCATAGGGTTCGAGCCGCTTAGCATCCGCTCTCCGCCCTTCACCGCCTCGGCTTCATCCGCCGTCGCTGACTCTGCACTTCTCCGGCCAGCCCCCCCTGGAAGCCCAACGCAATCTGTATTACTATCAGGCGTAATAAGTGAGGATCCAGAACATGGCAATGAAGAAACTGATCAATCATCCCGATCGGGTGGTGGACGAACTGATTGAAGGATACGTGCTGGCGAATCCAAAGCTGGTCCGGAAGCACCCGCGCGTCAATACGATCATTCGCGCCGACGCTCCCGTCGCGGGCAAAGTGGGAATCGTGATCGGTGGCGGAGCGGGGCACGAACCGCTCTTCCTGGAATATGTCGGACCGGGCATGGCCGATGCTTCGGCCCACGGCCAAATCTTCGCCGCCCCCGCCCCCGATCTGGTCCTTGAGGCCATCCTCGCCGTCGATTCCCATCGCGGCGTCATATTGCTCTACAACAACTACGCCGGCGACTGCCTGAACTTCGATATTGCCCAGGATATGGCCAGGGAAAAAGGCATCGAGGTTCAGACGGTCCTGGTGAACGACGAAATTGCCTCCGCCCCGAAAGGCTGCGAAGCCGACCGCCGCGGCACCACCGCCGACCACGTCGTCATCAAGATCGCCGGCGCGATCGCCGAGACCAAGGCCCCGCTCGGCGAGGTGGTTCGCGTGACGCGGAAAGCCATCGCCGGAGCAAGGTCGCTGGGAGTCGGACTGAGCTCCTGCACGCTCCCCGCCACCGGTAACGACATCTTCGAAATCGCCGACGACGAAATGGAGATCGGCATGGGGTTGCACGGCGAACCCGGCGTCGAACGCTTGAAACTCCTCTCGGCCGACGAAACCGTCGAGCGGATGATCCCCCGCATCGTCGAGGACCTTCCCTACCGGGCCGGCGACGAAGTGATCCTGGTGGTCAACGGCTACGGAGCGACCACGCGGATGGAGATGTTCATCGTCAACCGCAAGATTCGGGCGATGCTGGCCGCACTGAAGATACGGGTTTACGCCACGGAGATCGGCGAATTCTGCACCTCGCAGGAAATGAAGGGCCTTTCGATCACGCTGGTCAAGGTAGACGACGAATTGAAGAGCTACTTCGACGCCCCCTGCAAATCCTCCTTCTACACCAGGTTTTAGCCGAGTATCCCTTTCCGTCGAGAAAAAGAGAGGACTTTTTCACTTTCGCTCTTGCGCGGACGATCCAATGGAGAAGTTGAACCTGGATTATTGGCGACGGGTCTTCTCGAATCTTACTGCGGCGTTCAATGCCGCGAAGATCTCGTTGTGTCAACTCGATGGCGCCATTGGCGACGGCGACCACGGCGCGAGTATGGCCCGCGGGTTCCAAGAAATGGAGAACGATCTGTCTTCGTTGGGCGAACCGCCCGATGTGGCCACGCTGTTTCGCACCGCGGGAAACGCCTTTCTTAACAAGGTCGGCGGAGTGAGCGGCGTGATCTTCGCCACCTTCTTTCTTGAGGCGGGGAAGAAGGCGGAAGGACTGACGGAGATCGATGCCTCGACTTTGACCCTCATGCTGGCCGGCGCGTTGGAAGGGGTCAAGAAGAAGGGACGGGGTAACGAGGGCGACAAGAGCATGATCGACGCACTTGCCCCGGCGGTCGCCGCGCTGCAGAAGATGACCGCGCAAGGGGCGGATTGGAAGGAAGTGCTGCCGGCACTCGCCGCAGCGGCCCAGCAGGGCAGCGAGGCGACCAAGACAATGCCCGCCAAGGTCGGCCGTGCAAGGTATCAAAAAGAAAAAGGCGTCGGCCACGTCGATCCCGGGTCCGCCTCGATCGCGCTCTTCTTCCGGACGCTTGCAGAGACCGGAAAGTGTTTTGGACTCTGCGGCGGGTCTTGCTGATAAAGGGCAACAGCAACTCGGCGGCCTTGGAATATCACAACCGCCCACCTTGACCATTTTCGCCCGCTTCCCGAGCCAACACGCTCATCGCTACCTTTGCCGCCTCGGCAGCCTCAAACCGTGTTGGGCTCACCCGGACTGTGCCGATAACAGGGTCTAGGGGAGGGGGGGATGTCATGGAGGACGTCATCGACAACGCCCTGCGCATACGGGGCTTCAGCGTCAAAACGGGATACTATCTGGCCTGCGCAAGCCGCTGTGCCTACGAAGAACCGAGCGACTGGATCGAGAAACTCGGACTGGGCAACCGCAGCACGTTCTTCACCTGCGGCCAACATCGCGGCTTTGTCGCGTTCCTGGAAAAAGCCGCCGTGTTGGCTTTCCGCGGCACGCAGAACATCGGCAATTGTCTGACCGATGCCGACACGCTGCTCGTGTCACAGGCCCCATATCCCGGCCGGGTCCATCGCGGTTTTGCCGAGGCAGTCGAGCTGGTCTGGCCGGAGGTTCGCCGGCTGCTGGGAGCACCTTCCCGCACAGTGCCCCTGTGGGTCACCGGACACAGCCTTGGCGGCGCCATGGCCACGTTGGCCTCGATTCGCCTGACCAGCGAAGGATACAGCGTCCGCGCCGTCTATACGTATGGTTCGCCCCGCCCAGGCGATCGACTTTTCCACAACTCCTATTCCTTGGCGAATTATCGCTTCGTCAATAACAACGATCTCATCCCACACCTTCCATTCCGTTGGTGCTACAAACACGTGGGAAAACTCCGACTCGTGGACGAAGAAGGCGAATGCTCGGAAGAGCAGGCGGCTTGGGAAGCGAAGAAGCAGTCGCTCGCCGGCAAAGCAAAGCGGGTCCAGCGGGCACATCGTCACTCCACCGGCCTCCTCCACGCCCTCTGCGATTTCGACTGGTTGGCCGATCACCATCTCGACAAGTACCTGGACGCGATCAAGAAGATACTCCCCCGCGTGCCGCACCGGCGCGAATCGGAGCGGCTGGACGCCAATATGCGCGCGGCTCCCGCACATCAACGTCGGCTGGACTCGGCCTCGCCAGCAGTTCCACCCCCGCACCGAGCGCGCGGCAGCCGTCAGAACCTCGCCATCTCCGAGGCCGACTTCATCGCGGCATTCGGCAATCAACCGCAGGAACGGCCACAGATTCCGGGCCTTCGCCGAAGTACGGCATACAGTAGAGGAGAATCGGGAGGATAAGTCTCAGGGGTGTCGCTTCTCTATCCCCTTACAGTTTTATCACCATGCACTGCGTGGTCGGTTGCTCGATGATTCCTTCCGGCTTATCGGCGAAGAACTCTTTGAACGCCTTTTCCACGCCGGAAAGCAGGCCGTAATCGTGCGACAGCATGATCCCGCCGGGAATCATGCGGGGATAGAAATACTCCAGGCAGCCGAGCGTGCCGTCGTACAGATCGACGTCGAAGTGGGCAAAAGCATATTGGGCGTCGGGCACGCCCTTGGCCGATTGCGGAAAGACTCCCTTGTGGAACTCGAGGTTCGAGTAACCTTTCAAGTAGTTCTGCACCGATTCGAGACTGCAAGCATATTGCTGTTCGCGGTGTACGCCGGCGTCCTTCGCGCCATCCGGCGGCAGCCCCTCATACGTGTCGAACAGCCGCAGTTTCTTGTCCCCCTTGGCCTCGCAAATCAACTTGGCCGAGGCCCCCTTGTACACGCCGACTTCGGCGTAATCGCCCGGGCGTTTTGCTTGGGCCCGCGCCGCAGCAAACACCAGATAGGCCTCGAACGCGCTGAGCAACGAACGCCGATCCTGGTAAACCTTCCACAACAGATCGACCGTCTCTTTGTCCTTCCGCCCGTTGAGAGCGGTGAATTGCAGCCGAGACCATAGCCGCAAACCGAGCCGTTCCAGGCGGCCGCCACCAAACTTCTGAAAGCAACGGCTCTTCATCCACATGGCGCAAGCCTCTTTTGGGGCAGACATTGTGTCCAGCTATTCACTTGATGACCAGAAGAGCATTCTCGCAAGGAATACCCGCCTCATCCCTTAATATCGGACGACTGCCGTGTGCCGGAACACCCTGGTTTGACGGGGCCCCCCCCGCCCCATTCTTGTCGGCAACGCCGCTTTCACCCGCAATCACTCGTACGCACCCCCTTGGTTCATGTGGCCATTGGATGGCCAACGGCAGTCCTTTTCCGTGTGATACCCCAACTGATTCGCCGCAACATGGCGCTGTAGGGAACGCCCTCCGCGGCGTTCCGGGAGCCGCGAAAAACGCCGTTTTCCTCGCCAGCGAGGAACGCCACGGAGGGCGTTCCCTACAGAAAAAGCCGCCGCTTTATTTTGACGCGTGTCCTAATCGGCCCTGCTCTCCTTGGGCTTGCGAAACACCCGCAGCAATTGCGGCCGCCACGATTTGTAGCGACTGCGGATCAGCCGCAACGCCGGCTGCTCGACGCCGTGCGTAATCAGCGCGGCTGCCGCCAGCGACAAGAGCAAGGGGACGGCCATCGTCAACGCCGGCCAACCCCACAGCCCCGGCAACCGCGGAATGCACGCCTCGCCGATGCAGCCGTGAATCAGATAGAGCGAATACGAGATCGCCCCCAAGTAGACCATCGGGCGGACGGCGATCCAGCCCAGCCGATTGAAGACAAACAAGTAGAAGAGGACGAAGAACGACGTCACCATCGCCACCGATTCCCAACTGCCGGCGGCGACCTGCAACGCCAGGCATACGGCCAGCAGAGCATGTCGGCTCCAATGATGGCCGACCATTTTGAGCTGATAGAAGAGAATGCCGGCGGCGAAGAGGTGAGCGAAGTTGGCAATCAACGCGACCTTCACCGGCGAAAGCGACGGCGCCCCCAACGCCGCTGCCAGCCGATAGACCACAATCAGCCCCAGCCAAACCAACACGAACGGCTCGATCGAACGGATCCGCCCGGTCAGGTAGATCAAGAACATGATGAAGTAAAACCGCAACTCCACGCCGAGCGTCCAATAAGAGACCTGCAAGTCGGGCACGTGAATCCAGCTTTGCAGCATGGAGAGGTTAATGCACACCTCTTTCGACGTCGGCAGCGGTTCGCCGCTGGGAAACGCACAGAACACCGCAAGCGTCACCGCGATGCACGCCCAATAGACCGGATAAAGCCGCGAAAACCTCGACACAATAAAGTCGGCGGCGTGTTCGGTTCGCGTAAGCGTCATCAGGATCACAAAGCCGCTGATCATGAAGAAAAGATGTGGGCCGTATGCCCCGTAACGGAAGTCGCAGGGGAGGATCGAAAGCCGATGACAAGTGCTGGCAAAATGGCAGAACAGCACTCCCAAGGCCGCCAAGCCACGCAGCGCATCGAGCTCCTGTAATCGATGAGGCATGAGTCCCTCGTGCAAACTATCGCGCGACGTTTCTTAAACGATGCCCCCTATAGTCTAGTTCGCAAAAGGCACGAACGACGGCAGCTCAATAGGCCGCTTCCACTTTGACCGACCCCTGCACGTCGTGCAAGCGCACGACTTCCTTGGCCGGATCGAAATCGCTCCATGCCTTGCCGTTGACCGTCGCGCTCTTGATCGGCTTCCGCTGCGGATGGCGAAATCGCACCAGCACGGTCTGCGGCGGAGTCCGCGAGGGCATCTCGACGGTCGCCGTAATCCGGCCGTGGTCTACGTCGGAGACGATTTCGTACGCCAGCGGGCCGAAGTAGGTCGGGGCATTGCGGACGGCGATCTTCTTGCCCTGCTCCAGCCACGCGCGAGGAATCGCCCGCGCCACCCACAACGATCGCCCCTCCTCCATCACCAGCAGGTCGCGGAAGTTCTCCATGAACCAGCCCGCCGTGCCGTTGTCGGGCGCGCTGCACGGATCGTAGTTGCCCAAGTGCCAGGCTTCCCACATCTTTCCGTCGGCGGCCACCATCGCGGCGTAAGAATTCGTCAAGAACCGCAAGAAGTTCGGCACGTCGTCTTGCAGCAGGTAGATGTTGGCGTTGTGCGACGCCTTGGGCAACATCACGTACGGGTGCCAAAACCAGGCGTCCTCCGCCGGGAGCCCCTTCTTCTTCCGCGCCTCTTCGTCCTTTCGCACCGCCTCGGCCGACGTTCCCATCTCCTCCATCACGTCGAGCGTATCGACCATCCGGCCGTCATTGGCATTGAGCACCGCGAAGGGCTCGGCCAGCGGCAGCGCCCCGTTGAACAGGTCGCAATCGGGAAACTGCGGGGCCCCCAGTTCCGGGCCCGTAAGCCCCTTGCAATACGCCATCCTAGGAATGAAGGTGTGAAACGCGCCGTCGCGGCCTCGTCGCACGGGCGAGAGCGCCGCTTCCCGATCGACCGTTCGGCGGATGTCCCTGCGAAACGCCTCGGCCTGATCATGATACTCCTTACCTGCCGCCGCATCGAATTCCGCCATAGCATCGGCGAATCGCTGGATCGCCTGCAACGACAACGCATTGTCGACGTAGTACCAGTGCCAATCGCAAGTGGGCATCGCGTAATCCCCCAACATCTGCGGCGGCATTAGTCCGGCCACGTGCAAGTCTCTTCGGTTGGGCACGTCCTTCATATAGTCTGTCCGCTGGCGAATGATCCAGTCGGCCGCCGCCTGCATTCGTGCCCGATTCCGCTGGAACCACTCCTTGTCGCCGGTGAGGAAATAGCGGTCAGCCATGGCGAAGAGCAGCCGGCCGGTCGAGGCGTGCGTGCCGTCGTGGCTGTAGCCCATGTCGTGTCGCATGGCGGACGCCCATTCGAGCGCACCGCGGCCGTCGGAATAATCGCCGTCCGATTTCACGCCGGGCGACTTCAGGAAGTGCTCGTAGACCTTGTCCGCCTCGGCATTTAGCCCGATCATGTTCATCTCATGCGCGACGCGGCCCACCTCGAACGCCAGCCCGCCCCACATGTGCGGACCCTGCAACTGCGAACACAGCGCTCGCCACGCGGCCGTCCAGTCGGCGTCGGGCAATTCCACTTGCATCGCAGGATCCGGGGCTTTCGGAAATGGCTTCGCGACCGTGCCGGCGGGACACGTCCACAGACGGACTTCCTGCATCAGTTCCTTCCACGAGGCGGCCTCGCGATGTTCGCGGGTCATTTGCCGAACGCTCTTAAGGTTCTTTGCCGCCAACTGCTTGGCGAACGCTCGCGCCGTCTCCCCGCTGCCCGCTTTCGTGATGAAAGCACCGGCTGCGGGAATCAGGATCGATCCGCCGTCCAAATCGTTGATGCGGAACGTGAAGCCGCCCGTCTTGGTCCACACCGTTAGCCGGCTGTCCAAACCCAGGCGGCTGTCGGGAGCGTACAGCACCGGCACGACGACGCCCCGTCTCGTCGCACCGTCGCCAGCCGCGGCAGGCGATTGCCACGTTTGCCCATCCGAAACGGTCGTCTCCTTATCTTCCGGTAAAGCCTTGACCGGCCCAATCATCGCCACGTGCGTCTCCAACCGGCCGTCGAAATTCGATCGTTCCGTCCCCGGCTGAAACCCCCATTCGATTTCCACGTTCATGCGCTTCCAGGTTCCGACGCTCGGGCCGGTGACACGTATCTCCGGCACGGCAGGCTTTGCGTCCGCCGACGTTTTTCCCCTCTCATAGAACACGCCAACCATTTCCGTCGCCGCAGGGACGCGGGCGTTGTAAGCTGCGTCCATTTTCTCGCTCGGATCGCTCTTGTACGTCCACGTGCGGCGATCCGCGGAAATTTCCGGGTTGGTCAGAATCTTATCCACCGTCCAGCCGAACCAACCGAACGACGTCGGATAGACCCGAACCTCGACGGCCTCGGGCGATGGAATCTCCTGCACGTCCGCCGGCCAATGCAGCTCAACTCTGTAGTCGTGTACTCCGCCCGTCCAAAGCAGTCCCGTCTGCAACGGCCCCTTGGGCGGCGGGGGCAACGGCCTGACCAAATCACGCAGGTCGTAGCAGATGCTTTTCAGTTGATCCGGCGGCAGCGCGGTGCGAGCGGTGCGATAGACCTTGTCGATCCGGTCGAGCCGCCGCGGAATGAAATAGGCCTCCGGTTTCTCTTGCACCGCCCGATCGGCTCGCCACAGGTAAGCCCAAGGCGACATGTCCACCGGCTGGCCTGCGAGTTTGTCCAACTCGGCGATGGTCGTCGGCCTGGCCGAATTGCCCCCGGCCGGGTCAGCGGCAAGTGCCAGGTTCCACGGCATCATACAGATCGCAAAAAACAACCCGAGCGATGTGTGAGCTTCCATGTCAGACTCCTAGGCGGGAGAGGAACGGCGGGAGACAAACGATTCGTAGTATCATACTACCAACCGCTTCTCCGCGATAGCCAGTCCCTTGGGCTGGAACGCTTAGCCGGCGAACTCCTTCGCCGCGAGATGCAGGGCCAGTCAATTCTTGAACTTGGGCAAATCTGTAGGGTGGGTCGAGCGCAGCGAGCCCCATACGAACCAACTTAAGCGGCCGTGTAGTCCAGAAGTTCAGGATTTTCAAGGAGTTGGAACAAACTGGGGCGTTTTCTGCGGCGAGTGATGCGGGCGGTTTTGGCAACGGCGGCTGCCAATTGACCGAGAAGATCACGCAGACGTTCGTCATCGTCCAAGACGGCGAGCAAGAGAACGATCCAATCGCGGACGATGGCGGCGGCCTTGCGCAAGCTACGCCGAACATCATGCCACGCCGCGCTCAAGAGAATCCAATGTTGTACGACCACTCCAATCAGTTTTGCATACAGCACTGCCAGTTGACGTTGCGGCGAGGCGCCCGCTTCCAACTCCGCCACGTGATTGTGCGACTTCCACAGCTTGAACAACAGTTCGATTTGCCAGCGGGCACGATACAATACCACCACTTCCTTCCACGTCAGCAACTCCTCGCCGCAGTTCATGACAAAGATCGTCCATCCTTGAAGTTCCAGGTATTCTTGCGACGGCTCTCGGCCGTGGTCGCGGGCATTCTCGCGGACTCGTTGACGCCGCCGCGCGGCCACTTCCTCCGGCACGCGCACCGCAATCAATCGGCAGGCAATCCGATCCTTCTCGCCCAACAAGATCGCAATGTCCAGCAAGCCGTTTCCGCCGTGCTCCCGCAAAAAGGCCGGCAAATCAAGGCTTTTTCCCGCCGCGTCGAAAACTTTTGTGCCGTGCTGCAAACGCGAAATCCAATAGGCGTCCGCTTCGCCCGCCCGACGAAACCGTTCCAACGAAAAATAGCCCAGGTCGAATACGGACAACGAGCCGGCGGGAGGCAGAGCTTCCGCGATTTCGCTCTTGGCGTCGCTGGCGCGGCCGGAGGTGATCTGCCATCCGAGGAGTTGGCCCCTCAGCAGGCTCCACAAGACTTGGATTTTCATGGCCGCCAGGGCAGCGTTTTCCGAGCCGCCGCAACTTGGGAATCGCTCGGCGAATTCGTCCGGCAGCGTCAAGGTGGTGCTGTCGCCGATGCGAACGTCCGAAAACTTTTGCAGCAGAGCCGCAGTCGAAGCTTGTCCGGCCAATGCTTGAGAGACGGCTTGTTGAAGGACTGCTTCGAGAAACGACACCAGTTCGTCGCTGAAGCGATGGTCAATGGCCTCCTCGGTCACGTGAACTCCCGCTTTGGCGGCCATTGCCTGAAAATCGCGGTTCTTGGCGGCGGGCCGCATCAGGACCGTCAGCACGAGGGTTCTTGCCAGCGACGCGCCGGAGAACCTGCGTTGCCGTTGCACACAACGGGTGGCACGCGCCAAATCGTCGATGGATGTTCCAAACACCGCTTGCACGGCCGCCGCAACTTCCGCTACGATTCGCATGGGGAAGCTCCTTCTTCCAGCTTGTTGGGATGTAACACCCGCTGGTTTAAGGACTTCCCTGTTTTGTTGAAAGACCAAAACCCTTAAGTTGGTTCGCCGGCGGGAGGCAGAGCTTCCGCGATTTCGCTCTTGGCGTCGCTGGCGCGGCCGGAGGTGATCTGCCATCCGAGGAGTTGGCCCCTCAGCAGGCTCCACAAGACTTGGATTTTCATGGCCGCCAGGGCAGCGTTTTCCGAGCCGCCGCAACTTGGGAATCGCTCGGCGAATTCGTCCGGCAGCGTCAAGGTGGTGCTGTCGCCGATGCGAACGTCCGAAAACTTTTGCAGCAGAGCCGCAGTCGAAGCTTGTCCGGCCAATGCTTGAGAGACGGCTTGTTGAAGGACTGCTTCGAGAAACGACACCAGTTCGTCGCTGAAGCGATGGTCAATGGCCTCCTTGGTCACGTGAACTCCCGCTTTGGCGGCCATTGCCTGAAAATCGCGGTTCTTGGCGGCGGGCCGCATCAGGACCGTCAGCACGAGGGTTCTTGCCAGCGACGCGCCGGAGAACCTGCGTTGCCGTTGCACACAACGGGTGGCACGCGCCAAATCGTCGATGGATGTTCCAAACACCGCTTGCACGGCCGCCGCAACTTCCGCTACGATTCGCATGGGGAAGCTCCTTCTTCCAGCTTGTTGGGATGTAACACCCGCTGGTTTAAGGACTTCCCTGTTTTGTTGAAAGACCAAAACCCTTAAGTTGGTTCGTATGCGACGCCTGCATCGGGAACCCACCCTATGTCAGGCATAATGACATTGAATCGCCGTGGAGAGAGCAAATAGTCGAGCGAATCGCTGAAGGGCTTGGCTTTGTTCTAAATCGCAACTCCAACCTGTTCGTCTATTTCATCTGCCTTGCCATTCTCAAATCACGAGAAGATGGAATCGTTGCCTTGGTAATTCCGCATGAGTGGGTATCTCGGCCATCCGTTGAGCCACTGCGAAGATTTCTCAAGGAAAAGAGGTGGGGAGTGGATGTCTACCGTTTTGTCGATCCCATCTTCTCCGGCGTCTTAACGACGGCCTCGATTACGATTATCGACAAGAAGGACCGAACAGGACATTGGAGGTTCTTTGACATCGATTCCAAGCAGACAATTCACCCTCGGAAGGGCCCTTCGGCAGCGGGCTCAGCCGTGTTGCATTATGCTGACCGCGGCGCAATTTGGGCCATGAGGGGCCTTAGCCCCGGATCGCAGTCGGTGTTCACACTCAGTGAAGGCGAGCGAATTCACTACGGGCTTTCCCTTAGCGACGTTGTGCCATGCGTGACGACCCTAAGGCATCTACCCGCTTCCGTCCGCACACTCTCAGCGGCCTCATTCAAACGTCACTTTGTGGAGAGGGGGGCGCGTTGTTGGCTTATCCGGTCTTTTTCCAGGCGTCGAAGTACTGCGCTCGATGCCTACTTGTCGAGTGTGCCGAAGCACATTCGAGAGAACTACACCTGCCGGAATCGCGAGGACTGGTCTTGCTTTACTCCCCATCCTGTTCCTGCTATACTTGTTGGCTCGGGATTCACAACATTCGGCCCTAAGGTAGTTCGAAACCTGATCGGGCGCAAGCCGTCGGCGCGGTCATGGGTGTCCATGTCCCGCAACGGTTTTCACTGCGCCAATTGCAGCATTATCTTCTAACGACGAACTTTGAGCGGCAAATCGTTCCTCACGCAAAGACGCTGAGAAAGGTCGAGGTGCGACAACTTAACGCCGCACTAAACGCGTATTCGGACGGGATCGACACAAATGGCCGATAGGGTTATCAAGACGGGTACGGTGACGTTCACGGCCGAAGGTCGACTCCTTCAAGAGCTTGGACTTCGACTTGTTGCTGGCCCGGAAGTGGCGTTGGTCGAACTCATCAAGAACGCATTCGACGCCGACTCTCCTGATTGTTTGGTGCGTCTTGCCGCCGACAAAACTGAATTGGTGGTTGAGGATCATGGTCAAGGAATGACGCTTGATGCTTTTGAAAAGCGCTGGATGCAGATTGCAACTTCGGGCAAGGCTAGAGAGGAATTCTCGCCGCGATTCAAGCGGAAGATGACCGGAGCCAAGGGGATAGGTCGCTTCGCCGTGCGATACCTTGGCGAAAAGTTGTTGCTGGAGTCTACCGCATACGATGAAGGGCGGGGTGAGCATACGACTCTTAAGGCGACATTTGATTGGCCAAAACTCGATGCTCTTGCTGATTTGTCGAATTTGAAGATCCCGTATGAGCTTTCACGTGCTCCTTCAGGAAGGCCTACCGGTACGACACTGGTGATTCAAGAACTGCGAACCGCCACCGATTTTGCCAAATCGCGGAACTTGCGGACAGATGTTCTTAGGATTGTCTCGCCTCTTGGCGCCCTTGATAGTGGGCATATTGTTCGGCAACCGAGTGGGACATCGAACGACCCAGGATTCCGTGTGGTTCTGCCTGGAGATGGTGCAACGGATGAGGCCGATCTTGCACGATCAGTCCTTGAGAATTACTGGGCAAGGTTGACTATCTCACTGAAGCGAAATCGGCTTGAATTTACTGTGGTCTTTTCGGATGGTATAAGGCCGAAGTCGGTCCGTATTCCGGTAAGGACTGGTATCCGTACTTTCACGGCCCAAGCGGCCCGAGGAGCTTCACCGCGGACATCATCGAGCAGATTGCCGCGGTTGCCCTCTCGCCTCCGAAACAGTTGATCGGAATGACCCAATGGTCTCTGGCCAAATTGCGTCAATACTTGGTCGAACAAGGGCTCCTGGCCAAGATCAGCCTGGAGTGGCTGCGACAATTGCTTCGCCGTTGTGGGATCCGCTGGCGGCGGACGAAGACCTGGAAGGAATCGACCGACCCCGAGTTTTGGCCGAAATATCGGCGGATCCGAAGACTCTACGCCGAACGCCCGCGCGGCGGTCGGCGCTTGTGTGTGGACGAATTCGGTCCCTTGAACCTCCAGCCACGACACGGCCACTGCCTGGCGGGGCGAAGTAAACGAGTGGAACGATTGCGGGCAACATACCATCGCTTTGGAGGTGTTCGCCAGTGCTTCGCCCTCTACGATCTGGAAACGCGGAAGCTGTACGGACGGTTCACCCGCACGAAGACCTGGAGAGACTTCCTCAGCTTCTTCCGTTGGATTCGTCGTCGTTACCGCCAGGAGGAGCGGCTCTACATCGTGATGGACAACTACGCAACACATTGT
>CAWGNG010000014.1:0-127185 GCA_963823895.1 uncultured Planctomycetaceae bacterium
TTCGTTTCTTCATGTTCGGGCTCCTGAGGTTCATCGAGCCGAGACCATCCCGGCCGATGCCCCCAGCCTACCCGACTGCACAAGACGTGTTCCGCCAGTCACTTACGTACTTTGGACGTGACGGACTTCTGCGTCTTCATGGTCGCCCTCCTTTCCCACCGCTTGCGAACTGCTCGAAGTGGCTGCCCGCGATTGCCAGGAGTTCCGGCGTGCCGGTCAGATACCAGTATGTGTCGGTAACATGACCGTGCCCCAGGTAGGTCGAAAGTGCGGCGATAAGGTGATGAACGTTCCTGCCTTGGCGATACCAAGACAGGAGCCTTCGGCAAGCGAAGCTATGGCGAAGATCGTGAATCCGAGGACGAGGCCATTCGCCGTTGCCCTTTTTCCAACCCAGCATCTCGCGTAGCTGATGAAAAATCCGCTGCACGGCACGATAGGTGAGGCGATTTCCTTCACCACCTGCAAAGAACGCGCTGTCGTCACACACGGTTGCTTGGCCATATCGCGCTTCAGCATAGCGGCGCAAGGCACGGGTCGCCGTGGGGTGCAACGGCACTAGCCTCGACTTCTTAAACTTGGTCTTCTCGATCCGCAACACGCCCCGTTCCAAATCCACATGATCGGAATTGAGTTTCAATGCCTCTGAGATTCGCAACCCCGTACACGCCAATAGCCCGAAAAGCGTTTCGAAGGTTAGCCGTTTCAGCGGGTACGTCGGCCACAGTCGACCAGCCGCCGCCAACAACTGTTCAAGTTCTTGTTGACTGTAGATGTGGGGTCGTTGATGAAAGAGATCTTCGCCAGGAGATATCGGCCTGGCACCTCGCTACGGCCGTCTCGCACTGCAAGATACCGGGCGAAACAGCGCACGGCCGAGAGTCGCTTAGCACGATAGTTCCGTGAAATCGTCTTGGGAAGGTTTACCCATCGCAGCATCACTTCCGTGGTGAGCGGGCCGCGATGCGCCGAATGATCGAGGTACTTGGCAAACTTCAGAAGGTAGTAGCCCTGCGATTCCAGCCCAAAACCCAGCGACCGGCGTTGCTGCAAGTATCCGTTGACTTGCCGCACCATTGTCGAACGGTGATTCATGATCGCACCCCCTTCTTCTCAGGCCAAGGCATCGCCACGCGAGATAGGGTGGCGAGATCGACCTTGGCGTACAGACTGGTGGTGTCGATGGACTTGTGCCCCAAGAAATCTGCGATCTGCTTGAGCGTTGCACCGGCGTTGAGCATCCGGCTTGCAAGGCTCCTTCGCAACACATGTGTACCGCCAACGCGGTTCCGCAATCCCGCTTGGCTCGCGAGGCGCAGGGTCACATCGCAGATACCGATGGGAGTGATCGCCTTTCCCAGCGGGGCATGATGGCGAACGAACACCGCTGGCGACACACAGGGTGGACGGCCACGCCGAAGATATGCCTTCAAGGCGGCGAGTAAGCGCTGAGTCATAGGCACAACTGTCGCCTCTCGCTCCTTGCGCTGCTGGAGCCGCAACACACCGGCCTTGAAGTCGATGCCGTCGATTTCCAGCTTTGCCACATCCGATGCGCGCAGCCCCAATTCGCTCATGCACAAGATCATCGCGTAATCACGTCGGCCCAGCGGTGTTTGAAGATCGGCTACTTTGAGGAGCCGATTGACTTCTGCCTGGCTAAGCGTCGTCGGCAGCGATGCCAACCGCCATCGAGCAACGGCCGGGACGGCGGCAGCTAAATCTCGCCGGATGAGACCGTCTTGCAGAAGGAATCGCAGGAACGATCGCGCACACCCACCAACATTTCGGCCTTTCGATGGCGCAGAACGTCCCTCCCGCGATACATACTGCTCGATCAACTCAGGCGTCCAACCCATGAACTGGGAAGCACGCCGTATCATCAAACGATTCAGCATCAGCCGCGTGTACATCAAGTGCTGCGAGATCGTGGCTGGTGCAAGTCCTCGCACTTTGATGAGATGTTCTTGGTAGCATCTGAGCAAATTACCTTGCCAGCCTTGCGGAAACGCTGCTTCCTTTCGGTCTTGCCCGAGCATCTCCAGTAGCCGGTGTAACGCGGCGCGGTTGTGCGGCCGATCACGGATTATCCCCAGACATTGGCAGGTCGGCAGGCCCCGATCAAGGAATTGTTCAACCTGGGACCAACTAATCCGTCGACGTCCCAACCACCGCCCGAAATACTCCACGGCCCGGACGTAGACCTGACGCGTTCGGGCGGAGTATCCGCGAGAGATCAGATACCGAGAATACGGTTCCAGGTCCAAACGAACCGTTTTGGCGCGGATGTGCCGACAGACGTGTTTCCCACGTTTCAACATAGACGCTCTCCTTTCTGCCACGAGGGCAAAAGAAAAGCGTCATTATTATCCTGCGCACAAACGTCAGAGAATCGTAACCGTCATAGAGTCACCAGGGACAAGCAGCGATGGTGGCATGGTGGGCACATCCGTTGCCATCCGTGCGGCAAGGCTCTCAGAATTCGTCTGTCCAGGTCGGCCGCACTTTGCCCAAGTATAATAGATCGAATCTCGATTGTACCATGAGCAGGAAGCGCGGGAAATGTCCTTTCCTATCCCCGATCAAGGCAAAACAATGAGCCACCTGATTACGTCCCAACTCGTCGAGGCCCACCAACACTGTCCACGAAAAGCATTTTGTCTCCTCCGCGGAATCCCTGAACCTCACCCGCATGAATACGAGATCGCCGTCGAAGAGCGGGCGGCGAAGAGGCGAATCGCTTATCTTACGGAATTGGCCCTACAGAAGCCCGTTGTCATTTCCGCCGATGATCTTCAAGCCACCTGCGATGCCTTGGCGAACGGCAAAAAACGCGGGCAGTGGGAGCCGCATTTGGTAATTGGGACCGAAAGCCCGTCGTCCTTGGACAAAGCCCACCTCGCATTCGCGGGTTATGCCCTCGGTCAAGAAAGCCGCCATCGTCCATCTTTCGGCGTGATCGTGCCTTTCAGTGGCAACCCCAAGCGGGTGAAGCTCGATCCGCTGTACTCTGGAATTTCCAAGGCCGTCGATAAATTACGCGAATGGACACACCAACTTCCATCCGAACCGCCTGCCTGTGTCATGGGCAAGCAATGTCAAACCTGCGAATTCCGCGATCATTGTCGCGCCGAAGCGGAGAAAGTCGACAGCCTTTTCCTGCTGGACAAGATGACACCCAAGGTGGCTGCCAAGTACCAGAAGAAGGGGATTTTTACGCTCACGCAGCTTTCCTATGTCTACCGACCACGGCGACGGCCAAAGAAATCGTTGGGCAAAATCCCCACGCCGTTTAATGTCGAACTCCAAGTCCTGGCCATTCGCGAGAAGAAGATTTACCTGCATGAACGTCCCACCCTGGCACAGCATCCCGTGGAACTCTTCCTCGACATCGAAGGCGTTCCCGACCAGAACTTCAATTATCTCGTCGGGGCGATGGTCAAAAAGGGCGACAAGACCACGATGCACTCCTTCTGGGCTGACGGCCCTGACGATGAATCTCGTATCTTCAAGGAATGCGTGGACCTGGCTGCCAAGTACCCTGATGCCCCGATTTACCATTACGGCAATTACGAGCGTCGCACCTTTGAGTGGGTGGCCGAACGATACGGCCTCGGCTGCGAAACCCTCTTGGGACGGTTGGTGAACGTCAACGGAATCGTCTACGGGAAGGTCTATTTTCCCACGCGATCCAACAAGCTGAAAGACCTTGGCGACGCAGTCGGGGCGTCTTGGCCGACTTCCAGTCCTTCCGGGATAGAAAGCATCGCGTGGAGATTCCGCTGGGAGGATTCGGGGCAGGCCGACTTCAAGGCGAAGCTGATTGCCTACAATCAGGCAGATTGCAACGCCTTGCGTTTGTTGACGGCGGAACTCCAATCTCTGTCGAAGGCAGCCGACTCGCGGATGGACGTGGACTTCACGAACAAGCCGAAGCAGTTGGCGACTGCGGCAGGCGAGCAAATTCATCGGACGTTTGTTGGAATCATCAAGTCCGCGCAGGAAGAGTACCGACGCAAACGCATTCGGTTCTTTGAAGAGAGCAGGTCGAACGATCCACAAGGGCAGGGCGATCGCAAACAGCGTGTCCCAAGGAGGGTACGTCGTAGCCTCTCTGCTAAGCGCGTAAAGATCATTATGGTTCGTTCAAAACGAAAGTGACCGCGTCACCCAGAGGAGAAGCTGCGACTTTCACAAGCTACCGCGCAACACACGTTGATAGACCTGCACTTTACAAGAACTGGCTGCCGCAAAGTCTTACTGAGATACGTAGGTCACAAAGTCTTTTGTCCGCTTTGCAACCGCAATTACCATCCACCAGCACTAACGCTGAGTCGGCTTGCAGGAGGCCAACTATATGGACACGCATTTCAGGCATGGGCCGCATACCAGCGAATCGTCCTACATCTTCCGTACCGTGCTATTGCACAATCGTCCGAGATTCTCTTTTCTGAGTACATGCGATTCAACACCGTCGAGACCTTCATCCGACAACTGTCCGAGAAATACAAGGTGACGGAAAAGCACCTGCTTTCCAACATTCTCGCAAGCCCCTTTATACATAGTGATGAAACGAAACTCAGTATTCACGGCACCGACTACTACGCTTGGACACTCACGGACGGTAGGCATGTTGTTTTCCGTCTGACGCCGACTCGGGAAACGGCCTTCCTTGGCAAACTACTCAACGCGTACAACGGCGTGCTGATTTCCGACTTTTACGGCGGCTACGACTCGATGCCATGCAGGCAGCAGAAGTGTCTGGTCCACTTGATCCGTGACCTAAACGATGACCTGTGGAAGAACCCGTTCCTAGCGGAGTACGAGTTGTTTGTCGCCCGCATCCGTGACTTGTTCTTGCCGATTTTCAAGGACGTTGAGCGGTACGGATCGAAAAGACGATATCTGAACAAACACATGAAATCGGTGGATCGGTTCTATCGCCAATCCATTGACGACGTGACGTGGCAGAGCGAAATAATCCAAACCTATCAAAAGAGATTCGTGCGATACAGGGAATCACTCTTCCTGTTCCTGACGGAGGACGGTATTCCCTGGAACAACAACGCAGCGGAACGGGCTCTACGCAGTTTGGTGGTCCAACGAAACATTTCGGGATCGTTCTACTTGAAGGGGGCCAACAACTACTTGCGGTTGCTTGGAATCGCTCAATCATGCCGCTTCCAAGACAAGTCGTTCCTCCGATTCCTGCTGTCCGAAGAGCGCGATGTTGACGCATTCAAGGACCGCAAGCGGCGTCGTTAACTGAAATGACGCCCGGGATACCCCCCACTACGACCCGCGAGGCTGGCGATTTATAGACGGTTACGTGCCAATGAGTGGGCGCGAGGCTTGTGCGAAAAACCTAAAGTCAAGTGTGTCGTATGCCCGCAACGTCGCTTTCTGCCCGTCGATAACGAAGTCGTTCGCTGGCACCTCGCGGGCCGAGATGATAATGGCCGGGATTTCGTCATGGGCGTGTACCCGATGTTTCAGGACGAGACCTGCTTCTTCCTGGCAGCCGATTTCGATAAGACACACTGGCAGGAAGATGCAGGGGGCATCCTGGATACATGCCGCCGCATGAACTTGACGGCTGCCCTGGAACGATCGCGATCCGGCAACGGCGGGCACATTTGGCTGTTCTTCAAGGAGGCGATTCCCGCCGCCTTGGCACGCAGACTTGGTTCACACATCCTGACCGAGACGATGGAACGTCGACCGGAGATCGGCTTGGATTCCTACGATCGTTTCTTTCCCAACCAAGACACGCTTCCCCAGGGCGGCTTCGGCAATCTAATTGCCTTGCCGTTGCAGAAGCAGCCGCGGGAACTCGGAAATAGCGTTTTCCTCGATGAGCGGTGTCTGCCTTATCCCGATCAATGGGCATTCCTGTCGGGCCTCCGCAAGATCGATCGGTCCACAGTCGAGGAAATCGTGCGCGATGCCGAGCGGCGCGGACGTGTTGTCGGCGTCCGCATTGCCCTGCCGGAAGAGGGAGATGCCGAGCCTTGGGCCATGCCGCCCGACCAACCTTCGGTCGGTGCCCGCCGTCGGAAGCGGCCTTTGATTGCCGGGCCATTGCCGCAGAGCCTTGAACTGACTCTCGCCGACCAGATCTACGTCGCGAAGGAACGACTGCCGCCAAGCTTCCGCAATCAACTACTCCGGCTTGCGGCATTTCAGAATCCCGAATTCTACAAGGCGCAGGCGATGCGTTTGGCGACGTATGATAAGCCTCGTATCATCGGCTGCGCCGAGGATCATCCACAACACATCAGCCTGCCGCGCGGCTGTTTGGACGACGTGCAAGAGCTTTTCTCAGAGTTGCACATTGAGACGGTTACGCGCGATGAACGATGCCCGGGAACTTCTCTGGATGCAGAGTTCCACGGTGAATTACGGCCGGAGCAAGAGACCGCCGCCCACGCGATGCTGGCCCACGACACGGGCGTTCTGGCAGCCACAACCGCCTTTGGAAAGACCGTGGTTGCCGCGTGGCTCATTGCCCAGCGCGGCGTCAGCACGCTGGTCCTCGTACATCGCCGCCAGTTGTTGGAACAATGGGTGGAGCGATTGTCGGCGTTCCTCGGCCTGCCACCCAAAGCCATTGGTAGAATGGGCGGCGGCCGAAACAAACTGAATGGCTCGCTCGACGTAGCCGTCATTCAAAGCCTGGTGCGCAACGGCGTCGTCAAGGATTGCGTCGGCCAATACGGGCATCTCATCGTGGATGAATGCCACTACCTGTCCGCCCAGAGCTTCGAGCAGGCCGTCCGCCGCGCGAAGGCAAGATTCGTTATGGGGCTGTCCGCCACCGTCACACGCAAGGACGGGCACCATCCCATCATCTTCATGCAATGCGGTCCCGTGCGTCATCGTGTCGACGCGAGGGCGCAGGCGGCAACTCGTCCGTTTGCACACACTGTCCTCGTCCGCCCCACTTCGTTCCGCCCTGTGAAACCAGCCGACGAGGATGCACGAATCCAGTTCCAGGATCTCTACAAGGAGCTGATCGCAGACGACGAGCGCAATCGGCTCATCTGCGACGAAGTTGTCGCGGCTGCTCGGGAAGGCCGCTCACCGTTGGTATTGACGGAGCGAAATGAGCACATCGAATGTCTGGCTGCCCGATTATCGCCGAGAATCCGCCACCTTGTCGTGCTTCGCGGCGGCGCGACGCCCAAAGAGGCGCGGACGATCATTGCCCGCTTGGCAGCCATTCCCGAGAACGAGGACCGGGTAGTGCTCGCCACCGGGCGATACATCGGAGAAGGGTTTGACGACGCTCGACTGGACACCTTGTTTCTGACGTTGCCGGTCTCGTGGCGTGGAACGATTGCGCAGTACGCTGGCCGATTGCACCGCCTCTATCACAGCAAGCGCGAAGTGCGCATTTACGACTACGCCGACTTGAATGTGCCGATGCTTGCCCGCATGTTCGATCGCCGCTGCCGCGGCTACGAGGCCGTGGGCTACACGATTCTCTTGCCCGCCAGTGCGGTGCCGGGCTGGCCGGCAGACGTCCCGCTTCCCGTAGACCCTCGCTGGAAGAGCGATTACGCGGCCAGCGTGCGGCGGCTTGTTCGTGACGGCGTCGACAGCCCGCTGGCGAATCTGTTCGTTCACGTCGCACGCGAAGTTATGCCCGACGCGGAAGGCATCCAGCGTGCTCGCAGTGCCACGGAGGCATTCCTTTACCGACGGCTTGAAACGCTCCCCGAGACGAAGGGGTTATTCCGCCTCAACGCCCAGTTGCCGATTCCCTTCTACGGCTGGGGAAACATGGAAGTCGACCTGCTTTGCCAGGATGCGCGTGTCGCCATCGAACTTGACGGTGGCCAACATCTGGCCGACGCGGAAGCCTACCGGCGCGACCGGCGCAAAGACGTTCTGTTGCAGGAAAACGGTTACTTCGTGCTGCGGTTCCTCACCGAAGATGTAGGCACGCACCTCGATACGGTGCTCGACGCCATACTGCGGTCCCTTTCACACCGGCGCATGAAATGACGAAGGCAAGCCCATCCAATGGCGGTGGTCTCTAGAACCGATGCTCTATCTTGTCTGGAGTACCATGCCGCTTGACAGCCGTAACCGAAAGGCCAACAATGGGTTGTACACTTCTAGTGTAGTGCGTCACGCTATTGGGGTTTTATAAATCATGGGATTGACAGGTGGGGCAGACATTCCTGTCTGCCAGGGAAATCGGGCAAGCCTGGCAGACAGGAATGTCTGCCCCACCTGTTGCCCTTCCGTAAAGTCACTCAATTGTGAATCACTACACTAGGTAGGTGGGATCGGAAGTCGTCCCGCCATCGCACTTCAGACCAGGTGCAACATTGTAAGTAGTTTGTGAATAACAACCTGCGCCCGTAGCTCAATTGGATAGAGCATCGGTCTTCGGAACCGAGGGTTGGGGGTTCGAATCCCTCCGGGCGTACTTCTCGTCTCTCCAAAGTCCCGGCTGCAATCGGAGGAGGTTTTTCGCCGCGAGAGCTTTCGGTGCGGCGCACTGAGCGTCCTCACCGTCGGCACACGTTCGTGAGAAGTGCGGGCTGACGCGGAATCAGAGCGCAGGAGCAGCATCCAGAAGCGGCAACAGATCGAGCGGCTGGCGAATCAGCACGCGAGCGCCGCTGGCGAGCAGTTCCTCCGCGTCGCGGAATCCCCACAAGACGCCGACGGGGAACATTCCCGCTGCCACGGCCGTCTGCATGTCGGTGCCGGTATCGCCGAGGTAGATAATCTCGGCCGGCTCCCGTTGCAGATGCCGGGCAATCCACTGTGCCCCGGCCGGATCGGGCTTCTTCGGCAGCGTCGCGCCGGCCCCCAGCACGACCTCGAAATGCCAATCGGCAAGCAGCCGCTCGACGCAAACCTGCGCAAAGTCGTCCGGCTTGTTGGAAAAGACCGCCATCGGGAGGCCACGCGTCGTCAGGGCGTCCAGCAGGTCCGGGATTCCCTTGTAGGGCAGGGTCTTCTTCGCCCAGCGAGCCGCGTAATTCTCGCGCGTCAGCTCCACGCACTCGGCCAACGTGGCCGGATCGCGACGATCCTCCGGCACCGCTCGGCGAGCCAGATTGTCGATGCCGTCGCCGATGAACTGCTTGTAGGCTTCGGCGGGATGCTCGGGCAGCCCAAGCCGCCGCAGCGCAAGATTCGTCGAATCCGCCAGGTCGTCCAGCGTGTCCAAAAGAGTCCCATCAAGGTCGAACAGCACCGCGCGGAAGGTCATTCCCGAAAGATACTTATTTCACGGCGGGCGTCAATGGCGATCCGCCGAGCCCCGCGTAAGGTGCATTTTGGTCAGGTCCTCGTCATCGTTGAAGACAGCGTCGTGGTCCGACCGGACCGGACGCACCCGTCTCCGCGTGGCTGGCCCGACCCCGCGCCAATCGCTTGGATTAAACCGTTACGACTTACCGCTACGGCGAAGCGAGGTTTTATTTCGACTCGGCTTGGAAATTTTGAGCCGCTCGCGCGCTTCCATGATCTGCTGAAATTTGGCGACGTGGTATGCGTACCGTGCATCTTCGCCTCGTATGAAGACAAGCTGCGAGTGGATGTCCTCCAGCGTCTTCTTGTCGGTCTTGCCGTCAGCGGACAACCGCGCCAGCTTCGCGGAAAGATCGGATTCTTCGCGAGCCAGCGTCCGCAATTCCTTTTCCACGTAATCCTTTTGCTTGCGGATTTCTTCGATGCTGAGGTTAGACAGCATCTTCCGGTACTCGGACTTCAAATCAGCGAGATTAATGGTTCTGGCGTTCTTCGGCAATTCGAGCGGCACCGGACTGTATCCGTCGCCGTCCTTATGGGTTTTGACAGCCAAAATCGGTAGTGAATTCAAGGTATTGTGCTAGCACACCACTGCTAGCAGGCGCATTTTGTGGTTGCCTTTGGCGGCGTTGCTTGAGAGTAATTGAAAGGAGGGTCCATGAAGTAACTTCGCAAGGGAGGATGAATCGTCATGTACCAGCGAACTTTGAAACTTTCACAGGCTCAGCGCAGGACGTTGGTCGAGTATCGGAACCATGATCGGCGTCCGGACGTGCGGGAACGGTGTGCGGCGATCTTGAAGGTCGCCGACGGCCAATCGCCTCATGCGGTAGCGACTCAGGGACTACTGAGACCGCGAGATCCTGACACCGTGTACCATTGGTTGGATTGCTATGAACAACACGGGATCGAAGGACTGTTGCGGCGGCGGCAGGGAGGCAGCCGTCGCCGTCCCTTTCGAGCAGCGGGAACAGGTGTTGGAGCGGCTGCGGCAAGGCCCCGGCGAGGAAGCTCGCCGCGAGGCGATGCCGACAGCCGCTGGTCCGCCGCCCAGCCGCTGGACGTTGCGGACCATTCGCGCCAGCATTAAGACGATCCAGAATTACACGCTCAGTGGCGTGTGGCGGTGGCTCCGTCGCAAACTGGGAGTGAAATTGCGTTCGGGTCGGGTCCAGCATTTTAGCCCGGATCCGCAGTATCGAAGCAAGGTAGCCAAACTGAAACGATGCCTGCGAGCAGCGGCGCAACCCCCAGGAAACGACATTGCTGTTCATCGACGAAATGGGGTACGCCGTCTAGCCCGAGCCGGCGCCGAGTTGGGCTGCCGCCCCGCCCGCGGCTCCACCGCAAGCGGATCGGCAACAGTCCAACAATGGGCTGTGGCGTGTGATCGGCGGCCTGAACGCCTGCAGCGGAAAAGTGACCTACGTGGACAACTACATTATCGGTCGAGCCAAGGTCATCGAGATGTATGAACGGATCGCGAAAACTTACTCTCGCGCCAAGACGATCTACGTCGTTCAAGACAATTGGTCGATCCATACTCATCCCGACGTACTCACGGCCGTGGGGGCATATCCTCAAATCAAGCCAATCTGGTTGCCGACTTACGCCCCCTGGCTGAACCCGATCGAAAAATTATGGCGATGGCTGAAGGAGACAATCCTCAAAATGCACCGTTTGGCCAACGACTGGCCCGCCTTGCACCAGCGCGTCACCGACTTCCTGGAGCAATTCGCCCGCGGCTCGAAACAGCTTCTGCGGTACGTAGGGTTGCTCGGCAACGGTCAACTGGCCCAATCGCTGCATTTTACGTGATTACTACCGAATCTGTTTGTCAAAACCCATCAGGATATACGCCTTCGCGAAGATGGTAACCTTATTCCCGGGTGAGCCGAAGACTCTCTCTTGATCCGCAGTTCCCATGACGGCGAGGAATACACCGTTCTCTCGACTGAAGGCGTAGACCAAACTGGAGGAATCGTCCGTCGCCTTGAAGCAGAGGGGAAATTGTTCAAGGGAAAGCCGCGGCGGCTTTTCAGTCGCCGAAGACATGACTTTGGAATCGGGATGACCAAACGTGAATATGCCGCTCTCGAATTCAGTGAGTTTCTCCGATTCCTTCAGATGCCGCAGATACAACTCCATCGATTCCGGATCGCCGGAAGGCGACTTGGCGTCGTAGTGCAGCGGCTGAACCTTCCGAGAGAAGAAGTAGTCCAAACCACCTTCGAGAAACGGTGCAAGAACGCAGGCTGCGACGTCCTTGCACGCGTCGTACGGGCAGCAGCAACAATCGTATCCGTAGGGCGCGCTCTCCCTCTTCATCGCCTCCAAGGTCGCTGTTATGTCTTTCCACGCAATCGCACGATCCCGCTGGATTTCGAGGTAGGTTGGTGTTTCTTCCAGGTTTTCCGGATCATGTTCCAGCAGAAGGAACGCCCGCCGGTCTTGGACCAACAGGAACGGTATCCCATCACATTCGAACGATAATCGCTTCGTAGTGCGCTCGAACGCGAAGTCGAGCCCCCAGTATCCCCAGCACCCGCCGGCTTCGCCTCGACTTCCGACGATGGCAGCCACCCCTTCGCACGCCATCGCGAAGCGACCGACTTTGGCGCATCGATCGGCGATGATCTTCCGCACGTCCTCGGCCGTCGGGACCGCGAGGCCACGCGGAGCCAGAGACATCACTAACGCGCAAGCTAACGCGACCGTTCGCATGGTTTGATCCTCCATGAAACACAGCATGGTTGTACCCCAGCCGACGATACCAGCAAAGCGCGATTCTGTAAGGGGGGCTGTATATAGTCTTGCGACTGGTGACAAGCAGGCGCTAAGCTTCCAGCTTGGTCGTTCCGACGGTGGCGCCACCGCAAGGCGGGAAAACTGGCGCGGTTGTTTCTTGGCAACATGCGAATTATGGGGTATTTATTAAACATGGAAATATGGGGTATTATGTAGCAAACTGTGCCGGTTACGACGGCTTTGCCTTTTGTGCCGCAGCGAAATCGGCAATAATAGGTCGCTGCGAGAGGACACCCTCCTGGGAACGGCGACGACCGCCGTCTCAACAAGGAAACCGACCGTGAACATCTTGCTGGCTACGAGCGAAGCGGTGCCGTTTGCCAAGACCGGCGGATTGGCCGACGTCTGCGGAGCCCTGCCGGTCGAATTGACGCGACTGGGGCATCAGGCGGCCGTGATCCTGCCAGCCTACCGGCAGACGCGATACTGCGGACAGCGGGTCGAGCCGCTGGGAATCGATTTCATCGTCCCGATCGGCAGCAAGACGGTCACCGGCCACCTGCTCCGCAGCACGATGCCCGACGGAAGGACGCCGGTCTACCTCGTCGCCCAGGATCAATATTACGACCGCGAGCAACTCTACAGCGTCGACGGCAAGGACTACATCGATAACTGCGAGCGGTTCGTGTTTTTCAGCCGTGCCATCCTGGAAGCCATTCGCTTGTTGGACTTGCACGTCGACGTGCTGCACGCCAACGACTGGCAGACGGGCCTCGCGCCGGCCTATCTGAAAATCGAATACCACGGCATTCCGCGCTACCAGCGGATCGCCACGGTGCTGACCGTACACAACATCTCCTATCAGGGTCAGTTCTGGCACTGGGACATGCTGTTGACCGGGCTCGATTGGAAGTACTTCAACTGGCGGCAGATGGAGTTTCACGGCAATCTGAACCTGTTGAAGACCGGCATGGTCTTCGCCGACTCGATCAGCACGGTCAGCCCGCGCTATGCGCAGGAGATTCAGAGCAGCCCCTTGGGTTGCGGGCTGGAAGGCGTGTTGCAGTACCGCCGCAACGTGTTGACGGGCATCCTCAACGGCATCGATCCGCACGAGTGGGATCCGGCCGCCGATCCCCATCTGCCGGCGAATTACGGCGTCGATAACGTTGATCGGGTCAAGCCGATCTGCAAAGCGGCGGTGCGAAAAGAGCTCGGACTGCCGCGTGAATCGACCGCCCCGCTGCTCGGATTCATCGGTCGGCTTACCGATCAGAAGGGACTCGATTTGGTCGTCGACGTGATGCAGCGTTGGCTGCCCACTAGCGACGCGCAATGGGCGATCCTCGGCACGGGCCAGCCGAAGTATCACAAGATGCTGCAAGCCTTGGCCGAGCGCTTTCCGCAAAAGGTGGCCCTGCGGCTCGAATTCTCCAACCCGTTGGCCCATCGCATCGAGGCCGGCGCCGACCTGTTCCTCATGCCCAGCCGCTTCGAGCCGTGCGGGCTGAACCAGATGTACAGTTTGAAATACGGCACGGTGCCGTTGGTCCGCGCCACCGGCGGCCTGGCCGACACGATCGTCGGTTACGATCCGCAGTCGCCCAACCCCGCGGCCAATGGGTTCGTCTTCCAGGAATACAGTTCGCTGGCGCTGAGCGAGTGTCTCCGCCAGGCGTGCAACCTCTATCAGCAGCCCGATCCGTGGAAGCAACTGCTGGCGACGGGCATGCGCCAGGACTGGTCGTGGGCCCAAAGCGCAAAGAAATACGTCGAGTTGTATCGCAAAACGATGGAGCAAGGTGGAGCAAGTGCCGCCGGCCAGTAGTCGCGGCATTTGCGGCGGGAAACCAAGATCGCACCCGCGGTTTATTGAGGGTCAGATAGTTAATGTCGGGTGCCATGCCCACGCTTGCCGTGGGCATGTGAACCGCGGACCGAAGCAACATGCCCACGGCAAGCGTGGGCATGGCACCCACCGCCAACGCCGCGAGGACGCGGCGGCTAAACGGCTTATCTGAGAACTGAATGCGAGGGGAATGCTGCCATGAAGAATACCACAAAAGCGACCGTCTTTGCTCTTGTTTCAGCGTTAGCGATAACGGCCGTCTTGCCGAGCCTCGCCGCCGGGGCTGAGCCTGCTGCCATCAAGGGCAAGTTGCGGCTCGAAAACTTCGATTATCGCGGCGTGACGCTCGACGGCGGGCGGATGCGAATGCAACTGGACGAGGTCCGCGACGACTACGTCCGCATCCCCAACGACAACCTCTTGAAGGGCTTTCGCCAACGGGCCGGCTTGCCGGCGCCGGGCCACGACCTGGGTGGATGGTATACCGGCGACGTCTTCAGCGTCTTCGGTCAAATCGTCTCCGGGCTGGCGCGGGTTTATGCCGCCACCGGCGATGTGGCCTGCCGCGATAAGGCAAACGCGCTAATCGCCGAGTGGGCGAAGTGCATCGCCCCGGACGGCTACTTCTACTACTCGGCCAACCCAAACGCCCCCCACTACGTCTACGACAAGACTGTCGGCGGCCTGCTCGATGCTTACCTCTACTGCGGCAACAAAGACGCGCTCGCCCCCTTGAGCCGAATCACGGATTGGGCCATCAAGAATCTCGATCGCTCGAAGCCGTTGCCGGACGGTTGCGAGTGGTACACCCTAAGCGAGAACCTCTATCGCGCCTACCTGGCCACCGGCGATGCGAAATATCGCGACTTCGCCGCGGTGTGGGAGTATCCACAATACTGGGATTTCTACGCCCGAAACGAAAACCCCTTCGGTCCAAACAAGAGCGGCAAACGATCGAAAGCCAACCATGCCTACAGCCACGTGAACACACTTGGCGGGGCCGGGGCCGCATACCTGGTGCGCGGGGATTCGCGCTATCTCGACATTCTGCGGAACGCTTACGATTGTCTCCAGGCCTACCAGGTGTTCGCCACGGGCTGTTACGGGCCCGACGAGCAACTGCTGCCGCGTCCAGCCCTGCTCGATCACCTGTCGAAGACCACCGCCACCGCCGAGACCCAATGCGGCGCCTGGGCGGTGTTCAAGATGGTGAAGTATCTGGTGCGCTGCACCGGCGACGCCCGCTACGGCGATTGGGCGGAGCGGATCGCGATCAACGGGCTCGGCGCCGCCATTCCGATGGCCCCCGACGGCCGCGTCTTCTACTACTCCGATTACAACCCGCACGGCGGCATGAAACGCATCCACGGCGAGGGCTGGAGTTGCTGCGCCGGCACGCGCATCCAGGCAACCGCCGATTGCTGCGATCTGGCCTATTTCAAGGATGGCGACGCCCTCTACGTGAACCTGTTTACCCCTTCGACGGTGAAATGGTCCCACGCCGGCGCCAACGTCACCGTACACCAAACGACGCGATTTCCCGAAGACGGCACGGTCGATTTCACCGTCGAGACCGACAAGCCGGTCGAGGCCGGCCTGAAGATTCGCACGCCATCCTGGCTGGCCGCGCCGATGACGGCGACACTTAACGGCGAGCCGGTTTCACTCGAAACCGATTCGCTCCATTGGACGTCGCTCCGCCGCGAGTGGAAGAACGGCGATCGGCTGACGGTCGTCCTGCCGATGCGGCTCTGGGTGAGCCGCTTGATCCCGGGAAAAGACTATCCCGCGGCAATTCTCTATGGCCCGGTGGTTTTGGCCGCGCGGGCCGCAAACCCCGGCTTCGTCGAGAAGCTCGACCTCGGCCGCCTCGATCGCGAATTGACGCCGGTGGCGGGCGAAGTCCTCACCTGGCGGCTCGCCGCAGAGCCCGCGATTCTCTTCCGCCCCTTCTACGCCTACAAAGAGGGCGAGCGCTACTTCCTCTATCTCGATCCGGCCGCCGCGCGATACATGCCGCACGATGCGCTCACCTACGGGATGGCATGGAACCAGTGCCCGCAGTTTCATTTCACCAACGTCGCGGGGGCAACGGCGGAATGCACGTTCGAGGGGAACGGCATCCGCTGGCGCGGCTTCAAGTACGACGATGCCGGCCGGGCGGAAGTCACTCTGGACGGGAAGGTCGTGGCGGTCGTCGATCAATATGGCCCCGGCCGAGACCTCCCCTTCGAGTGGTCCTCGCCCAAGCTAAAGCCCGGCAAGCACACGATTCGCTTGAAACTCTTGGAGAAAAACACCCCGCCGTCGAAAGATCGCTTTATCAATATCGCCGGATTTGATATTCTTCGCGACACGTAGCAGGCACACGCCGTGTGCCGCCGCGGTTGGGGTGGCAGTTGAACTGCCACCCCAACGAAAAAGAGTAGCAGCAGCGAGAAGGTATTAGTTCATCCAGGGTGAAGGATCGCCATGCACGAAGTCTCGTTGGCCTTTTTCTGGCATCAGCATCAGCCGTACTATCCCGACGACGTCGCCGGGGAGAATCCCATGCCCTGGGTCCGCTTGCACGGGACCAAGGACTATTGGGGAATGGCGATGCTCTTGCGGGAAGTGCCCGAGATGCACGCCACAATCAATCTGGTGCCCAGCCTGTTGCAGCAGTTGGCGGCCTACACCGACGGCGGCCATCAGGACGTCCATCAGCGCGTCTCCCTCACTCCCGCCGACGGCCTGAGCGAAGAGAACTCCTACTACCTGATGGACAATTTCTTCATGGTCCATCCCGATCAGATGATCCGGCCGTTTCCGCGCTATCACGAGTTGTACCGCAAGCGCGGCCTGGGGGTCGATTCGGCCGACAAAGCCCGCAAACGCTTCAATAAGAAGGACATCATCGACCTGCAATGCTGGTCGAACCTGGTGTGGATCCACCCGCTGGCCTTCGAGCTCGATGCGGACCTGGCCGAGTTTCGCAACAAGGGCCGCGGCTGGACCGAGAAGGAGAAGCTCTGGCTGCTGGAAAAGCAGATGGAACTGCTCCGCCAGGTCGTGCCGCTGCACAAGGAACTGGCCCAGCGCGGCCAAATTGAGCTGACCACGACGCCATTCTATCATCCGATCATGCCGCTCTTGTGCGACAAGCGCCTCGCCCGCCGCGCCATGCCCAACGTGATGCTGCCCAGTCATCTCGACGGCTATCCCGAGGACGCCCGCGAGCACATTCGCCGCGCGGTCGCATTCCACGAAGAACTGTTCGGCCAAAAGCCGCGGGGAATGTGGCCCTCGGAAGGTTCCGTTTGCCAGGGCATCATTCCGGCCATCGCCGAGGCTGGCATCCAATGGATCGGCGCCGACGAGGAGATCCTCTCCTGCTCGACCGACGGCTGGGTCGCCCGCGACGGCAACGGCTACCTCCGCAATCCCGAGATGCTCTATCGCCCCTGGCGTGCCGAAGAGCAAGGCCGCTCCGTGCAATTGATCTTCCGCGATCACGCCATGAGCGATCAGATCGGCTTCCACTACCAGCGTTACGAGCCCGAGCACGCGGTCAACGACTTCATCGGCAGGCTCGAAGCGATCGGCCGCGCCACCGGCGGCAATGCCGGCCATCGGCCCACGCTGGTCAGCATCATCCTCGACGGCGAGAACTGCTGGGAATACTATCCGAACACCGGGGTCGATTTCCTCCGCGGCCTCTATCGCCGGGTGGTCGAGCATCCGCGGATCAAGCCGGTGCGCGTGGCCGACTATCTCGCCCGCTGGCCCGCCACCGACAAGATCGGCCAACTCTTCCCCGGCAGTTGGATTCAGCACAATTTCGGCATTTGGATCGGCCATCCCGAGTGCAACCGCGCCTGGGATCTGCTGTACGAAACCCGGCAATGGCTGGTGGCCGTCGCCGCGCGGAAGTCGAAACCGGCCGAGAGCATCGCCCGGGCGTGGGAAGAACTGTTCATCGCCGAGGGGAGCGATTGGTTCTGGTGGTTCGGCGACAGTCACCAA
The DNA here is from genome assembly GCA_963823895.1 of uncultured Planctomycetaceae bacterium. Classification (GTDB taxonomy): domain Bacteria; phylum Planctomycetota; class Planctomycetia; order Pirellulales; family Thermoguttaceae. The sequence goes on from CAWGNG010000014.1 coordinate 17,879, forward strand.
AGCGCGCAGGACGGCCTCTTCGACCGGCTCTTCCGCAAGCACCTGCAAAACGTCTACCAGGTGCTGGGCGAGCAACCGCCGACGGAATTGTCGCGCCCCATCCGCCAAGGCGTCCGCCACGCCCAGGGCTACACCACGCCGACCGGGCTGCTGAAGGTCAAAGTCGACGGCCGGCGAACTTACTTCAAGTGGATCAACGCCGGCCATTACGTCTGCGGCGGCTCGCGCGGCACGATGAGCATGGTCACGCAAGGGAACATTTCGGACCTCTACTTCGGCTTCGACCCGGAGCGGTTGTTGGTGCGGCTCGACTCGCGCGGCGGCCCGTTCCGCGAGCAATTGGCCGACGTCGACGCGATCCGGCTCGTATTCCTCCAGCCCGAAGGCTTCGAGTTACTGGTCACCCATCCCAGCCGCAAGGAGCCGTACGTGCAGTTCTGGCGGCATGGCGCGGTGATGGCCGGGTCACACGCCGAGGCCGCCGCCGATCAGTTGTTCGAGGCGGCCGTCACCTTCCGCAGCCTCGCCCGCAAAACCGACGAACCGGTGCATTTTTACGTCGAATTGCTCAAGGACAAACAGCCCATCGAACGCATCCCCCACGAAGGCGCGATCGAAACCGTCGTCCCTTCGCCGGATTATGAACTAATCATGTGGCAAGCGTGAGCGGAAATGATGAATGATGAGTGATGAATGATGAATGCAAGCAAGCAGCGCGTCCGTAGTTCATCATTCATCATTCATCATTTTCCTAATCCCTAATCCCCAATCCCCAATCCCCCTACATGCCAGACCTCCGCAAAGACCCGATTGTTGGCCGCTGGGTAATCATTGCTTCCGCGCGGGCGAAACGGCCGCACGACTTCGACTCGACGCCGCAGCGGCAGAAAGGCCGCTATTGCCCCTTCTGCGAAGGACACGAGGACAAGACCCCCGACGAAATCATCGCCTATCGCCGCTCCGGCTCGCAACGCAACCGCGAGGGCTGGCGGGTGCGGGTGGTGCCTAATAAATTCCCCGCCCTGGAAATCGAGGGCCAATTGAACAAACGCGGCGAGGGCATCTACGACATGATGCGCGGCGTCGGCGCCCACGAGGTCATCATCGAGTCGCCGCGGCACATCATCAGCACCTCGGAACTGACCGAGGAAGAGCTGCGCGAGGTGTTTTGGGTCTACCGCGATCGGCTGGTCGATCTGAAGAAGGATCCGCGGCTGGTCTACGGCATGATCTTCAAGAACGTCGGCGCCGCGGCGGGGGCGTCATTGGAGCACACCCATAGCCAACTGATCGTCACCCCCATCGTGCCGATCAGCGTCTGGGAGGAGATGACCGGCTCGCTGGAGTTTTACAACTATCGCGGCCGCTGCGTCTATTGCGACATGATCCAGCAGGAATTGGCCACGGAAAAGCGGATCGTGCTCGACACGCCGGGCTTCGTCGCCTTTTGCCCCTTCGCCAGCCGCTTCCCCTTCGAGACCTGGATCCTGCCGAAGAACCACAGCAGCCATTTCGAGAACATCCAGAAGAACGAAGTCGAGGAACTTTCCGGCGTGATGCGGCAGGTGATCGTCAAAGTCGAGGCCGCGCTTGACCAGCCCGCGTACAATTACATCGTTCACACGGCCCCCTTTGACACGCAGGAGCTAGGCCATTATCACTGGCATATAGAGATTATGCCGAGTTTGACGAGGACGGCCGGGTTTGAATGGGGCACCGGTTTTTACATCAATCCGGTTCCCCCCGAGCAAGCCGCCGCCTTCTTGCGCGAAGTCGAGGTCGAATCGCCGGAGCCACAAACTATTCCGAGCAGGCAGACTGGATAAACTGGGACGCGGTTGCCGAATAAGAAAACATTCCCGTTCCATCGACTGTAGGAGGTGACTCCTGTCGCCGAAGACCGGCCTTCATCGCGGGTCGGCAACAGGAGTCGCCTCCTACAGCAGCCACCCAGAACACCTGCTGCCATCGCAATCATGCCCAACCGCATCCGCTTCGTCTTCGCCCTGCACAACCATCAGCCCGTCGGCAACTTCGACGACGTATTCCAACGGGCTTTCAACGACAGTTACCGCAACTTCGTCGATGTCTTCAGCCGCTACCCCACGCTGAAGATGTCGCTGCACGTCAGCGGCTCGCTGATGGAATGGCTGGCCGCGCACCAGCCCGAGTACATCAATCGGCTGGCCCAGTTTGTCGAGCAGGGGCGGATCGAGATTCTCGGCGGGGCCTATTTCGAGCCGATCCTGGCGTCGATCCCCTCCTGGGACCGCGTCGGCCAAATCCGCAGCTACACCCGCTTCCTGCAAAGCCGCCTGGGCGCCACCGTCCGCGGCGCTTGGATCCCCGAGCGGGTTTGGGAGCAGTCGTTCGCCCGCGACCTCGTCGACGCCGGCATCGAATACACGATCCTCGACAACTTCCACTTCAAGTGCGCCGGCCTGACCGACGCGCAATTGACCGGCCACCTGCTGACCGAGGACGAGGGCCGGGTGCTCTCGGTATTCCCCGGCAGCGAGCGGCTGCGATACGCAATTCCGTTCGCCGATCCGCAGCAGACGATCGACTACCTGGGAAAGATCGCCGCCGAGCACAACAACGCGGTTGTCGTCTTTGGCGACGACGGCGAGAAGTTCGGCACCTGGCCGGAAACCAAGAAACACGTCTACGACAACGGCTGGCTGGTTCGTTTCTTCGACGCCCTCGTGCAAAACCAGGAGTGGATCCAGGTGACCACGCTGGCCGAGGCGTTCGACAACGTTCCGCCGGTGGGCAAGGTCTTTCTGCCCGATTGCAGCTATCGCGAAATGACCGAATGGGTGCTGCCGACCGAGCGGCTCGTCGAGTACGAGCGGATCGCGCACGAGATGAAGGACGATCCGCGCTGGGCGTCGTTGCGGCCGCTGCTGCGCGGCGGCTTCTGGCGAAACTACAAAGTGAAATATCCCGAAGCCGACGAAATGTACTGCCGCATGATGACCGTCAGCCGCCGCTTGCAGGAAACCGTGGCGGCGATGACCTCGGGCGAGCCGGTGAATCCCGAACTACTCGAACAGGCCCGCGCCGAACTGTACCGCGGCCAGTGCAATTGCGGCTACTGGCACGGCGCGTTCGGCGGCATCTACCTGCCCCACTTGCGCAACGCCGTCTACCAGCACCTGATCGCCGCCGACAACCTGCTCGACCGGGCGGTCGGAAAGCCGGAAACCTGGATCGAGGCCGCGGCCGACAACTTCAATTTCGACGCCCGCCAGGAAGTCCGCCTGACGAACGACAAAATCATCGCCCTGGTCGCTCCGAACAATGGCGGGCAGATGACCGAGCTCGATGTCCGCCGCATTCAGCACAACCTGCTAGCCACGTTGGCCCGGCGGCCCGAGGCGTACCACGAGAAGGTCCGTGCCGGCGAACATCGCAGTGACGGCACAGTGGCCAGCATCCACGATCGCGTCGTCTTCAAGCAGCCCGACCTCGACAAGCGGCTGCAATACGACGACCATCTCCGCAAGAGCCTCGTCGATCTGTTCTACGACAACGACGCGACGCTCGAAGCCGTGGCCAACGGCACGGCGATGCAGCGCGGCGATTTCGTCGGCGGTCCCTACGAAGCCCGCATCCGGCGTAATCCCGACCGCATTCAGGTGCAACTGCTCCGCGACGGCAACGTGAACGGCCACCCCGTGCGGATTACCAAGGGGCTGACGCTCGACGCCGGCAGTTCGACGCTGCAAGTCGCCTACCTGCTGGAAAACCTGCCGCAGGGCCAGCCGTTGCACTTCGCCGTCGAACTGAACTTCGCCGGCATGCCCAGCAACGCCTACGGGCGCAACTTCTCCGACATCCACGGCAACATCCTCGGCCAGCTCGGCACGAAGCTCGATTTGCAGAACGCTTTCGGCCTCGGCCTGACCGACGAGTGGCTGGGGATCGACGTCGGCCTGAAGATGTCGCGTCCCAGCGGCTTCTGGACCTTCCCGATCGAAACGGTCAGCCAATCGGAGGGCGGATTCGAGTTGGTCCATCAATCCGTAGTGGTGATGCCCCACTGGCTGGTCGAAGCCGACAAGGAAGGCCGTTGGAGCGTCACCGTGCAGTTGTCGCTCGACACCACCCGCGCCGAGCGCCGCAACAATCACGAAGAAGCCGTAGCGGCAACGGTATAGGATGCGTGCTGGCACGCACACGATAGAAGTTTAGCCCCGGCACTTGTGCCGGGAGGGCACCACCAGCAAGCCGCCGCACTGACCAACACGTTGGGGTGGCAGTTGCACTGCCACCCCTTCCCCATAGTTCCCATCGCATCGCCACGTTCCCACGCTCCGCGTGGGAACGTTTTTTTCTTGAGTGTGATGCAAGCTCACCGGCGGTATCCGATATCAGTCACCATTCCAAAGGCTCATGATAGGAACCCGGTCGTTAAAGCTTCCAAGCAAGGCGAAGACGTTCGGGTCTATGGATGTCGCCAGGAACTTCACGGAACCATCGGCTATGCCGAAATTGGCCCCGCCCGGATGATCGCTGCCCGGTGACTGGAAGAAGCCGTTGTTCATCAGCGGCGTCGCCTGGCCGTTGATTTTGATGCCCGGTCCGCCGTAGCCGGTGGTGAAGCCCGTGGCATCGCCGCCGATGGCCCAGCCGTCATGGCTGAGGTTGTTCGCGCCGCCATACTGGGCATCAGTCACCACGATTCGCTGCAACTCGCCGATCGCAATGGTGTTTGACAAGCCGTCCCTGACTTCGGCGAACGTGGTGCTCACATTCACGCGGCCAAAGATGCCCCATCGATGCGAGGCATCGTCCTTAGGGAGCGTGTAGTTTGGATTGGGCGCGGCGACACCAGGATCGAACACAATCGCGTTCGGAGCCCCCGCATCGAGAACATTATGACTCGGGCTGCTCGTATCGTAAGCGACATGTCGTCCGACGCAGCCGCCGTAATCGGTTCCGCCACCCGGCCACCAAGTTGCCAACATCATGGCGTTGTCACCGAGGCGCAACTGCTGTCGCCGAACGGGACACTAGAAATTGGGAAACTCCATAGTGGCAACACCGGGTGCGCTCTGGGTGCCGGCGTTGAATCCAACACCTCTCGCAAGTTTCCAGTTCCATACCGGCCAACAGGCGAATGGCACGATTCGGGCTAAGAAGCTGGTGCCGTAATGGCCTTGCCTGGTTCTCGCCGCCTCGCTCCACACGTCGTACTGATTCTGCGGCATGACGGGGCCGGTCGAGCAGATGGTGCCCGGCGGAACAACCTTGTGCGCCGTCGCGTAGTTGTGGATGCCCACGCCGATCTGCTTGAGGTTATTCGTGCAAGCCGCCCGCCGCGACGCCTCGCGGGCCCTCAGCAGCAACGGCACTCCCACCGCCAGCAACACGGCCAGCACAACGACCACCACGAGCAACTCGATCCAGGTGTAACCGGAACAACGAGTCCCGCCGCAAAGTCTTCTGGGCCGAATCATGGGATTCTCCCTCCGCCGTCGATTCTACCCTAACCAGGCCATTCCCGCCACATCGGGAGCGTCGGAGAATACCGAGTTGCAGAATAAGACTATGTCCCCTAAAATAGAGGGCGGGTTCGTTTGGGATCGCCGGGCACTGTTCGACGCGAGATAGATGCCGATGTCCACCGTTGCCGACGTTTCACCACCGATGGTTTGGATCACCGTTGCCGATCTCTTCGAGCAACTGGGCCACGTGCCGCAGGAGCGCGTTCTTCTTGTCCCTACCCCTGGGACAGCCACCGAGAAGGACGTACTCGATTTGATCGACCATTCCGACCGAATCTGCGAGTTGGTCGATGGCGTGCTAGTGGAGAAGACTATGGGTTATCTGGAATCGATGCTGGCAGGGGCGATTCTCGAACTCTTGCGCGGATTCGTACGCAAACGCAAACTCGGAATTGTCCTTGGGGCGGATGGAACGTTGAAGATTCTACGCAATCAAGTGCGGATTCCCGACGTCTGCTTCATAAGTTGGGACCGATTTCCCGGGGGCAGACTACCGAAGACGCCGATTCCCGCCGTCGCACCGGACTTGGCCGTCGAAGTGCTCTCCGACAGCAACACGGAGGGCGAAATGCGGCGGAAGTTGCAGGATTACTTCACCGCCGGCGTTCGCCTAGTCTGGTACGTTGATCCGCGCACCCGCACGGCTTCCGCCTATACTTCGCCCGAGCATTGCACCGTGTTCGACGAGAACGGCGTGCTAACCGGCGGTGACGTGCTGCCCGGCTTTGAATTGCCGCTGCGCGAGTTGTTCGTCGAAATGGACGCCGTTGGGTAGCGTGACCGAACGGTGCTACCCGGCACGCCACCGCGTGACCCTAGACTAAGGGTATCTCACCTTCATGTGGTATTCCGCTTGAATTTCTCGGGAAAGTCCCTCCAAGTCTGGAAACAGAGTTGTTTCCGTCACGCCCAATGTTGTCAACTCGGCTCGGATCTCTCGCAGTTGCTTCGTGTCCGTAGTAATTGGGATCTTCGCGATCTCCGATTCCGGCTCTTTTTCCCACAGAATTCGGAAGCCGTTCCTCTCTCGACCGTGAATCGTGAACACGCTCCTTTGCGCAGTGATCCTGGCGTCAATATGGGGAGGGAACACCGCAATAGGAAACTTCGCTGTTAGCCTCTCCTCACGGCATAAGTACCGCTCCGCGACGACGCTGTCCTCGGGGTATTTCTTCACCGCCCAGTAATCAGTATATAGCACAAGCGACCTGCATTCTTCTCTCTCCGGATTTCCTTTGGCGGATTCGTTGACGGCATCGTTGTTGTAGTTCAGCCACGACGGGTTTAGCATCCACACGCACGGTTTACTGGTGCCGTCTGCCTTGAGCCCAGTGACGGCGAAATGTAGAGCGATTAATGCGCCCTCTGTCCAATCGAGGAGTCGAGTGGGAAATCTGTAGTGCTGCATCAGGTGCAAGTACTCGCCTTCCCGACAATGCTGCAAAGGACCGAGGAAGCGAACCGCCCTTCTGGCAAATTCAGCCTTCATATCTTCTGCCTCTTCCGGTAAGTAGTCCCAACCGATCGTGTCCTTACCGCGGTAAATACCGGGGATGAGATCGTAGTCCTCGTTATGGACTCCCCGAAACCACGGCACTTCTTCTTGAGGGTCCAATTTCGAACTCTTATGCCACCCATCGCGCCAAATTGCGTTCATGCAGTCAACGTACTTCGCCACCGACCCAATTCTCTCCGTCCACGCCAGATATCCGTGTCGTTCAAACTTCGGGTTCATATCGCGGCCTCACTGTACATGCTCACCACCACCCCCTCGGATGTCGTGTAAACCTCGCCCCAATTCTACCCCCGCCTGCCCGCCCCCGCTAGTCAATCGCCGGCCGATCGGACACAATAGGCAAATTCTGTGGTGCATCTGGCCGATAAACTCAAGCCCTTTGGAAAACTTGACAATACGGAGAAGAACATGAGTTCAACGATTGTAGACATTCGCGCCCGGCAAATCCTCGACAGCCGCGGAAACCCCACCATCGAGGTCGATGTGGAACTGGCCAGCGGCGCGTTCGGCCGGGCGGCCGTGCCAAGCGGGGCGAGCACCGGCATCCACGAGGCACTGGAACTCCGCGACGGCGACAAGTCGAAATACCTCGGCCGCGGGGTAACGAAGGCGGTCGATAACGTCAACACGAAACTGGCCGACGAGCTTTGCGGCATGGACGCCCTCGATCAGGTCGCGCTGGATTACCGCATGAACGACATCGACGGCACGAAGAACAAGAAAGAACTGGGGGCCAACGCGATTTTGGGCGTCTCGCTGGCCAACGCGCGGGCCGCGGCCGACCACTGCGGGCTGCCGCTGTTCCGCTATCTCGGCGGCTGCAACGCCCGGCTGCTGCCGGCCCCGATGATGAACATCATCAACGGCGGCTCGCACGCCGACAACGCCGTGGACGTGCAGGAGTTCTTGGTCGTGCCGCTCGGCGTCGAAAGCTTCAGCGACGCCATCCGCTGCGGCTGCGAGGTCTTCCACAACCTCAAGGCGGTGTTGAAGGGCAAGAAGCTCTCGACGAACGTCGGCGACGAGGGCGGTTTCGCCCCCGATCTGAAGAGCAACGCCGACGCGCTCGACGTGATCGTCGAGGCCATCGGCAAGGCCGGCTACGAGCCCGGCAAGCAGGCGTTCGTCGCGCTGGACCCGGCCGCCTCGGCGTTCTACGACACCGATAAGAAGCGGTACCGCGTCGACGGCAAAGACATCACCTCGGCCCAGTTGGTCGATATCTACGCCAAGTGGGTCGAGAAGTATCCGATCTGCTCGATCGAAGATGGCTGCGCCGAGGACGATTGGGAGGGCTGGAAGTTGTTGACCGATCGGCTCGGCAGTAAGATCCAAATCGTGGGCGACGATCTGTTCGTGACCAATACCGAGCGGTTGCAGCGCGGCATCGACGAAGGGGTGTGCAATAGCATCCTCATCAAGGTCAATCAGATCGGCACGCTCACCGAGACGATCGAGGCCGTCGAGCTTGCCCGGCGAAACAACTACACCACGGTAATCAGCCACCGCAGCGGCGAGACGGAGGATTCGACGATCGCCGACCTGGCCGTGGCGATGAGCACCGGCCAGATCAAGACCGGCTCGGCCTCGCGGACCGATCGCATGGCGAAGTACAACCAGTTGCTGCGAATCGAAGAGATCCTCGGCGAAGCGGCCCTCTACGGCGGACCGCTCTTCCCGAAGAGACGGTAAAGAAGCGGAATACGCCCACGTTTAGCCGCCGTGTCTACGCGGCGGCGAAACGGAATGTTGATTGCAGGCGGCCCGATGATGATTTTTGTCGAGAGTCCCTGGCCGATCCTTTTCATCGGCATTGCCATCGAGGCCGTGCTGGCGTTGCTGCTGCTGCGGACGGGCCTGGGCAAATATCTGATCGCCATGATCGGCGTGGCCGTGGTCGTCGCCGCCGGCCTGGTCGTCGAGCATTTTGTGATCACCGATCGCAAGGCGGTCGCACAGACGCTCGATGCGGCCGTCGCGGCGGTCAGGACGAACAATCTGCAAGGAGCGCTCGATTGCATTTCGCCGTCGGCGAAACAGTGCCGTAGTTTCACAAGCTGGGTCTTCGGACGAGTCCAGTTCGACGAGGCGCACTTTAGCGGCTTGGAGGTCAAGGTGAACCGCCTGACCAGTCCGCCGTCGGCCGAAGCGAAGTTCCTCGCCGTGGGCCGGGGAACCGACCGCAAAGGTGAAATGCCCTACCACGGCTTCGCACGGCACGTGGTCCTCCAGTTGCGGCTGGAAGGCGGCCGCTGGCTCGTGACCGGCTACGACTTCGAGGACTCCGACAAGCTGTAGCCATGAAACAACTGCGAAATGCGGCGATTCTTGTCGGACTGGCGGCCTACGCGTTCTTCTTCTACGTGACGCTGCTGCCGAGCCTGTCCAGCCCGACGGAGACATGGCGGCGCGGCACATTGGTCTGTGCGACGGCGTTGCGGCCGGAGGAATGGCTGACGGGCAACTGGTTCGGCACGCCGCCCCAATTCAGTTTGGACGATCGGGCGGTGCTCTTGCTGGCGGCCGGGTTCATTCTTGCTTGGGCCGCCGCGCTGGGCTGGTTGTTGCTTTCGCTGTTTCGCGTCACCCGCGGACTGACGCGTCTGGAAACCGCCGTGTTCTCGATGGCCGTCGGCTTGAACTTGCTGAGCACGTGGACGCTGGCGGCGGGGCTGTTCGGGCAACTCGGCCGGATGCGGGCCGCCGGCCTTCCGGCGTTGCTGACGTTCGCGGCCGCCGCCTGTGTGTGGTACCGGCGCCGACGCGCGAACAGGCATGGCCGAGGGCCAACAGCCTACGCACCGCTCGGCAACGTCGAAGATCTCCTCGCCCTGGCAGCGGCTCAATCCGTGGCGGGGGTGGCAGTTCAACTGCCACCCCAACAACATGCTCCACCGCCACCCCAACAGCGCTCTGGGTCCCAACAGCGCACTGCGTCGCCGCAACGCCGCGATCAACCGTGGTCGCAGCAGTGGGCTCAGTTGCAACGCCGCGAAATGTTGGTCGCCGCTTACCGCCGCTGCGCCGGTTTTGTCGGTCGGCACTGGCTGTGGCTCGGTTTGCCGTTTGTAGCGGCGATTCTGTTGGCGGCCATGCTGCCGCCGACCGAGTTCGACGTTTGCGAATACCATTTGCAGGCCCCGAAGGAGTTCTACCAGCACGGCCAAATCACGTTCCTCCCGCACAATGTCTATGCCAACATGGCCCTGGGCGCCGAAATGCTCAGCCTGCTGGCGATGACGATCGTTCACGACTGGTGGTGGGGCGCGCTGGCGGGCAAGACGGTCATCGCCGCCTTCACGCCGCTCTGCGCCCTCGGGCTGCTGGCCGCCGGACGGCGCTTCTATTCGACCGCCGCGGGCGTGGTTGCGGCCCTGATCTACATCTCGATCCCCTGGCTCACTAGCACCTCCTTCATGCCGAACGTCAACGTGACCTCCTCCGGTTTGATCGAAGGGGCCTCCGCTTGTTACCTCTTCTTGGCGTTGTACGCCCTGCTGCTCTCGCGCAAGCAGGAGACGGCAGTGCAACTACCATCCCAACGGAACGTGGAACTGCCACCCCAACGCAGGCGAGATGACGACTCCGCGCAGCCAGCCAACGCCTCTTCATTGCCGTGGGGAACCTTGGCGCGGCGGGGGGACCTCCCTGAAACTCATCCGGCGGCCCTTGTCGCCCTGGCCGGTTACTTGGCCGGTGGCGCCGTGGCCACGAAATATCCGGCCGTATTGTTTGTTTTGATCCCGCTGGCAATTTGGACCTTAATCGGGCGTTCCTGGCGGAGAGAGACCGGCGGGGATCATCGGTCAGCAGGGGACTGTCCCAATTTTCGTGTCAACGAAAATGGGACTGTCCCCCTTGGGCCGCCAGCAAGAGAACTGCCTCCCCTCGACCCGCTCGCGCCGACGCCTCTCGTTCTGAACCCTCAACCCCGAACCCTGAACCCTCTTGCGGCCTTCACTGTCTTTCTGCTGGCGGCGGCGCTCGGCTGCGGACTGTGGTTCGCCAAAAACTGGGCCCTCACCGGGAATCCCACCTACCCGCTGATGTACGGGGCCTTCCGCGGCGCCACCTGGAACGCCGACAAGGAGCGGCGATGGGAGCGGGCTCACCTTCCCCACGATTTTGAAATCGAAACGCTCGGCAAAGACTTGGGCAGCGTGCTGTTGACCAGCGAATGGATCAGTCCCTTAGTCGTGCCGCTGGCGCTGTTGGCGCTGCTGGGCTGGGGCGACAAGCCGGTGGTGGTTTGGCGGCGGCTCCGCTGGGAATTGTTGGCGTACGCATCGCTGGTCATCGCCGCCTGGTGGCTTTTCACTCATCGCATCGACCGCTTTTGGCTGCCGGTGTTGCCGGTGCTGGCGCTATTGGCCGGCGCGGGGGCTTGCTGGAATGTCGACCCCTGGTGGCGGCGCACTCTGAAGGGGCTACTGCTGGCCGGCCTGGGGGCGAACTTCCTGATTTCGGCGGCGGGCCCACTGAACGCCTGGTTCGTCCCGCTCGACCAACTCCGCAACGACCCGCAGTGGATCACCCCCTGTCACTATTACTTGAACAACGACGCCGACCGCGGCGCGGTCTTGGCCGTCGGCGACGCGGCCGTCTTCGATCTCAAGCCGACCGTGCTCTACAACACCTGTTTCGACGATTGCGTTTTCGAGCAGTTGGTCAGGGACAAGACCTCCAAGCACGTTCCGCCGGAGAAGCAGCTTCGCCCGGCCAACGAAATTCGCACCGAATTCGCATCGCTGCACCTCGCGTACGTCTTTGTTGATTGGGACGAAATCAAGCGATACCGCGATACCTATGGATTCACCGATTTCGTCCAGCCGCAGGTCTTCGAACAATTGGTGAAGGAAGGAATCTTGGAACTGGTGCCGCAAAAGGTCGAACCGTTGAAGAGAATCTATCGCGTGAAGCAGTAGAAACCCCTTCAGTCCGGGAACAACCGTTTATTGACTGTCAGACTGACAGTGTCGGGAATAGCCGGGTGCTGGAATTCGCAAAACCGTGGTGTTCTTCGAGCCACGGTGGCGCTGTCCTACGTCGTTTCCATTCTGCGGTCCGGAATGGCTCACTGCCCCACCGGCCCCGTGCCGGTGGAGCCGGTGATTGGTCGCTACCACCGCAACAAGCCACAACAGCCGCCCCCGCCGACCCTGTGTCGGTGGAGCGAATGATGGGCATCACAGGGCGGTAGCGGTCAATCGTTCCGACCACCGGCACAGGGCCGGTGGAGCGGTGTGTGGGGGCTCTCGCTGGTAGCGGCCAGTCACTTGCTCCACCGACACAGGGTCGGTGGGGGCCGAGGAACGGAGCAAAAACTGCGGTAGTGGTTTGAAATCTGAGCGGCTTGTGTACCGCCCGTGGGTCGGCGTAGAATGTCCTTCTCAATAGGGGGCGTATTCTGCCAGGCGAAAGACAGAACGGGGAGGCGATGTGATGAGCTTGTTCAATCTGAACGACGAAAAGGGATTTGACGCGGTGCGCAAGATGTTTGGGCCGACAGAGATTGACCGCCAAATCCGACGGGCAATCCAATTCTGTTGGATGAGCCTTCCAAAGGAAAAACGCAATGTCGATGAATTGGAACGGCAGATTCGTCGCATCTTCGACCGTGCCCTCCGAGACGCCCGTGAAGATTTCGACAGCTTCTTCGGCAAGAACTTTTTCGGTAAGGAAAGTCCAAAATAGGCTGCGGGCTAGACACCCTGCGGAAAAATGATAGGATAGGGGGATTCTGAACGACGCCATCCGGCCGAGCGGTCCCTCTTGTGGGTGATGTATGGGGAAAAAGGAAGAAGCCATCGAGGTCGAGGGCAATGTGACCGAAGCCCTCGCCAATACCCGGTTTCGGGTGCAACTGGAAAGCGGTCATACCATCATTGCCCACGTCGCCGGCAAGATGCGAAAACACTTCATCCGCATCGTGCCGGGCGATCGGGTTCGCGTGGAACTCTCCCCCTACGATCTGACGAAGGGGCGGATCACCTTCCGTGAACGCTAATTCACGCACTCAGATTGCCGGCGTGCCGGTCGCCGAGTTGGCCCGGCGTTTTGGAACGCCTACCTTCGTCTACGACGCCGCCATGATCCGCCGCCGCATCGCCGATTTGGCGGCCTTCGACGTCGTTCGTTACGCCGAAAAAGCCTGCTCGAACCTCGCCGTTCTCGACCTGGTCCGCCGCGCGGGCGGGCTGGTCGATACGGTCAGCGCGGGCGAAATCCTACGTGCCTTGGCCGCCGGCTTTCTGCCCGAGGCGGAAAAGGGGACAGAGGCGGAAAAGGGGACAGGCACCTTTTGCCGGAACGGCCCTGCGGGTGCTTCGCACAAAAGGTGCCTGTCCCCTTTTCCGCCTCCGCCGCCGATCGTCTACACGGCCGACATCTTCAATGCCGAATCGCTCGATCTCTGCGTCGATCGCAACGTCCACGTCAACTGCGGCTCGGCGGACATGATCGACCAGCTCGGCTCGCGGGCGCCCGGCCGGGACATTACGCTGCGGGTGAATCCCGGCTTCGGCCACGGCCACAGCCAGAAAACCAATACCGGCGGCAAACAGGCGAAGCACGGCATCTGGCACACGCAGATCGCCGAGTGTCTCGACCGCGCTGGCCGCTATCGTCTTACGGTAACGGGCCTGCACGTCCACATCGGCTCGGGCACCGACCTGGAACATCTCTCGCAAGTTTGCGGGGCGTTGGAAGAAGCCGCGGCCGAGGCCGGACCTTCGCTGCGCTCGATCAGCGTCGGCGGCGGCCTGCCGACGATCTACCGCCCCGGCGACGCCTACGTCGATCTGCCCGCCTACTTTGCCAAGTGTGATGCCATGCGGCGGCGGCTTGCAGAACGCTTCGGCCACGCGGTGCGATTGGAGATCGAGCCCGGCCGATATATCGCGGCGGAGAGTGGGTATCTCGTGGCCGAGATTCGGGCGATCAAGCGGCAAGACGACAACACGTTTTATCTGCTCGACGCCGGCTTCAACAATCTCGCCCGCCCAATCCTTTACGGCGCATATCATCCGATGTCGATCGTGCCGGCCGACGGCAACGCGCACCGGCCGGAGCGGGAGGTGATTGTCGGCGGCCCGTTGTGCGAATCGGGCGACATCTTCACACAGGAGGAGGGCGGCTTCGTTTCCACCCGCCGCTTGCCCGAGGCCACGGTGGGCGAACTGCTAGTGATCGAATGCGCCGGGGCGTATGGTTTTGTGATGGGCTCGAACTACAATTCCCGCCCGCTGGCGGCCGAAGTCCTGATCGACGCCGGCCAGCCCCATCTCGTTCGCCGCCGGCAGACGTTCGAGGACCTCATCCGCGGCGAAGAGATTCCCGCTTGCGAAGCGAAGTAACCCGCCGCGTCAGAATAACCTGACCGATTCGCCTAACCATGTCCTGATGGGTTTTGACAAACAAAATCGGTAATGTGTCTGTAGGGAACGCCCTCCGCGGCGTTCCGGGCGGCGGAACGGGACGGAGCCCGTTCCCTACAGCGCCCGGCATGGCGCCGCCGGTTTTGTTTGTCAAAATCCATTAGGGAACGCCCTCCGCGGCGTTCCGGGAGCCGTGAAAAACGGCATTTTCCCCGCTGGCACGGAACGCCGCGGAGGGCGTTCCCTACAGGCCACTAGATCGCGCAGCGCAGGCGCGGGCTGGCGATAGGGCGTTTTCGCCATATAGAGTTGTACTCTCGCGATGATATTCTTCGCCAACGCCGGATTGTGTTGCAACGTGGCCAGATCGAGCGCCTTGTGACCGACGTCCACCGCCTCGGAGAAGCGGCCGGCTGCGGCGTATGCGGCGGCGAGGGTATCGAGAACCGTCGCTTCGCGGCCATTCGGCAACTTGGAGGCGTGCTCGGCCAGAAACACGGCTTCCGCCGCATTGCGAAACGCCGCTTTGGGACAGGTCGCCCGCAGCCAAGCCAGCTCATTCAAAGCCACCAAATCGTCGGAGTCGATTTGCAGGGCGGTGTGATAACAAGAGATCGCCTCCTCGAATCGCCCTTGCTGCGACAACGCGCGGCCGAGGGCGCAATAGGCTTTGACAAAGTTGCGATTGGCGTCGATCGCCCTCTGAAACTCGCCGATCGCCTCGTCCATCCGTCCCAAGGAAGCCAACGCATTTCCGAGATTTAAGTGCGCGTCGGCATAGTCGGGCTTCGTCCGCAAAGCATCGTGGTAGAGAACCATCGCGTCTCGATAAAGCGGCGTCGCCTCGTCGCTCCATCCGTGTTCTATCAAAACCTTTCCCTCATCCGCTAACAGATTGCCAAGGTTGTTTTGCACCAACCAGCAGCCAGGATTCCGATCGAGGGTCGTCCGATAGAGCGTCTCCATATCGGCGTACATGCGGCTTTGACGGAAGGTCAGCGTGGCCAGAATCGCCAGCAGGGCGAAACAGAGGATGTGCGAAAGCGAAAACGCTTTCGGTGTTTGCGACGCCGCAAGCGGCTTGGCAGCCCCGTATCGCGCCAATGTCGCAAACAGCGCGGCCAGGGCGGCGCAGGGGACGATCATCGCGGCGTACTGCCAATGGTCGGCCACCAGCGAGTATTGCATGAAGATGATATCGGCGAAGCCCAGCACCGGCAGCAGCAGGGCCACGTAGCAGACGATTAGCATCACTACCGGCCGCCCCCACGAACGTCGGCGCCACCATGCGACCGCCAATATGACCGCCAGCAGCACGCCGGGGAGATACGCCCAGAGGTCGCGCTCGCCGATCGTCCAGCGCGGATAGACGAAGATGAGATTGACCGGCCAGAGCACTTTCCAGAAGTAGAACCAGACGGCGCAGCCGGCCACGGCGGCGCGGCCGAGCAGTCCGTCGGACCGCACGACGGTATCGGCAATGCCGGTGTGCTGCTTGCTAACTTCGACCCAAACCATCAGCGCGGCAACCAGCACGAAAGGGAGCACCCGCAGCAGATCGCGTCGCCCGATGCGGCCGCGCTGCCACCAGGTGCAGGCCAACAGCACGACCGGCAGCGTCAACACCAGCCCCTTAGCCAAGGCGGAGAGAAGGAAGAGGCCGACCGCGGCCGCCAGTTGCCACCAACTCCCGTCGCGCTCGTGCCGCAGATAGAAGAGCATCGCCAACAACGCCAGCGGCAGCGACAGCAGCCCCTTCAATTGCGCGATCCACGCCACGCTCTCGACGTTGACCGGGTGCAGCGCGAAGATCGCCGCCGCGAGCATGGCCCCCGGCATCCCCAAGCGTTCCAAAATTCGCCATACAAGAACTGCCGAGAGGGCGTGCAGAGCGATGTTGACCAGGTGGAATCCGAGCGGATCGAGGCCCCACGCCTTGTGTTCAAGCCAATAGACCGTGAACGTCAGCGGCCAATAATTGATGTACTCGCCCGAGAGCCACGCCTGCTTCAGCCCATCGGGCCGATTGATCACGGGATTGTGCAGCAGATGAAGGTCGTCGTCCCAAACGAACCCGCCGTGCCACGCCGGCTGATACGCCAAGAATACGGCGACAACCAGGGCGGCGGCCGCCAGCCATTTTCGGCGGTTCTTGCGTTGCGGTGCAGCCGCCGGCGCCGTACTGCCGCCGATAGCCCCCGCACGGTCGGACGAGTTGTTCGCGACGAAAGGATCGCTTGCTTGCCCCGCACGATTACGGTCAGGCGGCGATAGTCCCTTCTTTCGATGGCGGCTCATGGGGCGTCACCTGGGCAGAGCGCGGGCGTACCACCAAATCTTATCACGAATTCGCCGGCCCGCCAATCGACCGGCGATTCCGCGCAGGGCCGATCAGTTCTTCAAATAGGGACTGTAGGAGGCGACTCCCGTCGCCGATTTTGTGGCCGTTTCGAGGACTCGGCGACGGGAGTCGCCTCCTACATGCCCTACTGCCGGCGGACATTGCGAACCCGCAAGCGGCTCGGATTGTGCTGGGAGACCGCTTGATTTTGCCCGGGCTTGCGGCTAACATTCCAGTGCCATGTCCACCGACCTTCGACTGAAAGAAGACCTGCCGATCCTCACCGAGCGGATCGTCGACACCTACGCCGAAGTCGGCAGCATCAGCCACCTGGGCTACTGCCCGCTGCCGAATTACGAGACGATCATCGCCGCGACCGAAGACCTCAAGGAGATCCTCTATCCCGGTTATCGCCGCCGCGACGGCCTGCACCTGGGCAACGTCACCTACCACGTCGGCGATCTGATCGACGGCCTGCACGACACGCTCACCGCGCAGATCGGCCGCGCCATCCTGCACGAGGCGATGAAGAAGGGCCAGTGCGACCCGCAGCAGGCGGGACAATTCGAGCGCCTCGGCCAAGCCAAAGCGATCGAGTTCCTCGAACAGTTGCCCGATCTGCGCAAGATTCTGGCGATGGACGTGAAAGCGGCCTACGACGGCGACCCCGCCTGCAAGTCGCTGGACGAGGTGATCTTCTGCTATCCCGGCCTGGAGGCCGTCTCCGTCTACCGCCTCGCCCATCTCCTGCACAAGCTCGAAGTCCCGCTGATCCCGCGGATGATGACCGAGTGGGCCCACGCCCGCACCGGCATCGACATCCACCCCGGCGCCGCCATCGGCCGCTACTTCTTCATCGACCACGGCACGGGCGTGGTGATCGGCGAAACCACCGCGATCGGCGACTGGGTGAAGCTCTATCAAGGCGTAACCCTCGGCGCGCGAAGTTTTGCCACCGACACCGACGGCAATCTCGTCCGCGGCGTCAAGCGCCACCCCACGATCGAAGACCACGTGGTGATCTACGCCAACGCCACGATCCTCGGCGGCAGCACCGTGGTCGGCCACGACTCGATCATCGGCTCGAACGTCTGGTTGACCCGCTCCGTCGCCCCGGGCAGCATCGTGGCGATGGAGAGCCCGAGGCTGCGAATCGGCGGCGACGATCCGTCGGATTTCTCCTGGACGATATGACGCGGTGCCTCCGCCGGCCGCTTGCGGCTTCGCACGAATTCATCCAACGCGGCACTTTCTCCGTTTTCGCATTCCTGCTATGCTGGGGGTCGGAGGATGCCCCCCATGTTGCCCGGCCCGATCTTCAACGTGGAACTGCTGACCAGCGCCCGGCGGGCACGCTATTTCTTCATTCGCGCGATTTATGCGACGATTCTGCTGATCGCCCTGGGATTGGTGTACCAATCCGCGACGTATTGGACGAACCGCGAGGCGATCGACATCCACACCTTGGCGCGGATCGGCGCCACGTTCTTCTGGTGGTTTGCCGTGCTGCAACTGCTGGCGGTCGTCGGGATGGGCCCGGCCATGGTCGCCGGAACCATCGCCACCGAGCGCGAACGCAGAACGATCGAATATCTCTTCGCCAGCCGCCTCAGCAACGCCGAGATCGTGCTGGGAAAGCTGGCGGCGCGGATCCTTCACATCGTCTACCTGGTGTTGGCCGGCGTGCCGATCCTGACGCTGATGATGCTGCTGGGCGGCATCGCCCCCGAGGCGGTGCTGGCGCTGACGATCATCACCCTTTGCACCGTGTTGACGATTTCGACGTTGTCGATCGCCATTTCCGTCTGGTCGGCCCGGGCGCGGGAAGCGGTGACGCGGACCTACCTGTTGCTGTTCGCGCTGCTGGTGCTCCCCGCAGTGCTGGAGGCTTCTCTGCGGATAACGCCCCTCTACAGCTTCATCGCGTGGGTGAACGAACAACTTCTAGGGGCCAATCCCTTCGTGATGATGACCTCGATCATCGCGGGAGTGAGCAGTTCGTCGCGTGCCGGGGCGTTCGACATGCTCTTGGCGTTCGTCCGTAATCACTTGATCTTGTCGTTTCTCTTGGCGGCCGCGGCCACCTGGGGCGTGCGGCGGACGCATATGAAGGAAACGACCAAGGCAGCCCGGCGACGCTGGCGGTTCTCGCATTTCCTTCGCCCCGCGGTGGGCAATCGGCCCATGCTTTGGAAAGAGCTTTTCGCCGAGCCCGCCGCCGCGCGCCTCGGCACGGTCGGACGCATCGCCGCCGCGCTGATCGTCATCGGCGTGATTCTCCCCACAATATACGCCTTTCTCCGCTCGGGCTACGGCTATCAGAACGCGCGAAACAGCTATCTTGAATACGCCGGGACAATGGGGACGATCCTCGCCTGCGGCGGATTGCTGTTGGCGGCCGCGCGGGCGGCCGGCTCGATCACCTCCGAACGCGAACGCGACTGCTGGATGTCGCTGATGGCCACGCCGCTTGATCCGAGCGAAATCGTCTGGGCGAAGATCGCCGGCAGCGTCTGGTCGATTCGCGGCGTGGTCGCATTGCTGCTGTTGATCTGGGGATTGGCCGTGCTGCTGAGTCCCGACTTCATCTTCGTCATCCCATTTCTGCTGGGAACGTTCCTGCTGCTGGCCTTCTATGCCGCGGCGCTGGGCGTGAACTACTCGTTGCGCTGCCGCAACTCGCTTCGCGCCATGGCGGCCACTCTGGCCACCGGCCTGTTCATCGGCGGGCTGTACTTGTTCTGCTGCATACCGGTGGCGTTTGCGGGCGGGCCGGGATCCGGCGAGGGATTTATGCTCGTATTGAGTCCGTGCGTCCCCTTCCTGCTCGCTGTCCCCATCGTCGTCTATGTGGCCGGCGAAGACCTGTTCCGCGGACCTCGCGATGAAGGCGCCATCATGCTGCTCGCCTACATCTTTGGCACGGTCGGCTACGCAATTGCCGGAATCTCGCTGACCGGCAGCAGCATCGGCAGTTTCGATCGGCTCGCGGGCCGAACCGTGCGCTGGACGGCAATGTCGCTGTCGCGGGCCATGTCGGCGCAATCGTCGCCTCAACCAGCGATGGAACCGCCGAAAGCACTGGCCGAGGAACTGGCCGCCGAAGCCGCCACCGACGCGATTCTGCTTCCGCCCCCCACGCCCGATATCTTGTAGCACTGGACACGCCAAGCGCAGGGCGCGGCAAGCGCGCGCGGGGGACTGTCCCGATTTTCGTGTCAACGAAAATGGGACTGTCCCCTTTGCCCGCGCGGCAGCCGGTTGTGGGCCGAAGGCCCCGCCGTTCGCCCAGCGGAGTGGGGGCGTTGGGTGCCATGCCCACGCTTGCCGTGGGCATGTTGCTTCGGTCCACAGTTCACATGCCCACGGCAAGCGTGGGCATGGCACCCAACATTGATGATCTGAGAGCCAAGAGCGGAACGGAAAACGCTCTGGCAGCAACCTCCTTCCCCCGCTCTTACCACCTGTAACGGTTGTCCCGCCTGCGTGATTCAGCGAAACTCTTATCAATTGCCGGCTCTTGGCGGTCGAATTAACAAATGGGGCACAATCCTATGAGTTTGACACCGAGGTTTGCAGCGTGACCAAGGATTTTGCACAACAGCGGCCATTGGTTCTGGTGGTGGACGGCGAGCAGGAGGTTTTGCAGAAGATCAGTGGCGCATTGGCGGAGGCCGAGTTCGGCTGCCGTTGCTGCGCGACGGCCGACGAGGCGGTCGCCGCCGCCCGGGCCTGCCCGCCCGACCTGATCGTCTGCGATTGGAACCTCGAAGGGGAGAACGGCGTCGAAACCTGCCAGCGTATCAATGGGCAGCCCGGCCTGGTGGAAGTGCCGGTGATGTACCTTTCCAGCGCCCAGCGGCCCGACGTGATCCGCCGCAGCCTCGACGCCGGGGCCGGCGTCTACTGCCTCCGCAAGCCGTTCTCGCCCACGGTGCTCGTCGAGCTAATCGACCAGGCCCTCGGCGTCGCCGCCATCGCCGATCGCTGACCCCGGCGACCGTTAGAACGGGTAGCCCCGATAGCTCGCCTATCGGGGCGGCGAAGCCGCAAGAGGGTCCCGCCTCGCATCGAAGCCCTCCCGTGCCTTCGGCACCCCGATAGCCAAACTATCGGAGCCGCCCGCCACGACGGTCGTTTGACGGCTTTGCAGCATTTCTTCATAATAAGAGCATGGTATTCGTCAATATCTGTATTTTCCTGGGCATCCCGCTGGCGTTGCTCGTCCTGCGGTGGTTCTTCCTCGGACCGGACGATGATGGTCGGGGGGGCTGGACACCGTGGGGATGAACGCGGACGATTCCCTGATTCCTGATACCGACGGGTCGCCATTCCGGCTATCAGCACCGCGATCTTGGCCCACTACCGGTCTGCGGTACTGTACGTCAGTATAAATAACCGGATGATTGGGCGATTTCACGAGCGGGTTTTGGGCCACGCGCGAGTTCGCGGTCGGCGTTCGCCAGGGTTGGCGTCGAAAAGCGATTGACTTTCCCCGACCGGCGGTATATTCTTCACTTAGCTGGTGGACGAAAATCGGCTCCATGCCGTGTGGCTGCTCGCAGCCCTATATCCCCGGCTTTTTTTGTTGGCGAACCGCTGCCGTCAGCGGATTCTTCTGTCGGGGACCGATCAATTAGAACGGCGCGAGGGTGCCACTGCTGGCTTGTCCAGCAGTGGCACCCTCGCGCACAAGCCGCGGCCGCTTTCAGTCGTTTGGTCGGCCCCCCGATAATACCCTTCGTTGCCAAGGATTCACAGCCCGCTAGGCAAATAGTTGGACACAACCGATCGGCCGTTTGGCTTTTGCATCGGGTTTCTTGAGCGTGGGTCGCTGGGGGAGCCAGGGGCGATGCTTGTAGTCGGCGGGAAGGTTCTTGAGATTTGCCATCGTCTCCGGCGAGTTCAATGCCTTGCGAGCCGCCTCCCAGTTTACACCTTCCTTCGCCAGCCAATCATAGACAGGCCTGCCTTGGGCGACCTCCCGATCAAGGGCGGACCGTACCTGCCCATGCGGGCCTTGTGGCATTTTGAGGCGTTCCAGCACAAGAATGAAATCCAATCCATTGCTACCAACCAGTCTATAGTCGGCCCCACCCCTCAGCAAGCACAGAAGGTAGTCAGCCTCCCCGACACCGCTAAGGAGCGGCGTCCGACGGGCCCAATTGCGATGGTCGATATCCGCCCCCGCATCAAGAAGCAAGCGAATTCTCGCGGGGAGTTTGCTAGGAATGCTCCGTTCAAGACGGAAAAGCGGCGTTTCTCCCTTCGCGTCTACGATGTTCGGGTTCCCGCCGTACTTTAGCACGAGTTTGAGATAATTGTCCATGGGGACACCGCGAAAGTAACCATCGTGGAGGAGGCCATCAATGATGTCATGCGTGGCACAAGCGATCGTGACAGAATCGCCCGCCTCGAAAGCAACTGGCAGTATTCGTTCGGTCAGTTTCACATTCGGATCAGCGCCCAATTCGAGCATCTTCTTGAAAACTCCCTCCCCCATCGGGAACGCCCAGAACAGCGGCGTCATGTTGCCTCGGCCCTTGGTGTTGATGTTGACGCCCGATTTCACGACACGTTCAATCTCGGCAACATCTCGCTTCTCGATCGCCCTGCAAAGCGAAATCACGCCGGGATCGGTGAAGAAGTCCTCGGCCTTCCATTTGAGTCGTTCGTGCGGCGTGGAGCCAGTGCAGCCAACGAGAAGACCCAGCAGCAGGAGGGATGCAGGCAGAAAAACGCCAAGGCTCTTATTGTCAGTCATTCTTGCGTTGCCTCACTAGACGAGAAAGGGGGCAGAACTTCTTTTCATTCCCCTCTGCCCCTCGGCCACACCGCCACGCATGTAAAACGCGTATCCTCGCGACTCACTCAAGATCGTCACGGCGCAATGGCATGAGACTGCCATCCTCCGCCACCTTCGATACCGTGGTTACGCTCTACTCTTTCGCCCCGCTACTCCCCTAACCCACCCCTGTCAACGACCGCGATCAGACTATCCTTGCGAGCCTCCACTACCTATGATCCTGCAACCAAGCAGTCTCGATTTAACGCCGCGCCCACGGGTTAATTAACGTGGGGTCCCAGCGTTAATCAACCTGGCGTTAAGTCGCACTTACCGCTCCGACGCTCCTCGCCGCGATCGCCGCAACTGCTCCGATGCCAATCGGTTGCGTCGCTCTGGTGCGAACCTCGCCGCAGCGCAACTCCATTGCGTCGACTTTCAGACAAATCCGGCGCACATCCCGCTCGGAAAATTCGCCCGTAGTCGTTGCCCCACTTCATCTTACGAACACAGCGCCAAAATCAGGTGTCGCATCGCAAGAAGAGGCCCTTTCCAAACCGCTTGCATCTTACCGGCCACAACTCCTTGCCTCAAGCCAGTTTATTGGCCACCCGCCCTCCCCGCCAAGTTGGTCGCCCCCGCCCGACGTTGCGACAGAAACACACAAAATCAGCGTTCAGCTTTCAGCGGCCAGCCTTCAGCGGCCAACTTCCGGCCGTCCGGCAGCGGCTGACACCTGGCGCCCGATAGCTGACACCCAACGCCTAATAGCCAAAGCCTGACCGCTGGCCACTGACCACTAGCCACTGCCCGCCGCCCTCACCCCCTGCCCCTCTCCCAAAGGGCGAGGGGAGGTCGCCGCCTATTCCGCCGTCTCCTGCTCGACCTCTTCCAGCACCTTGTCGGTGCTGTCGGGATCGACCTGGCGGCAGCTTTCCGTCAACTTGCCGGAGATGTCGCTCAGTTCGCCGCGCCACTGCTCTTCGCTCACCTCGGGCGGAGTAAGCTGCATGAACTCGGCAATTAAGAGGATCAGCCGCAGCGCGTGGCGGAAGACGAGGCCCTCTTGTTTTTGCAGGCTCTTGCTGGTGACGTACTTGTTGAAGTCGCCGCCGAATTGCAAAAGCTCGCCCGCCGCCCAAACCGGCGACGTCCGCAGGTCATGCACGCCGGCGTAATCGTAGTCGAAGAGCCGACGCAGCTTCTCGGCCAGCGTCAGCACCCATCTCCGTTGGCCGTCGTCTTCCAGGCGGCGGCGGTCGCGATCGTCTTCAGTCTCCTCCTCCCGGGCGTTGGCAGAAAGTTCCTCGGGCGTCGCCAGGCCAAGCTGCAAGAGTTGCGCATCGAGCCGCAGCGTAGCCAACGGCCCCGGCGGCATCTCGTGCTGCTTCGGCACGCGGACGAAATGGCCCACCGATCCCGGCAACTCCAAGACGCTCTCCATCGCCTGAATCCGCTCGTTGCGGTCGGCGATGCCCAACTGATTGATCAGAAAAACCGCGTACAGCGGATTGACGCCGCGGAACAGCAGCAGCTTCGCCATGTTCTCGGTCGGATGGGCGAGCATCGGCCGGTACGGCGGCGGTTCGTTGCTGGTGGGCTTTGGCTTTTCGCCGAAACCGAAGGTGAAGTCCAACCGCGTGGCCGCCTTGGCTTTCTCCTCGGCCGCGGCGGCTTGCATCGCTGCCCGTTCGGCCTCCGTGGGCGGCTGCGGTTCGAGCGTTACGTAGCCCGCGTGCCACAGCGTTACGAGCGCCTGATCGAGTTGCCGCTGTCCGGCTTCGATCCGGCCGGGATCCATCAGCCGCTTGCCGACGAGCCGGCGGATGATATCGACCTCGGGCGAGGCGTCGAGCATGTAGGCCAGCAGCCGCCAGGGCAAGGGGCCGCGGCTGTAGAGATTGCCCGGCGGGGCGGCGCAGAGCTTGTTGAACTGGGCCTCGTTCCAATACTGCTCGCCCGGCCGCCGCGTCGGCATCTTCTTCTTCAGCGCCTTCTTCGCCTTCATCAGCCCCGGGTCTTTCGTGTCCTCGGGAATCTGGTCGTATTTCTCGCGCCAGCGGGCGATCTTCACGTCGTCTTCGTGGGCTAGCACGTAGACGTGCCCCTCCTTGTCGAACTGCGGGCGGCCCGCCCGGCCGAAAATCTGATGGGCCGTGCTCGCATCGAGCAGCTTCTTCTTGTCCGGCGGCCCTTTCATAATGCTCGGCACAACGACCGAGCGGGCCGGCAAGTTGATGCCCGCCGAAAGCGTCTCGGTGCAGGTGGTTATCGAGAGCAGTTTTCGCTGGAATAGCTCTTCGACCACGCGGCGGTACTTCGGCAGCACGCCGGCATGGTGTACGCCCACGCCGCGCATCAGAAGCTGCTTGAGTTTCGGCCCCGCCCCTTCCGACCAATCGAACCGCTCCAATTCCGTGGCAAGCCGCTTCTGCTGGCCGTCGCTCAAGACCCGCTTGCCCTTGAGTTGCTCGGCCACGGTCCAACATTCCTCGCGGTTGAAGCAGAAGACCAGCGCCGGGGTCATGCGGGTCGCGTCGTCGCCCTGGGCCATCGCTTCGAGATGCTCCGTCAACAGTTCGTCGCCGACCCAATGGAACCGCAGCGGCACTTTGCGATCGCCGCCGGCGACCAGTTCGAGCTTTCGCTTGTTGCACGTCCTGAGCCAATGCAGAAACTCGACGGCGTTGCCCACCGTGGCCGACAGCAGCAGCGTGCGGACGTGTTCCGGCAACAGGCCGAGCGTCAATTCCCAGACGATGCCCCGCTCGGGATCGTTGAAACTGTGGAACTCGTCCATCACCACCGCGCCGACGCGGTTGAAGTCAAAGGCCGCCGCGAAGGGGTCAGCGGAAAAGGGGACAGTCCCCATTTGCCGGAACGGCCCGGAGGGTGCTTCGCACAAATGGGGACTGTCCCCTTTTCCGCCTAGCGTCGACTCTTTTCCCCCGTGCAGCAGGCGATTCAACAGGATTTCGGCCACGACCACCAGCACGCGGGCGTTGGGGTTTTCGCGGCGGTTGCCGGTCACCAGGCCGACGTCGTCGGGAAAGAATCCCCATTTGACGGCCACCGATTGCATCTCGCGGAACTTCTGCTCGCACAGCGCAATCAGCGGCGTGGTGTAGTAGGCGATCGTGCCGGTGTGCAGCGCCTCGAACAGCGCCGCCTCGGCGATCAGCGTTTTGCCCGTGCCCGTCGGCGTGCAAACCATCACCCCTTGCTCGGCCGCAAACCACGCCAGCAGCGCCTCTTCCTGCACCGGATACGGCGTGAAGGGAAGCTGGTCGAGGTAACGACTGACAAGTTCGTCGCGGCTGGGAATGGGATTAGCGACAGGCATGGGAGTATTACGGCATCATCGCGTGACCGCCAGGTCTTGAGTTGACTTAGAGGACTACTATAGGGTATACTACTTAGTGAACCTGCACAAGTGAGACCCACCGCATGGCCGGCACTACCGTTAAGATTGATGCGGAAACCTACGCGAAGCTGAAAGACGCCGTTGCGGAGACTGGCGAGCCGATGATCGAGGTGTTGGCTAAGGCGGTGGAAGCCTATCAGCGTCAGAGGTTTCTGGAGGGGCTCAACGCCGATTTCGCCGCCCTGCGAAGCGATCGCCGCGCCTGGGCCGAGGAGCAATCGGAACGCGCCGCGTGGGATGCGACGATGGCCGACAACCTGTAAGAAAGCGTACTCCTCACGCTCCGCGTGAGGGAGATGCCGACTTGGTCCGCCTCACGCGGAGCGTGAGGAGTACATTGCCGTTGTCCTTCTGGTAGGAATTCTAAGGGGACTGATGATGGCCACGGCCCTTCGCGGCGAGATTTGGATGATCGACTTCGATCCCACTCGCGGACACGAACAGGCCGGCAAACGTCCGGCCCTGGTCGTCTCCGACAACGTGTTCAACGCCGGCCCGGCGGGGCTGGTGATTGTGTTGCCGGTGGCGACGAAAGCGAAGGGAGTGCGATCCCATGTGGCCGTGCAACCGCCGGAGGGCGGCCTTCGCAAGCCGAGTTTCATCAAGTGCGAGGATGTCCGCTCCGTGGCCGTCGATCGCTTGGGAAAACGCCTCGGCGCCGTTTCGCCGCCCACAATGGAAGCCGTCGCCTTGCGACTGCGGATACTGATGGACCTGTAAGGGGGTTCCTGTCTCGGCTCCCCCAGGCGGCCAACAATCGGGTCACCTTCCCTGCTCGTTGTTGCCTGATGGGGGAGAACGGTCGTTCGTTTGGTCGTTGACGTCTTGGGACGGAACGGTTTTCGACCATTCTTGAGATCGTTCGTCAATTCGACATTGTACGTCTCGATACATGTAACCGAGTACAGCAATTATTGCACGTACAACAGTGACTTCGATACATGTCGCAAGCCGCCAGTCCAAACGGAACGCATTTCTGTACAAGAGATAAAGTGTCACTACCAGACACCCGACAATCGCTCCCAATAGTGTATACCCCATTTCCGCCGAGGCGCGTCCCAGTCGATCGCTAACTGTGGGGCCCATCGCCGCGTAGAGCAGTTGGCCGATCTCAGCCCCGCCGATGGTCCCTAAGATTATGAAGCCATGCCTCATCCTGCCGACCAGTATCATCTTAAGGCGTTCGCTCAAACTCATTGATGGACACCCAAATCTTGCCTTGGCACCTCAGCCACCTCGCATTCTTGCGGCCGAACCGGTCGTTGTCAATTCTGACGCCGCATACTCAATCGCCTCACCCATCAGCCTAATCCCCTGCTCGATCCGGTCAAGCTCTTCGAAGCCGTACGATATTCGCAATTGCCGTTTCCCCTTTTCCGCCAAATCGCCGCGGGGATGAACGCAGAAAGCCGCGGGGATGTATTCGTCAATCACGGCGCGTACTTGGCGACGATCCGCAGGTGGCCGGACGGATTGGGAATGATCAACAGTTCGCTTTCGGCCGTGACGGCCTTCCCGTTGACCGTCACCTCGTTGGGTTTGCGGCGGCTTGGATGGCGCAGCGCGACGCGAAGTTCCTTGATCGGCCTTACCACCGGCGAATCGATGTCGATGACGATGGCATTGCCAGTCACGGCCGTTTTGACGGCCATCTTGCCGAACAGTGTCGGGGCGTCGATGGCCGACACCGACTTGCCCGGAGCAAACCAGCGTCGCGGGCAGGCCCGCAAGAGCCAGAGCACGCCCTGGGCTTCGTCCTGTTCGTCGATAACCATCCGCCGCATGGCCATGAGACTGCGGCCGTTGGCCGAGGAATTGGGCTGAAACGGCGCGTAATTCGAGTCGAGCACGTTGACGCGCTCAACGGTTTGATAAAGATCGGGCGAGGTGCCGTAGGCAAGGTTCGTGTAGAAAGCCAGCAGCGCCTTTTCCACTTCGCCGCGGGCGACGAAGTCGCGGAAGTATCCCAACTCGATGAAATTGCAGTACCAGAAAGGCGAGTCCTTCTGAATGGTCCACTGCTCGGGCTCCCCGTCGTCGCGGAAGTGGAGCATCAAGCCGCCGAGGACGCCCATGCGACGCTGCAGCAACGCCAGCATCGGTTCCCAATACTTGGCGTCGGTGACGGGATTGAGCACGTCGGTGTCGAACAGCGATCGCGGCCCATCGGACGCCCAGGCCCCGCCGCGCTCGGGGAGATCACCCTTATTCCGCGGACGGAAGAACACCGAGTTGGGAATGAACAGCAGGCCGGTGTCCGGGTCAGCGAAGGCGACTCGCTCGACGACGTCGCGGATGCAGCGGCGATAGTCGTCGGCGTCGGCCGTGAACTGAGCGGCCTCGGGCAGACCGACCTCGCGAAAGGCCGCGGCTGTTGCCGCCATTCCCTTATAGGTGTATCCATCGGTAAAGGGGAAATGGAATCGATATCCACTCCAGTCATGAACGCGCCCCTTCGGCAGCAAACCGTAATAGTCCACCCGCGCGCCTTTGTCGTCGTGCAGCCTAGTGCGGCTTCGCTCCTTTTGGATCCACTTCCACGCGGCGAGAATGGTGGGACGATTGGCCTTCAACCACGCGGCGTCGTGCGAGTAGCGGCAGTGGTTGGCGAACATCGAGAGGACCGATCCAGTTTCGTTCATCCAGCGCAGATAGCCCGTGAAAGCGCCACGCAGGAGCTCACCTCGCCGTCGGGCGCAATATTCTTGCCCAGTCGGCCGACGCCCGACTGATGCTCGGCGAAGTATTGCAGGCAAGGCCGAACATCTTGGTAATAGCCGAGGCAGTCCAACGCATTTGCCACGGCAGAAAACTCCCAGGGCCAAATCGCCTCGGGCAACATCGGGCAATGTTCGGGCATCGTCCAGGTCGTGCCCGGATTCTTGATGAGGTTCGATAGCGTGGAGAGAACCATCTGTTTGTACATGTTGTTCAGCCGCGTTTCGGGAGTCGTCAGCTTCATTCCCGCGGCAAGCAATCGATCCCAACGGGCTTCGGCCCGACGAAGCGCTCCATCGAAGCTGACCGCCGCCAGACGCGCCTGCTCCGGCTTGGGATAGAGCTTCGAGGCGCCTGCCACGACGAAGTCGATTCGCCGGGTCTCCTTCGGCCGCAGCCGCAGATCGAAACACAAAGCGTTGGTGGCGCGGAAGGAGGCTTGCGAATTACCATCCCGGACGTCGAGACTCGGCTCGAACTTCGCCGGCGCCGCCGCGTCGGCGCGATAGACCAGCAGCAGTTTGCCGTTGACCAAAACCGCTCCGGGCACGGCCTCGCCCTTCATGCTCGGCGCCCCGTTGGTTTGCACTTCCTTCTGCTGCCAACGCGCTACGGGCGCAGAGTAGGGGCCATAACCGAGGCCGTCGAGTTGGCTGCCGTGGGCAATGCCGAGCAAGACCGCTAAGGCGCTGGCTGCCGGCGCATCTCCCTGGTTGGTCACCAAGACGCGGACAATGAGGTCCTGTTTCTCCGTCCCCGTAACCACGGCATCGTCGTTCGGCAAATCGCAGAAAGCGATCTGCTCGAGGGCGAGGTCGCCGACGGCCCAGCGACTCGTGACGATCGGCTGATAGCCCTTGTGCAGCGATTCGGTGGGCGCGCCGATTTTCGGCAACCGCGGCGGCGTTCCCAGCGCAAATCCAATCGCATACGACGCGCCCTCGTTGCCCAACGTCAGCGAAAGATCGGGGTGCAGGAATACGATGCCGGGATGGTTCTTTGCCTGAAGCGTCATGCGCTGCGTCAACGGCTGGCATAGCCCCAGAACGTCCTCGTAGGTGACCTCATAATGGTCCCTAGCGACGCCTTCGAGCGAGAACTTGCCGCGAAGCCGCTCGTAGGCTGCGACCTGTCCGGGCGTGAGTTTGGACTTGTTGCCGTCGTCGGCACTCGCTCGGCGTACAACCATCGTCGCCGCCAGCAACGCCAAGACGACGCACAGGCGGATTGCTAAGAACGCCGGTGTGTACCTACGAATGTTGAGCATATCATGGTTCTCTCTCGTCTTCAACGATTCACAGCACCGTCAAGCGCCGCCACCGTCAGGGAACGTACTCGACACGAGAACACGACGGAAACCTAGGGTATTCTCGCAGCCGCGCCTGACGTTGTCAATCGTGACGCTGCATACTCAACCGCCTCGCCCATCAGCCGGATTCCCTGCTCTATTCTATCAAGCTCTTCGAAGCCGTACGAGATTCGCAACTGGCGTTTGCCCTTTTGGGCCAAATCGCCTTGGGGATGAACGCAGAAATCGCCGGGGATGTAGACGACTCGCTGATTCTCATTCAGGTTGTCGCCGTCGATGCTCGGGATGCCGGTCGTGCGGGCCAGATAGTTGAAAAACAGCGAGCCTTCTTCGGTCAGGCAATTCTTAAAGGTCAGATAATAGTAGAAGCCCGCGCTGCCGCCGGTACACTCTTCGAGGTGCGGTTCGAGATAGCGGGAAATCCACTCGCGGGTTTTCTGGGCCTTCTCGCGATAACCGGCGTTGACAGTCCGCACCTGTTCGGAGGCGTGGTGGTCGAGGAGGTAGCTGGCGATCTCCTGGTTCATGACCGGGGCGCTGAAGCCCATGTCGTTGATCCGTTGCACCATCGCTCGCAGGAAAGAGGTGTCGGGCCCGATCATGTAGCCGATGCGCAGGCCGGGGGCGAGGATTTTCGACAGCGTGCCAAGCTCGTAGGCGATCGCGTGGCGGTCGTGCAACAGGGCCGACTCGGGACGCTCGACCGCCGGATCGTGAATGAGCAATTCGTAGGCGGTGTCGAAGAAGATGGGGATATTTCTGCTCGTCGCCCGGCCCAGGTCGTGGACGATTTCCAACAGGCGTTTCCGCCGCTCGTTGGAAAGGATGCTGCACGTGGGATTGTTGACCGTGACGATGTAGAAGAAACTGACCGGCTGGCGGAGGCTTTCGAGGCGACGCTGCAGAACGTCGATGCGAATGCCGTCGGCGTCCTCGGGAATCGGCAAAATCGTGTATCCGCAGCGTTCGAGGAAATTGCAGTAGATGTAATACTGCGGGTCGGTGGTGACGACAACTCCCGGCTGCAACACGCGGGCTATCCCTTCCAGCAAGCTCGTTACGCCGCTAGCGCCGACGACGATCCGGTTTCGGTCCAAAACCTCCCGGCTCAGTCCGCCGACCGCGTCTTTGACCAAGAAGCGTCGAATCGCTTCGATGCAATTGGCCGAGCCTTCCGGGTTGCCATAGTTGAAGGCCGCGCGGTACGTCGTCGGGTCTTGGATGACCGCGTCGAGGGCTTTGCCGATCAGATGCCGCGGGATCGTCCGTTCGTTGACGTAGCCGACGCCGAGATTGATGTCGTACCCGTCGCGAAAATCCACCGCAAAGGAGGCCATCATGCGGTTGACGGGCGACGGGGCGACAGACGAGGCGCCGTAGGGGGAGAATCGGTATTCGTCGAGGGACATGCGCGTTCTCTGCAATTCGAATTCTGCCGCGCATCGGGTGCCGACAGATTTCAGACCGTTTTGAGGGCCAAGCTATCGTGGATCGCGTAGATGCCGCGTTTCACGGCCGACGGTAGGTTCAAGCCGGAGGGGCGTAAGCATCGTCCTCGGCGTTGTCCCAGACTGCCGCGAGCGATTTCTGGCTGGCGTCCATCCAGAAGCGATTCTCATCCTCCGGCAACAGCGTCACCGGCACCCTGGCCCCTTCCGGCAAATCCGCAGGTTCGGTGAGTTCGATCCTCCCGCCATGAGTCACGGCCCAAAGGGTTTGCATCATCTTTCCAGTCTCCCATGAGTGCGAATTCCCACGGATCTCCTAGGAAATCATACCGCGCGTGCCACGCGATGTACAGCGACCCGTATTCGAGGCTGGACGTGCGACAAGAATGGCCGCGGAACCTTTGTCGCCTCATTGACCGCTCGGTAGTTCCTCGACGATCTTGCGCCAACCTTTGGGGACTGGTGGATGGAAGGGATCTTCTGGAGTCAGCGGCTTGTTGACCGCCATGTCGTAGAACTGGTAGACAATATAATCCTTGCCGTTTGGCTCGACAACCTTGATTGCACAAGGTGCCATGTCGCTGACGCGGAAGATTAACTGAAGCTTCGAGAACAGTCCGCCAATCCCGGGCATAGTCCGGGGGTACGCCTCAAGCCATATTTCCTCTTGCCGCTTTGCCGGCGGAGTGATTTCGCGCACGTAGCATCGCTCCTTGATCTCGTGTGCGTTCGCGCCGAAGGGACAGGGAACAGGTGGCGGGCCGAAGGGGAGAATGCGAACGTAAAAACCGCCGGGGAAACAGAAACTCAGCGGACCATTCACGTATCCGCTGGTGTCGAACTTCACCTGCTTCGACTCCAAGCGGAATTCGACAACCTTCGCTCTTGCCGAATCGACCTCAAAGATCGACTTGCCGTCAAACGCCCAATGCTCCGCGCGAGCGACTTCAATCGGAAGCTGCTTGTCATCCTTCTCCGTCGTGTCGACGCGGTAGAGCGCGTGGTCGGGAGCAGCGTACTTGATCTGGCCGAGATCGACCCATCGCGGCTGGTTCGGCGGGCCGAAGACAGCGTCGTAAGTCCAGCGCTTGAAGCGGCAGTCGAACGTCTTTACGCCCGCGTTCCACTGCTCCCAGCGGGCCAAGAGGCGATCGACGCTCTTCTCCTCGTCGGCCGTCAATTGGAACGGCGGCGGCATCTTGCGGTTCGTCTGTACCGAGGTGCAGGATGCAGTCAGCAGCAAGAGAACGAGCGGCCAATAGATGCGTCGCATGGTTGATCCTCCTCTCATGGAATTGTCGAGCGAAGGAAAACACGTTCGCGGGTCGGCCGTGGGCCGTTGGCCCCGGCTATTTCTGCTTCTGCTGCCGCGTTGCGGCAGCGTGCTAGCGCCGGCCGTCGTTCAATGGGCGGCGGGCCTGGGCGCTGGCCGGCTCCTCGACGATCGACTGCCAGCCGAACGGCTTGCTGGCGCGGAAGGGATCGCCGCGGAAGATCCGCATCGGATCGTTGATGACCGTGTCGTAAAACTGATAGACGATGTAATCCTTCGCGTTCGGCTGGATCAGTTTCAGGGCGAACGGTTCCATGTTGTTGTTGATAATCAGTTGGGCGTGATGGAAGTTGGCGGCGTCCTGCTGCCGTCGCGGAAAGGCCTCCAGCCAGACCTGGCCCTGCACCGTGCGCGGCGTGACGATGTGGATGAAGTATCGCTGTTCCAGCGACCTGGCGGTCGAGCCGAACAAGAACGGCAAGGGGCCGTCGGCGATGGCCTTGCCCTGCATCTCCGGCGGCAGTTTGTGTACCGTCATCATCTTCTTGCGGTGGTCGTACTCGATGATCGACTTGCCGTCCGATTTCCAATCCTCGGCGCGGGTGTCTTCGATGGGCACGTCGCGGCCGGCCTTTTCGGTCGTATCGACGCGGAACATCCCCTTGTCGGGCGCCGCGAACTTGATCACGCCCGAATCGACGAACTTCGGCTCGTTGGGCGGCCCAAAGACGGTGTCGTAAGTCCAGCGCTTGAATCGGGTGTCGAACGTTTTCACCCGGTTATTCCGCCCTTCCCACGAGACCAGGACTTGCGCGACCTCCGCCTGTTGTTGCGGGTTTAGTGTAAAGGGCGGCTCGGGCGGCAACCGCGACGGCTGCGGGCCAGGCTGCCCGCCGCGCCGCTCCAATGTCGGCTGTTGCGGCCGAACCCTCGGATCGGGCTGCAGCGGTTGTACGTTCTGACCCGCTGGCTGCGGATACTGATCCGGCTGCCCCGGCTGCACGTTCTGGCCGGCCGGTTGCGGATAGTTGCCGGGCGGATATTGCTGCTGGGCCATTGCGGAGACGGTTACCAAAATTGCCGCAGCCAGCGAGCAGAGGATCAGTCGTAAGTGCATTATATCGCTCCTTTGATATGGCATCTGAATCTTTATCAGGCCCGAATTGTGGTACTGCCCACTCGAGGGTACGCAACTCGACACCAGGCAGATCGTGCTGGAATCTCTTTCTCGCAGCAGCGTCATCCTCGTTCCAATCCCTCATAATATAGACAACTTTGAGATGTGGAAGCCTCGCGAGGTTTGGAGCCGCCCTGCCGAATTGGGCGAGAGGAATCTGTGCTGCCACCGCTCGATGGAGCCAATCCTTGTCCAAGACGCTTTCGGTCCACGCCTCCTGCCGCGGCGACGCGATGTCCGGGTCCATGAGCATTCCAAAATCGTCTCGAACGTCGCAGTCGTAAGCTACCGAGCAGCCGTCGATTGCACGGATCGCGCGAACCGCCTCGCGTTGCTCCGCCGCTCGCGTAGCATACCAACTGCACGCGATCGAGCAGCAGAGCACAAACAGCATCAGCGACCGCAGGCTGTATTGATACCAGCGGCGTTTAGAACGTGGTGTAGCAGGTTGGGATTTCATTACATCACATCCATGCCATCCCTGGGTCCTTTCAGGACGCGCAGCATGTCGCGCGGCTGGGCGGAAAGCGTTGGAAATTGTAGCAGGAAACCGGTAATCGCCCCAATGGCAGTTTTCCGCGGGGGCACATATAGATTATGTCGCGTGCCGTTGATACCGTCTCAGGCGGATAACGCTCTCTTGACAATAGCCGGGAGCTAACAGCTCCCGGCGAAGCGACCGCAGATCCCGCGCCTGCCGGGAGCTGTTGGCTCCCGGCTATTGCAGCATTTCGCTCTTGAGGCGATACAAACGTGGCGCTATCGCCGCTCGGGCGACCAGACCGGACGCTCGGGGCCCGGTTCGGCCGTGCGCGAGGCGATGTAGGGCGGCGGCTCCGAACGGTCCTCGTTTGGTGTCTCGTTCGGACGCCAGGAACTAGACGCCGGTTCGCGTTCGGCCGGCGGCTCGGCGCGAGTCGGCCGCTCGGCGGGCGTCCAGCGCACCGTCCGTTGGCCGGGCAGAGCGATCTCGACCGGCTGACTGGCGTCCAACCTGCGGCCATCGGCCGTCACGTATCGTACGTAAACTTGCAGATTTCTGTGCGTCGGCGGACGATCGGGCCAGCCCATCGCCAAGTGAATCGCGCCGCCGTTGACCGTGCGGGCGAATAACGAGGCGGTTTCGGCCGGCGAGAAGTCCCAGCGGCCGACGCGGGCGGCCTCGCCCCGCAGCGACGGGTCGAACGCGGTAACGTGAACTTCGGCCGGGGCATCGACCGTGCGGCCGCGGGCGTCGCGCGGCTGCACCGCCACCAGCAAGCCGCGATCGCCGGAAGCATCGCCCGAGCCGATTCCGCCGGTAATGGCCGGATCGACAACGATTGACGCCACGCGGCGGCTGTCGCCCGAGGGACGGAACGGCACGGCCGACCGTGCGGAGGCCATCGTGGCGCGAGCCGGACGGAGCGAAAATCGGTCGGGATCGCCTTCCAGCATTGGGCCGCCGTCGCCCGGCCCTGGCGGTGTCGGATGGGAAATGCTCGGAGGCACCGTGGGAACCTGAATACCACGGTCCGTCTCCGGCGGCGTCATGCCGTTCGATCCACGATGATTGCGGTACGACCGGGGTTCCGCTTCTCGCTCCTCGCTGCCGCGATCGCGAATCATGCTCTGTTCGGGGCAGGAATTGACCGCCCCTTGCATGTCCTCGATCTGCCACCGCAGCCGGTTGATCTCCTGATCCTTGCGGTAGAGTTCCCGCTCCAAGATCGGGATGGCCGGATCGGTGCGGCACCCGGCGATGAAAAGCGGAGCCAAGCCCAGGACGGCAAGCTGCCAAGATTTCATGGTATCGCTTCCTTGCATTGTGACGGCCTGGGGAGTTTCGTCCCGTCGCGGCCATCCCTGACCGCGTTGCCGCCAAACCATGTTTAACACATCTTACGAGACTCCCGCCACCCCTGATCCCTGACCCCTGACCCCTGATCCCTGGCCCCTCACGCTTGTCCTGCACGCTCGATGACGTGATCGATCAAACCGTATTCCAAAGCCTCCTCGGCCGACATGAAGCGGTCACGGTCGGTGTCTTCCTCGATCTTTTCCAAGGGGTGGCCGGTATGCTTCAAGAGGATGCGATTGAGTCGTTCTTTGACTTTGAGGAACTCCTTGGCGTGGATGAGGATGTCCTCGGCCGTGCCTTCGGCGCCGGCCAACGGCTGATGGATGAGGATGCGGGCGTTGGGCAGGGCCTTGCGCTTGCCGGGGGCCCCGGCCGCCAGCAGCACCGCCCCCATCGAGGCCGCCTGGCCCACGCAATACGTCGCCACGGGACAATTCACGAACTGCATCGTGTCGTAAATCGCAAGGCCCGCCGTGACGCTGCCCCCCGGCGAGTTGATGTACATGTGGATGTCCGATTTCGCGTCGTCCGACTGGAGGAAGAGCAATTGGGCGACGATGGCGTTGGCGACCTCGTCGGTAATCTGCGCGCCGATGAAGACGATGCGATCCTTCAGCAAGCGGCTGTAGATGTCCATCGCCCGCTCTTCGCGGCCGCTCTTTTCGATGACGTAGGGGATTAGGGTCATAACGAGGGGTCAGGGGTCAGGGATCAGGGGTCAGAGGAGCCGTTTGCGGTTTCCATCGCCGCGAGGCAGTCACTTCTCGTCTTCTTCCTTTTCCAGCGCTTGTTTGGTGAGGATGTCGTCAACGACGCCGTAGTCCTTGGCCTGCTGGGCGGTCATGTAGAAATCGCGGTCGGTGTCCTTGCTGATTCGCTCGATCGGTTGGCCGGTGTGGTTGGCGAGAATGGCGTTGAGCACTTCGCGGGTGTGCAGGATTTCTCTGGCCTGGATTTCGATGTCGGAAACCTGGCCGCCGACCTGGCCGAAGGGCTGGTGGATCATCACGTTGGCGTGGGGCAGGGCGAAACGTTTGCCCTTGGCGCCGCCGGCCAAGAGCACGGCGCCGCCGCTGGCCGCCAGGCCCACGCAGTAGGTGGCCACCGGGCAACTGAGAATCTGCATCGTGTCGTAAATCGCCAGCGTGGCGCTGACGCTGCCGCCCGGCGAATTGATGTAAAAATGAATGTCCTTCCGGCGGTTCTCGCTCTGCAAGTAGAGCAACTTCATCACCAACTCGTTGGCGTTGCCGTCGTGGATCTCGCCTTGCAGCAAGATAATCCGGTTCTCCAACAGCAGATCGCCGAGAGTCATCTGCCGCTGACGCTGGTAGTCGCGGTAGGCGGACGAGGCCAACGGATTGACGATCAGTGGCCGCGAGAAATCGCTCATGGATGATCCTTCATCAACAAGTGAAATAGTGGACAGTGGGTAGTGGGCAGTCGGCAGTGGGCAGTCGGCAGAGTCGTTCGTCTCAATCAACAATCAACAATCAGCAATCTCCATTCACTCGCCCCTTTCCCCTCTCCCCTCTCCTCTCTCCCCAACACCCTCTTTGCGGGCCTCGGGCACTTCTTCACCCTCATCGTACTTCGCCTCGGGGATGTCGGCGTGCTCCCCGCCGCCGGCGGCGCGGTCGACGGCCGTTTCATCGGAGCGCTGCATCTTGTAGGGCACTTCCTTGAACGTGGCGTGGGCGAGGATGCGCTCGATCACCTTGCGCTCGATGATCTGATTTCGCAGCACGTCCATCGAGCCCGATTTCTCCAGCCTTGCCCGCACGCGGCGGGGCGAGTCCTCGGTCTGCGAGGCGATCAGGCGAATCTCATCGTCGTAGTCCTGCTCGTTGGCGTCGATCTCTTCCTCTTCGGCGATGCGTTCGAGGATGAAATGCTCCTTCAGCGCCCGGGCGGTCGAGGCCATGCTGTTCTGCCGCAGGGCGTTTTCGTGCGAGCGGATCTCGTCGTCGCTGAAACCGCTCCGCTGCAATTCCAGGGCCGCCCGCTGCAACTCGCGGCGGGCCTGCCGCTGCAACAGCCCCGGCGGCAATTCCCAATTGGCCGCCACCGTCAGCGCCGCGGTGATCTGCGCAGGGCGCGGCGGTGCTGCTCATACTCCAACTGCCGGCCAAGCTGCTCGCGGATCGCGTCTTTCAGGTCGCCTTCGCCGCTGAAACCGCCCAACTCTTCGAGCAGATCGGGCGTCAACTCCGGCATTTCCAGCTTCTTGACTTCGAGCACCTTGAAGATCGCCGTTACCCGCTGGCCGCGGAGCGACTCGTTCGGGGCATCGTTGCTCAGATCGGCCTCGCCCTGCCGCGTTTCGCCGCCGCGAACGCCCTCCATCAGCTTGTCGAATTGCGGGATGTTGCCGTCGCGGAAACTGAGCGTCGGGCGGATGCGGATGACCTCTTCCTCGGCGCTCGAGAGGACTTCGTCGCCATATTGGAAGGTGAGATTGGCGGTGATGTAGTCGCCCGCGGCGGCCGGACCGTCGAAGGGAACCAATCGCCCGCGGCGGGCCAGCACGTTCTGCAACGTGTCGTTCACGTCCGCCGCGTTGAACTCGCGCACCGGCTTCTCGATCTTCAGCCCGCGCCACTGCGGCATCTCGAACTCGGGCCGAACCTCGACGTCGAACTCGAACGTCAACGGCCCCTCTTCGGGCAACTCGACCGCCTCGAAGTCGAAATTGGGCTCGCTGATCGCCGTGAGTTTCTGCTCTTCGTTCACCTGCGCCAAACAGTTCATCAGCAGATCGCCCTTAACCTTCTCGGCGATGTCCTTGCGAAAGCGGTTCTCGACCAGCTTCCGCGGGGCGTGTCCGGGACGAAAGCCGGGCACGTGCGCCTTCGGCATCAGATCGCTGAACTCCTTGTCGAAGTAGCGGTCGATGTCCTCGCGCGAAATCGTCACCGTCACGTGCCGCTCGCAGGTGCTGCGGGTATCGACCTTCACTTCCAACGTAAGCGGCGTCTTCTCCTCTTCCGCAACGGCGGTGTCGGTGGGATTCGCTTCGGCTTGGGAAAGTTCGTTGTTTTCGGTGTCAGCCATAATCGCGCCAGGGTGTAGAGGAGCGTCGGAAATCGATCGCCCGCCATCGACGAAACCATTTGCTCACGGGGGCCTGTCCCGATTTTCGTGCCAACGAAGATGGGACTGTCCCCTTGGCGTCCAGGAACATTCCGGCTCTTCCCTTGGGCCGCCAAAGAGCGGGTGATGGGGTTCGAACCCACGACAACGACGTTGGCAACGTCGTGCTCTACCAACTGAGCTACACCCGCTTACGCGCAGGGCGCTTCTCTCAGCGCCAAGTCCCGAAATTATAGACCCTTATGGGCAGCATTCAAGGGCAATTGGGCCACAGAGAGGCAAAATGGACAAGCTGGCCAGCTCCAACTCCCCCACCAGCGGGTTGTATAGTCTCCGTTCGTTTTCCCCAGATAAGCAGCAAGCGGGTGATCGAGGCCGTTTTTCGCCAAAGATAACTGGCAGCAGTCGGCCGGGCAATTCGGTGGTTGTTTCGCGTGGGCCGCGTGGTTACCATAAGGGGTAGCGTTTCGTCGGCCGGCAAGCCCGCCGGTCAGACGACTTTCCCGTTCTTGCCACCAGCATCTCCTGCGCCCGGTGCCGCTGATGGACGCAAAGTTGATTGTTGTCGGTGGAAAAGCATCCAAGGGGTCGGTCTCCTTGAAGTTGCCGACCGTGATCGGCCGCAGCCGGCAAGCCACACTGACGGTCGCCCATCCGATGGTCAGTCGCCGGCACGCGGAATTGTTCGAGCGCGACGGCCTGTTGATGATCCGCGATCTGGGATCGCTCAATGGGACCCGCATCGAGGGGCAGCGGATCAAGGAGGCGCCGTTGCCGCCCGACGCCGAGTTCACGATCGGCCCGCTGACGTTTCAGGCGAAGTACGACTACAAGGGCGACTTGAGCAAACTGCCCGCCGTCGTGCCGGCGGAAGAGAGCAGCGGCGATGCCGAGACCACGCAGGCCTGGGGCGAATCGCCCGACTTCGAACTCCTTGACGACGAACCGCCCGCCAAAGCGTCGCAGCCGAAGGAGAAGCCGGTCAAGGAATCGACCGGCGACCCGTTCGAGGATCTGCTGAACGATCTCTGATCAGCATCCGGCAGCTTCAGCAGGTCATTTCTCCGCGAGGATCACCAAGTCCACGCTTTCTCGCCACGTATAGGGCTGATCTTGATAACCGCCGAAGATGGCGATCTTCGTTGCGCCGGCGGCTTTGGCGATGCGATCCAAGTCGGAGGCTTCCAGGCCCAGTAATGGCGTCGATTCGCTGCGCATGGTTGCGTCGGCCGACAGGTCGGTCACGATCAGATCGACGTATCCGCGATCGCCGCAACGATGAACGCCCTTGAGGATGAGCGCGTCGTTGGGAGAAGAAACGCGGCGGCATTTTTGCCATACGCAGGGGCCGTCGGGCAGACGCCAGAGATTCAAGACCTGAACGACGATGGCGCCGCCGTCGCGCACCGCCGCGAGCATCTGCCGGATCGCCCGTTTGACCGTCGCCATGTCGGGCGCCAGCGCCAGCGAGTTGCCGACGCAAATCGCCACGTCGAACTCCGCGGCACGCTCAATCGGCTGGTCGAATCCACGCACCGTCCACTGCAAGCCGCGCGGTTCGCCAAACTTGGCCCGCGCACGTGCGATCATCGCCGGGCTGAGGTCCGCCCCTTCGACCAGCAGCCCCCAGGAGTGGAACATCGCGGCGTGCTGTCCCGTGCCGCAGGCCACGTCGATCACGCTGGCAGCGCCCAACCGATCGAACAGCCGGCGGTAGAACGGCTCTTCATGCGCAAGCCGCTTCGGCCAGTCGATCATCGCCTCGTAAGCGCCGGCAAAGTCGTCGAACATGCCCGGTAGGATACACGGGGGGGCGGTCCCAGTGCAATGGGCGAAACCAGCGGAAGGTGATACGGATCGCGGGCACTGCTCTTGAGTGGAGTGGACGCCTTTGGTAGACTTCCGCCCCCCGTCTTCGGGCCCCTTCCACTTCGGGAGACTCCGCCATGCGTCTGCCTGCAATCGTGTTAGCTCTGTTCCTCGGGTTTCTGCTGTTCGCCAAGCCCGCTTCTGCCGAAGAGAAAACCGGCACGGCACAGCACGGGCAACACCCTTATAATTCACTGGAGCAGCATCCCGAGTGCGATGGCATCATTGCCAAGCTTGACAAGTCCGGGTCGGCCACGGTTTCGATCGGATGGTGGCCTGCGCAACGACTCTTCACAAGCGATGCCGTCGAACCGGTCCGGCAAGTCTGCTCGCTGGCTGAGCTTGCCTCGTATTGGCCACACCGGCTGGGCGCGATCGATCTCCTGGCTTTCGCTGCTCCAACACTGGACGATAACCCTTGTCTCACCGACTTCGACGAAACGCTCTTCGGGCGCGACGAAGATTGCTCGGTTGAACTCTGGGATTCGCCATCGCTTTTGGCCAACCTGGAACTCGTCAGCCGGCTGCCGGAATCAGCGCTGCGAATCGTGACGGTCTACACCACACGATCGGACGAGCCGTTCTTGAAAGCCGTCCGTCGAATCAAGGTTCCTCATGGAGTGAGACTGCGGACCCCGGCTGACCGCGAAAAAAAGAGCGGTTCGATCTTCGGCGTTGTCGTCGATTCCAACGGCAAACCGGTGAATGGAGCAACCGTGATAATCCGCGCGCCGAACGGCGAAATCGTCATCGGGAGTTGGACGTGCTGTAGAGGACAGTTCTGGGAATTCAACATCCGTAATGTCCCCTATCGAATCGAGGCATTTGCGCCGCCGTCGCGGTTCGCCTCGTCAGACAGCAAGGTCGCATCCTCCGAGCCGGTCGATGCAAAGCCGGGCGACAGGAATGTCCGGCTTGTCATCAACCCTACCCGGCTCGTGCCTCAGCCGCCGCAGTTCGTGACCGTGGAAGACGACGACGGCAAGCGTATCGAACTGCTCGATCCGCCCGACGCACCGAAAGCCCCCGGCACTGCCAAATGATCGAGTTGGTCCGCCCCTTCGCAACCGGCGCGGCTTAGATGTCGATCGCTCCGAACGCTATACCTTTACCGCGCGGCCCCTAACGATCGACTCGGTCTGCTTCTGGCAGAGCACGACGGCGTCGCGGGCCAACTCGCCGGCCGACAACGGCGAAGGGGTGTTGCTGCGGACGGCGCGGACGACTTCGCTCAATTCGGCGAAAAACGCATCGGTCGGCCCGCCGCCGCTCAGCTTCGGACGCAATACCTTGCCGTTGTCCAGCAGCACCGTGACCGGCGTGGCCGCGTCGCCGACTGCCGGCAGGGCCATGTAGTCGAAAAAGAGCGTCGCCCGTTCGAGATAAATCTCATAGGCATGGGTGAAGGGCCGGCCCTGCTGATCGATCACGCCGCTGGCGGCCGTGACCATTTTGGGCGGATCATAGAGGAACTGCGTCGTAAACCGCTCGGCCACTTCGCCGCGCATCGAGCCGACGGTGTGAACGGCTTGCGGCATTCCGAACAGCAGGCGGATGAAATGGGCGTCGTGAACGTGCAGATCGAGCATCGGCCCGCCAACCTTCGCCGGGTTGTAGAAATCGGGCAGCCAGGCGGGATCGGAGATGACCCGCTTGAAATGGCCGCCCAATAGCCGGCCGTACTTGCCGCCGGCGACGGCCTCGCGGGCGAACTTGTACTCGGGAAAGAAGGGCAGGACGTGGCCGATCAGCAGCAGTTTGCCCGCCGTCTTGGCCGCCTCGACCATGCGCGTGGCGTCGGCGGGGCGCAAGGCGATCGGCTTCTCGCAGAAGACATGCTTGCTGCTTTTCAGCGCGGCGATGGTCGTCTTGGGATGCCAGGAGGGCGGCAGGCAGCAGTCGATCAGGTCGAGCGTCGGATCGGCCAGCATCTCGTCGAGATCGGAGTATCGCGCAATGCCGCCAAGGTCCATCACCTCGCCCGCCAGCCCGAAGTTCCCCTTGATTGACCGCCAGTCGCCGGCCAGCCGTTTGGCATCCTGTTCGCAGAGGGCCGCAACCTTCACGCCGCGAATTCTCTGATACGCCAAGTAATGGGTCATGCCCATAAAGCCGATGCCCGCAATGCCGACGCGAATCATATTAGGCTCCGGTTAGTGGCTAGTGGCCAGTGGTTAGCAATGACATGCCCTTGCCGTATTCCTTTGGTCACGAGCCACTAGCCACAGGTCCTGACGACAGATCAATCGTTGTAACTTGTGCTCGGCGGGCGGTCTTCGGGACGCTTCCCCCAATCGGGATTCGGCTTGGGGCCCATCTTCAACACCAACTCGCCGCCGGCGACCAACTCGGCGTGGCTGATCCAGGAGCGCTCGAGCGGCTTGCCGTTGAGCGTGGCCGATTGGATGTAGATGTTCGTGGGCGAGTTGTTTTCGGCGACGATGGTGAACTTGTCGCCCTTCTGGTACTTCGGATCGAGATGGATCGTCGCCTT
Organism: uncultured Planctomycetaceae bacterium; assembly: GCA_963823895.1. GTDB lineage: Bacteria > Planctomycetota > Planctomycetia > Pirellulales > Thermoguttaceae. The sequence continues at coordinate 61,055 of CAWGNG010000014.1, forward strand.
ATCGACCACCGGGCTGCCGAGGACGTAGACGCCCGAGGCGGGGCTGACCGGATAGATGCCGACGGCGCTGAGAACGTACCAGGCCGAGATTTGGCCGCAGTCGTCGTTGCCGCAGATTCCGCCCGGCGTGTTTTCGTACAGCTTTTTCATAACCTCCCGGGCGCGCGCTTGCGTCTTCCACGGCGCGCCGGCGTAGCTGTACAGATAGGCGACGTGGTGGCAGGGCTCGTTGCCGTGGACGTACTGGCCGATCAGGCCGGTCAGATCGGGGATGTTCGCCAACGGGCCGGAGGCCTCGGAGAACATCTTGTCGAGTTTGTCGTTGAACTTGGCGTCGCCGCCGATCAGCGAAATCAGCCCGGGAACGTCCTGTGGCACGAACCAGGTGTAGTTCCAGGACGTGGCCTCGGTGTAATCTTCCCAAAATAGTTGCCGCGGGTTGAACGGCTCGCGCCATTTCCCGTCGGCCAACTTGCCGCGCATGAAGCCGGTGGCCGGATCGAACAGATTCCGATAATTCTGCGCCCGCTTGGCAAACAACGCGGCGTCGTCTTTCTTGCCGAGTTGCCTGGCCATCTGCCCGACACACCAATCATCGTAGGCGTATTCCAGCGTCTTCGACACCGACTGCTTGTTGTTGCCGCTGGGCACATAGCCCTGTTTGCGGTATTCATCGAGGAAATCGCGATTCTGCATCACCGTGTCGCGCATCGCCTTGTACACGGCCTCCGCGTCGTAGCGGCGGAAGCCCTTTGAGTAGGCCTCGACGATCACGGGAATCGCGTGGTTGCCGATCATGCACCAGGTTTCGTTGCCGGCCAGCGTCCAGACGGGCAAGGCGTGCTGGTTGAACTGGCGATAGTGGGCCAGCATCGTGCCGACAAAATCGTCGACGCGCTGCGGCTGCACGATCGTCAGCAGCGGATGCTCGGCGCGGAAGGTGTCCCAGAGCGAGAAGGTGCTATAGAATTGGAAACCTTCCGGGCCGTGAACCTTATGATCGGGCCCAGTGTAGCTGCCGTCGGCGTCATTGAACAGTGTCGGCGCGATGCAAGCGTGGTAGAGGGCCGAATAGAAAGTCTCGCGCGTGGCGGGATCGCTGGTCTCGATTTCGATCTTGCCCAGAACGTCGCTCCAACTCTTGGCGGCGGCGGCGACCGTATCCTCGAAATCCCAGGCGGGAATCTCGGCCGCCAGATTCTTGCGGGCCCCCTCGACGCTCGTGGCCGAAAGACCGATTTTCACCAGCACCGGCTTGTCGCCTTTCTTAAAGTCGAAGCGGGCCTGCACGCTCACGCCCTTGCCTTCGGCAGTTTTGGCGGCCTGCCGCTTGCCGTCAATAGTGATCGACGTTGAATCGAACGGCCGCGAAAACTCGGCGACGAAGAAATAGGTATGGTCGTACGACCAGCCCTTGCTGCGGCGAAAACCGCTGATCAGCGTGTTCTTCTCGATCTTCACCGCGCTGGCGATCGGCGAATCCTGGCAGCCGCGGCCGAGGTCGAGAGCCAAATGCGCGACGTGGCCGGCGGGAAACGTGTACTTGTGGAATCCGGCGTGGGTGGTGGCGGTCAACTCGACGTCGATCTTCGGGTCTTGCAGCGTGACTTTGTAGTAGCCGGGCCGGGCGATCTCGTCCTTGTGCGAGAACTTGCAGCGATGGCCGTCCTTCTCCCCCTTCGGCATTCTGCCGCTGATGGGCGTGAAGCGGATATCGCCCAAGTCGGAACAGCCGGTGCCGCTTAGGTGCGTGTGGCTGAAGCCGATAATCGTCTGATCGGAATAATGGTAGGCCGAACAGCCGTCCCACGTTTCCAAGCGGGTGTCGGGGCTGAGTTGCACCATGCCGAAGGGGACGGTGGCGCCGGGATACGTATGCCCGTGCTCCGCTGTGCCGACGATCGGCCGGGCGCTCTCTAACGGCGTCGGCTCGCCGCCGACACAGACCAGGCCGCCCAATTGGGCCGCCACCGCACAAACCGCCGCCAAGACAACGCTGATGGTTCGAATCATTGCCGAATCTCCGATAGGTGGACGTGCAGACCACAAGAAAAAGGAAAAAAAGAGCACCTCGAGACAAAACCAATCACTCTCGCTGTAAACTAATCATATTGCGAGGTTTAGCCGGCGGGCTTGCCCGCCGCGTCCGATGTGAAGTCTTGCGGTATTTCCCGCGGCGGGCAAGCCCGCCGGCTAAACGACATTCCTCGCAGTCTTGCGCAGTGTTTTGACTCTGGTTCCCACGCTCCGCGTGGGAACACGCTTCCCCCAACACTTTGTGTCGAGCCAGACGACGCGGAGCGTCGCGGGTGGGGCGTCCCCACGCGGAGCGTGGGAACGAGGGGGTCAACCCTCCTCTTTGTTTTATGACTTTGAGGAACCGGATGCAACTGTTTTCTCGTTGGCTCAACGTGTCCGATCCAGTTCGTGCAGGGCGAAGGCGTAAGCGCCGACGGACACGGCCTCGCTCGTCCCCAAACGGGAGAGCCCAACGCCGATGCGCTTCAGCGGATCGTAGGTCAATTGGCGGGTGCTGCCGGGGACGGTGATGCGGCGGGCCTCGCCGCGGGCGAAGGCCGCGAATGCCGCTTCGTCCTCCAGGTTGAACGCTTTTAATTCCATGCGTGGAATCTGCCGGCCGTCGAGGGTTTCGATCGTGCCGTTCATTTCGGCGACCAACCGCGGCATGAACAGCGGGGCGGCGGCCGAGAGTCCCCCGCCGATCACAACCAGCCCGTCGACCAGAGTGATCGCGTTGGCCAGGGCGTCGCCGATCGCTTCGCCGAGCGTCTCAAACGCAAGGATCGCCGCTTGTCTGTCACCCGCGCCCGAGCCGGTGGCAAACTCGTAGATGTCCTTGGGCGTGGGCGTTTCGGCGTGCTTGACTTTCGAGTGTTCCGCGTAAACCCGCTGCACGGCGCGGATGCCAACGTCCTCTTCGACGAAGCAGCGGTTGTGCAGTTTGCCGCGCGACACCCAGATTTCAGCGGCGGCGGCGTTGTCGCCGATGAAAAGCTCTCCGCCGCGGGCGATGCCGGCACCGAAGCCCGTGCCGAGCGTGATGCCGAAGAGATTCTTGAACTGTTTCGCGCTGCCTGCCGTTTTGAGCCGTTGGTTGACGTACGGGAGAAACCCGCCGATCGCCTCGCCGTAAGTGAACAGGTCGCCGTCGTTGTTGAGGAAGGTGGGCAGTCCGAATTTCTCTTCGAGCATTGGCCCCAAGGCGACGCCGCCGCGAAAGCCGGGCAGGTTGCCCAGGTCGCCGACGATGCCCGCCGGATAATCGACCGGCCCGGGAAAGGCGAAGCTGATCGCCACGGGCGGCGCCGGGCAGCGGGCGCGGACCTGCGTGAAGCCCTCGACGATATTGGCCAGGCAGCGGGTCAGGTCGTCCGCCTCGCTGGGAAAGTGGATTGGCTCGAAGAGCACCTGGTTGCCGCGGATGGCCGAGAACCTCAGGTTCGTGCCGCCGGCGTCCAGTGTCATCACGATCCGCGAATCGGCGTTGAGTTGCATGTTATGGTCTTCCTAAAAGGTCAGTTTTTCACCGCCGCCCGGCCGCCCCGCAGCGAAATCGCCAACAAGTAGGCGAAGCAGGCAGCAGGAACGACGAAGGCGGTCGCTTTGAGGCCGACGTCCATGAGCCCTCCCATCAACAATGGCACGATGGCTCCGCCGGAAATAGCCATGCACATCAGACCCGACAGTTCATTGGCCCGGCCAGGCCTTTCTTCTACGGTGATGGAGAACAGCATCGGCCAGATGCTGGCGAAACCGAGTCCCGCCGCAACGATGCCCGCATAGGAAAGGTACTGCGAGCCCGTCATCAGGGCGGCGCCGCCCAGCAGTCCCAACAGGGCGGACAGTCGGAAGCAAGTGCGCGGGGTCATGATCGTGAGAATCGCGCCGCCCAAGATGCGGCCAATCGCCAGGAGCGCGTAGAACGCTGTTGGGCCATAGAAGTTAGCGCTCTTTTTGCTCAATCCGAAGTCCTGAAGCACGGGCGACAGGAATCTCCCCATGCACACCTCGGCGCCGACATAGAGGAAGATGCCCACGACGGCCAGACAGAAGATTGGCTCCTTCAGCAGGCTGAGACTCGAAGCGATGCTTGGCGGTTCGTCGAGTTTTGATTCTTCAACCTCCAGAAACAGAACCGACACGAAGGCGATAGTCATCATGCCGCAGAAGAAGGGGAACCCTGCGCGCCAGTCCATCTTGCTGAAAATTACAATTGCGGCAATGGCTTCCAGCAGATACGTCGAGGCCGAGCTGCCGATGCCCTTGATGCCCTGTGCAAACGCCAGATTGCGGCTGTACTTCCCCTCGGCGCTGACGTCGCGCATGATCGGATTGCCGGAGACTTGCAGGAAGGTTGTGCCAACGCCCAGCAGGAAGATGCAGCCCAAGAGAACCCAGAAATTGGGCACCATCACGGACGGGATCACCAGCGAAGCCGCGTTCAGGCCCAAACCCAACAGCAGCAGTTTCTTCTTGCCGATTCGTGCCGCAAGCAGGCCGCCGGGGACGCTGAACACTGCAAAAGCGATGAAGACCGCAAACGACAGCAACGTCGATTGCACGTTGCTGATGTGGTAGAAGTCTTTCACCTTGTCCGAGTTGGGGCCCATCGCATCGGCGAGGCCCATCAGGAAGAACGCCAAGAAGATGGGAAGAGTTTTCAGGCGCACGATGTGTCCTTTCCTGTGACGGATTGTACTGTTTTGTTGCTAGGTGAAACAGAAGACGCAGGATGAGACGGGCGAAGCGCCGTCCCATCATTTGGCGATCTCATCGAGACGCTTGAGGATCGCCTGCTGTTTCTTGTTCAGTTCTGAGTCTCGCAGCCCGTTCTTCGCATGATACCATACCTGTTGTTCAACGAATCGCTTGGCGGACTTGGTTCGTGGAGCAATACCATAGAACGCGGCGGTAATTTCCCGCAGTTCCAGCATGTCGGCTTTTGTCGGCTTGGCGCCGAGGACAAGCCGCACCCACCCGTCGCAGCTTGCCGCACCATCGGGAAACATCACGAAATAATAGCGCAGGCGTAACGGTGGTCCCGGCTTGAAGTTGTGGAATTCCCATGTCATCGCCCCGTGTTCAGACTCCCGTTTCCAACCATCGGGCGATACCTCCCGGTAGAGGGCTGCGGCCAGTTTCGCGTCGGGAGGCCCGGCCAGCATCTTCTTCATCAATCCCGGATCCGGGTCCGAGTTTGGCTGGGCCGCGTTTTGGGCCGCGAGCGCCGACTGGGCAGTGATCACCGTAGCAAACGACGCCGCTGCGTTTCCCTCGTCAAGCGATCGGCGATCCAGAAACCACTCGAACGGACCAATCTCGACTCGAAAGGTCGCCTTCTCGATTGGCCCAGCCCAGGAACGGCCGGTCTCGGTGATGTAGTTGAAGTATTCGAGAATGCAGCCCTCCAGCATCGCGTGCCACGGCTTCTCGGGCCGCAGAATCAGGTCCTTTTTGTCTTTCAGCGTCACTGCTCCGGTGTAGGACACTGGAATAATATATCCGACCCGGAGTACCCTCGTCTCTTCGGACGCGAACGTCATATCCCACAGGAAGAGTTCGTTGCACTTCCTCTTATCGCCGCCGCTGCCAACATACCGCACGTGATAGGTGTTGTCGGCATCGCGGGCGATGAAGTGATACGACATCACCATTTCCGTGGCGTCGGGAGCTGAATCCGCGCCGTGGACTTCGCCGTCCAAAGGAAACCCCAAGTGAACCTTGACGGGTTTCTTCGACAGGTTCTTAAGGACGAACTTGCACAAGTAATCAACTCTGTCAAATCCCCTCGCAGCCCCACACGTGGGCGAGATTGTGACTTCCTCGGATACCAATTGCACTTGATCCGACTTGATCAACTCGATCGTCGAACCCGAGCCAAAAAAGACGCCCACATTCGCGATCGCCTTGGAGGAAGGTAACAGTACGAGGACACAACACAGCAGCATTCTTCCCATATCGCTGTTCCTCGCTTTCGTTCGCTGTTCTGACGCGGAGTATGAGAAAGAGTTCCGCCGCGACCAGTGGTCGCGGCTTTACAATCTGCGCGTTACGCTACCACTTTCAAGAATCTCTGATACGCCTCGTCCCATGCCGCCGTGTTCTGCGGCGTGAACTCTTCGACCGGGAAACTGCGGCGGATCACGTCGCGGGCTTCGGCGATCGAGGCGACGTCGCCGGCGGCCACGGCCTGCATCATCAAGTTGCCGATGGCGGTGGCTTCGACCGGGCCGGCGAGCACACGGCGGCCGCAGGAGTCGGCGGCGAACTGGCAAAGCTGGCGGTTCTTCGTGCCGCCGCCGACGATGTGGATCGTCTCGATCCGCCCGCCGCTTAGCTCCTCGCACCACTGCAATACCTGGCGGAATTTCATGGCGATGCTCTCCAACGCGCACCGCAGCACCGCCCCCTTGTCCTCCGGCACAGTCTGGCCGGTTTTGCGGCAGAACGCCCGAATCGCCTCGGGCATGTCGCCGGGGGCGGCGAAATCGGCGGCGTCGGGATTGATGAACGACCGCAGCGGCGCCGCGGCGGCGCTAAGCTGGTTGAGCGCCTCCCAATCGAGGTTGGCGCCGGCATGGTTCCAAACGCGGCGGCATTCCTGCACCAGCCACAGCCCGGTGATGTTCTTCAGCAAGCGGGTCGTGCCGCCGATGCCGCCTTCGTTGGTGAAGTTTAACTTCAGCACCGCATCGTTGATGACCGGCCGCGGCGACTCGATGCCCAAGAGCGCCCAAGTGCCGAGGCTGATGTAGCACCAGTCGGGCCGCACGCCGGGTTGGCTGTGGGCGGGCACGGCCATCACGGCGCTGGCCGTGTCGTGCGTGCCGGGCAGCACCACCTTGGCCGATGGCAGGCCGCACTCGGCCGCCACGCTGTTCTGCAGCGGTCCCAGCGTGGTGCCTGGCTGCGTGATCGGGCCGAGAAGCCGCGTCGGCAGCGAAAACTTCCCCAGCAGTTCCCTCGCCCAGTCCCCCTTGACCGGATCGTAGAACTGGGTCGTGCTGGCGTTGGTCATCTCGTTGCTCTTCACGCCGGTCAACAGCCAGTGGAACAGGTCGGGCATCATCAGCAACGATTCGGCGATGTCTAAAAGCGGCGAGCCCGAGAGCTTCATCGCCAGCAGTTGGAAGACCGAATTGAACTGCATGAACTGCAGGCCGGTGTGGCGGAAGATTTCCTCGCGGCTGACGATGCCGAACGCCTTGGCCATCACGCCGTTGGTGCGGCTGTCGCGGTAGGCGTAGGGATTGCCGAGCAGTTCGTCGCCGCGTCCGAGCAGACCGAAATCGACGCCCCAGGTGTCCACGCCGACGCTGGCGACGCGATCGCCGCACTTGGCCGCCGCCGCCCGCAAGCCCTGGCGGACGTGCGACCACTGGCCCAGCAAGTCCCACTGCAAGCGGCCGGCCGCCTCGACGCCGCCGTTCTCGAAACGATAGACCTCTTCCAGCCGCAGCCGGCCGCCGTCGAAGAGTCCCAGGACGTGCCGTCCGCTGGAGGCCCCGATATCCACCGCCAGATACGCCTTCTCAGCCATTTCTTGCCTCCAAGTTTGTCACTCGTATTGCTTGAGGGATTCTGCTTTCTTCTGAAGCCGATTGGAGGAGGCTACTCCCGTCTCCAACGGCACGCCACATGCGCCGGGAGTCGGCGACGGAAATCGCCTCCTAATGGGTTTTGACAGCCAAAATCGGTAGTGAATTCAAGGTATTGTGCTAGCACACCACTGCTAGCAGGCGCATTTTGTGGTTGCCTTTGGCGGCGTTGCTTGAGAGTAATTGAAAGGAGGGTCCATGAAGTAACTTCGCAAGGGAGGATGAATCGTCATGTACCAGCGAACTTTGAAACTTTCACAGGCTCAGCGCAGGACGTTGGTTGAGTATCGGAACCATGATCGGCGTCCGGACGTGCGGGAACGGTGTGCGGCGATCTTGAAGGTCGCCGACGGCCAATCGCCTCATGCGGTAGCGACTCAGGGACTACTGAGACCGCGAGATCCTGACACCGTGTACCATTGGTTGGATTGCTATGAACAACACGGGATCGAAGGACTGTTGCGGCGGCGGCAGGGAGGCAGCCGTCGCCGTCCCTTTCGAGCAGCGGGAACAGGTGTTGGAGCGGCTGCGGCAAGGCCCCGGCGAGGAAGCTCGCCGCGAGGCGATGCCGACAGCCGCTGGTCCGCCGCCCAGCCGCTGGACGTTGCGGACCATTCGCGCCAGCATTAAGACGATCCAGAATTACACGCTCAGTGGCGTGTGGCGGTGGCTCCGTCGCAAACTGGGAGTGAAATTGCGTTCGGGTCGGGTCCAGCATTTTAGCCCGGATCCGCAGTATCGAAGCAAGGTAGCCAAACTGAAACGATGCCTGCGAGCAGCGGCGCGCAACCCCCAGGAAACGACATTGCTGTTCATCGACGAAATGGGGTACGCCGTCTGGCCCGAGCCGGCGCCGAGTTGGGCTGCCGCCCCGCCCGCGGCTCCACCGCAAGCGGATCGGCAACAGTCCAACAATGGGCTGTGGCGCGTGATCGGCGGCCTGAACGCCTGCAGCGGAAAAGTGACCTACGTGGACAACTACATTATCGGTCGAGCCAAGGTCATCGAGATGTATGAACGGATCGCGAAAACTTACTCTCGCGCCAAGACGATCTACGTCGTTCAAGACAATTGGTCGATCCATACTCATCCCGACGTACTCACGGCCGTGGGGGCATATCCTCAAATCAAGCCAATCTGGTTGCCGACTTACGCCCCCTGGCTGAACCCGATCGAAAAATTATGGCGATGGCTGAAGGAGACAATCCTCAAAATGCACCGTTTGGCCAACGACTGGCCCGCCTTGCACCAGCGCGTCACCGACTTCCTGGAGCAATTCGCCCGCGGCTCGAAACAGCTTCTGCGGTACGTAGGGTTGCTCGGCAACGGTCAACTGGCCCAATCGCTGCATTTTACGTGATTACTACCGAATCTGTTTGTCAAAACCCATCAGAGAAACGCGGCCTCTGAGCCAGTCAACGGCACAAAAACGAGTACGACAATCCGCTATCCTGTCAACAAAGCGGGCCGCGGTCAAGTCCCGCAATGGCTTCGGCGGGCAGATTCCACCGGCGGGGCGGATAGCGAAAACTGACCGGCCCTGTGGCCGCCACCCCCTTCCTGGACGTAGCCTACTAGCTTGCATACAATTCATTGGCTGAGGAAGGAGAGATTGTTGATGCGAATCTCTGCGAAAACAGAGTACGCGTGCATTGCCATGCTGGAATTGGCGTCGCAGTATGGCTCGGGCGAGCCCGTTCGCGTGCGGGAGATCGCCGAGCGGCACGGCGTTCCGCCCCGGTTCTTGGTACAGATTCTGCTGCAATTGAAGGGGGCGGGGCTGGTGGTCAGCGTTCGCGGGGCTGCCGGCGGCTACCGCCTTCTCAGTGCTCCCGAGCAAATCTCGCTGGGCCGCATCATGGAGGTGATCGACGGCCTGTTGGACGAAGAGGCCCCAAAAAGCGCCGCCTCGCCCGACTCGCCCGCCGTGAAGGTCCTGACGCAGGCCTGGAAAGAGGTCTCCGCCATGCAGTTCAAGATGCTCGACGGCATCACCTTGGCCGATCTATTGGAACGGGCGAAGGCACAGGGGGAGCAGATGTATCACATCTGACGCCTGACGTCGCAGTTCACCTGCCGCCCCAGCCTGAAAGGCAGGAGTGGCGTCTTTGCTACATCGTCGTTTCGTGCTGCCGCTTGTAGGCGTCGCGGATGGCAGCAGTGAGGTCACTCGACGGCGCCTCGTATTCGGAGAACTCATCGACATTGTCGTGTTTCAGGTGAAGTTGTCCTTCGCCCACGTTTCCACGGTGTTGGCCAGTAGAATAATACCGATTGGAACTCACTTCCTTGGATGCCAACACCCAGTGGCGAATTACATCGCGCCAAACGCCGATCCAGACAAAAACGTCGCAGCAGCCAGGCTTCACTTGTTGGAAGTTCATGTCGAATCGCTCGGCCGAATCCGAAGCCAACGCCTTCACATAAAGCGGCTCATCGCTGTCAAAATCCACGGCACGGGACGCTTTAACTTCGATCTTGATGTGGCCGTCTAGCAGAAAGTCATATTCGCCAGAATAGGACAGATCCAGCTTCTTCGACGGCTTCTGGAGTTCCGGGACTAGCTCCTTCAGGTGTCCTTGTGCCCAGGCTTCTCCAAATCCCCGCGGGGCGTGAATCTCGAAGATGTAAAGAAACATATTTCGCGCGATGTAAGCGTCTCGGAGTTCGATGTATTCATCATGTGTCAGCTTGTCCGCGGCGAACAAGGCTGCAATAATGTACTCGTACTCGTTGAACGGGTACACCGAGATCAGCGAATCGAGGCTGGCGCGGAACGCTTCCGCGTTTGGCAGGGTCGCAACGAGGTCGTCGAGTTCCGCGCGGAGCTTCTCCATGGCAATCCTCAAAACAACGACGGCTGGGCCGCATGCGAATTGACCGTCGCTGCGCTCGTCCCCTGCGCGATGCTATTGGGGCGGCCAACGCATTCATCCTCGAACGGATGGCCATTCTGCCAACCCAAGCGGCTGGTCCGCCGAAAATGCTCTAGGCGGCGGATCGTGATTTCGCAGAACAATGGGTCGATATCCATAGTGGCGCATTGCCGCCCGTTGATCTCCGCACTCAAGAGAGTGGTGCCGGAGTGCGAGAAGAAATCAACAATCGTGTCGCCAGGGTCGGAGCTTGCCCGGATGATGCGGTCGACGGATTTCAACGGTTTCTGGGCATAGCAGCCGGAGACGTTTTCTTCCATCCGATAGAACACTTGCTGCACGTCCACCCAAACGTTTCCTGCCCGGATGTTCTCGGATTTGCTCCTTTCGATGTTCTCGGTAAGCTCGCCGCCCACTTGCTTGTAGTATCCGCGAAGGATTTTGGGGATGTCGGTGTACTCGGCATCGACGTGGAAAGGAGGATGACCTTTGACGTAATACAGAAGTTCCTGCCTGACGGCCATCCAATTCCTCTGGGTGCCGTAGCCCCGCTGATTCCGCACCGTGATGAAGCTGCGCGGATGAAACGACTGTCCGCGCATCATCACCATAAAATCGGGCAACGGCTGAAAGCCGTCGTTCTGATCGGCGCCCAGCCAAACATACAAGGAAGAATCGGGCAACAAGACGCGATCCGTGCTTTTCACCCACTCCATGCACCACTCGATGAATCGGCACAAGGGACGCTGATCAAACGCGACCAGATTATAGGGCGGATCATGAATAGCCAGCGCCGCCCGCCGGCCGGCCAAGAGTTGCTCGACTTGCTCATGCGAAGAAGCGTCGAGACATCCGACGCGATGACCCGCAACGGGATCCTCCCAAACATCTCCCGCCTTCAATCGGCAAAACGGCAATAGCGCCTCCCGGACTTCCGGGTGTTCATCTAACCGCGGCAGGGGATTGTTTTTCATACTCGTCCGTGACCGGTGGCGTCGCCCTTGATCCTAACATGAGCCCAACACATCCGCCAGGCGGTCGATCTCGGCCTTGGTCCGCTTCTCCGTCACCGCCAGCAGCAGGCAGTCGGATAATTGGGGATACCAGCGGCCCAGCGGGACGCCGGCGAATATCTTCGCCCCCAGGGCCTTTTCGACCAACGAATCGACCGATCCGCCCTTGACGCGGACCACGAACTCCTTAAACGTCGGGTGGTCGAACGCCGGCGAAAGCGACGCCACGGCGGCCAAGCGCTCGGCGGCGTAGCGGGCTTTTTGCAGACACAACTCGGCGGCCTGGCGCATGCCGGTCGGGCCCATCAGCGACAGATAGACCGTCGCCCGCAGTGCCAACAGGCCCTGGTTCGTACAGATGTTGCTGGTGGCTTTTTCGCGGCGGATGTGCTGCTCGCGGGTTTGCAGCGTCAGCACCCAACAGCGGTGGCCGCGGCGATCGACGGTCTGGCCGACGAGCCGGCCGGGCATGCGGCGGAGGAACTGCTCGCGGCAGGCCATGATGCCCAGATACGGCCCGCCGAAGGCCATCGGGTTGCCCAGCGATTGCCCTTCGGCCACGACGATGTCGGCCCCGTATTGGCCCGGCCGCTTCAACAGGCCCAGGCTGATCGGATCGACGGCGACGACGAACAACGCCCCGTTTCGATGGGCGATTTCGGCCAGTTGTTCGACCTCTTCCAGGCAGCCGAAGAAGTTGGGATGTTGCACCAGCACACAGGCCGTTTCGGCATCGACAGCCGCGGCGAATGCCGACACATCGACAGTTCCTTCCGGCGTTTCGAGTGTCACGATCTCAGTGCCCTGGTTGGCCAGATACGTGGCCAGAATCTGCCGGTGTTCGGGATGAACGCTCGCGGCGGTCACGATTCGCCGCCGGCCGGTGGCGTGCATGGCCATGAGCACGGCCTCGGCCGCCGCGCTGCCGCCGTCGTACATGCTCGCGTTCGAGACGTCCATGCCGGTCAGTTCGGCGATGAGCGTCTGGTACTCGAAAAACGCTTGTAGGCTCCCCTGACTGGCCTCGGCTTGATAGGGCGTGTAAGCGGTGTAGAACTCGCTGCGGGCGACGACCATATCGACCACGGCGGGAATGAAGTGGTCGTAGCTGCCGCCGCCCAGGAAGCACGCCGCCTGGTCGGCCGAGGTGTTCTGCCCGGCCAATTCCGCGAGATGGGCCGTCAATTCCAGTTCGCCCAAGCCCGGCGGAACGCACAAGCCGCGGGTCATCCGCAATTCGGCCGGAATCATCGAAAACAGCTCGTCGATCGATCCCGCGCCGATCGCTTCTAACATCGCGCGACGATCGGATTCGGTATTCGGAAAATAGGGCATGATAAACTTCGCAGTAGGGAACGCACCACGGAGGCACGGAGGACACGGAGAAGAGAATTACTATACCGCAGAGGACGCGGAGGACGCAGAGAAAGGAAGATTGATGATTGAACGCATGAATTATGGTTTCGGAGAAGGACTCGTTATTGCCTGAAAACAACTCTTTCCCCCTCTGCGTCCTCCCCGTCCTCTGCGGTGATTCTCTCTCCTATTCTCCGTGTCCTCCGTGTCTCCGTGGTGATTTTGTCTCATTCCGTTCTTGCGGCGGTCTTCTCTTCAATGTTGTTCTTCCTCGCACTGTTTCTTATACGCCGCTTCGTCGAGCAAGTTGGCCAAACCGGCCTCGTTGCTGATTTTGATTTTGATAAACCAGCCGTTCCCATACGGATCGTCGGCGAGGTGTTCGAGTTTGTCGGCGATTGCGGTGTTGGTGGCGGCCACTTCGCCATCGACCGGACTGTAGAGATCGCTGACGGCTTTGACCGACTCGATCTCGCCGAACGGCTGGCCGGCGGTCACGCGGGCACCGACCTTCGGCAACTCGATGTGAACCAGGTCGGTTAGCATCTCCAAGGCGAACGCGGTCAATCCGACGGTGGCGGTCTTTCCGCCGGCCGGATCACTTTCCACCCGCACCCATTCGTGCGTCTTCGCATATAGTAGTTTGTCCGACATTATTTCTGGGCTCCTTTCTTCTTGCGACTGTAAAACGGGAGTTCCACCACGCGGGCCGGCTCCTGGCTGCCGCGGACGTCGACGTGCAACTCACCGCCGAGCTTGGCGAAGGCGGGGGCCACGTAGCCCATCGCGATCGCTTTGCCGAGCGTGGGCGAATAGCTGCCGCTGGTGACTTCGCCCACTTTCTGTTGGCCGGCCATGATCGCGCTGCCTTGCCGGGCTGCCCGCTTGCCCGACATTTCCAAACCGATGCGAACCAACTTCGCCGGCTCTTTCTGCATGCGCAGCAACGCATCGCGGCCGGGAAAATCGTAGCCGACCAGGTGGCAGGCGAAACCCAAGCCGGCCCGGAACGGGTCGATCTCCTCGGTAAGCTCGTGGCCGTAAAGCGGCATCCCGGCTTCGAGCCGCAACGTATCTCTCGCCCAAGCCGGCGGGCACAACGCCCAGCAGCTTGCCCTCCTCCATCATCGCCTTCCAGACGCCCTGGGCAATCGTGGCGCCGAGGCTGATCTCGAAACCATCTTCGCCGGTGTAGCCGGTGCGGCTGATGATGCAGCCCTGGCGTTCCGCGGCCGGATGAAGAATCAGGGATTGCTCGCCGCGATAGTAACGCATCGACTGAAGGTCCACCTCGACAAACGGCTGCACCAGTTCGACCGACTTCGGCCCTTGCACGGCGAACATCGCCCAAAGCCGGCTCACGTCGGTCCAGACGATTTCCTGGCCGGGCTGCTCGGCGCGCGCTTTCGGCAAATGGCCGGCAACCCAATCGACGATTTTCTTGCGATTGCTGGCGTTGACCACCAACATGAAAAAGGGCTGGCCGTGGGAATTGTGGTAGTAGCCGACCAGCACGTCGTCGAGGATGCCGCCGGCGTCGTTGGTCACCAACGAGTAGCGGATTTGCCCCAATTCGAGGTCGGCCACCCGCCGCGTGAGCAGTTCGGCCAAGAAAACCGCCGCGCCGGGTCCCTCGAACCGCAGCCGGCCCATGTGCGAGATGTCGGCCATGCCCACCGCCGAGCGGATGGCCAGGTGTTCTTCGATAATCGACGTGTATTGCACGGGCATCGCCCAGCCGGTGAAATCGACCATCCGCCCGCCGTGGGCAACATGCCAGTCGTAGAGGGGGGTATGCCGCAGTTGTGCGTCCATTGCCTTGCGTCTCGTATCTCCATGCCTCCGTTGAGCCGACCGATCCGGTGACGGTCGCAAGAGGACCATTCTAGCGAGCGGAGGATGGGCGGACTACCCCCGGCGTCTGCCGGAATCGAATCTCGACCTCGACGCGATTCGACGTTAGAATGGGGTGTTGTTGCAAAATGTCTTCGGAAGGAGTTCTCGGCGATGAGTGTTGCGGAGATCGAGTCTGCTATTGCGCAACTCCCGGCGAGCGATTTTGCCGAGTTGATGGCATGGTTGCAGAAATACCGTGAAGCGGCCTGGGACAAGCAGATTGAGAGTGATCTGGCGGCCGGCCGTCTCGATGCGCTGATGGCCGAAGCGGACAACGAGTACCGGCAAGGATTGGCCCGGCCGCTATGAAGCACTTTGCCCTGCCGTGTTTCTGGCAACGCTATCGCCAACTGCCCAAAGACGTACAGGAATTGGCCGACAAGAACCACAAGTTGCTCGTCGCCGACTCACGACACCCATCCCTGCAACTGAAAAAAGTCGGCGCGGTCAAGCAACTCTGGTCCGTGCGTGTGGGAATGCACTATCGCGCGTTGGGAATGGACAAGCCGGAAGGCATTGTCTGGTTCTGGATCGGCTCGCACGCGGAGTACGACAAGATTTTGTCGTGAGGGTGGAATGATACGGCCACTGCGCTCGCGATTGTGGTAGAGGGGAGTCTTAACGATGTACGAACGATTCACCGACCGCGCCGGACAGTCATGCAAGCGGCCGGCGAAGCGGCGAGACAGCACAGCAACAGCTATCTCGGCACGGAACATATCCTCCTGGGGTTGATTAGCGAAGACGATGGCATGTCTGCCGACGTGCTGAAGAGCCTCAACGTCGACGTGAACAGAATCCGCCGCGACATCGAGAAACTCGTCCAAGAACCACCCAACCTCTTTGCCGTAATCAAACAGCTTGAAATATCAG
Source organism: uncultured Planctomycetaceae bacterium (assembly GCA_963823895.1). Taxonomy (GTDB): domain Bacteria; phylum Planctomycetota; class Planctomycetia; order Pirellulales; family Thermoguttaceae. The sequence continues at coordinate 76,688 of CAWGNG010000014.1, forward strand.
ATGAAGAAATCGAGCAGCTTAGCCAGACCATCGCAAGACGAAGGAGTGACGTACTCACGGCTGGTAAGGTGCCAATGACGCCACGCGCGCAGAAAGTGATCGAATACTCGTTTGACGAAGCCAAGAACCTCCGGCACACCCATGTTGACACGGGGGATATTCTTCTCGGTTTACTGCGCGAGGACCAAGCCCCGGCATTTTACGTCCTGATGAACCGCGGCCTGACCTTCCAGGCGGTTTGCGACAAGATTCAGTCATTCTCTCAACAAGCCGAACGCCAGTCCGGTCATTAGTCCGATCGCTATCAAGATCGCCTACCGTGTTTCTTGCCGCCTCCCTTTTCCTTGTCCTCCCGCCCCGTCTTCTTCGTGCCTTTTGTGGCCTTCGTGGATACCGCCGGCCGGCCCTTCTCCCTTTCCACCACGCGGAAGTCGATCTCACGGCGTTCGAGATCGACGCGGGCGACGGCGACGCGGAGCAGGTCGCCGAGGCGATAACTATTGCCGGCGCGATGGCCGGCCAAGGTGTGCGAGGCGCGGTCGAAGTAGTAGTGGTCGTCGCGGAGGGTTTCGACGCGCACCAGCCCTTCTGCCGGCAGTTGCACGCCCTGCACGAACAACCCGTAACTTTCCACCCCCGTCACCACTGCCTCCATCTCTTCGCCGATGCGGGTGCTCAGATAGGCCAGCAACTTGAGCTTGGTCAAATCTCGTTCGGCGGCCTCGGCCCGCTGCTCGCGGTCGGAACAGTGCCGCGCGAGCACGACCAACTCGTCGTAATCATTTCGTGGTTTGGACTTGGTCAGCATCGCATCGACCAGCCGATGAATCGTCAGATCGGGGTAGCGGCGAATCGGCGAGGTGAAATGGCAGTAGCACTCGCTGGCCAAGGCGTAATGGCCCTCCTCCATCGGGCTGTAGATCGCCCGTTGCAGCGAACGCAGCACCGCGAAATGCACGGCATGTTGCTCGGGCCGGCCCGTGGAAGCGTTCAGCAGCTTCTGCAACTCGAAGCGGCTCTGCAAGCTGCCGGTCTTGTAGCCCAACTCGGCCACGAACTCGCGGAGCGCATCGAGCTTCTGCGGGCTGGGCGATTGGTGGACGCGGCGGAGGAAGTGCAGCCCGCGATCGCGAATCGCCTCGGCCACCGCTTCGTTGGCCGCCAGCATGAACTCCTCGATGATCTGGTGGCTTTCGCTGTTCTCGACCACGTGTGCCCCGCTGACGCGGCCGTGGCGGTCGAGGTCCACCTTTACCTCCGGCATGGTCAATTCGAGCGCGCCGTTGGCCAGCCGGCGTTTGCGCATCGTCATCGCCAACGTATGCATCCGCCCGAGCAGATCGCAGACTTTGCCGCCGAGTTTGCGGCGCGAGGCCTCGCGATCCGTCAGGAACTCGTCCACCTGCTCATACGTTAGCCGTTTGCTGCTGCGAATGGCCGCGGAGTAGAGTTCGGTCGAAACTCTCAGGCCCTCTTCGGTGAACTCCATTACGGCCGACTTCGTGTAGCGAACCTTTCCCGGCTGAAGACTGGCCAGGCCGTTCGAGATCACCTCGGGCAACATCGGCAGCACGCGGTCGGGCAGGTAGACGCTCGTGGCACGCTCAATCGCCTCGCGGTCCAACGCGGTCTTCGGCCGGACGAAATGCGACACGTCGGCGATGTGAACGCCGAGCCGCCAATGGCCGCCGTCCAGCCGTTCCAGCGAGATCGCGTCGTCAAAATCGCGGGCGTCGACCGGATCGATCGTCACGATCGTCTCGCCAGTGAAATCCTTGCGGCCGCCGATCGCTTCATCGAACGCATCGGCCTGCCGATCGGCCTCCTCGATCGCGTCTTCGGCAAATCGGTCGGGCAGATTGAACTCGCGGATGATCGAAAGGGTATCAACGCCCGGCTTCCCCCGCGGGCCGAGGACTTCGGCGATGACCCCTTCGCCGTCGTGCAGCGGCGAGGGGAAGCGGAGCATCTCGACGACCACTTTGTCATCGGCCCGGGCGTTTTTCGCCCCCGGGTCGCCCACGCTGATCGGCCGGGCGAACATCGCGCCGTCGATCCGCACGTAGGCCGCGCCGGCCGACTCGAAATAGGTGCCGACGAACTGATGCGTCTGCCGCTCGACCACTTCGACGATACGACCGCGCGGGCCAAGCTCGCGGCCACGCTGACGACCGATCTCGACGAGGACTACGTCGCCGGTGGCCGCATCGGCCGACTCTTCGGCGGGAATGTAGATGTCCTTCGCCTTTTCCTTGCCGCCGGCTTGATCGAGACGGACGAAGCCGAAGCCCTTTTGTGTTCGCTGGAAGACGCCGACAACGCGATTGCCGCCTTTTCCTCCGGCCGACTTTCTCGCCGTCTTGGCTGGAAGCTGTTCCAACTGTCCCTGGTCGCCTGTTCCGCGGGCCGTTGGCCCCCGGCTACTGCGAGGCGTCTTGGAGGATGCCTTGGGCGCCATGTCCGCGCTCGCCGTGGGCGTGTTCGCCGGCAGCACGAGGTGGTTCGAGGCGTAACGGATTTTTCCGTGGCGGACGAGTTGCTTCACCATGCGGCGCACGAGGACGGCATCGTCTTTCGGCAGCTTCAACTGCTCGGCGATCACCCGCGGCTTGACCGGCCGATAGCCAGGAGCGTTGACTAATTCGAGAATCGATTCTTCAAGAGTTTTCATAGCGTTAGCAATATGGAAAAATACGAGGAGACGCCCGCGAAACCGCAAGCGGCCGGGGTTGAAGCGGAAAAGGGCGAAAGCATCCCTGCGAAGCCGCAAGCGGCTCTATTCTCTCTCCCCTCTTCCCTCTCCCCTCTCCCCTCTCCCCTTATAGAGCTTACGTTCCAAATTCGGATTGTACGTCGTCCAGGCGCTATCGACGTTGGGGTCTTCGTTCATCAACGTCGAGAACGTGTTGATTTTGGCGTCGAGGTTGTCGAGCATGGACAGGGCGATGGCTTCGAGCGTCATCGGCAACTTCGGACTGCCGAAGGCGTATTCGCCGTGATGGCTGAGAATCAGATGCTTCAGCCGCAAGACGGTTTCGCGGGGAATCGGCTCGCCGGAGAGCTTCTCCGCCTCGGCGACCTTCGTATTCAGCAGTTCGACGGCCATCACCAGGTGGCCGATCAGTTGGCCCTCGTCGGTGTAAGCCAGGCCGTGCTCGTAGCTCAGCTCGTCGGTCTTACCGAGATCATGAATGAACGCTCCTATTACGAGCATGTCGCGGTTGAGCCGCGGATAGTGGGGGCAGACGCCCAGCACCAACTCCATCAGGCCCACGATGTGCTCGATCAGTCCGCCGTGGTAGGCGTGATGATTTTTGGTGCCGGCCGGGGCCATCATCAGCTTGGCCATGAACGGCTCGTCCATCAGGAAGCACTCGGCCAGCGTTCGCAACGGGGGATCGTCGAGGGTGCGAAGGATTTCGCCCAGGCGGAGCACGAGCTTATCGACTTCGACGGCCGGCAGCGGCGCGAAATCGGCCTCGTCCACCTCGGCGGGATCGACGCGGTGCAGCTTCGTGGCGATGACCTGCATCGCCCCCTGGAAAAGCTGGGCCGTGCCGGTGACGCGAAGGTAGTCGCCGTTGTCGAACGAGCGGTAGATCGCATCGCTGGCGTTCCACAGCCGGGCGGTGACCGAACCGCTGCGGTCGGACAGTTCGACTTGCAGGTAGAGATTTCCGGCGCGGTTCGGGCGGAGTTGCTTGTCGCCCGCGACAAACACCTCGTCGATTGGCTCTTGCGGCGTAAGGTCGGTGATGTAGCGTCGTGGCATCGGCCGGTTCCGGGGATAAGGCGGAGATCAACGTTTGGATTGTAGGCCGGGGCGGGTTCCGCCACAAGGGGACAGAGTGGAATGCTGAATGCTGAATGATGAGTGGATTCATCGTTCATCAATCAGCATTCACCATTTCCCCTTTTCCCCTTCCACGGCCTACGGAATTCCCCTACAATGATGGTTGGTGTGATGGGATTGTCGCGGCTGTTTGCGAAGCCGCAAGCGGCTTGTTCTTGCGAACCCGCAAGCGCTGTCTCTGACCCCTGATCTCTGGCCTCTGACCCCTAGCCCCTAACCCCCAGCCCCTCTCATGTTCTGGACCCGCACGCTCATCCCGACGATGAAAGAATCGCCCGAAGGGGCGGAAATCCCCAGCCACGTGCTGATGCTCCGCGCCGGACTGGTCAACCAAATGATGGCCGGGGCGTATACGTATTTGCCGCTGGGGCTGCGGGCGCTGAAGAAGGCCGAGCGGATCGTGCGCGAGGAGATGGACGCCGCCGGGGCCGTCGAACTGGCCATGCCCTCGATGTCGCCGTGGCACCTTTGGGAACAGACCGGCCGCGTGGCGGCCTTCGGCGACGTGCTGGTGCAACTGACGCTCAACCGCCCCGGGAAAAAGGTCCACGTCGTCCTCGGCCCGACGCACGAGGAGATCATCACCGACATGGTGTCGCGGCAGATCAACAGCTACCGGCAGATGCCGATTACGCTCTACCAGATTACCGCGAAGTTCCGCAACGAGGAGCGGCCGCGGTTCGGCGTGCTCCGCACCAGCGAATTCCTCATGAAGGACGCCTACAGCTTCGACGCAAACGTCGAATCGCTCCACCAGAGCTACGACAAGATGTACAAGGCGTATTGCAGCATCTTCACCCGTTGCGGATTGACCTACCTACCGGTCGAGGCCGAGAGCGGGCCGATCGGCGGCGACGCCAGCCACGAGTTCATGGTTCCGGCCGACAACGGCGAGGATTCGGTGTTGCACTGCTCCTCGTGCGGCTATGCGGCCAATCAGGAAAAGGCCGAAATCGGCGCTCGCGACTGCGCGCCCTCCGAAGTTGAGCAGAAGCCGCTTAGCAAAGTGCCCACGCCGGGGGCGAGCACGATTGAGCAGGTCAGCGCGTTTCTGAAGTGCAAGCCGCAGAAGCTCATCAAGACGTTGATCTACGTGGCCGACGGCCAGCCGATCGCGGTCTTGATCCGTGGCGATCACGAGGCAAACGAGGGGAAGATCCGCCGCGCCCGAAAAGTCGAAAAGCTCGAACTGGCCACGCCGGAAGTCATCGAGCGGGTGACCGCGCGCCGGTCGGATTCGCCGGCCCGGTGGGAATGAAGGAGAAGATTCCGATCCTTGCCGACCGCGACATCCAGCGAGTCGTCAACGGCATCACCGGCGCGAACGAGGCGGAGACGCATCTGGTCGGCGTGAATTTGCACCGCGATTTCGAGCCCGACCTGTTCGCCGATCTGCGGAACGCGGTTGACGGCGATCCCTGTCCGCGGTGCAGCTCGCGGCTGGCCCTGCGGCACGCGATCGAAGTCGGCCACGTCTTCAAGCTCGGCACGAAGTACACCGACGCGCTGAACGCCAAGTTCCTCGACGCCGACGAGCAACTCAAGCCGATCATCATGGGCTGTTACGGCATCGGCGTGAATCGCATCATTGCCGCGCTGGTCGAAACCAGCAACGACAAGGACGGCATCATCTGGCCCGTGTCGCTGGCCCCGTATGAAGTGGCGATTGTGCCGGTGAAGGTGCCCGACGAGGCGTCGATGAAGGTCGCCACGCAGTTGCACGACCAACTTATCGCCGCCGGGATCGACGTGCTCTTGGACGACCGCGACTGCCGCGCCGGCGTGAAGTTCAAGGACGTCGATCTGATCGGCGTGCCGTTGCGGGTAGTAATCGGCGACCGCGGCCTCAAGGAGGGGAAGCTCGAAGTGAAATGGCGATGGGAGAAGGAGGCCCAGAAGATCGACCTGGCCGGCGCCGCCGAGTTGCTTGCCGAGTGGATTCACGATGAGCGCCGTGAGAACGCCCGATTCCGCTCGCGGAGCGAGTGATTTCGTGGTTGCGCCGACGTGGATCGGTGGGAATTGTGAAGGTCGTTCACGGCGCTGAGAGATAATGCCCAACTTCCTCAACATGCTCTCCTGGTGGCAATGGCTGATCCTGGCGGCGGTGCCGCCGGCGATTGTGCTGCTGTACTTCTTGAAATTGAAGCGGCGGCCGATCGAAGTGCCGAGCACCTACCTCTGGCGAAAATCGACCGAAGACCTGCACGTCAATTCCATCTGGCAGCGGCTGCGGCGAAACCTGCTGCTGTTCCTGCAATTGCTCATCATCGCGCTGGCGGTCTTCGCCCTGCTGCGGCCGAGTTGGCAGGGAACCAAACTGATCGGCAACCGCTTCATCTTCCTCGTCGATAATTCGGCCAGCATGTCGGCCACCGACGTGAAGCCGACGCGGCTGGATGAGGCCAAGCGGCAGGTCGGCGAGTTGATCGACCAGATGCGGTCGGGCGACGCCGCGATGTTGATCAGTTTCTGCGACTCGGCGCGGGTCGAGCAGAGTTTCACCGACAACCGCCAGCAATTGCGCGAGGCGTTGAAGGCCATTCAGCCCACCGCGCGGGCCACGTCGCTGCTGGAAGCCCTGAAACTGGCCGCCGGGCTGGCCAATCCCGGCCGCAGCGCCGAGGGCTTCAGCGATGTCCGCGTGGCCGAGGCGATGCCGGCTTCGCTCTACATTTTCAGCGACGGCCGATTCGGCCCCGTCGCCGGTTTCGCCCTGGGCAATCTCGAAGCGAAGTTCATCCCGATCGGTTCGCCCGACGCCAGGAACATCGGCATTACGGCCTTCAGCGTCCGCCGCAACGAAACGAAGCCCGACCGGCTCCAGGCGTTCGCCCGGCTGGAGAACTTTGGCCCCGAGACGGTCAAAGTGCCGCTGCGACTGTTCCGCGGCGGCGAGGTGATCGACGCCAACGATGTCGAGGTGTCGCCGAACGAGAGCCGCGGGGTGAATTTCGATTTCAACGCCGCGGGCTCGGCCATTTTGGAGTTGAAAGCCGACACCGACGACCAACTCGCCCTAGACGACGTAGCCTATGCAGTTATCAACCCGCCGCGGCGAAGCCACGTGTTGCTGGCCACGACCGGCAATGAGTGGCTGCGGCGGGCGCTGCAAACCAAGGAGGCAACCGAGATCGCCGATGTGCAAGTCGAGTTGCCCAGTTTCCTCAAGACGAAAGCCTACAAGGATCGAGCGGCGGTCGGAGATTGGCAACTGGTAATCTACGACGAGTGCCGACCCGAGCGGATGCCCTCCGCCAATACCTTATTCGTCGCCAGCGTTCCACCGGAAGGCGGTTGGTCAACCAAGCCGAGGGCGGAAGGGCCGCAGATCATCGACATCGAGACCGCCCATCCGCTGTTGCAATGGCTTGATATGGGCAACGTGCTGGTCAGCGAGGCAACACCGCTGATCGTTCCTCGTGGCGGCCGCGTGCTGGTCGATTCCGACGTCGGTCCGCTCATGGCGTTGGCCGCCCGCGATGCCTTCCAGGACGTTGTGTTGGGTTTTAGCATTACGGGGAGAGGGGACACGAACTTGATGGTTCGTCCAAGCTTTCCCACCTTAATGCTCAATATGCTCGATTGCCTTGGTGGCAGCGGCGACGGGCTGGAAGGGGGTACGATTCGGCCGGGGACGCCCATATCATTCGAGGCGGCGGCGGCCGTCGAGGTTCGGACGCCGACGGGCCGCACGGTCGAGGCTCCGGCCAGATTGGGCAAGGCCGTGCTGAACGACACCAGCGAGTTGGGCGTGTACGAGGTTCGCTCGGGCGGGAAGACGGTGCGGCGGTTCGCCGTGAACCTGTTCGACCCGGCCGAAAGCACCATCCGCCCTGACATTTCGCCCGCTATTAAGATCGGCGACGTAAAGGTAAAGGGCGAAACGAGTTGGGAAGCCGGCAGGCGCGAAATCTGGAAGTACCTGGCCTTGGCTGGCCTAGCGGTATTACTCCTGGAATGGTATATCTACGTCCGAAGAGTATATTGAAGTCCGCGTCCGGGAAAGGGGGACAGGCACCTTTTGTGCGAAGCCGGGCACCAGCCGAAGGCTGGTCGAGGGCCGTTCCGGCAAAAGGTGCCTGTCCCCTTTTCCCGTTATGAAGTCCGCGAGGCAAAAAAACTAGCGACCATGGCGTCAAAGACGGATCACCGTCGTGTTTCTCGCGTCCGCAGGCATGTTCCGGGGACTGGCGAGCGTCCCAAACCGGTGCTGAACCGGCTGCTGGAGAATGGGCTGATCCATCGGGTAAGCGTCGAAGAGTACCAGGAGAAGGTCCGCAACGTCTACGATGGTCCCCAGGGGGCGATCCTGGCCACGTGCAGCCTGCTTTCGTTGCACACGACGCTTGGCGCCCGCATGTTCCGCGAGCGAAAGTTCGACCTTCGCGGCGCCCGCCGTGTCTTGGACGTCGGCAGCGGGGCGGGCCAAATCGCCAAACATCTCATCAAGTATGCCGATCCGGAAGCCGAAATTACTTGCTTTGACATCTCGCACGAGATGCTCCGCCGTGCGCGAAATCGCCTGAAGAGCAACCGGCCGCGGTTCGTCGTGGCCGACCTGGCGCGATTGCCCTTCGCCGACGCCTCGTTCGACTGTGTCACCTGCGGCTACGTCTTGGAGCATCTGCCCGATCCGCGCCGCGGACTCTCCGAACTCAGCCGCGTGATGGTGGCCGGCGGGCGGATGTTGTTGCTGACGACCGAGGACACTTTCGGCGGCGCGTGGACGAGCCGCGTCTGGTGCTGCCGCACCTACAATCGCCGCGAATTGGCCCAAATTTGCGAGGAAGTCGGCCTTGAGTGGCGCCGCGAGTTGTGGTACACGGCCATGCACAAAGTCCTTCGCGCCGGCGGCATTTGCGTGGAATTGGTCAAGGCGTGATCTTCTCGCGCGTCGCCCTCCGGGGGCTGTTAGTCTGCGGTAATTCTCACGGACGTTTTTCTCCGCCGCTCGACAAAACGAGCCTCGAACCGAGGTTTCCTCGTCCATCGACAAGTTTTCCTCTTGACATTTTTGCGGCGGACGGTATGAATTACTTCAAGTTTCCGATTGTATTGCCGAAAGGTATTAGGAAAAGGAGAACCGCCCCGGGCCGATAACGGAGTTTGTTCGCCGGGGCATTTTTTTTGAGGGGCCGATTCGGATGTCGAACCCCCGATTCTCCACTGAATCCCAGGAGATGTTTCTAGATGGCCAGCATTGATGCTGAGACGTGCTCGTACTCGTGTGCAGATGATGAGGAGCCTCCGAGTACGACGGTCCAATTCCTGTCTCCTCGTGTTGTAGCGAGATTCTCCCGGCCGAAGCGGCCACCTGCAACCACCCAACGAGATATCTTCTCCACCGGCCCCGCGTCGGGCCGGACCCCCCGCAGCACCTTCCAAACCAGGGCTTTCCGCAAGGCCTTCTATCCCGCGGTCCCCGATCGCGACTGGAACGATTGGCACTGGCAGGCGCGAAATCGTCTGCGAACCCTGGACCAATTGGAGCAGGTGTTGGTGTTGTCGGAGGACGAGCGGGCGGCCCTTTCCCAAGGCGCCATGCTGCCGGTCAGCGTTACGCCCTACTACATGAGCCTGGTCTCGCGCGACGACCGCAACCAGCCCCTGCGGCGAACGGTGATTCCCACCGCCGCCGAGTTCGACCGCGGCCTGGGCGAAGCCGACGATCCGCTGGGCGAAGACGGCGATAGCCCCGTGCCGGGCCTGGTGCACCGCTATCCCGACCGCGTGCTGCTGCTGGTGACCGACTTCTCCTCGAGTTACTGCCGCTACTGCACCCGTTCGCGGATGGTGGGCCACGGCTCGATTGCCCCGGCCGAAGCCCGGCTGGAAGCGGCGTTCGATTACATCCGCCGCACGCCGGCCATTCGCGACGTGCTGATCTCCGGCGGCGACCCGCTGGCGCTAAGCGACGAGCGGCTCGACTGGATTCTCACCCGCTTGCGGGAGATCCCCCACGTCGAGTTCCTGCGGATGGGCACGAAGATGCCCGCCGTGCTGCCGCAGCGAATCACTCCGGAACTGTGCCGGATGCTGCGGAAGCACCATCCGTTGTGGATGAGCCTGCACTTCCTGCATCCCGACGAATGCACGCCCGAGTCGTTCCAGGCTTGCACGCGTCTGGCCGACGCCGGCATTCCGCTCGGCTCGCAGACGGTGCTCTTGGCCGGCGTGAACGACAACGTCGAGACGATGAAGGAGTTGGTCCATCGGCTGCTGCGGATGCGGGTCCGCCCATACTACCTCTACCAGTGCGATCCGATCACCGGCTCGGCCCATTTCCGCACACCGGTGTCGAAGGGCCTGGAGATCGTCGAGGGCCTCCGCGGCCACACGACCGGCTACGCGGTGCCCAATTACGTGATCGACGCCCCCGGCGGTGGCGGCAAAATCCCCTTGCAGCCGAATTACGTCGTCGGCCGCGATGGCGACAACCTGCTGCTGCGAAACTTCGAGGGAAACGTGTATCGGTATCCCGACCACATGTAAAAAAGGTATCCGGCACACGCTGTGTGCCGTTTGAGCAGTTTCGTCGGCGCGTGCGTCGGACGGCACACGGCGTGTGCCGGATACGTCGCTATGCAGACCACCATCCACGGCCGGACGATCGAACTGCAGCAGGGGGACATCACCCTGCAAGAGGTCGATGCGATTGTCGATGCGGCGAATAGCCGCTTGGCGGGTGGGGGCGGCGTGGACGGGGCCATCCATCGACGCGGCGGGCCGGAAATCATGCGGGACACCGACGCCCGCTATCCCGACGGCTGTCCCACCGGTTCCGCCGTCATCTCAGCGGCCGGCAAACTCACCGCCAAGCACGTGATTCACGCCGTCGGCCCGGTCTGGTCGGGCGGACAGCGTGGCGAGGCCGAACTGCTGGCCGGGGCGTACCACCGCAGTCTCGAATTGGCCGCCCAACACGGTTGCCACAGCATCGCCCTGCCCGCCCTGAGCACCGGTGCGTACCGCTTTCCTGTGCAGCAGGCGGCGCGGATCGCGATTTCCACGGCGATCGACTTCCTCCAGCAAAACGAACGGCCGGAGTCGGTGCGGTTCGTCCTGTATGACGACCATGCGTACCAGGTCTTCGCGGCGGCGCTGCAAGAACTGACGCAGGGGAAGGCCAGCTAAGCCGCATTTCTCACCAAGGTGGGGCAGACATTCCTGTCTGCCGCAGGAAAGGGCGGTACATCTGGCAGACAGGAATGTCTGCCCCACTAGACAGAGCGCCAGCCGCTTTCCCCGTGGTGAGAAATGCGGGGAATCGTGAACCTCACGGCGACATCGTGGTAAGATCGACGCGGGTCACAGTATCGCCGATCTTCCGCAGCAGCACCATGACGACCTTCTGCTTTGGCGGGATACGATCCAAGAGCAGCCCGACGTGATCGAGGTCGCGCGGGCGGATGCTGTCGATCCGCGCCAGCACGTCGCCGGGCAGTGGGGGCGATTGCAACTTGTCGTAGTTCCACGGCGGCCCCTTCGCCACCTCGGTAATCACCACGCCGCGGCGGACGCGCAACGACGTGGCATCCGCTTTCGCTTTATCCAACGGCACCGCCGTCAGGCCGTATCGCGCCTTGAGGATCGCCGCGCCGTCGGGCTTCGGACAATCGGCCAGGACGAGCAAAGTGTGCATCGGCAAGCCGCCGCGGGACAAATCCAACCGCAGCGATTCGTGCGGCTTGCGGCCCAGCAGGCCGAAGGACCAGTCGAGCCGGCCGGCCAGCGGTTGGCCGTCGAGTTTCGTCAGCACGTCGCGCGGCTGGATGCCTGCCGTGGCGGCGGGCGAAGCGGCGGCGACGGCCGTTACCCCGCATGGCCCAAACGGCTGCAATTGCAGGCCGGTGGCGATCCCCTGCCTGCGTTCCACGTCGAGCATCTCCGGCAGCGCATATCGGATGGCGGCCACGGGAACGCCGAAGGCGATATTCTCGGCGTTCAGTTTCTGAGCCGCGGTAACGCCGATCACTTCGCCCAACGCATTGAACCACGGGCCGCCGGAACTGCCGGGATTGATGGCGGCATCGGTCTGGATCATCCCGTGCAAGGTGATGCCGGGCAGGCCGCTGGGTTGCGTCGCCCGCCCCACGGCGCTGAGCACGCCGGTCGTGCAGGTCAGCCGCAGTCCCTGCGGATTGCCGATCACGATCACCGGTTCGCCGATCATCAGGTCGCCGTCGCGGGCGAGCTTGACCGCCGTGAGCGGACGGCTCGCCTCGACCTTCAGCAACGCCAGATCGTGCTGGCGAACCACGGCCAGCAATTCCGCCGGCAGCCGCCGGCCGTCGCTGAGCGTCACCTCGTGGAAGAACGGCCTCTCCACGGCATGGGCGTTCGCCAGGATGTAGCCCGACGGATGGATGACGCAGCCGCTGCCCAAGCTCGTCACCACACGTCGGGGCGAGAGGACGAAGAACTCCTCGACGGCCGGCTCGCGCGGATTGGCCATCGGACCGGTCAGATAGACGACGGCGTCTTTGTAGCGTTGGAAGATTTCGACCGCGGGCGTTCGCCGCGGGTCAGCCCCGCTTGCGGCGGCCGGCGGCTCGTGCGCCCAAGCGGCGGCGGCAACCGCCACGATCGCGACACATAACAGGATACGTTTCATTCCGGATGTTCTTCGTGATGTTCGATTAACGGCCAATACTTGTCGAAGTTGAAATCGGGGCTGTTGTCGAGGTCGTGGCAGGTGCTGCACTGCTCTTTCTTCGACTGCTCTTTGCTGATGCGGACGGCCGTGCGGTACTTCCTCTGCAACACCTCGTCGTGGCCGTCCTCGGCGACGCAGTGTTTCTCGCCGGGCCCGTGGCAATCTTCGCAGCCGACGTTCTTCAGGCGGCGGGTCTTCTCCGGGCTCTCGAAGCCCCCGTCGTAGGGGAAAAACTTGGTCGGGTGCCAGCCGACGACGTGGCAACTGACGCACTCGGGATCGTAATTCCGCGGCGGGTCTTGCGTCTCCAGCGTTTCATAGGCGTGGGCGTGTCTGCTGTGCCTCCAGACGTCGTACGACGGCTCGTGACACGACTCGCACTTCAGCGAGCCGACGTATCGGCCGTTCTGCTCGGCCAGCGGACTGGCTGCCGGCCGCAAACCCAACTGGGCGAAACCCAACAGTTTCAACTGGTCCTGATAGCCGACCATCAGCCGCTTCATCTCGGGCGGAGCGCGATGCTGTGGATCGGTTGTGAAGTCGAAACGCGAATCCAACAACACCCGCTGATAGCGAACCTGCGGCGGCGCGCCGTCGAAAAAGCCGAGCACAATCACGCTCATCCCCTTGTGACCGACCGTAACCAACAAGGTGCGCGTTCCCGGAACCAGTCGCCAATCGTGCGGCGGCAATTCCGGGCCCTCGGCCACCACCACGGCGTTGAAATCGGGATACCTCTTGACCAACTCGATCGCTTCCGCTTGCGTGGCGTTGGCCAGCAACACCAGGTAGTCAGCGTTCCGTTTTAATTGGGGCATGATCCGGTTCATCGCGACTTCCGGCGCGCACATTTCAATCTCGGGATTGTTGAATTCCTTCTGGTACTCCTTTCCCAGGATGGCGGTCACGCCGATCCTCACGCCGTCGGCCTTGACGATGCGGCTGGTCTGCGTGATGTTCTGATTGAAGCCGAACAGCCCGACGTTGGCCGAAACGAAGACGCTCGGCTTGCCGTTGACGTCGGCGGCGACCGAGACCAGTTCGGCGGGGGGCAGGCGGAGATCGTCGGGGCCGAAGCCGACGGCCGCGTAGCCCATCTTCTCCTTGCTCTCGACCAACGTGCGGAACTTGATCTCGGCTTCGCGGCCGAAGCCGTTGGCCAGACCGCCGACGTCGAGCGCCACCAGCGGCCAACCCTTCTTGCGAAGTTCCTGGAAGAACGCGTAGCGGCGACTGATGCCGCCCTTCATCCGCTCCATTCCCGCACAGCCGCAGGGCTCGATGTAGCCCTGTTCCATGCCGGTAATGGCGATGACGGCCTTCGGCTTGGGCCAGCCGACGAAGTAGCGCCCGTTCTGCTCGATCGGATCGAACGGCTTGCGTGGGACTTTCGTCAACCGAGTTTGCGCAGGGGCATCCGCAGACTGAACCGGCGGCAAGTCGCGCAACTCCGCCACCTTGCCCGCCGGACTGGCTGATTTGGCAGGCGGCGGCATGTCGTCCGGCTCCGGCGGCAGCCGGGGTGGCGGCTCGCTGAAGGGCAAAACTAGCGGCTGCTGGAACTCCGCAGCCGGCGGTTTCGTCGGTGCGATCGTTTCGTCGGCCGCCGACGCCTTCGTATCGGCAGCGTTCGTCTCCGCCACGCCCGGCTTTTCACCGGACGAAGGACAACCTAACGCCGACACCAGCAGCACGGCAACCGCCCCGAGTGCCAACGGCCGGAGAAAACGAAGAACCAACATAGTACGTCCTGTGTCGAAAAACGTTCCTTGTCATCCCACGTCGGCAACTCGCGCCGCGACCGTCGCCGGGCCCAATTGCGTAACCTTCGTCCCCGGCTTGTCGCCGCCGGTGTTCGACGGCCCTGTGGCCGGTTCCCCCTCGTCGAGCTTCGGATTCCACGGCGCCGCTTTGATCCGCAACATGGCGACGCCCACGCCGAGCGCGATGCCCAAGACGATGATCAGGAGAATTGCGAACACCTTCTTCATCGACAACACTCTCTTGCGCGGTTATCCAACCGGCTCGCGCTTCTCACCGTGCGAGGGCTTAGCAAACGATATGCCGCCACTCCCATGAAACAGTAGCACACTGCGGCGAAAAATTCTGACTAGCGTAGTCTACCGGAATTATACCGCTCATGCCACCACAAGACGGAGGAGCAAGTGAGCGAGTGGGTCGAAGTCACCGACGGGATTCGAGTTCCCGCCGAAGTCGGTCGCGCAATTCGGAGGGCAGTTTTTTGTCTTGATGGGGGGTTATTCGGTCCAGCCGCAGGGCGGTTTCTGCCTCGCGGCCGAAAGCCGCTCGGTCGGCGGCGGCAAGGTGTGCTTCGGCCAGTTTTGCGTGACAGAGTGCGCTATTTGGATAAAGTTGTGCGGCCTGACCGTACGCCTCGATTGCCGATCGCAGAGCAGCGCCGGCGGCTTTTCTCCCGGGGCGGTTCTTCACGGAGAAGGCCCGAAATTCCCAGTCCCCGACCGTCATCCACAACTCGGCCGAATTGGGTGCCTGCTTCAGCGCCTCGTCTTTGGCCTGCGTGAAGCGGTCGAAGGCAGCCCTGTCTGGCTGCCGCACCCAGTCCTCGAACTCGTTGGCGGCCAACTGCCGCCAGGGTTCGGCCGAGAGCGGATCGGCCGCGGCCGCCGCTTCAAGATGTGCTACCGCCCGAGTGGGTTGATGCTCGGCAAGCTGCAACTCGGCTTGGCAATGGAGCACCGGCTCGTAGGCCGTGCCGTAGCAGGCGACTGCCAGGGCCAAGAGCCCGGCCAAGCCCGCCCAGGCCGCGGAGGTGGGCAGGAAACGCTGCCCCCGTCCTTCGAGCCCCAGCGCCAGAAGGAGCCAAAACGTCGCCGCGACGCCCGGCATTGCAATGCCCCCAGCCGCCAACAGAGCGACCAGGATCGCCGCAACACCCACGCCGGGCAGCCATCGCGGCAGCCGGCCCTCGCGAATCCAGCCGAACATCAAGGCGACCGTCGCGGCCGCCAGCGGTAGCCCGATCAGCACCGCCACGGGCAACATCAGCGGCAATCCCCGGATCGATGTCGCCACCGCGGCGGGCGGCGCCGCGCTGAGTATTCCGAGTGGTATGGACAACAAGAACCCCAGCACGCCGCCGGCCAAAATGTGCAGCCAGTCATCGCAGGGATTAGGGATTGGGGATTGGGGATTGGCGGAAGGCGGAGGGCGGAGGGCGGAGGGCGGAAGGGCTTCTCCCTCTCCCCTCTCCTCTCTACTCTCTCCCCTCGTCACTGCCGACTGCCGACTGCCGACTGCCGACTGCCGACTGCCGACTGCCGACTGCCGACTGCCGACTGCCGACTGCCGACTGCCCCCTGGCCCCCGGCCCATGACCCCTCCCACAAAACACCCCAGCACCGCGAGAAACGCAATCGCCGCGGGCGTGCCGGCGGTAGCCCAGATCTCCAGCAAGAAATTGTGTGGATCGGCGATCTCCTCGCTGGCTTCCGGCAGCTTGTACTGCGTGTAGAGGTCCTGGAAGTTGCCCGGCCCGCAGCCGAGCCACGGGCGAACGGCGATCATATCGAGCGTCGATTGCCAATATTGCAGACGATAGCCGAAAGATTTTGACGCCCGTCCCAGCACGGCGGGCCCTTCGACCGCCAGCGCCGCCGAAAGCAAGAGCACGGCGATGCCTCCGATCGCAGCGGGGAGCTTCCAGCCCAGGCGAATTCGCCGCTGGCGGCCGAACAGCCACACCAGCACCACTCCCACGCACGCGGCGGCATATCCGCTGCGGCTTTTCGTCAATGCCAGACAAGCTGCGATCGGAATCAGACACGCAACCATCCCGGCCAACTGCCTGTTCTGTAGGAGGCGACTCCTGTCGCCGACCGATCGCATGTCATGCACACTTCGGCGACTGGAGTCGCCTCCTACAACTCCGCCAATCACACCAGCCAGCATCACCGCCCACGGCGCCAGGAACGCGGCCAGCGAGTTGGTTAGTGCAAACGTTCCCATCGGCTGCCGATTTGCCAGCCGGTCTTCAAATGCTTTTCGCTCGGGCGAATGCGGCGGCGACCACATGCCGATGTCGCGCAGAGCCCGGTCGGGATCGGCGGCGTACCGCGATTGGGTCTGCGGCAGTTCGTAAACGACTTGATACAGCCCGTATCCCGAAATGCCCACCGCCAGGGCGACCATCACGGCAACCACCGCCCGGCGTTCGCGCGAGGTGACGATAAACTGCCGGGCGAGGAAGAAGCACATCCCCAGCCCGACCCACTCCCAGAGCATGTTGACTGCCGGGCGTGGCGTTCCGTTTCGCATGGCCCAGAAAGCGGAGACGGTGGTCCAAACCAGCAACGCCAGTACGGCGGCGTCGGTCCAGCCGAGGTGGAGCGAGAACTTCCGCCGGCCGATGGCCCCCAGCAGCCAGAACACGCCCAGCGCGATCCACAACATCACGACCGACAATCCGTCGCCCCCCGCCGCCGCTTCACTGGGGAAAAGCGGCCGGGCGACCAGCACGGCCGTCATGCCGCAAAGCAGCCAGGGACGCAGCCGGCTTTCGCACGATGCGTCATCCGCCGATTGCAGCTTCGCACCCTGCGAAGCCGCGAGCGGCTGATCGCGCTGTTCGTGTTTCGTCTTGTTCTTTCGCCGCGTCATGCCAACGTCCGCCGCCGGCCGCGGGCCGTTGGCCCCCGGCTATTTCTTGTTTTGCCGCTTCATTCATTCTATCGCTTGTGCCGGCCGACCGTTTCCAGAATCGCCACGAGCGTCAGCGTGCAGGCGACCATCAGCAGGATCACGGCGGCGCCGAAGCGATCGACCTCCCGCAGCAGCAATGCCCCCAATCCGCAGGTGGCGGTGGCCAGATAGATCGTCAGCACGGCACGCGGCTTGCTCAACCCGAGTTCGACCAGCCGGTGTGAAAAATGGCTCTTGTCCCCCACAAACGGACTGCGGCCGCTGCGCAGACGGATCAGCACGACCGTGGCGGTGTCGTAAAGCGGAATCGCCAACACGCACAGCGGGCCAAGTATCGCGTGTTTCGGCAGGTTGCCGCCGGCGAAAGTGGCCGTCAACGTGGCCATCGCCAGCAGGTAGCCGACCAGGTAACTGCCCGCATCGCCCATGAAGAGCCGAGCGGGCGGGCGGTTGTGCCAGAGGAATCCCACTAACGAGCCGACGATTAGCAGCAGGAAGCCGGCGACGAAAAGCTGCGGCTGGTTGTTGTCGGGCGCGGGGTCAGCAGGGTCATGGCGGCCAGCATCGCAGCCGCGATCGCCGCCACGCCAGCCGAAAGGCCGTCCATGTTGTCGAGCATGTTGAACGAGTTGACCAGCCCGACGATCCACACCACGCTCAGGACACCGGTGAGCCAGGGCATGTTGAGCCAGTCGAGAAACAGGCTCATCCGCCAGCCGAGCGAAACCAGCACGATCGCCACAGCCGTTTGCACACCAAATCGCAGCCGCCAATCGAGTCCGCGGCGATCGTCGGCCAGTCCCAGCAGCATCAACACCGTGCCGCCGGCCAGCAATTCCCAGAGCCTGCCCGATTGGTGCAGCAAGCCCGCCCCATGCGTCGTCACGAACGCCGGCAAGTGAACGCCTGTCACAGATCTGCCGTCCGCCCCCTGGCCCCTAGCCCCTAGCCCCTGACCCCTAGCCTCTGGCCCCTGGCCCCTGACCTCTGGCCCCTGATCCCTGACTCCTGGCCCCTTCTCCCCAATTCCCCACAGCACCGCCTGTCCCAAAGCCAGCGGCAGCACGATGCCCAGCCAAATCGCCAAGCCGCCGCTGGTGGGCATCGGCGCCGAATGAATCTTGCGTTGACCCGGCCGATCGACCAATCCCCATCGCGGCCCCAGTCGCCGCACCGCGAACGCTGCCGCCCAGCAAACAACCATGCTCGGGACCGTGCAGGCGACGATAAAGAACAGTGTAGAGTTCATTGGAATGATGAATGATGAATGATGAATGATGAATGAAAGGCAGGATTCAGAACGGAGGGCCAGCCCGCCGCGGCACCCGCCATTCATCATTCATCATTCCGCATTCATCATTCCCCTCATCTCCTCCCGGCACTCGCTGAAGAACCGCTGATAGTCCTCGCGGCGGTAGTCGGGAAAGGTGTATTGGTGATGCTCCCAGTGGCGATGCCTATACTGTAGTGTAACTTCGGCATAGATGCCGTGCGACAAATAGATGCGATGGGCAAAATCCTTGGTCGAGGCCAGCACAAGTTTGCCCAGGGTAAGATAGCCCGGGTCGAGGTTCAACGGCCGCGGGGGGGCTGTCCCAATTTTCGCGTCGGCGAAAATGGGACTGTCCCCTTTCGCACGATTCCGGGCAAGAGCCGCATATTCCTCCTCCCAACGGTTGGTCGCCAGCTTGATTTCGACCAGCCGCTCCGGGTCGAAGGGCCGCTGGAAGGCGAAAAAGACCTTCTTCAGGCCGGTGCCCATCGTGGCATCGTAGTAGCCGGTCTCTTTGAACTCGAACCGCGTGCTTTCCCGTGCGATCGGTCCCCAGGCCTCGACGGCCTTTCGTTTCGTCCAGTCCAGGGCATCATCATACCGGCTGAACGCAGCCAGCAGCAGCAGAACGGGGGAGTGGGGAGTCGGTTCGCCCATTACAGATGGCCTATGACGATTCTCTTGTCGAAGGGGGCGGAGAAGATTATATTTAATTGGCAGGGGAAGTTCTACACGCGTTAAGGGTACTTGTCCATGACCGCGGCTCTGCAAGAAGCGTTTGAGAAGGCCGCCGCTCTGCCGCTCGACCGGCAAGAGACGATCGCGGCCGTCGTCTTGGAGGAGATCGAATCCGAGGAGCGCTGGCAACGGTCGTTCGCTCGGTCGCAAGACGCTTTGTCCCGCCTGGCGGCAGAGGCGCTGGCTGAGGACGCGCAAGGTCGCACGCTGCCGATGGACGAAGGACAATGAAGTCCCGAACCACAGAACGATTTCGCAAGTCGTTCTCCAAATTGCCGGCCGAAGTGCAAGGCCAGGCAAATCGCGCCTTTGCTCTCTGGCGGCAAACCCCCAATCACCCCTCGCTGCAATTCAAACGAATTCACGGAACCGAGCCGATTTACGCCGTGAGAGTCGGCATACACTGGCGGGCATTGGCAACCGTGAAGGAGGACAGGGCGATCTGGTTTTGGATCGGTCATCACAGCGAGTACGACCACCTGATCTCGCAATAGTCGTTCTTCCCGCGTTTACCGATAAGACAAGCGAAGCGGGAAGATGTCTCACGCCACCATGTCTCTCACCGATGCGTTTTGCCCTTTGGCGGCGTCGGGGCCAGCGGTACCAGGTTCGGTGGAACCCAGAGAACTTGTTTGCCGATGTTTGCATCCGGCAATGCCCGCCGCAGGTCCGCCATGCCCCGGTCGGTCACGCCGGTATTCGTCAGATTCAGGTGACGCAGGTTCTTCAGCCCTTTCAAGTGTGCCAGTCCGGCGTCCGTAATCGGCGCCCCCGAGAGGTCCAAAATCGCCAGTTCGCTAAGTGGTTCCAAGTAGACCAGGTCGTCGTCGGTCGGTTTGTTCGCACAAGACGAGAAATCCAACTCGTAGATATCATCCCTGCCATAATAATCAATCTTGGGGTCGAACGCTTCGAGTTTCATAACGGCCTGATGTTCGGGACTTCTGTAGCGGATGCCGGCAAGACTCGCAGCACATGCCACGACAACCACCAGCAGCAGCATCGTTTGCAAATCGAACTGAAACGGCGGACGATCGAGATCGCGCCAGTGAATCCACCTCGCGACACGGTGTTCCGCATCCGGTTCGGCCAGTAGCACACCGTCGTGATCGTAGACGGGCACGAATTGCCCGAGGGCCGCCGTGACGGCCGTTTTTTCTTCCAGCGGAACGGCTTCTTGCGCGATCGTCAGACGGTTCAGTACGTCGTCGAATCTGGAAATCACGCCAAAACTCTTGGGCACCCATTGGCAGGCGGCGATCAGATTCCACGGCACGAAGTGCAGTCTCCGCGTCGAAACGCGGTCCCCCACTTTGCCGCAAAAGACGCCGTGCTCGCGCACCTCCAGGGCGATATTCCGCGTCACGGGGATTCCCAGCAGGAGAACCAGCGTGAAGACCCCGGCAACGCCGAACTGGGATTCCAAGTTGGAACGGGTGTGCCAGAACACAGCACTAGCGACGTGGCCGAGCAACATGAAAGAGAAGTAGGCAAAGAACGCCCAGCGGACACGCCTGGGCCGAGTGCTTTCGGCCGTACACAAGTGGCCGCCCGCCAGGTGCCGCCATCGCGTGATCGATTTCCGCCGCCATTGGTAGACCAACAGCCAGAGGAAGAAGCCCGTCAGCAGTGCGCAGAGAAGTTCCATGGCGTCGAGCCCGTTCGTTCACTCCAGCCACGCTGGATTATCCCCGAGCAAGTATAGCCAATACTGGGCAGCGGAGAAAGCAGCGGTGAAATGCGGAAACCTGCTACGGCCAGTCGGGCGGGTACACGACAACGGAGTTGTTATTCGGACCGTAGATGATTGCGGCGTTGGGAAGGATGCGAAGCAGTTCCGCCGCTCCCTTCGCGGTGACTTTGGTGTTCCTGCAATTGACGTATGTGAGATGACGGAGACCTTTCAAGTGTTCGAGTCCGGCATCGGTAATCGGCGAGCCGGAAAGATCGAGGGAGCTCAGTTGATCGAGCGGTTCCAGGCAAGCCAAGTCATCGTCGCTCGGTTTCCTAGAACATTTGGAGAAATCCACCCTCCACGGAATCTCGCCGAAACAATCAATCGCCGCGCCAAGGACCTTCAGTTGTGCGACGCCCTGGCGATGCGGCAGGAGGCGGCGGCAGTGGATGCCGTAACAACTCGCTCCACAACTGACGACAACCGCCAGCAACAGCAGGGATTGCAGATTGAATTGCAGCCAAGAGCGGGCCCTCGCTTCCACGGGCCGCCCGGCCTTCGCCATCAGTTCCACTTGGCTCGGTCCCGCCAGCAATGTGCCGTCGTGGTCGTAGACTTGCACGAATCGTGCCAGCACCGCGGTGACTGCCTCCTTCTGCCCCGCCGCGATTCTTCTTTCATCGAGAGTGACGCGAAAGCGATTATACGGCCACGGCCTCCACCACCAGAAGGCGACTTCAAACTTCGTTCTCGGGGAGAACCATCTGACCTGACTGATTTGGCTCCACAGCTTGAATCGGTAGCTGCTGAACAGGATGCCGCGTTCTCTGATCTCCGCGGCGATTTTCGGCCAAAAAGGAGGGAAGGCCAACATCAAGAGGAAGAACGACCAGCCGATAACGACAACATTCACTTCGAAATCGTAAGAAAATATGACAAGGAGGTTGGGAAACGACGAGAATAGGCTTTTGCCAAGGCGATAGAGGAATATGGCAAACGACGGCGGTGCGGCGAGAATGAAGACCATCCACAACCATCTCTGCCAACGAAACACTCTGACGATGCGGGCAGTCGCCTTCACATCGAGCAGCAGCGGCCCCGCCTCCTCGCGCAGCCGCGCCCGCCAGTTCCAAAAGAAATGGAACAGAAACAGCCAAAGGAGGAAGCCAGTCAGGAGCGTGCAGGTGAGTTCCATAACGCCGAAGTTCCTCTACCGCCCGGTGACCGGTGGCGCCACGACGGGGGCGGGCTTGGCAACGGCATCCCGTTGCGACTGCAGCCGACGATAGTGCATTCCAAAGCAACTCGCCGCGCAGCTTACCAAGACCATCAACAGCAGCAGCGACTGCAAAGTGAACTGGAATTTCCAGCCGCCGATACTCGGGTTCCGCGCGGCGGTGTTTGTTTCGGCAGACTCGGGTTCCGCGAGCAGCCTTCCCCTGGAGTCGTAAACCGGCACGAAACGTCCCACGACCGCGGTAACGGCCGCAACCTCGCCGGGCAGGAGACCGTCGGACTCCAGCGCCAGGTGCTTGGTATGAACATGGTACGCCGGCGCCTTCTTGTACCAATTGCACCCGGTGATTTCTGCCCACGGTGTAAGCGTTAACTCGAGAGGACAATCCTCATAGATTTTTTCGCGAAGGATTACGCCGTGTTCGCGCAATTCCAGCAGGGCATCTTTCCGAAATAGCGGGAAGGCCGTTTCCAGGGAAATGCACGTGATTACCGCCACAAGGACGTCGATGGCGGGCGTTCTGTCAAACACTCGCAAAAAGAACATCTCAGACGCTTGCAAAATGAACCACACCTCTGCCGCGAACAGCATCAGTTTGCCGATGTGAAACCGGTGCTGCCTGCGCGCCTCTCGGATCACACTGGCAGCGACGCGGACCTCGATCAACAACGCTCCCGCCGCTTCACGGGCGCGCACCAACTCCGAGTGGTGCCAGTGATACAAAAAGAGCCACCAGAAGAAGCCGGTCAGCAGTGCGCAGAAGAGTTCCATGGCGCCATGACTTCGGTAATTCGCCCGGTGTTGTTTCTCGCGTGCGCGGACGCGGCAGCAATCTGTCGAAACGGCAATGACCACGCCCGTTTAGAGGCTGTCCGCCTTTCGTGAGACATTAAAAGGGAGCATCGATCCAGTCTGGTCAAGATTCCCCTGACAGTCCGAAGAACTCTCTTTCCTTGATTTCGTAAAGTCGAGGGACCAATTGCTGAAACCGCCACGAAGTGTGTAGAAGTGTGTCATCGTCTCGATGAAGTGAAAGGGTTTTGTCTTCACCGCCTTTCCCAACCACGTTCCACTTCTACCGCACCAATCCTCGCCTCGCCAAATAGCCCGTCAAAAGCTGCTCGATCGACGTCTCGCTGCGGGCCAACAGATACATCATGCCGCGGCGGGAGCAGAAGTCGCGGGCGGAATCGACGAACGCGGCCAACGTCTGCTTGTATCGCTTCATCAACGGAACGGTGATCGTCACCTCGGCCACGTCGCCGTCCTCACAATCGACCAGCCGCAGGTCCCCCTGCACGTCGGGCTCGAACTCCTCGGGTGAAAGCACGTGGATCACGTAGACGTCCATCTGCCGCGAGGCCAAATACCGCAGGGCCGACTCGTAGCCCCCCTTGTCCATCAAGTCGCTAATCAACACCACGATTCCCTTGCCCGAGTTGCGCAGGCAGAAGCTCTTGACCCCTTCCGCCAGCAAAAAAGGGGATGTTACTGATTTTCGGCCGGCCGGGGAAGGAGAATCTGCCAGGTCTGCCAAAATCAGTGATGTCCCCTTTTTTGCGATCTGTTCGAGATGGTCGAGCATGCGCCAGAGGCTGCGGCGGCCGCGGAAGGTGGGGGCGGACTCACGGGCCGACTGGCCGATGGTCTCGATTTTGACCCGATCGCCCCGCACCAGCCCGATGAACCCGAGGGCGGCCGCCAACTGCACGGCGAACCTCAGCTTCGTCGGATTGCCGAAATCCATCGAACTGCTGGCATCGATCAGGGCGTAGAAGTGCAGGTCCTCCTCTTCGAGAAACATCTTCAAGAACAGCTTTTCCAGCCGGGCGTAGGTGTTCCAATCGACGAATCGCAAATCGTCGCCGGGCACGTAATTGCGAAAGTCGGCGAACTCGACGCTCTGTCCCTTCCGCGGGCTGCGGCGCTCCCCTTTCATCCGCCCGCGAAAAACCTTGCGGCTGACCAGTTCCATCTTCTCCAGCCGGGCGAGCAACTCGGGGCTGAGCAACGTTGAAGCAGCGGGCTGATCCATGCCGTCATCCTAGGGGGGCAACGCGGGTGCGTCAAGTGTCGGCGTTGCTCGACGATTCGGAGGGGGACGGAGGAGGCTGTCGAAGAAACGCTCTCGTCTGGCGAGAATCTCCGCGACAACCTCCTCCGTCCCCTTCACGTGCGAAGCCGCGAGCGGCTTATTTCTTCCGCTGGCTGAGGAAGACGAACGTCCCCTTCTTGTTGCCGACGATCACGTCGGCAATGCCGTCGCCGTTGAGATCAACCGCGGTCACTTGAGTGCCGACGCCCGAATCGTCGTCAATCTTGTGCGGAATGAAGCGAACGGCGTGGTCCTTGTCGCGTTGCAACTCGAACCAGTAGAGGACGGCGGGGGCGTTCGGCTCGACGTCGCCATTGGGGCCGTGCGCCCAAAATCGCTTGCCGGTGACGAAGTCCATAAGCCCGTCGCCGTTGATGTCGGCAAGGCAGAGAGCATGGGGCTGACTAAATCGCAGCTCGCGTCCCCAGAAAGCGGTTCCTGGCTTGTCGGGCTTGGGTGGCAAGATCACGTGTTTTCGCCAGGTGATTTCCCCCTTGGCGTTGCGAATCTGTTTGTACCAGAGCAGGCCGTAGCCGTGGCAGTTCCACGCGGTGATAATGTCGGCCAATCCGTCGCCGTCAACGTCGTAGACGAGCATCTGCGCAGCGGCATCGGCAAAATAGAAGGGATGCCATATCCAGGGTTCGCCCGGTTTCACTTTGGCGGGCTGCTCCCACCAGCCGAGCCGCTCGACCAAATCGATGCGGCCGTCGCCGTTGATGTCGCCATAGCCGAGGCCGTGCGTGAAGCGGTCGTAGTAATTGCGGCGCGGCGAGATCGGATGGAACACCCAGGGCTGCTCGGGCTTGGCGGGGTCGTAGGTGGCGTAGCCCAGCCGGCCGGTCTCGTTGTAGATCAACTCCGGCCGCCCGTCGCCGTTAATGTCGGCCCACCGCGGCGACTCGTTGCCAACGTCCCGGAGCGCGAAGTGCTTCTTCCACGGCCGATCTTTGCCGGCGGGATTCTCGAACCAATAGGCCTCGCCGCCGGGGAAGGGTACATAGAGGATATCCGGCCAGCCGTCGCCATTGAAGTCGCCGACGAAGGTGAGGAAGTTGTTCGAGTATTCCTTGGGATCGAAAGCCTTGGGGGGATAGATCTCGTGTCGTTTCTGAAAATCGGGGCCTTCGTACCAGTATGGCCCGGCCACGACGTCCAAGTGGCCGTCCTTGTTGAAGTCGGCGTAGTATGCCCCTTCACAGTAGAACTTGTCGCTCAGCCGCAGCTTCTTGAACGTGAAGGACGGAGACTCCGCCAGGCAGACGCCACAACTCAGACTCGCTGCAACGATCGTCAGGATCAAGGTCTTCATGGTTGTTTCCCTTCTCGCCGGGGCTTCGTTCGCAGTCCCGGCTCCAGCCGGCACATTCCGCTTCAAGACGGAACCACAAACGCATTCGGCGCGACCATCATTCTCGGCGGGAACAGCGCAGATGTCAATGATTTGACGGCTCGGGGCGTGGTCGGGAAATTGGCTGCCAACCGTCAGCAGTCAGCTTTCAGCTTGTCGAGGGCACGACCGCCACACGCCCGGCCGCTTTCGATGCGGAACCGTGGCGATACCAACGTTCGTCCGGCTGGTCGCTGAAAGCTGATCACCCGCATTTCTCACCAAGGTGGGGCAGACATTCCTGTCTGCCGCAAGAAATGGCGGCACATCTGGCAGACAGGAATGTCTGCCCCACCGGACACAGTGTTTCCCAACGCTATCCGCAGGCTCGCGGCGGGCGATTCACGTCCTGTTGCCGAAGAGGAGGCTGAGCACGTCGAGGGCTTGAATGGTGCGAGAAGGGTCGCGGAGGCCATCGGCAGCGGTGCATTCGTCCCAGATCGACATGGCGTACCGCAGGTACTGTTCGAGCGACTCGCCCAGCAACGTCTCGCCCAACTGGGCGGCGATCTTGGGCCACTCTTCCCGCAGTTGTTCCAGCGCGTCCGAGCGGCCGCTGATGGCTTCGTATACCAGGTCGTCGAGCTGCTCGAGCTTCTCAAGGACCTCGGGCGAGTTGGGATCGAGATTCGCCGAAGGGGCGGCGACCGGGGCAGCGATCGTCGGAACGGCCTCGCTGCTGCCGCCGAACCGGTCATGCGCCGCGTGGGCCTGTTGATTGTGTGCCAGGCAGGATTGCGGTTGGGGGTCTTCGAGAACCTCGCCGTCGTCAAGCTCCGAGGCGTCCAACTCTTCGAGCAATTGAAAGCCCAGCGCCGGCAAGTCGTCGAGTTTCAGTTGGAATCGCCGCTTCGACGCCTGTGCGGAGAGGAAGCCGACTCGGCCGCCGCCCAGGGTTCGCCCGATCAATCGGGCCCAGCCATCCAACGGCGCCGGCGGCGGCAACTCGCTCCCGCACACGTTGAGCACCGCGACGTTCGGATAGTGAGCGACCCATTGCTGCTCGGCGGGATCGCCCGAGAGCGCCACGATGCGGAACGCCCGCCGCGGCGAGAACTTCAGACCGGTCGAGAACGAAAAACCCAACCGGCATTCCGGCGGCAGACAACTGAACAGCCCGGCGATCAGTTGTGTGGGCGAAGGGTCGCCGCAAACGGCTAGGCACATCGCCTCGCACGCCGCTTGCACCAGCGCGGCCATGTTTTCGGGGCCGGGATAAACTGCCAGTTGCTCGAGCAACACCTCGTCGACGGCGGCGGCGCCGCCGCTGATCGTCAACGGACTGAGTTTCGTCTCGTGTAAATCGTTCAAGTGCCACGCGTCGTTGGCCATCGCCGTTTGAACCAGGGCGAACGGGTTGTTGCCGAAGCGAGCGAGCACTTCGCGCGGCACGATAAGACAATGCGTCGCGACGCTTTGCCCCATGCCGTTGCGATCCCAATCGACCCACTTGGTGAGTGAAACGCAGTAATCGCCGCTCGGCAGTGGATGGAAGCTGAGGTTTTCCGCGTCAGGCCGGAAGGCCAGCATGGAATCGTGCGTCGGCCCCCAAACGGCCAGTTCGCCCGCGTCCGCGTCGCAAACGCCGTCGCTGCGGGCGACGACCCG
Source organism: uncultured Planctomycetaceae bacterium (assembly GCA_963823895.1). Taxonomy (GTDB): domain Bacteria; phylum Planctomycetota; class Planctomycetia; order Pirellulales; family Thermoguttaceae. The sequence continues at coordinate 103,896 of CAWGNG010000014.1, forward strand.
ATAGCCGGCGGTGTCGTCGGTGGTCAACAACGCGAAGATCGCCTGTTCCACAGCTCGCATCTTTACGTGTTCGCCTCTAATAGCCGATCGCCATTTTCTGTGGCCGATGGCTCTCGTTTCTTGACGGTGTGAGCCAGTTCGTTGACCAGGCGGGTCAAGTGATCGATCTGACCTTGCATCGCATCGGGAGTCGCGTGCGGCTCGATGTGGGCCAATGCGGGCTCTCGGTGTCGGAGCCTGCCGACCACCTCGTCGAGCCGGTCGAACGTGTCGGCCAGAAAGGTCCGCAATTCGTCCTGACACGCCCGAATTTCGACGAGGGCGTTCAGTGCATCCTCTCGGCACGCGGATTGGTTGGGCGAAGCGGCTGACATAGTGCGAACTGACCAGTGAAGAGAGAGATGAGATTGCCTCGGTACAAAGCTACTTTACCGTTTGTCGAACGGCAAATTGTGTCTGCCCCGAGAGAGGGAAAGATATCCCTTTCGCGCGGAATTCGCGCGCGTACCCGTTATGGGATTCACCATTCTGCCGGTTATAGCCCCGGCAGGGTGAGGTTGCTTTTTTGCAACGCCGGTTCGACGCATCGCGGCGAGTCATGCGCCGGGCTATTAACGAAATCGCCCACTGGTTGAGCTTCCATCTCGTGGCTCGGATACGGCACGAGCAACGGCATGAGCTGCCGCGGGTCCTCAATCGCGGGATCGAGCCAGGCCGAATAGCTGCTCGCGGCCAGGATGACGGGCATTCGGTCGTGGATCGGGCGGACCAATTCGTTGGCGGCAGTCGTCAGGATCGCGCACGTTTCCAGCGTCGCATGGTCGGCCCCTTCCCACGCCTCCCACAGGCCCGCGAAGGCGAAAGGCCGATCGCCGTGGAGGCGGATGAAGTGGGGCTGCTTCGCTCGGCCGGCACGGGGGACTGTCCCGATTTTCGCGCCAGCGAAAATGGGACTGTCCCCTTTCGTCCCGGCGCGGCCACCGCTTTGCTGCCATTCGTAAAAACCGTCGGCGACAACCAGGCACCGCCGCCGCCGCATCGCCGCTCGGAACGCCGGCTTTTCCGCCGCCGACTCCGCCCGGGCGTTAATCAGGCGGTTGCCGATGGCGGGGTCTTTCGCCCAGGAGGGAACCAGCCCCCAACGCAGCCAAACCAACTCGCGGCTCACAGCGAGAGGGACGGAGGAAGAGCGGCCAGTGTGGTTTTTGCGCCGGTCTGCGATGTCCGCCGCTCTTCCTCCGTCCCCTTGCGGAGCTTCGCTGCGCATTCGGATGACCGGCACCGGCTGGCTGGGGGCAACGTTGAACCGAGCCGCAAATTCCGGAACCCCCAGCAGCGCAAACTGCTCGGCAATCGCGCTGGCCGCCGTTCGCAATGTGAAGCGTCCGCACATGTCGCTATTCTACGGCGGCGCGTGCGCAGAAGAAAGAACCAACGTCGAAACAGCCAAATCGCCGGGGCCAACGGCCCGGTGGTCAGTCCTCCCAGCCTTGTGGCGGTCCGCCGTCGGCCATGCTGCCGAGCTCGGCAAAAACGTTCGGATCAATTGTGGTGCTTAAGAACCGAACAGAGCCGTCGGCCATGCCGAAGTTCGCGCCATTGGCATGGTCGCTGCCAGGCGAGCCGAAAAAACCGTTGTTCATCAGGTGCCCTTCGCCGGGCTTCGCCACATTGGTTACAGTCGCGGCGCCGCTGCGGTGGATCAGCGCGCCGGTGGTGAAGAGCGTTGCGGGGCCGCCGACGGCCCAGCCGTCCTTGCTGCGCGGCGTGACATCGGTAATCCGCTGCAACTCGCCGGTTGCGATTGTGTTGGAGAGCCCGTCCCTGATCTCCTTGTAGGTGGTGCTCACGTTCACCCGGCCGAAAACACCCCAGCGTGTTTTCGGCGTGTCGTCCTCTTTGGGCTTGAACGGGCTCGGGAAAAAGCCTGGCTCGTAGTACATCGTAGCATCGCAGAGCTTGTAGCCAGTTTGCAGAGTGAAGGCCGCATGACGCCCAGCGCAGCCGCCATAGTCGGTTCCACCGCCGGTCCATGTCGTGGACGGTAGCATCGCGTTGTCGCCCCGTCGAAGAGTATATCGCCGGGTTGGGCAATAGAATGCCCTATAGTCCGCTGCGGCAATCGACGCATTGCCTCCGCCGGTAACAGAGTAGTGGTAATCCCATGCCTTGCCTGCCGTGCGGCCCTCCATGAATGGGCTCACACTCAGCAGAAAGCTGGTGCCATGAAACCCCGGTTGCGTCCGTCCTGCTTCTCCCCAGACATCGTACTGATTCGACGGCTGAATGGGGGCGGCGGAGCAGATTGTGCCCGGCGGGAGCACTTTGCTCGCCAAACCGTAGTTGTGGAGCCCCAAGCCGATTTGCTTCAGGTTGTTGGTACAGGAAGCTCGCCTAGCCGCCTCGCGCGCACCAATGTCACACGATGGTATCAGTGCGAGCAAGACCCCGAGGACGATGACCACTACGATGAGTTCGATCCGGGTAAACGCGCGACGCGATGAGATGCGACGCCGATTCATGGCATTCCTCCCCGATTTCCGGTTTCCACGATGGCCGCCAGGGGTATTTTCGCACGTTCGCGGAAAAATGTCTAGCGGGACCGAAACCTCGCCCTTCTTATCACGAAACAGCAGCAAAGAACGGCAAACGACGGCCGTCTTTCGTGGTTTCGTCCTTTCGACCTTTCGTGATTAGAAGCCTCTTGCTTCCGCACGAGAATAAACCCCGAGTTTGCTGCAATTGCGATGCCGTCCTCCTGCACGCGACGAGTCGACGCCCTTTGCGCCGCCGCACGGTTTCCCTATAATACGCTTCATGTCCAAAAGCCGAATCCTGATCGCCGACGACAACAACACCAACGTCGAACTGCTGGAAGCCTATCTGGATGGCATCGACTGCGAGATCGCCGTGGCGGTCGACGGCGCCGATACGCTGGCGAAGGTGGCCGCGTTCCGGCCCGACCTGATCCTCCTGGACATCATGATGCCGAAGCTAAGCGGCTTCGAGGTCTGCAAGAAACTCAAGCGCGATCCCGCCACCCGGCAAATCATGATCTTGATGGTCACCGCCCTGAACGAGACGGGCGACATCGAGCGGGCGGTGGTGGCCGGCTGCGACGACTTCCTCAGCAAGCCGGTCAACAAGCTGGAACTGGTCAAGCGGGTCGAGAACATGCTCAAGCTCCGCCACGTCACCGACGAACTCGAACGCTTGCGCCGCTACATCGACAACATGGAAGAGCAAGGCCAACGGAAGTGACGGCCGCAGAGTTTGCTGCGGCGGATGGAGAATGCGGCAATAACCGGGAGCCAACGGCTCCCGGAGGGCGACCGTAATCCTGCGCACATTCCGGGAGCCGTTGGCCCCCGGCTATTGTTCCAGAGCAGTGACGGTGTGGCGCTCAACGAGCGGCTGATGCGACGTTGTGCCCCTGGCGCTACTTCGATTCCCTCGCGGAAGCCCGCGCCACGTCCTTCGCCGGCTCCTTGTTCGGATCCTTGATTTCGATAATCAGGATTTCGACGGTCAGGTCGACTTCATCCTCGGCAACGGCTCGTTCCTTGCCCTTCTCCGGGACAACGAGGGCCGGCGTGCCGCCGGGCCCTGTAATCAGCACGTCGACCGACCGAAGCCGGTCTTTTTGCAAAGCCGTTCTGGAAGGTTCGATCCAAGTCTTGCCGTCATAGGTCCTGGCGTCGTTCTGCCGGGCAAGCGCTTGCCGACAATAGTAGTCGATCGCTTTTTTCGGTTTGGCCGACTCCCTCGCGCGGACGTAGTACACATCCAAGCTGCTCGGCTGCGCCTGGGAAAAGCCGGCCGGCGCCGCCCCAGGCAGGGTGACGTGACGCGACGCGACGACTTCCGCTGCCGGGGGCAACTTGAAACCGCTGGGCAGATTCGCCTTGGCGGCATCGCCCGACGACTTGTCCGATTCATCGCTTGCGTCCTTCGCCGATTCCGTGCCGCCGAGCCGCTTGCACCAGCCTGAAACCAATTTGGCCGAAACGTCCATCCAGTCCTGTTCGGCCTGCTGCTTCTTCTGTACGCCGCCGGGAGGCGTCGCCGACACTGGGCCTCTTCCACCATGCCTCGACGTGTCCATTACTTTCGGCGTCGAAGGGCTCTCTTTCCGTTTGCCCGATACTTTGATGATCGGCAGCAGTCCCGGATCGGTTATTGCCCGATCGGTTAAGCCGGCGGTTTCCAACGCCTTGGGACCATCGGACCAATGCTTGTGCAGAAGCTTGGCCAAAATGCTGCGGGTGGAGTCGGCGGGAATGGTGGCGGCCAACACCATCAACTCGGGCTGCTTCTCCAGAGAATGCAGTTCATTCAGTTGCGGCTCGATCAACTTGCGGAATTGGTCGGACCAGAGCTGCCCGGCAATCTGCGCTCCCAGATCACTGTCGACCGCCTTGAGCGGCTCGCTTGGCCGAGGCGGGCCGCCGCCCATCGGAACCGGGGTCGGGCCCCCTGAGAATCCGCCCCGGCCGCCGGGCCGAGCCCCGGCACCACTGAATCCGCCGCCGCGCGGAGTGACGGGCGACGGGGCTCCCGGCGCCGCGGGAAGGTTCTCCACCGTAATCCCCAAACAGCGGGCCACGGCCTCCGAACTGTACGCCAAGAACTGCTGCTCCAGCGTAGTCTTCAGTTCCTTGTTCTTCTTCACGTCGGGCCTCTCGTAGAAGAGCACCTGGGCGCCGCAGTTCAAGGGATTGGACAACAACAGGAATTCGGTGGTCGGGTCCTTCTGGTCGAACCGCGCGTGCTTGCTCAGCGCAGCGCCCGCCAACTTCGTGCGCAATCCGAGCGAGCCCGATTGCTTGACCATCTCGAACGCCTTGGTCTCCAAATCCCTGGCAGGCCACGGTCCCTCGTGCTCGCTCGAACGGAGATCCTTGGCGGCGGTCACCGCCCGCAACAACAAGGCGTCTCCCTGCTCACTGGGATGGACCAGCAGAGTCTTGAGCGTCGCTTCCACCGCCACCTTGTCGTCGTCGGTGGCGAACGTTCCGGCCAGCACCTGTTCGAGCGTGCTCTCGGCCAAACCGCTGCCATTGCAACCCAACGCTTCGATGATGGTCTCGACCAACTTCGTCAGATCGGCCGGATTGTACGGATGCGAGCCGTCGGGGTTTGGATTGGGCGGAGGGCCGTACGCCGGGGCGCTCCCGGCGATCCGCCGACTCTCGGCGGCATATTGCCGCGCGGCGTCAACTGCGGACCGGGCGGCGTGGCCGGCGCAGACGGCGTTCCGGCAGGGGATGCCGCGCCCGCTTTCTCCGGCGGCAGCGGCTTCAGCAGATCGACCAAACACTGGGCCGCCTTTTCGTTGCCGCGATACTTCTCGCCCAGGCGGATAATCGCCTCCAGCAACTTCGGATGGTTGCTGCGGCGAGCGATTTTGTAATCCGCGGGCTTCCATTTGGCCACGTCATCGGGCACCAATGGCTTCTGGTCCTTCTTCGCCTCCCCCTTGTCGCCGTTCGGCGCAGGAGCTTGCCCCGGCGATGGCTGTCCTGGCGACACCGGCTGACCCGCAGACCCGTGATGTCCGCCGGACGAGAATCCGCCGCCCGCGGACGGCGGTCCCGGCACGCCTTGCGCTGCGATCGGTTGCGCTGGCGCGGGCTGGGTTGGCGTCGGCTGGGGCGGCGTCGGTTGCGACGCTGCCGATTGGGACGGTGGAGGCGCGGGAGGCGGCGGGGCCGGCTGCCCGGCGACCGGCGTCGGCAACGGCGCCACGCTCGGTTTCGCAGGGCTTCCTCCGCCGAACATGCCAAACGCCAAGCCGAGGACGAGCAGGATCACCAGCACCCCCACTCCGACCGCTGAGCCGATCACTAGCATCTGATTCTGCTGGAACCACGACTTTTTTTTCGATTTTGCCGCCGGGCGATGCAGCACCGCCGGTGTCCCCTGGTTAGGCGCCATGTCGGCGTCGGGGGAATGCGAAAAGAGGGGATCCTGCTTGCGAGGCGTGGGCCGTTTACCGCGAGGGTCTTTCATTTCGGCCATCGAAAAACCTCCGTCAGAAAAGTCGTAAGGGGACAGCGTGCAGGTCAGGCCTTTCAGTATGCCACAGTTTCCGCGCGAATACTAGCCCATTCCCCCCCGACAAACGCCTCAGCTACTTCTTTCCCAATCGCCGCTGTTGCTGAAAGAAGCGGCTGAGAACCTCGCCGCACGACGCGGCCAGCACCCCCGCCACACTCTCGACGCGGTGGTTCAACCGGGGGTCGTCGAGCAAACGGAAAAGCGTGGCGACCGCCCCGGCTTTTGGATCGGCGGCCCCATAAACGAGCGTGGAAATGCGGGCTTGCAGGATCGCCCCGGCGCACATCGGGCAAGGCTCCAGCGTCACGTAGAGCGTGCAACCGTCGAGCCGCCACGACTGCCGCGATTCGGCCGCCTGCGTGATCGCGATCATTTCGGCGTGCGCCGTCGGGTCGCGGAGTTGCTCCCGCTGGTTGTGTGCCCGCGCGATCAGCCGGCCTTCATGGACGATCACCGCGCCGACGGGGACTTCCTCCTCACGCAGAGCCTGCTCGGCCTCTTCCAGGGCAATTCGCATGAAGTGCTCGTGCATCGTTCGCGCCTATTGCAGCGTCACGTCGATCGGGTCTGCCACAACGTTCGTGATCGTGCCGCTTTTGCCCAAGCCGATCACGCGAAGCCGCACGGGGCCGCCGCCGAGCATGTTGGCGGGAACGTCGATTTGTCCTTTTTCACCGGTGATGCGTCCCACCAAGCGGCTGCCGTGCAGCGCCATGATGCCGATCGAGCCGGGCGAGTTGGCCGCGATCATCAACGGCCGGCCGGCGCGCCACGGACCGTCGCCAAGCAGCGCGGCCTCGATCTTGCGGCCATGATTGGCCAGTCGGACGGGAATGATCTGCCGGCCTTGCGACTCGATCGGCGGTGGCCCAATGGCCACGACCCGCAGATCGTGCCAACCGTCGGCGAATCCCGTCGTGTCGAGCGAGAGCGTCTCCCCCGGCTTGCACTCCCCCATGCGCACGCCGTCGGAGAGAAGCTGGAAGCGGGCAACCGCGCCGCCGCCGGGCAGCGTGGCCGAAGGTTCGAGCGTCAGCCGGCCACGAACCGTGCCGCCGGGCTCGACCCCTTTGACCGATACCCGCGGAATGTCGGCCCAGGGCCGGCAGAGCGGGTCGCCGACGATCAGCAGTTGGTACGGGCCCCACACCGATTGGTAAAACGCCTCGGCCAGCGTGCATCCGCGGGCGTAATGCACCTGGATCATCGCCGAGGGGAATTTGTACGGGAGGGCATAGGGTTCGACGACCGTTCCGCTCGCCCCCGCCGCGCCGTAGCGGAGGAACTCGGACAGCGGAGTTTGGGCGGTGTTGGGAGTCATGATGCCGCCACAGCTTGTGAAATGCTCGCAGATCGCGCCGGGGAGGATCGTGCTGCCCGACGCTTTCCAATCGAACGAGGCAGTGCCCATCATCACCCCTTGCACGTCGGACTTGTTCAGCGGGACTGTGCCGCGCAGGATCTCGGCGGCGACGCCCAGCTTCTTCAGTTCGCGCACCGCCTCGGGGAAAAGCCCGTGACGGACCTTCGAGCGGATGTCGTCGTTCTGGACGTAGTAGATCGTCCCCTTCGGATGCGTGCCGTCGGCCAAGGCGCTGCGGCGAAGATAACTAAGGATTTCGCCCAGCGAGTTGCCGCGGCCGGCGGTGACGCCCAGCATCATCGAGAGGAAATATCGCCGGCCGCCGGAATCGACGACTTTGCCAAGGCGGTTGTACAGCCGCCTGCCGCGAAAGCCTGCGCTTTCCGCGTTCCGCTGCTCGGCAATCGGCAAACGCATGTAGCAGTTGCTCTGCAAGGTGACATAGGCGAAATTGCGGGCGATCACCGGCTGCCAGAGATAGGTCAGCCCGTTGATTGACGCGGCCGAGCCGAGCCATCGAGGCCATTCGACCTTGCCAGCCGGCTTCTTCTCGTCCGGCTTGCCCGGCGACTTGTTGGCTTGCGGCTCAGCCAGCCGCTGCAATTCCTCCAGATACTCGTCGGCCTTTGGATCGGCCAGAAACTTGGGGATGTCGGCGTCGAAGGTGATGCGCCAGGGGAAGTCGCTCGAATAGACGATGGCGTCGATCTGGTCGCCCATTCGCCGGTTTTGGATCAAGTGCAGGATCGGCGAGAGAATCTGCTTGCGAAACGTATCGACGTCGGTCGTGTCGGCGGCCGGATCCCACGGCAGATAGAGCAGATTGTCGGCGGGAATCTGCCGCAGCTTGGCGTAGTAATTGGCGATGTAGAGTGAACGCTCGCTCCGCGGATTGACGATCAACAGCAGGTTTTCCGGCCCGCCGCCCGCCAAAGCACACGCGGGCCAGGTGAAAAGAAACACGAACAACGGCAGGAGGACGCTGCGGGAAACCGGTTTCCTGATCATGCGGTAAGATTTTCCGTGGGTAAGTCAAATCCTGTTCCATCATACCCGCCCCGGCAAGGGTGAACCAGAGTCAGTGGTCAAAATGGATAAGGACTGCCGGGGAATAATGGTCAAAGGCGACGTATCACTGTAGAATGAGAGCCCTTGCCCACGGCTGGAAGCGTTCCCGCCGTCGCCGAGGCGAGGTTGGTTTTCTTAGAAAGGGTATTCTGATGAAGCGTCTCCTAGCATTTGCCTTGATCACCGCAATTGGCATGTTCGTCATCGGCTGCGGCAGCGGAGAGACCCCGTCCCCTGGCAAGCCATCGGGGAAGGGGTTCCAATCGGGAACCGGCGGCGGGACGACAACCGCGGCGCCCGCCCCCGCCGAAAAGAAGCCGTAAGTCGCGTCATTTGCAGGCGCGGCTCTCGGCAGGCTGTAAACTTGGCGTGAAGACCTGTTGTAGGAGGCGACTCCTGTCGCCGATCGTGCGCAGAAGAAGCCGCGAATCGGCGACAGGAGTCGCCTCCTACAACAGATTCACAGGCTCTCGGCGTTGGATTTGGCCGGCACCGGCGGTGGCGCCGTAATCTGCTCGATGATCCAACGATCTACGTCGGCGAGCATCTGCGGCATCAACTCATCGCCGCAAGGATGTTGCCGCAAGGTGACAGAGAGGCCGGCCGTGTGCAGGAGCCGCAAGTCGTCGCAGACCTGCTCGGCGGGATACCGTAGACTTCCACGGCCGGTCGCCAGAAAGATCGCCAATCGCCGGGCGGCGACGAGGTTGCAGAAAGGGGTGCGGCCGGAAGGAAACGCCCCGCACAGCGAGAGCACTCCGGCGAATCGCTGCGGATGGCCCAGCGCGATCCGCATCGCCATGGTTCCGCCGCCGTCGAATCCTGCCAGGAAAACGCGCTGCGGCGATACGTGGAACTTGCGGCCTGCCAGGCCAATAGCGTCGAAGACCCGCTGCCCCGCCCGCTGAATGTGTTCCTCGGTTTGCAGCCATTCGTAGCAGGGTCGCCCCGTCTCTGCCGCGTCGGGCATTTGCAGGCCGCGCGGCGCAACCGCCACGTAATTCTGCATACTCACCAAAGGCATGACGCGCTGCAACTGACGTTCGTCGCTGCCGCGGCCGTGCAGCCAAACGATCAGTGGGTACGCATACCCCGGCGTGTAGTGCATCGGAGCAAACAGCGCATGGGGGAAATCGCTCTCCTCGATGGAAAACGACGCCAAGTTCACCTGAAACCCGCTCTCAACGCTCGGCGCCGCAGAAGGATGCGGCTCTGTGGAATGTCGTGTCCAAGCCATGTCGAGTCGACCTTCGCGAAATGGGATGATCGAGAATAATGGGAATGAGGCCGGCACGGGAAAACCCAAATACAATCGAGACTGTACCGTATCGAAGCAACGTTTGTCAATCGGAGAACACACGGGCGCAGGCGCGGACGGCGCAGGAACGGGTTTGCAGTGCCGAAGGGGATCGTTTAAGCTGGCTGGCGGGATTCTGGAGCATGAGGTCATCGTAAGTTCAAGGAGGATCACGACATGGCGAGCAAGGAGGCTCGGGAGCGGAAATTGAAGGAGATTCAGGAGATTGCGGCAGGTTGGGGAAAAATCATCGCACAAGAGGCGTTTCCCAACGGTCCTGGCATGGATGTGAGTTTGGCCGAGATGGAGGAGTTGGCGATGGCGGCCTCTCGGGCATTGGTCAAAGGAACCGTGGAGGCGATGACCGGTTCTCAAGGCGAGCAGTTCGGCCAAGAGGCCCCTTGTCCGGTTTGCGGGAAGACGTGCTCTCTGGGGACAGTACCTCGTCTGATGGTCGTGCGCGGCGGCGACGCCACGCTGAACGAACCCGTAGGACACTGCCCGCGGTGCCGAAGGGATTTTTTTCCCGCAGCGGCCGGTGTTGAAGATTGACGGCCACGGCTACAGTTCGACCATTCTGCATCGCATTTTGCACTTGGCCGGCGTGACCAGTTCTTTCGACGTGGCGGAAGTGGCGTTGAAGGTGGTGGGCGAGATCACGATTTCGGATCGCCAGATCAACAAGTTGGTTTCCGAGGTCGGCGCGGAGATGGCTGCGGATCGGGATGCTCACACGCGTCGGTACGTGGAACAACCCTTGCCGCGGCAGCCGACGGTTGCGGAAGCGCCGCCGGATTTGGTGGCGGTGTTTGGCGACGGCGGGCGGATGCGGACGCGCGAGCCCGATCAGGGGCGAGGCGTTCACCAGCCGCACTGGCGCGAGACGAAGAACGCGGCCTTTCATCGGATGCAAAGCCGCTCATTCGACGAAGACCCGCAAGCGGAGTTACCCGACTGTTTTTGCAATCAAGCGTATGTGGAAAAGCTGGTAAACGGCCTGAAATGCCTGAAAAACGCGGTTCTTTCGGAGAGGGCGGACGTGGAGCCATTGCCGGCGACAGGCGGCGAAACCGTGGCGGCGGCGCTTCAGCAATCCCCGCCGTGGCAAGCGACGACGGTGTTTCGCACGTGCCTCAGTTCGTTGGCTGGCAGCGATGAGTTTGGAGCGATGATGGCGGCGGAAGCTGACAGGCGAGGTTTCTTCGCCGCGCAAAAACGGGCGTTCGTCGGCGATGGCTTGGGCTACAATTGGAGCATCCATCGACGTTGGTTTCCGCAGTTCGTTGCGATTGTGGATTTCGTTCACGCGGCGGATTACGTGTACACCGCCGCCAAAGCGATTCACGGACACGCCGAACCGCGTTGGCGACAATACTTGGCGTGGGCGAACGCTTGTTGGCAAGGCCGGGTGAACGATGCAATCGCAGAGTTACAGCGATGGTAATCGCAGCACGGACCGCTGCCGGAAGAGTCGGACATTCCCGAAACCGATCCCCGCAAGATCGTTCATGCCACCATCCGATACCTGACCAACAACCGCAGCCGAATGGACTACCCTGACTACCGACGCTCGGGATTGCCCGTGACAAGTTCATTGGCCGAGTCGCTTGTCAAACAGGTCAGTAAGCGGGTGAAGGGGACGGAGAAGTTTTGGAATGACGGCCCTTCAGGCGAAGCGATCCTCCAAATCCGAGCGGCCGTAATTTCCGATGGCGACCAACTTCAGAAATGGATTCGCCATCGCCCAGTCTCTCCGTTTTCGCCAAGATGCCGTCAGACTCCCCAGGCCAATAGCGCATAAGGAATTACCGACCTGTTCCTGCGCCCCATCACCCCTCCAGGTTGACTGCGGAGATGAGGTCGCAAATTGCGACCACCTCACGGAATCTGCCGGGCATCCGGTTACAGATCGTGACCGCTAGATAGTAGATACTGTCGGCCGTTCTTTCGTCCCTGCGATGGTCCGATCGGGTTTTGTGCCGTTTTGCACCCTTTGACGAGCGCAAACATCGAGCGACAGGAACGACGGCGGACAAGTCATTGTCGGTCAGCGAGATGGAATAATGGGCTGATCTTAGCCCGTTTGAGGGGGCGAAATCTCCGCGTCAATTGGTACAATAGACACGTCCTCCGGTCTGCTTTCGGGGCGGGTCCGGTCGTCCGCGTGTAAACTTCTCGGGACTGTGCTTTGAAGGGACTTCGGCGATGATCGCACGTCGATTGGGTTTGGTGGTTCTGGCCGTCGCGGTATGTTCTGCGTCGACGGGATGCCGGCCAGCCACTGAGCCGCCCGTCGGAAATCAGAAAGGCCGTCCCTCGGTGCAAGAGCAGGTCAGGCCGGCGGTCACGCGACTCAGACTGGACGACAACTCGATCCGTGTTGGGCAGCTACTGCTGGAGGCGGTTCAGAAGGACCTCGGCTTGACGGACGATCAGATCGGGAAGATCGGGGCTTTTGTCACCATCTCCAAAAAGCGATGGCGGGAATTCCTCGCCAGGTCGCGCGAGATTCTTCCTCCATCCCGGCACTTCACGCAAGAGGAGTCTGAGGTGGGGGATCGGGAGTTTCGGGCATTGTCCGAGGATTGGAAGAGCAAGGACAAGGAGTCGCGAACGAAGATCCTGGCAACTCTGACACCCAGCCAAAGCGAGCGACTCAAGCAAATTCAGATCCAGATGGCAATTCCGGACGCTCTGGCCAGGCCGGAGACCATCAAGGCGTTAGACATCTCCGAAGAGCAATGCGGGAAAATCCGCACGCTGACTGATCGCATGGAAAAGAAACAACTAGCCGAGCAGCCCAGCCTCCACGACCTCAACCCCGGGGAACGCCGCCAGAAGCTAATTGAATTCATGAAGGAGTCGCACAAAATCCAAGTGGAGGCGACGAAACCCATTTTGAACGTTCTTACTCCGGAGCAGCGGGCGAAATTCGACAAGTTGCAGGGAAGGAAGATCGAAGTGAGGTGGTCCGATGATGAATTGATACCGAAGGGCGCCGAGTTCTGACTCGCCTGGCAGCCGCAACCCGCCTCCCACCCCAAATGGCACCCAGCGGGTAGACCCGATAGCTCTGCTATCGGGCTACCCGCTCGGGGGCTCATTGAAACTGTCCTATGCGAAGGGGCAAGCGATGATGGCACGAAAGCTGGTTTCCGCTGCCTTGGTTGTCGTGGCCTCCGTTGCATGGGCCGGATGCAAACCCGCGGCCCCCATACGAACCAACTTAAGGGTTTTGGTCTTTCAACAAAACAGGGAAGTCCTTAAACCAGCGGGTGTTACATCCCAACAAGCTGGAAGAAGGAGCTTCCCCATGCGAATCGTAGCGGAAGTTGCGGCGGCCGTGCAAGCGGTGTTTGGAACATCCATCGACGATTTGGCGCGTGCCACCCGTTGTGTGCAACGGCAACGCAGGTTCTCCGGCGCGTCGCTGGCAAGAACCCTCGTGCTGACGGTCCTGATGCGGCCCGCCGCCAAGAACCGCGATTTTCAGGCAATGGCCGCCAAAGCGGGAGTTCACGTGACCGAGGAGGCCATTGACCATCGCTTCAGCGACGAACTGGTGTCGTTTCTCGAAGCAGTCCTTCAACAAGCCGTCTCTCAAGCATTGGCCGGACAAGCTTCGACTGCGGCTCTGCTGCAAAAGTTTTCGGACGTTCGCATCGGCGACAGCACCACCTTGACGCTGCCGGACGAATTCGCCGAGCGATTCCCAAGTTGCGGCGGCTCGGAAAACGCTGCCCTGGCGGCCATGAAAATCCAAGTCTTGTGGAGCCTGCTGAGGGGCCAACTCCTCGGATGGCAGATCACCTCCGGCCGCGCCAGCGACGCCAAGAGCGAAATCGCGGAAGCTCTGCCTCCCGCCGGCTCGTTGTCCGTATTCGACCTGGGCTATTTTTCGTTGGAACGGTTTCGTCGGGCGGGCGAAGCGGACGCCTATTGGATTTCGCGTTTGCAGCACGGCACAAAAGTTTTCGACGCGGCGGGAAAAAGCCTTGATTTGCCGGCCTTTTTGCGGGAGCACGGCGGAAACGGCTTGCTGGACATTGCGATCTTGTTGGGCGAGAAGGATCGGATTGCCTGCCGATTGATTGCGGTGCGCGTGCCGGAGGAAGTGGCCGCGCGGCGGCGTCAACGAGTCCGCGAGAATGCCCGCGACCACGGCCGAGAGCCGTCGCAAGAATACCTGGAACTTCAAGGATGGACGATCTTTGTCATGAACTGCGGCGAGGAGTTGCTGACGTGGAAGGAAGTGGTGGTATTGTATCGTGCCCGCTGGCAAATCGAACTGTTGTTCAAGCTGTGGAAGTCGCACAATCACGTGGCGGAGTTGGAAGCGGGCGCCTCGCCGCAACGTCAACTGGCAGTGCTGTATGCAAAACTGATTGGAGTGGTCGTACAACATTGGATTCTCTTGAGCGCGGCGTGGCATGATGTTCGGCGTAGCTTGCGCAAGGCCGCCGCCATCGTCCGCGATTGGATCGTTCTCTTGCTCGCCGTCTTGGACGATGACGAACGTCTGCGTGATCTTCTCGGTCAATTGGCAGCCGCCGTTGCCAAAACCGCCCGCATCACTCGCCGCAGAAAACGCCCCAGTTTGTTCCAACTCCTTGAAAATCCTGAACTTCTGGACTACACGGCCGCTTAAGTTGGTTCGTATGGGGACGTCAATGACCTCCACCCCTTTGAACCAAGCCCACTACCAGTACGTCTGGTCGGCCCGCGGGGTCGATATCCCGATCCTCCGCGATGCGTACACGTATAACGGCAACCAAGTCACCGACAACCGCATCTACTATCTGACCGACGCCAACGGCAACGTGACGGCGCTGGTGAACACCAGCGGCGCAGTGGTCGAGCGGTACTCCTACAGCGCCTATGGCAAGGTGACGATTTACGACGCCAGTTGGAACGTCCAGCAGGAAAACGGCCAACCGGTTTCCAACTACCAGAACGACCGTCTCTTTGCCGGCCGCGAATACGACTACGCGACCGGGCTCTACTACAACCGTGCCCGCTGGTACAGTCCCAACACGGGCGAGTTCATTACCCGCGACCCGACGGGCTATGCCGCCGGCGACGCCAACCTGTATCGCTATTGCGGCAACAATCCGCTCAGTTACACCGATCCAACGGGGCTTCATGCCTCAGGCGGCAGTGGTGGCGGCCAGAGCGGCGGTAGCGGCAATGTCCAACGAGTTGCCGAGATGCGGATCGCTCTGGCGGTTGATCGCCTTGGCCATCGATTCCAGCGCGCTGTTGAACATCTCGGCGACCAACACGACCGTGATGCAAAGCAACAGCAGACACCACTCGCGCAAATCGACCCGCAGCACGGCGGCAGCGACGATTACCGCGGCCGCTGCAAAGAAATGGACGACGAAGGTACTCTGCCCGCGCACCCCCGCCTTCAGCCCGCGAAAAGCGTCGCGAAACTTGTCGGCCCAGGAGCGGCTGGGAGAAGCACGGTCATCCTTCATCCTCATCCCTCATCCCTCATCCCTCATCATTCATCATTCATCCCTCCTCACTCCAGCCCAAACGCTCCCGCCGGTGGAATCTGCGCGCCGGCGATGTTGCCCAGCCGGTTCTTCGGGAAGAAACGCGGTTCGATCGCTAGGCCGACGCCGACGCTGTCGCGGGCCGGATCGACCGTGAAGACGAAATTGATTAGCAGCGACTCGCCGATTCGCGTCAGACTGAAGTTTTGCGAGTAACTCTTCTGCGCGCCGAAGTCGATCGCCGTGCCGTACGTCGACGCCCATTTCGGGCTCATCAAGTAGGTGTAGGAGAGCGAGAGGACCTTGCTGTCCATCGGGCCTTCCAGCACGGTGAAACCGGCATACAGGCTGCCGCGGGGCGGACGGCTGAGGAATCCGCCGACCGTGACGACCTTCTGCCCGTCGTCGAAGAAATCGAAGATGCCGCTGCTGACCATCGTCAGGCGGTCGCCCACGTGCCAACTGAAGTTGTAATCGAACAGCCCCAGCGTCGTGCCAGAATTGTCGCGGGCGGCGTCGGGATAGAACGTGACGTCCGTGTCCAACGTGATCCAGTCGATGATCTGGCGGTTATCGGGCGGCCCGCGCTTCGTCTGCCAACGCTGATCGGCCCCGAGGCGGAAGGCCATCAAATCACCGGCGATTTCCGTGCTCGGCGAGCTGACCCAATCCTGCAAGCCCGTCCGCAGGGCGTAAAATCGCTCGTCGAATTTCGTTCCCAACTGCGGCCACGGGCTTCCCGGCGGCAGCGGCAGCGGCGAATACGAGGGAATTCCGAAGGTGTTGGTGAGGAAATGGCGGCGGAACGCATCGACGGAATTGTCGTCCAACGGATCGTCCAACGGAAGCAGGCTCAGGTCGCGATTCGAGTCGGCGGCCGAGAACTCGGCATTGAACACGACCTTGTGCGCCAATCCGTGAACGTTGAACAGTTCGCTGTTGAAGGTGGGATCGACCCGCCACATCGGCAGCGTGGCGCGGATGCCCGCCTGGCCCCAGAGCCGGTCGAGCGGATCGCCGTTGATGTCGGCGCCCGAATGCGCGGCCTCGCCTTCCAAATAGGGGACGATCTTGAAGACGCCGAGTTGGAATGGCCAGTCGATCTCCTGCCGCGTGGCGAATCGCCCGCCGCTCTCCGAGTTCGCCTCCCACGGCAGATAGTTGAAGGGCAAGTCGTTGGGATTCGACGGGGGCTGCAACTTCTCGAACTGCGCGTAACCGGCGTTCGAGTGCTCATACCAGGTGAAGGTGTCGTTCAGCAACGATTGGCCCATCCAGAAGTGGTCGGCCCGCGGCAGCCAGTTGGTGTCGGTGAAGAAGTCGTTGAGGCGATAGTCGGCCGTGATGCTCCACGAACTATTGCCGAGGATTTGCTTCAATTCGACGCCCGTGCTCTCGTCCTTGAGTTGGTCCCATTCGCTCTTGTAATACTCTTCGAGGAAGTTTCGGTCGCTGATCCAGCCGACCTCCGCGGTGAGTTGCAGGTCGTAGGGGAGCATTTCGCGGTGCTGCCAGAAGAGCCGCTCGCGGTAGGATTTTTCGGGGACGAGGTTCATGCGGCCCTGGCCGAGGTCGTCGAGCCCCTGATCCTGAATTCCATAGTAATCGAGCAAGCCCGCCACACGGCCGGGATAGCCGAACAGGTCGGGACGGTCGTAGGTGAAGGCACCGCCGTAGCCGAAGCCGCGCTTGTTCAAGTAGTCCAGCGTGATGTCGAAATCGGTTCCAATTGGCTTGTCGCGGAGCCCGAGCAACTCGTAGCCGTTCCAATGCGACCGCACCTGCGTGCCGTAGACGTTGTCCTGGTTGATCCGCGCGGTGCGAATGTAATACGTCGGCTCGCTCAGGTCGGTGCTGATCATGGGCCAGTAGAAAACCGGCACGCACTCGATGAAGATCACGTTGTTCGAGGCCGTGGCCAGCCGTTCGTGGCGGACCGCCGGCAGGCACGTCTGCGGATCGTTCACCTGCTGGCCGGTAATCGCATCGAACACCGGCGTTTGGATGTCCTGAAAGTAGATGTCGCTGGCCTGAAGCCGATAGCCCGGGTAGCCCATCCGGCTCGACGTGAGGAAAGCGTTCTGCGCGAAGAAACGGTCCTGGGCCGTCTGTTGCACGACGTCGGCGTGCAGCCGCAACAGGCCGGCGTACTCGGGCACACGGGTGAGCACGTCCGCGTTCAACACCGTGCCGACGTGGTTCGGCACGTCGTAGTACATGCGGTCGGCGTAGATGATTCGCTCGCCCTGGCGGAACTCGATGTTCCCCTCGGCGTAGAACTCCAGCGGCGTGCGGTCGTCCTGCTCGGTTTCGCCGCTCAGTCCGAGTTTGTTGTTGCTGGTGGTCCAAATCACCAGTCGATCGGCCGAGATGTCGATGGTGCCCAGATCGCCCAGCCCATTGGCGGTCAGCCCCTCGACGACCACGTTCACGCCCGATTCGATCACGGCGATCGATTCGTTGCGGCTGGGATCGGGCTGCTGCCATCCGCGGACTTGCATGGGGACGTCGCTGCGGGGCGAAATCCGCACCCGCCGCGCTCCGCCGGGCGCGGCGACGACTGCCGGCGGCGCTCCCGGCCGCGAAGCCGGCAAAGCCGATGGTCCGCCCGTCGGCGGCGTGTATTGCACCTGCCGCACCCGGTCTGGCCCCATGTCGCCCACTTCCGTCGCGCGCGCCTCCATCGCCCGCCAATAGACCGCCGGAAGGGCATCCGGCTTGCCGGCCACCGTTCCAACTCGCACGTCCACGGCGCCGCTGGTGAGGAAGCGTCCCAGCCACGTCCGATCGGTCAATCGCGGTGCCCCCGGTCGGGCATCCATTGTCACGTTCACGTTGCCGTCCAAATACGCGATGACTTTGCTCTGCCGCGGTTCGACGGCCGCGGCGCGGTCGATCCACAGCACGGCCTCGCCGCTGTTGGCCACCGCCTTGCCCTGTTCGATCACGCAGTTGCCGCGCAGGATCCAGACATCAAAGGAACCCGCCTGCCAGTGGTTGCCCGCCTGGGCCGTGATGCGGATCGGCTCGGCGGCGTTGGCTGGAGGTAGTTGCACTTCGGCCGCGGCGGGAGTGGCAAGGAGGAAATGCAAAATGAAAAATGCAAATTGAACAATGCAAAATGCTCTCGTCAATTTGCATTTTTCAATTTGCATTTTGCATTTTGCGGGACTGTACAGAATTTTGTGGCACGGGCTTCCAGCCCGTGAAAAACCACGGCCAAGATGGCCGTGCCACATCGCTTGACACAAAATTCCGTACAGCCCCCATTTTGCATTCTTCCTTCCGCGCGCGGCCTCTCTGCAGGTGCGCAGCACCGTCGCTGCACCACGGGAGCCGGCCAAAAGCTTGCCAGGTCGTTTCAGCAGGAGAGCATCCTTGCTTTACCGGGCTGCCGCACGGGGACTGTCCCCCTTGGCGACCCAAACCGCAAAATCAGTCGAGAAAAGTCGTTGCGCGAAATAACGCGGTATTTCGAGCGGCGGGATTATAGGCATACTCCGCCAGCGGATCAAGGCGGGTTGGAGGGGAGCGCAAACGCCGCAACCGGTTATCTGCCAACACGTTCCAACGCCTCGGGACGAAATCCAAACTGTAGGAGGCGACTCCTGTCGCCGATTCTCGCCCGTTTGAGGGGCCGGCGGGAAACCAAGTCAAGTTGGGGCGGCGGCGGTTTCCAGGATCCGCAGCGCGACAATGCGGCGCCACGTGTAGTTCACCACGGCGGCACGGAGGACACTGAGACGGAATGAATCGAACCACAGATGAACACGGATAAACACGGCCATCGGCGGCGGATTTCCTGCCGCAAGCCGCGCCATCCGTGTTCATCCGTGTCCATCTGTGGCTTCTGCTCGCTTCTGCCCCTGTTCTCAGTGTCCTCCGAGCCTCCGTGGTGCGACACCGCATTCGGCGACAGGAGTCGCCTCCTACAGTTCAGGGGCAGATTGCCTCGCTGTGCTTGCCGACGCGCTGGCAAAATCCCCCCTTTCCAGCTAGTGTAGTGATTCAGAATTGAGTGACTTTACGGAAGGGCAACAGGCAGGGCAGACATTCCTGTCTGCCAGGGAAATCGGGCAAGCCTGGCAGACAGGAATGTCTGCCCCACCTGTCAATCCCATGATTTATAAAACCCCAACAGCGTGACGCACTACACTAGAATGCGGGCTGGATCGCCCGTAACGAAGGGCGAATGTCCCGCGTCCGCGCGCCGGAGGTCGGAATGAAATCTTGTCATAACCGCACCGGGGAGGACAACGGCGACGCCCATCACAAACGCCAGATCATGGGCCGCGAGGTCGTGGTGGCCATCAGCGGCGGCAAGCTCGATTTCGGGCCCTGGGAGCAGATCTTCTACGGCGAATTCGACGGCCGCCGGCCGAAACGGGTGCTCGTGAAAATAATCGGGGAATAGCGGTCGGCCAACCGTAGCGCTGTGAGCGCGGTTGGGCCGGCAGTTGCGCTGCCGGCCCCCGGGGCGACAGTCCTGATGGGTTTTGACAAACAGATTCGGTAGTAATCACGTAAAATGCAGCGATTGGGCCAGTTGACCGTTGCCGAGCAACCCTACGTACCGCAGAAGCTGTTTCGAGCCGCGGGCGAATTGCTCCAGGAAGTCGGTGACGCGCTGGTGCAAGGCGGGCCAGTCGTTGGCCAAACGGTGCATTTTGAGGATTGTCTCCTTCAGCCATCGCCATAATTTTTCGATCGGGTTCAGCCAGGGGGCGTAAGTCGGCAACCAGATTGGCTTGATTTGAGGATATGCCCCCACGGCCGTGAGTACGTCGGGATGAGTATGGATCGACCAATTGTCTTGAACGACGTAGATCGTCTTGGCGCGAGCGTAAGTTTTCGCGATCCGTTCATACATCTCGATGACCTTGGCTCGACCGATAATGTAGTTGTCCACGTAGGTCACTTTTCCGCTGCAGGCGTTCAGGCCGCCGATCACGCGCCACAGCCCATTGTTGGACTGTTGCCGATCCGCTTGCGGTGGAGCCGCGGGCGGGGCGGCAGCCCAACTCGGCGCCGGCTCGGGCCAGACGGCGTACCCCATTTCGTCGATGAACAGCAATGTCGTTTCCTGGGGGTTGCGCCGCTGCTCGCAGGCATCGTTTCAGTTTGGCTACCTTGCTTCGATACTGCGGATCCGGGCTAAAATGCTGGACCCGACCCGAACGCAATTTCACTCCCAGTTTGCGACGGAGCCACCGCCACACGCCACTGAGCGTGTAATTCTGGATCGTCTTAATGCTGGCGCGAATGGTCCGCAACGTCCAGCGGCTGGGCGGCGGACCAGCGGCTGTCGGCATCGCCTCGCGGCGAGCTTCCTCGCCGGGGCCTTGCCGCAGCCGCTCCAACACCTGTTCCCGCTGCTCGAAAGGGACGGCGACGGCTGCCTCCCTGCCGCCGCCGCAACAGTCCTTCGATCCCGTGTTGTTCATAGCAATCCAACCAATGGTACACGGTGTCAGGATCTCGCGGTCTCAGTAGTCCCTGAGTCGCTACCGCATGAGGTGATTGGCCGTCGGCGACCTTCAAGATCGCCGCACACCGTTCCCGCACGTCCGGACGCCGATCATGGTTCCGATACTCGACCAACGTCCTGCGCTGAGCCTGTGAAAGTTTCAAAGTTCGCTGGTACATGACGATTCATCCTCCCTTGCGAAGTTACTTCATGGACCCTCCTTTCAATTACTCTCAAGCAACGCCGCCAAAGGCAACCACAAAATGCGCCTGCTAGCAGTGGTGTGCTAGCACAATACCTTGAATTCACTACCGATTTTGGCTGTCAAAACCCATTAGGGGACGCCCTCCGTGGCGTTCCGGGGCGGCGGAACGGGACGGAGCCCGTTCCCTACAGCGCCCGGCATGACGCCACCGGTTTTGTTTGTCAACACCCATCAGGAGAAAGAGGGCCGGGGTGGCAGTACAACTGCCACCCCAACATCGCGTGCTCGTCAAAGTGATTGGGGAATAGCGTAAAAGAACCACAATTATTAGCAAAAACCCCTGCTGGCCCTAGCCAGGGGGGGACATTTTTGTTAGGATATATGACAAGTGTGAGCCTTGGTCGGGTTCGGCCTGACGGCAATCGCAACAATGTCGGGGGGGCCCTCCGCCACAAGACTCTTCATCACGGGCTCCTTATTCGGGAGGACATCATGAATTCTAGTCGTCCAAAAGCGTTTACCCTCGTGGAACTATTGGTGGTCATCACAATCATCGGCGTGCTGATCGCACTGCTCTTACCCGCCGTACAGCAGGCTCGAGAAGCGGCGCGGCGAGCGCAATGCTCCAACAATCTAAAACAGATCGGATTGGCCGCGCACAACTTCCACACCGCCAACAACCGATTCCCGCCGGGCTTCCTCGGCTACCTGCCCCCGGTGACGGTTGCAGCCGCGAAAGATACCGGCGGCCAACAGCTCACGGGCGTGCTCCCATTTTTGCTTCCCTACATGGAACTCAACGATCTCTACGACCAGTTGGACGCGGACCTGATCCAGTCGATTGCCAGCGGCGGCACCCCGCTTTACAACGGGGTTTCGGTCACCGACATCAACAAGGCCTCGACCAGCCCTTGGTGGGTGCGCGGGACGCCTCCGGCGATAGGGCGCAGGTGATAGCCCAGACGAGGATCGGTTCGTTCGTCTGCCCGTCCGACTACCCGTACGAAAGACACGACCCCTTCGTCTGCATCTATTTCTGGTTCGATGGCACCACGGGCTGGGAGGAAGCACTTTATCTGGGGAACCACGCCAGCGACCCCTACGGGCGAACCAACTATCTTGGCTGCGCTGGCGACCTTGGGATGTGCGGTAATTCGTATTTTGACCCGCGACATGGCGTCTTCTACAGCCGCTCCAAGACGAACATCCGC
Organism: uncultured Planctomycetaceae bacterium; assembly: GCA_963823895.1. Taxonomy (GTDB): domain Bacteria; phylum Planctomycetota; class Planctomycetia; order Pirellulales; family Thermoguttaceae. Next base: position 126,068 of record CAWGNG010000014.1, read on the forward strand.
GAGATCACCGACGGCACGAGCAAGACGTTGCTGTTTGGCGAGGCGATGGGGGGCGACGATTCCCAGGGGACCGGTTGGGCGTACACTTGGTTCGGCGTAGGCAACTTGTCTTCGGTGTTCTCCCTCAGCGACAACCCTGGCTGGGGATCGTTCAGCAGCCGCCACCCGCATATCGTCCAGTTCTGTATGGCCGACGGCGCCGTCGTCGCGCTCTCGACGACGATAGACGTAGGAATCCTTCAAGCCTTGGGCACCATCAGTAATGACGAAACCGTCGACCTGCCGCCATAAGTCTTGCGACAGCGGTGTCTCGTTTCCTCAGCGTGAGGCGTTTCTACCGCAATGCAGAGAATCGCGTGCCGAAATAGCCATTTCTTTCCCCGGAGGTCTTCAATGCGCAAATTTGTCGTTGCATTTCTCGGGCTATGTCTGCTCTGTCTAGTTTCAGGCTGCGGCGGCGGCTCGACGAGCGTCGAGCGACCGGCTCACCCGAAGCCGCCCCCGAGCGGGAAGGACGCGATCCCGGTCTCGGCGCACGGTAGCGCCGCCCAAGCTGCCCCCGCCCCCAATGCCGCTACCGCGCCGAAGGGGCAGAAGTAGCCCTGATTCGCGTTTCTCGCCCTGCGGGAAGCTAACCGACCGTGTGCCACTGCTTGGAACAAGCAGTGCCAAGCGCAGGCAGCGGCGATCAGTGGCGATTAGCGTTCTTTCTTCCTCCGGCGGGCCAAGGGGGACCCTATGCGCAAAAAAAAGCCCCCGGAAACGCAGTGTCCCAGGGGGGCTTAGGACACAGTACTTTTCCGGGAGCGATTGGACGCTCCGCCACCCTCACGGCCGACTGGACCGTCAGGTCGGGCGTTCCTGGTATGTCCGAAGCGCGCCGCCAGCTTCCATGCCGCGGGCAAACGCTTCGCGGTCCGCTGAGGTCTCGCCCGCGGCGAAACCCCAAATGCGGCCCTATCCACGCGGATAAATCCTTGAGGCGGCGAGAATATGGAATTTGCCGCCCCGCGTCAAGGCCGAATTCTGGGGACTGTCCGAATTGGGTGCAAAGCAGCTTCCGGTGTCCCAACGTGGCTCAAGCAAACGTCAATAGGAGAATCTGGCGTTTTTCGGTT
>CAWGNG010000015.1:0-86185 GCA_963823895.1 uncultured Planctomycetaceae bacterium
GGCTCGCTTCCGCTCGACCCACCCTACGCGAAACTGCAAGCGGTCTACTAAATGTCGACGACGACTTCGGCGAGCCAGCCGTCGGGCTGACGTTCGACCTTCAATCCGCACCACGTGATTGCCTTCACTTCGACGGCGATTTGGTGCCGGCTGGGGTCGATCGGTTCGCCGCGGGCCGTGGCGGTCAATTCCGCCGGGGCGAGTTGCACGCGAAACTCGGCCAGCGCCAGCCGGCGGGCGTTGAACATAAAGAGCAATTCGGCGAGCCAATCGTGAAAAAGCTCCTCAACGTCGTCGCCGCTGACTTGGAACGTCACCTCCTCGATGGTTCGCACCACTTCGTAGTTTTCGATCATCAGCGCGAACAGCCCGCGGGCGGCTTCGGCAAACAACTCCTCCGCCGTCTCGGCGCGGGCACGGATTCCCACGTCGGCGGTGTGTTCAAAGATCTCGTGCATCCAGAGAATTGTAACCGAACGGGCAACAATGGGGAGTAGGGGCGAGACACCCGCCGCGGGCCGTTGGCCCCCGGCTATTTCAAGACGATTGTTCGAGCGACAGCACGCGACGTGTCTTACGACGCCGCTTGGCGATTTGCCCGGCGGCGGTCGGTCTCTTTGAGGAGGATTTTTCGCAGGCGGATTTGCGTCGGGGTAACTTCGACCAACTCGTCTTCGGCGATGAATTCGAGGGCCTCTTCCAGCGACAGCCGCCGGGCGGGTTTTAAGAGGATATTGCGGTCGTGGCCGACGGCCCGCATGTTCGAGAGCTTCTTTTCTTTCGTCGGATTGACATCCATGTCGTTGGGGCGGCTGTTTTCGCCGACGATCATTCCCTCGTAACAGACATCGCCGGGGGCCACGTGCAACTCGGCGCGCTGCTGGAGACTGTCGAGCCCGAACGCCACGGCCTTGCCCGCCGCGATCGAGACCAGCACGCCGCTGGCGCGGCCGGGGATCGCCTCGGCCATCGGGCGATACGCCTCGAAACGATGGTGGACGATGGCGGTGCCCTGCGTGGCGTTCAGCAGCCGCGTGCGCAGCCCGATCAGGCCGCGGGCGGGGATCGAGAAGATCATGAACGTATAGTCGTTGTGAGTGGTCATCTCGGTGAGTTGGCCGCGGCGCTCGCCGACGAGTTCCATCACCGGACCGGTGCGATCGCTGGGGGCCTCGACAACCAGCGTCTCGAACGGCTCGCACGTCTTTCCGTCGATCTCGCGGAAAATCACCTGCGGCTTGCCGACCGAAAGCTCGTAGCCTTCGCGACGCATGATTTCGATCAGGACCGAGAGGTGCAGCACGCCGCGGCCGGAGACGGCGAACTGCTCGGTGCCGACGATCGGCTCGACCCGCAGGGCGACGTTCTTTTCCAGTTCACGAAACAGCCGCTCGCGGAGGTGGCGGCTGGTGAGGTACTTGCCCTCGTGGCCGGCCAAGGGGGAAGTGTTTACGCCGAAAGTCATTTTCAACGTGGGCTCATCGACTTTCAGCCGCGGCAGGGCTTTTGGCTCCAGCGGCGAGGCGACGGTGTCGCCGATTTCGACCCCTTCGATGCCGACAACCGCGCAGATGTCGCCAGCGTCGACCTCGTGGACTTCGACGCGGCCGAGGTCTTCAAACAGAAAGACCGAGACGGCCTTGGCCGGGGTGATGCGCCCTTCGGCCTGCATCAGGGCGATGCTTTGCCCCTTGCGGAGCGTGCCCGACTGCACGCGGCCGATGGCGATGCGCCCGACGTAGTCCGACCAGTCGAGCGTGGTGACGAGCATCTGCAAAGGGCCGCCGACGTCGACATCGGGCCCGGGGATTTTTTCGAGGATCATATCCATCAGCAGATGGATATCGCCGGTCGGCGTGGCAGGATCGTCGGTGGCGTAGCCGAGCTTGGCGCTGGCAAAAACGTAGGGGAAATCGGCCAGGACGTCGTCGGCCCCCAGTTGCAAGAACAGTTCGAGCACTTCGTCGATGACTTCGTGCGATCGGGCGTCGGGCCGGTCGATTTTGTTGATGACCACGATCGGCCGCAGCGCGCACTCGAACGCTTTCGAGAGGACGAAACGAGTTTGCGGCATGGGGCCCTCGGCGGCATCGACCAGGACCAGGGCGCCGTCGGCCATGCGGAGCACGCGCTCGACCTCGCCGCCGAAATCGGCGTGGCCGGGGGTGTCGATAATGTTGATTTTCACGCCGCAGTAAGGGATGGCGATGTTTTTGGCGAGGATCGTAATGCCGCGCTCGCGTTCCAGATCGTTCGTGTCGAGGATTTGCTGGCCGACAAGCTGGGCCTCGCGGAACCGCCCGCTCTGGCGCAACATGCAATCGACCAGGCTTGTCTTGCCGTGGTCGACGTGTGCGATGATGGCCACGTTGCGTATGTCGGTGCGGCGCATGGGCGGAGACGATCCTCGGGGCGGTCCGCCTGGAGGTAGGGAAACCTTTCAACATAACCGGGGCGGCATCAGGCGTCAAGGTTCCGACGCACGGTTGCTGCCCTCGCCGTCCTGCGGGCGGCGGCTAAGCGGCAGTGCTTACCCCGATCGCCCATCTTGTCGTGATGGGGCACGAAATGCCTGTTCTGGCTGTTAAATTCGCCAAATGTCCTCCAGTCGGAAAAATCGGTTGCAGCTTGCTCTTAATCGCGGACGATCACTACAACGAGGTCGCCAGATGGCTGGTTGAGCGGTTGCGCGTCGGCGAAACGTCTTCCGCGGCAAGGTGATCCGCTGGGCGCCGGAGGTGGTGGGTGAAACGGATTTCGGCAAAGTTCTGGACAGCGTGCTTCGTGCTGCTGGTGCTCGGCGCCGCAGACCTTGCGGGGCTGATTTGCCGTCCGGCCTCGGCACAACAGTCGAACGCCGCGAGCGGCGACTCTTGGTACACGCCGATCACGTCGGGCGTCAAACGAGGCTTCAACAAGATCGGCGAGGCGTTGGACCCGAACGCGTCGAAGACCGCGACGCCGGAGGACGATGCGATTTCTCTGAAATCGAAGTCCAAGCCCAGCCCAGAGCTTTACGTCGCGATCGGGCGGCTTTACGAAGAATCGGGCAAGCTGCCCGACGCCGAGCATCAGTATCAGGCGGCGCTGAAAATGTGTCCCGACCACTTGGCGGCATTGCTGGCGTATGCTCGGCTAAAGGAGCAGCTTGAGCAGAAAAACGAGGCGCTGCAACTTTATCAGCAGGCGGCGAAAACGCATCCCAGGGAGCCGTCGGTCTACAACAACATCGGGCTGTTTTACGCTCGGCAGGGCCGTCTCGACGAAGCCGTGTCGGCCATGTCGGCCGCAATTCAGATGGCCCCGAAGAACCCGTTGTACCGCAACAACATCGCCACGGTGCTGGTCGATCAGTGCCGCTTCCGCGAGGCGTTCACGAACCTGCGGGCAGTACACGGCGAGGCCGCCGCTTACTACAATTTGGGCTACCTGTTGAATAAGAAGGGGCAGACGCAGGCGGCGATGCAGCATTTTGCGATGGCTTTGCGGGCCGACCCTTCCTTGGTCTCCGCACAACGCTGGATCGAGTACCTGGAGAAAAAGACGACGCAGACCCGGTTGGCGCATCACCCGACGGCCGAAGGGCTGCGAATCACGTCGGAAAAGAGCCAGCCCGAGGCAATGCCCGACCCGGGCCGCCCCGACTCTTCGCCAAACGAGGCAGAACGAAACAGGACCGGTGATTTGGCGGGGCCGGATCGTGACGCCTCGTCGATGCTGCCTGACGCGGTGAGACCTCGCCGCTTGCCGCCGGTTCCGTCGGGCCAGCCGGAAGCGGGCGGGCCGTCGCTGCCCGGCATCTCTTACGACCGCGGCGAACGTCCCGCGATTCCGACGGCCCCCCTGCCGCCGCCGAGCACGAACTCCGCCGTCCGCCGATTGCCGCAAGTCAACTAGCGGCCGCGTGCCGCTCCGCGGGGTCGCACCGCCTTCTTCAGACCGCCGCACTTGATCGAGGCCGGAGAAACGGAGATCATATTGCTTGAGCGGAGCCATGCCGACGCCGAAACGCACGTCGGCGGTCAGTACGGATAACTCATGAGCAGCTCATCGCGTGCAGACGAACCGCGTGCCGTCCTGGGGCGGGTATGCCGGGGCCTGGGATGGTGTGCGATTGTGACGGCCTCGCCGCTGGTCTTTCCGAGCGGCATTCCGTGGATGATCGCGGCGTGGCTGCTGGCTTATACGCTGCTGGCGCTCGTCAGTCGCCGTGGGCTGCTCTGTTTGGGCGTTTGTGCTGCAATCTTGGTGGCGAAACGGCTGACGCCCGCACCGGGGCTTCTCGCACTCCTTGTCGTGATGCTCGTGGTCATTGTAGTCGGCGTTGTCAATACCCGCCGACGGCGTGTTCGGACGGCGGAACAGCTTCCATCCCGACGAGTGTCACGGCGGTTCGTGTGGATTAGCATCGTGGCCCTGTGGATTGCCTGGGCGGGTATGACCTTCGATTGGATCTGGGCGACTCATATACATCACAGGGTGACGCTGAAGGGAAGTCGGCCCGTGGTCTGTCTCGGCGATAGCATGACTTCGCTAGGCATGTTTGGGGGCTACCCGCAGAAGCTGCAGAAGCGGATTTCACTTCCTGCCGTGGACGAGGGGACGCCCGGGTGGTCGGCCAAGCAGGTGGTTGAACACCACACGGAATTGGCCGATATTGCAAAACACAATCCGCAGGTGGTTGTCATCGAGCTTGGCGCCCACGACTTCCTTCGTTTCCACAGCCGGGCGGAGACGAAGGCCAACCTCAAGAAGATCATCGATGCCTCGCGAAAGATGGGGGCCGAAGTGGCGCTGATGGAAATTCCGCGGGCGTACATGAGCGATCCGTTTTGGGGTCTGGAACGCGAGATTGCACGGGAAGAGGACGTCGAGTTGATTCCCGACACGGCGTTGCGCATGCTCTTTCTTCACAGCCCGTTGATTCCGCCGGGCAGTTGGCTTGGCGGGCCATACCTGACGGACGAAGGGGGGATTCATCCCAACGCCGCCGGGAATGAGGTTTTGGCAGACAGCGTGGCCGCCGCACTGGAACGCATGTACGGTCCGGCGATTCTGCGAGAGCCGCCCGCAACGCCGCGGCAGAGCAATTGAGGTGCATGCCGCGTTCGGTTACAATTGCTGTTTTCCGTCTTCTCATGGGAGAGACGAGTCCAGGGAACTGGGAAACCACCGGTCATTGGCGGCGAAAAGACACCGTGAAGCAGCACAGTCCTTCCTACAGCACGATTCTCCGGCTTCGCTATCCTGATTTGCCCGGCCTATTGGGCCAGATTTGTTCGACGATCGGCGAGGCCGACGGTCTGATCGGTTCGGTCGACATCGTGCAAATGGAAAAGGGGGAGATCACCCGCGATATCGTCGTCAGCGCCCGCGACGTCGAACATGGCGAAGCGGTGGTCGAGCGGGTAGGGCAAATCCCCGGGGTGACGATCGTTCGCGTGGCCGATCGCACGTTCCTGCTGCACCATGGCGGCAAGATCGAGATCCGCTCGAAGTCGCCGGTCAAGTCGCGCGACAACCTGTCGATGGTCTACACGCCGGGGGTGGCGCGGGTGTGCCGCGCGATTGCCGCCGATCCCGAGGCGAGCTTCGCGCTGACGATCCGCAAGAACACCGTGGCCGTGGTCTCCGACGGATCGGCGGTGTTGGGGCTGGGCAATATCGGCGCGCGGGCCGCCATGCCGGTGATGGAGGGCAAGTGCATGCTCTTCAAGGAATTCGGCGGCGTCGATGCCTTTCCGATCTGTCTCGACACGCAAGACGTCGGTGAAATCGTCAAGACCATCGCCTTCCTGGCGCCGACGTTCGGGGGTATCAACTTGGAGGACATTTCGTCGCCGCGGTGCGTCGAGGTCGAGCAGCGGCTGATTGCCCAACTCGATATTCCGGTGTTTCACGACGATCAGCACGGGACGGCGGTCGTGGTTTCGGCGGCGCTGCAAAATGCGTTGAAGGTGGTGGAGAAGAGGCTGGAGGCCGTTCGCGTGACGATCCTCGGCGCCGGCGCGGCGGGGGCGGCCATTGCCAAGCTGCTGCTCTCGATGGGTTGTCGGCAAATCGTGCTCTGCGACCGCAAGGGGGCGATCAGCCGACAGCGAGATTGCCAGAGCAACCCCGTCAAACAATGGATCGCCGAGAACACCAACCCCGAGGGAATCGCCGGCTCGCTGGCCGACGCGATGCGCGGGGCCGACGTCTTCATCGGCGTTTCCGGCCCCGACCTGGTTTCGGTCGAGGACGTCAAGCTGATGGCGGCCGATCCGGTCGTGTTTGCCCTGGCCAATCCCGATCCGGAGATCGAGCCGGAGGCGGCGATGTCGTGTGCGCGGGTCGTCGCCACCGGCCGCTCGGACTATCCGAACCAGATCAACAACGTGCTCTGCTTCCCCGGGTTGTTTCGCGGCATGTTCGACGTACGGGCGCTGCGGGTGACCGAGCGAATGAAGATCGCGGCGGCAAGGGCGATCGCCGACATCATCGCCGAAGATCACATTCGGCCCGATTACATCATCCCCAGCGTATTTGACAAGCGGGTGGCGGTGGACGTGGCGAAGGCGGTGGCGAAGGCGGCCGTCGCCGAGGGCGTGGCCGCAGGAAATGGCGGACGAAGGTAGTAGCGTTTGCCGCATTCCGCAGGCCATTGGCTATTCTGCTGGCTTCCGGCGGGTGCCATGGCCACGCTTGCGTGGCCATGCAGCGGTTCTGGCGGGAAGACATGCCCACGGCAAGCGTGGGCATGGCACCCAAGCTCTCGCTTTTCCCGAATCTTGCGAAGAACCGCGAAAAACGGAAATGTCGCACGATTCCGCATAATGGTAGCAGTCCTCAGATAGTGGCCCCCGCCGCCAAATTCGATTTCTGACCTATGGTTGAGCGGCGGGGCTTCAGGGGTCCACCGCCGGTTCCCATATCAATAAATCGAAAGGATCGTGTCATGAGCGAGAACAACACAAACGTCGAGAAATGCGTTTGCGAAGTGACCGGGGCGGAACGGCTGGAACGCGAGTTCGAGCACATCAGGTCCGATTGGTGGTGGCTGCTGTTGTACGGCGCACTTCTGGTGATCTGCGGCACGGTGGCGATCGTCTTTCCGGCGCTGACCTCGGTTGCGGCGATGGTGGTCCTGGGAGTGGTGTTGATGGTCGCCGGCATCGTCACGATCATCACGGCGTTTTGGGCGGGAAATTGGAGCGGGGCGTTGCTGCAGATTTTCATGGGCATTCTCTACCTGGTCGTGGGCGTGTTGCTCCGCGAGCTTCCGGTCGCGTCGGCGATCACCATGACCTGGTTCGTGGCGGCGTTCTTCATCGTGGCGGGAGGCGCCGGGCGCTGGCGGCGTTGGTTGTCCGTTTTCCGTATTGGGGTTGGGCATTGCTGAACGGCGTTGTCACGTTCCTGTTGGGCGTGATCATCTGCCGGCACTTCCCGAGGGAGAGCCTCTGGGTTCTCGGGCTGCTGATCGGCGTCGAGATGTTGCTGCACGGCTGGACGTGGATCAGTTTGTCGTTGGCGATTCGCAGGCTGCCGACCAAGGCCGCGGCCTGACCTGCGTTTCTCGCCATACGGGGAGAATACACAAAACTGTGTCCGGTGGGGCAGACATTCTTGTCTGCCAGATGCGCCGCCCTTTCGCGCGGCAGACAAGAATGTCTGCCCCACCACGGGGAGAAATGCGGCCTAATACTCTGGTTGCAGGAGGCGACTGCCGACGGTGGTTGTCGGCATCCGTCTAAGGAGAATTCGCACTGGGAACTGCTCGTCTGCAACGGGCGGTTCCCAGTGTTGTTTCTTGGGTGAATCAAGACCGACTTGTAATGGCGACTCCGGTTGCCGATTGTCCTGGAACCGCAATTCACTCGGCGACTGGAGTCGCCTCCTACAACTCCCGCTATACGCCGGCGTACTTGCGGAAATCGTCGCCAATGGACTTTAGCCGCGCGGTTTGAGCGGCCTTCGTCGCGTCCAAGTCGGACGCGGTCGGCGGATCGTAGGCGAAGAGGTAGATTTTGACCTTGGGCTCCGTGCCGGAGGGACGCACCGCCAGGTAGTTTCCGTTGGCCTCAAGGTCGAGAATCACCATGTCCCCTTTGGGTGCATCGAGCGGAGAGACGGCTCCGCCGGGAAACGCTTTTTCGACGCCGCCAAGATAGTCGCGAGCCCTGACCACCTTCAAGCCGCCGAGGGCTTCGGGCGGGGCAGAACGAACTCGGGCCATCAACGCCCGCATGTCGTCCATCCCCTTTTCACCGGGCATCTGGATGTTGAGTTGGCCCTCGCTGCGGCAGCCGAATTGGCCGAACAGCTCGTCGAGTCGCTGGCAGAGCGACTTGCCCTCGGCCTTGAGCTTGGCGGTCATTTTGGCCGTGAGCATCGAGGCCACCGCGGCGTCCTTGTCGCGGACGTGGTCGCCGGCCAGGAAGCCGTAAGACTCTTCAGCCCCGAAGACGAAATCTTTCGGCCCACGCGCGTCCATTTCCGCGCCGATCCACTTGAATCCGACGTGCAGATTACCCGCCGTCTGCACGCCGTAGGAATCGGCCACTTGCCGGATCAGCTCCGTGGTTACGAGCGTTTTGACCACAAAATTGGCGGACGAAAGCGTGCCGGCTGCTCGGCGGTTGGCCAGCAGGAAATCGACCAGGAGCGAACCAAGCTGGTTGCCGGTCAACGTAGTCCAGGGGGCATCCGCCGCCAGCGAGCGGCGCACGGCGCAGCCGAGCCGGTCGCAATCGGGATCGGTCGCCAGAATCAACTCGGCCCCGCTTTCCTTGGCGTGTTCGATCATGGCGTCGAAGACGGCGGGGTTTTCCGGATTGGCGACGTGGTTCGGCACATTGGGAAAGTCGCCGTCGGGCGTGGCGTGTGGCCCGAAAATCTCGACGTCGCGGAAGCCGGCTTCGTGCAACACCGGAACCACCGCCGACGCCCCCACCCCGTGCAGCGGCGAGTAGAGGATTTTCAGATTGCGGGGACCGGCCACGCTTTGTGCCAGCACCGCGCGGATGAACGCGGCATCGACCTCCTCCTGACAATAGACGACCTTTCCGGCAGCCAGCGCGTCGGCGAACGGCGTTCGCCTGATCGACGTGACCCGCTGCATCATTTCGACCGAAGCCGTGTCGTGAGGCGGGATGTATTGGCCGCCGCTGGGGCCGTAGGCTTTCACCGCGTTGTCGCTGGGCGGATTATGGCTGGCGGTGATGATGATGCCGCAATCGCAGTGCTTGTAACGCACGGTGAAGGAGAGTTCCGGGGTGCTGCGGTAGCCGTCGAGGAAGAACACTGTGAAGCCGGCAGCGGCCATGATTTCGGCGCAAAGCTCGGCGAACTGCCGGGAGCGATGCCGCGTATCGTAGGCGATGGCGCAGGAGAGCGGGCGGCGCGGGTTGCGCGGCGCACCGCCGCCGGCTGTTTGCGTCTTCGCGCATTGCTTGACGTAGTCGGCCAACCCCTGGGCGGTTTCGCCGATGGTGCGATCGTTGATGGCGTTGCATCCGATTGGATACATGCGGCCGCGGCGACCTCCGGTGCCGAAAGGGATGGTAGTCCAAAACGCCTCCTCGAGTTCCGCCCATTTTCCGGCGGCCAAATGCTCCGCCACTTGAGGGGCATAATCGCGCAGGTAAGGCTGGCTCAGCCACGTGCGAATGTTGGCGGCGGCCGACGCCGAGAGCTTTCCGGCGGCCGCGGCCGCTTCCAATTGGGCGAGTGGGGGGGTTGTCGTATTCATAGGGCTATTGTGGCCAGCGGTAAAGGATCGAAAAAGGGGGGGCACTTCCTGTTTCTGTTCTTGGCACCTACAATCGAGGTATTATAGAGGCGAGGGGAATATGCGCGGCCGACGGCAACTGACCGTTCGCGAGCCGGTCCAGACGACTGGTTTCGCGGGTAGTGTCCGTCCTTCAGCCATTGACCCTCGATGTGGACGATCTGTACGTACGTTTCATATATCACTCCAATCCATACCAATGCCATGGGCCTAATCATCCTCCGCTGCGTATTTGTGTTCGTCGTGGCCGGGCTTAGCGTCTCGGTCATCAACTCGGGGCTTCTGCCCAACTCGATTCCTATCACGATGGGTGTCTTCGTGGGCATTATCCTGCTGGCTTTTGCAACGATCGGCCTGGACATTGCCATCCGGCGAAAACGTCTCGACGCCATCACGGCCGTCTACTTCGGCATGATTATCGGCCTGTTCCTGACCTACATCCTCGGGCTGGCGCTAACGCCCTTCAACATCGAACACAAACTCTATAGTCACATGGAATTGGTTATCGGCGCCGTCCTCTGCTACGTCTGCATCAGTCTGCTGATGCAGACCAAGAACGACTTCCGTTTCATCATCCCCTATGTCGAGTTCGCCAAGGAGGTCAAGGGGCTCAAACCGTGTATTCTCGACACCAGCGTGGTGATCGATGGACGGATCGCCGACGTGGTGGAGACCGGGATTTTCGACGGGCAATTGATCATGCCGAAGTTCGTAATCAGCGAATTGCAGGCGGTGGCCGACAGCTCGGATCGTCTCCGCCGCGGCCGCGGCCGGCGCGGGCTCGACATCCTCAACCGTCTTCGCGGCAACAAGAACATCGAACTGGTCATCCACGAGCGCGACCTGCCCGAGTTCGCCGGCCTGTCGGTCGATCTGAAGCTCGTCGCCCTGGCCAAGAACCTTCAAGGCAAATTGATCACCAACGACTACAACCTCAACAAGGTCGCCAAGCTGCAAGGCGTCGTCGTGATCAATCTCAACGACCTGGCCAACTCGCTGAAGCCTGTCTTCCTGCCGGGCGAACGGATCGAAGTGCGGATCGTCAAGGTCGGCGAGGAGCCGGGCCAGGGCATCGGCTATCTGGAAGACGGCACGATGGTCGTCGTCGAGTCGGGACGCGACCGGCTGAACCAGACGATCCCGATCGCGGTGACCAGCGTGCTGCAAACCAGCGCGGGGCGAATGGTGTTCGGAAAAATCGAGAAATAACCGCGCGCGGTTTCGCCCGCGGATCGCCCGGTTTCGCGCAAATTCTCCCAGCCGGCGTGAAAAACTGCCGACTCGGCAGTGTCTTTCTATTGGAGACCGCCGCAAGAGACGCCGGATGAGCATCCTCAGTCCACAAGCAGTGACGCGGCTTTGGGACGAGCACCGCAATGCGCTGGTGCTCTATGCACGGCAATGGTGCGATGCGCCCGAGGACGTGGTGCAAGAGGCGTTTCTGCTGCTGGTCCGCCAGGTTGTCGCCCCCGAGAATCCGGTCGGTTGGCTGTATCGGGTGGTGCGGAACCGGGCGATCAACGCCGCGCGAACCTGCGGACGGCGGTCGCGGCGCGAGACGGCGGCGGCCGGCCGCGGCGAGCCCTGGTTTGAGTCGGCCGAAGGCGAGCGCCTCGACGCCGTGGCCGCGACCGATGCGTTAAAACATCTGCCCATCGAACAGCGCGAGGTAATCGTTGCCCGGTTGTGGGGCGGGCTGGCGTTCGAGGAGATCGCGCGGCTGAGCGAGAAATCGCTGAGCAAGGTTTACCGCAGCTACCAGCGGGGGCTGGCGGCTTTGCGAGAAAGGTCGGATGCACCATGTTCGGGGAAGAAGAGATGAACGAAGAGATGAAGGCGTTCGAGGCCGCGTTGGCCGCACTTCGCCCGCGCGGCGACGGGCTCGACCCGCGCTGGCGATTCCTGCTGGCCCAAGAAGCGAGGCTGAACGAGAACCTGCCGGGCGGCGAGGCCCTGGCGGCGGGACAATTCTTGTGCAGCCGCTGCGGCGACGCTCTGTCCGGCGGACGAGCGAAGAGGGGTTGGGCATGGCCGGCGGCGTTCTCGGCGATGACGGCCGCGGCGGCCATGCTGCTGGCCGCGTTGGTTGTCCGCGTCGAGCCGCGCGCAGTCGCACCAGCCGGCGGGAAAGGCGTTTCGCCTACTGCCGCGTCATTCGCCGAGCGACAAGTTGATTCGAGTTCTTCGTTTGCCGTAAGGAATTCGCCGCGACGTGCGATTTCTTCCGGGTCCGACGAAACGGACTATTTGAGCCTGCGGGATCAAGTGCTCGGTTTCGGCGTGGAATCGTGGAAATCGCCGGCGGCGGTTGTGACAACGAAGAACCAACCGGAACCGGTTCTAAGCTCGCGAGGACAACTCGATCGTCTATTGAGCCAAGAGAGCTTTTTCGGTTCGTAGAGTTCAGAAACTATCAGGAGCCAGGTCATGCGAATAATCGCTGGAATCTTCGTAATGCTGTTGACGACGCTTTCAGCGGCAGCGGTGATGAGCCAAGTTGTTGCGTCGTCGCCCGATACGCCGGAAGAACAGAAGACGGTGCGGATGGTCTTGTACCCGGCGGCCGAGCCCCGACCGGCGCTGAAGTATCAGCTTTTGCCGCCGTTTCTGGAACGCCGCCCTGGCAACGCCGCTGTCTGGTGGAACCGGCTTCCGGCCGAACGGATGACTTTTCTCAGCGAATTCGACAAAGAGTTTTCAGAGGACGGCAGAATTGGCAGATGGATGGACATTCCCATCGGTGATCCGCGGGAGAAGGCGTATCGGAAAAAGGAACTGTCCAGCGTCATTCATTTGATTGAGAGGGGCGGCGGAATCTACTCCGACATGGAGCGGGCGTCGCAATTCGAGTCGTGTGACTGGGAATTGCCGATCCGCGACGGCAATTTTATCTCCGTGATGCTCCCGGACATACAGCAATCACGCGCGTACGCACGCATGTTGTTGGCAAAGGCACATCTGGAGATCGCCGAAGGCCGGTACGATGATGCGGTGCAAACGCTACAAATCGGCTATGCCGAGGCGCGGCACGTTGCCCAGTCTCAAACGCTGGTTAGCGGCCTGGTCGGGCTGGCAATCTCCGGAGTCATGTCCGCGCAACTGGAGCAGCTCATCCAGCAGCCTGGCGCCCCCAATCTCTATTGGGCCCTGAGCACGCTTCCACGGCCGCCGGTCGATACGCGGCCGGGGGCCGAGGCGGAGTCGAGCATGCTCTATCTGCAATTCCCCGATTTGCGCGACTTGAAGAAGAAGAAACTCTCGCCCGATGGATGGCGCGATTTGTTGAAGAGGACTATCGACAACATTTATGGAATTGGCCTGGTCGAGGGCACCCCCTTACCTACCAAGGAAGCCAGCATGGCCCTGTTCACGATGGCAGCCATTCAGGGCTATCCGCACGCAAAACAGTATTTGATCCGGCAGGGTCACAGTGCGGCCGAAGTCGAGGCGATGCCCGTAGCCCAGGTCGTGCTTCTCTACACGATGGAAGTCTATGAAGAGATCAGCGACGATCAATTCAAGTGGTTCTTCCTGCCGGCCAGCGAGGCGAGTGAAGGATTAGAGCGGGCGGATCGGCAGATGAGAAAAGCCTTTGCCGCCAACCGCGAGATCATTCCCATCGCCCGCTTCTTTCTGCCGGCGATCATGGCGGCGAAACATGCGGAAATCCGAAACGAATGGACGTTCGCCATGCTGCGTATCTTCGAGGCGATGCGGCTTTACGCCGCCACGCACGACGGCCAATGGCCCGAACGCGTGAGCGGCATTACCGACGTGCCGATTCCCGTGAATCCGGTCGATGGCAAGCCGTTCGTTTACCAGCGCGACGGAAACAAGGCGATTCTAACGTCGGAGAAAGGCCCCAGGAGCGTGCCCTGGCGTCGCGAAATCACGCTCATGACGAAAGGCAAGTAGCAACCCCTCGTTCCCACGGTCCCCCGTGGGAACGCACCGTCCTCAAAGCTCCGCGTTGCAGAGGGGCGGTTCCCGCTCAGAGCGTGGGAACCAGGAATAGACCAAGACCGTCAAATTCAAGGAGAATAAGAAATGAAACTGTTGACCTGCTGCATGTCCGCTATCGTTCTACTGGCCGCGTCGGCTGCCGCTTATGCCGACGCCAGGTCTGACGCCGCTGCTCGGGCGAAGGCGGTTGCGCCATTCGTAGAAGCGGAAACGGCGGTGGTGGCCCACATGGATATCACCCGGTTTGATCCGCTGTCCTGGGTCGACTACGTCGCCCGCGTCGTGCCGACTCCACCGAGCGAACTCGCTAAAGTCAAAGAGCACGCGGCGAAGAATCTGCGAGCGGCGATTCAGGCCGGTGTCAAAGATATCTATGTCGTCGTTACACTGGGCAACGAAGGCTGGATGCCGAAGGTGCTGATCGTGATTCCCATGCCACCCGCCACCGACGTGGCGGCAATCCGCGCGGCGACGCAGCTTCCGCCCAAGGCGGGCAGCGTGGTTCACGGGTCGTTCGTTTACGCAGCCAACGAACCGACCAATTCGATCGGTGAATTCCACCCCGCCTGCGCCCGGAACTGGCGGCGGCTTTCGAGGCGGCCGGCGACTCCGCGGCGCAAGCGGCTCTCATTCCTCCGGCCTACGCCCACCGCGTGATCGAGGAACTCCTGCCGCAATTTCCCAAGGAATTGGGCGGGGGATCGACAGAGATCCTCACCCGCGGCGTTTCTTGGGCGGCGGCGGGAGTCGATCTGCCGCCGCGCCCGGCCATTCGCTTGACCGTCAAGTCCGCCAATGCCCAGGCCGCCGAGCGCATCTGCGCGAAGCTCGCAGAAATGCTGCGGCAGATCGGCTCCTACAAAGAAGTGCGAACGATCGTGCCCAAGTTCGATGAGGCAGCCACCGTACTTGCGCCGAAGGTGGAGGGCGATCGGCTCGTGTTAGCTCTCGATCAACAGAACCACGGCGTCGAGAAGCTGCTTTCGCTGGTGACGCCGCCGATTGAGGTCGCACGAGCCCGCGCGGCCAGGTTCGAGTCGATGAACAATCTAAAGCAGATCGGCTTGGCAATGCACAATTACCTTGCGGCGAATCATCATTTCCCCTCGCCAGCAAGTTACAACAAGGACGGCAAGCCACTTCTGAGTTGGCGAGTTTGCGTTCTTCCCTACATCGACTATGCTCTTTTCAAGCAATTCCATCTCGACGAGCCTTGGGACAGCCCGCACAATCGCACGCTGATCGACAAGATGCCGTCGATTTATCGCCTGCCGATGTCGAGGACGGAGAAAGGCCGCACGAACTACCTTCTGCCGGTCGGCGGCGGGGCGGCTTTCGAGGCTGACAGACCGACGTATCTTAAGGACATCACCGACGGCACGTCGAACACGATCATGACGGTCGAGGTGGACGACGACCACGCCGTGATTTGGACGAAGCCGGAGGATTTGCAGTTCGACCCAAAAGACCCGACCCGCGGGCTGGGCCGCTTCTTCGAGGGCGGCTTCAACGCCGGCTTCTGCGACGGATCGGTCCACTTCCTCACCTGGCCCAAAGACGCGACCCAAGTCGAGACGCTCCGCTATCTCTTCCAGCGGGCCGACCGCCATCCAGTACACCCGTGGTGAGGCTGTTCGTTCGCCGAGCAAGAAACCGAAGGACGTGCGACAATAGCCGAGAGTCAACGACTCCCGGCGACCCGCCGCAGACCGCTGATTCCGGGAGTCGTTGACTCCCGGCTATTTCTGTTGAGCGTGATTGTGCCTCTCTGGGACAATGAACTGATCGATGGTCTCGATGAGGTCTTCGAGCACGAGCGGTTTGGAGAGCACGGCCGACGCACCGGTCGACGCCGCGCGATCGCGGTCTTCGATTCGCGGGAACGACAACAACGCGATGAGTGGTGCGGGCCGCGTTGCGTCGGCAAAACGTTGCATCGCGTCCCGCTCATCGTCGCAAAGATCGACACATTCGAAAATCGCCGCCGTCGCTCCCTCGACACGAACGGCCGCCGCATCATGCTGCCAGATCGGGACCAGCCCATGCCGGCGACAGGCCGCCGAGAGACAATCGGCCATCTCGCGCGAATGCGACCGAATCACAATCGAACCCTGACATGCCGAACTGCTTTTCGCATCGGCCAGCAGCCGCTCTTCGTCGCTGGCGGTCAGCGGGAGGGCCCAGGAGCACGACTGGCCCATCGCCAGGCGTCGCAACTGCCGGTTGCCGCATGCAGGCCACTGATGCCAATAGGTTCGCAGCGTCGCCGGCCAAGGCGAGCCGCTCCGCATCTCCCCCTCGCACCAGCTTCCCATCAGGCCAAGCAGGCGAGCCAGCGGGGCCAACCGCCGCAGACGGTCGATCGTTTCGTGCGAAAACTGGCCTGGAAACGCTTGCGCCACGACCAGCAGGTCGGGTGAGATGCGGTTTTGCGCAAGCCCCGCCGCTGCGGAATCGGGGTCGGAGAAGTCGGCCACGCTTCCCCATTTCCCCAGACAAGCCCGGGCTTCGCGGAACTCCCGCCGGGTGGTGTCGCCGATGGCGAGAATTGAGAGCGGAGTAGCAGAAGGGGAGAGGCTGTCGGCAAACGCATCTTCTTCGCACTTGGCATCAGTTTCACCAGGCACTGAAGTGCCCAGCCCGCGTTTTTCGCCGCTCACAGCTTCGTCTCCGTCTCGACAATCAACTGGTGCGCGGCGGCGGCGTCGGGGGCCTGGTGCAACGCGTTGAGGAAGCCGGGCGAGGTGAGAATCCGGCTGAGCCGGGCCAACACGCGGAGGTGGCCACGGTCTTCCATCGAGCAGATCAGAAAAAAAACGTCGGTCAAGGGGCCTTCGCCGCCGAAAGGAATGCCACTGCTCGTGCAACCCAGGGCCAGGAACGGCTGGGCGAGGATTTTGGCCATCGGACGCCGCGGGTGCAGCAGCGCCACGCCGTTTTCCAAGGCGGTTGTGTGCATGTCTTCGCGGGCTTTCACCGCCCCGGCCATCTCTTTCGTGTCCCAGAGCCAGCCGGTTCGGGCGGCCAGTTCGACCATTGCGTCGATCACCGAGTTTCGCGTTCGTGCACAAAGCGGCACGGCAATCGCCTCGACCGGCAGCATTTCGGCGATGCAGACGTCGCATTCGTCGTCAACCGGGGCCGACCGCTGCAAGACCGACTCGACTACGAGCAGTTCTGCTTCATCCGAGGCCCCGATCCGCCGCTCGAACCAGTGGTGGATGTCGGGCTTGGCGAATCGCCATTGGCCGTTGACCTTCCGGCCGGGCAGTTTACCCCGTTCCGCCAGTTTCTCAACTTGCTGGGGGGACGTGTGCAGATATCGGGCCAGGCTGGGAACGTCGAAATCGCGGTACGGCATGGCACCATTATGGGCCGGCCCCCACCCGGCTGTCTATCCCAAGTCGATTTCTCCCTTGACAGATTGGCCGGATTTCGGACAATCCCGCAACCACCGTTCGTCATAGGCAGGGAGGCCGCGGCCATGCAAGTCTGTCCCGAACTGGGACAAGTTGTTAGTCTGCGCCGGTTGTTGCCGGAGGCCGAAATCGTCGGCGGCGACAACGCCTGGATCACCGGCTGCTCCAGCGATTCGCGGCAAGTCCGCGAGGGGGAGTTGTTCGCCGCGCTGGCGGGAAGCCGCTGCGACGGGCACGATTTCGCGGCCGACGCCGTCGCCCGAGGCTGCGCGGCGGTATTGGCCGACCGGCCGATCACCGAATTGTCGGTGCCGTCGTGCGTGGTGCCGAATCCGCGCGAGTCGTTCGCCCGGCTCTGTCAAACCTTGGCAGGATGCCCCAGCCGACAGTTGAAAATGATCGGCATCACGGGCACCAACGGCAAGACGACCACGAGTTGCTTGATCGCCGGCGTGCTCTCGGCGGCGGATTATCGGGTCGGCGTGCTGGGGACGCTGGGGTATCTTGACGGCCGGATCGTCGAGGAATCGACGCACACGACGCCTCCGCCCGAGCGGCTGGCGGCGCTGCTGGCGCGGATGGTCCACAATGGTTGCACCCACGCGGTGATGGAAGTTTCCAGCCACGCGCTCGATCAGTCGCGCGTGGCCGGGCTGGAGTTCGACGCGGCGTGCGTCACGAACGTAACCCACGACCATCTCGACTACCACGCCACCTTGAGCGAGTATCGCCGGGCGAAGGCAAAAATCTTCGATTATCTGAATATCGACGGATTCGCAGTGTTCAACGCCGATGATCCGGGCTCGGCCGAACTCGTGCGCCGCCACGCCGGGCCCGCGCTGACCGTGGGCATCGACTCGCCGGCCGAGGTTACCGCGGTACCGGTCGAGCAATTCACGAGTGAGCAGACGTTCTTGTTGACCGCCGGCAGCGAGACCATGCCCGTGCGAACGCAGATGATCGGCCGCCATCACATCTATAACTGCATGGCGGCGGCGGCGGTCGGATTGACCTACGGAATCGAGTTGACCACGGTCGTCCGCGGGCTGGAATCGATCGGGCACGTGCCCGGCCGACTGGAACGGATCGAATGCGGGCAGCCGTTCGGCGTTTTCGTTGATTTCGCCCATACGCCCGATGCACTGGCGGGCGTGTTGAAAACCCTGCGGCAGGTGACTGCGGGGCGGCTGATCTGCGTGTTTGGCGCGGGCGGCCAGCGCGACAGCCAGAAGCGGCCACTGATGGGCCGGGCCGTTGAGAAGGCCGCCGACGTCGCGATTCTGACCAACGACAATCCGCGGCACGAAGACCCGGCGGCGATTATCCGCGACGTGCTTGCGGGGTTCGTCAATCGCAGCACGGCGCAAGTGATTCCCGATCGCACGACGGCGATCTGCCGCGCGTTGGGCATGGCCGAGGCAGGCGATTGCGTGCTGATCGCAGGCAAGGGGCACGAAACTTGTCAAATCGTTGGCGACCAGCGTCTGCCGCATGACGACCGCGAAGTGGCGAGGGAATGGCTTTATGGGGAGGGGGGCAGTCGGCAGTAGGCAGTCGGCAGTGGGCAGTAGGCGGTGGGCAGTGGGGAGGAGAGAGGGGAGAGGGCAAGGTGGAAGCGCTGCAGATTACCGAACAAACCGCTTGCAGTTTCGCAACGCTCGCCGATCTCTGCACTGCAATCGATGGCCGACAAGCCGCTTGCGGCTTCGCAACGCTTGCGAGTCCAGCCGATATCCCGATCGGCGCCATCGTCAGCGACAGCCGCGCGATCAAGCCGGGCGACGTGTTTTGGGCGCTGCACGGACCAAACCACCACGGCGAAGATTTTCTCAGCGAGGCGTTTTCTCGCGGAGCGGCCGGCGCAGTCGTCAACAAGGATTTCCCTCTTTTTCTCTCCTTGATTCCTTCCAAGGAAACGGCCGGCAACACTGCCGCTTGCTCTCGCTGGATCGTCCGCGTCGACGATACGCATCGGGCGTTGAACGACTGGGCGGGTTGGCGACGGCGACAGTTTGAGGGCACGGTCATCGGCGTGACCGGCAGCGCCGGCAAGAGCACGACGCGGGAAATGATCCACGTTGTGTTGCAATCGCAACTCCGCGGCACGGCCAGCCCGCGCAATTTCAACAATCATCTCGGCGTTCCGTTGAGCATGACGGCGATCGAGCCGGACCACGACTACGCCGTGCTCGAATTGGGCGCCAGCGGGCCGGGCGAAATCGCCGCCATGGCCGAGTTGGCTCGGCCGAACGTCGGCGTGATTACCTGCATCGGCGACGCCCATCTGGCGGGGTTCGGCAGCCGCGAGCGGATCGCCCTGGCCAAGGCCGAACTGTTGGCGGCCCTGCCGGCCGACGGGCGGGCGGTGCTCGGCGACGACCCCTGGCTGCGGAGCGTCGCCGCGAAGTCGGCGGCAAAAATCACTTGGGTGGGCGTGGGCGAGGGCTGCGATCTGAGAGCGACGCAAATCCGCAACGCCAACGGGCGATTGACGTTTCGCGTGGCAAGCTGCCAGTTCTCGTTGCCGGTCTACGGCCGTCATCACGTGACGGCAGTGCTAGCGGCGCTGGCCGTGGGGCAAATGCTCGGATTTGATCTGGACGCGATGGCCCGAAATCTGTACAAGTTTCGCCCGTTGCCGATGCGTTGCCAAGTTCAGGAGATCGGCGGCGTCTCGATCATCAACGACGCCTACAACTCGAACCCGACGGCAATGCGGGCGGCGTTGGAATTGTTGCAGGAGTTCGATGCGCCGGGCCGCCGCATCGTCGTCAGCGGCGACATGGCCGAATTGGGTGACCAGTCGATCGCCTTGCACCGGGAGTTGGGCCAGCAAGCCGTCGAGATCGCAGGAGCGAAGTTACACATCGCGTGCGGTGAATTCGCCAAACACGTGGCGTCGGGGGCTCGTGCCGCCGGGATGCCGCCGGGCCAGGCGATTGCCTTCGGAAGCGTGGAAGAGGCACTGGCCTACGTGCCCGCGGCGGCAATGCCGGGCGATGTGGTGTTGGTCAAAGGGTCGCGGGTGATGGCGATGGAGCGAGTGGTGGAAGCGCTGCTAAAGAAGCCGCGGCGGCGCGCCGCGTGACGATCACTAACAGGGAGTCGTACTCCTCTCGCTCCGCGAGAGGGACGCGAAACACGAATTGCTTCACGCGGAGCGTGAAGAGTACGTTTTGCCAGGAACACGGCGGCTTCATCAACGAACCATTGAGTAGGACTCCGCTGTTTGCGTCGGGTTTGCGGGAACCGGGCGCATACCCTCCCCTCCTTGGGTAGGAGCATAAGCCCGTCGACACCACGGCTACTGGGTCGGCCGCGTCGACGGGCGCTTCGCAGTGGAGTCCAGGACTGAGCGCCGGGGCGGCGCACCGCGCCGTCCCGGCGGCTCAGGGATATAGGAAACCAATGACGAAGTGCGAATGACGAATGACGAAAGGGGTGCGTTTTTCGTCCTTCGCCATTGGTGCTTCGTCATTGTGCGTTTATGCAGGTTTGTAGTCCCGCATTTCGGGGGCACTCCCGAGCCGTCTGCCGGCTAAGGCCGGAACTCCGAATCACTGTTCCGCGTCAAAAGACTATATGTTTTTTTGGCTGCTCGATCATCTAACGGCTCTCTCGCCCGAATCGCTTGCCGGTTGGGGAAAGATCACGCCGCGCGCGGCGATGGCCGCCGGAATGAGCTTTGCCGTGGCGGTGCTGTTGGGGCCGTGGTGGATCGCCTGGCTGCGGCGGCATTTCCGCGAGTCGATCAAGAGCGATTCGGCCGAGGTTGTCCGGTTGCACCGCGATAAACAATCTACGCCGACAATGGGCGGACTGTTCGTGGTCGCGGCGCTGGTTGCGGCGCTGCTGCTGTTCGGCGATTTGCACAACGGCTACATGGCGCCGGCCCTTGTCGTGGCGGTCGGGCTGACGGCGGTCGGCATCGTTGACGATCTTGTGAAAATTCGCACGGCCGCGAAGGGCATCGGTGCCAGATCGAAGTTCGTGGCGCAACTGCTGGTCGCCGGCGTGGCCGCCGCGCTGCTCTATCAGCAGCAGGCCGCCGTGCCAGGAGGGCTGTCGTTGCGTTTGCCGCTAATGGGAGCGTCATGTTCGCTCGGGCTATGGTTCCTGCCGCTGGCGATCATCGTCATCGTGGGCGCCTCGAATGCCGTGAACTTGACCGACGGGCTGGACGGGCTGGCCGGCGGGTGTCTTGTGACTGCGATGGCGGCGATGACCGGATTGGTTTACGCCGCCGGACACGCCGAATGGGCCGCGTATCTCGGCGTGCCGCGAATCCCTCACGCCGGCGAAATGACCGTGCTGGCCGCCGCAATGATCGGCGGCACGCTCGGATTCCTCTGGTTCAATTGTCATCCGGCCCAGGTGTTTTTGGGCGATACCGGCGCGCTGCCGTTGGGCGGATTGCTGGGCTTTTTGGCGGTCGTCGCACGGCAAGAACTGCTGCTTGTGGTGATCGCCGGCGTGTTTGTGGTGGAGGCCGGGAGCGTGATCGTGCAGGTGGGCTACTTCAAGTGGCGTCGCCGCCGCCTGCTGCGATGTGCCCCGCTGCACCACCATTTCCAACTTCTCGGCTGGGCCGAAAACAAGATCGTCGTTCGCTTCTGGATCGCCTCGGCATTATGTGCGCTCGTGGGCGCTGCTTCGCTCAAACTGGGCGTACCGGAAGCGCCACTCGACGTTATTGCCAAAAAACCCGCGAACATTTCCGTCCGCGAAACCGTATCCAGCAATCCGGTGTTTCAAGAACTGCGGACGGCACGAAAGGACGGGAAGGAAGGGGACAGAGGTTGTCAGGGCGAAAGATCGAGACTGGGTGACGTTTTGACGACGGCCTCCTCAGTCCCCCTAACCTCCCAAACTATTACCAAATAGCGGGCACACGCTGTGTGCCGTCAATACCATGAAAAACAACATCGTTCACATCGTTTTCAGCGGCGGGGGCACCGGGGGGCATCTGTTTCCCGGACTGGCCGTTGCCGAGCAGCTTTCGGCAATGATTCCGCGCCTACGGATTACTTTTTGCGGAGGGGGAAAGTCCTTCGAGCGTCAAGCCGTGAGCAAGGCCGGGTTCGAGTATTTCGCGCTGCCGTCGCGGCCGTTGCCAAATGCCGCCCGCGAGGCGGTTTCGTTCGTCGTCGAGAATCTGGCCGGTTATCTGGCCGCGCGGCGATTTCTGCGCGAGGAGCGCGTTTCGGCGGTCGTGGGATTGGGCGGGTACGCCAGCGCGGCGATGGCCCGCGCCGCCAGCCGCCGCGACGTACCGTTAGTGCTGCTCGAACAGAACGCCGTGGCGGGCCGGGCCAGCCGCTGGCTCGCTCGTCGGGCGACGCTGATCTGCACGGCCTTTGCTGAAACCGCGGCCGGCCTCCGCTGTCATTGCCCCGTGCGCGTGACGGGCAATCCGATTCGATTTGGATTCGACCGCGATACGCGACTCACCATGGTGACGATTCCGGCGCGGACGGAAAGAGAGGCAGCCGGCAATCCGTCTCCTCCTCTCCCCATCTCCCCCTCTCCCCGTCTCCCCGTCTTCGCTTCTCCCGGTCTTCGCCGCCTGCTTCCGCCCCGTCAACTCCTCGTGCTTGGCGGCAGCGGCGGGGCGCGGTCGCTGAACGAGAACGTGCCGCGGGCGCTGTACAAAGTTCGCCGGCAGTTGGCCGAGTGGTACATCGTGCATCAATCAGGACAGGCGGATCTCGATGCCACAAAGACGCTCTACCGCAAGTTCGACTTGCCGGCCACGGTGGTGCCGTTCATCGAGGACATGCCCGCCATGCTCCGCACGACCGACCTGGCCGTCTGCCGGGCCGGCGGCACGACGCTGGCGGAACTGGCGGCCGCGGCCGTGCCCAGCGTCTTGTTGCCCTATCCCCACGCCGCCGATGACCACCAGTTGGCCAACGCGCGGGCCTTTTCGGCCGGCGGCGGCTGCGTTACAATCGATGAGCGGCAGATTTCCGACCGGCTCGACGATCGCTTGGCCGACATGCTCTGTTTTCTGCTGGCCAATGAGGCGTTGCGGCGGCGGATGTCGGCGGCGATGCACCAATTGGCCCGGCCCACCGCTGCCCAGGACGTGGCGGAGTTGATCTGGTCGGTTGTCAGCAGCCAATCGGTCCAGGCGCAGGCGGCGGCGGTGTGACCATCGCTCGCCAAGCCGCTTGCGGCTTCGCACGCATCGCCAACGCGCAGAAACTTGTGCCGGCTCGCCGCAAAGAGGACACCCCCATTATGCTCCGCTGGCGATTGCTCTTGGGCACGCCCCTGATCGCCGCATTGGTCGCGCTCTGCTGGCTCGATCACGCTACGACCGCCCTGCCAGGCGCGTGGCTGTTGCCGGTCGCCGTTGCCGCTGCGTTATTGGGTACGAAGGAGACGTTGGATCTTGCGGCGCTGGCGGGGATGCGCCCGCCGCGCTGGACGATTTACGTTGGCAACGTGCTGCTTGTCATGAGCGCCTGGGCGGTGGCCCTCGATCCGTCTTGGCAGACGCCTTCCCTGCTTCTTCTCGGCGTCGTGGTGCCTCTGGTTATTTTTGGTGAGATGTCGCGGTACGAAAAGCCGGGCGGAAACATGGCCGATGTGGCCGGGGGCGTCTTTGCTCTCGTTTATGTTGGGTTGATGCTCTGGTTCGCCGTGCAATTGCGAATCGCCTGGGGCGTCGGCGCGCTGGCGGCGTGGGTGATCGTGGTCAAGATGGGCGACACGGGGGCGTATACCGTGGGACGTCTGATCGGCCGTCACAAGATGGCGCCGTTGATCAGCCCTGGCAAGACGATCGAAGGGGCGATCGGCGCCCTGGCCTTCGCCTGCTTCGGCTCGTGGGCGGCGTTCAAGTGGATTGTCCCTTTCACGATCCAGAATCCCCAGCCACACCCAGGCGTTTCGTGGGGTTGGGTTGTTTTTGGCCTTCTGGTCGGCGCGGCCGGCATGGTGGGGGATTTGGCCGAGTCGATGCTAAAACGGGACGTCGGCGTGAAGGATTCGAGTACGTGGATGCCCGGTTTCGGCGGCGTCTTGGACATTCTCGACTCGCTGCTGCTCTCCGCGCCGGTGGCATGGTTCTGCTGGGCGTTCGGGCTGGTCGGCAGATAATCCGGCTATCGCTTGTCCCGCACGCGAAAGCGCGCTACTATTGGAGTGCGTTTCGCGATCTGATCGGTAGTCGATTGACCTCAGATTCCCGACGTCCAATAGCCGGGAGCCAACGGCTCCCGGAGCAGGGCGGCAGCGATGCGCACATTTCGGGAGCCGTTGGCTCCCGGCTATTGATCCGCGACATTGACAAGAACAACATGGCGAGATGATCCCCGCGTCCAAAACCGGAGGCTGGAAAAATGAACCTGCAACGAAACACGATCTCGCGAGTCTGCGAACGCGCACTACGAACACGCAGTTGCACCATCGCAATCGGAATGTTGTTGGCTTGGATCCCCACCGTCGCTTTCGGCGAGAACCCAGCAAAACCGAGAGTCCTTGTCGATTTCAAGAACGCAAAGGACATCAAGATCAGTCCGATCCAGGCGACGGCGGTCATGACGCAAAATGCCGGAAAGCCGGCCTTGCAGATAACGACCGAGGCCGCGGCGTCATGGCCCGGAGTGCTGATCGAGCGGCGTGAGGGGAAGTGGGATTTGCGCGGGTTCGAGGGGGTCGAGATGGACGTGTACAATCCCGAAGACGTGCCGGTCCGCGTGCTGCTGAGCGTCAACAATCCCGGCGCCGACGGCCGCAACCACTCCAATGCCGAAGGAGTGAACGTTCCGCGCCGCGGACGCGCAACCCTCGTCCTGCTGTTCGGAACGTGGTATGGCGATAAACGCCCGATCGACCTTAGACGAATCGTTTCGCTGCAGGTGATGTTGGACAAACCGGGGCGCTCGCGCCGCTTCCTGGTCAATAACATCCGGGCCGTGCGCTTCGACGAGAGCGAGATGAAAGCGGTTTTCGACGATCCCTTTTTCCAGCGATTGAAGCCGGTGTTCGGGCGCGGCGTGAATCTCGCCAACGCGTTGGAAGCGCCCAAGGAAGGGGACTGGGGCGTCGTGCTCAAGGAAGAGTATTTCGATCGGATCGCGTCGGCCGGTTTCGACTCGGTGCGGCTGCCGGTGCGCTGGTCAGCCCATGCCGAGGCGTCGCCCCCCTACCGAATCGACCCGAAGTTCCTCGATCGCGTCGATTGGGCGATCAAGCAATTGCTCAAGCGGCGGATCACGCCGATCGTGAACATGCACAACTACGACGAATTGGTGCGCGAGCCCGACAAGAATCGCGAGCGATTCGTGGCCCTATGGCGACAGATCGCCGAACACTATGAAGGCTATCCGCGGGCGTTGGCGTTCGAGTTGTTCAACGAGCCGAATGGGAATTTGACCGCCGACAAGTGGAACGAACTCCTCGCGGAGACGATTACGGTCGTCCGCCGCACGAATCCGCGGCGGGAAATCGTCGTTGGCCCGGTCGGTTGGAACGGCATCAAGGAACTGCCGAGTCTGGAACTGCCGGAAAAGGATCGCCACATCATCGTCACCGTCCATTACTACAATCCGTTCCATTTCACCCATCAAGGGGCGAGTTGGGCCGGGCCGGACTCGCAACAATGGCTTGGCACGAAGTGGACCGGCACGCCGGCGGAGCAGCGGGACGTCCGCCGCGATTTCGATGCGGCAATCACCTGGGCAGTGCAGCACCACCGGCCGATCTGGCTCGGCGAATTCGGCGCCTACAGCAAGGCCGATCTCGATTCGCGCGTCCGCTGGACTCGTTTCGTCACCCAGGAGGCCCTGAAGCGGAAGATGGGCTTCGCCTACTGGGAGTTCTGCTCCGGTTTCGGCATCTATGATCCCCAGCGCCATCGCTGGATCGAGCCGCTGAAAGACGCGCTGCTGCCGAAGGCGAAATAGCAGGGCGTCGCTACGACTGCCACAGAGCGCTATGCGCACCACGGAGGCACGGAGGACACGGAGAGAAACGATTAGCCGCAGAGGACGCGGAGGAATCAGGTTGATTGTGCTGCGGTTGCTTTCGTGAGTGAAAGCCCCCTTCAAATCTCATTCCTCTGCGTTCTCTGCGTCCTCTGCGGTCGTTTGTCCCATCCCTGTCTTCGTCTCCGTGTCCTCCGTGCCTCCGTGGTAAGCCCCGGAACTGTTAGTTAGCTCCGCCGCGATTTCTCGCCGCGGCTCGCGGCTAGCGCATGATCTTGCACTGCGGCAAGACTTTGGCGAGCCGCTTGGCGCCGGCGTCGGTGATGCCGGTCTGACCGATGTTGAGGGTCTTCAATCCGGTGAGGGTGGCGAGGACGCCGATGGCCGCGTCGGTGATTTGTGTCTGCCGCAGTTCGAGCCGGGCAAGGTTCTTCAAGCCGCGGAGCGGTTCCAAAGCGGCGTCCTCGATGCCGGTCTCGTTCAACCGCAAGGAGACGAGCTTGTTCTTATTGTGCAGTTGTTTCATTCCGCTGCCGCTCAAGGGGATGCCCTGGAGAACGATTTGCCGTAGTTGGCCGAAACCGCCGAGACGCTGAAACGCCTCGTCGGTGATGCCGAAGCATCGGGCAAGCGTGATTTCCCGCAAGGGGAGGCCGGCGATCCGCGACAGCCCGGCGTCGGTGACGGCCGCCTCGTCGATTGTCAGGACGGTCAACGTCGTAAACCGCTTGACGAGCGATAGGCTGTCGTCATTGATCTGATATCCCCCGAGCCGCAGCGTTTTCAACCGCTTTAGCGCCAGCAGTTGCTCCAACCCCGCGTTGGTCAATTGCGAATCACCGCGAAGATCGAGCGAACGCAACCCGGCAAGTTGCGCAACCTGTTTCAGCCCGCCGTCGGTGATCCCCAGATCGAGCAAGCCGAGATCGACCAGTTTCGGCAGCCGTTTCAAGCTCTCAAACGCCTTGTCGCTCAGAGCGGAACTCCGCCGGATGGAGAGAGAAGCGAGGTTCGTCAGGCGGACGAGTTGCTCCACTGCGGCGTCGTTGATGTGGGCGTCGAGCAGGGAGAGTTCCGCGAGGCCGGCAAGGGAACTGATCTGCCGAACGCCCGCGTCGGTAACGCCGCTGCCCGAGAGCTTCAGCCGTCTTAGATGCGGCAGGGTCGAGAGGCACGCGAGATCCGCATCGGCGACGGAGACGCGATCGCTGGCCAGATCGACAGTCACGAGATCGCCTGAGCCGTCGAAACCGAACCGCCCTCCGCGCTGGTCGATGCCGCGGACGGCGACGGCGAAGCCGGCATCCGCTTCCCGCGGCCCTACTCCGTGAAGAATCGCCTGCACCCGGGCCTTTTCGCTCTTCTCGGCCGCCGTGCTTGAGGCCGCGATCAGCGAAACGCTCAGCAACAGCACGATTCGCGCAAATCGGCACATGGGTAGTTGTCCAGAGTTGAGTGACGACGTTTCCTACAGCGTCCACGGCGCCCGCATCGATCGATGGACCAGCGTCGCTGCATCATCATCACCGACGATCTTCCTGGTCTTCGGATCCCAAGTGATCTTTCGATTCATGCGGACGGCGATGTCGCAGAGTTGGCTGATCGTGTCGCTGCGGACGGCTTGATCCAACGGGGCGATGGGCGGCTTGCGCGACTTCACCGAGTCGATGAAGTTCTGGGCGTGGCCGGGACTCTCGATCAAATGCACGTCGTTCGGGCCTATTTTCGAGGTCAGCAGCGACTTCGGCTCAGCGTCGATGCCGCCGGGCAGCTCACGCCAGACCCTCACCCAGCCCTCGGAGCCGATGAACTTGGTCGAATCGCGGCCGGGCTTGAAGGTCACCTTCACGCCGTCGCCGAATTGGATCCGCATGTCCCAGTTCATCACGTTGTTGTAGAGCCCGTCGGTCGGAATCACGCCAGTGCCTTCGACCGTCATCGGTCCGGAGAGATCGGAGTCGTTGCCCCAGATCACGATGTCCAACGGGTGCGCTCCCCAGCCGGCCAAGTAGCCGATCGAATAGTCGTGGATGAAGAAGTGCCCGGGGTTCTTGCAGCGGTCAGCCGTGTAGGGGGCAAGCGGCGCCGGGCCGAGCCACATGTTGTAGTTGAGCGTCGGCGGGACGGGTATCTCTTTGGTCGACCCGCCCGCCGAGCCGTCCGGCGCAATCACTTCGATCGTATGGACTTTGCCGATCCGCCCGCTGCGGACCAGTTCACAACCGAAGCGAAAATTCGGCATACTGCGCTGTTGCGTGCCGTATTGGAAGATGCGGCCGGTCTCGCGGAAGACCTTCAAACAGGCGAGATCCTGCTCGATTGTCAGCCCGAGCGGCTTCTCGCCGTAGACGTCCTTCTTCGCGCGGGCCGCCATGATGGCGATGGGCACGTGCCAGTGGTCGGGGGTGGCGATGGTCACCGCGTCGATGTCCTGCCGCGCGAGAATGTCGCGGAAGTCGGCGTAGGCCTTGCCCTTAATCAGCCGGGCGCAGGCCTCGCGACGATCGCGGTAGGTGTCGGCGACGGCGACGGCCTGCATACCCTTGCATCGCAGGAAATCGTACGGCAGTCCGCGAGTGCCGAAGCCAATGTGCCCGACGGTCACCCGTTCGCTGGCCGGCGGGGTGTCGGCGTTGCCCAGCGCGGTCGAGGTGATGACGTAGGGAGCGGCGACGGCGGCGGCCGCCCCTTTGATGAGATCGCGGCGAGTGATTCGAGCGTCGTTCATGGACTGATTCCTTATGAAGGTGGGCCGAGGCAGGGAGGGCAATCATGGCGTGCGGTCGCATGTATCACCCCCATCATAGCGGCGCGGGGAGCGGAAAGCAATTTGGCCTTGGGGCCTTGCCGTTTAGGGGCCGGCGGAACGCCGACCAGTGCGCTCGCCGCCTTGCGGGCGGCGGCTAAACGTCAGAGGGCGAGACGCTGTCGCTCTCCGTTGTTCTCCAATTCCGCTGGTTTTCCTCGGCGGGGGGCTATTGACATTCTCGGAAATCGGGTATGATAAATGCTGCGCCTCATCCATAACGATCCGGTTTCCGCGTCAGTCCGTTCGAGACAGCGAAGAGCACCATTCATAACGATTCTGAAGGAGGGATGCTTCCGACCGCACTTATTTTCTTGCAGCGTATTTCGACACGCCTTTCGGGCGAGGGCGAAGGAGGTCAACCATGTCGATACGGTGCGTTTGTCAGAACGGACACGTCTTGAAGGTCAAGGACTCGTTTGCGGGGACTTCGGGCCTCTGCCCATCTTGCAGGGGGAAGGTTGTCGTCCCCAAAGCAGAGAAGAAGTCCATTTCAGAAGACGTCATACTAGGTCTTTTGGGTACGCAAAGCCAGGCCGAAAGGCTTGCCGCGGAGAGTTCGGGAGTGCTCCTGGCTGCCTCGGATTCCAGCGAACACCGCCTCTCTTTTCCGAAAAAAACTTGCAGTCGCTGCAACCAGGAGGTCTCCTCCGGCGCCCACATCTGCCCTCACTGCCACACCTACATCGCCAACCTCCGTGACTTCTAGTATACTTGAGCTTGGGAGGGGACTGCGACTGGTGGTCGCGGTTCGCTCGGCGACCATTGGTCGCGGCTTTGCACTCTGGCTGCCGGCTCGCGGCGCCAATCTGGATAATGGAATCAACCCTGTCGGTCGTCAGTTCCAAGACGCTGCTGGCCCTGTTCGGCGCTTGCGATCAGCATTTGCGGCGGATTCGCAATGCACTGGGCGTGAGCGTCACGGTGTATGACGGTCGAATTCACGTCGAAGGGGCCGAGGCGGCCGTGGCCCAGGCCACCGAAGTGCTGAATCGGCTGCAAACCTGCGTGAACCGTCAGGGGGACGTGTCGGCCGACGACGTCAGCCGGGTGCTGGCCGGGGTCCGGGATGGCTTGCCCCAAGACGACCAGGCCCCCATCGAGGTTTTTGCGCCGGCCGGCAGATTCGCCCCCGCTCCCCCGGCCAGGCGGGTTACATCGAGGCGATCCGCCGCAACGACATCGTGCTGTGTTGCGGCCCGGCGGGCACGGGCAAGACTTACCTGGCCGTGGCGATGGCTGTCGCCGCGCTGAATCGCCAGGCCATCCGCAAGATCGTGCTCGTGCGTCCCGCGGTCGAGGCGGGCGAAAGCCTGGGTTTCCTGCCGGGCGATTTGCAGGCCAAGATCAATCCCTATTTGCGGCCGCTGCTGGATGCCTTGCGCGAAATGATGGACCACGATCTGATCAAAAGCTACACGGAAGAGGACTTGATCGAGGTGATTCCGTTGGCTTACATGCGCGGGCGGACGTTAAACGAGGCGTTCATCATTCTCGACGAGGCCCAGAATACCACCGTCGCGCAGATGAAGATGTTTCTGACGCGGATGGGGGCCGGCTCGAAGATCGTCGTCTCCGGCGACGTGACGCAGATCGACCTGCCGCCCCACGCCCATAGCGGGCTGATCGATGCCTTGTCGCGGCTGCACGGCATCGAGGGCATTGCGTCGGTCCGGCTGGCCGCCGCCGACATCGTGCGTCATCCGCTGGTGCAGAAGATCGTACACGCTTACGAAGAACATCCGAAAAAACGCCGCTAAGGATTTATAGGACAATCGGCAACGCCATCCCAGGACGGATTTGCAAATCCGTCCGCGAAGAACTGGACGGATTTGGAAATCCGTCCTACCTGCAGGCGGGACGCCTGCACCACAACACCCGAGACCCCCATGCCATTCGGTCTTCGACAACGCAAACGTTTTGAGCGAGTGGCTTCGCTCGAGCTTCCGCCCGGCCAATGGGAGCGGGCGTGGATCAACCTGCGCCATCGCGACGTTTTGGGGCGGATCGCGTTGGCGCTGCTGGCGGCGGCGTCGCTCTGCTCGGTGATTCACGGCTGGGATCCGCCTTTCCGTTTTCAAACCGGCTACACGCCGGGGCGGGCGATTGTCAGTACGGTGAAGTTCACCAAGGACGATCCCGTGGCCACACAGGCCAAGCAGCAGCAGGCCCGAGCGCAGACCCGCTACGTTTATGCCCGCGATCCCGAGCCGCTGGTCCAATTGCGCGGGCAATTGCGGACGGCATTGGTCGAGTTGACCGCCGCGCCCACGTTGGACAAGCTCGACCCGAAACTGTGGCAGGACTTTCAACCGCCGTTGGCCGAGGGCGCCGCGCCGCCGACGGAAAAGGAGAAGGAGGAGCAGTTTCGCAAGTTCCGCGCCGCCTTTACGCCGCAGGAGTCGCTCGACCGGGCTGCCGCGGCGATTGCCGAGGTTTTTGCCCCCTTTGAGGATCGCGGGCTGTTGAGCAAGCTGAGCGACAAAAACGGGCCGGGGAATCAACAGGAGATCATCATCTATCCCGTGGGACATCCCCGCTTGCAACGGAAGGTAGCGATCAGCGAGGTACTGATCGGCGACGGCACCGCGATCTATGACGCATTGCGCAAAGACCCTCAGCTTTCGCCGGTCGCCGACCGGCTCTTCGCCTGGATCAAGCGCGGGCTGAAGACGATGAAGCCGACGCTGACCCCCGACAACCAATTCACCAAGCAACGAATGGACCAGGCCGAGAGGGACGTCGGCGAGGTGCGGGCGGAATACGCGGTCGGCCAGGTGCTGGCCAAGGCCGGCCAGCCGCTGGATAAGGATCAGATCGATCTGCTTCGCCTCGAATACACGAGAGCGATGGAAGAGCGGCCGCTGGGAAAGATGGCGGCACGAGCCGTCGCGGTCGTGGCGCTGGCGTTCGTCGCCCTGCTGATGTGCGGCATCTACATGCGATACCGGCAGCGCGGACCGCTGGCCAGTCTGACTCGGCTGCTGGTTCTGTTGCTGATGGCGGTCGTTGCGGTTGCGTTGTCGCGCTGGGCCGCAACGCCGCCGGACGCGCTGCGGAGCGAGTTGCTTCCCGTGCTGCTGTTCGGGATGGTGATGGCGATCGTCTATCCCCGCGATCTTGCCCTGCTGTTGGCCGGCACGGTGGCGCTGGTCGTCGTGTTGGGCATCGGGCACGGCCTGGAGGAGTTCATCGTGATGATGGGCGTCACCGCCGCGGCAGTGCTGAACCTGGCCCGCATCCGCAACCGTAAGAAGCTAATCTACGTCGGATTTTTCGCCGGGGCGGTGGCCTTTCTGCTGCGGTTTGTCGTGGGCGTGATCGACGACCAGCCCATCAACGGCTGGCTCTGCTGGGATGCGCTGTACAACGCGGGCTGGGCGATCGTGGCTAGCCTGATCATCTTCGGAATGCTCCCCTTCATCGAGCACTTCTTCGGCGTGTTGACCGACTTGAGTCTGCTGGAACTGGGCGACGTGGCGCATCCGCTGTTGCAGGAGTTGGTCCGCCGCGCGCCGAGCACGTACAACCACTCGATCACCGTTGGCTCGATCGCCGAGGCCGCCGCCGAGAGCATCCACGCCCGGGGGCTGCTGGTGCGGGTGGGGGCCTACTTCCACGACATCGGCAAGATGCTCAAACCGGATTATTTCGCCGAGAACCAGGGGCCCGACGACAACCGGCACGAGGCGTTGGCGCCCGCCATGAGCACGCTGGTGATCATCGCGCACATCAAGGACGGCGCCGACCTAGCCCGGCAGCATCGCCTGCCGCAGCCGATCATCGACCTGATCGCGCAGCATCACGGCACCACGCGCGTCGAGTTCTTCTACGATCGGGCGACGGAGCAGCAGCAGGCCGACCCGAACGGCGGCGAGGTGGACGAGAGCAGCTACCGTTACCCCGGCCCGAAGCCGCAGACCAAGGAGGCGGCCGTGCTGATGTTGGCCGACGCGGTGGAAAGCGCCAGCCGCACCTTGGTCGATCCCACGCCCGCCCGGATCGAGAGCCTCGTCCGCGAGATCGCCG
This sequence comes from uncultured Planctomycetaceae bacterium, assembly GCA_963823895.1. Taxonomy (GTDB): domain Bacteria; phylum Planctomycetota; class Planctomycetia; order Pirellulales; family Thermoguttaceae. Next base: position 32,926 of record CAWGNG010000015.1, read on the forward strand.
AGTATCGCCTGCACGGCGGGCAGTTCGACGAAAGCGGTTTGACGCTCCGCGAGCTTCGCACCATCGAAAAGAGCATGGTCATGTCGCTGACTTCGATCTATCATGGGCGGATCAAATATCCCGAGCAGAGGTCGGCGTGAAGCCGCTTGCGGCTTCGCAAGAATCGCTCTCCTTCGCGAGAATTGCTCTTCACCGTGATCGCCATTCACATCACCGATCGTCAGAAGACATTGAAAATCGACCGCCGGCGCATGCGCCAAGTCGTCCGTGCGATCATTCGTGACGCCGGCATCTCGGAGGCGACGATCAGCATCGCCATCCTCGATGACGCGGCGATCGCCAAACTGCACGGCCAGTTTCTCGACGATCCCACGCCCACCGACGTGCTGAGCTTCGTGCTAGAGCACACGGACAAATCGCTGGAAGGCGAAGTGGTCGCCAGCGCCGATACCGCCAGAGCTTGTGCCCCGCGGTACAAGTTATCGCCCGAGCAGGAATTGCTGTTGTACGTGATTCACGGAACACTGCACTTGGTCGGCTATGACGACGCAACGCCGCGGCAATCGGCGGTGATGCGCCGGAAAGAAGCGGAGTATTTACAGGATGCGAAATCCGTTTAGCCGCCGCGTCCACGCGGCGTGGCGTGGTCACCCGTTGGGATGGCAGTGCAACTGCCATCCCAACGGGTGATATTAGCACTATGCCCTCTGAAAAAGCCACCGCCATTGTGATCCGGACAGTCGAGTTCAGCGAAACCAGTCTGGTGGTGACGCTCTTCACTCGCGAATTCGGCAAAATAGGGGCTCTGGCGAAAGGGGCGAGACGGCTTAAGTCTCCTTTCGAGTCTGCTCTTGACCTACTGGCCCTCTGTCGAATAGTCTTCCTCCACAAATCGTCGGAAGCCCTCGACTTATTGACGGAGGCGAAGCTCCTGCGACGGTTCCGGCCGGCCGGCCGAAACCTGGCAGGATTGTATGCCGCTTATTATGTCGCCGAGTTGCTGGGCGAAATGACCGATGACGACGATCCTCATCCGGATTTGTTCGATTTGGCCGACCAGACCTTGGCGGCATTGGCGGCGGGAGAGCCGGTCGCCAAACGGCTCGTGCGTTTTGAGTTGGGCGCGCTGAGGCTTCTGGGGCACGCGCCGTCGTTGGATGCTTGCGTCGAGTGTGGGGTCGCCGTGACGCCGACGGGCCGAGTCGCCTTCGGGCTGCTCAACGGAGGCGTCCTGTGTCCGAAATGCAGAGCGGGAAAGAAACAGGTTGTGCAAGTCAGCGCCGGCGTGCTGCGGGCGATGGCCCTTCTGGTCGACCCCGACGGCGTCGCCTGGCAACCAGTGGAGATTAGTCCGAGCGGGCTCGGCGAGATGCGGGCTTTGTTAAATCGCTACTTCGCCCATTTGCTCGGCCGCAAACCGAGGATGCATGAATACTTGCGAATGCTGGGAAAATAAGTAGGGTGCGAAGAAGCGGCAGGACGACGGAGAACATCCTGCCCGCCTGGTGCGTAGCGTAGTTGTAGACGAGTGCTGGCAGCAGCAAAAACCGGTGCATAGGACGCACCCACCTGTCGTGGACAAGGATGTCCTCTATGTCGATCAGTCGATCGCTATTCCTGCTGACGCTTGCGTGCTTTCTGAACATTCTCGGTGGTTGTGCGAGCGCTCCGCCCGCCGGCAGCCATCCGCAAAACGGCGTCAGCAGCGATGGAACGGACGAGCATGACGGGTGGCTGTTCAATTCCTTGACCGGACGCGGCAAGGTGACCAATGCCAATCAGGCCGCCGCCCCGACGCCGCCCGCGACCAATCCGCCCGTGCGCGCCGCCGTCCGCCGATCCTTCGGGCGTGCAGCAGGCGTCGGCGTGGATACCGCCGCCTGACGGCACGGGTCCGTTGGTGGCTGGACCATCGAGCGCCGCGGGCCCGCCGCCGGCGATTCCCGCCGAACTTCCGCCGCCGCCCTCCGGCGCGATCAGCATTAGCGCCGTCAAGGTCAAGGAGAAGGAGGACGAGAAGAAGAAGGGATTCGATCTGTCGGACCTCGCGCCTGAGAACGTCTACAAGAACATCAAGAATGCAGCGGGCTACGGACCTGACGAGAAACTCGCCAAGGCGGCGATGGCGGATGGCAAATCGCTGTATCAGCAGGCGAGCGCCAAGCTGGCCGCGGCGTACGCGCGCGGTCTCGACGAGAAGGCTGCCAAGGCGGCGAAGGGGGAGGCGATAGCGCTATTCAAGCAGGCGCGCGAGAAGTTCGCCACGGCCGTCGATCGCTGGCCCGACTCGCCGTTGGAAGAAGACGCCCTCTTCCTGCAAAGCGAAAGCGAGTTCTTCGCCGATCAGTATCCGAAGGCGCACGACACGATCGGCGGTTTGCTGAAGAAGTACCCCAACACGCGGCATCTCGACACGGTCATTACCCGCCAATTCGCCATCGGCCGCTATTGGGAGCAACTGTACACCGCCAACCCGAGCTGGCCCGTCACTCCCAACGTGACCGACAACAGCCGGCCGGTCTTCGATGCCTTCGGCTATGCGGTTCAGGCTTACGAACGCGTGCGCATCTACGATCCGAAGGGTCCGTTGGCCGACGCCAGCCTGATGGCCCTGGGCAACGCCTATTTCCTCCGCGGCCAATGGGGAGACGCCGCTTACAACTACGATCTGCTGATCAAGGAGTATCCCTACAGCAAGCTCCAGTTGAAGGCCCATTTGTTCGCGCTCCAAGCGAACATGCGTCGCTACCAGGGCGCGGCATACGACGAGACGCCGCTAAAGGACTCCGCAAAACTCGCCAAGACGACGCTCGGCCAGTTCGGCGACAAGCTGGGGAGCGAGCGGGAGCGGGTGGCTAAGGCACAGGTGCAGATCGAGGAAGAGAAGGCCAATCGCGATTTCATTCGCGCCCAGTACTACCAGGGACGGCACTGCTACGGCGCTGCCCGTTTGTACTACAATAGTGTGGTCGACGAGTTTCCGGCCACCGAGAGCGCGCGGAAGGCGAGGGCGGAGTTGGAGAAGATCCGCAACGAGCCCGACGAGCCCCCGGCGCTGTTCGAGTCGCTGTTTGGAGGAAAGAAGCGGTGAGCGACACGAATCTCGATAGCCGACGGCCAACCGTCGGCGCTCGGCCGTTGACGTTCGCTCCGCCGGCCGTCTGCCGCCGGCTATCGGCCATCCTGTCACTGTTCGTGTTGCTCTCGCTCTGTGGCTGCGCCGGCTATCAGATCGGCAACCAATCGCTCTATCCTCAGGAGGTACACTCGGTCTACGTGCCGGTGTTCAAGTCGAACAGCTTCCGCCGCAACCTGGGCGAACGGCTGACGGAAGCGGTGGTGAAGGAGATCGAAGCCACGACGCCCTACAAGGTGGTTGACGAAGCCCATGCCGACACGACGCTCTCCGGCGCCATTATCCAAGAGACGAAGACCGTGCTCGTCCCGGATCTCAGCGGCGACGCACGGGAGGTGCAGGCGGCCATCAGCGTGCAAGTCAGTTGGACCGATCGCAACGGCGTCAAGATGCGCGACAACAAGTGTGTTCCGTTGCCGCCCGAAATCGCCGACGTCAGCGGCAGCGGCAACCTTGTGCCCGAAGTCGGCCAGTCTGTTGCCACCGCCCAGCAAGAGGCCATCTGCCGCATCGCCAAACAGATCGTCGGGCTGATGGAAAAGCCGTGGTAGAAAGGGGAGAGAGGAGAGAGGAGAGAGCGACAAATGAAGTTCTTTTCAGACCGCTTGCGGTTTCGCAAGTGATTTCACGAGTGACGAACATGTCCCCTTCCGCCCTCGCCTCTGCTGATCACTGGAAACTCCGCTCGCGCACTCTCGCGTTTGGCCGGCTTCCGCGGTTGATGGGAATCGTCAACGTCACGCCGGATAGTTTCTCGGACAGGGGGCGATTTTTCGATGCCAAGGCCGCCGTGGAGCACGGCCTGCGGCTTGCCGCCGAGGGCGCCGACGTTCTCGACGTCGGCGGCGAGAGCGCGCGCCCCGGTTCGATGCCGGTCGATACGCAAGAAGAACTGCGGCGCGTGATGCCGGTCGTCGTAGAATTGTACAGAAGAACCGACGTTCCGCTGTCGATCGACACGTCGAAGGCCGCAGTGGCGCGGCGGGCGATCGAGGCGGGCGTCGAGATCATCAACGACGTGACCGCCCTGACTGGCGATCCGGCCATGATTCCGCTGGCGGCCGAAACCGGCTGCGGTGTGTGTGCCATGCACAGCCGCGGCACGCCGCGAACCATGCAAGACAATCCGGTTTACGCCGACGTTGTCGCCGAAGTGCTCGAATACCTCCGCACACGCCGCAACGCCCTGCTGGCGGCCGGCATTGAGCAGGATCGCATCGCGTTGGATCCGGGCATCGGCTTCGGCAAAACGACCGAACACAATCTTCAACTGCTCGCCAACGCCCGCCGATTTCACGAACTCGGCTGCCCGCTGTTGATCGGGCATTCACGCAAGCGTTTTGTCGCCAGGGCAATTGGGCCTAACGACTTCGATCGAGAGACGGGAACCATCGCGGTGGCACTAGCGCTGGCACTGCACAACGTGCAAGTCCTTCGCGTCCACGACGTTGCGGCTGTGCGCGACGCCCTCGTGATGTTTGAAGCGGCGGGCGCGTTCTTAGAGACGTGCTGAACCGACGTTGACTCCGCGGCGACGGTCGGGGATACTTCTCTGGGTATGAGCGACATTCAACAGTACTGCCTTGACGTGGCGCAACGGGCGAAACGCGCCGCCGCCGATTTGGCGCTGGTCACCGGCGGGCAGAAGCGGCGATGGCTCGACAACTGCGCCCGCCTGCTGCTGGAACGAACGCCTTTTCTGTGCGAAGCGAACCAGTTGGACGTCGCCGCAGCCCCCATTCATGGCCTTTCGGATGCCGCCATCGACCGCCTGCGACTGACGCCGCAACGCATCGCCGACATGGCCAAAGCGCTCGGCGAAATCGCGGCCTCGCCCGAGCCGATCGGCGAGATCATTTCCAGTTCCATTCGGCCTAACGGGCTGGAGGTGCAGAAGGTTCGTGTGCCGTTGGGCGTGATCTTTTTCATCTACGAATCGCGGCCGAACGTGACCGCCGACGCCGCCGCTCTCTGCGTCAAGGCGGGCAACGCCGTGATCCTTCGCGGCGGCAAAGAGGCGATCAATTCCAACACTGCGATTGTCATACTCCTCGTCGAGGCAGCCGCCAACGCCGGCGTGCCCGACGACGCAGTGCAATTGGTCAGTACAACCGATCGAGCCGCGGTCGGCTGCCTGCTGCGAATGCCGGAGTACATCGACCTGTGCATTCCGCGCGGCGGCGAGAGCCTGATTCGCCGGGTGAGCGAAGAGGCGCGGATGCCCGTCATCAAGCACTTCGCCGGCAATTGCCACGTCTATCTCGACGAGTCGGCCGAGCCGGAGATGGCCGAGCGGATCGTCGTCAACGCCAAATGCCAGCGGATGGGCGTGTGCAACGCGGCCGAATCGTTGCTGGTTCACGCGGCCGTGGCCGATGTTCTGCTGCCGCGAGTCGGTCGGGCACTGTTGAAGCGCGGCGTGGAGATTCGCGGCGATGAGCGGACGCGGCAACTGCTTTTCGCAGCCAAACCCGCCAGCGAAGAAGACTTCGCGGCAGAGTATCTCGGCCCGATCATTTCCTGCAAGGTCGTCGATTCGTTGGACGAGGCGATTGCGCACATCAACCGCTACGGTTCACGGCACACCGAGGCGATTGTGACTCGCGACCTGGCGGCAGCCCGGCGTTTTGCGGCCTGCGTCGACAGTTCGGCGGTGATGATCAACGCCAGCACGCGGCTGAACGACGGCGGAGAGTTCGGGCTGGGCGCCGAGATCGGCATCAGCACCGACAAGTTTCACGCCCGCGGCCCGTGCGGCGTCAATGAACTGACCAGTTACAAGTACGTTGCATACGGGAGCGGACAACTGCGGGAGTAGAAAAGGGGCCAGTGGTCAGGGGCCGGGTGCCAGAGATTCGGGATCGGGAAGCGCCCGACGACTGCGGTCGTGGGGGAGATGGGGCGGCAGGTTCAGCGCCAAGTGCGCGTTGTCTTGAGACAGAAGGATCGACCGATGAGCCGAGAAACGATGGGGGAAGCCTTGCGGTCGGATGCTCTGGCGTTCGGTGAACTGCGGTCGCTGCAAACGTTGCACGAGGGCCTGCCCCGCGCCTTCGGCGAGGCGCTTTCCAGCATATTGCGAACTCCGGTGGAAGTGAGACTGGCCGCTGTCGATCAGCTTTCGTATGGCAAGTTCATTCACGGTTTGCAAGACCCTTCCCATTTCAGCGTGCTGAAGGCCGAGCCGTTGGGCGACCGCTTGATGCTCGACGTTGAATTGGCGATTTTGTACCCGATCATCGACCGTCTATTGGGCGGCCGCGCCGACGACCCGCCGCCGCGCCGCGCCCCGAGCGACATCGAGCTTCCGCTGGCGGGCCGGATCGTTCGCGTGTTTCTGGCGAACCTTCGTGAAGCCTGGCAGAGCGTTCTTCCGTTGCAGTTTGAGGTGCTGCAAGTCGGGAGCCATCCGCGCCTGCTCCGCGTATTGCCATCGGACGAAACCGTGGTGCTGCTGAGCTTTGGGCTTGTGATCGGCAATCGGCAGGGGATGATGCAGCTCTGTCTGCCCTGCCGAGCGATTCGGCAGATCGCCGACAAGCTGGCCGATCGGGGCCGGCTGGAAGCGTCGGCAGCGGCAGACCCTGAGGGGTACTCAACGGAACGTGGCGTAAGCGGCAGCACCGGCGCCGAGGTGGTCGTCACGCTGGCAACGACTTCGATAGCCGCAAGCGAGTTGAGCGGACTCCGCATCGGCGACATTATCGTCACGGAGACCGCCCCCGACAGTCCCGCGGTCGTGTCGATCGACGGCACACCCAGATTTCGCGGCAAGCCAGGCGCATCTCAAGGGCGAAAAGCGGTGTCGCTTTCTCCGCCATCTCCCGATGCCGCCTCGTAGCAGGGCTTGTCAAGCTTGTGCTCGCGGGCAGCAACGTGGCCAGCCTGCTGGTTTTCGCCCGGATACTCGATCTCTGCACCGCATGCGCACCGCACACGGTGACCGTACTGGAATAGAGTGGCGTCGTATTCCGATCCGCATCGCGGGCAAGTAATCGCCATCGTTCTACTCAATGTAATAAAAGGCCGTATCTGTCAACACGACCGCAAGCGTGCCAAATCTTGGTGGGCATTTTTCGGCGAACCGCCAAGGAATTGACGCGGCTGACGGGACAACCTTCCCCTACCCCCGCTTCCCCCGGGCGTAGGAGAACAGACCCCACAGGGCGGCGGCCAATAGGGCCAGGGTGGACGGCTCCGGCACTGACGTGACGCTGGCGGTGGGCAACGCCCCGGACAACTGCGGCAGACCGACGTTCGCAAGCCAGAGATCGCGATCCAACCCGTTCACCACACCATCATAGTTGGCGTCGCCCTGCTGCCAGGTGCTGCCGGTGAAAACGTTCCCCGCCCAAATCGCATAATCGCGACTGTCCACCACGCCGTCCAGGTTGAAGTCGCCCGGATACGTGGCCATCACCTTCACCTGGTCCGTCGCAGTATTGTCGACGCACCCCAACGTCAGTCCCGTCGCCGCCGCCGTCGAATCGCGGAACTGGCCGACGTCCCAATGGCCGCCGTCGTAGCTTGCCTTCAGCAAGCTCTGGATCGTCGCGATCGGGTCGTTGCCGGCGGCGTAGTCGAAGACCAATGAGCCGGATTGGATGTCGGCGCCGCCGACGTTCAACACACAATTCTGCGCCGGGACCGAGTTCCAGCGTGCCGCCGGTAACCGTGGTGCAGCCGGTGTACGAGTTCATGCCGTTAAGAACCGCCGTGGTCGGGCCCGACTTGGTCACGCCGATGCCGCTGCCGCCCAGGTTGGCGTCGATCCGGCCGCCGCGAACGTCGTAGGCGGCGTTGCTGTTCAGCGTGCCCGTGCCTGTCAGCGTGCCGCCGCTGATCTGAAACGCCCCGATCGACGCGGAAAGCCCGCCGATGTTCAGCGTGCCGCCGTTGATCGTGTAAGGACAAGGGCTGATTACCGCCGGGGAAGTCGGACCGGTCGGACCGGTCGGATAGGCGACTGGCGTACCCGGCAACGTCGTCGCGCCGCTGTAATCGAGCGTGCCCGCGTTGACCGTCAACCCGCCGGTGTAGTCGCCGCAGTACCAGCCGGTGAGCGTCAGCGTGCCGGGACCGCTCTTGACCAACGCCAGCAGGCCGGTGCTGGCGGCGTTGGCGGCAAGATCGCCGTTGCGGATGTGCCCGCTATACGTGCAGTCGGTGGTATTGTTGATCGTCAGCGTGCAGTTGTTGGTAATGCCGCTCTCCTGATCGGTGTTTTCGATGATGCCGCGGCCCAAATTGTCGCTGAGCCCGGCCAACGTTTGATTGTTTCCCAACAGCTCAAAATACGAGTAGCAGCCGCGCACCTCGACGAAATTCAGCACCGCCGAGGAGGCGATTTGATTGCTGCCGTTCAGGATCAAGAAGGTGTTCCACGCCGGGTTGGTGTTCCCGCCGGAACTGATGGTCACGTTGCCGGGAATCGCGATCGCGCCGCCGCTTTTTTGCAAGTAGACCACGCCGCGGTCGATCGTGGTGTTGCCGCCGTAATTGTTGCTGGCCGAGCCGGCGATGGTGATCGACCCCGCCAGGTTCGTCAGCGCGGGCGTGGCGTTCTCCACCACCAGTCCGCCCGGTCCGCTAATCTGGCCGCTGAGGGTGAGCATGCCGTTGTTCTTGCTGTTGCCCACGTCGCTGGTGGCCGCCAGCGTGATCGGCCCGGAAAGCGTGTAGACCGCGCCGCTGCCGTCGCCGTAAAGCGCCGGCCGCACCACCCCGTCCGCCGTGCCACCGATGCCGTTTAAGGTGATCGGCGTGGAAAAGGTGCTGGTGGCCGAAGTCGCCAAATCATAACTGGCGCCGGCGGCGACGTTCACCGCGCCGCTGCCCAGGCCGTTGACGCTCGACAGGCAAGCCGCGCCGCTGGCGATGCTCACCGTGCCGGCAAAGCCGGACAGCGAGGTGTTGCCACCCGTGCCCAGGCTACAAGTGTTCGCCCCTTGATAAATCTGCACCGTGCCCGAACCGCTGATCGGGCTGGTGCAGCCCAGATAACCGTCGGAACGGTTGAAATACAAGGTGGCGCCAGGGCTGACGTTCACCGCGGCGGTGGAGAGGATCGAGCCGGTCACTTGCAGCGTGCCGCCGCTTACGGTTGTCGAGCCGGTGTAGGTATTCGTGCCGCCGAGGATCAAGCTGGCCGTGCCGGTCTTGAGCAAGTTCACCTTGCCGGTGCCGGTTCCCTGCAAGCTGTTGCGGATCACCCCCAGGAACGTGCAATCGCTGGAGTTGTTGACCGTCAACAGGCTGTCGGTGTTCAGCCCGGTGTTGTTCAACAGCCCCTCGATCACCGCATTGGCGTCGCCGCTGATGCCGGAGAGCGTCTGCGAGTGCCCGTTCAGTTCCAAGCGCGAGCCGCCCAGCGGCGCGTTGAACGTCAAGAAGCACGACGAGGCGAGCTCGCCGTTGCCGTTGAGTTGCAAGACCGAGGCGTAGCCGTAGCCGGTCTCCAGCAGCGTCACGTTGCCGGGAAGGGCCAGCGCCCCGCCGGTCTTCGCCGCCACCAGCGTCCCCTGGATCGTCGTCGAGCCGCTATAGGTGTTCGACGCCGAGCCCTGCAAGTAAAGCGTCCCCTCGCCTGCTTTCAGCAACGAACCGCCCCCGACCGAGTCGCTGATCGCCACCGGCAGCGCCGCATAGTCCGCCGTCGCGTTCGGATTGTCGGCCACGGAGATCGTCCGCGCCCCGCCGTTGAGATCGATCGGATTGAGGAAAGTCACCGTGCTGGTCCAGCGGGTCGAGCCGAACATCAACGTGCCGACGATCTGCGTGCCCGTGTTGGTCCCCCACGCCAACGTCGCGCTGCCGCCGCCGACGTTGACCGTCAGCGGACTGGTGTAGGTGGAAAAACCGCCGCCGTTGCCGGTGAAGCAGAAGGTACCGCCGCTGCTGCCCAAGCTGCGGCTGAACGTCCCGCCCGAGACCGTCTCGTACACGCCCCCTTGCAAACTGAGGAAGCTGTTGGCCGGCAAGTTCTCCTCCAAGACCCCACCGCTGATCGTGGTGTTGCCGTTGTAGTTGTTGCCGCTCGAGGTCAGGCACAACACGCCGTTGCCCGTCTTGATCAACCCCGCCGTGCCGGTATTGTTGAACACCGCCCCCTGCATCGCGGTGTAGTCGGCGGCCGAGGCCGGATTGTCGTCGACGTTGATGGTGCGATCCGCCCCGTTGAGATTCACCGGATTGCGGAAGATCGTGGCGTTCAGCGAAGTGCTCGAGCCGAACATGAGCGTGCCGATGATGTTCGTGCCGGGGGTGCTGCCCCAGGTGAGCGTGCCGGCCGTGCTGCTGCCGCCGACGTTGACCGTCAACGAGCCGGCGCCGGCCGCGAACCCGCCGCCGGCGGCGGTCCATTCGAACTTGTTCGATCCTGAAGTGGCCAAACCACGCGTGAACGTGCCGGCGCTGCTGCTGTTGGACTGGTATACGCCGCCGTTGAGGGTGAGGAAGCCGCTGGGCAAACTAACCTGCAACACGCCGCCGTCGATCGAGGTTGGCCCGCTGTAGCTGGCGCTGCCCGACACGATCAGCATTCCCTGATCCGTCTTGTGGATCGTGCCACTGCCGGTGCCGCTAATGTTGCCGCTCCAGGTTCGCGTCTGACCGGCCGGCGTGTCCAAGTATACTCCGCCCGTCGAATTGCAGACCAGATTGACGGGAACCGTGCTGCTGCCGGTAGCATAGAAATTACCCGTGCCCGCGAAGGTGACGCTCCCCGGCGCCGCCCCGTTGGCATTGAGCACGCCGCCGCCGTCGATCGCGCCGCTGGTGTAGAAGTTGCCGGCGGCGTTGATCGTCAGATTGCTGACGATCGTGTGCAGGTCGCCGATGGTCAGGCTCTTGCCGCTGTCGATCGTCCAGGTTTGCGGGGTGCCGATCCAGACCGGCACGTTGAAGGCCACGCTTTCATGGGCGGTGATCCCGCCGGCGGTGACCGTCAGCGCCCCGTTGTTGACGCCGTTGAAGACGTAGCCGGTCGCCCCGGAAGCGATCGTAATGCCGTGGGCGATGACGGTGCCGTTGATGGTCATGCTGCCGCCGACGGTGTTGAACGTCGCCGCAGTTTCTTTATTCTCCCAGGCGTAGGTCGGCAGCGCGTTGCCATACTGATCGCTCCCCGACCAATTCCCTCCGCCCAGGCTCCAGGTGCCCGTTCCGCCGCCCCAGGTCACTGTCGCCATCGCGCCGGTGTAATAAACGGCCGTGTTGATCGCAACGATGTCGCCATGAATTTCGAGGTCGCCGTAAGGAACGTCATAGTATCCGGTTCCGTCTCCGGCGGTTGCACCCCAACTATTCTTAATGATCCAGTATCCGCCGGATGGAAGACTCGCATCGTCCTGGTAGCCTTCGACTGCCACGGCATGATCGACGCCGGCCAGCGGCGGGCGATAATTCGCCAGGATATCCGCAGGGGAATTGTACAGGTCGTTCGTCGACAAGACGGCGGTCATCATCGGACCGTACATCTTCAGCATGTTCTTGATGTTTTGCGTCGTGCAAACGATTTGGCTGGCGCCCTGGATGGTATTCGGGGTTGTGGTCGTAATGACAGTCGTGTTGGCGCCTATCAACATCCGGTTTTGCCACCCTGCGGCCAAGGGCCAGAGACTGGTGGGGCCCGGCGAGAGCCAATAGTCGGGATTGGGATCGATGGGGCACTCCGTTGCAGAGACCAGGCCGTTGGTCACGGAATAGAACACGGATCCATCGCCCCATCCGCCCCACTGCGTCGGTCCGCAGCCCCACTCGACTTGCTGTTCGGAACACTCAAAATCGAAAGTGGGATCATTGCGAGTGAGTTTGTACCTCGCCTCGAACGACGCGACTCCCGAGAAGACCCAACAGGTGCCGCCGTTTTGATTCTGGACGGGCGTGTTCCAGTTTGCCCCGTTGACATTCCGCCAGTCGAAACTGTCGGCCGAGAGCGGCGCGCAGACAAGACCACGCCCACCAACATGCCGGCGATTACACCGAGAAATGAAACCTCACGAACCAGGTGCGTCCTCATAAACCACTGCTCCTTCCTGTGCAAACGGCCTGAACACAATGCGGAAGAACAAAACAACCGGCGGCCTTCTGCGGATACCGAATGCGAAGAATCCCGCCCGCTTTTGCAACTGCCATTGTAGCAAAGTGGCCCGAGATTGTCGCATTATAAACGGATTATGGTCGCAGTTGAATAGAAAGAACTTTCCCGGCTGGCTGGCAGGCAGCCGAGATGAGGTCTGGCCGGAAAAGAAAAGGCGCGTAGCAAGAACGAACCTTGCCACCAAAGCGTGGTAGGTGAAACGGGGCAGGTGGAGAAATGGAAGAAGGCGCGTTTTCTCGTTCACCGCTGCGTCACCTGGGCAGTCACGACGGTGAGCGCCAACGAGGTGGTAGTGACGAGAGGATGCCGACCACTCGATCAGGCGTGCAAATACACGCTCCATCCCATATAGTTCGAAAGAGCTTCACGGATGACCGCGGCCTTCTGGCTCAAATTCACGGCGACGTGATGTTCGAATCCCCGCAGGCAGATGTGTCGCATCAAGGCCTGCATATTGGGGATTTCCATGACGCCATAGCCGCCGAACGAATCGATGTCGCAATCGACAAATTTGCCTTCGCCGACGTAGACATCGATGCCGCCGCTGGTATCTTGCGTGGCGGCGCGGCAATACGTGGCGGGACCGGCCTTGATTTTGCCGACCACGGTGCCGTAGGACACCGCTGGTCCCATGATGCTGCCGATGATCTCGTTGAAGTCCATCTTGCTCGTCTCGAAGTACGATTTGGGAAGATTGCTGCAATGGAACACCACGCACTTGTTCGGATCGTCGCCGTAGTTGTTGTTCCAGTCGAGGATCGCACTTGGAGCAGCGGAGGCGAGTTGCAGGATATACATGCTCAGCAAGCCCATCACGTCGACCTCGCACGCGCTGGGCATGAGCGATTCGCTCATCATGCTCATGAGCGTACACGGCATGATGCCGAAGAACTCTTGCAGGCTCGTCCAGCACTGGATGGCCGTTCCGTCCAGGCGTAAGTCCTTCGTCCAGCGGTCGATCACCAGGCCAAATTTCGCCATCTTCAGCAGCGATTCGTTTGGCACGCCGCCCACGGCCACGTAGTTCTTGAGCGAATCGAGTTTTTCCTTCACGGCAACGTCGTCACCGCTTAATTGAGCGACCTTGCCGAGGATCTCGGAGAGATCGACCGTTTCCACGGCGATGCCCGACGCTTCCAGGATCTTCTCGCTGAATCGCACCGTGTTGAAGGCGCCGGTGCGGGCGCCGACGGCGCCGAAACGGACGTTGCGACGCAGCCCCTTCACGACGGCGCATACGGCGGCGAACTCGGCGAGGTCCTGAGCGAACTCGGCGGAGTTCACGCCGACCGTGTGAGATTTCGTCAAAGTATAGGGAATTCCGGCCTGATTCAGGTTGTTGCAGACGCTGATCTTGCCGCAGAAGGAGTCGCGACGCCGGGCACTGGTCATCAAGCCCACCGTGTCGGGCTCGGCATGAATCAAGACCGGCACTTTCAGGCCGGAACGCTTGATCGACTCGGCCACGCCCTTTTCATCGCCGAAATTCGGGAGTGTCACGATGATCCCGTCGATTTCGCCAGCCTTCTCGGCGAACAGGGCGGCACACTTGAGTGCATCGGCCAGTGTCTCCACCGAACCACACTTGGTCTGCGCGGGGGTCAGGGCAACCGCCTCATAGCCGCTCGTTTTTAGGACTGCCAGCAGACTCTCCCTGCCATCTTTCGCAAGCGCATCGGGAAAGAAACCTCGATTACCGACAACAACGCCAAAAGTGGACTTTTTCATGGTCATTTCCATTTTGAGGCAGGTGGAATATGCGACCCAATCAAACGGCCAACGTAAGCAGGACGATGCCCACGAAATACGCGAGGAACATTGCCGCAATCAGCTTGGAGGTTCCCGGGGGAGCGGTCCTGAACTCTTGCCAGACAAAAACGCCCCATACGGCAGCCACCATCGTACACGATTGGACCAAGGCGTAGGAGACGGCCGCTCCGGCTGCCTTCTCGGCTAGAATGCTTGTGGACATTCCCACGCACCAGATCAAGCCGCCGAGAATACCGATCGCATGTTGTTTCAGATCGCCTTTCGTGACGTAATCGCCGAAGGGAACCGGCTCGCCGGAGAAGGGTTTCATCATCAGCAAGGTATTGAGCGCGAAGTTCGACACGACCAAGCCCACAGCGAACATGACCACTGCGGTGTAGGGGCTGAGCTTGCCGGCTTCAAGGGCGCCGGCAGCGAGAGTGGGAAAGGCCTTGTCGGGACCGGTCGCGGCCATGGACGCCGATACCAGCAGGAAGAAGAAGGCGCCGAAAATGCCCGCCGCTAAGGATACTACTATGCCCTTGATCGGAGTTTTCTGTCCTTGCGACGGCATTCGCTTGTAGGCCAAGGCACACAGCAGTACCGCGAACACGATCGCCGCCACGCCGCCGAAAACCAGGAGGGCTTCACCCTTTGGCTGGCGGATATAGTTCACCGTGGTGCCCAGTGCGGAGGCCAACCCCACGCCGATCGGAAACGCGACGGCAATGCCGGCAATGTCGACGCCGCTGACCAACAGTAGGTTATAGCAGTTGAAGATGACGCCGCCGAGGACTGCCATTCCCAGGGCAGCGGGGGTCGCCTGGCGAAGATCGTCGGCGAAACTTCGCCCGGCCGAGCCGTTGCTCCCCAGCGTTAGAGCCACGATCAGGGCGAACAACAGCACGCCCACCGCGTAGTCCCAGTAGAAGAGCTGGAACTTCCACTCCTTGTTGACCAGCTTGAGCGTGTTGGGCCATGAGCCCCAGGCCAACATGCCGAGAAAGCACAGGGCAACCGCAACCGCGTACGAATTAATCACTACCATCGCGCGTCCTCCCGTCGGCCGTGATCACCCCAAAGATCGCGCCTCCTATTCTGTGGATGCAAAATGTTGTTGTCAAGTAACTGACGGAGCTCGACCCTTTGCCGTCTTTCTTCGGATCGACCGATCGGCTACAATCCTAGTAGCTATATGACCGACGCGGAGGGAGCCGTTACCGCGGCCGACCGGTTGTTGGAACTGGCCGGGCGTCTGGAGCGACAAGAGGGCTTCGCCGAGGTCGTCGAGAGTTTGCGCGGGGGCCACGCGGCGACTTTGGACGGAGTCTGGGGGTTGTCGTGCGCGCTGGCGGCGGCGGCGTTTGCCGCTCATGTGCCCGCCGCGTTGGTGGTCATCTGCCCGACCGTCGAACAGGCCGATGAACTGGTCGACGACCTGGCCCTGTTCACGCGGATCGTCCCCGAGCGGTTTCCGGCCTCAGAATCGCTCAACGCGGCCGAACGCGACGAAGTCTTCGGCCAGCGGCTGCATCTGCTCAAACTGCTGAGCACTCCCGACGATTCGCCGAAGCTCGTGGTGGCGAGCATCCAGAGCCTGCTGCAACCGTCGCCCAGCCGTGAGACGCTGGAAGGGCAGACGCGGCGGCTCCGCCGCGGCGGGACGATGGCGGTGGAGGAATTGACGCGCTGGCTAGTCGAGAACGGGCTGGTCGGCACGCCGGCGGTCGAACTGCCCGGCGAGTTTTCGCTCCGCGGCGGGATCGTCGATATCTTCGCCCCAGACTGGGACTGGCCGGTGCGGGTCGAGTTCTTCGGCGACGAAATCGAGTCGATTCGGCGGTTCGAGATTTCCAGCCAGCGGAGCCTGGAGCCGCTAGAGGCGATCGACGTGACGATCGTCGGCCAGAGCTCGCTCGACCGCGCCCATCTGAGCGACTATCTGCCGGCGGGAAGTTGGTTCCTGCTCTTGGAGCCGATGGAGTTGGAGCAGCAGGGGCGGCAGTATTTGGAGCGGATGGACGGGGGAGAGGGGAGAGAGGAGAGGGGAGAGGGGGGAGGGGGGAATGATGAATTACACGACCGGCCCCAGCCCATTCATCATTCATCATTCATCACTCATCATTCATCCTTCCACACCGTCTCAGATGTCCTCGAGCAGGCGTTTCGCTTTCCGTCGGTGGCGGCGTCGGCGGTGGCGGCGGCGTCGCTGGAAACGACCTGCCGGCTGAAGATCGAATCGGTCGAACGATTCAGCGGCGACATCAACCGCGTCCGCGACGAATTGGACGAGGCCGGCATGGGCCAAGACGTGTTCGTCGTCTGCCAGACCGAAGCGGAAGCGCGGCGGCTGGCCGATCTGTTCGCCGCGACGCTGGCCGCGCAGGAGGGCCGACTGCGGTTCCCCGTCGGCACGTTGCACAGCGGCTTCCGGATGGTACACGATCGGATCGTGCTCCTCAGCAGCGGCGAATTGTTCCATCGCACCGATCTGCGTCGCCCTTCGCATCGCCGGCTAACGCGAATCATCGACAGTTTCCTCGAACTGCGCGAGGGCGATCTCGTGGTTCACGTCGGCCACGGCATCGCCCGCTACCGTGGGCTGAAACTGCTGGAGAAGAACGGCCAGGTCGAGGAGCATCTCGAATTGGAGTTCGCCGGGCGGACGAAGCTCTACGTGCCCGCCACGCGGATCGGGCTGGTGCAGAAATACGTGGGCGGAACGAAGAGCCGGCCCACCCTGGCCAAACTCGGCGGCCGGCTTTGGGAACGGCAAAAAGACCGCGTCAGCGAGGCGGTCGTCGATCTGGCGGCCGACATGCTCGAATTGCAGGCGGCGCGCTCCTCGCGGCCGGGCATCGCCTATCCCACCGACACCGAATGGCAGAGCGAGTTCGACGCCTCATTTCCCTATCACGAAACGCCCGACCAGTTGACCACGATCGATGCGATCAAGCACGACATGTGCCTGTCGCGGCCGATGGATCGGCTGCTGTGCGGCGACGTGGGCTATGGCAAGACGGAACTGGCGATGCGGGCGGCGTTCAAGGTCGTCGATGCCGGCTACCAGGCGGCGGTGCTCGTGCCCACGACGCTGCTGTGCGAGCAGCACCAGCGGACATTCGCCGCCCGCATGGCGGAGTTTCCTTTCGAGATTGCCGCATTGTCACGGTTCGCCTCGCGGCGGCAGCAGAACGAGATCATCCGCCGGCTGGCCGAGGGCTCGATCGACATCGTTATCGGCACGCACCGACTCGCCCAGCCGGACGTGAAATTCCACAACCTGGGGCTGGTGGTGATCGATGAGGAGCAGCGGTTCGGCGTCGAGGTGAAGGAGCGGCTCAAGGCGCTGCGGCAGACGGTCGACGTGCTGACGATGACCGCCACGCCCATCCCGCGAACGCTGCACATGGGCCTGCTGGGGTTGCGCGACATTTCGAACCTGGAAACGCCGCCGGAAGATCGCCTGGCCGTCGAGACCCGCGTCGCTCGCTTCGATCCCGAGTTGATCCGCCACGCCGTACTGCGCGAATTGAACCGCAACGGACAGATATTCTTCGTCCACAATCGCGTCGAGGACATCGAAATCGTCGCGCGGCGGCTGCGGCAGATCCTGCCCGAGGCGCGGCTGGCCGTCGCCCACGGGCAGATGCACGAGGACGATCTGGAAAAGGTGATGATCGGCTTCATCGACCGCCGCTACGACCTGCTGCTGGCCACGACGATCATCGAAAGCGGCCTCGACATTCCCAACGCGAACACGATCTTCATCGACGAGGCCGACCGCTACGGCTTGGCCGATCTGCACCAGCTTCGCGGCCGCGTGGGGCGATACAAGCACCGGGCGTATTGCTGCCTGCTGATCGATCCGAATAAGAATCTCACGCCCAGCGCCGCCAGGCGTCTGCACGCGATCGAGGAGTTCAGCGACATGGGCGCCGGTTTTGCCATCGCCATGCGCGACCTGGAGATTCGCGGGGCGGGCAATATCCTCGGCTCGGAGCAGAGCGGGCACATCGCCACGATCGGTTACGAACTGTATTGCGACCTGTTGGAGCAGGCAGTGCGGCGGCTGAAGCAGTTGCCGCCGAAGACGTCGATCGAGGTCGATGTCGATCTGCCCGGCGAAGGCTATATTCCGCGGGCTTATGTGCCCGATATGCGGCTGAAGATCGACCTGTACCGGCGGCTGGCGCGGGTGTCGAACCGTTCGGAACTGGACGACCTTGCGGCGGAGTTGGTGGATCGATTTGGCCCCCCGCCGCCGTTGGTTCAGCATCTGCTGCTGATGGCCGAGATTCGCATCGCCGCCCACCGCTGGCAAATTGCATCGATCCATATCGAGGATTGCTACGTAGTATTTCAGTATGCGTCGCCACGCGAGATTCAGCGATTGGCGACCCTGAGCGGGGGGCGGCTGCGGGTGGTCGATGGCCGAAGCGCCTATCTTCCGCTGGAGAAAGGAGTTGCGCAAGCGGAGACGATCCTGGCCGAGGTGAAATCGCTGTTGCAGCGGGAGTAAGGTTGCGTCTATAATCCCGCCCCCTGTATCGTCTTTGATGCGTTCGATGTTTCGACCGCTACACGGGAAAACTCCAAGGATGGAAACCGTGCCACACGTACACCGCCATGTTTGCTCGCTAATCGGCGTTTTCTTGGCCACGCTGTTTGCCGTCTCATGGTGTGCGGCGCAGTATCCCGCGGACAATGGAAACGGGTTTGGGAATTACCCCATGCCTCCGGCGGCGCCCGGCAACATCTACCAGCCGTCGGTCGGCGGCCCGCCGCTGCAGCCGGCGGCCAGCCCTCGTCCAGCGACCTGGCCCGGCGCCGCTCCGCCCACCGCGCCATCACAACCGCTCGGGGGCAATCTGCCTCCCGCCAGTCAACTGAATACGTGCGAAGGCACTCGCATCCTTGCTCACGTCGGCTCAGAAGTGATCTTGGAGGGGGACGTGTCGGGACCCGTCAACGATTTCCTTGAAGCCAACAAGGATCGCATTCCGGCCGACCAGATCGAGATGATGCGCGAGGCCCTGATCAAGAAGAACTTGAAGAATCTGATCCAGAACAAGCTGATCTATCTCGACGCGAAAGAGAAGATTCCGGCGGAGGGCTGGTCGCAGGTCGAGAAGCAGTTGGAGAAGTTGTTTGACGACGAAGAAATCGACAAAATGATGAAGCGGGCAGGCGTCACTTCGCGGCGCGAGCTCGAATACAAGTTGCAAAAGGTGGGCTCGTCGCTGGAACGCGAAAGGCGATCGTTTTGCGAGCGGCAACTTGCCGGCGAGTGGATTCACATGCAACTCAAACGCGACAACGAGGTCACCCCCGACCAGATGATCGCCTACTATCGGCAACATCTCGAGGAGTTTACCACGCCCGCGCGGGCAAAGTGGGAAGATCTGATGGTGCGATTGGACAAGTATCCCAACGGCGATGCTGCTTATGCAGCGCTGGCGCGAATGGGCAACCAGGTGCTGGCCGGCGCGAACTTCGCCGACGTGGCCAAAGCCGGGTCGGACGGCGCGACCGCGCCCAACGGCGGCGTGTGGGGTTGGACCGCCAAGGGCGCCCTGGTCAGCCAAGAAATTGACGCCGCCCTGTTTGATCCCCGCCTGCCCGTCGGCCAACTTAGTCCGATCATCAAGGAACCCGCCGGGTATCATATCATTCGCGTGACCAGCCGCGAGGCCAGAAAGGTCATGCCGTTCCTTGAGGCCCAGGGTGAAATCCGCCAGAAGCGCGACAAGATTGCGAAGCAGCGGTTCGAGAAACAAGTGCAAGAGTACCTGGCGAAACTGGAGGCAAGGACGCCGATATCGACCATTTTTGACGGTCAAAAAGACTCGGAGCAGCAGCTCTCCGGCCGGCCGGAGCTGCGTCGTTATTAGTCCGGAACTCTCGGAGTTTCGGAGTCGGCGGACGACCGCTTGACGAACGGCGCAATTTGTCGCAGACTTAATAGGTGTCTGTGTCGGCTGGAGGGTAAGCGAATGGTTAGCGGCCACACTGGAAATGTGGTGCCCCAGTAATGGGGTTGCGGGTTCGAGCCCCGTGCCCTCCGCTTGCAACGTCATGATTCTCAACGGCTTCCGTCGATGCGTCGGCGGGGGCTGTTTCTGTTTTCCCGCCATTGGTGGGGGCGTTGTTGCCAAAAGTGTTGCCAGCCCGCCGATTGTTGCCGGCTTCCCAGTCGCGCCCCCACAATTCATCCGCCACCGAATCGGCGTCCATCGTCACGTAATACTTCATGGTGGTGGCAATCTCGGCATGACGCATCAACCGTTGCAACACGGCCGGCATGACCCGCTTGGCCCAGCGTACTCATCTATTCCGCCGCGACAGCCGGGGTAACCCGGACTGCGGACACTTTGTACGAAGGCGTGCATGCCAACGGGTCGAGGTAGTTGCCGACGAGTATGTTTGTGGGGACTTCGTCGAAATGGAAGGAAAGAAATACGACGCCCGGCGAGCAAAGGTTGCTGAGGTGGGCACGTACGGTGAGCACGCCACGGCGGCTGGCGACCTCGACCATCTGGTTTTCGTGGATGTTCAGTGGTTCGGCATCGTGAGGGTTGATTTCTAGCCGCTCCTCGTCCGCCAACTCGACCAGCCCCGGCGTGCGACGCGACATTGAGCCGCAGTTGTAGTGTTCCAGGCGTCGGCCGGTGGTGAGGATAAGCGGGTAGGTCGCGTTGGCTTCCTCGGCCGGCCTGTCGTATTCGGCGCATTGGAAGGTCGCCCGCCCCCGCGGAAAGCTCTGCTCGTAGAGCACTCGCGTGCCCTGCACCGTCCGGTCAATGCAAGGCCAAACCAGGGGTTGCTGATCTAGCCGTCGATAGTCGATTCCGGCCATAACGGGGACGAGGCTGGCGATCTCGTCCATAATGTCCGGAGCGGTCCGTGCCGGCATCGCGTAGCCCATTCGGTCGGCCAGATCACAGATGATTTCGACGTCGGTCCGGCAACCCGACAGCGGTTCCACGACCTTGCGGACGCGCTGCACCCTGCGGTCGGCGTTCGTGAAAGTCCCTTCCTTCTCGGCGAAGCTCGCGGCGGGGAGAATGACATCCGCTAGTTGTGTGGTCTTCGTGGGGAATATCTCGTGCGCGACAATGAAAGCCATCGCCCGGAGCGCTTTTACGACGCGTTGGCTGTCGGGATCTGTTTCCGCGGGGTTGTGACCGACGATATAGACTGCACGCACGCGGCCTCGGCATTCGCGCCGCCAAGCTTCGGTGAACTTCAGGCCCTTGTTGGTTGGCAGCGTACAATTCCAGGCCTTCTCGAACTTGGCACGCGTCGCCTGATCGTCGAGGGACTGGTAGCCGGGCAGCACGTTCGGAAGTGCTCCCATGTCGCATGCGCCCTGGACGTTGCTCTGTCCCCGCAGGGGATTCACGCCGACGCCCCTGCGACCGACGTTGCCCGTCAGCAAAGCCAGATTCGCGCAACACATCACCCCGAGGGAGCCGTCGGTATGCTCGGTTACGCCCAACCCGTAGAGGATCATGGCCTTTTCCGCTTGCCCGTAGAGCCGTGCGGCGGCCTCGAGATCGTGAGTCCGAACTCCTGTGATCGCTTCCACGCGCTCCGGCGGATATTGGCGCACCGTCTCGGCAAACTGCTCGAATTGTTCGGCTCGGGCGGCGATGAACTCCTCGTCGTGCAAATGGTCACGAAGGATCACGTGCGCCATTCCGTTCAACAGCGCTACGTTGGTGCCGGGCGCACCGGCAACCAATAATCTGCAAGCCGCGCCAAAGCAATCTGCCGTGGATCGACGACAATCATCTGCGTACGCCCCTGCACGGCGTGTTTGATCCTCATGCCGATGACCGGATGGGCCTCGGTCGGGTTGCAGCCGACCAGTAGGAGCACGTCGCTCTCCTGGATTTCGTCCAGAGAATTGGTGGCGGCCCCGCTGCCGAATACCGCGGCAAGACCCGTCACCGATGGGCTATGGCAAACGCGGGCGCAGTTGTCCACGTTGTTTGTCCCCACAACCGCCCGCATGAACTTCTGAAAGATGTAGTTTTCCTCGTTGGTGCCCCGACTCGATGAGATACCCAGGATGGCGTCAGGGCCGTGCTGCTCTTTGATGGCCGTCAGTCGTTTGGCCACCAAGCCGAGCGCCTCGTCCCACGACGCCTCACGAAATCCGGGAAACCGCGTGCCTCCGGCCGGATCCTTGATCAGCGGCGTCGTGAGCCGGTCGGGATGGTTGACGAAATCGAAGGCGAAGCGTCCTTTTACGCACAGGTCCGTGTTGTTGAAGGAACTGCCGCCAGCCGGTTCGACGCCAACTACCTGGCCATCCACCACATGGGCGTAGATTTGACATCCGGTTCCGCAGTACGGGCACAAGGTTGGGCCTCGGCGTTCGGTCTTTCCATGTTCGCAGCGCCAGCGCTCGCTGATCGCGCCCGTCGGACACACGGAGGCGCATGCACCGCAATGCTGGCAGTCCGTCGCCGTCAACGGTGCGTCAGAGAACGTAGCAATGGAACTGTTCAGTCCCCGACCGACTGGCTTGATCGCCCCTATTGCTTGATTGGCGTCGCAATACCGCCAACAGCGGTCGCAGCGAATGCAACGCACGAGGTCGCGCACCAGCAAGGGATCGTTTTGGACGAGAGCCCGCGGCTTCCCGGCCCCTGAAAACCGCAGGGGATTGGCGCGGTACTCAACGACCAGTTCGTCGAGGCGGGTGGGGATTGCGCGGCCGCTGCCGGGCGTGGTGCCGCCAATGGCGAGTTCCAGCAACGTCCGGCGCGCGGTTACGACCCGCGGTGAATGCGTATGGATGACCTGTCCCGGTCTTAACGGGGTATGGCACGCAGGGGGCAATTCTCGTTGGCCGTCAATCTCCACCACACAAATTCGGCAAGCGCCGCGCACGCCTAGCGCAGCATCATGACACAAGGTGGGAATGGAAATCCCCACGCTCTCGGCAGCCTCCAGGATGGTGCGGCTTCCGCTGGCGTCTACCGGGCGATCGTCGATCAAGGCGGTGAGAACGTCGTTTTTCGGCATATTCAAAAAGCCCTGTGTCAGGGACGTTGCGTTGTCAGGTTGAGGAGGTCCGCCGTGGCTTTCAAGGCGGTCTTGCCCAGGCCGCACCGCGAGGTGGTTTCCAGACATTCGGCCAGCAGTCGGAAGGACTCCCGCCCCTCATCGGTAGGCCCGTGTGCCATGGCCGACTCGATGATCGTGCGTGCTTCTGCCACTCCGACACGGCAAGGAAGGCAGGCGCCGCACGTCTCCCGGCTGAAGAAGCGAAGCAGATTGGCGCCGATCTCCAGGGGATCGCGCCCTTGATGGAACACCGTGACCGAGCCGTTGCCCAATTGGTGTTGGAAATCCAGCGGGCTGTCCCAGGCATCGGAGCGGACGACGCGGCCGGCCGCCCCACCGATCAAGGCAAAACCGAAATGACCCAGCATTCCACCGCCCACACCATCGATCAAGGCGCCCAGAGAAACGCCCAGGGGCAGTTCGTAGACGCCGGGACGCGCGATATCGCCGCTTAGAGAAAAGAGCTTCGTGCCCGGCGAATCGGTGGTGCCGACTTCGCGGAACCAGGCGCTACCGTGCTCCAGTATGCGCGGGATGTACGCCAACGTTTCGACATTGTCGACGACTGTCGGGCGGCCGGACAGACCGGCTTCCACTGGAAACGGCGGCCGCAGCCGCGGCTCGCCCCGTTTGCCTTCGAGCGATTCCAGCAACGCCGACTCTTCGCCGCAGACATACGCCCCCGCTCCAATGCGAACGTCGATTTGGAAGGCAAAGCCCGAACCAGCGACGTTGTCCCCGACCAGTCCAGCGACGGTCATTGCTTGCAGGCAGGCTTCTAAGACCGGCTGAAGGTGCGCGTAATCCGAACGCAGGTAGAGGACGCCGTGATCGGCCCCAATCGCGTAGCCCGCCAGCACCATGCCCTCCAATACCAGAAACGGCCGGTGGGTCAGCAGGAACCGGTCTTTGAACGTGCCCGGCTCGCTTTCGTCGGCGTTGCACACCAGGACGCGCGGGGGTGGATTGGCAACGGCCAATTGCCATTTCTTCGCCGTGGGAAACCCCGCGCCGCCTCGGCCTCGTAGTCCCGCCTCGTTCACCCGCTCGATCAACTCCGCCGGGGTAGCATGGCCGACTAGCTTCTTCAAAGCGGAAAAGCCTCCCGCCGCCTCGTACTGGGCCATTTCTGCGAGCGGATGAGGGATGTCGCCCAGCAGCCTTCTTTGCTCGCCCGACTGTGCCTCGGGAAAGGCGCTGCCCCGCTGCGCTCGCTGTCCTAGCTCCGTTTGATCGGCTTGACGACCGCTGCGAACCAGCCGCAACAATCCTGGCAATTCTGCCGGCGACACGTGGCCCAAGACCCACTCGTCGATCTTTACGACAGGGCAACGATCGCACTGGCCGAAGCAGTTTGCCGCCTCCAGCCGAAAACAACGATCGCTGGTGACCTCACCCGCGCCGATTCCCAATTCCCGAGAAGCTATAGCCAGCAGTTCGCGGCAACCGGCAAGTTCGCAGGCCGCGCCGTCGCACACGCGGATGCAATGTTCGGCGGGAGGATCGAACCGAAAATCGTCATAGAACGAGGCGACGCTATAACTAACTTGGCGCGGGATACCCAGTTGGGTCTCAATGTCCACAAAGGTCTCTGCCGGGAGATAGCCCAAACGACGTTGGACTGCCTGCAAAACGGGAAGCAGCGATGCCCGAGGATCCTTCATGGACCAAGGCCATTCTGCGAGAGCTGCTTGAAGCGCTTGCTGTGAGTTCACCGCATCGTTTCTCCTGCTGGACCAACGGACTCTTGCGACTTTCCGATCCAGGGCTGGCCTGCCAACCGGGATACCAGCCGTTCGGAAAGCACGACCACGTCCTCGGCGGTGAAATAGGACTCGATATTGGGCGGCAGCAACAACGACGCGTCGGGCGGCAACTCGTCGTCACCTGCGTACCACACTAGCCGGAGCGTCAGCCGCGGGAACATGTCGAAATCAAAAGCGGCATCGCCCGCCGCAATCGCTCGGCCACCCAATTCCATCGCTGCGCGAGCCAGCCGTGCGGAATCGCAGCCCACTGTGGCACACAGCCGCGCGATAGCCCGCTGCCGGTACACTTTGGCATAGGATCGGGCTGTGGCGAGATCGGCGAAGGTGATCTCGGGTGGCAGCCGGTCGGGACGTGATGCGGTTGCCAGGTAGTGCAGCGTGAGGATGTGCCAGAGCGGTCCCACGTCCAACCCGGCCTGCGTGGCAACCCGTTCGGCGGACAGATCCACCAGCAAAGTCTCGTTGAGAACCGGCAACCGCCATCTGTTGCCGGCGGCTTCGGCGCCAAGCCATCGTAGTTGGTCGTCGGACTGAATGGTGACGGCTGCTATGGCCAACTCGGTTGCCCGCTGCAAGTGACGTTGCACGGGGAGCATGGCTCAACCTTTATCTGCCTGGAGATCAGCCATTTGCGCGGCTTCGCATACGACGCGAAACTCGAGCGTATCCGATTTCCGTCCCGCACAATAACTAGTTAGGATGCCCTCAATCCTCTGCGATGTCTCCTCATCCAGCCCACTCTGTTTCAACAGACCTCGGGCTTCCGCGATGCCGGCGGCCGAGTCATCCTCGCCGTGACTGGAACCAGGCGCAGCGAGGGAACCCCGGACGACCAGTTCCAAGAGCAGCGCCGCCGCGAGGACGACGCGAGGATCACCCCCTTGCTTTCCTACCAGGCTCTTGGCAAACTGGAAAACCTTCAGTGCCTGGGCAAATCGCGGGCGATCACTCTGAAATCGCTCTTCCAGGGCGTGAATCAGCAGGGCGGCCAACGCCCCTTCCGGACGGACAGCCGATTGAGGCCGGGGCGCAACGCCGAGACATTCCTGGGCCAGCGAGCACCACGCGGCACAACCGATCTCCACCCCCGGATTTGAGAAGCGGTGGTCGCAGCGCGGGCAGTGTCCAGTAGCCTCATCCTTAAACAGCTCAACGGACGTACCGCACTGGGGGCAGGGAATCTCGAAAACCGCGTTAGCTTTCCAGTATCCTCGATCTTGGCCAGGGCACTTCATCCATTTCACCTTTTAGACACTATGTCGTTGTCTTTTCTGGCTCTCGCGGCTATTGCCCCACAAATCGCGGAAAACACGGGCTGATAACACATTAGTATTATCTCAATGTTACCCCCAATTGGATACCGGCAAATCATGAAGCCATCGGGCGACGATATACATCAGTATTTACATAATACTTGACATCATTATAGCAGAAGGCTAATATGCGGGCAAGGGTGAGTAACCTTCGGAAGTGTCCCTCGTCTCCTTTTCTTTGCGTATGATAGGCAAGTCGCTTACAATGAATTATACCAGATGGCGTTGGCTTTATTGCTGCGTGTTCCCCGTGATATGACAATTCTTCTCATCTTACTGTGATTTCCTGTGAATGGGGGTCGGCTCGCGGACCGCGATGGTCGAGACCATTTCGATGAAAGTGGCGATCGTAGGCAAAGGTGGTGTGGGAAAAACAACCTTGGCCGCTGCGTTGGCAAGGGATTGGGCCACGCAGGGACGGGCGGTCATAGCCGTGGATGCCGACCCCGACGGGAATCTCGCCGCCGCCCTGGGGGTGCCTGCCAATGCTGTGCCCCAGCCCATCGCCGCCATGCGCGATCTCATTATGGAACGGACCGGGGCTACTGACCAGGGGGCGGGACTGGTGTTCAAGCTAAACCCCAAGGTGGACGATTTGCCCGAGCGATTCTCCTGCAATGCGGGCGGAGTACGGCTGCTGGTGTTAGGGACGGTCGAATTAGGCGGCAAGGGATGTATGTGTCCTGAAAGCGCGGTGCTGCGAACTCTGATGCAGCATCTCTTCTTGCGAGTATCCGACGAAGTCATCGTCGACATGGAGGCGGGGCTGGAGCACTTGGGGCGGGCCTCGGCCCGGGGCGTGGATGCGATGATCGCGGTAGTCGAACCGGGAATGCGGAGCGTGCAGACAGCACAGCGGGTGCAACGACTGGCCGCCGACATCGGAATTCCCCGGACGCTGGTGGTGCTCAATAAAATTAGCGATCCTCATGACCGCGTGATCCTCGAACAGGCATTGGATGGACAGAAGATCGTGGGCGAACTGCCCTACTGTCCGCACTTGGTGCGAGCTGACCTGGAAGGAAGCCCCGTCGACCTGAGGGAAGCGGCGTTTGCCGGGGCGGTCCGTCGCCTCGCGGGAGCTTTAGAGAGCCTTATGAAGGAGATGCAATGAGCGAGCAGAACGTGCGGTCGAGTGACCAGGCGACGCTGACCATGATCGACCTGGCCGGACAGGCCGGGATTGCCACGGCCTGGGACCGCTTGGCGAGCCAGCAACCCCAGTGCAAGTTTGGAAAGCTGGGGGTCTGTTGCCGCAACTGCTTTATGGGGCCCTGTCGGGTGATGCCCGGCGGACGCGGCGCCCAGGAAGGCATCTGCGGTGCCACGGTCGAGACGATTGTGGCAAGAAACCTCCTCCGGAACATCTGTAGCGGCACGGCCGCCCATTCCGATCACGCACGAGAGCTGGTCCAGGCGTTGCTGTTGGCCTCGAAGGGGACTTCCAACGTATATCGGATCAAGGGTCCACGCAAACTTCGCAAGCTCGCGGGGGAATATGGCATCGCCCAGGAAAACCGCTCCGACAATGAGGTGGCCGGCGACGTGGGCCGCTTTCTGTTAGCCGAGTTCGGCCGGCAGGACGGGGTCTTGGCCAATACCCGTCGAGTGCCCGAGCAGCAGCAGAGGAATTGGGCCGCGGAAGACGCCGTCCCGCGCGGGATCGACCGCGAGGTGGTCACCGGCCTGCACGCTACGAACATGGGCGGCGACAACGACGCCGAACACATCCTCATGTCGGCGGTGCGGGCCGCCTTGGCCGACGGTTGGGGCGGCTCGATGATCGCCACCGACGTGTCCGACGTGCTGTTCGGCGAGCCGCAGCCGTTGCGGTCCCGCGTCAACCTCGGCGTGCTCAAGGCCGACGAAGTGAACATCCTCGTACACGGACACGAACCAACCCTCTCCGACGTCATGGTGGCCGCCACCCAGGATCCCGAACTCCTCGCCGAAGCAAAAGCCAAAGGGGCCAAGGGAATCAACCTGGCCGGCATTTGCTGCACGGCTAACGAGATCCTCATGCGCCATGGCATACCGATCGCCGGCAATTTCCTCCAGCAGGAACTGGCCATCATGACCGGCGCGGTCGACGTGATGCTGGTAGACATCCAGTGCGTTTTCCCCTCGTTGACCCGGCTCCAGGAGTGTTTTCACACAAAGGTCGTGTCCACAAGTTCCAAGGCGAAGTTCCCCGGCGCGGTTCACATCGAGTTCCACGAGAATGAGGCGATGGAGACGGCCAAGAAGATTGTCCGTCTGGCCATCAACAATTTCCCGCAGCGCGATCCGGCCAAGGTGCATATCCCAACCGAAAAGGAGCCGCTCGTCGCCGGGTTCACTACGGAAGTGGTGTTTGAAATCTTGGGCGGCCGGTATCGTCCGAGCTTCCGGCCGTTAAACGACGCAATACAAACCGGGCGAATTCGCGGCGTGGCGGGCGTGGTTGGCTGCAATAATCCGAAGATGCCCCACGACGCCTGCCACCAGGCCATGGTGCGGGAACTCATCCGCAACGACGTGCTGGTGGTGCAAACCGGCTGCAGCGCCATCGCCTGCGCCAAGGATAGTCTGCTGAGGCCCGAGGCCGCCAAGAAGCTTGCCGGCAAGGGATTGGCGGAGGTGTGCGGCGCGGTGGGCATGCCGCCCGTGCTGCACGTGGGAAGTTGCGTCGACAACTCACGAATCCTCACCGCCTGCGCCGAAATGGTGCGCGAGGGGGGCATAGGCGACTCGTTCGACAAGCTGCCCGTGGCCGGCGCCGCCCCCGAGTGGATGAGCGAGAAGGCCATCGCCATCGGCATGTATTTCGTGGCCAGCGGAATCTACGTGGTCATCGGTCAACCGCTGCCGGTCGAAGGGAGCGAGTGCGTGGTCGATCTGCTCACCGCGAAGTTTGAAAAGAACTTCGGGGCCACCTGGGCTTTCGAGGCCGATCCGCTCAAGGCCGCACATCTGATGATCGACCACATCGACCGCAAGCGGGCCGACCTGGGTCTGCCGCCGCCAATGTACGAAGCGCCCTATCCACCGCAAACGGAGCAATTGGCGGTCAAAGCGGCTGTAGTGCCGCCGGCGGGCGGAGAACGGGCAGCTGTGGCCACGGCATTGTCTTGAGGAGCCGGAGATGTCTAGAGAGGTCTTTACCAACGTGATTCGCGGCGCCCATGTCTGGGTCCGACAGGCCGAAGAGAAGCTACAGGCCGCGCTGGCCGAAAACGGCCCGGACAAGTCGGTCGGCTGGGGGCTGCAAACCTCTTATTACCTGCCGATGTCGTACGCGTTAGCAGGGCTGGAGGTGAAGACGATCGGCGACCTGCGCGCACAGGTGACACACGCACGGGAACTGCTCCGGCCCGAGCCCGGCGAAGCGATGTGGCTGCCATACCTGGGCGACGGGCTGGACGCCGGCGCCGCGTCGATGCTGGCCACCGAGGTTCTGGTCGCCTTACGGACCGTAAACGGTTACCAAACCCCCGCCGGCTGGCAAGGTTTTATCTCCGATACGATCATGCGCGAGTTGGGCATCCAGCTTGTAGACGGGCGGATGCCAGGCTTCGCCCTGATTCTCGGCCCGGCGCCCACCACCGAGGTCGCCGTCGAGGTCGTCCGCGAACTGCAGAAACGCAGTATTCTGATCTTCCTCTGTGCCAACCGCGATGGCCGCACCGCCCGCGAGCAAATGATCGAAGGCGGCGTGCTGAAGGACAACGCGCCTCTGAAGGAGTACTGGGATCAGTACGTGGTGCCCGTTGGCCCGGACTCGCTCGATAGCATCTATGTCCTGAATTGGTCGATCCGTAGTGCGCTGACGTTCGGCGGCCACAAGCGCGGTGAATCGCGCAAGTGTCTGGATTACACCAAGCGCCGCATCCACGCCTTCGGAATCACCTTTGGCGACATCCCCGACAACTGGTATGCGCTGGGGGCGGGGGCGATCCTCATGGGCTATCCGGTGATCTCTGACACGATCACCACCCCGCAAATTCGGCCTACCGGCGTGACGGTCCGCGAGGCCATCGTGGTCGAGCCCGACTACCATCGCCTCGTGCCCACTTGCATCGACACCCGCGCGGTCAAGGTAAAAGTTGAGAAGATCGACGTTCCCGTGGGCTACGCGGCGGCCTTCGAGGGAGAACGGGTGCGCAAAGACGACATGCACGTGCAGTTCGGCTTCAAGTACTCCGACGCCGTGGAGTACGTCCACATGATCGATTCCGCCCAGATTCAAGACGGTCAGATTGAGGTCACCGGACCGGATATCGACGCCGTTGCGGAAGGCGGGGCGATGCCGCTGGTCATCGAAGTCCTGGTGGCCGGACGCAAGATGCAGCACGACTTTGAGGGCATCCTCGAGCGCCAGATCCACCGCTGGCTGAGCCACGCCATGGGCTTCATGCACACCGGCCAGCGCGACCAGATCTGGTGCCGCGTCAGCAAGAAGTCTTTTCGAGCCGGGCTGCGACTGAAGCACCTCGGTACGATTCTCCACGCGAAGCTGCACGACGAGTACGCCGGAATTGTCGATAAGGTGGCCGTGCGCATCTCCAGTTTGCCCGAGGTCGTGCAGGCCAAGATCGCCGAGGCACGCGAAGCCTTCCGCATCCGCGACGACCGCATCGCGGGTATGACTGACGAGTCGGTCGAAACGTTTTACAGTTGCACAATCTGCCAGAGCTACGCCCCAGATCACGTGTGCGTGATCACTCCGCAACGGCTGGGGTTGTGCGGGGCCTACAACTGGCTCGATGGCCGCGCCAATTTCGAGATCAATCCCACCGGCCCGAATCAGCCGATCGCCAAGGGGCGGACCGTCGATTCGCTGAAAGGCGAGTGGGAAGGGGTCAATAAGTTTGTTTATCAGCACTCCAACCACAAAATCGAGCGATTCTGCGCCTACAGCCTCTTGGAAGCGCCCATGACAAGCTGCGGCTGCTTCGAGTGCATTGTCGCGGTCCTGCCGTTGGCCAATGGGGTGATGATCGTTAATCGCGAGTACGCGGGCACAACCCCCTCGGGCATGACGTTTGGCGATTTGGCGTCGGTCAGCGGCGGCGGGGCGCAGACGCCCGGATTCGTGGGCGTAGGGCGGCTGTACTTGTCCAGCCCGAAGTTCCTCGCGGCCGACGGAGGCATGCGACGGATCGTGTGGATGCCAAAGTCACTCAAGGAAGCCGTCCACGAACGACTTCAGGTCGAGGCGGAGCGGATCGGCGATCCCGGGCTGTTGGACAAGATCGCCACCGAGGAGAATGGTGTGACGGAAGAAGAAGTGATCGCACATTTGGAGACAGTGGGGCACCCGGCCCTCGGGCTGCCACCCTTGATTTCGTAACGCGGCCGGGACGTTAAAATAATAGAAGGAAAAACCTATGGCACTAACGGGCCTGGAAATCTACAAGCACTTACCAAAAACCAACTGCAAGGACTGCGGCTTTCCCACCTGCCTGGCCTTCGCCATGAAGATGGCCACCAAGCAGGTTTCACTGGACAAGTGTCCGCACGTCACCGCGCAGGGCAAGGCGGCGCTGGAATCTGCGTCCCGGCCGCCCATCCAACTCGTGGTTATTGGCACGGGCGACGCCGAGGTCAAAGTCGGCAACGAGACGCAACTCTACCGCCACGAGGAGAAGTTCCATCGACCGACCGCCGTGGCGGTGCGACTTTCTGACACGCTGGACGACAGCGCCTTGGCAGCCCGAGCGGACGCCATCGGCAAGTTGGCGTTCGAGCGGGTCGGCGCGGATCGCGGTAAACTTGGTGGCGGTGGATAACGTGTCGCGCGACGCCGCCCGATTCGAAAAAGCGGCCCGGCTGGCGGCGGAAAAATCGGGCCTGGCCTGTGTGCTGATGTCGTCCGACGCCGAGTGTCTGCGGCGAGCCGCGGCGGCTCTGTCGGGCCAACGGCCGCTGTTGTATATCTCCGATCCTGCCCAGGCCGAGGCCGCCGCGCGCGTGGCCAAGGACGAGAACTGCCCCTTGGCAATCCGCGGCGAAGGGCTCGATACGCTGGCCGATCTGACGAGTAAGATTAGTGCGATGGATGTGGAGCAGATCGTGCTGGACCCGGGCACCCGTTCTCTGAAGGCTACCTTGGAGGCCCTGACCAAGATCCGCCGGCTCTCGCTTAAGAATTTTCGCCCCTTGGGCTACCCCGCCCTCGCGTTTACCACAGCGACTGACCCAACCATGCAGGCGGTCGAGGCGAGCACGTTGGTGGCCAAATATGCCGGCATCGTTGTGACCGATGCCTGTGAGAAATGGCAACTGCTGCCAGTCCTCACGACACGTCAGGACATCTACACTGACCCGCAGAAACCCGTGGCAGTCGAGTCGAAGCTGTACTCTGTCGGCGAGCCAGGCGCCGATGCCCCCGTACTGGTCACCACGAACTTCTCGCTCAGCTACTACTCGGTTGAAGGCGAAGTCGAGGCCAGCCGCATCCCCGCCTACATCCTGTCCGTGGACACCGAGGGTACTTCCGTGCTCACCGCATGGGCCTCGGATAAGTTCAACGCCGACTCGATCACAAAGGCGTTGAAGAAGTCGGAGGTGGAACAGAAGGTCGCGCATCGGAAGCTGGTGATTCCCGGATTTGTGGCCGTGCTCTCGGCCGGCATCGAGGACGAGTCGGGCTGGTCGGTCCTGATCGGCCCGAAAGAGGCCTCAGGGATCTCCAGCTACCTGAAGAAGCAGTGGAGCCCAAACTAATACTATGGCCAGCTATCGCATTCGTTTCCTTCCTGACGGGCACGAAACGACGATTGCCGAGGGGCAGACCCTGCTCGAGGCTGCGCAGGATGCAAACCTGTACGTGGGCGCGATCTGCGGCGGCGAGGGAACCTGCGGCAAGTGTCGCCTGATTGTCCGCAAGGGCGAGGTCGCCGGGGAGTCCACCGAGTACCTCACCCTCGACGAAATCCGCGCCGGTTACATCTTGGCCTGCCAGGTGACACCGCGGAGCGACTTGGTGGTGGAAATCCCGCCCGAGTCGCGGCTGAGCGGCTACATTGACCTGGGGAAAGAGAAGGACAGCGAGCGGTTTCGCGATTTTGCCCACGCCGGCGGCGAGTGTCCCCAAGGCCAACTCGATCCGCTGGTCAAGAAGCTCTGTCTCACCCTGCCGGAGCCAACAATCGACAACCCTCGGGCCGACCAGGAGCGGCTTTTGCAGGCGGTGGCGAAACAGCAGCCTGGGCCGCTTCAGATGGGGCTGAAGATTGCGCGAGAATTGCCTCGCGTGTTCCGCCACCTGGAGGCCAACCGGGCGTCATGGACGTGGACGTGGGATGGCCACGTGACCGCCACTATCGGCTGCCGCAGCAAGGTCAACGAATTGTTGTGCGTGGAGCGAGGCGACACTGCGAATCGCTGTTTCGGGTTGGCGGTGGATGTGGGCACTACTACCGTGGTCGCCCACTTGGTGGACCTGAACTCGGGAACCACATGCGGGGCCGCCGCCAAGTACAACTCGCAGATTCGCTTTGGCGAGGACGTGGTCAACCGCATCAACTATGCCCGCCGCCCCGGCGGCGCCGAGGCTATGCACCGCGCCGTGGTCGGAGACATCGACGCCCTGATCGACGACCTGGTGCGCCGTACCCAGATCGGCCGTGGCGACATCCTTTGCGTGGCAGCCGCGGGGAACACGACAATGTCGCATTTCCTGCTAGGACTGGAGACGGATCCCGTGCGCCTCAGCCCGTTCGTGCCGGCCGTCGCCTGCCCGCCGCCGGTGAGGGCGGCCGAACTGGGCATTCGCATTCACCATCGCGGCATTCTCTACACCTTGCCGATGGTCGGCAGCTATGTGGGCGGCGACATCACTGCCGGCATCCTGGCCTGCGGAATGCACCGTTCGGGCGACTTGGCCCTGTTTCTCGACATCGGCACCAACGGCGAAGTAGTCCTAGGGAACCGTGAGTTCCTCGTGGCTTGTGCGGCCTCAGCCGGGCCGGCCTTCGAGGGAGGCTCGGTCAGTTGCGGGATGCGGGCCGCCAGCGGCGCAGTCGACAGGGTGCGGATTCTCCGCCACGGCCCCGCCATCTCCACCAGCACGATCAACAGTTGTCCGCCGGTGGGCGTCTGCGGCACGGGGCTGATCGACACCTTGGCCGGCCTGTTTCTCAGTGGGATCATCGACCGCGGCGGGCGGTTTCAGGCCGACGGCGCGACTGGCCGTGTTCGGCCCTCCGAGGACGGCCGCTTGGAATTCCTCCTCGTTGCCGCCAGAAATTCGGGCAACCACCGCAACCTGGTCATTACCCAAACCGATATCGACAATCTTGTCCGCACCAAGGGCGCGATCTACGCGGCAGCCGACTCCTTGGTGCAATCGGTGGGGCTCTCCTTCGCCAATATCCAAACGGTCTACATTGCCGGGGCGTTTGGCAACAGGCTGGACGTAGCCAATTGCGTAGCCATCGGCCTATTGCCTGACGTGCCGCGAAATCGGATCCGCTTCATCGGCAACGGCTCGGTGGCGGGAGCGAAGTTGGCGATGCTCAGCCAGTCCATGCTGGAAGAGTTGTACTCCATGCGCGAGCGAATAACGTACCAGGAACTGATGGTCGATCCGGCCTACATGGAGCGGTTCACCTCGGCGTGCTTCCTGCCGCACACGGACCTTTCCCGCTTTCCTACCGTAATGGCGCGGTTGGCCCAGGCGGACTCGCACGCTCGTCCACCCGCCCGAACGCTGAAAGAGGTGACGTAACCATGACGCTGACGATTGCCGTGGCCGGCAAGGGTGGAACGGGAAAGACGACGCTCTCGGCGTTGCTGGTCCGCGCCCTGCGCGAGCAAGGGGTTCGCCCGATACTTGCGGTCGACGCCGATCCCAACTCGACCCTCGCCGAGGCCCTCGGAGTGCCCGAAGGCCGTCCCTTGGCCGAAATCCGCGAACACGGCTCCAGTCCGGAAGGATCGCCGTCCAGCGGCATCGGTCGCGTGCGGGCCGTCGAGGACGAAATCCAGCGGGCGATTACCGAATCCGACGGATTCGATCTGCTGGCGATGGGCCGGCCCGAAGGACCCCGCTGCTATTGCGCCGTGAACAACCTGCTGCGAAAGTCGCTCGACGACTTAGGTCGAAACTATGCGGCAGTCGTGTTGGACAATGAAGCCGGAATGGAGCATCTTTCCCGACGGACCACCAACGACGTGGACTGGCTATTGGTGGTGACGAATCCCACTTGGCCTTCGTTCCGCGCGGCAAAGCGCATCCTGGCCCTCTCCCGCGAGCTGCCGGTGCGGATCGGCCGGCGAGCGTTGCTGACCAATCGAGTCGGCTCGGAAGGACTGCCCGCGGAAATCACCGAGGAAATCGCCGCGCTCGAGGCTGAGCGGCTGCCGGATGTTCCTCAAGACGACTTGGTCGAGCGTACCGGCGCGGCGGGCCAGGGCGTACTCGCATTGCCCGATGGCAGCCCGGCGCTCGTGGCCGTTAGCAGCCTGGCGGAGATGTTGTGCGCCGCACTGACACACACATAGGAGAAGTTCGCATGAACATTCCTGACGCTAAAGAGAAATGGACAGGGCGCGTGAATAGCGTGACCTTGGGAGCGACGCCTGCCCAAGGGGGCACGCGGGGCCGCACCGTGACGATCGGCGGCCATAGCGGCATCCCCTTCTTGAGTTTCGACGGAGAAATGCCGCATTCGTCGGCCATCGCTCTGGATATGCTCGACGTTGCGCCGACCGACTGGCCGCAACCGTTGGCCGAGGTCTATGGCGACGTTTGGTCGGACCCGACAAAGTGGGCCCGCCGCGCGAAGGAGTTGGGGGCCGATTTGGTGAATCTTCGCCTGGTCGGCACCCATCCCGACGTGCAAAATCGCTCCGCCGAACAGGCAGTCGAGACGGTCAAGGCCGTGCTGGCCGCGGTCGATCTGCCGTTGATCATTTGGGGCTGCGATGTGCCGGCCAAGGACCAGGTCGTTATGCCCAAAGTGGCCGAGGCCACCCGAGGTGAGAACTGCTTGCTCGGCGCGGTGACGGAGTCGGAATATCGCACCCTTGCCGCTGTCGCCCAAGCCTGCGGTCATAAGCTGATTGCCCTGGCTCCGTGCGACATCAACAAATCGAAGCAGGTCAATATCCTCGTCAGCGATACCGGCTTTCCCTTGACCGATCTAGTGATCTATCCTACGACCGCGGCCCTCGGCTACGGGATGGAGTACGTTTACTCCATTCTCGAGCGCGGCCGATTGGCGGCGCTCGCCGGCGACCGGCTGATGGCCCAACCGGTGATTCTCGACGTGGGTTACGAGGCCTGGCGTGCCAAGGAGGCCCGCTCGGGCGACGAGGTGGCCGACGCATGGGGCCCGGCCGCGTATCGCGGCCCGGCCTGGGAGGCCGTCACCGCCGCCGACTTGCTCCAAGGCGGCGCCGACCTGTTGATTCTTCGTCATCCCCAAGCCCTGAAAGCGATTCGCAGTTTCGTTGGCGAGTTGATGGGCGTCTAGTTGCATTTTCCGAGCATTTGATCCCGAAGGAGTTTTGCCGGCGTGCCTTTCTAACTCGCGAAAAAGGGGACACTCCCCTTTTTCCCAAGAGTATTTCCCTTAAGAGGACAAACCACGATGATCATTTTCAGCGAACGAATCAACGGTATGTATCGCGACGTGCGAAGCGCGATCGCCGACCGGGACCAGCAAGTCATTCAAGACCTGCTTCGCCAGCAGCTTGCCGGCGGCGCGGATGTCATCGACATCAACATCGGTCCGAGCAAGGGCGATCCCGTTGAGAACTTCGTCTGGTTGGCCCAGACCGTCCACGAAATCACCGACAAGCCGCTTTCGCTCGACAGCGCGAAAGCCGACTTGCTCGTGCAAGTCGTCCCGCGTGTGAAACAACTCCTGCCGGACACAAGGCTCGTGATCAATTCGTGTACGGCTGCGCGACAATACATGGACAAGCTGATTCCCGTAGCCGCGGAGTGCGGGACGTCGATCATTGGGCTGACGATGGACCAGGACGGCGTGCCCGGAAACGTGGAAAAACGCATCGAATGCGGGGCCACCTTTCTCATGGCGGCGTTGGAGGCGGGGATCATACCCGAGGACATCTTCCTCGACCCCATAACCCTGCCCATCAATGCCGCTTTCAAACAACAGGAAAACGTGATTGAAGGCATCCGCCAATTGGCACTGGTCAATGATCCGCCACCGCATTTTATCATCGGGCTGTCGAACGTGAGCACCAAGTGCCTGCTGAACAAACTGCTCAATCGAACGTTCCTGGTAATGTGCCTGACGGCCGGACTGGATGCGGCGATTGTAGATTCGGCCGACCAGGATCTTATCGATGCGATGATTACTGCCGAGGTTCTCCTGGGAAAACAGCTCTACAGCGACGAATACGTCAAGGCATGGAAGATGCAAAAGGGCTTGCAGACCGGGTGATGAACATATTCTGACAAACGCCTTGTAGAAAGGAGCCTTTGCGATGGATCCTAGACTGGATATCAGGGGCAAAGGTTCCACCATCTCCCATCTCCCGCAGGCGTTTATCAACAAGAGGGGTGAGGCCATCGTTAGCCAAATGCTCGACGACAAGACCTGCGAGGGCCTCATCAAGATGTACCTCGACTACCAGCCCCGCAACTCTTTTCAGGGCCTCCCTCCGATAGCCGATCAGGCCTGCGTGCAATGGGTTCAGCACATGATCGGCAACGGCGTCAATCTTATCGCCGTGTCCTATCTGAACGGTGTCGTCGGGCACAGCGCCTTGTTTCCGGAAAACGATCAGATTTGTGAACTGCTAGTGGTAGTGGCTCCGAGCTTCCAGAATTGCTCGATCGGCACCCAACTTACGCGCCGCGCCGTGCAGTTGGCCTATGAGATTGGCTTCGAGAAGATATCGCTGGATGTGGAGAGCAAGAATGCGCGGGCACGACACGTCTATAAGAAATGCGGCTTTGAGTGCGGCCCCCGCAAGGACGCTCATGAGCTCACGATGGTAATTGACTTGGCCCGCTACCACGACGCGGTGGACGTCAACGTCGAGAAGATCATGAACCCGGACGTGATCGTGATACGTGCAGACCAACCGTGCAAGGCCGCTGTGGAAATCTTCCTCCATAAGCGAGTCGGGTCGCTGCCGGTGGTTGATGCCGATGGCCGCCTCATCGGTATTCTTTCCGAAAGCGATCTTATGCTCCCCGCGAATGTCGATAGAGACGTGGGCGATATCCTCACCCGGGACGTGCTGGCCGTACAAGAAGGGTGTACCGTAGCCAAGGTGATCCGCGTGTTCCAGTCAAAGAGGATTCGCTGTATTCCTGTTGTCGATGGCGCCAAGAAAGTGGTTGGCGTCATCGGCAGGAAGGACATACTAGCCTACTATGCCAAACACTGGTAGGTAGAAAGGCAAGGGCCGCCTGGGAATCGCCACGTTGCGGGCGTCGCTCTTCAACTTCAGCGCGTGCGGGTCGGCGAAGGACTTCGCCGGCCTCTCGAACTCGGAAAGGAAACCGCGTGTACGATTTCGCCCCGCCCCGACGTCGGATTTACCTCCGCTTGTCGGTTACCGACTGTTGCAGTCTCCGCTGCCGCTACTGCCGGCCGGAGGGGGATGTTGACTGGTCGGGCGGACATTCCTCTCTCCCCAATGCAGGCAGGAATGCTTGCCCCACCCGTCCTGACATTTATCCCCTCGACTCCAACAGTTCCCGAGCGTCGCGCGAGGAGTTGCTTGCGATCACCGAATTGATCGCCCAGGAGTTCCACGTTTACAAAGTCCGTCTGACCGGCGGCGAGCCGCTACTGGCGGCCGACCCGCCGGACCTGGTTGTGTGTCTCCGCACGAAGCTGCCGCATCTGGAGGAGATCGGTATGACGACCAATGGACTGGCGTTGCGACGCTATGCCCGGTCGCTGCGGCGGGCGGGCCTGCAATCGCTCAATATCAGCCTGGACACATTGGATGTCGCGGCCTACCGCCATCTGACACGGGGCGGCCGCTTGACGACCGTTCTGGATGGCATTGCCGCCGCGCGCGAAGCGGGCTTTGACCATCTGAAACTCAATGCCGTGCTCTTGCGAACCATCAACGGCGACGGACTTTGCGATCTGGTTCGTTTCGCCGCCCGCTGCGATTGCGAGATTCGTTTCATCGAGCTAATGCCTTGCGGTGAAGGGGCGGGCCTGTACGCTACCGAGTTTCTGTCGGCCGACGAGGCGCTGACGCGGCTGACCGCGGCGTTCGAGTATCTCGGCGCAGCGGCCGACAGTGCCACGGCGCGGCGGCATCGGCTGCTGGTTGAAGGCCAAGCGTTGCTGGTGGGCTTCATTACGGCTGTATCTCACCCGTTTTGCGACACATGCGACCGTTTGCGGGTGGATTGCCGCGGCCAGCTTTTCTCCTGTCTCCGCAGCGCGGATGGCATCGATTTGCTGGAGCCGTTGCGCAATGGCCGAATCGAAGAGGTGCGGCGACGGATTCGCCGCGGACTGGCGAAGAAGTGCATACCGACTGAACTATGGCCGCAACGCACCATAGCTGCAATTGGCGGTTGAAAGAAAATGGACGATCGGAACTACCGGTACATGATTGATCCTGATGAGGCCCTGCAATGGGTCCTCGACACTGCAATGCCGCGGCTGCCGCGGCGGCTCTCGTTGGCCGAAGCCTCTGGGCATTGCTTGGCCGAAGAGATCCGCGCCGACCGCGACTACCCGCCGTTTCCGCGGGCGATGATGGATGGCTACGCCGTCCGTTGCGCCGATGCCGGCGCGGCTCTGGAGGTTGTCGGCGAAGTTCCGGCTGGCACTGTTCCCGTCGGCGCGCTGAGCGGCCCGGGATGCTGGGAGATCATGACCGGCGCGGTATGCCCGCCGGACACGGAAGCCGTAGTGCCGTATGAGCAAACTCGCCGCGATGGATCGCGGGTGCTCATGCCCGATCGCATTATTGCCGGCGATAACATCGACATGCCGGGAACCGATTGCCGCGCAGGCGCCGTCGTGCTGAAGCCGGGCGACCGACTCACGCCGATGGCCGTCGCCGTACTGGCATCGTTCGGCATTGATGCCGTACAGGTCGTTCCGCGCCCCTCGCTGGCCATCATCGTCACGGGGACGGAATTGATCCCGCCGGGCCATTCGCCGGCCGCGTGGCAAATCCGCAATTCCAACGGGCCGATGCTCCTGGCCATGGCCGGTGAGGCGGGCATTCGTTCGCCGCGCTGCCTGTCCGCCGGAGATCGGCTGGATGCCATTGTGGAATCGCTCCGGCAGACCTCAGATTGTGATGTCGTTGTCCTTAGCGGCGGCGTATCGGCCGGAAAGTACGACCTCGTGGTGCCGGCGCTTCAACAATATGGCGCCGAAATCATCTTCCACAAAGTAACGCAGAAGCCGGCCAAGCCCTTGTTGCTGGCTCGCAAGCAAGCACAACAAATCTTCGGTCTGCCGGGTAACCCCTTGGCCTGTCACTTGGGCTTTCATCGTTACGTAGTGGCGGGCATGCGGCGAATGGAAGGAAAGCCGCCCGTGGAACCATGCCTCGGCAAACTAGCCGCGCCGCTGCATCCGGCGGGCGGGCGGACGCTGTTTTGGTTGGCTCGGGCACAGCGGGCCGACAACCCATTTGTGGACTGGCGTCTGCATCCGCTGCCGGCCGCCAGTTCCGCCGATGTGTTCTCCCCGTGTCAGGCCAACTGCTACGCCCGTGTGCCGCCGGGCAATGCCGAAGTGCCGGCGGGCACGATCGTCTCGTTCACGTGGATAGCCCCTGCAACACTATGAAACGAGTCCACATCGTTGGTCGCAAGAACCACGGCAAGACAACGCTGATTCTGCAGTTGGTCGCAGAACTGACGCGGCGCGGCCTGCGCGTCGGCACGATCAAACACACCAGCCACATCCATGAACTGGATACACCCGAGACCGATTCGCACCGCCATCGCCAGG
Source organism: uncultured Planctomycetaceae bacterium (assembly GCA_963823895.1). GTDB lineage: Bacteria > Planctomycetota > Planctomycetia > Pirellulales > Thermoguttaceae. Next base: position 73,986 of record CAWGNG010000015.1, read on the forward strand.
CAGGTGCGGCGCCGGCCGCGATCATCACCGGCAACCTGATTGCCGTGTATATTCCGAAACGGGGAGAGAGCGACAACTACAAATCCTTGGAACCCCTTTTCGCCGGCTGTGATCTGGTGCTCGTCGAGGGCGATTGCGGCGGCGCGGGGACCAAACTGGAAGTATGGCGCGAGGCGGCTGGCGGCCGTTGCTTGGCATCGGAGGGCTCCAACGTCGCGGCCGTGTTGAGCGACAACCGGCCCGAAGTGAACGTGCCCGTGTGGCCGCGAAGCGACGTGGCGACCGTGGCAAATAGGATTCTCAGCATCGTATGAACACATTCACGATCAAGCTTTTTGGCCCAATGGGTCGCGCGGTCGGACAACGCGAGATCAAACTGTCGATCGACGCCGATCGCGTTACGTGCGCGGAACTGCGCGCCTGGCTGAGTAAGTGTGAGCCGCGATTGGCGTCGCTGTTGCCGGCCTGCCGGCTGGCCGTCAACTGCCAGTTCGCCATCGACGATCAGCCGATCACACAGGGCGACGAGATCGCTTTGATCGGTTTTGTTTCAGGGGGGTGATCGATGACGAACATCAAAGTCGAACTCCATGACGGCCCGTTGCCGGCGGTTGCTGCGGCGTGTCCCTGCGAAGAGACGGGGGCAGTGTTATCCTTCGAGGGCCGAGTGCGGCCGCTGGAAGATGGCGCACCGATCGTCGCGTTGGACTATGAAGTCTACGAGCCGATGGCCCGGCAGATGTTGCGGCAGATCGGCGAGGAGTTGGCCGACCGCCACAAGCTCAGCACTCTCTGCGTGGAGCACAGCACGGGCCGGGTGGGCGTGAGCCAGTGCTCAGTTCGGCTTCAGATTTCTTCGCCGCACCGGCAGGAAGCCTTGACCGCAATGATCGAGTTCATCGACCGCCTGAAGCAGGACGTGCCGATCTGGAAAACGCCCGTAACGGCCGGCGAAGTTGAATCCAGCCCCCGTTGGGGCGGCAGTTGTACTGCCGCCCCTTTGCGTGAAATAGGGGATGGCAGTACAACTGCCATCCCAACGCAAGCCGGACTTGCGGAGCTTAGTCACGTCGATGCCTTCGGCCGTGTGAAGATGGTCGATGTCGGGAGCAAGACGGCGACGTCCCGCCGAGCGGTGGCTGAAGGGCGGGTGCGAGTTTCACCCGAGCTTGCCGCCAAGATTCGGGCCAACACCCTGGCCAAAGGTGATTTGTTGGAGGTGGCGCGGCTGGCGGCCATCCAGGCAGCCAAACGAACCGACGAACTGATTCCGCTGGCCCACAACCTGCCCTTGGACCATATCCACGCCGAGGCATGGCTCGACGGCCGCTACGTTCGTCTGCGGGCGGCGGTTTCGACCACGGCCAAAACCGGCGTGGAAATGGAGGCCTTGGTGGCGGTATCCGTAGGTGCCCTGGCGGTGATCGACATGGGCAAGGCGGTCGATCGGGCGATGGTCGTCGAGGAAGTGCGATTGGTCGAAAAGACCGGTGGCAGCCGCGGTGATTTCCACGCCACTGAATTGCCGCTCAAGGAGACGCCCTCATGACCGCCGCCATTACAGTTGCTGTGTTGACCGTCAGCGATCGATGTTCGCGGGGAGAGGTGGAAGACATCTCCGGCCCGGCCCTGGCGGAACTGGCCCGATCCCAGCTCAAGGCCGACGTGGTCGCTGCCGCCTGCGTACCGGATGACCGCGCACAAATCGCCGGGCAGCTTCGGGCTTGGGCGTTGCATGCGCCGCGGCCCGCGATCATTCTGACCACCGGCGGCACGGGTTTGGGCCCGCGCGACGTCACTCCCGAAGCCACGGCCGAGGTGCTCGAGCGTCGCCATCCGGCGTTGCAGGAGTTGGTGCGTTTGCGGTGCCTGGCCGCCAGTCCGCGGGTTTTTCTCTCACGTGGCGAAGCCGGCGCCGTCGGCCGCTCGCTGGTAATCAATCTGCCCGGTTCACGACGGGGCGCCATGGAGTGCTTTCTCGCCCTGCTAGATATCCTGCCGCACGCGATCGACATGATTTGCGGGGAGGGGCACGAGGATGGCTGACAAGTTGCCGCCTGATTCGCCTTCAGGCGGACTGCACTTCAGCCGTCGTGAGGCGGCCGGTGCGCTGGGCGATCTCGGGACGTTCATCCCGCTACTGGTCGGTATGGTCGCCCTGTGCGGCCTGCAATTGACTCCCGCGCTGTTGTTCGCGGGTCTAATGAACGTGATCACCGGCCTGCGGTTCCGCATCCCGATGACAATTCAGCCTATGAAGGCCATTGCCGCTGTGGCGATTGCCGAAAGGCTGTCGGAAGCGGACATCGTGGCCGGAGGAATCATCACGGGCGTCGTCATCCTGGCCTTAGGACTTTTCCGGTCTGTCGACAAGCTTGCGGCACTGGTCCCGCTGAGCGTCGTCCGCGGCCTGCAACTTGCGCTGGGCGTGAAATTGGCTTTCGACGGCTTCCGGATGGTTGTTTGGAACGGCGCAGTCTTTGGCTACGACAGTGTCGCGATGGGCGTGTTCTGCCTGGCCGTGGCCTTGCTTCTCGGAAAGTCGAGCCGGTTTCCCGCGGCGCTTGTGGTCTTCGTGATTGGGCTTGTGTCGCTGGCGGCCGCGGGGCTGCACGGAAGTGTGCCCGCGTCGCCTCGGCTGTTGTGGCATCTCCCCCAGCTTTGGGACCGCAGCGCTTGGCTGACGGGCTTCTGGCAGTGTGCCGTGCCGCAGGTGCCCCTGACGTTGCTGAACTCCGTGCTTGCCGTTTGTGCTCTGTCGGCCAACCTTTTTCCCGCTCGGCCTGCCTCCCCCCGCAACGTTGCTATGTCGGTCGGCCTGATGAATCTGCTCTGCTGCCCCTGGGGCGCGATGCCGATGTGCCACGGAGCCGGCGGCCTGGCGTCCCAGTATCGGTTCGGCGCCAGAAGCGGTGGAAGCCTAGTGATCCTGGGCGCGGGGATGATCGCGTTAGCATTGCTGTTCGGCGGCGCCCTGCTTCCCTGGCTGGAGCATTATCCCCGGGCCGTACTCGGGGTGCTGTTGGGGCTTGGCGGCTTGGAGTTGGCCCGCGTGTGCCGCGACCAGATTGCGTGGAAGGATATCGCCTGCATGTTGGTTACCTGCGCCGCGTGCCTCCTCATGAATATGGCCTTGGGATTCCTCGCAGGCTGTGTGATGCGCGGCCTGTGTGCCGGTTTGCCGAATGCCAATGTCCGTCCTGTTTGATCGCGCCCATCTACGACTGGTAACTTGAAGATGGCCTCGAAACCGTACTGCGAGAACGTGATGGTTGGCCCGGTGAAATACGCGGGGATCGTGCTTGCTGGCGGACGAAGCCGCCGTATGGGGAGTTCGAAGGCACTGCTGCCGTTCGGGCCGGAAGTGATGTTGCAGCGAGTGGTGCGAATCGTTGGCGAGGCCGTGCAGCCGGTGGTTGTGGCGGCTCAGGTCGGCCAGGAGCTTCCCGCATTGCCGCACTCGATCGCGGTGGTCTGCGACCGCCGCCCGAACCGCGGTCCATTAGAGGGCCTTGCCGTGGCGCTGTCGGGGCTGCAAGGTCGGGCGGACGCCGCTTTCGTAACAGGTTGCGACACCCCGTTGTTGCAGCCTCGTTTCGTGCGGCGGATGAACGAACTACTCGCTGATTTTGACGCCGTCGTGCCGTGCATCGACGGCGTCGACCAGCCGCTGCTGGCAGTCTATCGCACGAGCATCCTGCCGCACGTCGAACGACTTGCTGACGCCGATGGTCGCCTGATTGCACTCCTCCAACGCCTGAACCTTCGCCGCGTGGCGGCCGACCTCCTGGCCGACGTAGATCCCCGCGGCGACTTGTTGATTCGCGTCAACACGCCGGCAGACTATCAAGTCTCGCTGGCCCGGGCCGGACTTGCAGCCAACGCATAGAGCGTCGCCACTGTTTGCTCGTGTCGATTTGCGCATCCTGCCGACGGTGGCTACTCTAACGCGCAAACCTGTCCGAGCAGGGCACCGATCTTCAGTGTGGCGTCCACTGCTCGGCCGAGTCCTCTGTGTTCGCACGCCTCCCACGAACGGGCGTCGCAGCCAGTTTTGCGCAAGAAATGAACCACTGCCTCCCTGTCTGAGTGGCAAGAATCCCCCGCACCACCACACCGGTCACAAGCTGGAAAAAAATCGGAAATACCTATTGACGGGACGAAAAAAGCCGATAAACTGCACTATGATGATAGTGATACTGATATTGCATTCGCCACCGAGGGTTGGGAGCGTCTGACCGTCGGTGATAGGGCACTGGCGATGTTTGTCAGCCGTTGCTTTTAGGCCGGGCACTTTTGAGATCGTGCGTACCAAGGCGTGGGACCGCCTTTTTCTATTCTCTAATACATCAGTACGTTGACAAGGATACGAATGTTATGTGGCGGGGTTTCGCACAGCGAAAGGCACTTGCAAAGACTATCTCATGGCGAGGTCTGTCATTCGTCTGCACCACGTCCGGTGTTTGGGCGGTCACCGGGCGGCTGAGCTTGGCAGCCTCGGTCGGTGTATTGGAGGTCGCCGTCAAGTCCATCGGCTATTACCTGCACGAGTGTCTCTGGGAGTCGGTCGCTCGTCATGGCGTTTCCAACCTCCCTTTTGTCGCTTGCTTTCGAGCAAAAGATGCTTGGCTCACCCGGGAGTCCTGCACAATCCAGCCAGAGGAGTTGGTCTGATGAGCGTTGCCACAATAAAGCAAGAAGTTCCAACAGCGAACGGATTCTATCTCAATTACGATGTCGGCCGGAGAACCAATCGAGAGCGTCTAGCGCCCGTCGTGCCAACGGTGACGCGAGTCGCTGACCCGGAAGAAATCGAATGGCTGCGTTGGCAGAGCATCCGCCTGGAAGGCGCTGCCCCGGAGGAAATCCTCGCATGGGCCGTCGATCACTACTTTCCCCGTTTCACGATGGCCACCGGGCTGGGACCGGAGGGCTGTTTAATCATCTCGATGCTGGCAAAGATTGAGCCGCGGGTGTATGTTTTCAATCTCGACACGGGCTACCAGTTTCCAGAAACACTCGAACTCCGCGACCGGATCGCAGACAGGTATGGCATCGTGGTCGATCTCCAGCAGCCCGCACTTTCGGTCGAGGAGTACGAGGCGGCGCACGGCGGCCCGGTCTATCGAACGAATCCTGACCAGTGCTGCCATGACCGCAAGCTCACAGTCTTGCGGCGCGTGGCCAAGGATTTCGATGCCTGGGCTAGCGGGATACGCCGCGATCAGAGCCCCTGCCGCGCCGACACGCCGATTGTTCGCTGGGACAGCAAGTTCGCTCTGGCCAAAATCAGCCCTCTCGCGTGCTGGACCAAGAAGGATGTATGGATGCGGATTGTGAAGGAGGGAATCCCCTACAATCCGCTGCACGATTGCGGATACCCAAGCATCGGTTGCCGGCCTTGCACCCGCTCGGTAATGCGCGGCGAGGACGAGCGGGCGGGCCGTTGGAGTGGCCGAGCCAAGATGGAATGCGGGCTACACACGCGATAGGGCACACAATGCAACAAAACGACAATCTGAATAGGTATAACGTGACCGATGGGAAGCCCGTGCGATTTCCGTGCGAACGTTTCCCTGAGAACCCGTCGCTGGCGCGGTTGCTCGGAGTCTATCCGCAGCGGCCGGAAGGACTGTTCATGCAGCGGGTGAAGGCCCCGGCGGGACGGCTAACTTTGGAGCAGTGGCAGGGATTGGCGGCATTGGCCGCCAGATATACGCCGGAGTACCCCCTGCATGTGACCACGCGGCAGAACCTTGAACTACACGGAGTTCGTAAAGATGACCTGCCGGCGCTGCAACGCGGTATCGACTCGCTCGGCTTGACCGGAGCAGCCGCTTGCGGCGACAGCGTGCGCAATATCACGGTCTGTCCGCGCAATGAATGTTGTCCCGGCACATGGGATGTCAGTGAATTAGTGTGCGCCATTCGCACTGCCGTGGAATCGTTGCCCTGGCGAGAGAACTTGCCGCGAAAGTTCAAGATCAGTGTTTCCGGGTGCCGAGAGGCATGTGGCCGACCTTGGATCAATGACTTGGGACTGGTGGCCAACCCGGACGGTGATTTCCGCGTCATCCTGGCCGGCTCGCTGGCGCAAAACCCGACCTTGGGCTGCTTGTCTACGACGCCTTGCCGCTCGGAGATGTATTGCCTTTGGTTGTGGCTGTGCTCCGGTTGTTCCATGCGGAAGGTGATCGCACCAACCGGACCCGCGCGGCTGCGTCATCTGCGGCAACGATTGGGTGAGGAAGTTTTTCGGAGTCGCGTGGATGAGCGTCTCAAGGTAGAAAAACGGGAAGGCAATTGGCCCGCGCCCACCTTGCGCCGGTTGGAAGCAGCAGTGCCGTTGCGCGAGCGGCTTTGCCTGCCCCTGGGCGACATCGGCCCCGACATGGTTTTGGAGATGATCGAGGCGGTCAGGACTGCGGGCGGAGAGGTGCGGCTGGGAGTGTGCCACGATTTGCTGATCTTCGCCAAAATGGAGCCATCCCTAGGCCCACGATTGCTGGCTTTGCGCAGTACGAATTCTGTCGTCGCCTGTCCCGGCGCAACTTGGTGTACGCGCGGCTTGGTCGATTCCCGCGCAGCGGCGTGCCGCATCCGCCGTGCATTGCCTGGTGACTGCGAGATTCTGGTGGGCGTTACGGGATGTCCGAATAATTGCTCGCAAGCCGCCACGGCCGACATCGGGCTGATCGGGCGGCTGTTGCGGCGCAGCGGCCAAGAGCGCGTCGAGGGTTTCCGGCTTCTCGCTGGCGGCGGCAAGGGCCAGACCCCGACGCTGGCCGAGGAGCTTCACCCTGGTTTGTTCGCGGAAGCGGCCCACGAAGCCGTAGCTTGGCTTGCTCGGGAATATCAGCCTGCCCGGAGCGATCGTGCAACGTCTTTCGCCGATTTTGTGACCGCTTCCGGCGACGCACTCCGCTGTGAGCTAGCCCGACGATTTGGTTCTTGCAACTGAAGTGTCTCACGTCACGTGCAGGGAATACAACTTGAGGCCGCGATGACTACCTCAACCGTCTTGACGCAAAAACGGACCGTCGCCCAGCCGCGAGTCGCCGCCGCATATTTGCCGCTGGCGATCCGCACTGCCGACCTGCCCTGCCTGGTTGTCGGAGGCGGCCGTGTCGGCACGCGCAAAGCCACTACTCTCTGCCGCGCTGGGGCAAAGGTCACGGTGCTTTCGCCGGAGATTTCGCCGCGGCTGCGGGAATATGTCGATCGCGGCCAAATCGACTGGTGCGAATCGCAGTACACGCCGTCGCATATCTGCGGTTTTCGCCTGGTAGTTGCGGCCACTGCCAATGATCCGCTGAATCGTAAGATCGGTCGGGACGCGGAGGCGGCAGGAAGCCTCTCTTGCGTTGTTTCTTCGGCCGACTCATCTCGGGTAATCTTCCCCGCCGTTCACCGCGAGGGAAACATTACCGTGGCGGTCCATTCCCAGGGGCGGAATTGTCGGCAGTCACAAGTTGTGCGAAATCGCATTGCAGTTCTGTTGTCGGAATCACATCACTTGTGCAGGGTGCGGACCGGCCACCGAAACCAATGCAACAGAGGTTCTGCGCACCTTAGCGAACCTGATGCACGACGGAGAGAATTGACAGACACAGGGAAAGTCTACATTATCGGGGCCGGTCCTGGAGCGGCCGACTTGATCTCCCTGCGCGGCTACGATGCCTTGCGATTGGCCGACGCCATCTTGGTCGATCGGCTCATTCCTGCGACTTTTCTTGAAGACCTGGGCATTTCCTCCGCCGGCAAGTTGGTCCAACGGCTCGGAAGCGAGGAACCTCACTGGACACAAGAGGAAATCAACCGCTGGCTAGTGGCCACCGCGAAAACAGGTCGGACAGTCGCTCGCTTGAAGGGCGGCGATCCTTTCGTCTTCGGTCGTGGTGATAGCGAAATCGAGTTTCTGGAGAATCATCGCATTCCTTGGGAGGTAATTCCCGGCTCTAGCTCAGCGACGGCGGTTCTCAGCAGCGCCGGATTGCCGCTGACGAGACACGGCCAACGAAGGTCGTTTGCGGTAACAACCGCACGGGTGGAAGGCGGGCGGGTGGCTGAATCCTTTCCGCGCCGACTCGCTGGTGATTCTCATGGGGGTAACGGCTTTGGATCAAGTGGTGTTGCGGCTGTTGGCTGACGGTTGGCTGCTTGAGACCCCGGCGGCGATTGTTGAACGCGGGACGCTCGCGTGGGAGCGGCAGATAAGCGGTCCGCTCTACCGGCTCGGCGAGCTGGCCCGGCGCGCCGCTGTGGCATCGCCTGCATTGGTTGTAGTTGGTGAAGCCGCCCGCAGAATTACGGCGCTCCGCGATCGGCCTACGATTCTCTTCACCGGCTTGGATTCTACGAGCTTTCGGACGTTGGGAAACGTTTTGCACTGGCCTGCCCAAGCGGTTGTTCCCGACCTGGAAGGCCAAGAACTGCTCCCGCGCACGTTTGCGTCGCTTAGCCGCGGGGACGTGGACTGGGTCGTGTTTACCGACAAACTTGCCGTCAAGACATTTTGGACCGCGGCAGCCGAGCACCGACTGGATGCCCGCGTCATGCGCAGCACCAAGATCGCCGCCCTGGAAACAGAGACGGCGCGCCGACTGGAACAGTATTACCTCGCGGCCGATGTGGTGATAACGGAAAAGGACGTTCACAGGACTGCGATACGGCTCGGAAAATTGTCGCAGAAAGGCGTGCTGGTAGTGCAAGGAAGTCACACTCCACGTGGACTGTGCTCGCAGCTTGAGGAGGCCGGTGCAGCGGTAAATCACTTGGCTCTACACAGGCTCGTAACGCATCCCGAGTTGGGTCGGCGGCTTCCCGACCATAACGTCATATACTTTGTTAGTCCTGCCGGGGTACACGCCTATGCGAAGACATACGGCAAGGAAGCGTTTCAGCGTGAGGTTTGGTGCCTTGGCAAGGCAACGCAGAAAGCGCTGAATGAGTACGGCGTCCCTGCGACCGTAGTGCGTCCTCCGCAACCGTTGCTCTCCTGCCTGGTGTCAAGTCAAATCACGAATGAGGTGCTGTGAACACCGGTCGAATGGTCGTTCGCCACAGGCTAGTGTAGTGCGTCACGCTATTGGGGTTTTATAAATCATGGGATTAACAGGTGGGGCAGACATTCCTGTCTGCCAGGCTTGCCCGATTTCCCTGGCAGACAGGAATGTCTGCCCCACCTGTTGCCCTTCCGTAAAGTCACTCAATTGTGAATCACTACACTAGTAAACGCCGATTCGCCACCCGTTGTCGTCGCAAGCGTTCGTCAGCGAGGTGGCATTGTATTTATTACAGCAGTCGCGCGGGCGTAAAATGGGAAGACTGGGCGAATCAATGCGCCAAGAATACCGGCATGATGCGGCAATCATCCCAAGAATGCCCATCTTATCGTGTGGAAGACAACGATTCGTCGGCAAATGCCTGATTTTCGGGTCCGCCGAAGGGCGAAGTTAAGAATGATGAATTGTCCCACGTCAAGACGCGCCAGCACGACAGCACATTCATCATAACACGCCCGAGATTTCGAGGCGGAATGGTCGCATTCCCCAGTGGGGAAAGCGATCAGAGGCTTGCCAGGAAGTTCATGGATGAACGCGGATGCTGATTGGCGATTCGGGCTGGACCGGCGTCCAACCGCAATCGCGTTACCCGCTGTCGCAAGGAGGTGATGCCGTGGGCGCTGGAAAACGTGGGACGGCCCCTTCCTGGCTCTCTCTCCTGGCGGTTTTGGGCTTGGCCGCGCTGCTGGTAGCGGCGGTATCCTGCCAAGCGCCCATGCATCGACGCGCCGCACCGAGCCCAACCTCGATCCGGGCTTTCCGAGGCCGAACAACTTTTTCACCCAAGTTTCCTATCAGCAAGTCAAGGGCACGCTGCCCACAATCGCCGGCGCCGAATACGTCAACGACGACGAGTTGTGCGCGAACTGTCACGGGGCTTATGCCAAGTCGTTTGCCGAAAACGTACACCGCGGCGACTCCTGCGAAGGCTGTCATGGGCCGGCTAGCCGCCACCTGGAAACACAAGGCCGGGAACCGGGGCTGATCTTCAGTTTCAAGACGGGTGATCCGCTGGCGCGCGCGGAAGCCTGCCTGCGTTGCCACGAAGAGAACAATTGCGCCGCGGGCAGCCGCTGGCGGTGCTCGAAGCACGCGGCCTGCAAGGTCACCTGCGTCGATTGTCATCGCGGGCACTACAATGTCCCGCCCGGAACGCCGGCGACCACGCAGCCGGGTGAGACGGCCGTGGCCCAGCCAGGCGACGCGGTTGTCCGTCGGCTCCCGCCGATCGAGACCGTGACCCAAGTGACATACCAAGCTGCAAGCGGCGGCAACACCGCGGGCGGCCAAGCATACGTTCGTCCGACGAAGAACCTTCCGTCGCTCCGCGGGACGTCACAGCATCTCGGCGCGGTGGCGCCGGGGGTCTGCTACAAGTGTCACGGCGACATGCAGGAATTCCAGAGGATCGCCGGCCCACACCAGATTTGCGGTTCCAACCACTTCAACTGCACGACCTGTCACGATCCGCACGGCCAGATCTTGGAATCCAGCAGGAAGGACCTGTGCCTCAGTTGCCACACGGGTGCGCCGACGATGGCCTGGCATTCCTCGATCCACGAGCATAACGGCGTGGCTTGCACCGACTGCCACAATCCGCATCCGCGTACCAATGTGCCGCAGTTTGTCAGCATCAGTCATACGAATATCACTCGCCCCAAGCGCCTGATGATGTCGGTCCAGGAGCCGGAGGCGTGCTACAAGTGCCACCCGAAGATCTACGGCCTGAACTCGCTTCCTTCGCATCACCCGATCAAGGAAGGCAAGATGGTCTGCTCTGACTGCCACGATCCCCACGGGCAGTATGGAAATGAAAACAACCTCAAGGAGGCGACCATCAACCTTGTGTGTTACAAGTGCCACGCGGAGAAGCAGGGCCCGTTTGCCATTGAACACCCACCGGTTCGAGAGAACTGCACAATTTGCCATGAGCCGCATGGAACCGTGACCAACAACTTACTGCGGCAGCCGGCGACGTTCCTCTGCTTGCGGTGCCACGCCGGCCACAACGGGCTGCACCCGCCGGGAGGCGTAAGCCTGCAGCTCAAGCTGAATACCGGCTCCGGCCCTCAGGGCATTGCCCAGCCACTTTACACTGATTGCACTCAGTGCCACGCCCAAGTCCACGGTACAGATCGCATCTCCCAACGCGGGGATGCTTTCTTTACTCGCTAGCCAACCAACCTCGACCCAGACCAGAAAATCTGTTGACCGTCATAGGGGGGAACTTATGACTCGGCCGCACCCGATCTGCGCCGTGATGGCGCTGCTTTTGCTTCCCGCGTGGAGTTGGGGCGCCGACGGCCAAGGACCTCCACCTGCCGGCCAGGCCCCCGCCGATCAGGTGTTTGGAGACATTCAGGCTCGCACCAACGGCGATCCGGTGCTCCTCTGCCAGCCGGAACGCGATTCGCAGTGGGACGCGGTTCGGTTGGTGGGCGATGTCGCATAGCGGTTCGCCAGCGAAGGTGGGCGAATACCAAGACCTGAACTCTTCGCCGTTTTGGGACGTGGACGGGTTCTCCAGCGACGGCACGAAAACACTCGGCGTCACGGCCACGGGCACCGACCAGGAAACCACCGTGGGCAAGCTTTACTATTACCAGCCGGGCCTGAGCGCCAAGGTCGATTACGATCGCTTTCCGCACCAACTCGATCACGATCCGCTGAGCAATATAGCCCCGACCAGCGACTCGCAGGCGAGTCCTTCCACGACGAACCCAAAATTCATCGAGCAGGATCTTGGCGCCGGCCAAGACTACGCCGTGCGGGTCCAGGAAGTCAAGGCGTCCTTCAAAGGCGTTATCTCCGACAACCTCAAGGTCCGCCTCGACGTGTGGGGAATGGAAAAGGACGGAATCCGCCAAGTCAACGGCGTCGGCATGTGCTACAGCCAAACCGCAACCCTCCCGCCCGACCATCCTCCGATCAACACTTTCACGGGCAGCAGATGCCACGTGCTCAGCCAGCCGCAGCAGATCGACTGGACCACGAGCGAGGTCAAGCCGGTGATCGAGGCCCGCCTGACCGATTCCATCACCCTGGAGTACTCCCGCCCGATGCGGACTTTCACCTCCGCCGATTCGACCACGACGCGGTTCTACAACGGCGTCGGAAAGCTGAACTACAACGCGT
>CAWGNG010000016.1:0-191012 GCA_963823895.1 uncultured Planctomycetaceae bacterium
TCCTTGCGGCAGCCGTGAAAAATCTTTGATCGCCGGGCGGTGGTGACGGCGACGGACGGTCGATGATCGGAGGGCGATGCCAGACGCGATGTGCCGCCACGGGATCGGCGACGAGAGGTACGAGGCGAGGTGTCACGACCGTGACGCCTCAATGTGGTTTCGCAGTGCCCCAAGTTCCTCGTCACAGATGAAGCCCACGCTGTCGGTTGCCGTCATTCCCTCGCACCATGCGATGATCTCGGCCGGCGGCAGGTCGCACTTCTTCAGGGCCTTGATGATCACCGCGAAACACTCCTCGATGTCTGCCGTCATCATTCCCTCGTCACTCATTTCCACCTGCTGGCTCCCTTGCTTCATCAAATCCAGCGAAAGCTCCATCGCCGGCCGCAACTGTCCCAGATCGACCAATCGGCTTAGGTTGCGTTTCACCGCTTCATAGGCCGCGTAGTCGTAGCTGAAATTGCGGTTGATGTCTCGTTCGTCGAAGTCGGTCGCGTCGGCGATGGCTTGCCGCGTCGCGGCAGCCAGTTCTTCGGCCGGGGCCTGCAACTCGAATCTGGCGTCGAGTTGGCGGAGAATCGTGCGGTCATCTTTCGCCAATTCCAGCAGAACGTCGATCAGGTCGCCTTTGCTGCGTTTCGCCAATGCCTTACGCAGCCTAGCCGCGGAATCTGCCGTCTTAACGGCTTTCTTCGGACGGTGTTTTGACATGTCGCGTTCCTTTGCTCTCCAGCGCGTCTCGATAGTTCCACGGCATCCAGTGCTCTGGATTGGCGGATAACTCGCCCGCATGCCGCTCAAGCTCAGTCAGGTAGTCGAACGGGTTCGCGCCGCACAGTTCGCAGGTGTGGATCAGGCTCATAAACAAATCCCCCACCTCCGCGCCGTGGCACGTCTTGTAGAACAAGGCGTTTTTGCGGTGCAGGATCGCCCGCTTTAGCGCGCGTTCGCACACGTTGTTGTCCAGCGGCGCGCCGGCCACGCGGAGGAACAACGTCAGCCGCTCCCAGTGTTTCAACAGGTACGAAATCGCGCTGCCCAACGACGAGTTTGGCTCGACGCACCGTTGCTCGAATTGTCGGACAAGCCAGGCGTGAAGTTCTTCCATCACCGGGCCGCTCTCGGCCTGGTGGAAGAGCAATCGTTCCTGCGGCGACAGATTTCGCTCTCGGGCGATGCCGTCATTCTTGTAAATCACGGCGAGCGCTTCCAACACGTGCCGGCACTCCTCGGGAAAACGTTCCGCCACTTCCACGAACTGCCGCCGTCCGTGGGCCAGACAGTGGGCCACGATCGTCGCCAGCTCCCCAGGCAAATTCCGCGGCAAGGCATCACACATCTGAATCGGCGCGGCCAACGATTCGGCACGCTCGATCAGCACGTCCGCCAGATTCTCGCCCGCGTGTTGACGCCCGCTGAAAAACAGGGCGATCTTGCGGTCTTCCTTGCTGGAAACAACGCCCGAAGTGAACATGCCCTTGCGCTCGGCCGGCGGTTTCTTCGCCGAGCCCTCGGCTGAAGTGTCGGCAGCCTCTGCGGCGAAAGTCTCTTCCTTGGCTCGTGCGCCGATCAGCTCCAGAATCTTGACCGTCGTATCATCATTGAAAACCACCTCGCCTTGCGCCGCCTGGCGAATCAATTCCGCGAAAGCCGGCTCGATCTTCTCGGCCTTGGCGTGAACGATCTCCCATTGGGTCGAAGCCGGCAGCGGAATGCCCAAGCTTCCTTGTAGCTTCTCCTCGCGGTTGAAGGGCATCCCGGTTCCGTACTTCAGCAAGGCGATCATGCTGCCCGCCGTTGCATCATACTTTTCCGGGCCCACCTCGTCGGGCGACTGGGCCGTGAAGACGACGCCGCACAAGTTGCACCGCAACTTCTGCAGTTCGTAAATCTTGGCCTGAATCGGGGCCTGCCCCACCAATCGAACCAGCACGCCCGGCCGGCCCGTCTCGTAGACTGTGCCCTTGTCGCACTTCGGGCAGGCGTCACCCGGCTGGAGCGACTCGTGAGGCACCGCAACCTTCTCCGCCCCGGCGTAGGCGTCGGCCCCGTTGCGGCCGTGTCCTTTGGCAGGCGTTTTCGCCGCGTCTTCCGGCGCCAACACCACGGCAGTCGAAACGGCCGCAGATGCCGACCGCGGCGACGCCAAATCCTTGCCGCCGCCGATCACCGTCTTCGTTTTCTCGGTCCGCGAACCGAAAAGCAGCTTCCGCAAGCGAGCGATCGTGGTGTTCTTGTCGTCCACTAACTCGGCGATGGTGTCGTAGGCATCCACCACCGCCCTGAGGATCGCATAATCCTTCTCGTCGAGTTTTTTCTCGGCTTGCCGCAGAGCGTCTTCCAACTGGCTCATGTCGATCTCGATGGTCGAAAGCTTCGTTGGCATGATGATACCAGCAACGGAGGCCGACGAAAACCACTATGGCGTTCATTTCAAGCGGGCGCAGAATAACGCGCATCCGCAAAGCGTGGAAAGAGCGATTTGCCGCGATTTCGCGGGCACCGCCGCCAATCGCCGCGTCAATCCGCCGGCCCCACCGATCACCAAGCAGGCGCCGCTTGCGTCGCTTCCGGATTGCCCGCCGAAAGAAGAACCTGCAACTGATGGGCTGCCAGCGTTCTGGCCGCCGCATTCTTAGCCGACGGCCACCAGGAGAACTTGCCGCTCGACAACCGCTTGTGGCAAAGCCAATAACCTTGGCCGTCATAAACGAGTATCTTTACCGCCGTCGCCGCTCGATTGCGGAATACGAATACCCAGCCATTAAACGGATCATGCTTCAACACCTCCTTGCACAACCGGGCCAGACCGTCGATTCCGCGGCGAAAGTCGGCTGGCTCGATGGCCACCACTACCCGCATCTGAGGCGTGACCTGAATCATGGCGAGGGATTCCAGAAGCTCCGGCTCAGCGCCGCCAGATCGGGCGTCGGGACTCCTTTCAGATGGACCCGCATCTTTGCCCCGGCAGCGTCCTCTAACTCCACCGTGCATTCGCAACCGTTGCTGGCAGGGGCCAGTTCAAGAAACGTGGCCGCCGACTCGGCACCGAGAGGAAGAGGTGGTCGGCGTCGATAGGCATTCTTCGGCAGATCAACGGCGACCGTGGATTGCTGTTCGACACGCTTTTTCAGCGAGTAGTACTCCAGACGCAATACCCTGGAAGTGCGATGGAGCCCATACCGGACAGCCGCTCTTGCTGCTGCGGTCCACAGCCCGTCCGGAATCCGTGAGCGCGCCTGATGCGTCGCCCGCCAACGCAGAAATCGACGCCGAAGTGCCTCCAGCCGGGCCGGAATGTCGCGAGTCTCTCTGCCATTCATTGGCTGTCCTCCGCAAAAGTCTCTGCTGACAGCCAACGATACCAAATGCTTCAAGACATTTCATACACGCTTGCCGCAAGGACACCGGCTTCTCTACGCGCGGCTCGTCCACCTGCTCGATCACCTGGAAGGGCAGGACGATGTTGCAGACCTCCGAAGTCTTGCCGTTCCAAACCAGTTCCACCTCGCGCTTGTCCTCGAACAGCAGGAAGCGATACTTCTCGGGCAGCGGCTTGTCGGCCTCGATGAAGCGGATGATCTCTTGTTGTTCCTGTTCGGTCAGACGCGGCATAGCGATCCCCTTCTTCTCGGCGCGGGTGCGGCCCCGTCAGGCGGGCCGCTTCGCCCATTTTAACCTGGCATCCGACGCCCACAACACCCCCCGCCCGGCAACCGCTATCCTGCGGTCCGCTCGGCAAGCGGGACCTACCTTACGCCGGCTCGGGCTCTTCGCTACGCGGCAGGTCGTCGAGCGACTGGAGATTGAACAGCCGCAAAAAGCGATCGGTCGTGAAATAATGCGGCGTGCGGCGCTTCGCGTCGGGCCGCTCGATCCGCAACAGACCGCGACGCACCAGATGGACCAAGACGTGGCGGCTCGGCCGGCCGCGGAGACGATGAATCTGCTCGCCCGTCAGCGGCTGCTGATAGGCCACCAACGCCAGCACGTCGACGGCCGCCTGCGACAAGCGGGCCTCGCGCACCCGGCCGTAGAAGCGGTTCCGCAACGAATGGAACTCGCGGCAAAGCGCCAAGCGATAACCGTCCCCTTCGCCGACGATCTGATACGGCGCGCCCGTCTCGTCGTAGCGGCGGTTCAACTCGGCCACCAGCGACGGAATCTCATCCACTTCGACATCGCGCATCAGTTCGGCGGCCCGGCGCGGCGAAAGCGGCTCGTTGTCGCGGTTGCCCACGAACAACATCGCCTCCAGAATCGTCCGCGGATTGATCGGACAAGCATCGTCGCCGCCCGGCTCGTTGGCCGGCGTTTCGCCCGGCTGCGCCGCTGCCTGTGGATCGGCCGCGCCAGCCGTCTCGGGCGACAGCCCATGTTGTTCCAACGGCGCGGCCGCTTCCGCCGGTCGTCGTGGCTCGCCGCCCATCACCTGGGCGAACGCCTCGGTTAGCTCGTCCAACGAGATGCCCTGCGGCTGCGGCTCAAACGGCGGATCGGCGGAAGGAGACATCATTCGTCACTCATCATTCATCACTAATCATTCGATCACTTCCACCGCTTGGCGACTTCGCTTTTCATGAACCGCAGTCCGTCGGCGGCCAGTTGCCGCTCGCTTTGATACATCCGCCGCCAGATTTTCGTGGCCGGCAACAGCTTCTCCAGCGACAGGCCGAAGGCTTCGATGACCAGCGGGCCGTCGTAGCCGATTTCGTGCAGCGTATCGAAGGTTTCGCCCCAGCGGACGTTGCCCGAACCGGGCGTGCTGCGGTCGTTCTCGGAGACGTGGACGTGGGCCAGGCAGTCCTTCAGAGCCCGGATGGCCGCCGGCGTGTTCTTCTCCTCAATGTGCGAATGGAAAGTGTCGTACATCATCTTGCAGCGCGGATGGGCCACCTCGCGGCAGAATCGGGCACCGTCGGCCGCCGTGTTCAACAGATAGCACTCAAAACGGTTGAGATATTCGAGCGCGAGCGTCACCTTGCACTTTTCGGCGTGCTCGGCGACCTGCTTCATGCTTTCGACGGCCCAATTCCATTCATTCTTAGTCGGCCCGCTGCCGCTAAAGTACCCCAAGGCCGAGTGAAGCGGCCCGGCGAGTACCGTCACGCCTGCCGCCTGGCAGCAGTCCAGCGCCGCCTTGTTGGCCTCGACGCCTTTGCGGCGGATTGCCGGATCGGGGTTCATCGGGTTGTCGTCCGCCCCGCGAACCGTCACCGCGGTTCGCGCCAAGCCGGTGTTGTCGAGGTGCTTGCCCCACTTGGCATACTTGCCCACGTCGAACTCAAAGATCGGTAACTCGACGGCGTCGAAGCCGATTTGCTTGATCTCGCCGAGCAAGGGCAACGCCTCGTCGGTCAGCGTATCAGTCCACATCAGCAAGTTCATTCCGTATTGCATTTCTTGTCTCCCACGAAGTCCATGCTGGGGCGGCTGTTCAACTGCCACCCCAACAGCAGTTCATTGCCGCGTCAAGGTCCACGACCACTGGTTGCGACTTTACAGTTGGGGAATCCCCTCCAACAACAGTCGCTTGCGCTCCATCACCAAATCTCTGGCGGTCGGCAGAACGGCGGCGAACTCGTCCGGCAATCCCTCCAAGCCCACGCGCCGCATGATCTGGTTGAGCCGTACCATAAGTTTGCCATCTTCCAGGTAATCCCACAAGATGCGTTCGCGGCGGAAAATCTCGATGAAGGCGGCCAGCCGCTCCGTCGGTCGCGGCGCCATGCGATTGACGGCCGCCTCGACCCGCCGGGCATCCACGGCTTCCAGAACGCGGTAATACTCGGCGAGCCGGCCGGGGTTGTCGGCGGCCAGGGCCGCATCGAGCAGCAGTTCCAACAGCAAATGGCCGAGCAGCGCCGGCCGCAGTCCGGTTTCGCCGCCGAGGGCGTCGCGCAGTTGGGCGGTCAGTCCCAGCGAGGTTTCGGCGAACGCGCGGGTGGCGTGGAATTGCGCATCGTCGCGGAGGTGCTGCAAGACGCCCGCCGCCATGTCCGCCACGTGCGGATCGGCATCGTCGAGGAACGCCTCAGCGTGTTTCGATCGCAGCCGCACGCTTCGATCGGCCGCCGCCAGCCAATCAGGCGCCGCCGTTCCGGCGACGAAATACGGCCGATCGAAAAACGGCAGTGCGTGGGCGAAATAGTTCATGCGGCCTGCTCATCGGCGAGTTTTGTGAAGCCGCAAGCGGCTTCCAATTACGCCGGAATATCGAGCCATTGACCGTGCTTCGCGCTTTCGAGCACTGCGTCGCAAACCCGCTGCGTCCGCAGCCCCTCGCGCATGTTCGGATGGAACGCTGGCCCGCCGTCGAGGCTCGCCAGAAAATCGGCCAGTCCGTTGATGAACGTGTGCTCGTAGCCGATCGTGCAGCCGGGCACCCAGTAGTTGCGCATGTACGGATGCTCGAAGTTGGTGACGTGGATCCGCTGCCAGCCGGTCAGGTGGTCCTCGATCTTCTTGCCGGTGACCGGGTCGGCGTAGCGGAAATACTGCAAGATGTGCGGGTCTTCGAGATCGAAGAAGACCGCCCCGTTTTCGCCGTTCAGCTCGAAGGTGTTGTAGTTCTTTCGCCCGCGGGCGTAGCGAGTGCTCTCGAAGGTGCCGCACGAGCCGTTGGCGAAGATCGCCAGAAACATGCAGGCGTCGTCGATGGTGACTGGCTCGATCTTGCCCGTCTCGGCGTGCTTACGCTGCTTGATGAACGTCTCGGTGTGGGCGACAACGCGCTGGATCGGCCCGTTGAGCCACTCGGCGGTGTCGATGGCGTGGGCCAACAGGTCGCCGGTCACGCCGGAGCCGGCCACGCGGGCGTCGAGCCGCCAGAGGGCCATGCCGCCCTGCGGCACGTCGGCCGAGATCGTGTAGTCCTGGTTGTACGTGGCGCGGTAATGGAACGGGCGGCCGATTCGCCCTTCGTTGATGATCTGCCTAGCCAGCGAGATGGCCGGCACGCGGCGATAATTGAACGAAACCATGTTGGCCACGCCGGCCTTTTCCACCGCGGCCACCATCTCCTCGGCCTCGCGGACGTTCATCGCCAGCGGCTTTTCGCAGACAACGATCTTGCCCGCCTCGGCCGCAGCGATCACCACGTCATGATGCATCACGTTCGGCACACAGACGTCGATCAGATCGATGTCCGGCCGGGCGACGAGTTTCTTCCAATCCAACTCCATCGACTCGTAACCCCAGGTTTTTGCGAATTTTTCCAGTTTGTCCTTCTCTTCCGGCCGGGCGCAACACGCCTTCAACACGGGCTTTCGCGATTGTGGAAAGAAATGGCCCACCTGGAGGTATGCGTTCGAGTGGGCCCGGCCCATGAAGCCGCAGCCGATAACGCCGATGTTGATGGGTGGTGTCATGATGGATAGATTCCTTGGGGAAATAAAGGTCGAAGGTTCAAGGTCAAAGGTTCAAGGTTCGAGGTTCAAGGTTCGAGGTTCAAGGTTCGTGGTCGGAGGTTCAAGGTGCATGTGGGCGATGTTTGCCTTTTCGGAAGATCGCGGCGAATATGAGATTCAGTTCGTGGGCCTCTTTCCACAGTTCACGAATTCGATCCCTCCTCGGGGAAATGGCTCGCGCCAGCATTCTTAGCCAATACGTCGTTTCCCTCGCTTCCCTGTTGCTAATGCTGATGCGATACCAAAACTCCTTGTCGGAGCCGGCTTCGGAAGCTTCGCAGTAGTTTGCTCCAATACTCGTTGCCGCCCGAACCAGTTGATTGATCAACGGCGATGTGATCGGCGTCAACTTAACGCTTCCTGCAAATTCGACAACGTTTTCGCCGAATCGAGCCGTGCGTTCCCCTAGATCGTATTGCCGGTGTTCTTCTTTTTCTCGCAGTGTTTGCGGCAGTTCACAGCGTAGTTCCCCACCATCATCATTCAAGATCATGCCCTCCTAAAACCCGTGTCCTTTGACCTTGAACCTTTGACCTTGAACCTTTGACCTTGAACCTTTGACCTTGAACCTTTGACCTTGAACCTTTGACCTTGAACCTTTGACCTTGAACCTTTGACCTTGAACCTTTGACCTTGAACCTTTGACCTTGAACCTTTGACCTTGAACCTTTGACCTTGAACCTTTGACCTTGAACCTTTGACCTTGAACCTTTGACCTTGAACCTTTGACCTTGAACCTTTGACCTTGAACCTTTGACCTTGAACCTTTGACCTTGAACCTTTGACCTTGAACCTTTGACCTTGAACCTTTGACCTTGAACCTTTGACCTTGAACCTTTGACCTTGAACCTTTGACCTTGAACCTTCTATTCTATCCACCCGTGCGCATCGCGTACACGCAGCATCGCCGCGAGAATGTCGTTCCACGTTTGCCGCTTCATCATCACGGCATTCGGAAACATGCAGCCATCCCAGCAGATGTGGCGGATGCGCTTGGTCAATTGCCCGGCGTCATCACGCAGCCAGTAGCCGGCGTGACGTACGATGTCCAGCCTGCCGTTGGGATCGGTGGCGAGACAGTGGCGTCCGGTTTTGTCGTGCGAGCCGGAACCGTGTACCGTCGCGTCGTTTTGGGCGACGTGGAAATCGATCGTCCACGGCCGCAGCGCCGTTGCGAGCGTGGCATAGACGAGATCGAACTGCTCTTGCTCCGTCCAGTCGAAATCTTCCGGCAGCAGGGCGTCTTCCGGGGCATTGTAGCCGAGCAGATACAGCAGCGTATGGGCCATGTCGGCCTGGAAGCCGAGCGTCTGCGGCCGATCAACCATTTCCAGCAATTCGATCATCCGCCGCCAACTGTGCATGCCGCCCCAGCAGATTTCCCCCTCGGCGGCCAGCCGCTCGTCGTGGTCTTCGGCGATCTTGCACGCTTCGCGAAAAGTCTCGGCGATGCGACGCTGGTTGCCTTTGGGGTCTTCGCGCCAGGCCGCGACGCTGCACGCCGAATCAATCCGCACGACGCCGTTGGGCCGCACATCCAACTCGCGCAGCCGCCGCGCGATACGGCAGGCCTTCGACAATTGCGTGAGAAACCGCTTCCGCTCGGCCGCGTCGCCGATGGCCATGCCGCCGCCGGTCGGCGGCCAAACCGGCGCGACAAGCGAGCCGATCTCCAGATTCCGCGAGCGGACTCTGTCCGCCAAGGTTTTGAGCTGATCGTCGCTGGCGTCGATATTCACGTGCGGCTCGAAGAGGAACAGATCGACGCCGTCGAACCGCACACCCTCGACTTCGGCGTCGGCCGTCAGATCGAGCATCGTATCCAGCCCGATGGCCGGCTCGCCCCCCGGCCCTTTGCCGACGACGCCCGGCCATGCCGCGTTGTGTAGTTTGGGGTAATTGTTGGGTTGGGTGCCGGTCATAATGGGGGACTTTGTTCTACGAGACGAAGGGACGAGTGTTTGTTTGTTGTTTGCGATCTGATCGCATTCTCACCGTAATTGTCGCGCAGGTTGCGCGACAATTTGGCCACCGGTTGTGGCTGAATTGATCGTTTGCGACCATCAACGGTTGTTCGGGCAATTGTCGCACAGGCTGTGCGACAATTGCAGTTGCTAAATACCCCACAACCTGTGGGACAATTGCCTCGTCCAATTCTGCCATAAGCTGTGTCAGAATTGCCACTTCTGGGGGACGCGCCAGACAGAAGACTCGCAAATGTTGACATGTTTCAGCGGTTCGGCCCAGTCGGACGGAAGTGTGACAAGATGCCCCTCCATGGGCATTGCTGTGCCCTGCCGCCAAATCGTCTTGGCCTTCTTCTTCCATCATCCTATCTCCCGCCCGCCATATACACACCCTGAAAAGCGAGTTGTACTCGGTTTTCAGCCTCTTTTCCACTCACTTACGGGAACAGCGGAATCGCCTTTGCTCTACGGCTACGAGTTTTCACCTGCTGCCCTCCAACGTAATGACTATTCTGGATTTCGAGCGGTAGTTGGACGTGCTGGCCTCGCTCCATCTGGCCCAGGATTGCCGAGATTGCCTCTTCGTCATTGCCCTCCATGAAACGAACGGCGGAAAGAACAGCATAAGATCGGTCCAACTCGACACTCAACCACCGCCGTCCTAGTTGTTCGGCAACGTGTCCCGTGGTATTCGACCCAGAGAAGATGTCTACGACCAGATCGCCCGGGGCGGTTAGGAACTTGATGAAGAACCTTGGAAGTTCCAGGGGAAATCGCGCTGGGTGTGACTTGCGCCCAAGCAGTTTGCATATCCGTAGATAGTATGAATTACTATCGGTGTTGGGAATTTGGAGTAAATTGGACGGAATCGCGCCTCCGTTCATGCCCCCAAATCGGATCGAAATGTCGTGCCCAGACGGCCTTTTCTTGGGCTGGTAGAATTTCGCCGGGTTCTCCAACAATGTTTTCATCCGTTCTGAATAGGGCGTCAAGACATTCCGAACGTCGGCCTTTGGCCGATCCGATTTTGAAAACCACCAGACTGTGTTCACCGAATCCTTCGCCCGAATCTTCTTCTTGTTGACCCACTCAATTGGCGATGGCAGCTTTGCAGGGTTGAACCAGAAGAACTCCTCGGCTAGGCGGTAGCCAAGATTGTCGCAGAATTCGAGTAAGACACGATAGTTGTAGAGCGAGCGAATCGGCCTTCCCTTTTCGTAAGCGCCCCCGAGGTCAAGAACAAAGCTGCCAGTGTCCTTCAATTTCTCAAACGCTGCCCGGCCGAACAAGCTAAGCCACGAAACGTAATCCTCCTGGTTCTCGTTGCCGTAGGATTTCTTCCTGAGCAGCGCGAACGGTGGACTAGTCAATATCAAGTCGATCAAGCCGTTAGGCAGATGTTGCAGCGTCTCGCGGCTATCCCCACACAACTGCTGTCCCAGATTCGTCGAATACACGAGTTGATCTTGTGGTATCATCCGAATCATCCTTCCATCGGGGGTATTGTCGAAGTGTTGACTTCCCATCTGCGTGCGATCCAACTGTGGACGAACGACCACAACAGGCTGATTGCGTAGTGTAACTCTGGTTTGTTTTGCTGGAGTTCAGCGATTGCCGTGTTGAACTGCTCGCGTGGAAGGTGACCGACAAGCCAAACGGCCCATTGGTTGGACTCATCGGACTGGATGATCTCGATCAAGTCTCGACGGACCTCTTCCGGTAGGTTCTGTCGCTGCCGCAACGTTTCTGCACATCCGGCAACGATTCGTTCATCTGCCGCTTCTAACCCCTTGATGAGTGCAGCAGAAGAGGGACAGCCGACCACAGCAAGATTGTCCAGTGCTTCAAATCGCAGCGAGATATCAAGGTCGCCAAAGGCTGCGACGAGTTCCCTGCTCGCCTGTTCTGAACCGACCTGGCCGAGGGACCATGCGGCGGCGCTGCGGAGGAAGTAGGGCTGCAATGAGTTCTTGAGAATCCCGGACAAGATCACAATTGCGTCGGGTGTGGCAGTTTCGCCAAGAGCGATCACCGCTTCGAGCTGAGTTTGCTGGTCGGCACTTTTCAGATAGGGCTCGAACAAATCGACAGACCGCCCACAAGACGTGAGGAGATAGGATACCGCTTCCAACCGGACGTACACGTCTTCCTCGTCGTCACACGACAGTTCCTGTGCCTCCTGTGCGAATTGTGACTCATTGCGGAGTCTTGCCAGCTTCAATCCGGTGAATCGCTGCGTACGCTCTCGCGACGACAACAGTTTAGCGATGTGATCGGTCGGCAATTTCGCGCGGCAGACCAGATTATCCGCGAGGAGGAGCGGTACGGTTGCTGCGATAACTTGGTCTTGGTCAACAGTGTCACCCGGAGACACGAATATCCGTGAGCCCGGCTTAACCCTCCAAGTATACGGCCTGGTTCCATCGGATAGACCGATGGTGATCTTTCCTTTCGCCGCGTCTACGGCCAAGACAGGTCCGTTTCGGCTGGAGAACGTGGCGTCCCAGCCAATGAAGTTCTCGGAGCCCTCCTCCACGCCTTTCGTGCGGCTGCGCGCGTGGAGGTGCGAGTGAAATGCCTCCACGGTGAAGTAATTGATATGCCTGGTCACTTCCCACTCGATCCAGCGTTTTTCCCGCCAACATGATTGGCTTTCCTGCAATTTTCCGCTTGTCCAATCCACTTCCTTTGTCGATTGGCAAACCGGGAATGCAATCCAGTCGGCATCGACCATACCGAAGTCCCATGCTCGCTCCGCATCCGTTGGGCTGTGAGACATCGTTAGCTCGGCCTCGGTCTTGGCTCTGCATTCAACCCGCGTGCCGCAATGGACGCAAACCAAGTCCGGTATACGAACCCGCTTGCGTTTGACATCCTTCCAAAGCTTAGAATTGGTCGAACCGCGTTCCAATTCCACAAGTTGATGTCCGTACCGTGCCAGATTCTCGCACACGGCCCTGGCACCTACAGCTCCAATCACGATCTTCCGAAAGAAGCTCGAATCGGGCTTAAAGGACAATCTCGGCATGATATGCTCCAAACTGCCTGCAAGCGGATTGAAACTGGGTAGCGGTGGTTACCCGACAACTACTTTCGGTGATCCCCAATCTCCGGCATATTCTTATGCGTCGCCGGCCCAAAATACCGCAGCCCGACCAACGGCTCGCCGCCGGTGTTTTCGATCTCGATGCCGGCGGTGGCGGCGTCGTGGGTGATGAAGACTTCGTCCCACGGCTCCTCGCCGAAATGGATCATCACCGGAGTCTGAATCGGCAGCTTGCCCAGCCGACCGCAGCCTTGAACGGTGATCCAGCCGCTGGCGCCCGGGTCTTTCAACGAGCATTTCGCCCCCGGCATGATTGTCAGTTCTTTGGCCGAAACCAACTGCTCGCCGTCGAAACGGCCGTAGTCGATCCAGCGGTCGGTGTAGCCGGGGCCGGAACGCTCGCGGTCGACGATCGGTTCAACGTAGTTGTGTTGCATGAAATACGGATCGACGTTCTTATCCCAGTCGAGTTGCTCGACGATGAAATCGAGATCGCGTTGCTTGTCGTTCGGCACGTCTTTGACCAGCAAATCCCAAGGCACCTCGCGGCCCTCGACCAGCGATTGGTACATGCCGAAGACATCGGAACCCCACTGCGGCTCGTAGGTACACATCGAGCCGGGGGCGTGCAGCACTCCGGCGGGAATCAGCCAGCCGGTGCCCGGCTTGAGGCGATACGCCTTCGAGAGATAGAGGATGCCGTTGTCCCCCTTGTCCCAGTTTTCCAGGCAGCGGCGGACGTCGGTCTTCGTCGTGCCCGGTTCGAGGCCCATGAACGTGTAGTCGAAGTGGTTTTCGGCGGCGTTCAGTTGCGGGGGAAAGTAGTAGCACTCGGGCTTGCCCTGTTGGCCGGTCAACGTGGCGTGCTTAGCCTGCTGGTGCATGTGGTGGGGGATCGGGCCCACGTTGTCGAAGAACTTCGAGTAGACCGGCCAGCGTTTGTACTTCTCCCAAATCGCCCGGCCGACAATCTTGGCGCCCGACTCCTCGATGGCGTCTTTCAGCAGGAATCGTTCGCCCTCGAAGACGCAGTAGCTCAGCCCTTCGTCCGCGGCGCGGCCCTCGTTGGCGGCTTCGGTGGTGCTGGCGAACCAGCGCTCGTCGATGCCGCCGCGGTGCGTCCCCAGGGCGTACCAATCGGTCGGGGCCAGCTTGATCCGCTTGCCGGGATGGAGGAAACTTCGCGGCACCCAGGTGGGAGTCAGCCGTAGCAGCCCGCCGCCGGCGTCCAGGGCACGGTTCAACACGGCCGCGACATTGTCTCGCTTGACGATTTTCGACGCGCACATGGCTGTAGGCTTCCTTTCTCGGCGAGTTGATTTTTCTGACAGTGGCGACACCAGTTTTACCTCCCGCCACGGCCGTTTACAAGCGGCGCGGGCAATGGGCAATGGCTCACGGCTCGGAACGTATCAGGCACACGCCGTGTGCCGTTCCGAGTCTCTCGCGGAACTTGCTCCACCAGTCGGAGGGCACACGGCGTGTGCCCGATACGAACGGCCCCGCTTCTAAAGGGCCGCGAAAACCACTATACTATCCCCATTCCGCAAATCCCCTGGAGACGAATCGCCATGGCTCGAAAAACCTGGACTCTCACCGACGTTGACGCCGGCATTTACATGGAACAGATTTCCCTTGGCCCCGACCAGGTCGGCGGCCGCACGCGCGGCTACCGCGTGACGAAACGCACCCTCCGCGGCGGCCTGAGCGACGGGGTTGACGTGGTCGAAGTGGATAACGGGCGATTCCGCTTCGTCGTCGTTCCCACCCGCGGCATGGGCGTTTGGCGGGCCAGTTGCGGCGACGTGCCGCTCGGCTGGAAATCGCCCGCCAAGGGGCCGGTGCATCCGGCGTTCGTCCCGCTTTGGCAAGCCGACGGATTGGGTTGGCTGAAGGGTTTTGACGAACTGCTAGTGCGTTGCGGCCTGGAGAGCAACGGCGGCCCCGACTTCGATCCAAGCGGCAAGCTCCGCTCTCCGCTGCACGGCCGAATCGCCAACCTTCCCGCCCACAAAGTCGAGGTGACCATCGACGGCGACACCGGCGAAATCGTCGTGACGGGCGTTGTCGATGAAGCTTATATTTACGGCAACAAGATGCGTCTGACAACAACGCTCAGCACGAAAGTCGGCCAGCCGGGCATGACCGTCGCCGACGAAGTCACCAACATTTCGGCCCAGCCGGGCGAGTTGGAACTGCTCTATCACATCAATTTCGGCGTGCCGCTGCTCAGCCCGGGAGCGAAGGTCGCCGTGCCGGTCAAGCGACTCGCGCCGCGCGACGCGGTGGCGACGGCCGACGTGCCGACGTGGAACGTCTATGGCCCCGAGACGCCCGGCTCGACCGAGGTCTGCCACTTCTTCGACTTGGCCGCCGACGCCGCCGGCAACACGCTGGCGGTTCTGCGATCGGCCGATGGTTCGCTGGGCGTGAGCGTCAAGTTCAACAAGCGGCAGTTGCCTTGCTTCACCATCTGGAAGAATCGGCAGGGGGCCATCGACGGCTACGTCACCGGCCTGGAGCCGGCCACGAATTACCCGAACCCGAAATCGTTCGAGAAGGCCCACGGCCGCGTGGTCGCGTTGGCGGCGGGCGAAACGCGGCGTTTCGAGATCGCCATCGAGGCCCATGCCGATGCCGCCGCCGTCAAGGCCGCCGAACGCGCCGTGACGACGATCCAAGGAAGCACCAAGCCGGAGATTTGTGAGAAGCCCGATCCCAACTGGGCACAGTAATCCCTGCTAACGAAAGCCCCATGTCCACGCCCATCCCTCGATACCTCGTTCCGTTCCATCCGAAGCACGTGCCCCATTTCTTCACCGACGTGCTGATCGTCGGCAGCGGACTTGCGGGGCTGCGGGCGGCGTTGGGGGTTGATGCAAAACTGTCGGTCGTCGTCGCCACCAAGCAGGCCGCCGAGCAGTCGAATAGCTACCAGGCGCAGGGGGGCATCGCCGGCGTTCTCGATCCGCAGGACCGCTTCGAGGACCACGTGGCGGACACGATCGAAGCCGGCGGCTCGTTGTGCGACGTCGCGGTAGTCGAGCGGGTCGTGCGCGAAGGGCCGCAACGCATTGGCGAACTGATCGACTGGGGTACGCAATTCGATCAGGCCGGCGATCGGCTGGCACTGGGGCGCGAAGGGGGGCACGGCCGCGACCGCGTCGTCCACGCCCTGGGCGATTCCACCGGCAAGGAGATCATGCGCGTGATGATCGACCGCGTGGAAGAGTCGGCCAACATCGACGTCTGGGCAAACACCTTCTCTCTCGATTTGCTGACGCTCGACGGCGTCTGCCGCGGCGCTGGTCTGGAACGCCGAGCACGGAAAGACGATGGTCTGGGCGAAGCAGACGATTCTTGCCACCGGCGGCGCGGGCCAACTCTACCGCGAAACCACCAACCCCGAGGTGGCCACCGGCGACGGCATGGCCCTGGCCTATCGCGCCGGCGCCGAACTGCGCGACATGGAGTTCATGCAGTTCCATCCCACGGTGCTTTACATCGCTGGCGGCAGCCGCAGCCTGATCAGCGAAGCCCTCCGCGGCGAGGGGGCCTGGTTGGTCGATCGCAACGGCCGCCGCTTCATGACCGATTACGATCCGCGCGGCGAGTTGCGCCCCGCGACGTGGTGAGCCTGGCCATCGTCAGCCAGATGGAAAAGACGCGGCACCCCAACGTCTACTTGGAGCTGAATCACCTCAACCCGGCGAACGTGCTGGCTCGCTTCCCCGGCATTGCGGCGATCTGCGGCGAGTTCGATCTGGACATCACTCGCGATCGGATTCCGGTGCGGCCGGGGGCGCACTACATGATGGGCGGAATCAGCGTCGATCTGGAGGGCCGCACCACGCTGCCGGGCCTCTGGGCCGCCGGCGAAGTCATCGCCAGCGGGCTGCACGGGGCCAACCGGCTGGCGTCGAACAGCCTGTTGGAAGCGATGGTTTACGGCGCCCATTCCGGCGAAGGCGCATCGCAGACCGCCGCCAGCCTGCACGACGATTTCACCGCCGCGCTGGTCGAGAATCCCCGCATCGACGCCCCCGCCGAGCCGTTGAATCTCGCCGACATCCGCAATTCGCTGCAAAGCCTGATGTGGCGGAACATGGGCGTTCGCCGCGACGCCGAGGGGCTCAAAGAAGCACTGGCCACGATCGACCACTGGTCGCGCTACGTGCTGCCGCGGCAATTTGCCGATCCTACCGGCTGGGAATTGCAGAACATGCTCTGCGTCTCGCGGCTGATGATCGAGGCGGCGATCCAGCGGCAGGAGACCCGCGGCTCCCACGTCCGGCTCGATTTCCCCCAGACCGACGACGCCCACTGGAAACGCCACATCGCGTTTCGCCGCGAGGAAGAAGAACAGGTCGGCAGCGCCGCGGGCCGTTCGCGGTAGACTTGGTGAAGGATTTGGGCCAATGCTTCGTTGCGGGCGAACTGGTCGTCGTGCGGAGATCGCCAGAATCGGTCACGGAGCCGCAATCGTGACGGGTGTAAGAATGGAAAATATCTCTGACCCCTTTTCAGTCCGTCTTTCCGGCTCAGGTGGTAAATGAATCATGGACAAGATACCAGAAGATATGATTGATCGAATGATGGTGAAGTGTGCGCGGCGGTGCTGTATTTGCAGGCGATTTCGCCCAACCAAGCTACAAGTTCACCATATTGTGGAGAGAAACGAGGGCGGCACTGATGACGAAGACAACCTGATCGTTATTTGCCTTTCGTGCCATACAGACGTTCATTCAAAGGTGCCATTCGCGCGACGATTCTCCTGTGACGAGTTGAAAGGCCATCGTGATACGCTGGTGCGAATGGTTGCCGCAGGTACCTTGCCCGCTGACGAACCGGATAACACTGACGAACTCCGTTGCAGAATCGTTAGCGAAACGCTTGGGGGCCGGCAAGCCGCTGATGAGGACAGACTCTCCCGGGAAGCAATCGGACTTTTGCTGGCTGCCGCACACGCGGCGGGAAACCATCAAGGTCTTATCATTCTGCGGGACAGCAACGTCGGGCTTGGTATTTTTCCCGGCAACACGCAGTGTCCCTATCAACTTGCAGACCGACGCGCTGAGGCCAGGTACAAAGCAGCCTTAGATGAGCTTCGGAGCGAAGGTCTAATCGAACAGACATCCGATTCAATCTTGGAAGTCACCGACTCTGGATACGTGCGCGCGGACACAATCGCGTCATTGCAAGGTCACCGGAATGGAGACGACACGAGGCCGTTAGCACAATCCGCCGAAGACAGCAGGGAGACACTTTGACCTCTGGTTCGGTTTTCCACCGGTAGAAAATGCTTTCCGTCGCGGTTAGGGCCGGTTTGCTCTCGCCGCGCTTATGAGACTCACAACCGCGTCACGCGACATTTCCCCAGTCACGACAATTAGGCGCGTGTCGTGGGCACTCGCTAGGTCCGCCTTCAACTTGTCCCTGCGCTGCGTTTCCTGAAATGCTTGCTCGCCACCGAAAAAGGCGACCGGGCGAAAATGTTGCTCACCGTGGTACTCTACAGCAACAGCCCAATCTGGGAACCAGATGTCAAAATGCTGTCTCGCCAGCCATTTCGGCTGGCCGTGGTGAATTACTTGCGTCTCGGGGAATGCTTCACGAAGAGCGTGGTAAAGCGCAGTCTCCGATAGCCAGCCCTCGCCAACACGCGGCACGTCCATCATTTCGCGGAGTCGGTTCTCAGCCTTGCGCACAATCGCGGATCAGCCCTTGGGATTCTTCTGGGACATAGAAGCAATAGAATGGGATAGGAAAATGCGGCCCGAGCCCGGTTCCACAGAATAGATCATGTCCATACGTTTGCAGGTTCTTTCCTTGAAGTTTGAGAATTCTGGGGAGCCAAGGGCCGTGCGTTCTCGCCTCTTCAGCAAAACAGGTTTCCAATAGGTCGCGGAAGAGATCAGGATGCTCTGTGGTATAGTCTGTGACGCGACCTTTAACCATCCTGAAAAGATCAACCGCTTCACCATCGCGCCCAAGATGGTGCTGGATATTGAGTCGTTCCTGCGAGAACCCAAAGTCATTTCCATAAGGCATTGGAGGTTCTGTAACGGCAAGGAACACATCAAACTCCTTGCAGGCGATAAGACAATCTCTGCTCCAGTGAATGCAGGAGTTTGAGAAACTGGCCTCACCTTGGTACATCGCGCCCAAGGCGTCAAGCCTCTGGCGGATTTCTTCAAAGCCCCGCTTCCAGCTAACTGAACATGGAGGTTCACATTTCGGCCAGGTCGCCAAGATTCTACGAACGAACACGAAGAGGTAACAGACTTGCCCATCAACTGGTACGTACGCCCCTTTCTCTAGCTTCTGTTCCAACTCCTTGTAAAAGGCAAGCTGCGAGTCTGTCATCCATTCCTCTGTTGAATAATAACCTTCCAACACGGGAACGCTGTTTGGTGTGGTCTCGACTGGAGGGGGAGCCGCAATCGGCATCGACAGTCCTGACACACGCGAGGCGGGAACCCACTTCTTGTACTGTGCGCGGGGTAGAATGAGCGGTTTTTCCGCCGAAAACGTGTCGTTCTTGTCCACGAAAGGTATAGGCTCGCGCCCCCACACAAGCGTGTCACGAGTAACGATGCCCCGTTCGACAAGGTTCCGTAACTCAGCATCCGAAACCGGCCCCTCAACATGACGCCGCCTCGTCTCGTAGAACCATTGGGAAGCCATGATTGAGGGCCCTCTACGTGAAAAGCCGTCGGACCTGCCACCAATAGGTATAGTGATGTACGGCTGACGCGTCAACTGCCGGCACGTTTGGGAACCAAGGTGAGCAGACGAAGGGAGCAAGACGGGACGGGGCGCCATGGCGGCTGTCGGGAGGGGCACAAAGGGGTCAGAACGATTTGTCACGCAACGACGGCAACCTTTTTCCCGGAACTGCTTCTGCAAAGCAGTGGCATACGATCGCCTGATGCCGCTAAATGCAGGGACGTGCGGCTTACACTCGTTTGAACTGCTTGTCGAGCTCTTCTCGCGTAAAAACCAACGCCGTGGGGCGGCCGTGGGGACAATGGTGGGCGTCTACAACCAGGTGACGCTGCTCCAGTAGGGCCGTGATCTCCTCGGGGGCGAGGCGGTCGCCGGCTTTGATCGCCGCCTTGCAGGCGATGGTGTGCAGCAACTCGTCCAACAGGTCGCGGCGGTCAGGCTGTTTGCCCTCCGCGAGAATTCGCTCCAAGAGCGCCCGCAACACCTCGATCGGGCTGATGTTGGCCAGCATCGCCGGGTAGCCCGCCAGCAGCAGCGTGTTGCCGCCGAACGGCTCGATCTTCACGCCCAACTCGGCCAACAACTGGCGATGTTCCAGCGCCGCCGACGTCTCGGCGGGACTGAGATCGACCGCCTCGGGCACGAGCAGGTTCTGCGTTTCGATGGCGCCCGCCGTCACGCGCTGCTTCAATTGCTCGTACAGAATCCGCTCGTGCAGCGCGTGCTGGTCGATGATCGTCACCCCCTCCTCGCTTTCGGTGACGAGGTAGCGGTTGTGGACTTGCAGGGCCGCCCCGCGCTGTATTGGCGGTTGGATGGCGCCAGTTGGGGCGGCAGTTGCACCGCCGTCCCCGCCGGGCGACCACGGCCGATCGATGCGGCGAAGATCGAGCGGGGCGCGGGCGGTGGTCGGCGGTTCGCCGCGGGCCGTTGGCCCCCGGCCATTGTCCACTGACTCGCGCCGCGTGGACGCGGCGGCTAAACGCTCCGCGTCGCCGCCCCGCCCCCACGACTCTACTTTGCCTTTCGCCCAATCGACGAGCTGCTGCCGCAACTGAACGGTCTGCGCGGCGTCGTGGCCGCCGCTCGGATCGTCGTCGGGCGTGCTGCCCTCACCCCCGGCCCCTCTCCCAAAAGGAGAGGGGAGATGGTCGCCGGCCGTATGAACGTGCGTGCTCAGGTCGGTCGTGAGAAACTTGCCGCGCAACGTTGCCAACAGTTGGCTGTAGAGCCGGCCGGCATCCTGGACGCGCACTTCGAGCTTCGTCGGGTGGACGTTCACGTCGACCAGTTCCGGCGGCATCGCCATTGTGAGAAACGCGATCGGTTGCCGGCCGACCATCATCAGTCCGCGATACGCCTCGCCCAGGGCGTGTTGCAGGGCGCGGTCGCGGATGCAGCGGCCGTTGAGGAAGAAGTATTGCATGCGGTTGTGGCTGCGGCTTTGGCTGGGATGCGCCGCATAGCCGGAGATCGCCACGTCGTCTTCGACGCTCTCGACCCAGATCAGGCTTTCCGCCAGTTCGCGGCCGAAGAACAGGCCGATGCGGTCGAGCCAGCCCTCGCCGGCGGCCAGATCGAAAACCGGTTTGTCGTTGTGCCGCAACGTGAAATGGACCTGCGACGCGGCCAGGGCGATCCGCGTGAACGCCTCGTTGACGTGGCCGAACTCGGTGGCGGTGGTGCGCAGGAACTTCCGCCGCACCGGTGTGTTGAAGAAGAGATTATGCACTTCGATCGTTGTGCCGGGCGGGCAGCCGCAGGGGGCCACCGGGCCGATCGTTCCGCCGGTCGCCTCGATTTCGCCGCCGCTTTGGCTCTGCGGCGTTCGGCTCCGCAGCACCAGCCGGCTGACTTCGGCGATCGACGCCAACGCTTCGCCGCGAAATCCGAGCGTGCCGACGCGAAATAGATCGTCGGCCTCGGCCAGTTTGCTGGTGGCATGGCTGGCCAGTGCCAACGGCAGCTCGTCGATCGGAATGCCGCCGCCATTATCGACTACCCGGACCATTTCCAGCCCGCCCTGGCGGACCGCAACGTCGATCCGCGTGGCGCCGGCGTCGATGGCGTTCTCCATCAACTCCTTCACCACGCTCGCCGGCCGCTCGATCACCTCGCCGGCCGCGATTTTGTTGATCAGGGATGGGGAAAGTTGATGGATAGAGGGCATAGAGAGAACCGACTTTTTTGGCTGGGAAGAATCTTACCACGGAGACACGGAGGGCACGGAGGAGAGTGTGAAGGGTTTAAGGTCAAAGGTCCAAGGTTCAGGGATGAGGCTTGGGGGTGGACACTGCCATGATACGTGAACCGTGAACCTTGGTGCATGAATCTTGAACCTCTGACCTTGAACCTTGATTCTTCATTCGTTCCTCCGTGTCCTCCGTGTCTCCGTGGTTATCTCACCTGTTCGCCGCTTAACCGTTTCCTTTTAGAGGCGCTCAGCGATCGCGCTCCCCATTGCGGCGGTGCCGACCGTCTTGTCCGATTTTCCCGCGATGTCGCGGGTGCGCAGCCCGGCGGCGAGAGCCTGCTCGACGGCCGATTCGACCGCGCTGGCCGCTGCCTCGTGCCCGAGCGAATGACGCAGCAGCATCGCCGCCGAGAGAATCTGCGCGATCGGGTTGGCGATGTCCCGGCCGGCGATGTCGGGCGCCGAGCCGCCGGCGGGCTCGTACAGTCCAAACCCATCGCCGTTGAGGCTCGCCGACGGCAGCATTCCGATCGATCCGCAGACCGAGGCCAGCTCGTCGCTGAGGATGTCGCCGAACATGTTGCCGCACAAAAGCACGTCGAACCGCCGCGGGTTCTGGATCAACTGCATCGTGGCGTTATCGACGTACATGTGATCGAGCGCGATTTCGGGATAGCCCTTGGCCACTTCGCTGACGACCTCGCGCCACAGCACCATCGTGGTCAACACATTGGCCTTGTCGATCGAGGTGACTTTCTTTCGCCGTCCGGCGGCGACCTGGAACGCGACCCGCGCGATCCGCTCGATCTCGCAACGGCGATAGACCATCGTGTCGAACGCCCGCTCGTCGGGGCCGTTGCCCTCGCGGCCTTTCGGCTGGCCGAAGTAGATGTCGCCGGTCAACTCGCGGATACAGAGGATGTCGAACCCCTCGCCGGCGATGTCGGGCCGCAGGGGACTCTGGGCGGCCAACGCCATGCCGAGCCGGCCCGGCCGCAAGTTGCAGAATAGATCGAAGTGTTTGCGCAGCCGCAAGAGCGACGCCCGTTCCGGCTGCTCTTGCGGCGGCAGCGATTCCCATTTCGGCCCGCCGATCGACCCGAAGAGGATGGCGCTGCTCGACTCGCAAATCTTAAGCGTTTCGTCCGGCAGCGCGGCGCCGTGCCGGTCGATCGCGCAGCCGCCGACGTCGGCGTAGCGATAGTCGAACGATAGCCCGAAGCGGCGCTTAACGGCGTCGAGCGTCTTGACGGCCTCGGCCATGATTTCCGGCCCAATGCCGTCGCCGGGGAGGACAGCGATGTTTTGCGGATTGTCCATTGTCTTAACAAATAGGAGTTTCTTTCAGGAAAGACCGTTACGGCGCGCTGCGCTACGTCGTCCGCTGAAGCCTTCCGCATGATCCAGTTGTATGAAAATGCGAATGACCCTATGCCGTTGCGCTTTTTGGGTGACTGCGTTGCTAGCACAGTATAAATGATGTTGGGCCAAACAAGAAGACTCCGTATCCTGGGTGATGCAAAAACAAGCGGGGTGGCCGGACGGCCGCCCGTATCCAGGAAAGGAGTCTGCCATGATGGTATGGGGTATGCCCAAGGAGGTCAAGACGTTCTTTGCACGGCCGGTGGCGAATTGCTCCAGGCCGATTCGGCAAGCACTGGCGCCGATCGTGTTGGCCCTTCTGCTGGCTCCGCATCGACGCTGCCTGAAGACGATGGCGGGCAGTGTGTTGGGGCATCGTTGTCATGTCGCCACAATCTCTCGACGGCTGACCAATGCGGACTGGCGGACGCGGGATTGGTACGTGGATCTATACGGCAGACTGCTGGGCGAGGTCGACGCCTGGGAACGGCGACAAGCCAAAGGAACTCGTCGGCAATGGATCGTGGCCATCGACACGACCTACCATTCGACGTTGTCGGAGCAGATGGAAAACCGCCTTGTCATGTCGAAACGAAAGAACCCCGCGCGTCAAACGACCTATCAGCACGCCTTCCTGATGGGACTGGTGTTGACCGACCGCGGCGCACGGCTTCCGCTGCCGCGAAAGAGCTACTACAGGAAAGATTATTGTCGCAAGCACAAACGACGTTTTCGCACGACGATCCAACTGGCGGCGGCGATGATTCGCGAGTTGCGAGTGCCAGCCGACGTGGACGTGGTAGTGACTTTCGACAGCGCCTTCGATGCCGGCGCGATCCACAAGGCGTGGCGGAAACGTCATTTTCACGCAGTTTTCCCGCTGGATCCGAATCGGGTGCTTGCCCGCACGCCGGCGCAAGACTCGGCGTTGATCTCCGGCGACAAGGTAGTGGAGTGGGTGCGGCATTGGCCGCGGAAGAAGTTTGCCCTGTTGGAACTCGCGATGGACAACGAAGACCACGTCTTCGCGCGTCGGCGACACGCCGACAACTTGCGAGTCAAGAAAACGAAGCGGCGATACGCCGCAGCGGCGTGCCAAGCGACGGTCTCCAAACTGGGAGACTGCCTGATCGTGGCATCGTACAAAGAAAACCCCAAGGTGCAACTTCAGCCGGGCCAGTCGGCCGAATGGTGGGCGTACCACAGAACTCCGGTTTCCTATCGCAAGGAAGATCGCCACAAGCCGTCGCGTTGGCAGCGGAAGGTGCTGGCCTGCACCGATCTGAGAGCAACGGCTCGTCAAGTCGTCGAGTGGTACGAAGTCCGCTGGCAGGTGGAGTTGTTCTTCCGCGAGTTGAAGAGCCGGATACAGTTCGAGTGTTACGTGTTGATGAAGTTCGAGGCGGTGGAGCGCTACTTGGACATGTTGCTGATGGGCCTGCTGCTCTTGGAACAGCGACGGCTTTGGGACATGCAGCGAAGCGGCGCGAAGCCTGGGGCCTTGTGGGTGCAAGCCCGCACGACCGACCGGTTACGGATGCTGGAGATATACTGCCAGCAGTGGAATGTCCGCTGCATCGAGGAACGCCTGCGCACCGACGGTGGCCGTCGTCGCCTGCTCCGCGAACTACGTCACCAGCCACCTTGCCAAGTCGCGTGAGGCGAATGTCGCGCCACGCCCCGCACACATCGAGAAACCAAGGCTATTCACCGCATTTCACCGAAGAAAGCGCAACGGCATAGGTTCTGCCCCCTTTTTTTAGTCGGGGAAGTCCTGCTCGACGCTTTGCAGGCGATAGATGGGCATGTAGCGGTAATAGACTTCGAGAATCATGGCGGCCATGGCGGTGCAGTAGAGACGCCCGCCGGGGCCCGCGCCCATGTCGCCACTACCGGTGAACCAGCTTCCTTCTTCGTGTCCCTGCTTTGCCTGGGAATGGATCAACTGGTCGCGCATCTGCTGGTTCCAGATCTTCCATTCCTCGCCTTCCCAGTGGCGCATGACTTGGGTGGCGTAGTAGTTGTAGTACATGTTGCCGGCGGAGGGGCCGCGCTTGCTCAGCCAGTGTACGCCGCGCTGCAACGAGGGGTTGTCCCGCTTCCAGCCGAGATACATGCGGGAGAGCAAGCCGATCGCCACGGTGGCGTCGCTTCCAGTGTCGGGGGCCTGATAGCCGTACAACGCGCCGCCGTCGCTCTGCACGCTATCGAGGAACCGCGACGCTTTTCGACTGAAGTTTCGCGGAATGGTGAGATTGGCCATCAGGCCGCTCTTTAGCGCCATCAACTCCCAACCGAGAACCGAAGTGTCCCCTTTCTCGCACGGCTGATAGCGCCAGCCGCCGCCCTTGCGGTCTTGCGACGAAGCGACGAACGCGAGGGCTGCCTTGGCGGGCAGCAACAGCTTCCTGTCCTTCGTCATCGCGTAGGCCTCACAGATCGCGATCGTGGCGATGCCGTGCGCGTACATGTTGCCGCCAGGCTCGTTGAGTGCGCCGCCCTGCGGCCCCATTTCCATGCGGTTGATCAGGAACATCAGGCCGTTGCGGATCGTGCTCTTGTACCGCTTGCTGTCTTTATGCGTCTGCCCGCTGCCGAGGAAGGGGAGCAGGGCCAAGCCGGTGGCCGCGTTGCGGGCTTCTCCCAGTTTTCCCGAGTCACGGCATTGACCGTGGCACGATGGCGACAACGAAAGATCGAAACTCCAGCCGCCGTCGGGCATCTGGTGATTGGCCAGCCATTTCAGCGCGTTGAGAACGCAGCGTTCGCTGGCCTCGCTTCCTCCTTCTCTCTTGAGGTCCTGCATGTTTCCCGACATGCCGCGGTCGGAAAAGGCATTTCCATAGGAGCGCACCAGGGCCATGAGGTCGATTTGCGGCAAGGAGTCTTGGCCCAGCGGCGCCGTGTCGATCGTCGCCGGAGTGCCTTGCAACTCGTCGCTGCCGTCAAAGGCCACCGCCTCTTGCCCGACGTTCGAGTCGAGCGAGTCGATCATCACGATTTCGGCCTCGGAGGTTTCGTCGAGCGTCGCCGGCTGCCTATCGGAAAAATCCTGGACCTCTTCAAACTGCTGCTCTTCCGGCGGGGCAACGACGATGTGCTTCGCCTTGCAGGGGACGGTGTCGGGCACGGCGACCATCGCCATTGTCACCAGGGTGACCATGTGAACGACCATGCTCAGCCCCCAGGCCGGCGCCTCTTGCACCGCCACTTGGCACATGCAGACAATCACGGCCACTAGTCCGTGCATACCAAGATTCCGGGTGCGATGCGATCGCCTCGGTTTCTCGGGAATCAGCGTCGTCGGAATATCGGGCTGCGTGAAAGATGGGAAATCGGCAGCCGCAGGAACCGGCGTGTCGGAATTGGGCGACGATGGTGGCTGCCGAGACGTGGAGCCGGTTCGCGGCGCCGGCCGCTTGACGGCCTTCCGTCTTCTTTTGACCAGCAGCACGCCGAGCATGGGCTCGCCCCCCGATTGGCCGAACATGGCACCAGGATATAAGCTAACCGGATTTTGCGCAAAATGCAACGATGCAACAATCGACTACCCTTGATGGGCGGGCACTTCTCGCAGTCGGCGCACAGCTCGATCAACGGAGAACCGTCGAGAAATCGCTCGCCGTGCCCATCGAGATGTCCCCAATCATTCTAACCCTCCAAGCCAAATCCCACTACCCATCTGCGTAGGGGGGGCTTAATACCCGATTATGACCTCGCCGTTTAGCAGCCGCCGGCGCAGCGGCCCGGCATTTGCCGCAGAACCCGAGCCGCCGTGCCGGCGGCTGCTAAACGGAACGCGACATCGAGTATCTGCCCTCCAATAAACGGTTGGGGCGACATTACCTGTCTGATTCCCATGTCAAAAATCTTGTCAGCCCGGGTGGGAGATGCCGCTCCCATTCCCAAACGTGCGGGATTCAGTACAATGGAAGGTTTAGTCCCGCCCGCGGGTTGAACAGGTCGGTTGTCTGGAGAGTTGCGAATGGCGAAAAGCAAGAAGAAGGCGGAAGTGGTGTTTTTGGTCTGCAAGGAGACGGGCGACTACAACTACACCTTGCGGCGAAAGCCGGGTGGGGAGAAGTTGACGCTGAAGAAATACTGCCCCCGGCTGCGAAAACACACGGAACACGCCGAAAAGAAGAAATAGCGATGGCCCCTCATGGCGAAGCGCTGGCGCATCCATCCCCACGATCCGGCTCGCATCGCGGCCCTGCAACGGGCCGCGGCGATTCCGGCCGTCGTGGCGGAGTTGCTGGTCTGCCGTGGCGTGACCGATCCAGCCATCGCTCGTGATTTTCTCGATCCCAAGCTCTCCGCCCTGCGCGATCCCGGCCTGCTGCCGGGTTGTCAAGCGGCCGCCGAGCGCATCCACGCCGCCGTCGCCGCCGGCAAGCGAATCCTCGTCTACGGGGATTACGATGTCGATGGCATGACGGGAACCGCGATCCTCTGGCTCTGCTTGAGACTGCTGGGCGCCGAGGTCGGCTACCACATCCCCCATCGCGTCGATGAGGGCTACGGACTCAACGGCGAGGCGATCCGCACGGCCGCGGCCGACAAGTGGCAACTGCTCGTCACCGTCGATTGCGGCATCGGCGGCGTCGAAGAGGCGATTCTCGCCAGGGAATTGGGCGTCGAACTGATTATTACCGACCACCACGAGCCGGGAGTCCGGTTGCCCGACGCGGCGGCGATCATTCATCCGCGACTGCCGGGCGGCGGCTATCCGTTCGGCGGTTTGAGCGGCTCGGGCGTGGCGATGAAACTGGCGTGGGCTCTCTGCCAGCAGGCCGCGGGGGCGAAGCGCGTCGCCCCGCGAATGAAGGATTTCCTCGTTCAGGCCGTCGGGCTGGCCGCCCTGGGCACCGTGGCCGACGTCGTGCCGCTGGTCGATGAAAACCGCGTGCTGGTCCGGCACGGGCTGGAGAGTCTGGCCAATGCGCCGACGCTCGGGTTGGCCACCTTGATGGAAGTCGCCAAGATCACTGCACAGAAACACTCCGACGGGAAAATGCGGCTGGCGACCGAGGATCTCGGTTTTCAGATCGCCCCGCGGCTGAACGCCGCCGGACGGCTCGGCCAGCCGCAGTTGGCTGTGGAACTGCTCGTGACCGACCGGCCGGAGCGGGCGAAGGAGCTTGCCCAGTACATCGACGGCCTGAACGCCACGCGGCAGACCATCGAGCGGAGCATCCAACTGGCCGCCTCGAAGCAGGCCGGCGAGATGTTCGACCCGGTCGGCGACGCCGCGCTGGTCTTGGCCGAGCGGGGTTGGCATCCCGGCGTGATCGGCATTGTGGCCGGCCGGTTGGCCGACAAATTCCACCGGCCGGTGGTGATGATCTCGTGGGACAAGGCGGGCTTGCGTCCGGGGATCGGCTCGGCGCGGAGCGTGCCCGGTTTCAACCTGCACGCCGCCTTGGCCGAGTGCGGCGAGTTTCTGATCGCCCACGGCGGCCACGCGGCGGCGGCGGGATTGAAGATCGAGGAACACCAACTCGACGGTTTCCGCGGGGCCTTCTGCGAAGTGGCCGCCAGTCAAATCTCGGCCGCCGAACGGGAGGCGGAGCTTTTTATCGACGTGGAGGCCCCCTTGAGCGCGTTTACGCTGCAAACGGCGGAGCAGATCGAGCAAATGGCGCCGTTCGGGCAGGGCAATTCCCGCCCCTTGCTCTGCACCACCGGCGTGACGCTTCAGGGCCCGCTCAAGCCCCTAGGCAGCAGCGGGCGACACGTCGCGATGATGCTCTCGCAACACGGCGTGACCCTGCGGGCGGTGGCCTTCGGCGGCAGCGATTGGGCCGACGATCTGGCCGCAATCGACGGTCCCTTCGACGTGGCCTTCCGCCCGGTCATCAACGATTTCCGCGGCCGCAGGAGCGTCGAACTGCACCTGGTCGATTGGCGGCCCACCACCAGGGGAGCAAAATCGCATATAATGGGCGGAAACTGCTAGCGGGCATTTTTTACCCCCCTTCAACCCCACCTCACTAACTCCCGATCTGCAACGGAGACCTCCCATGAGCCAGAGCAAACAGACACGTCGTAATTTTCTGAAAACCGGCGCCGTCGCGACGGCGGCGGGCGTGGCCGCTCCCTATTTCTTCACCGCCGCGGCAGCAAGGGCCGACGAGCCGAAGGGGGACAAACTCATCATCGCCTCGATCGGCGTCGGCGGACGCGGCACTGAAATCGGCCGGCAAGCGGCAAGGTTGGGCCACACGGTCGCCTGCGCCGACGTCCACCTGGGCAACGCCAACAACTTTGCAAACGCCCCAGAGGTCGGCGGCAAGTGCCAGGTCTATCAGGACTACCGCAAGGTGCTCGACCGCAAGGACGTGCAGGCGGTCACGATCGGCACGCCCGACCACTGGCACATCAAGGTCGCCACCGACGCGCTGGCGGCCGGCAAGGACGTCTACTGCGAAAAGCCGCTGACATTGACCATCGACGAGAGCCGCATGATCTGCAAGGCGGTGAAGGCGTCGGGCCGCGTGTTCCAGGTGGGCACGCAGCAACGGAGCGTGTTCGGCCACGGGTTTCTCGAAGCGGTGGCCATCGCCCGCAGCGGCCGGCTCGGCAAGAAACTGACGGCGAAGGCGTCGGTGGGCACCGCCACCGTCGGCGGACCGTTCGACAATGCGGAACCGCCCAAGGAGCTCGATTTTAACTTCTGGCTAGGCCAGGCCCCGACGGTCCCCTTCTGTCCCAATCGCATCGGTTGGAATTTCCGCTGGTGGTTCGACTACTCTGGCGGCCAGGTGACCGACTGGGGCGTTCATCATACCGACATCGCGCTGTGGGCGCTCGGCGGCGAGAAGACCGGCGTCGTCGAAGTCGAGGGCAAGGGGGAGTTCCCGCTCGGACGCCCGTTGATGCTCGACTACTTGTTGGGCAAAAAGTCGGTGGCCGATTTGCCCAACCGTTACAACGTCGTCGAGCGGTTCGACTGCAACATGCGCTTGCCCAACGGCAATACGATCAACCTCAACAGCGTCGGCAACGACATTCACATCGCCGGCGAGAAGGGGCACTTGGCCGTCAACCGCGGCGGCATCCGCGGCAAGTTCGTCGATGAATTGAAGGCCAGTCCCGCCGGGAAGGCGTGGCTCGACGCCGAAGTGGCCAAACTCTACCGCGGCAAGCCGAGCAACGATGACGACTTGGGCCACATGATCAATTTCTTCAAGTGCGTCAAGGACCGCTCGCTGCCGATTTCCGACGTCTATTCGCACTGCAATTCGGTGAACGCCTGCCACATGGCCAACATCGCGATGCTGCTGGATCGCAAGGTCGAGTGGGATCCGCGGAAATCCGAATTCGTCGGCGACGACGAGGCAAACCAACTGACCCGCCGTAAGGAACGCGAGCCGTATGCGATCACGGTGTGAGCCATGACACGGTGGGGCAGACAGGAATGTCCCGCCGAGCGTGGGCGATTGGATTTTGCGGCGGCAGACGAGTTGACTGTAGGAGGCGACTCCTGTCGCCGATTGGAGGGGTCAGGGACCAGCGGTGGGGTTGGGGGACTGACGCACCAGACAAATCTGATCCCTGGCCCCCTCAGTCCCCTGCCTTCTCGGCAACAGGAGCCGCAAGTCGGCGACAGGAGTCGCCTCCTACAGTCCGAAGTCGCAGACACCCATTGTTCCGAGCCGGGATCACTTTTCGCCGGCGGCCTTCGCGTCGCGGAGATCGTGGTCCAGGTCGTCGATGATTTGCGGATCGAGCCACTTGTCGATCAACTGCCGCGTATCGCTCATCAGCATGTCGATCTTCTTCTGCATGCCGACGTCTTTGGTGGCGAGCCGCTCCTGCTCGGCGACCAACCGCAGGTCGAATTGCTGCGCGGTTGGCAAACGCCGCAACTCGTCGATCATTTCCGTCGCTTCGTCGAAGCGCTTCTTCTCGATGCGGGCACGGACCATCGCGGCGAGGATCTTCTCGCGCGATAAGGTCGAACAACTCCTCCTGCAAACCGGTGATGAAGCCTTCGGCCCCGAGGCGTTGGTCGTCGTTGGGAATGGGGGCCAACAACTGGCGTTCGAGCCCCGGCACGACCGGCAGCTTGCCCAACAGCTCGCTGCCGTCCTTGAACAGCAGGACCCGCATCAGCGTGCCCGGAAGCGCCGGGACCAGCAGGCGGCCGAGGCGGTCGGTCTTGCCCACCAGCGCCGCGGCATCTTTCTTGCCGGGAGGATAAGCATAGACGTCGCAGCCGGCCAGCGGTTTTTTCGGTTCGACTCGCGATTGCAGCACCACCAGGGTGGCGCCGCCCGGCGATTGCACGCGCAGGGCCAGAAACTCGATTCTGCCCTTGCCTTTCGTCTGCATTTCCCGGCTCATTCCCGTATAGATGCGGCATCGCACTTCCTCAGGCGCGATCTTTTCGGCGACGCAGAGCGACCACTGCGCCTGTGCGGCTTTGAAGAACTTATTGTCCCGGTTGTTGAAGCGCACCAGCGGGCGGAAGACGTCGCCGGGGTGAACGAGCTTCAGGTTTCGGTCGCGCATCGGCAGCCCGGCGGCTTTCACCCGCAGCACCGCCATCGCGTCTTTCTTGTTCTTCGGGTCCGGCTCGATTCGGTCGATGCGGGCGATCGGAGCGAAGGCCGTCAGCAGCGCGTCCATCGAGGCGTCGCAGAGCGAGCCGATCTGCCATACCCGCCGAGTGACGGGGTAGCCGATCTCGCGGGCATGGACGTCGAAGTCGCGGGCGGTCACCTTCAGGCCGCCGGGAACGACGCTGACCGCCACGAGCAGGATTTTGTCGGGCTCGGGCGAGGGGATGGGGATATTCTTCTCCTGCAACGCATCGAGACCGTGAAGCATGTCGCGCCGCAGCGCGGCGGGCGGCGCAGCCACGCTGACGTTCCACGGCGGTCCGACCACCGCCTCGATCCGCGCCAACAGAGCGCTCGACAAGCTCGCCTCCAGCCGCGGCGACAACGGGGCATCGTGGGCCACGGCCAGCAGCACCCGTACCTGGTAGGGCGTCAACGGCCAGACCGACAGATCGGCGGCGCCGGCCACGGCGGGCCAGAGCAGTACGATCGCAGCCAGCAATTTCGGCAGTCTTGTCAACGCGTTCATTTGTCCGCCGGGTATTGGAAGGGCGCCCGCCATTGTTCGACGTTCTGGTAAAGCGACACGGGCCGGGGGGCCACGCCTTTGATGCTGTCGTGGCAGGCGAAGTACTCGACCAATTGCCAAAGGGGAATGATGGCCGCATCGTCG
This sequence comes from uncultured Planctomycetaceae bacterium, assembly GCA_963823895.1. Lineage (GTDB taxonomy): Bacteria > Planctomycetota > Planctomycetia > Pirellulales > Thermoguttaceae. The sequence goes on from CAWGNG010000016.1 coordinate 31,948, forward strand.
AAGGAAATGCGGTGTACGGCGTGCAGGCACTCCCGCACCTGCTTCCAATCGACCGCCTCGTCGAGCTGTCGCAAAGCGAGCGTCATGAAGGGGCTGCACCCGCCGGCAATGCCCTCTTCGCCCAGCACGCGGCGGGCATCGACCAACGGTTCCCACATCGGCAACTCGGCGTAGAGCAGATCGACGTCGTCGGGCACTCGCGCAGGCATGGGCCCGTCGAGCGGTTTCAGTACGATCGTGATATCCACCAGTTTCAACTGCTTCTGGATCGAAGCGCATGCCGCGGCGGCGACCTCGTCGCGCGGATAGGCCAGCACCAACGGCGGCAGGCTGGGTTTCTTGGGCTTCTTGGCGGGATCCTTCTTGGCGGCGTCCTGATTGGCGGCGTTCTTCTTCGCGGCGTCTTTTTGGGCGTCGAGGTAGTACTTCAGCGTGACGCCGGCCAGGGCGACCGTCAGCCGCGGCAGGTAGGGACGCGGCTCGATGCTGTCGTCCGAGGCATAGCCCATCGGATCGCTCGAATCGACGCCGAGCGGGAAGGGGCTGCTGGTGACCACGCAGCCGGGCGCGTCGACCCCGCCGAGAATCTGCTGCAAAATCCCTTGACGGAAAATCCCGTAAATCAGCGCCCGCCGGAAGGCTCGATCGGAGACGATCGGGCGGTGAAGGTTGGGGATCAGACAATGAACCAAGGGGCAGGCATAGGCCTGGACGATCAGGTGCGGGTCGGCGCGAAGGGCCGCCAGACTCCAGGGATTGACGCGGTCGAGCACCTGGATTTCACCCCGCCGCAGCGCCTCGACGGCTTTGGCGACGGAAGGATAGCGGCGTTCGACAATTTCATTGGGTTGGCCCGCCACGGCGGCAAAATATTGAGGGTTGGCGGCGAAGACCGTTTCGCGCGGCGATCGCGACTGCACGGTAAACGGTCCGTTGGTCGGGGGCATTTCGCCGGGTTTTACCGACGCTCCCCGCGGCGTCAGCACGATCTGCAACATGGCCTCGGGGCGAACGTGGGGGCGGCGCAGATCGACGTCGAGATTGTAGACGCCGCGGCTCGACACGGCCATCATCAGATCGGCCCAATCGACGCGGTACGCGCTCTGGTTCGCATCGGTCATGGCCAGGAGTTGCCGGGCCACGTCGGAATTGGTCAGCGTGGCGTTGCCCTGGGCCCAGCCGATTTTCGCTTTCAACTGGATCAACAAACGGCGGCCCTGATTGGTCATGGAGATCTCGCCGACCGGGCAATCGTATTTTCCCCCCTCGCTGCCGGGGCCGGCGAACTCGCTGAGCGTGCGAAACAGCAGCCGGCTGGTGCGGCGAACGGTCCAGTCGTCGAGGCGGCTGGGGGCGACGTCGGCGGAGAGACTTCCCACGCCCACCACGACCCGCGGATACTTGCGGTGGATAATCAGGGCCAATTCGCGGGCACCGGGCAGTTCCGGCCAGATGTTGGCGACCTGGCGCGTCAACTCGGCGGCCTTCGACCATCGCCCCGCATCGACCGCCTTGTTGGCCTCGGCCAGCAGCGGCGCGGCCTGTCGGGTCAATCGCTCCCGCCATTGGGCGACGATCGGATGCTCGGGGTAGTCGCTGGCCAGATTGCGCAACAGCATCCGAATGGCAGGATAGTTGTTGTCCTTCTCACAATTGACGGCCAGTTTATCGGTGACCCAGCCCAGGGCCTTATCGAGTCCCGACCGCCGCCGGTCGCGTTCGAACACCTCGCGCAGCAGGGCCAGGGCGGCGTCGTATTGCCCGTTGACCTTGCACACCCCGGCCTCGCGGTAGAGATTCGCCTCCATCGACTGGCCCAGGCCGGGCAGGTTGGGCTTGTTGGCTTCGAGGTAGACGAAGTAGTCATAAGCCGTCTCGAAATCGTGCGCGGCGCTCAGTTCGTTGGCCTTGCTCAGGATCAACTCCTCGAACAATTCGAACTTCGCAATATCGTGCCAGGCAACCTCGTATTCCTTGTCGGGTTTATCGAGACGGCGGACCTTCAACTTGCCGACCGTCTTGTGCGGCAGCGGCATGCGATTCGGTATGTCGAGCGGCTTGATCTTGATCACCTCATTGTTGAACGCCGCATTGAGGGTGATCTGATCGTAGGGTTCCTGCTCGTAGAGCGGCTGCTCGGCCCTTGCCAGGACGAAACATGACAACCAAAGCACGCCCGCCGTCAGCACACGGCCTGCCCGGTGGGGCAGACATTCTTGTTTGCCACCTTTGCAGCGTTTCCCGCGGCAGACAAGAATGTCTGCCCCACCGTTGCCGGAAACAGGAATGTCTGTTCCACCGCCGTGGGAAATGCAGGCTAGGAATGCGAATCTGCTCATGGCTGCCGTACTTCGTAGAGTGTGCCGTCGTGACCGCCGATCAACAGTTTCTGGCCGCAGAGCACCGGCCCGGTGGCCAGCGGACAGCCCACATCGACCTTGGCCAATTCTTTGCCGGTGGCGGCGTCAGCGCGCCAGACGATGCCGGTCCGCGAGGCCAACAGGAGTTGCGAGCCGAGGCGGAGCGGAGCGCCGGCCAAGGGGCCATATTCGAGCGGGATGCGCCACACGCGCGCGCCCTTCGCGTCGAAGCAGAACAACTGGCCGTCGTCGGTCGATACGAGGATGTTGTCGCCGACGCGAGCGGGCCCCCAGGCGCACCGCCCGCCGAGGGCCGCCTCATTGCCGCGGGCCAGCCCCGGCAAGGCGAAGCTCCCCAGCCCGCCGGCAATATCGACCGCGAAGACGGTTTGGCCGAGGACGACCGGCGGCGCTCCCAGAGGTTTCGGCAGGGCGGACTGGCCAACCCCCGCCAGGTGCGATTTCGGTTGCTCCTTGACGCCGAGCAGATAAAGCGACATCTTCCCGTCGCAAATGACCGCTTGCGTGTCGCCGACGACGGCGGGAATCAACCAGTCGATCTCGGCGCCGGGCTCGATTCGCGGCTGGAAGGGCTCGGCCAACTGGTCGCCGCTCTTGCTCGCGTCGCAGTCGAGCCAGCAGACCTGGCCGGCCTTGCAGGGGGCCAAAAGCCCGCGGCCGAACGGCGCCGGAGCACAAGCCAGCACGCCGGGCACTTTCAGCAGACGCATCATCGGCGCGTCGCTTGCCGCCTCGAACAGCTCGACGTGGTCGTCCCCTTTGCCGCCGCCGATCGCCAGCACGCCCCCGGGCAGCCGGGCGACGTAGCTGAACGGTTGCTTGAAAGTGAAGTTGTCCGACACCGACACGGCGATCGGATCGTTGACCACGGCCGACTTGTCCTGCTTCGTATCGATCTTGAAAGCGCCGCCGTTGGCGGTCACCGCCATCAGTTTGCCGTCGTTCTTGCCGTCTGCATCCATGACCAGGGGCTCGCTGGCCAGCGGAGAGGCGATTCGCGTCTCCCAGAAGAACGTGTTCGATTCCTGCATGGAGAGGGCCGAGACGATGGCGCCGGGCATAGCGAGTTTGCCGGATTTGTCCACCTTCCGCCGCACCGACACGACCGCCTGGCCGATGGCCACCGGCGGCTGGAGGAAGGCGCTATCGACGCAGTCGACCGACTTGGGCATCAACTGCCCGCGGGCCGCCTGCACGTCGTAACCGGTCAGCCGGTTGTCGGCGATCCAGAAGCGGCCGTTCTGCATCACGGCGAATCGCGTCAGGTTTCCGCCGCCTTCGATGGCGGTGTTGGCGACCTCGCGGAGCGGATTCTTCACGTCGGTGGCGCTGAGCTCGTAAACGTGTACGACGCCGGAGTTGGTGGTCACCAGCACTCGTTGCCCCTCGACCAGCGGCGACATCTGAAGGTGTCCGTCCAGGGGAATCTCCTGCACGAGCTTGAGCCAGGGATCGGGTTTGTCCGAGCGGTTCGGCTCGATCGTGTACGCCCCCAGCACCGCGTCGCGGGCGCCGCGGTTGATGGCGATCAACAGGTAGTCGCCCAGCATCACCGGCGTGGTGGTAATGCTCGCCGCCTCATGGCCAAGGTAGCCGACATGCTTGCAGACGCCCTGATCGAGCGAGAGGATGAAAAGATTGGTGTGCGAGGCGACCTGATAGACCAGCGAGCGGCGGCCGTCGACCACCGGAGCGACGTCGAGTTGCTGTGGGAACTGGACGTAGCTCTTCGATTCGCCCGAGGGGGCGGCAATGGTGATCAACTTGCCGCTGCGGGTGGCCAGCAGGATTTTGTCGCCGGAGACGACGGGATTGGAGTCGAAGGGCTCGCCGACGGCATAGCGCCACTTCACGCGGCCGGTGCCGCCATCCAGCCGCAAGATTTCGTTGTGGGCGGTGGCGACCACCAGGGCGTCGCTGCCCGGCTCCGGCGAGAGCGGCGTGGGCGGAAATGCCGCCGCCTGCGGATTGACGTCGAAGCCGACCATTCGCCGCCAGAGCACCCGGCCGGTGACGGCGTCCAGGCCGTAGACGGCGCCATCCACGGCCGCCAGGGCGATTTGCCCGTCCGCATCGGGGGCCTTGTTCTTCGCGTCGCATTGGGCGAGCGTCACGCTGCGGACGGCGGCCGTCTGGGCCTCGTCGGTTGCGGCGTGTTTCGCCTCTGCGACGGTTTTGACCAGGGCTTGTTGCGCCCCGATACCGCCAGCAGCATCTTCTTCAGCCGCGGATCGTTGGTCATGTCGGGATACTGGTGCAGCAGCACGCCGCACGCCGCGTAGGCATCGGCCGTCTTCAACTCCTTGGTGGCCTTTTGCATGGCGGCCAGCGCCTTGTCAAGCTCGTTGCCGCGGGCGAGATCGTGCTCGGCGATGCCCAGCGACGCCCTGGCATCGGCCAACTTGCTCTCGGGGCGCAGTTCTTTCGGCACGTATTCCGGCTTCTCGGCCATGGCGAGGGCCTGCCGCGCCTTGGCGACCAGTTCGGCCGTCGGTTTCTTCCGCGCTTCGGCAACCAGGCTTTCGGCGATCTTCGTCAAGAGCGAGGCCAAATCGGAATGAGCCTCCTTGAACGAGTTCTCCCGCGCCATCTTGTCGACTTCTTCCTGTGCCACCTGCAGCGCCGCGGACCAATTCGCGCCGTTGGGGGTCGCTTGCCAGAGCTTTGCCAGGCCGATGCGAACCCGCGCCAAACTCGCCCGGTCGTCCGAGGGGAATTTGTCGATGAAGGTGTGGTATTTCTGGATCGCCTGCACGTAGGAACCGCCGCGGTAGTCGCCATCGGCGGCGTTGAAGATTTTGTCCGAACTGGTGTAGTTCATCGCGTAGATCAGGACGCCGATAATCAGCATGAAGACCACGAAAGCGCCGCCGCCCATGACCATCAGGCCGCCGCCCCACTTTTCTTCCTCGGTCTTCTTCGGGCCTTTTGGCTTGCGTTTGAAGAGGCTCCAGAAACTTCTGCGAGCGCCCGCCGCCAAGGAACTGCTGCTGGCGGCGCCGGCCGTGGCGGCATCGGCCATCAGCCCGCCCAGCGGCTCCGGCTCGGTCAGAACGACCGACGACCGCGGCCCCTCCTCGTCCAACAACGAGCCGGCCGGCGCTCGGGCGGCTGGTCGCGCCGCCGGCTTGGCGGCCGGTTTGGCCGCCGGTTGCTGCGGCGCGGGCTGTTTCCTCTGGCGCGCTTTGCCGGACCGCTCATCGTCGCCTTCGCCCTCGATCGGGGCGAAACCGAGATCGTCGCTGCGTTTCGGCTTCGGTTTGGCGACGGCCGGCTGCGACGATGCTCCGCTGTCCTCCGCCAACAGGCGTTTCGCCTGGGACTGGGTAAGCCGCCCGTGCTTGATCAACCGCTTGGCGAGCGCCGCGGCGGTGATCGGCTCGGCCGAATTGGCGATCTGCTCGCGGAGGCCGGCCACCGTGCGCGGCGACAGCAGGTCTTTCTCTTCGAGAAGTGCAAGGAATCGTTCGGGAGAAATCATGGGTGTATACCTACCGCGTCAATGAGAGCGCCAGCAACATGCCGGAAGCGCGGCCGTAGCGCGACACCTGCAGTTGATCTGCCGCGGTGCCGGCAACGGCGGCCTTGTGCGTCTTGGCTGGCGTCTCTTGCATGGGCGAATCGTTTAGCGCTTGATGATCTGCTCCATCACGTAGAACTTGAATCCGTCGCCTTCCGGCTGGACGCCGAAGCGCGTCTTCTTGATGTCCTTCGGCGTGAGGTTGTTGAAGGCCCTCTCTTTGGCCATCAAATCGAGCTCGACCTCCTTGGGGAGGAACTTCAAGATCAGCCGCCCTTCGGGGTCGATTCCAGCCTTGGCGAGCAAGTCCCGATCCGCCTGCTGCATTTCGCCGGTGCGCCACGTAAGATAATAGCGTCGTTCATTCAGGGCGGGATTGGTGACGATGCGGGTGTCGGGTCTGGGTTTCGCCAGATTGAAGGCGTAGATGATTTTGTTGCCGGGCTGGAGCACGGCCAATTCGATCTTGAAGAAGTCGAGTTGCTTGGCGTAGGCCTCCAGGGTGGCCCTGGAGAACATGACCTCCCAGTGGCGGGGCCAGCCGGGTTTTCCGCGGCCATGCCCCATTCCGCGGCCGTCGCCGAAGCCGCCGTAGATTCCACCGCCGGAGCCGAAGCTGCCCTTGCGGGTGGGGACCACCAACTCGGGATCGTCCAGTTCGACCGCCTGCGACGCAACCGTCGTATCGAGGACTTGTAGGTCTTGTTGCAAATCGACGGACTCTTTATCGTTTCCGACGACGGGCTCGTCGGAGGGCGTGTCGAGTTGCGATCCGCCCGCCGGCCGGCCGTCGCCGCCGCCTTCGCCGTCCTCGGAGACCTCGGTGATCTCGCAGGGAACGGCGACCGTGTTCACGCCCACCGTCTTGCCCAGCCAGAGGACGAAGAGAACCGTGGCCACGACGCCGCTGGTCAACAGCAGAGCGAGCAACAGGCTGGAGACGCGGTCGTAGAGCGAGACCTGCATCCGGCGTCCCGCAACGACAACAGCTTTGGCTTTTGATGACGGTGGCACGGTGTGGTTTGCAAAGGAGTGATTGTGATTCCGGCTGTGGGAGGCGAGGCGACTCGCCGATCGAAGTTTGCCGCGGTTATCGGCGACGGGAGTCGCCTCCTACATGGTTAGGATTCGTCGTCGATGGCCCACTGCACGTGTTCCATACCCACGTCGCTGCCGGCATCGAGGACCTCCACGAGTCTGCCGTGCTTGGCCTCGCTGTTGGTCAGCACGAGCAGTTTGTTGAGCGAGGAGTTGCTCTGCCGTATGTCGCGAAGCCGGACGAGAAGCTCCTGCTGGCTGGCGACTTCGGTGTCGTTGAGCCAAAGCACGTTGTCTTTGTCGATCCGCACGATCACATACTCCTTGTCGCTTTGGAAGTCGGTGACCGATCGTTTGCCGGAGGTGGCGACTTTCTGCGGGTCGGGCGAAGGCATTTCGATGGACGAGTACACGCCTTCCATCGAGGTCACCATGAAGAAAATCAGCACGAAAAAGACGATATCGACCATCGCGGTCATATCGACCAGGTCTTCAACCGCCATTCTCTTGGCGCCGGCCATTGGGAGTTCCTACCTTTTCTCGATGACAGCCAACATCAGTCTCGTACCTTTGACCGCCGTGGCGACGGTGGCGACGTGGGCCACGTCGCGGAGCAGCACGTCTTTCTCAGCTTTGATCAGCACGATGTCCTTTCCGTCGCGCACGCCCTCCTCGGTGGCGGTGGTGACTTTCTGGTCGATCTGGCCGGGGCTCAACTGGCCGCCGCCGGTTCCGTCGCCGATGTAGATGGCCGGCGTGCCGGCGCCGGCGGTGATGGTAAAGACGATCGACTTGTCGCGTTCGGCGGCGGTGCAGTGGCGAGCGGTGGGCAGATCGATCTCCGCCCTGGCCATTTCGGCCCAGGTCACCAGGAAGAAGATGTTCATCATGAAGACCAGGTCGACCATCGCCGTGACGTCGAAGCGGGCGTCGTCGACCAACGACTTCTTCGGCACCAGCGTGTCCTCGTCGAAGGGCGAGGGGGCGGAACTGGCGGCAGGAGCGGGACCGGCATCCATTTTCTCGTCTCCGAAATCGTCCTGTAGGAGGCGACTCCCGTCGCCGATCTCTTCCAGTTCAGCAATTGATCGGCGACGGGAGTCGCCTCCCACAAAGGGTGTTACACGTATTTGGCGGTCACCGTCTTGAAGTGCTCCAGGAAGCGCGTCATGCCCGAACTGAGCGAATCCTGCAAGTTGCGGACGCGGATCTGCAAATTGGCCAGCAAGAACGTGAAGGGGATGGCGGTCATCAGACCCATCGCGGTGCAGATCAACGCGATGCTGATGTCGAGGGCGATCTGCTCGGCCTTGATCTTCTCGCCGGTGCCGATGCGGCCGAAGGCGGCCATCATGCCCAAGACCGTGCCGAACAGTCCCAGCAACGGGCCGCTCTTGATGACCGTGGCGACCCAACTGAGCCGCGCTTCCAGGTCGGCGAAGATCTTCCGCTGCATCAATTCGGCGATCAACTGCCGCAGTTGCGGCTCGTTGAGCTCGCGGTTCTCGATGGCGGCCAAGGTCAACTGCGGCAGCGCCCGCTCCTCCGCCTGGCAGACCTCGGCCGCGGCGTCGAAATCGCCGTTTTCCAGATGGGTCTGCACCTCGTTGAGGAACTGCGCCTGCGCCTGCTCGGAGGAGAACCGCAGCGCCATCACGCGGCGCCACAGCAAGATCACGCAAAAGAGCCCCCAGAGAAAATTGCAGGCCAAGAAGCCGTAGCAGAAGTTGCCGGCCTGTGCGGCCAGATCATTGATGTTGTGCATGACGGTTTACCTGTCTCTCGATTAGTGCAAGGTGTGCTAACGCCGGTCAATACTTCACTTCCGCGCTTGGCCGGATCGTCTGATACCAGGCCTTCCATTTTTCCACTAAGAGGCGGCGGTCCTCCTCGGATAAAGTGTCGGGGAGCGCAACGACCGTCGGAATCCGCCGTATCCGCAACAAACCGTCGTTGGCGGCGCGAACCACCCGATAATCGGGATCGGTCAGCGCGAAGATCAGCGTCTCGACGTTGTCGAGATCGCGGGTTCTTGCCAGCAGTTGGACCGCGGCCAGCCGCGCCTCGGGCGACTTGCTGCTGACCAGCCGGCGAATCTTGTCGCCGTACTTGTTGGCCAGTTCTTCAACCTTGTCGCTCGGCAAGTCGGCAAACAGATTGGCCGAATTGTCGAACTCGCGGCTGACGCTCGCATCGTCGAGCGCGGCCAGCAGTCTTTCGGCGGGCCCGAGCATGGGCCTGGCCACGATGTTGCCGTTGCGCAACTCGATCTGGTCGAGGTTCGGGGGAATGCCCCGCCCGCCGATCATCGTCCCCGCGTTGTAGGTCGTGATCTTCCCGATTACCTTTCTCGTGTTTCGCATCAGGAAGAGGAGGGAGAATGCGGTGTCGGGCACCGCGCCGCACTGGCCGCTCCAACTGCCGTTGCTAATCTGGGTCTTCATCAGGAACTCGGCCCCGTCGTTGTACCACTCGGGTTCCTTTTCGTCCGTTTGTTCATAGAGCGAGCGAAAGCTCATGCAGCGTTCCAGGGCGTAAAGGTAATAGTGGACCCACATTTCGACGTCTTTTACTTTCGGGTGAGCGTCCATCCATTTCTTCGCGCGCTCTTCTGTATCGTGCACCAGACGGGGGTCGATCCGCGATTTGACCCGCTCCTTGGCGGGCTCCTTTTCCTTCTTCTTGATCTCCTTCAAAGCGGTAGGGAGCTTCTCCTCTTCTTCTTGTTTCTTTGCTTGCGTCAAGCCCAAGATACTGGCGCAGACGTAGAGGCTTCCCGAGGCGGCGGCGGTCATGCTGGGGCGAATTTCCTGCTGCGGCACCAAGCCCGCGCCTTCGGCGACGTTCCCTTGGTAGCCGAACGCGCCGCTGGGGTCTTGCGTCTTCAGCAGCCAAGTCGTCACCTTTTCGATCGACTCGATGGGAATAGAGAACCCCGCCCTCTTCGCCTTCCACGAACTGAGCACGCCGTATTGAGTCATCGAGGTATCGCCGGTCGTCTTTTCGGGATAGCCCCAGCCGCCATGCGGCTTCTGTCGGCTGCGGAGATAGGACAACAGGCATTCGATATCGGCGTGGTACTTCTTCGGGTCGAGCTCGACGAGGAAGATGATCGCCAAGCCGGTGCTGTAGATGTCCCACGTGGCAACATCGAACTTGGCCGGGTCTCTGCCGCCCAGCGCCGTTTCGATTCTCGCCGCTGCCGCGATGATCTTGGGGTGTGTGCGCTCGACCTCGTTGCTCAACAGGGCGTAGCCTTGCAGGGCCCTGGCGCCGACCCTATCGAAGCTGTCGGTGGCGGCGTCGGACTTGAGAAAGGCGATGCCTTTGTCGATGGCCGCTTTCACCTCGGGGCTGGTGGGTGTGAGTGCGAAGGCTCTTTCGCCGCTCAGGGCAACGAACATCCCCGCCAGCCCGATTCCATAGGCCAACACCGCGATTCGTCCGTGTCGCAAGACCGGATTGAGCATGCCAAATCTCTGTTGGAAAGAACCTTGTTCCGGCAAGGCCCGCCCCTCCGCCTATGCCGATCCAAGAGAGGGGGGTAGGTGGAAGCCCACACTAGAATTGATAATAAAGTGTGGACTACCCAGTTGTCAAGTGACCGGCTGCTCAAGCACGAGGAGAAAAAGGGGACGGGTCCAATTTGCCGGAACGGCCCGGAGGGTGCTTCGCACAGATTGGACCTGTTCACTTATCCCCTCCTGGAACAACCGGCGGAGCGACCGAATGGCCCCGCCGGTGGAGATAGCGCGACACCTGCCGGCCGCCGGCGGGTTTATTAGCTTGGACGCTGCGAGTTGACATTTGCCCGGGCGGGAAAAGGGGACAGGCACCTTTTGCCGGAACGGCCCTTCGGGTGCTTCGCACAAAAGGTGCCTGTCCCCTTTTCCCTTTATTGGAGCAAACTGAGGGCTTTTTGCGTCGCCGCGCTAGGCGCTTCGACGACAATCGGGCCAGTCTTCACTGGCAAACCCCTCGGCAGGGAGGTAAAATAAGATCGTGTGCTCAGTAGAGGTTTATCGGGGTCTTCTAGTCGTTGTGTCGGGGGATCGGGTATGTTGAAGCATCTCTTTTCCAATTCGAGTGCAGTCTTTGTGGCGATTCTTGTGGTCGCGGGGCTTCTTTCGGCGACCGCTGCCTGCGCCGCCGCGCCGCCAAAGGCCGTCGATCAACCGGTCCGGGCGGCCCTCAAGCCCTCGGTCGAGCCGGCGGCGCCTCGGGCGAGCGAAGCGGCCAAAGAGTCGGCGGCAGAAGCGTCTTCGTCGACACCGCAGAAGCTCCGCTTCGAGTTCCGTTTTCAGCCCTGGAAGGACGTGCTCGATTGGTTCGCCAAGCGGGCAGACCTCTCGTTAGTGATGGACGCCTCGCCGCCCGGCACGTTCAACTATAGCGACACCCACGAATACACCCCCACCGAAGCCATTGACCTACTGAACAGCGTGCTGTTGACGAAGGGCTATACGCTCATTCGCCGCAACCGCATGTTGATGCTCGTCAACCTGGAGGACGGCATTCCGGCCAATCTGGTCTCGACCGTGCCCGTCAATTCGCTCGACGGCCGGGGCGAGTTCGAGGTCGTTCGCGTGATCTTCGACCTGGAGAAGCTCAAACCGGAAGAGGTGGAAGGGGAGATCAAGAAGCTCCTCGGTCCGCAAGGCTCGGTCGTCTCGCTCGGTAGATCGCGGCAAATCGCCGTGACGGAGACGGCGGGCCGCTTGCGGGCGATCCGCACCATGCTCGCCCGCATGGAAGGGACGGACGGAACGATGTCGGGCGGGCTGCGGGCGATCGAGTTGAAGTTCGCCCGCTCGGAGGACGTGTTGCCCATCGTGCGTCAGATGCTCGAAATTCCGGACGACAAAAACGTTTCGGCCGACGGTTCGATCCGCATCGCCTTGGAAGCGGGCGGGGGGCGGCTGTTCGTCAGCGGCCAGCCGGACAAGGTCGCCCGCGCCGTCGATATCATCAAGGGGCTCGACGTGCCCGTGCCCGGCGCGGAAGCGATCAATCGAGTTGCCGGAACGCCTCAGCTCGAGATCTACCCGATTCCGAACGCCGACGCCGAGGCAGCGTTGTCCGTACTGAAGGTGATCATGGCCGGCCAGCCCGATTTGCGGCTGATGGTCGACACAAAGACGAACAATCTGGTCGCTCTGGCACGACCTTCCCAGCATGCCACAATTCGCGCCTTTCTGGCGCAATTGCAGCGCGACGGGCAACGGGTGGAGGTGATCCGCCTGACGCGGCTCGATCCCGACACCGTCCTGACCTCCATCAATAAACTGTTCCCCGCCGGCGACGCCGCCAAGGGGACCGCGCCACTAGTGGATGCCGACGAATCGAGCCGGCAATTGATGATCCACGGCACCGAAGCGCAGGTCGCGCAGATTCGCAGCATGTTGGAAAAGATGGGAGAGGTTATACCAGGCACGGGCGAACCGGCGCAGCGCGGCCGAGTGCGAACCTTGACGCTTAGCGATTCCAACGCTCGTTCCGTCTTGGAGAGAATTCAGGAGGTCTGGCCGACCTTGCGGCCGAACAGAATCCGCATCGTCAGCCCGGCGGCCGCCGAGGAACCGACGGGCGGCGAGAGACTGCCCGAGGGCCTGCCGCCCGCCCTGCTCGATCGCCTCCGCAACCTGAAACGGCCGAGTGAACCGCCGCCGAAGAGCACCCCGCACGACGAGCACCCGTCCGGCGACAACAAGTCGTCTCCGCGGGGTCCCGCGCCGTCGTCAACCGCCGAACACTCGGCGCGGTTCTCCCATGGCGCTGCGATCGTGTATGTCGCCGATCACGCGGCGGCCAGTCCGCCGGCCGAATCGAAGTCGCCGCCGCCGATCGTGGTGATGCCCGGGCCGCATGGCTTGATTATTGCCTCGGAAGACACCGAGGCGCTCGACGAGTTTGAGCATCTCATCGACATGCTCTCCGACAACGGGCCGAACACTCACAAGATCAGCGTCTTCTATCTGAAGTACGCCAAGGCCGCGGCCGTGACCGAGACACTCGGACAAATCATGGCCGGCGCTACGTCGACGACCCCCGCAGCGCAGAGACAGGGCGACGGCGGCGGCAACCCGATGATGGGCATGTTCGGCGGCGGACCGTTCGGCGGCTTCGGCGGACCATTCGGCGGCGGAGGCGGCGGGGGCGGCGGGCGGCGGAATCGAAACAACAACGCCGATTCGTCCGACGGGGAAGCAACTACGACCGCCACGGTCAACCCTACGGCCGGCCGAACTGGCTTGGCCACCGGCCCGATCAAGATCACCGCCGATCAGCGGCTCAACGCGCTGTTGGTCCGGGCAAACCGCGCCGACATCGAGACCATCGAAGAACTGCTGAAGGTGCTCGACCAGAAGGAAAGTCCCGAGGACGTCTCCGTCGCCAGCAGGCCGCGGATGATCACCGTGGAAAATAGCAGCGCCGAGGAGATCGCCGACATCGTCAAGCAGGTTTATGCCGACCGAATGGTCGAAAACCCGACGGCGACCGGACGGGGGGCATTCTTTGCCATGATGGCGCGGGCGAACACCCCGGTCCGTCAATCCGCGGACGTCACCAAACTGTCGATCGGCGTCGATCCGCGGACCAACTCGCTGATCGTCTCTGCGCCGGACTCGTTATTCGAAGAGGTCCGGCAACTGGTCGCCCAACTCGACACGGCGGCGGGCGAACAAAGCCAAACCGTCCGCGTCGTTACCTTGCACGGAACCAGTTCTTCGGCCCTTGAGCAGGCGCTGGCGGCTATCGCCGGCAGTTCGGTGCAGGTCAGTCGGACCGCCGGCGCCGGCGGCAACACGATGGGCGCTTCCGCCTATCAGCCCTTTATCAGCCAGCAACAACCTGGCTATTCCCGCCGAGGACAATACGGACAGGGGCAATCTGGCCAGGGGCAGTACGGACAAGGGCGGTTCGGACAAGGCCAGTACGGGCAGCGGCAATCTGGGCAGGGACGCTACGGACAGGGCCAATACGGACAAGGGCAATACGGACAGGGGCAGTATGGCCAGGGCCAATATGGGCAAGGGCGGTACGGACAAGGGCAATCTGGAGGACAGGGCCAGTACGGCGGGCCGCAATTCCAGGGCGGGGGAAATGGTCCTTTCAATCAACCCCAGCAAGGGGGCGGTCGGAGGGGGGAGGGCGTTTTGGCCAGGCCCCCCAGCAGGGCCAGTAGTAGACCAGCAGAGACGATCAGGTCTTTACTCTGGAATGCTTGTTGGCGTGGCAGTTGCACTGCCACCCCTGAATTGGCGGCGTTTTCCGGGGCTAGCAGTGCAACTGCCACCCCAACGCCGCGGCCAGCCGAAAACGCCGTTTCCCGCCGTTCCAATCTCTTCTCGGGCGGAACGAAATAGACTCGTGGAACGTCTTATTATTTGCGGTCCGATCCGTCTCGGCCGGGGTTAAATCGTGAAGGGTGGATGGTGGAACAGTTGGGGCACGAGCTTGATAATTCGGCCCGACCGCAGTATGATAGTAGTCAACATCCCCCCAAAGAAGAGGAGTTGAAGATGATGCGATCCCGCAGTCGCCGCCAACCGGGCGGCTTCACCCTGATTGAAGTCTTGTTGGTCTTGACGATCCTCGTGATTCTGGCTTCGTTTGCGGTCGTACAGTTCACGGGCGTCCAGCGCGGGGCAAAACTCCAGGCAGCCCAGACGCAAGTCGGCCTCATCGAGACCGCAATACAAACCTATGAGGCGTCGGTGAATAGTTATCCTTCCAATTTGCAGGCGCTCCGCGTGCAGCCGGCGGACTTGCCAGACCCTACCAAGTGGGCCGGGCCATATCTCTATCACGACATACCACTCGATCCGTGGGGCCATCCCTATCAGTATGCGTGCCCCGGCAGACACAATCCAGACAGCTTCGACGTCTGGTCTCTCGGACCTGACGGCGCGGACGGCACGCCGGACGATATCGGTAATTGGACTAAGGAGGCGACACGGTGAGAAACCGTCACGGATTGACGTTGATGGAGGTTCTGCTGGTGCTGGCGATCGTGGCGATTTCGGCTGCGCTGATATGGCCGGCGCTGGAGAAGCCACTGGCGTATCATCGCCTGCACTCGGCGGCGGACGAAGTGCGCACCCAGTGGTGCCAGGCCCGCGTCGAGGCGATGCGTTCCGGCCGCACCTACGCCTTTCGCTACGAGGTGGGCGGCGATCGCTACTACACCCAGCCGGACCAGGGGCCGGACATGAGCATGGCGGATAGCGGGCTGGCATCGGCAAACTCGGTCGGCGGCAGCACGCAAACCGCGGCCGCTTTGCCCGGCGAGAACAAGACGCTGCCGAAGGGGGTCAAATTCGTCGGCCAACAAGCGGGGGAAAGCACGTCGCCTACGCCGGCGACGGCGCAAAATCAGCCGGCGGGCGGCTGGTCCAATCCGATCTTCTTCTATCCGGATGGAACCGCCTCGGACGTTCAGTTGATCCTAGTCTGCAACCAGAGCTGCGCGTTGCGCGTTATGCTGCGAGGGAGCACGGCCACGGCAACGACCGCCGACGCGGGCTCGACCTTGGAGTAGCGCCCATGCGAAAGGCGGGATTCTCCCTGCTGGAAGTGATTCTGGCCCTGGCCATTCTCGCCGGGTCGATCGCCGTGCTGGGCGAATCGAGCCGCCTGGCCCTGCGAAACGCCGAGATCGCCCGCGATCTGGCCCACGCCCAATTGCTCTGCGAGAGCAAGATGGCCGAAATCACCGTCGGCATCACTGCCGCCGAAACGGTCGGCAACACGCCGTTCGATACGACCATGACCGCTTCGCTCGATCCGAGCGCCCCGGGCTGGCTCTACTCGATCGACACGCAAACGACCGACGAAGAGGGCTTGATCGCCGTCCGCGTCACCGTGACCCGCAATCTCCCGGCGGCGAAGCATCCCGTCAGTTTCTCGCTGGTTCGCTGGATTCCCGATCCCAACGCAACGTCTTCGAGCGGCAGCGGCGGCAATAGCAGCAGCGGGTCGGGCGGCAATTCCTCATCGTCAGGGACTTAAGAACGATGAAACGCCGCGATGGCCGAAAACGTGCCTTTTCACTAGCCCAGGCGTTTACGCCTGGGGAGGAGAGGCCCGCAAATCATTCCCTTTTTCCTCTCAGTCCCCTTCAGGGGACGCAACGGGGGCTCCTCGACGCTGCGATTCGCCGACGAACCGATCCCCGTCCCCTGAAGGGGACTAAAAGAGATGGGATTGACCGAGGCCCCCGTTTCCCAGGCGTGAACGCCTGGGCTAGTGAAAGGGGCCGCATGATCGACGCAGAGGGGCGTTGGCGCAGGCATGCGGCCTACACGCTGTTGGAGGTGATTCTGGCCCTGGCGCTGGCGACGGTGCTCCTTGGCTTGATCGGCATGGCCATGCACATTCATCTGGGCGTGGCCGAGAAGAGCCGAGGACAAGTCGAAGAGGCGCAACTGGCGCGGGGGCTGCTGCAACGCATCGCCGACAACCTGCGGAATAGCGTTCCCTTCACGCCCACCGCCGGGACATCGACAACGTCGGCGACGTCCGGGCAGTCCACGGTCGGGACATCGACGACAAGTGGAACTTCGACCGCCGGCGGCACCTCGACGACATCCGATTCCGACACGTCAATTCCCGCCGGAATCAGCGGCACCACCCAATGTCTGCAGATGGACACGACCCGTCGCGTGCGGCCGATCGGCATGGCGATGCCCGCCAGCGGCGATCCGGCAAACTACATCGCGCTGGGCGACGTGAAAACGGTGACGTACAGCCTGGGCGATCCGGGCACCGGCACTCCGCTGCAACGCGGCGACGGATCATTTGGGGGCGGATTGTATCGCCGCGAGATCGATCGGCCTGCCTACGTCGCCGCGATGCAACAGGGGCAGTCCGATATTCTGACCCAAACCACGAGCAAGCTCGCCCCCGAGGTCGTGAACGTGCAGTTCACGTATTACGCCGGTTCGACCACCTCTGAACAGTGGGATTCCAACACGGACGGCGGATTGCCCAGTGCGATCATGGTGGCGATCACGATCCGACGTGCGGGGGCGAAGTCGCCCCTCCCCGCCGCGGCCGCCGCAACCGACAATTCCTCGTTCACCGTCTACGACATGCTCGTCGATCTGCCCAACTCGCAGGTGCAGTCGAGCCAGAGCAGCGGGCAGAGTGCGGGGACGTCGTCCGGCGGGACCGCAACGCAACCCACTGTGCCGACAGGGGCCGTAGTTCCATTCAACCATGAGCCGGGGAAGTATCAACCGGGAAAAAATGGCCAACCGGGAAAAGAGGGCCAGCCGGGAAAGCGTGGCGGGGGAAACCGCGGCGGGGGAAGCCGCGGCGGGGGAACTCGCGGCGGAGGAACTCGCGGCGGAGGAACTCGCGGCGGAGGAACTCGCGGCGGGGAAAATGGCGGCGGAGGAAATGGCGGCGGAGGAAATGGCGGCGGAGGAAATGGCGGCGGAGGAAATCGTGGGTCGGGAAACGGTGGGCCGGGTAATTGATTGTCGGCACCCATTTACCCCAGATACGACACGTCAATTACGAAGCACTACCGTAGAGCCGGCCGGTGGAAATTCCACGAGGGCGCAAGGACATGAGCACAAACCGCCGCGGCGTGATCTTGATACTGGTGCTGGTGGTCGTCGCCATGTTGGCGTTGGCCAGCATGACCTTTTGCGAATTGATGCTCAACGAGCGGCGGGCGGCCGAGACTGCCGGCCGGCAGGCCCGAGCAAGGGCCCTGGCCCAATCGGGCGCCGAAGTGGCCCGCCAATTCCTCGACCGCGCTCCCGACAACCAACTCGACGCCGGCGGACTCTACGACAATCCGCAACGATTCGGCCACACCGTGGCGGCCCCCGACCTGACGCCGCAGCAATGCGGCTACTTCTCCGTCATCGCCCCCAAGTATGAAAACAACAGCATCAGCGGAGTCCGCTACGGCCTGCAAGACGAGTCGATGCGGATCAATCTGAACACGTTGCTGGCGATGGATAAGTCGTCCACGGGCGGCGCCGCGGCCGGTGGCACGGCCAGTTCCAGTTCCGGTCCCAATCCCACTGCCAAGGCGGTGTTGATGGCGTTGCCGAGCATGACCGACGAGATCTCCGACGCGATTCTTGATTGGCTCGACGCCGACGACACGACGCGCGACAACGGCGCAGAGTCGGACTACTACGGTTCGCTTACGCCCCCTTACGCCGCGCGGAACGGTCCGATCCAGTCGATCGACGAGCTTCTGCTGGTGCGCGGGGTGACGCCGCAGTTGTTGTACGGGCTGGATGCGGCCCCGATGGGCTTGGTCGACGCTTCCACCGGCGATCCGATGGCTGGCGTCGACAATTCCGACGGCTCGATGGACCACGGCTGGGCCGCCTACTTCACGCTCTACAGCGCCGAATCGACGTTGAAATCCGACGGCACCCAGAAGATCAATCTCAACGGCAATGATCTGCAACAACTCTACAGTGATTTGCAGAACGCGCTCGACGAGAACTCGGCCATGTTCATCGTCTTGTATCGGACTGGCGGCAAGAAAGCGCCCGACAGCGCAAACGGCCAGCCCACCACAGGCGTCGCCGTGAGCTCCGTCGCAAGCATGGTCAATGTCTCAAAACTGCCAAACGCCAGCGTCCAATTAACGAGCGTGTTGGATCTGATCGGCGCCACCGCGACCTATACGCCGGCGGCCGGGACGGGGACACAAGGCCCGCGGACAACGCCGCGCCAGATTATTGTAAAGTCCCCCTTTACCGAAGGGACGATGGCCAGTGATCTGCCGAAGCTGATGGAGAACACGACCACGAGCACGGCGCAGACGATTCAGGGACGGATCAACATCAACCAGGCGCCGCGGCCGGTGCTGTTGTGCATTCCGGGCATGACCGCCGATCTGGCCGATCAGATCATCGCCAAGCGAATCGAGGATCCCAAGGACGACAGCCAGGACCATCAGTATGAGACATGGCCCCTAAGCGAGGGGATAGTGCCGCTAACAACGATGAAAAGCATGTTGCCGTTCGTAACGGCGGGCGGGAGCGTCTATCGGGCCCAAATTCTGGGCAGTTTCGAGGGGGGCGGGCCGACGGCGCGGCTGGAAGTCATTCTTGATGCTAGCAATACGCCCACCAAGGTATTATTCTGGAAAGATATGAGCCGTCTGCCGACCGGTTTTACGGTAGAGAGCGCCGCCCGCGCAGCCGCGACGAACAACCCATGAGCCTGCCGCATGTCTCAACTCCTCGCACTGGAATGGAACGGCCATGAGATCCGCGTGGCCGCCGCCTCGGCGCATGGCAGCCGGATCGTTATCGATCATGCTTTCCTGATCCCCTGGAACGAGGACGGCACGGAGAGCGATCAGGCGGAAGATCGCGTCGGCCAACGCATCGCCGAGGAATTGGACTGCGCGGAATCGGGCGTCCGCCGGCGTTGGTGGCGGTGGGCCGCGGCAGCATCGAACTGCGTCAGCTTCAGCTCCCGCCCGCCCCCGACGAAGAACTGCCCGATCTGGTCCGTTTTCAGGCGGCCAGGGAGTTCAACGAACTGGACGAGAAGTGGCTGTTGGATTTCGTGCCGATCGACCAGGGGACCGAGGGTTCGCGCACGGTGTTGGCGATGGCCATTGCGCCGGCGGTCATCCGGCAGATCGAAGGGGTCTGCCAGCGGGCGGGCTTGAAGATGCAGCGGCTCTTGTTGCGCCCTGCGCTGCGGCGTCGCTATTGACCGGCGGCATGGCCGGGGCCAAGGGGGAATTGCGGCTGCTGGTCGATCTGCTCTCCGACGAGGTCGATCTGACGGCGGTTTGCGACGGCAACGCGGTGTTCTTGCGGACGATGCGGGTTGGCGGCGGTTCGCCCCCCTTGCCGGCGCTCCTGGCCGAAATCCGCCTGACGATGGCCGCCGTGCAGAGCCAATCGGCCGGGCGTAAGGTCGAGGCGATCGTGCTGTGCGGCCAGGACGAAATCCACGCCGAGTTGGCGCGGACGCCGAAGCCGAACTGGCGATGCCGGTGAAGTTGTTCGATCCGTTCGGCGGATTCGATCGCGGTTCCGCCCTGCGCGGTCTGCCGTTGGAGCATCCCGGGCGTTTCGCGCCCTTGTTGGGCATGTGCCAGGCGGAACTGCGGCAACAGGCGCCTGCGGTCGATTTCCTGCATCCCCGCCACCGCGCCGCGCCGCCCAGCAAACGCCGGAAGTGGATCGTGGCCGGCTCGGCCGCGGCGGCGCTGCTGTTGGCGTACATTGCCTACGCCCGCATTGAAAACTACCTGGTCGCCAGTAAAGTCGCCGAGCGAAAACACGAGATCGAATTGCTGAACGACAAAATCTCCACGCCCGCGGCGAAAAAGACCCGTGAGGCCGCGGCCGCGATCGCCAAGTGGACGGGCGACGACACCATTTGGCTCGATAAGTTGCTCGCCCTGAGCAAGGGCTTCCCGCCGGCGCAAGAGGCGATGCTGCACGAGTTGACCGTCGCCGTCCGGCAGAACGAAGTTCAGGTCGACCTGAAGGGCTCGGCCCGCGACGTCCGCGTCATCGAAAAGATGGAAGATCGGATGCGCGCCCGCGTCGGCCGGATTGCCAGCAAGAGCAGCGGCGAAGACCCTACGAACAAAGAGTATTCGTGGCGGTTCGATCATACCGTCAAGTTGGAACGGGAGCGGAAGCCATGAAGCTGCACGCGCCGCGAAAAGGGCCTGGTGTACGCTCTCGGCGGACTGCTGGCCGTCCTGGTCTGCTATCTTCTTTTGTTTGGCGGCGAGAGCCGTTCGACTGCGGAGCTTGAGACCGATCTCGGTAATTTGGACCAGGACGCCATTGCCAAACGGGCAACGTCGAAGCAAGACGATCGTGACGCCAACTTGATGCGGGATTGGCGCAAGCGGGCGTTGCCCTCCGATCGGATCACGGCGCGGACGCTCTACCAGACCTGGCTGCGCGGACTGGCCGATCGCTGTCATTTCCACGCGCTCACCGTCGAATCGAAGGAGATGCAGACTCGCGGCGACATGTACACGCAGCTCTCCTTCACGGTCCGCGGTCACGTGTCGTTGGCCGATCTGACGCAGTTTCTCTATGACTTCTATAGTGCGGGCCACTTGCAGCAGATTCGGCAGATGACCTTGAAGTCGTTGGAACACGCCAGTGAATTGGACGTGATGGTGGCGATCGAGGCGCTGTCGCTGCCCAACGCGGACCGCAAGGACCAACTCTGCAAAGAGAAGGGCAATGGGCTTCTACTGGCCAAGGTCGAGGATTACCGCGACCCGATCGTCAAACGGAATCTGTTCGCCCCCTACACGCCGCCCCCTCCCTCCGCCGTCGCGGATAAGAAACCCGATAAGCCACAACCCGTCGATACGGCACAGTTTACCTTTGTGACCGGGTTTACCGAGGTTGACGGCTTCCGGCTGGTATGGCTTCAGGATCGGATCGCCGGCGAGGTGTGGCAGTTGAAGGAAGGGGCCGAGTTTAAGGTCGGCGAACACCGCGGCACGATCCGGAAGATTGCCCCCACCCGCGAGGTCACCCTCGATTTCGACGGCCATCGCCGCCGGCTGCGGGACGGCGACAACCTTCGCGGCGGCATTGAGGTTGACGGATACGGCAAGAATTGACGATTTCGCCAAAGCGCTGTACGATACTGTTATTGTTGGAGGGGGAAAAGGGGACAGGCACCTTTTGTGCGAAGCACCCGAAGGGCCGTTCCGGCAAAAGGTGCCTGTCCCCTTTTCCCCGATCTGAAATTGTTGGAACGCGACAGACGTTGAGGAGACCCGATCATGCGATGGACTCTTGCGGTTTCGGCCATTCTACTGGCTGCCCTGGCCAACGAGCCGCGGGCGGCCTGGGGACAAATGAGCGGCATGACGACCAGTTCGGGCACCTTCGGCAGCCAAACGTTCGGCTCGGGCATGTCCTCCTCCGGCCTGGGTAGCTCATTCGGCAGCTTCGGCAGTTCCATGGGCTCGGGAATAGGCGGAATGGGAATGGGCAGCAGCGGAATTGGCGGTATGTCGAGCGGCATCGGGGGATTCGGCTCGCAAACCGGCATCGGATCGGCCGGCTCGGGCGTGGGCGGACAATCATCGTTCGTCGGCGTCAATCAACAGCAACTAACCGGACGTGGGTTCATCGGCGCCACCCAGGCCAACAACACCGGCATGGGCCAGGGCACAACAGGGCTTGGCGGCGGTATGCAGGGGCTCGGAACGTCCGGTATGCAAGGACTTGGATCCAGTATGCCAGGTCTTGGCAATGGGTCGTCCTCGATGTACCCGAACGGCTCGCAGCAATATCCCAACGGGCAAGATTATACGCGCGGCAACGGCGCCACTACGATCCGCACCACCCTGACCGTGGGCTTCGAGAATCCCTCGGTGGCTGCACCGCGGTTCAATTCTGCGGTGGCGACGCGTTTGGCTGGTTTGCCGGCGATCCATTGGCGCAGCCAGAACCAGGTTGAGATGCGGGGGCGGACGGCCATCCTTCGGGGTGTTGTGGCCACGGAGCACGATCGCGACTTAGCGGAGCGGGTGGCGCGCCTAGAGGCCGCTGTCGACCAAGTGGATAACCAACTGGTGGTGGCGTCGAGTTCGACGAAGCCTGCGAAGCCGTCTGCGACGGCTGCTGGGGCGGCTGGTAAGTCGGCAGCGTCCCACTAACCGACGGGCGATTCCACCAAGGGGGTGGCGGCGCGTACGGCTGTTGCGCCGCCTGCTGCTGCCAGTTTCCAGCCGGCGCACGGGCGGCCATATCCATCGGAACCGGGATGGTCGAAGTGCTCATTCGCCGCGACCGCCCGCCATCGTTCTGCTCGATCGCCTCGCCGGCGGGCACGGGGGCTTCATAAGAGGTGCGTCGCACGTCGGTGCCCGCCGCCGCAGAGTCGCCGGTCGCCGCACGAATGTCCGTTGCGGATGGCGGCGCCGTGGCGGCGGCTCGAGACGGCACCATTCTTCCCGGCAGCAGCAGCCGGCGCTGGTCGCCCACGACCGGCGCGCCATTCTTCGGTTCGAAGCGCACGATCAGCGAGATATCTTTTTGCATTCCCCCCACTTCATCCCAGGGAATCCACACGCTGTAGGAATGCCCGATTTTCGACTTGCTGTAATGGGCGGGAAGCTGCTGCGGCGTGATGACGTATTTTCGGTCGGGCCGCGCACTGCTCGGATCGCGGCCGTTTTCGTCGAAGGCATAGACGACCAGCATGCCTTCGACCTTGACGGGGCTCTCATTCTTTCCCTCGTAGAACATCAACCGTCCGCCGAAACCGCGGACGGGCGGCGTGTCGCTCCGCGTCAGCACGGTGTCGGTCCACATGGCGATGACCCTGTCGGGCTTGCCGGGCTTGTCGTCGCCGAACGGCCACGGCCGCCACGACTCTCCGGCTTGAACCGAGGCCACAAGCCATCCCAAGATCAATAGATAGCCCGGCATCTTCCGCACGTATGCCAGAGCACGACGGACTGGTTTCATGGACACTGCCGACATGAGACATCCCTTTGCGATGCTAACGAGAGAATGAACCCTGATTCGGTTGCTGCACCGGAGCCGGGCCCGGTTGCTGATAGGTCGCCGGCTGGGCGGCGTTCGCACTGGACGGCTGTTGATAGATCGCCGGCTGGATCGGCCCCTGAGGCGCGGGCGAAGCGTCGGGCGCGTGTTGAGCCTGATATTCTATCCAGCGGCGACGAAGCTCCGCCTCGGGCGGATTCGGCGCGGCATCGCCGTTGGCCGGGGGGACCTGGCGAACCGCATCGCCGTTTGCCGGGGGAATCTGGCGAACCGCATCGCCGGGGGCGAGCACCGCGGGTCCCCGCGACGGCGGCGGGCCCGGCGGATTGGCCGACGGCGGCGGAGTCAGCGGCGGGTGGTCCGGCGTGCCGGCCGGCGTGGGAACCGCCTCGGGCCCGTCCTTGTCCGCAGGCAGCGTGCCCGGCTCGTATTTCAGGTCGGGATAGATCACCTTGGTCTCCGCGTCCGACCAGTTGTCGCAGCGCTTGCGCAGGCCGGCCTCGCCGTACATCGCGGTCACGTCGCAAAGGCACCAACTCATCCGCGCCGCTTCCACCTGCTTGATCGCGTCGGCGTCGGCTTCGTTCTTGACGATGTGCGGCGTCATGATGATCAGCAACTCGGTGCGGCTGTTCGTAGTGCTGTCGAAACGGAAGAGGTGGCCCAGCAGCGGCACGTCGCCCAGCAGCGGCACCTTGGCGTGCGACTCGTTCGTGGTCTTGGCGATCAATCCGCCGAGCACCACCGTCTGCTCGCTCATGGCGCTGACGGTCGTTTGCGCCGTCGTCTTATCGATGATCGGCGAGCGGATGACCGTGCCGTTGTTCGAGGCGTAGATCGGGATGCCGGTCGCATCCGACTCCAACGCCGATTTTTCGGCGTCGATCTGCATGACCACCAGGCCGTCGGGGCTGATCCGCGGCGTGACCAAGACGCTCAGGCCGACGTTCTGCTGCTGCACCGCGTTGCTGATGCCGGTGGTCGTGGTGTTGACGTTGCTGATCGTCGGCACGCTCTGGCCGACCAGAATGTAGGCCGGCTGATTGTCCATCGTCATGATCTGCGGTCGTTGCAGGACTTCAATGCGATGGTTTTCGGCCAGCGCGCGGATCAGCGCGCTGACGT
This sequence comes from uncultured Planctomycetaceae bacterium, assembly GCA_963823895.1. Lineage (GTDB taxonomy): Bacteria > Planctomycetota > Planctomycetia > Pirellulales > Thermoguttaceae. The sequence goes on from CAWGNG010000016.1 coordinate 56,514, forward strand.
TTTCGCTGGCCAACGACAGCACCAGGCCGCCGTAGCCGAGCGTGGAATTTGACCGTCCCATGGAGAAGTTCGACAGGGCCTGCCCGCCGGCGGCGTTCGGATTCGAATTGCCGGCGCTGGTATTGCCCAGCGGCTGGGTGCTGTTGAAGTTGTAGCCGGGATTCAGATCGGCCGACGCGATGCTTTGCGTGGTGGTCCCGTTGGGCAGCGTGGTCGAGGTGTTTTGGATGTTCGTCAGCGAGCTGCGGTCGAACAACACCGAGTCTTGCAAGCCGAGCTCGACCCCGAACTCGTTCGTACTGCCCAGGTCGATCTGGGCGATCAGCACCTGGATCATCACCATCGGCGGCCGGGCGTCGAGTTGGTCGATGATCGCTTTGATTTCGTCGAAGAATCTCGGCGTGGCGCTGAGCACAAGGCTGTTGCTGACGATCTCCGGCACCACCACCACTTCGCGCTCGATCTGCTCAAAGGCGCTGGTCATGCCCGGAACCTGCTCGATCTGACGCTCGGTGCTGAGGAAGGTGTTGATCGTCTGCGACACTTGCAGGGCCGGCGCGTTCTTCAGGCGGATCACCACGCTCTTGCGGTTTCGCACGTTGTCGTCCAAGCGCGTGAGGACCGCCTCGACCACGTCCAGATCGCTCTTCGACCCGCAGACGATGATGCTGTTGGTGCGGGTGTCGATGGCGAATCGTAGCGGCACGAGCGTATTGCCCGCGCCCCCGGTTGTCGTCTGCACCATCGGCTGTTGTTGCCCGCCGCCCTGCTGCGACATTTCGAACAGGGCAGACAGCGTGGTCTGCAAGTTCTTGGCGTCGCCGTTGATGATGGTGAAGACCTTGATCTGCGCCTCGGCGGCGGGCAGGTCGTCGAGACGCCGGATGATCGCCTCCAGCAATTCCAGGTTTTCCGGCGGCGCGGAGACGACCAGGGCGTTCGAGCGCGTGTCGGCCGTCACGTGGACGTCGGTGAGAATGCCGGAGTTGAGCAGCAGCTTTCGCTCTTCGGCATCGACGGTAAGGAAGCGGAGCATGGCCGCGCGCTGCTCGCTCTGCTGCCGGTTGGCCTGACTCACGCCTGGTTGGCCCATCGGGCCGCCCTGCTGCATCATGCCGCCCTGCTGCATCGTGCCGCCGGCTTGACCGACGCGTCCGCCGGTGGCGGCGCCGATCGCGTCTTGCAGAATGGCGGCCAAGTCTCCCGCGGACGCATGCTTCAACTGGATAATGCGGACTTCGTTCACCGCGGCGCTAGTGGCCGTGTCGAGGCGGTGGATCAGATCGGCCACCTCGGCCATGTCGCGCGGACTCGCCTGGACAATCAAGGCGTTCGAGCGAGCGTCGTAGTTCACCCGCAGCGTCGGCGCCAGCGTTCCCGCCGGGCCCCGGTCCTGATAAAACTGCTGGATCGTGGTTTGCACCGTGAGGGCCGACGCGTACTTGAGATGGAACACCTGGAACTGCGTGTTGGGGTCCACCGGCTGATCCAGACGCTCGATCAGGTCGGTCACGGTTCGCACGTTTTCCGGCTTGCCGACGATCAGCATCGAATTCGGTTTCACCAGCGGCGTGATGGTGACGCTGCCCTGCCGCGGCTGGAAGACGTCGCTGTAGACCTGCTGCACCAGCGCGGCCATCGCTTGGCAATCGACGTGCTTTAGCGGCAGAACATCGACCTTCGGTTTCGTCTCGGCGCTGAGCCGCTCGATCTGGTTGATAATCTCCATCACCTGCTCGACGTCCTGGGTGTTGCCGCGCAACACGAGGACGTCGAGGCCGTCGAGCATTTCGATCTGCACGGGGCTGAGCAACCCGGCACGTCCCCGGCCCTCTCCCGGTCTTTCCGACGGAACGCTGACGACGGGCGGGGCGGCCGGGGCGCCCTCGGCGGCTGCGCGGCCGCCGCCGCGCCTTCACGCGGCTGGAAGAGCATCGCCGCCAAAGGCGGAGAGGCGGGCTGCGAACCCGCCGAGCCGCGAACCACCTCGGCCACCTGCTGGATGCTCGGCGACGGCGACGACTTCAGCGAGAGCAAACGCACGTCTCTCCCGCCGCCCTCGCTCGGGCTGTCGAGAACTTGGATCAAGCGGACAAACGCGCCCAGCAGCGGGCCGGGGCCTTCCATATTCACTTTGGAAGTCGTCGGATCGACCGTCACGTTGATCTGGCCGCCGGAGAGCGCCAGACGATATTGTTTCGCCGGCGCGTGTTCGGCCGGCAGTGCGGTCAGTCGGCTGCCGAGAACGCTCGACAACGCGCGATCGATCTGCGGGGCGGTTGCATAGCGGAGCGAAATGCTCTGCGATTGGGGCGCGGCGGCCGCAGTTTCGCGGTTGTCCGCTTGTCGTGCCGCAGCCGGCGGGGCAGCCGCCGCCAGTCGTTGGCCGATGCGCGACTGAATTTCCGCCGGGGCTTGCACGATCACCTGCGAGGTCCGCTCGTCGGCCGCGATCCGCACTCCGGAGAAGACGCCGAACTCCATCCGCAGCTTGTCGGCGGCCGCCGGCGCTTGGCCGCTCGCACACGAATAGACCCGCACGGTCAGGTCGCTCTGTGCCGAGGCCGAGCAAGCGGTGAGGGAGAGGGTGACAAACAGCCCAAGAGCCGCGCACAGCACGGGTCGGGAGGGCTGCCGGCAAGTGCTTTTCTTGAGTACAGTATTCACTTGGGGTTGTTCCTTGTTGATCGGCCGATCGCTTGGAACCTCGATTTACCCCCCCAACGCGCAACCAATGCGCAACGACACTACCTTCGCAGGACCGATAATCGGCAAACTTTGCGCAGTTCTCCAAGAGAAACGGAAAAGTTTCAATTCACAGGAACCTAGATTGCCCAGATTGCATAGGCTCTCGATCGAGACTGCGGCGGCGTACACGTTTCCGCTCGGCAGGAGGCTGTTTTGATGGGGATCGTTGCAAAGCCGCAAGCGGCGTCATCGCCACGATGGAGGAATGGGTGGTCTTGGGGTCGCAGGAGGTATCCCGCACAGATTCTGGGCAGAAGCCGCGCTACACCATTCCGCTCATCTTGATCACTGGTACCAGCAGGGCGATCACCAGCATGAGGATCACTCCTGCTAGAATTAGCAGCAGAATGGGCTCGATCAGACGGACGGTCAGATCGAGGCGGCGCCAGGTGCGGCGTTCCATCGAATCGGCGACCGACAGCAGGACATTCTCCAGGTTATTGGCCTGTTCGGCGACGGCGATCATCTCGACCACCACCGGGGGGAATTTTCCGCTGGCGCCCAACGGCGCCGCCAAAGACTGGCCGGCGGAGATGTTCTCGGTGGCGTCGCCGATGGCTGCGGCCAGCACGCGGTTGCCGGTGGCGTCCCGCGAAATCTCCAGCGAACGCAGGATCGGCACGCCGTTGTGCAGCAGCGTTCCCAGCACGCGACAGAAGCGGGCGACAGCCAACCCGAGGAAGACGGGGCCGAGCAGCGGCAGGCGGAGTCGAATGCGATCTTGCCACCAGTGCCCCGCCTCGGTTCTCAGCCACCGTCGCATCCACCAAACGCCGCCGATGACTAGCGCCAAGAGCGGCACGCCGTACTTCCGCAGCCCCGAACTGGTGGCTAGAAGCGCTTTGGTCAACCAAGGCAGTTCGCCGCGTTCCTCGAGCCGCGCGAACAATTCACCGAACTTCGGCACGAAGAAGATGACCAGGATAGCGACGATAATCGTGCCGGCGACCGCGAGGAAGGCGGGATAGACGATAGCGCCGACCGTGCGCTTCTTCAGATCGTCCTGGGATTCGGTGAATTCGGCCACCCGCGCGAGGGCCTCTTCGAGAAATCCGCCTTCGCCGCCGGCGCGGACCATGCTGACGGCCATTTCGCCCAGCACCGGCTGGAAATTGGCCATCGCGTCGGCCAACGTGCTGCCGTCCTCGACCTGACGGCGAATCTCGTCGACAATCGACTTCAACCCGGCGTGGGACGTCTGCTTTTGGATCACTTCCAACGATCGTAACAGCGGGACGCCGCTGCGGAGCAGATCGGCCATTTGACTGTAGGTGACGGCCAGCAACTGCGTCGGCACGCGGCGCACCCGTAGCGGACTTATCGCGCGGGAGGCGTCTTCGACTTGCAAGGGAAAGATCTGCTGCGAGGCCAGCGCAGCCACCGCCTCGCCGCGGCTGGCTGCCGCAATCGTGCCGTTGAGACGCTGGCCGGTCTGGTCGCGGCCGATGTATTGGAAGTCGGGCATGGCAATGATGCGTTGGGGCGGCAGTTGCACTGCCGCCCCATTTTGTCTATGCGGGGCGGCAGTACAACTGCCGCCCCAACGATGTCAGGTCGGGCATGGCCGGTCCTATGTTCCCGCGACTTTTCCCTTCGTCACGCGCAGCACTTCATCGACCGTGGTGCGTCCGGAGAGAACCTTCGTCCAGCCGTCCTCGCGCAGGCTGTGCATTCCCTGGCGAATGGCCTCCTTCTCGATGGCCCAACTGCTGACGCGATCGTGCGACAATTGGCGGATCTCCTGGGTGGTGATCAGTAGTTCGTAGAGTCCGACGCGGCCGCGGTAGCCCACGTTGCGGCACTCGCGGCAGCCGACCGGCCGATACAGCGGCATTCCCGCCGGAAGTCTATCTCGCGGGAAATCGACGGGCAAGTCGCCGTTTTGCGGCTGATAGGGCTGTTTGCAGCGGGGGCAGAGGGTGCGGACCAGGCGCTGCGCCATCACCGCCTCGACCGTGCTCGACACCAGGAACGGCTCCAGGCCCATATCGACCAACCGCGTATAGGCCCCGGCGGCGTCGTTGGTGTGGAGCGTGCTGAAGACGAGGTGGCCGGTCAGCGACGCCTGGATGGCGTTTTCTGCCGTTTCCAGGTCTCGGATTTCGCCGACGAGGATGATGTCGGGATCGTGACGCAGAATGCTCCGCAACGAATTGCCGAAAGTCAGCCCGATCTTCGGGTGTACCTGGATCTGGTTGATGCCCTCCAACTGGTACTCGACCGGGTCTTCGGTGGTGATGATCTTGGTTTCGTCGCTCTTGATTTCCAGCAAGGCGCTGTAAAGCGTGGTGCTCTTGCCCGAGCCGGTCGGGCCGGTCACGAGAATGATGCCGTGCGGCAGGCGAATCAGTTCCTGGAACTTGGCGTGCAGGTCTTTCTCCATGCCGAGGTTGCCGAGCGAGAATTCCATCGCCCCCTTGTCCAACAAGCGGAGCACAAGCCCTTCGCCGTGGATCATGGGGATCACCGACACGCGGATATCGACCTCGCGGCCGCCGGTCCGCAATTGAATGCGGCCGTCTTGCGGCAGCCGCCGCTCGGCGATGTTCAACCGCGACATGATCTTCAGGCGGCTGATGATGGCCGCCTGGAAGCGGTGGATTTCGGGCGGCATCGGCTGGGCGTGCAGCACGCCGTCGATGCGGTAGCGCACGCGCAGGCCCGACTGCTGCGACTCGATGTGTACGTCGCTGGCGCGAAGGTCGATGGCCTCCAACAGGATTTCGTTGACCAGCCGCACGACGGAGGGCTCTTGCGCCAGCGCCGACAGTTCGTTGTCGGCCTGCGAACCGTCGGGCAGTTCGATGCGGTCGTCGCCGTTTTGCGCCAAGAGCAGATCGATCGTCTCGCTGCCCACGCCGAGGTGCGTCTTGATCCGCTTGGCGATCTCCTCGCGGGTGGCCAGCACGGGCACGACCGTCAGGCCGGTGGCAATGCTCAGTTCGTCGAGCGGATAGAGATTGAACGGATTGCTGGTGGCCACGACCAGGGTGCCGTTGGAGCGGCGGATCGGAAAGAGGGCCTCGCGATGGATGAACTTCGAGGGGAAGTCTTCCAACAGGCTGAGATCGATCTCGGCGTCGACCAGATCGACGAATTCCAAGCCGACCTCTTCGCCCAAGGTCCGCAGCGCCGCCTCCTCGGTGAGAAAACCGAGTTGCACGGCCGCCTCGTCGAGCCGCATTCCCTCGGTCTGCGCGTTGCGCGCCAGTTGGAGTTGCCGCTCGTCGAGGAGCCCCTTGCGGAGGAGCATTTCGCCAACGTCCATCAGATGCCCTCTTCGGAAGTGGAAGGACTTCTCTCGAAGGCCTTCACGGATCGTCTGCTCCCGCGCGCCTGCGCGAACTATCTACCATTATAGCCCAAGCGGGCCCCTATAGTACAAACACCGGCTTGGGCCGAAGGTGTCGCCGTGCGGCGGCCCGTCGGGGAGCGCACTACTCGCCGGAGGCATGGACCGGCGCGGCGGGTGCTCCGTTCCCCGGCGGTCTCGGACCCCGCTTCGGGCCCGGCTGACGCGGCGGCGTGCCGGCCGGGGCCGATCCGCCGGCTGAGCCCTGGCCCTGAATCGCATTGATGATTTCACGCAGTCGCTCGGGGGTGACGTCGTGGCCGACTTTCAGCACGCGCACGGTGTCGTTCGCCTCCGCCACCTTGTCGAGATCCTTGATCATTTTGCTCACGTCGCGAAAGACGTAAGTCGGCGCCGAAACCACCAGGGCGTTCGACGCCTCGTCGATCCCGATCGACAACGATCCCTTGAACTTGGGAGTCTTTTGCGAGCTGTCACCGTCGCCCGATTCTTCGTATCCAAAGGGGGAGAATCTTCGCCGCTCGCGTTGATTCTGACCGTTGGCCAATGCCTTGTCGTTTTCACTCAACAGGTCGCGGAACACTTCTTTGAGGGCATCTCTCACCGCCTTCGCTTTGGAATGCCGCAGATAGAATATCTCCGTCTGCCGGGACAATTCCGAGTCGGGCGGCGGCTTCTGATCGTAGAGCTTGATCAACTCGTCGATCGTCTTCAGTTGCGCAGCGGTGGCGCCCGAAACCAAGATGATGTTGGCGTCGGAATCGGCGAGGAACTTGAGCTTGCGGCGCTTCGACAGACCGGGCCCCTCATCGGAACTGCCTTCCAAGTCACTGTCTTCGATGCCATACTCATACCGTATGTAATCGGGCAAGCGAACTTTGTCCTTCTTCGGCTCCTCCTTGAAAAAATCCTCGAGGTTCAGCGACACGCTGAAGGCCGAGGCGTGGTGCAAGCGGAACACGGTGTATTCCTTGCGCGGCGTGGCCAACTCGGCGGCCAATTCCTCGAAAAGATCGAGGGCCTGCGCGTCCTTGGAAGAGATGACGAGCTTCCCGTCGGGGCCGACGCGCACGTCCACGGGGGCGGGCAATCCACCGGCTCCGCTTGGCGCGTCGACGCCTTCTTCCGCCGTGGCCTCACGCCGCAAGTCCGTCAAGCGCACGATGGTTCCCGTCGGCAGCGGCGCCGCGGTGGTCTTTGTCGGCGGCGTGGGCAACTCCGCTTCGGGATTCGAGCCTGGTGGCGGGTTTTCGGCCTTGCCCTTGTCCGAAGCCGGCGCGGACGGGGAGAGCGGATTCGGGGCCACCAGCGGCCATTCAGCCTGGATGCGCTTCAGCAAATCCGCCGTCTCCTGCGGAGTGCCGCCGTCGATCGTCATTCGCTTCATTCTGTCGCCGCTTTCCTTCGGCGGCGCTTCGCCCAGTTTCGTCAGCAGGTCTTTCACCTGTCCGACCTCGATCTTGTTGGCCCAGAGTATCAGACGGTTGTGTTCCACGTCGGGGTGGACGTGGAAATCGTTGGTTTTTTCGTTGCTGTTCGAGGAATTCTCGTCGTCCCAGGGGCTCCAGCCCCAATGGTGATTTTCCGACTTCTTTTTCTTGTTATCGACGCCCATCATGAATTCGATGCTGGCGGCAACCGAGTCGTGCGCAGGCGACGCAGACGAATTACCTCGAACTCGCGGTCGCTGCCGCAGAGTTTGTCGACCAACGCCCGAATCGCCGCGTGATCCGCGGGCGTGCCGTCGGCGATGATGAGCTTGTTCTTCTTATCCGCTGTGAGGTGTGCGGTCGGGCTGAGATGGCCGATCTCATCGAGGGTCTTGATGATCGGCTCCGGCTCGACGCCCGCGAGCCGATAAATCTGCGTCTGACACAGAGTGTCTGACGAGTCGCTATCGGCCGGCACGTCGATGGCCTTGATCACCTGGGCGATGATTGCCATCTTGTCGGGCGGCGCGGTCACTACAATGCTGTTCTCGCGCGGGTTGACAACGAAGGCGGTGGGGATTTTGGGCACCGCGGCCGCGGCGGGGGGTTGTCCCGGTTGGCCGGGCTGCCCGCCTTGCTGTTGTTGCTGCTGTTGTTGTTGCATCGCCCGCATCATCGCGGCCTGCTGCGCCTCTTCGGGGCTCTGCGGCTGGCGGCCCGCCGGTTTCGATTCACCGCCCACGAGCGTTTGCAGTTCGTTGCGGACGTCTTCAGCGCGGGCGTAGTGGAGCTTGAATTTCCGCACCGATCGGCGTTGATTCTCCGCCGATTGCTCGTGCTTCAACGCCAAGTACATTTCGCGCAAGTTGACCACCGTATCCATCGCCTCGACGCGGTTGGCATCGATCATGGGTTTAAGCTTGCCGTTGCCGCTTTTCATCGGCTCAAGCTCGCGTGCGGCGGTTTCGGCGGTGAGGCAGTCCAACGCGAACGACACCTTGACGAACTCGTAGGGATCCCGCTTTTCCAGTTCGTCCGGCTCGACTCGCGGCACAATCGCGGCATCGATCTTCTTGATGTTCACGATTGTCATCACTTCGCCGTCACAGAGCAGCGTGTATCCGCGGTCGAGCAGTCGCCGGTTGATCAGGTTGCGCACTTCGCGGATGGTGTAGCTGCGTTGCGTTCTGATGTTGAGATAATCACCGGGCACCTCCTGCCAATCGAGGCTCATGTTGGAGAGATCGGCCAACCACTGCAACACCCCGAGCCACGGCTGCCCGGTGAAATTGAGCTTGATGCGGCCGTTCTTATCGAGCCCGACCTTCAACTCCTTGGGATCGGGAGGCGCTTCGGGTTTGATGGGGCGTTGGATTGGCTTGGTGGTTTCGTCGGGCTTGCCGCCTTCACCCGGTTTGCCCGGCGGTGCGCCCGGCGGCCCAGCGGGTGGTCCTCCCGCCTTGCCTGGCATTCCCGGCGGCATATGCGGTCGTCTCGGCCCCGCGGGACTAGATCCCGGCTGATAGCCAGGCATCTCGTCAGGCGATGCGACCATCGGTGGCTGCTCCGCCGTCGGTGTCGGCGCCGCCGCAGGTTGGCGCTCGCCGGGCCCTGAAAGACAACAACGTCCTCCGCGTTCGCACAGAGAAAATGCCAGCAGAGAACGACAAGAACAGCCAGCAGCAACGATCGACAAAAGGTCAACGAAGTGTTGGTCATATACGCTCTTCCCTGCCCGCAGACAGATGCTCGACGAATCCGGTGGCTCTCAACCCACCAAGCATGACTACCTGAGTATGATTAACTGCAATAGAAATTGCAACCCATCGCCCGTGGCACGGCGGCTCTTTGGACTGGTGTTGGGGTGGCAGTTGTACTGCCGCCCCTGATCGGCGGCGTTTTCCCGGGGTGGCAGTGCAACTGCCACCCCAACAAACCACAATTGAAAAACTGATTGGCGCTGCCGTGGCACGGCGGCTCTTTGGACGCATCGTCGGCCGCAAATGTTCCCATTTTGCCACATATACCTCAATTGTGGTATTCTACGGCTATTGTCTGGCGATGGTTCGGCCAATCGCGGCGATTTGGCCGGGTTTCGTTCGCAGAACAGCACCTTTTGTCCGAGGCGGGGTTGTTATTATAGTAGGCGTCTGAGATTACAATAAAGACGTTGGGGGAGCGTTGCGCACCGGAGCACAGCAGATGGAAACCGGCCGTAGACTGTTTGTTGTCTTGACGATCGTGCTGTGGGCGGGCGTTGCTCTCGGCCAAGACAGTCACAGCGGCCGCAGGCACCGTCACGGCAGTAATCGGTCCTCGGCCAACAGTTCCGCGCGTGGCACCGATGCGCAGACGGCGGCGTTTCTGCGGAGAGTCGACACGAACCACAACGGAATGATCGACGAGGACGAGGTCAGCGGCGCCGCTAAGACGATCGTCGAAGGGATTCTGACGCGACTGGGAATCGAGCTGAAATACCCGATTCCGCTGAGCAAAATCGTTGTGTCGCCGGATGCCAATAGCGGCCGCGGAAGCAGCGGCGCTGACGGCGGCGAGTCGTCTGCGCAGGACGAGTCTTCTGCCGACGAGTCGCCCGCTCCGCCGATGAACGGGTTTAGCTCGCCGAAGCCCTCGCTGCCTGCCGTGTCGGGCTTTGGCCAGACCAGCGAGCAGCCAAGCGGCAGCGCGGCGAGTAAATCGGATGCCGCTTCTACTCCAGGCCCGGCCGCGACGCCGCCGAGCCGCTCGGCGTCTGCAAAAACCGGCGATGCCTCTTCAGCAACCGCGTCCGCCACGCCCGATTCGTCGGCCGATGCGCCGAAACGAACGGGGCCCAAGTCCGGCCGATTCCTCACCGCGCACGAGCGGCTCCCAAAGGACCTGCCCGATTGGTTTCGCGAGAAGGATGTCAATGGTGACGGGCAGGTGGACATGGCCGAGTTTGCCAGCGAGTGGACCCCGGCTTTGATCGAGGAGTTCAACCGCTACGATCTGAACCACGACGGCGTCATTACGGCGGCCGAGTGTCTGAAGGTGGAAGGCTCACGCCACAAATCGAGGTGAGCCGCTTCCAGCCCCCTCGCTTGGCGGGAATCCTCTCAGACGGTCTTCTCACTTGTTGGGGTGGCAGTTGCACTGCCACATACGAACCAACTTAAGGGTTTTGGTCTTTCAACAAAACAGGGAAGTCCTTAAACCAGCGGGTGTTACATCCCAACAAGCTGGAAGAAGGAGCTTCCCCATGCGAATCGTAGCGGAAGTTGCGGCGGCCGTGCAAGCGGTGTTTGGAACATCCATCGACGATTTGGCGCGTGCCACCCGTTGTGTGCAACGGCAACGCAGGTTCTCCGGCGCGTCGCTGGCAAGAACCCTCGTGCTGACGGTCCTGATGCGGCCCGCCGCCAAGAACCGCGATTTTCAGGCAATGGCCGCCAAAGCGGGAGTTCACGTGACCGAGGAGGCCATTGACCATCGCTTCAGCGACGAACTGGTGTCGTTTCTCGAAGCAGTCCTTCAACAAGCCGTCTCTCAAGCATTGGCCGGACAAGCTTCGACTGCGGCTCTGCTGCAAAAGTTTTCGGACGTTCGCATCGGCGACAGCACCACCTTGACGCTGCCGGACGAATTCGCCGAGCGATTCCCAAGTTGCGGCGGCTCGGAAAACGCTGCCCTGGCGGCCATGAAAATCCAAGTCTTGTGGAGCCTGCTGAGGGGCCAACTCCTCGGATGGCAGATCACCTCCGGCCGCGCCAGCGACGCCAAGAGCGAAATCGCGGAAGCTCTGCCTCCCGCCGGCTCGTTGTCCGTATTCGACCTGGGCTATTTTTCGTTGGAACGGTTTCGTCGGGCGGGCGAAGCGGACGCCTATTGGATTTCGCGTTTGCAGCACGGCACAAAAGTTTTCGACGCGGCGGGAAAAAGCCTTGATTTGCCGGCCTTTTTGCGGGAGCACGGCGGAAACGGCTTGCTGGACATTGCGATCTTGTTGGGCGAGAAGGATCGGATTGCCTGCCGATTGATTGCGGTGCGCGTGCCGGAGGAAGTGGCCGCGCGGCGGCGTCAACGAGTCCGCGAGAATGCCCGCGACCACGGCCGAGAGCCGTCGCAAGAATACCTGGAACTTCAAGGATGGACGATCTTTGTCATGAACTGCGGCGAGGAGTTGCTGACGTGGAAGGAAGTGGTGGTATTGTATCGTGCCCGCTGGCAAATCGAACTGTTGTTCAAGCTGTGGAAGTCGCACAATCACGTGGCGGAGTTGGAAGCGGGCGCCTCGCCGCAACGTCAACTGGCAGTGCTGTATGCAAAACTGATTGGAGTGGTCGTACAACATTGGATTCTCTTGAGCGCGGCGTGGCATGATGTTCGGCGTAGCTTGCGCAAGGCCGCCGCCATCGTCCGCGATTGGATCGTTCTCTTGTTCGCCGTCTTGGACGATGACGAACGTCTGCGTGATCTTCTCGGTCAATTGGCAGCCGCCGTTGCCAAAACCGCCCGCATCACTCGCCGCAGAAAACGCCCCAGTTTGTTCCAACTCCTTGAAAATCCTGAACTTCTGGACTACACGGCCGCTTAAGTTGGTTCGTATGGGGCGGCAGTTGCACTGCCCACCCCCGGAAACGCCGCGAATCAGGGGTGGCAGTACAACTGCCGCCCTAACGCCACCGAGAACTGATCGGCCCCGATTTTTCAGGCGGCAAGGCCAAAGGGGCCAATCTTAGTATGAATGTGCCACGCTACTTCTCCTTCGCCTTTCGCCCGGCGGGACGTTGCTCTTGCCGAAAATGCTTGCGGCGTTCGCTTCGCGTGGCGTGATGGACTTCCGCCTCGGCCAGCCGCTTTCCCATTTGCTGCCTCATCTGGGCGATGCGATCCCGCAGAGCGGCGGCACGTTCAAACTCCAATTCCTCGGCCGCGGCCAGCATTTCGGCCTGCAACTCGGCCAGGTACTCCTCGGTGATGTACTGCGACTCCTCGCGGAAGCCTACCGCGGCGTTCGATTGCACGTGGGCGGCGGCCTCGGCCTCGATCCCCGCGCGAATGCTCTTGCGGATCGTCTCCGGCGTGATGCCGTGCTCGGCGTTGTAGGCCTCCTGCATCACGCGGCGACGCCGGGTCTCTTCGATCGCCCGCTGCATCGAATCGGTCACCCGGTCGGCATAGAGCATCACCTTGGCATTGACGTTGCGCGCGGAACGGCCGATCGTCTGCATCAGCGACGTCTCGCTCCGCAGAAAGCCCTCCTTGTCGGCGTCGAGAATCGCCACCAACGAGACCTCGGGCAGGTCGAGCCCTTCGCGCAACAGGTTGACGCCCACCAGCACGTCGAACTGCCCCAACCGCAGATCGCGGAGCAACTCGACCCGCTCGAAGGCGTCCAAGTCGCTGTGCAGCCACTTGCAGCGCACGTCTTGCTTGCTGAAAAACGCCGATAGATCTTCCGCTAGCCGCTTGGTGAGCGTCGTGACCAAGACCCGCTCGCCGACGGCCGCCCGCTCGCGAATTTGTTCGAGCAAATGCGGCACCTGCGACCGCGCCGGCGCCACCTCGATCTCCGGGTCGAGCAGACCGGTGGGCCGAATCACCTGCTCGACGTAGCGGCCTTCCGTCTTTTCCAATTCATACGGTCCCGGCGTGGCCGACACGAAAATCGTCTGCTTGGCCCGGGCTTCCCACTCGTCGAATTGCAGCGGCCGGTTGTCCAACGCGCTCGGCAGGCGGAAGCCGTGCTCCACCAGCGTCACCTTGCGATTGTGATCGCCGAAGTACATGCCCCGCACTTGCGGCACGCTGACGTGCGACTCGTCGACCAACAGTAGATAATCGTCGGGAAAGAAGCTCATCAGCGTGTCGGGAGGCGAGCCGGGCGGGCGGCCCGAAAGCGGCCGGCTGTAGTTCTCGATCCCCGGACAATAGCCCACCTCCTGCAACATCTCGATGTCGAACCGCGTCCGCGCGCTCAGGCGATGGGCCTCCAACAGCTTGCCCTGGTCCTTGAACAATTCGAGCCGCTCCTTCAATTCCTGCTTGATGTCGGCCACCGCCGCCTCGATGCGTTCCTCGGGCAGGACGAAATGCTTCGACGGGTAGATGTACATCTGCTCGCGCCGCTCGACCACCTCGCCGCTGGTGGGATGGATGACCGAAAGCTGCTCGACCTCGTCCCCCCAGAACTCGACGCGGAAGGCGGTCTCCTCGTACGCCGGCCAGACCTCGACGCAATCGCCCCGTACGCGGAACTTGCCCGGCTGAAACTCGAAGTCGTTCCGCTCGTATTGGATATTGACCAGCCGGGCGAGCACGTCGTCGCGATCGACCGTTTGCCCCACGTCGAGGCCGACCATCATCGCCCGATAGTCCTCGGGCGAGCCCAGGCCGTAGATGCACGAGACGCTCGCCACGACGATCACGTCGCGGCGGCTCACCAGCGCACTGGTCGCCGCCAGCCGCAGCCGCTCGATCTGCTGGTTGATCGAAGCGTCCTTCTCGATATAGATGTCTCGCTGCGGAATGTACGCCTCGGGCTGGTAGTAATCGTAATAGCTGACGAAATAATGGACGGCGTTGTGGGGGAAGAACTCCTTGAACTCGGAGTAGAGTTGAGCGGCCAGCGTCTTGTTGTGCGACATCACCAGCGTCGGCCGCTGCACGTTCTGGATGACGTTGGCCATCGTGAAGGTCTTGCCCGAGCCGGTCACGCCCATCAGCACCTGCTGCGGCTTTCCGCTGCGCAGCCCTTCGGTCAGCGCCTCGATGGCCTGCGGTTGATCGCCGGCGGGTTGGAAGGGGGCTTCGAGTTGGAACATGATTTCTCCTCGCATTTCTGCGAAGGCCCACAAACCCTTTATCGTATTCTACCGCGTCATGCAGCCCCACGGGGATGATTGTCAGCGGTTGCGATCCCGCCGTTCGGGCCCGTGAACTACGGGCGAGCCGCGTGGGTTCGATTGGGCCGAGGGCCCTCGCTCTGCCAGCATTAGGCAATCATATTTGGGCAGGAGTGGACCTGTTTCCTCACCGCGAAAGTCGCTGCTATTCGAGATCAAATTGTTTCAATTCCATAGTCCGAATAAACGCATCTTCCGTTTGAAAGAGGGTGAAGGGATTGATGTTATAGTCGGAAAGTTCCCGAAGAGCTTCTTTGCGGACCCTACTGGAGAGAATGATCTTGATCAGGATGTCGTGGTCAGGGTCCGGCTTCCGAAAAACATCCATGTGTGAGCAAAAGTAGTTCCTTTCCTCTTTTTCCTCCCATTGCGTCGCAATCGTATACCACGTCTTCTGAGCGAAGTGCCTCTGATGTGTGGTCACGTAAGGCCCTTGCACCGAAATCATCGGTGCTCCTCCCAATAAACTGCGGCCACCGTCAATACTCTCTATGTACGTAAAAATCGCCACGTCTTCAGCCCTGGATTTCTCCCAAAATGCAAAGAAAGCCGCTATGTAGGGCGATTCTGACCAATCCACAAAGGGTGAAGGAAAACCATGATGACGGAGATAGACAAGGTAAGCGTACGCCGGGAGATGAGCGCGAATATCATCGTTCGTCTCTCGTATTTCCCTTGCTCGTTCGTCGTGATTATGGACTTCCCAAGAGCGGCCGGTAAACGACTCGATCTCATTGACGCAATAATCAGCATACGTCACGTATTCAGCAATATGTATAGGCCGCGAGTCCGTCTTCCGTTCCAGGGTCGTTTGTATGGGCCAGGACGCGTCGCTTTGGCCACGAAAGAGCACTGTGTTCTTCCGCCGATAGACTCTAGTGCCGGCAAGTTCCGCACCTTTTGCTAAATCGATGTCCTCCGGTATCGTTACTTGATGGTAGCCATACTTTTCCCGAATTCTGGCGATTTCATTTTTGAACTCCGCCCAGCAACCCAACCGCTTTTCTTCAATCATACGATTTGTCCTGAAGCCGTAATGGCTGTATGTAGGTGAAGCTCCTCAGGGGAAGACTACGACACCCGCACGCTGAATCCGATGTCCGCCCCGACTGCCTGGGCGTAGCGGTAGAGCGTATCCACGGTCGGGTTCAAATACACGCCGTTTTCGAGGCGGCTGATGGCCGCGCGATCCATGCCGCTGCGATTGGCCACGTCGGTCAGGCTCAGTCCTTGCCGCTCGCGGTGTTTTTTCAAGGTGCCCAGCATCGCCCGAAGTTCCAGGTATTCGCCTTGGGGAACGACTTCCGCGGCGTCGCCTGCGGCCAGCAGGTCCTCCAGGCCCGGCCGTTCGCGTTGGAATCGTTCGCGCACCTCCTCCAACTCCCGCTGTTGGCCGGGCGTCCGCTCGAGTTGCCGATGGATTCGTTTGCCACTCATGTCAATCCTCCCGGCTGGGTTCAGGCGCTGGATAGGCGGTAACAGGGTAGATCGTCAAGGGGTCTTCCTCGGCTACCTCCCACACCACGGCAAGATAACGCCCTGCCGCCGTCCAGCCAAAGGTAATTGGCCTGCCGCTAGACGCGCTGTACGTTGTCCTGGCGTGCCAGTCGTTCAACACTTCCTCAACTTCCTCCGGCGTCACGCCGTGTTCCGCAATATGCCGGACGTTTCCCCGCAGGTCGTCCTCCAGATCCCAAATCACAAGCATCATCGTTACGGTCCCCGGTCCGTCGTCGGCCGCACCATCTATTGTAATATATTACAACGCACTAGGATCGTTGTCAATACTCTTGCTTGCCGCGCGGCCAAACGCACTGGCCGTCTCACCGGTACCCACCACCGCAACGTTGACGCGACATTTTCCAGCGCCTACACTACCAATATGGCCACCGTCGTGCAAACCATAACTGCGCAACAGCTCTTCGAAATGCCAGGACACGAGCATTTCGACCTGGTTGAAGGAGAACTTGTACCTATGTCGCCGCCGGGATTCGATCATGGGTGCATCGTAGGGGAAGTCTACGCCGCGCTTTGAGAATTCGTCCGAGCGACAAGGCTCGGGTCGGTGGCGGTGGAAGCGGGCTTCGTCGTGTCGCATGACCCCGATACCGTCCGTACCCCCGACGTGGCATTTGTGCGGGCCGAACGTGTCCCGCCCGGCGGCGTGCGGGCTTTTTTCGACGGCGCTCCCGATCTGGCGGTGGAAGTCATTTCCCCCTCCGACCGCGCCAGCGAAGTCATTGCCAAGGCCGGCGATTGGCTCCGCTTCGGCTGCGCGGCGGTGTGGGTCGTTGACCCAGAAACGAAGACCGTAACCGTCTATTCCCACCGCCCGCAGACGCTCTTCCTTTCCGCAAACGACACGCTCGTCTGCGAAGAACTGCTGCCGGGCTTCAGTTTGCCGGTGTCGGAACTGTTTGCCCGTTGATCGTTGAAGCGGCGTCTGGCCACCCGGGCAGCCGAGACGGCTACACCACAAGACTGCAAAGCCACTCTTGATTGCCGTCCCGAGGCGCCGAATTCTGCACTTCCCGCGTCTCTCGCCGCAATTGCCGGTTTGTTGCTAAGGGCTTTGCTGAACGGGCGGTCAAACGCAGGGCAGAATTTCACTTCGACGGCCCCCTCATGCCGCTTTCGACGTGAGCACTGCCCGAAATCCGCCGGGCCGAGAGTCCTTTTCCACCGACGTTGTGTTTTCTTTGTCCGCTGGCCGTATAGAATTTTTGTGGATGACAGGGGGACGACGATGCAAGTACCGAAATGGGGGATCTCTGATATGGGCAGGAACTACACGACGTACTATTGTTGCATTTTACTGCTTTCGATCATGCTGCTTCCCGCCGTCGGCGGAGCCGAACAACCCGCAATCCCGCCGCCGGCCCCCGGCGAGCAGCCACTGCCGCTGACGCAGCAGCAGCCTCCCGCCGCGCCCGAGCAAGCCGCTGTGCCGTCGCAGCGAAGTCCCGTTGTGGCGGAGCCGACGCCCGCCCCTTCCGAATCGAATGGCCGATTGCCCGCGGGGACGGACGCGGCTGGGGCGGCCACGTATCCCAACCCGAATCCAAATTCGTCCTGGAGCAGCCAGTCGATGGCAACGGCAACGATGCCCAGCGTGTTGTCGCCGTGGAGCGGCTCGCCGTTGGCCTATTCCGCCAGCCGCAGCGGGGCGGCCTTGCGGATCGACGACTTGATGCGGGGAGCGGCCGCGCTGCGGCGCAGGGAAACTTCTCGAAGGCGATGGCCCTGTACAACGAGGCGTTGACGATCGCGCCTCAATATGCCGAGGGCTATCGGCAGCGGGCACTGACGGTGCTCCGCCTGGGAGACCGCGTGCAGGCCCAAGTCGATTACAACCACTTCTTGGCGCTTGATCCGCAGGCGGCCGCTCAGGTCCGCGAGGAGGTCGTGCTCTTCGAGCAGAGTGGCCGCGCGCCGCTTGGCGAGGCGGAGGCCGCCTCTTACAGCTACGGCCCGCCGCTCGCAGCAGGCCCATTCGCGCCGCCGCTGGCGGTTGACCTATCGTCGCAGCGATTTGCCGAAACGCGTTTTTCGGCGGCGCAAGACGCTTTCCAGAGCGGGGATTACGATTCGGCGCTGCTCTGGGCCGCGAACTCCAACCATGACATGCCGCAGGCCCGCACCCGCGCCCTGATGGCGCAGATTCTCTTTGCACAGGGCGATTTCCGCGGTGCGGCGGCCGAAGCCCGCGCGGCGGTCGCGATGGGGCCGGTGCTCGACTGGCGCACGCTCTACAGCTACTACGGCTACGCGATGCCGCGATTCAGCCGGCAACTCGACGCCTTGGAAGAGTTCGTCCGGCAGAATCCCTCGTCAGCCGACGGGCACTTCCTGCTAGGCTACGAGCAACTGGTCTTGGGCCACGCCGAGTCGGCCCACGCGCAACTGGCGATCGCGTCGGTGATCGAGCCGAGCGACGTCGTGGCCACGGGCCTGCTGGCGAAAGACGGCGTGGAGATCGTCAGCAGCCGTCGCCCGCTGGTGCAAGCGGCGCCGCCGAGCACAAGTGCCGAAGTTGCCCGCCGGCCGCCGACGCCGCCGATCGGCGTGGGCCCGTGGTCTTCGCCGCGTAGCGGCGTTTCTGCCTCAGAAGGAACTACTCCATCGGAGGTGACGCGATGAATAACGGGCCAACAAAACTCCGTGCATTGCCTTGGTTGTTTTTGATTCTTGCCGCCCTGCCCGGCCGGGTGCTGGGCCAAGGCTGCGGCACATGCGACCCGTGCGCGCCGCCATGCGAAGCGGCATGTGCGCCGTCATGTGAGTCGCCCTGCGCGCCGTCATGCGCCGGCGACGTGTTCGATCCTGGTGCCGCAACTGGTCACCGAGTACCAGACGCAATCCGTCGTTCGCTATCGTGCCGAAGTCCGCCAGCGGATGGTGACCGTTTACCGCGACGTGCCGAGCACCAGAACCGTTCAGGAGGAGTATACGGTGCTGGTGCCGGAAACGCGGGTGCGAACGGTCGCCGAGACGATCAATCACCCCGTCTACGGCGACATCCAGTTGCGGACGACAACGATGACGCCCGAAGTCGAGGCGCGTCAAGGAAGCCAGACGGTCACGCAGATGGTCCCCGTCCAAGAGGAGCGGGTGGTGCAGACCGGCTGGACCCCGACGCCCGCGCCGCCTGTCGTGGCCGGCGACCCGGATTCCGACGCGTCTCCGCCCCCCGCCGACGCCGCGCCGCCGGTGGCCGCTCCTCCGGTCGGCGAGGCGTGCAATACGTGCTGCAATCCTTGCAAGGTCTGCGTCACTTCCTGGAGGCCGGTTTCCCGACAGATTGCGGTGAAGTATCCATTGACCCGTTTCAAGCCCGAGTCGCGTCTGGATAACGTTTCGTTTTACGAGTACCAGCCGGAGACAAAGCTCCACAAGGAACCGTACGTAGTCCAGGTGCCGGAAAAGCGAACTCGCGCGCGGCAGTTCACCGTCATGCGGCCGGTGGCCGAACAACGACCTGAACGCTACACCGTGATGGTGCCTTATGAGGAACGCATCCAGGTCCCGGTCGTGACCCGCCGCTGTGTCGAGCAACCGTTAATCACTCGATAGCCGCTGCTCGTCATTGAAAATGGGATTGATAGGGTGAAGTGAAAATAGCCGGGAGCCAACGGCTCCCGGAATGTGCGACGAATTGCCGTTATCCTCCGGGAGTTGTTCGTACTACATCGCTAACTTGCGGAGCCGAAGGGAACTTACCACGGAGGCACGGAGAACACGGAGACCAGGCAGGAAGTTGTGCAGCCCCACCGGCACCCGATCGGGCACTTCCCTCCGCAGAACCTTCGCCACTCGTTCGACAGCGTCCATAGCCTGACTTCCTACCAAAGCCACCAATACAACACGATGGTGACGGCCACCAACACGACCAGATGCAACCGCCAATCGCTGAGCCCGCCGAAGGCCTCCCATTTTCTACCCCAATCGACCGTGGTAGTCGCCACTTGCTCCGGTCTTGGCGGCCGTGTGAGGTAGGAGACGGCAAAGAGGATCAGCATCACAAGGAGCGTTCCCCACAATCCGCGATAGGAGTAATTCCGCGTCAGATCGTGGTGCAGGAAGGGAAACACACGAGTGCCGAGTCCTTCATGCAACATCTCCAGCAATTGATCGGTCATATAAACCGCTGCCAGGACCATCCCCACAATCACCGATGTGACCGCTCCCTTCACGCTAACGCGCTTGCTCAAAATGCCGAAGACAATCGCCGGCGTAATGGGCATCACGAGATAGACGGAAATCGATTGAAGGTATTTGTAGAGCCCCTCCGGCGTTTTGTAGACCAGGTAGGCGGCGGCCACACCCGCCAGGGTGCAAACCGCGATCGCCCAGCGCCCGATGACGACCTGCGCGCGTTCGCTCGTTCGCGGCCGGAAACGCAGCACGAAATCGCGGACGAACAAGGTCGAAACCGAGTTCATCGTCGCGTCCAACGACGAGATCAACGCGCAGACCAACGCTGCCAGCACCAGCCCCCGCACTCCGTCGGGCAGCAGCTTGTTCATCAACGTGACGAAAGTCTCTTTGGGGTCTTTCAAGTCGGGATACAACGCAAGCGCGATTACGCCCGGCAGGGCGAAAATGAAGACCGGCGTCAGTTTCAGCAGCACGCAGAACATTGCGCCCCAGCGGGCCTGCTTCAAGTTCGCCGCCCCCAGCACGCGCTGTACGTTGACCTGATCGATGCCCCAATAAAACGTGCCACCGTAAAGCCCGACGAGAATGATGCCCCAGAACGGATAATGCGGATGGGTGTAGTCCTGGTGAATTCGCATGGCCGCGGGCACTTTGATCATCAATTCGTGCCAGCCGCCGACCTTGTGTAGGCCGATGAAAAGCATCAACGCGCAGCCGAGAATCTTGATCGTGCTCTGGATGATGTCGGCATAGGCCACGCCGGCGAAACCGCCGACCATCGTGAAGATCGCCGTTATGACCGCCAGCACGGCCACCGTCACCATTACGTCCCAGCCGAGCAGGTTCTTCAGCACCAGCGCCCCGGCGAACAGGCAAAACGCCATCTTCGTCATGATGCAGATCACCAACATCAGGCCCGAGAAGAAGCTGCGGGCGACGGGGTTGTAACGCATCTCCAGGAACTCGGGAATGGTGAAGACCTGGTTGCGGATGTAGTACGGAAAGAGCACGGACGCGGCGATGCCCAGGCACATGGCGGTCGTCAGCTCAACCGTTCCCGCGCACAGCCCGTAGCGATAAGCGTCGCCGGTGAGCCCGACGAGGTGTTCGGCCCCGATATTGGTCGCATAGAGCGACAGCCCGACGATCCACCAGGGCAGATTTCGTCCCGCCAGAAAGAAGTGCGAGCTATCCTTGCCCGCCCCCACCCGCCGCAACATGTACCAGCCGAACGCAATGCTGCCGAGCACGGCAAACGAGCCGACCGTCCAATCCAGCCACGTCAGCGAAAATCCCATGCGGGGCGGGTTCCTTTGGTGTTCAATGCCGATGACTTGGCGGCACCACGTTCGGCCTCAGGCCATTTCACATTTGTTCCAGCGCACCCGGCTTGGGCAGTTCCCGCCCCAGCACAAACCAACGCTCCAGGGCCTCCACGAGTTGTTCCTGAGCGCGCTCGTCACCCGTTCGGCTTTCCGACAACTCCTGAAATCTCGCCCTGGCCCTTTCGATTCGGCGGTTGACTCGATCCAGCAGCACCAAACAGGGAGCCAAGTCAGCAGGCAGCTTGACCTCTCCGCTCATTCCAAGTTCCGCCAAACGCGCGATCGAGCTCCGCTTGTCCGCGCGATACGCAGTCGATATGCCCTTTCCGTCGCTTGCCGAAATAGACCGTGTTCGGCGAGAACATCACGTCGTTTGACAGGCTGACGGGTCGTTCTTCGAGGATTACCGCCAGCGAGTTCGATTCCGGCTGTTTTCCGATCCATTCGGCGAGCGGCGTGGCGTCCTCAAGCTCTGCCGCGTCCCAAATGTCCGCCGCTAGGTCGTGCAGGCTGAAACGCTTGCCGTTGGACTTGGTTCGCTGCTCCATCTTTTCAATTTCAACTACCCGAATGTCGCGAAAATGACGGGCCGTCGCCTCGTACAGGCGGCCGAGTAGGTCATCGCGTTCGTTGGGGTCCGCCACGCCGAGAAGCTCCAAGGTAGCATCATCCAGTTCGCGACGGTCGGATTGCTGGAGTTCGTCCGAGAAGGCCAATGGCCCGGCCGCCAGCTTCCGGCGCGTTCGGGCGTGTGGCAGTCCATTAGTTGCTCTTCAACCAATCGGCCAACGTCGCGATTGCCCATGCGAGTCAGCGCGTCGGCCAGTCGCTTAGCAACTTGTCTTGGCACGCCGCGGATCCGGCACCTCCAATAGGTTTACATCCACAACCTCGGTCTTGAGGTTGCCCTCTGTTCCCGCGAAGCGGCCGTAGAACGTCTTGAACAAGCCCACGACCGTTGAGTTCAGCACCGCCACAAGTGCCAACCGCTCCGTTTCGGAAAGACTCTCGGCCGCCACGTCAAAGAGATTATGATTACAGATCAGGCTCTCTGGATTCGCGGCAACGATGTGGCGATACTGCTGAGCCATCGGCCAGAGTGCGATTCCCGGTCTTACGAGTCCAGTCAGGTCATACCACGGGTCGCGGGCGGCGCAGGTTGACCGCTTTGGCACAGGCACGGGCTTCGATTTGCTGGATGGGAACCTTGCTGACGACCCATAGTGCAAGTACCGCCAAACCCAAGGTGATTTCGTCTTGAGCTTATCCATTGGCTCACCCACCATCAAGACGACGCGGTCCAGATCGGCCGCGCGGACGACGGGCCGATCCACCTTCATCAAACTGTGGACTTCGGGAGCCAAGAACTTGGCCTCGATTGGGTGAACGCTCCCGTCGCCGGCCTCGATAATTCGCAGTTTGCCCGATTCAATGTCCTTTCGGGCGCACCGCCGGCGTTCTGGCGAAAGGCGCGATCACCCTCATGATTTCGAAGGACCTTCGCCGTGATGTCCTTGGGCATGAAGAATGCGTCGCAGCCGGTCTTGACGCCGAAGCGAATTGCCGCGATTTCACCTAGGGGGACAAACCGCCCGCCGAATCGCCGCATGAGATCGAAATAGATGTCGGGAGCGCGGACGTACCGCCCCCATTTGCCGGCCCGGTACTCGCTCAGACCGTTGCCACAAATGCCGTTCATTACGGCAACTTCGGGCGACTCGGTTCCGTCGGCCTCACCGTTGGGCTGATCATCCTCCGATTCATCCGTGCTTTCAACAGTCGCGGCAGATCCCAGTATCCGCCCGGCCCGAACGCCATCCTCCCAGAGGTCGCCTTGCCTCTTGACGATGATCCGCAAGTCTTGATTTTCGCAGTCGGTGTCGGTCCTCAGAATGCGTTCGCGCAGCCCCTCGAGCGCGGTCTGACGGGCATCCTCATCTTGCCCAGGCATAATTCCAATGATGTCGGAGAGTCTACGAGAGAACCGCACGAAATGAACGCGGTTGTCCATGCGGGCTGCCTTGCTGTCACACCGCTGAAGGATCGCCACGCATGTCTTTACACGGGCGTCTTCAAACCAGGGCTCGGCTGCGCTTTCCATGATCGCGAGGACACGGAAATGACGCAGCATCCATCCCTGCAAGGCAAAACCGTACTCAACGTCCATCCAGGAAGAACTTGTCAGGAAGCCAAAGTAACCATCGTTTTTCAAGAGCCTGGCGGCGGCCGGCCAAAAGTAACAGTGAAGATCGCTACGGCCCGTCAAACGCAAACCGGGCCAAGCGTCGGCGCACAACTGGGCAAATCGGGCCTTGTCTTTCCTGTCAACCTTCTCTTGGCGGACGTACGGCGGATTGGCCACAACGGCGTCCAGCGCCGGCAACAGCACGTCTCGTTGCCCACCGGCATCATCGGGGATCTGACAAAATGGCTTTGGCGGCGCGAAATCAAAGAAGTTACGTCGCGCGATACGGGGATAGTTGGCTTCGTCGTTGATCTCACGCGCAGCCAAGTTTAGCGTTGCCAAGTGTGCCGGATATGGGGCAATGTCGCAGCCAAAAAGCTCGCCGATCAAGTCCAAGTGCCGTCGTTGCGGGTCAAGATGTCGTTTGCGATAATACGCCCGGACAAGAAAGCTACCTGACCCGCAGGCGGGATCGAGCACCGTAACGCTCGGCCCACGGATGCAGAACGTATTGATCAGGTCCACCGCATCGTCGCCGGTGAAGTGCTGGCCATAGCGGTGGCGTTCGTCCGGACCGATGAGCTTTTGAAAGATTCGGCCAACGACGTCAGAAGACACTTCGCGAAACTCTACCGACTCAATGCCGCGCAGCATTCCGCGCCACGCATCGAGGGCATTGACCGGCTGGAATACGAGTTCCGTTGCCCAATCCTTGACACTAGGCATCAGCAGAGATTCGTAGTCGCCACTCCGCCGAACGGCTGCTTCAAAGAGCCGGTCGAAAGTCGCCAAGGCATCCTCCGGCTTTTTCACTGAGCGACGCAGCTCCAGCCGCGACAAGTCGGGGAAGCGAGACCGCAGCGCCTTGTAGAAGATTAGACGGTTTGCCCACACGTAGGCCAAGGTCTTAGCCATGTTATCCACAGCTTTGACCCATTCCTCACGCGGCGTGCGAACGAACGTCCAATCTTGATCGGTCATCCAACGTTGGACTCGCAGGTCGAAGGGTTTCCTTTTGTCGGCCTGTTCTAGGATATAGGCGCTAGCCAATTGGACGGGCCAATCCAAGTGGCTCTCCAGGGAGCGAATAAAAATGTCGTCCGGGGGCAACCAATCGCGCCGACGGCCAGAAACAATGTCGGCCACGTCGCGCAGGAGGTTGGGTAGGAACTGCGTCTTAATAAAATTGAGGTTGTCCTCGCGCGCCACCGCCGCGGAGTCAGCGAGAGTCCGGCCTAGGCGGGAAACCCGTATGCGTCGCTCAAGGAGCGGCCGATCCCAAAGTGCTCGATCAAATACTGCAAACTCATTGACGTTCCACGTGAAGAAGTACTGAACGCCTGCATCCTCTGCCTTGCTGAAGGCGTCCTGCATGAGCTTTTCAGCAAACGCGGACCGTCCTTCGGGCGTGCCAGGCAGCTTGACTTCGCCGCAGAACACCAACTTGTTGTCGCTGTCATAGAAACGCAAGTCTTTACGTTTGCGGCGGCTCGCCCCCTTCCCATACCCCTCGATTCGTGCTTCACGAAAAGGATATATTGTCGGGTTCTGCTCAATCAGGCGGTTGGCTTCTGATGCGATCTGAGAGCAAAAGTCAACTTCGTTTATCGTTGATTGGCTGGCTGCCATGGGATATCTACGACCATGTGATCTCGCGGGACAAACCGATGTCGCAACTGGCTGATGGAGAGATTAGCCCGAAAGCGCCAGTGCCCTCCTTGCCGCGACCGCTCATACGCGCTACGCAATATCCTACCCATTTCAAGACGGGCTAACAAGCAGTCCTGACTGACCCAAAAATCAACGCAACGAAACAGCGTATTCGTCCCAGTTCACCGCAACGCCTCAGCGCCTTGTCCGCCCATTCCCCCGCCCGCCATTCGCCGCCACGGGCGAACTGGTTAGCAGCCGGAAGTTGCCGGGGCCGAGGAGCTGATCGACGCGGGCTTGCATCTCGGCAGTGACCGAGAGCCGGGTATTGTCGCACTTGCAGGCCGCGCGGCTGCCGTCGGACAGACAGAGCGTCAGCTCCAATTCGCAATTGCCGGGGTAGCCGCGGAGGATTTCGTGGAGCTGTTCGAGCGTGTGCGGACCGTGGACTTCTTCCGAGACGCGAATCCGCACGCCGCGGGTGTAGCGGGCGGCCAAGTTCTCCAAAGGCGTGATCTCGTTGGCGATCAGGTTCGCCTCCTCGCTGCCGGGCCGCTTGTCGATCACGCCGCGAATCACCACGATCGCGTCGGGCTTGATGAGCTCCTCGTAGTTGACGAATTGGTCGGGCCGAGACGATCGTCCGCATCATCCCCGCGGCGTCTTCCAGATCGAACATGGCATAGCGGCTGGGGCTGCCGGGCTTGGGGTTCTTCGTGTGCGAATACTTGATCGCCGACAGCATCCCGCCGAGCACGACCTCGCTGCGGTGCTTCAATTCGGCCGCTTCGACCGTGCTGTGCGAGGTGTAGGCCGTCAGCGTCTTCTCGTGCTCGGCCAGCGGATGGCTGGAGAGGTAGAAGCCGAGCACCTCTTTCTCTTTGGCCAGCCGCTCGCGCTGGTCCCACGGCGAGACGTCGGGCAGACGGCTGGCGGACGCCTCGGGCTGGTCGTCGTCGTTGCCGCCGAAGAGGCCCATCTGGCCGCTGCGGCGATCGTTGGCGGCGGCGGCCCCCGCCTGCAACGCACGATCCAACGCGGCGAAGAACTGCGAGCGGTGTCCGCCCAAGGAATCGAACGCCCCGGCCTTAGTGAGCGCTTCGATGGCCGCGCGATTGACCGTGCCCGGATCGAGCCGCTCGCAGAAATCGAAGATGCTGCGGTACGGCCCGTGCGCGGCGCGTTCGGCCGCCAGGGCGTTGGCCGCCGCGGCGCCGCAGCCCTTGATGGCCGACAGCCCAAAGCAAATCTTCCCGTCCAGCACCGTGAACTCCGCCGCCGAGCGATTCACATCCGGCGGCAGCACGGCAACGTCCATCCGCTGGCAATCTTCGATATGCTCGACCAACGAGTCCTTGCGTTTGAAGTTTCGCCCGGTGATGTCGCTCGACAGAAGCGCCGCCATGAACTCGACCTGATAATGGGCCTTCAGGTAGGCGGTCATGTAGGCGATCAGGGCGTAAGCGGTCGAATGAGATTTGTTGAAGCCGTAGCCGGCGAACTTCTCGATCAGCCCGAACAGTTCGGCCGCCTCTTTCTTCGACATGCCCTTGGAGTGGGCGCCCTCGACGAACTCCTCGCGGAACTTGGCGATGGTGTCGAGTTTTTTCTTGCTGATCGCCTTGATGCAACTATAGGCGTTGGCCAGCTTGATGCCGCCGAGGCGATTGAGGATCCGCATCACCTGCTCCTGGTAGACCATCACGCCGTGGGTCTCTGCCAGGATCTCTTTCATCACCGGGTGTTTGTACTCGGCCTGTTGTCGGCCGTGCTTCACCTGGATATAGTCGTCGACCATGCCGCCTTCAAGCGGGCCGGGGCGATACAGCGCGTTGGTGGCGATGATGTCGAGGAAATGGTCGGGCTTCATCCGCTGCAACAGGTCGCGGATGCCGCCGCTTTCCAATTGGAACACCCCCTTCGTCTCGCCGCGGCAAAGCAGGGCGAAGGTCTCTTTGTCGTCGCGGGGGAATTGGTAAGGGTCGATGCGCCGGCCGGTCGTCTGCTCGATCAGATCGACCACTTTCGAGAGGATCGTGAGGTTGCGCAGGCCCAAGAAGTCCATCTTCAGCAGCCCCGCCCGCTCGACGTCCCCCATGTCCCATTGGGTGATGACCTCTTTCTTGTCTTGCACGTGTTGCAGCGGGACGTGATCGGTCAGCGGGCGGTCGGCGATTACCACGGCGGCGGCGTGCGTGCCGACGTTTCGCGCCAGGCCCTCGATCCCCTTGGCCAAATCGAGCAGCTTGCGGACCTCAGGGTCCGAATCGTAGGCCTTTCTCAACTCGTCGCTCTTTTCGATCGCCTTGTCCAAGGTGATCTTCAGTTCATCGGGCACCAGGGCCACGATCGAATCAACGCGCGGGATGGGCAACCCCAACGCGCGGCCGACGTCGCGGATCGCCGCCCGAGCCGCCAACGTGCCGAAGGTGCCGATCTGCGCCACGTTGTCGATGCCGTAGGTCTCCTTGACGTACTGGATCACCTCGCCGCGCCGCTGTTGGCAAAAGTCGATGTCGATATCGGGCGCCTCGCGGCGGCTCTCGTCGAGGAATCGCTCGAACAGCAGGTCGTATTCCAGCGGGCAGACGTGACTCAGGTACAGGGCGTAGGAAACCAATGCCCCCACGCCCGATCCGCGGGCCGTGGCCTGGATGCCTTGCGAGCGGGCGAATCGCACGAAATCCCAGACGATCAGGAAATAGTTGGCGAATCCCAGCTTGTCGATCACGTCCAGTTCGCGTTCGAGCCGGGCGGCCACGTCGTCGGAGAAGCCTTCCAATGTCAAGGGGCTAGGGGCTGGGGGCTGGGGGCTAGGGGCTGGGGACTGGGGACTGGGGGCTGGGGGCTGGGGACTAGGGGCTAGAGGCTGGGGGCTAGGGGCTGGGGGCTGGGGACTAGGGGCTAGGGGCTGGGGGCTATGGGCTAGGGGCTTACGTTCGAAAGGCGGCACCTCAACATCCCCTGATCCCTGATCCCTGATCCCTGGCCCTTGGCCCCTAGCCCCTAGCCCCCAGCCCCTAGCCCCTAGCCCCTCCCGATACCGATCCAGCCGACCGGCATACCGCTCCCGCAGCCCTTTGACGCACAATTCCCGCAAAAACTCCTCGGGCGTTTTGCCGTCGGGGGGCGAATAGACGGGAAAATGCCGCTTGCCCAGTTCCAACTCGATGTGGACGCTGTCGGCAATCTCCTGCGTCCGCCGCAGGGCGTCGTCCATGCCCGGAAACGCGGCGTACATCTCCTCGGCGCTGCGGAGATAGAACTCGTTGGTTTCCATCCGCATACGGTTGGTGTCGGTGCGGAACTTGCCGGTGTTGACGCAGAGCAGGATGTCTTGGGCTTCGGCGTCTTCGCGGTTGACGTAGTGGACGTCGCTGGTGGCCACCAGGGGGATTCCGAGCTGACTGGCCACGCGCACGGCCCCTTCCATCACCAGCCGCTGCGCTTCGAGGTGGTTGTTCTGAATTTCGATGTAATAATCGTTGCCGAAGAGTTTTTGGAACCAGGCGGCGACGGCGAGCGCCTTCTCGAAATTGGCCTCGCCGCCGGCCAGCAGCGAGCGGTTCAGTTCGCTGGAGACGCAGCCGCTCAGGCAGATCAGCCCTTCGCGGTGGGCGGCCAACAACTCCTTGTCGATCCGCGGCTTGAAGTAGAATCCTTCCAGGAAGGCCGCCGACGAGAGTTGCACGAGATTGCGAAAGCCCACGGCGTCGCGGGCCAGGAGCGTCAGATGGTAGCTGGCCTCTTTCGAGCCGCCCCCTTCTTTATGGAAGCGGCTGCCCGGGGCAATGTACGCCTCGATGCCGAGGATCGGATTGATGCCCAATTCCTTGGCGGTCTGATAGAACTTGACCGCCCCGTGCAGATTCCCATGATCGGTCAGCGCCAAGGCCGTCATTCGCAGGGCTTTTGCCCGTTCGAGCAGGCCCTTGATCGTGCCGGCGCCGTCCAAGAGGCTGTAGTGGCTATGACAGTGCAGATGGGCGAAGGGAAGTGTGCTCACGGTTTCCTCCGTGCGGCGAGCGTGGGGCTGACAGTTGCATTTTACTGCCTTTCACAGATTGCTGGTAGAACCCTCAATCCTGCGGGCGAGAATGCCGCCGCTAAACGCCCGTTCGCCTGTGGCGATTCGTCATACGCTCGGTTCGCCGATTTGGCGGAGATAGCCGGCGATGCGGTCTTGCAAGTCGAGCAGGTTTTGCCATTGCCGCTGCTCCAGAGTCACCCGATCGGGCTTCCCCTTTGACTCGACCGACTGAATCAGGCCGCGCATCCGCAGGTGGAAATAGAGCAGCATTTCCGCCACCTGGGCGGCCTGGCCGGTGCTCAGCCCTTCGGGCAACTCGGGGGGCGCCAACGTGTGCAGCACCTCTTTGGCATCCGGCTCGTCGGCGAAATTCAACTCGAAATCCAAGGCGGCCGCGCTGTGCGCGTCCTCGTACTCGTCGGCATCCAAGGTGATGCCCTCCGGAATCCGCCCCGCGCAGGCGCCGCCAACCTCTCGGCGATCTCCTCGCGCGATCCGTAGATCAGCACGGTTCGCCCTAAGGCGATCACGTCGCCGGGCCGCAGCACCCAGAGTTGTGCATTTTCGCCATTGACCTTGGTGCCGTTGGTGCTTTGCAGGTCGGTCAAGACGATCTTATGCTGGTCTTCCTGGATTTTCAGATGGAAACGGCTGATCCGCTCGTCGTTCAGTTGGATCGGATTGCCCTCTTCGCGTCCGATGGTTACCGGAGTAGGGGTGTCGGCGAATACCCGTCCACGGTCGGCGCCGTCGATCACTCGTAACGTGATTAGTGCCATAGCTCTCCATTTCTATCCGCGCCCTCTGCGCCGGTCAAGCCGCGGTGGAAAGGGCGCGTTGACGGATTGTGGGTCTCTCGCCGTTTTGTGGCCGATGGAATTTTCGTCCGCCGCGCTCGCCGCCGGCTCGCGGCTGTTGCCTCTCTGGTTGATGATATCACGTCAACGAGGTTTGGTGGGTGCCATGCCCACGCTTGCCGTGGGCATGTTGCTCGGGTCCGCGGCTCACATGCCCACGGCAAGCGTGGGCATGGCACCCCGCTGGCTCGCGGCTAAACAAGAATACGTGACATTTTGCTGCGAGCGGCGCGTCGAATAATCCGCTCGGCACGCGCCCCTTGCACCTACAATCCGCCGCGGAGCGTAGTACAATAGGATAAGAGCGGAAACGACCCAGGAATCCCCCTCCAATGAGTGATGAGCATCAAGAGCCGAATCGCCCTCCAGAACGCAAGACCCCTCCAATAGGCGGCAATATCGTCTGGTATTTGCTGGCGCTGGCGATCGGAGCGATCTTTCTGGTCAATCTGATGGATACCGCCACCAAGGTGACCTTGAAATACGGCGATCTGGAAGCGTTGATCGATCAAGGCGCGGCGACAAAGAACCCGAAGGCGGCGATTGAGGTCAGCGAAGGCTCGGCGGAAAAGCCGATGTTGGTCCGCTACTCCGACCTCGGCAAAGACTTGAAGTTCAGTCCGCAAGACATCAGCGGCACCGTGACCCGCCAAGTCCTCGCGCCGGAAGCGGAAAAGACCCCCGCGCAAGCCAAAGTCTCCTTCCAGACGCCGCGATTGGGGGTGGAGAACGACAACAATGCGTTGGCGAATCTCGCCACGAAAAAGGGATTCATCGTCTCTGCCCAGGAAGCCCCCAGCGGCTGGAAGAGTCTGATGCCGATGTTTCTGCTGATGCTGGTGATCATGGGCATCTTCTTCATCATGATGCGGCGACTGGGGGGCACCGGCTCGGCGATGGCCTTCGGCCGCAGCCGCGGCAAGCTCTATGCCCAAGAAGACCTTGGCGTCAGCTTCAGCGACGTGGCCGGCATCGACGAGGCCGTCGACGAGCTGCGTGAAGTCGTCGATTTTCTCCGCTCGCCCGAAAAATATCAGCTTCTCGGCGGGCGGATTCCCAAGGGCGTGCTGCTGGTCGGCCCGCCGGGCACCGGCAAGACGCTGCTGGCCAAGGCGATCGCCGGCGAGGCGGGCGTCCCCTTTTTCTGTCTCTCCGGCTCCGACTTCGTCGAGATGTTCGTCGGCGTCGGCGCCGCGCGAGTCCGCGACATGTTCCAGCAAGCCCAGGCCAAGGCACCCTGCATCGTCTTCATCGACGAATTGGACGCCTTGGGCAAGACCCGCGGCAGCAGCATGATCGGCGGGCACGACGAGCGCGAGCAGACGCTCAACGCCCTGCTGGTCGAGATGGACGGCTTCAGTTCCAACAGCGGCGTGATCGTGATGGCGGCCACGAACCGGCCCGAGACGCTCGATCCGGCGTTGTTGCGGCCCGGCCGCTTCGACCGCCACGTCTCGGTCGATCGCCCCGACGTCCGCGGCCGCGAGCAAATCCTCAAGGTCCATGCGACCAAGGTGAAGCTCGACGAAGCGGTCGACTTGAAGGAGATCGCCCGCATCACGCCGGGCTTCGTCGGCGCCGACCTGGCCAACCTGGTGAACGAGGCCGCGCTGCTGGCGGCCCGCGCGGGCAAAGCGACCGTCACCACGCTCGAGTTCAACGAAGGCGTCGAGCGCGTCATCGCCGGCTTGGAGAAACGTCAGCGGGTGATGCACCCCGACGAGAAGCAACGCACGGCCTACCACGAGAGCGGCCATGCCCTGGTGGCCTACAGCCTGCCGGGGGCCGATCCCGTCCACAAAGTCTCCATCATTCCCCGCGGCCCGAGCGCCCTGGGCTATACGATGTATCGCCCCGACGGCGACCGCTACACGACGACGCAGAGCGAATTGGAGTGCCGCATCCAGTCGCTGCTGGCCGGCACGGTCGCCGAGGAGATGATCTACCACGACGTGGCCACCGGGGCGCAGAACGATCTGGAGCGCGCCACCGAGATCGCCCGCAGCATGGTGATGGAATTCGGCATGAGCCGCCTGGGCCGCGTCAATTATCGCGAGCACGGCCGTTCGGTCTTTCTGCCCGGCGTCGAGGACGTCCGCGACCGCAGCCACAGCGAGCAGACCGCCCGCGAAATCGACCAGGAAATCAAACGCATCATCGAGGAGTCGCTGGAAACGGCGCGAAACATCTTGGAAACGCGGCGAAAAGCGCTGGAGGCCTTGGCCGAGCGGCTGATCGAGAAGGAGACGATTGACAACGACGAGCTCCGCGAGATCGTCGAGGCGAACTCTCCCAGCGTGAAGATCGTCCCCGGCACGGCCGACGCCGCCCGCCGCACGCCCGACGAGCCGGCCGCCGCCAGCGAAGCAAGGAAAGCGGAGCGGGGATAGTCCTAGTTTTCAGGTCAGCGGAAATGGGACCGTCCGCTTGGACGCTTGATCAGCCGAAGGCGCGAGAGAGGTCTTTTGTCGTCCGGCGACATTTTGCTGGAATGAGCCGACCCGTTGCGACGGGCATGTGTTCGCCTTTTTCTTCGCCAGCCGAGCTTCGGTGAACGACATTCAGTTCACCTCGAGGGCAATATTCAATTGACGTACCGCCTTCTTGACGTGGACTACTGTCTCCGCCGAATCAGTGGGAAGCGCGGCAATGGCGTATTCGATCTGTTGGATTGCCTTGACACGGTGACCGTCGTAGTTGTGGTTGGCCTTCTCCAACAATGCGCGCGCCTCCCGAAGTCTCTCGATCATCGCTGGGGCAGTAAGGAGAAGTTGCCGCGCCTGTCGCAATTGGGCGTCGGATAGGGCCTGCGGCTCGTGGTGCGCCCCAACAACCGACGTTCCTGCGGTCTTGCCGCCATGCGTCGTGCTCGTCACGGCACGCTCTTTTGCGGCCTGCGCCTTGGAGTGCTGCTGACTGTTGTCCTTCGCCTTCGCTTTTCCCTGGTCGTTGTGCGGATGAGGCACGTTCGGCTTGGCCGGCTTCGGCTTTTTCTTGCCGGCATGATGATGTTTCGGGGGCGGCGGCTTCGGCGTTGCGGCATCGGCTGCGAGTGTGCCACAAGTGAGGAAACAGAATAGGAGAGCGGACACAAACAGAGTGATTCGTCGCATGGTTTTGAGTCTCCCAAAGAGCTTAAGAGAACGGACCTGTCGTGTTTCCATCTACCTAAGCCGGTTTCGCGATGATTTTGGCGGACAAAAATCCAAGATTCCGCAAAATCGGCCCGGTCTGGTCTGCTCCCCGTCCCAATGCCCCCCTCTTTCGTGAGAGCGAGAATCTGGTTAGAATTGGGAGTAACCTGTGATGCGGAATGAGGTTGCGTCCGAAAAGGGAAGCGAGACGTGCCAGCCATGCCCCCTAGATCGCCGATTGTTTCTCGTCTTCAGGCTGTAACCGATTCGATGGCGGCGGATATGGACGACCGCTATCGTCAGCGACTCTGCCAACTGGTCGAGCGCGAGATGAATCGGCGATTCCGTCGTCGCGAGGATCCCGAGGACGTCGTGCAATCGGCCTTTCGAACCTTCTACCGCCGCAATGCCCAAGGCGAATTCCGCATCGACTTTTCCACCGACCTGTGGCGATTGCTGGAAACGATCACCCGCCACAAGCTTCTCAAGCACGTCGAGAAGCTCGGCACGGCAAAGCGGAACCTCAAGCGCGAGGAGTATCCCGAGGGCGACAACGTGCCGGGCCGCGCTCCCACGCCCGAGGAGGCGGCCATTGCCGCCGATCTGATCGAGCACGCGCTGGCCGGTCTCGACGCAAGCTATGTCGCCATCTTCAACCTGCGGCTGCAAAAGCATACTGAAGAGGAGATGGCCGCCAAGCTAAACTGCACCCGTACGTTGGTCCGCACCAAGTTGAACCGGATTCGCGACCGGCTCGAACGACTGTCAGGCGACAAGGCCGGAGAGTAGAAAGTCGGTGCATGTCGACCGCCCAAGAGCAGAAGATATTGCACCCCAGCGCGAGCAAGCTCTTCAGTTGTTTTCCGTTTCCCGGCGATTCTTCCGCCAAACGAGGCTCGAATCCGGCTTATAAGAATAGGAGCGAACAAGACAAAACGGAGGTAGCCGTTCACGGGCCGGTAAAGTCGCCTTTCGCTCCGCGAAAGCAGCGCTGCTTTCGCGGAGCGAAAGGCGACAACCTCCGCAACGACGCGTAGCGCTTTGGAACCGCAATTCCCCGGAGAAAGCCATGCCCAGCAACGGCAAAAGCAAGCAAACCGCCTTTCAGCGCGATCAGGCGATATTCTTGGCGGTTGTCGAGGCGGCGAGCCCGGCCGAACGGAAGGCTATCGTAGACCGTGAGTGCGGCAATGACGCCGGCTTGCGGCAGCGGGTCGAGACGCTGCTGGCCGCCCACGATGCGGAAGCGGCGATGCCTCCGCCACACAACGCCGTCGATGAAACACTTGCCCTGGAAGCGAAATCCGGCGCGATCATCGCCGGAAGATACAAATTGCTGGAGGAGATCGGCGAAGGCGGCATGGGCGTGGTCTGGATGGCCGAACAGCGCGAGCCGGTGCGGCGGCTGGTGGCGGTGAAACTCATCAAGGCCGGCATGGATTCCCGCTCAGTCATCGCCCGCTTCGAAGCCGAACGCCAGGCCCTGGCAATGATGGACCATCCCAACATCGCCCGCGTGTTCGACGGCGGCATGACCGAGCAGGGGCGGCCGTTCTTCGTGATGGAACTGGTCCGCGGCCTGCCGGTCACGCAATACTGCGACCAGCGGCGAATGACCGTTCACGATCGGCTCCTGCTGTTCATCCCGATCTGCCATGCCGTGCAGCACGCCCACCAGAAGGCCATCATCCATCGCGATATCAAGCCCACCAACGTCCTGGTGACCGAGCACGATGGCGAGCCGGTGCCCAAGGTGATCGACTTCGGCTTGGCCAAAGCCCTGGGCGGCGCCGGCACGTTGACCGAGCACACGCTCTACACGGCCTTCGGCCAGATGGCCGGCACGCCGCTCTACACCGCCCCCGAGCAGGTGGCCATCAACGCCCTGGACATCGACACCCGCGCCGACATCTACGCCCTGGGCGTGCTGCTTTACGAACTCTTGACGGGCTCGCCGCCGATCGATCGCGAGCGGCTCAGCGCGGCCGCTTGGGACGAGGTTTGCCGCGTAATCCGCGAGGAGGAGCCGCCGCGGCCGAGCACCCGCATCGCGACGAGCCTGCTCCTGCCCAGTCTCGCCGCCAGCCGTCAGACGGAACCGGCCAAGCTCTGCGGCCTGATCCGCGGCGACCTCGATTGGATCATCTTGAAGGCGTTGGAGAAGGATCGTCGCCTGCGTTACGACACGGCCACGGCCTTAGTGGCCGACATCGAGCGGCACTTGCACGACGAACCCGTCGTGGCCGCGCCGCCGACGTTCCGCTACCGGGCGAGGAAGTTCATTCGCAAGCACAAGACCGGGGTGGTCGTTGGTGCTGCGGGGGCAACGTTGCTCTCCGTCGGACTGGCCACCACCACGTGACAATGGCGGCGTGCCGACGCCAACGCAATCGTGGCGATGGAAAACGAGCGGATTGCCGAGAGCCAGAAGATCAGAGCAGACAAGCAGCGCGACGCCGCCGAGTTGGAAGCCTACATCGCCAACATTACTCTTGCGATGAACGCTATGGAGAACCACAGTTGGCAGGAGGCACACCGTCGGCTTGATGCGTGCCCGGCGTCGAAGCGAGGCTTCGAATGGAAGTTTCTGTCGGCGAAGGTGCAGGGTATAGTCGTTAGTTTTGGTTCAGCCACTGATGTCACGCCTGCCCCGGGTGGTCGTCTGCTGGTAACGAACACAAACACCGGGGACGCCTGGTTGTGTGATATGGCGGGCAATTCCGTCGGTAGGCCGATGAAGATACCCAACGCAATGGCTGACGGCGAAGGCCATAGCTACTCTTGCCAACTGGAGGGGGAATTGATCGTCGCGCAGTGTGGCGGCGGGAAGAGCCAGATATGGAATCTCGACGGAAAGCCGGTTTGTGGCGCAATCAAGACCGGTCCTATTGGCACGGTTTGCAGTCCCGACAGCAAGCGCCTAATCACCCTGCCGGATGACCGGACTGTTCTGATACAAGACATTTCTGGTCAGCCGGTCGGGGTGGCGATGGAACATTCGGCTCCTGTCAGTCACGTTGCCTTCAGCCCCGACAGCAGATTCGTGCTGACGGGCGCCAAGGACGGGACTGCGCGGTTGTGGAACATTAACGGAAGTCCTGTGGGGCGACCTATGCAAGCCGGGCGGAGCGTCCACTCGGTGGAGTTCAGTCCGAATGGGCAGTATCTGGCCACGGTATCGGACGACCGTGTGGTCCGTATTTGGACGCTCGCGTGTGAGCCTGTCGGCAAACGCATCGTGCCGCAGAGCAAGGATAACGGCAGGTTGCTAGGCCCGATAATCGTCTGCTTCGATCCCATCTTCACCCCCGATAGCAGAATGGTCCTCGCCGGATCGCAGGTGTGGGACATCGCCGGCAACCTATTGGGACGCCAAGACGAACTCTACCCGTTTGGTTTCTCCGGTTACAGCCCAGGTCGACAGCTTAGGGTTACCTGCACTGACAGTTGCTGTACTATACAGCTACGCGGTCCTGCTGGGAAACCCGTCGGCCGGCCGATTCACAGTGAAGTACCCTTCACTAACGTCGCCTTCAGCCCCGATGGCAAACTGCTGCTCACGACATCATTGGCTGACGAGGTCGCCCAGTTGTGGGACCTCAACGGACGTCCAGCCGGTGAGCCAATGTCAGGGATGAGTGCGTCGTTCATGCCGGGCGGCGCCCACGTGTTGACAGACGGATACATTTGCGATCTGCATGGCAAGCCCGTCGGATACATAAACGTCCCGGGCGACGTTAGCGTGGATCCCCTGGGCGACAACCTCGTCCTGACCAGTTTGTCCTACGACGGGACGACTCCACTGACAATCCGAAGAATCACGGGTACGGACTCGCCGACTCTGGACTTCAACTCCGACATGTCGTTGGCTTTGGAGGAGGCCCGCGAACTGGCGGGGGCGACAGGTCAGACATCGCCCTTCACGCAGGAGGCAGCAAGTGTCGTAGCGGCAGCCAGGGTGGTGGAGGGGAGTACGGTTGAAGTGACCGCATCGAAGTTCGGCAAGATCGCTCTCCACCACGATGAAACGGTGACCGCTGCCGCCGCAAGTCCCGTGGCGAATCGCGCAGCCGCTGCGATCGGCCGTGTCGTTCACTTCTGGGATCTGCGCGGGGGCGAGAAGTGGCTGAGATCCCGGCAGAGCGTGACATCTGCGGACTGCAATTCACAGCCGACGGGACTGAGCTTCTGATTACATTCGCGGACGGGTCTGTCCAGATCTGGGACTCGCGCACCTACGATGACCGGCAAAGAGACCGAGACACGAGATTTCGCGAGTTCAAGCCGGCACGGCAATACGTCGATCGACTTCTGACGACAGGCACTCCGACAAAGCGACTGGCGGGCGTAATCCGGAGGGACAGTTCTCTGAACGCCATCCAAAAAGTTCAGGCATTGGCTTGGCTCAAGAGCAAGCTTGCCGGAATAGAGTACGTGGCGAAGGAGCAGTTCGATGCGATTGTCAGGGACAAGGTTGTCAGGTCGCAGGTCGTTGCGGCTGCTCAGAAAGAGTCGAAACCGGCGATTCGGCTTCGTGTGCTCGAGCTGGCGAACGACAGTAAGGCTTGGCCGACAGCGGCAATCGACGCGGTTCGATCAATTGTCTTCCACAGTGACCAGCCCCAAGGGCGTTACCGCGCCGCTGCCGACGCCACCGACGAGCTTCTGCCAATGAAAGGCGTTTTTCACGTCGATAGGAGGGCGCTAGAGACGCTCAGTGGCGCCTGCTATCGTGTCGCCAGGTACGAAGACGCAATTCAACTGAGCCGCCGTGCCCTTGCCATCCAAACGAATGCTGATCAAGACAATGTGGCGTTTGCCTGGTGCTGGATCGCCATGTCGCGGTTCAAGCTTGGACAAGTCAAGGAGGCACGGTGGTCTTTGGAATCGGCGACTGCTGCTGCCCAAGGGGCAGACGATGCGGAGTTATCTGGCCTGGTTGAGGAGGCAACAACGCTCATTAAGCCCGCCACGTCCTCGCCGGCAGCGACGGAGAAGAATGACGGGAAGAAAAAGCGATGACGGGCTGAGGGCGTGTTCGGGGATTGGGCTCCTCCTTCTCTGGGAGAGTGTGAGGGTAGACCGCCAAGAAACGTTGCGAATTTCGACCCGCAGTGGGGTGATGTTCTGTGCCCGATTCTGTTCCGACGTTTCGCCTCTGCTCTTGACAGGTTTGGCGTCTCGCCCAGTAGGTCCCGCCTGCCGGGCGGGACTTGCAGAGTTCTGTCCCGAGAAGTCCCGCCCGGCAGGCGGGACCTACTGGATGCGGCACCTGCTATATGCAATTTAGTAGTCCGCCCCCGACCCCTCTCCCCCTTGCGAAAAAGGGGAGCGATAATGGAACACGGGCGGAAGGGGACAGGCACATTGTTCGACCCATAAATGGGCCGAAAAATGAGCCAGTCCCCGACCTGTGGAAAGGAGATCGCACGCCATGCAAAAGACAACCTGCCGCTGGGGCATCTTGGGAACGGCGAACATCGCCCGAAAGAACTGGCAGTCAATCCGCCGCGCGTCGAATTGCTCGTTGACGGCCGTGGCCAGCCGCGATCCTGAGCGGAGCCGCCAATTCATCGCCGAGTGCCAGCGATTCGTCCGCTTCGATCCGCCCCCGCGCGCCTGGGCAGTTACGAAGAACTGTTGGCCGCCGACAACGTGGACGCCGTCTACATTCCCTTGCCGACGGGAATCCGCAAGCCCTGGGCCATCCGCGCGGCGGAAGCCGGCAAACACGTCCTCGTGGAAAAGCCGGTCGGCGCAACCTCCCAAGACGTTCGCGACATCCTCGCCGCCTGCCGGCGCTGCGGCGTGCAGTTCATGGACGGCGTGATGTTCATGCACAGCCGGCGGATGGAGCAAATCCGCGAAATCCTCGCCGACGGCCAGAGCATCGGTGCGCTGAAGCGGATCACGTCGCAATTCAGTTTCGGCGTCAGCAGCGAATCGTTTGCTCGCAACATCCGCGCCCACAGCCAGCTCGAGCCGCTGGGATGTCTCGGCGACTTGGGTTGGTACACGATCCGCTTCATTCTCTGCGCGATGAATTGGCAGTTGCCCGAGCGGGTTGTCGGCCATCTGCTCGCCGAAAATCGCCGTGCCGACAGCCCGGCGGCGGTCCCAACGGATTTCTCCGCCGAGATCTTCTTCGCTGGCGGCATTTCTGCCACGTTCTATTGCTCCTTCCTGGCGGAGATCGAGCAATGGGTGAATCTGGCGGGAACACGGGGGTTCCTCTACGTCCCCGACTTCGTTCTGCCTTGGCGCGGCGGCGAAGTCGGCTTTACCGTATCGAATCCCGTCCACACGATCACTGGCTGCGACTTCAATCTGGAAGAACACCAACGGCGTTTCACAGTCCGCGAGGACAGCAACAGCACGGAGAACTCGCAGGAGGCGAACATGTTCCGCCGCTTCGCCCAGTTGGCGCTCGCCGGCCGACCGGACGATTCCTGGGGCGAAATGGCCCTGAAAACGCAGGAAGTTCTCGACGCCTGCCTCCGCTCGGCGCATTCGGGCGGAGCCATAATCGAATTGCGGCACGAGGCGGTAGAGTAGGGCGGATGATGCCCGGGCCGACACCGACTAACACTACAGCGCGAAGCAAACCACGGAGACACGGAGTTCACGGAGTTTAAAGCCAAGAGATTCAGTGAGTTGCGGTTATACTATTCTCGTCGTGTTATGCGACGAGGAAGGTTGCGGATGATCTATATCTGCAATTGATATGGCCATGCTGTGTTCCGCCATGTCTCTGCTGCTCTCCGTGTGCTCCGTGCCTCCGTGGTGAGCTCCCATCGGTACCGCAAGCCAGCGCTGTAGTGTTAACTCCCAGCAAACCCGGGGCTTTCGCTGTGAAGGTTGCAGGGTGTGCGGTTGCAGTCGTGCAGACATCGACTACACATGGTCTCCGTCAGGCATTGGTCCCGTTGCGGCGACGCGGCGTTTCCTAATCGCCGAAGCAGACCCCCAGTGCGCGGGCCGTGCGTGCGAAACCGCCGTCCGGCGGGACGGTCTTCAGACGCCCGACGGCTTCGCTAATCTTCACGGCGGCCACCTGCGATCCGAGATACGCGACCATCTGGCCGAACTGGCCCGCGGCAATCAACTCCACCGCCTCGGCGCCGAAGATGGAACAAAGGGCGCGGTCGAAGTTCGTGGGGCTGCCGCCGCGCTGCAAATGGCCCAGCACGCAGGCACGCGCCTCCTTGCCGGTTCGTTTTTCAAGTTCCGCGGCCACCACGCCGGCGATGCCGCCGAGCCGGGCTTCGCGATTGGCCACTTGCCCCGCCGCCGTGACAAACTCGCCCCCCTTCTCTCGCGCACCCTCTGCCGCGATGATCAGGGTAAAGTGCTTGTCCGCTTTTTCCCTCTCCGCGATCTTGCTGCAAATGCTGTCGTAGGTAAAGGGAATCTCGGGGATGAGGATTACGTCGGCGCCGCCGGCGACTCCGGCATAGAGGGCAATCCAGCCCGCGTAGCGGCCCATGACCTCCAGCACCATCACGCGGTTGTGGCTTTCGGCCGTCGTGTGCAGCCGATCGAGCGCATCGGTCGCGCAAGCCACCGCCGAGTCGAAGCCGAAGGTGAACATCGTGCCTTCCAGGTCGTTGTCGATGGTCTTGGGGACGCCAACCAGAGGGACGCCGCCCTCGAACAGTTGCTGGCCGATGCTCAACGAGCCGTCGCCGCCGATGCTCACCAAACCGCGAAGGTTCAGCTTCTTCATGCCCTCTTTCACGCCGTCGATCAACTCCTGGGGCAAGCGGCGGCTCTCGCCGTGGCCTACTTTGGCGGAGAAGCGGCCGCGATTGGCGGTGCCGAGGATCGTGCCCCCGCGGGTGAGCAATCCGCTCAGTTTCTGATAGTCCAGCATCATATATCGCTGCGGCTCGAGGACGCCCTCATAGCCGCCGAGAAAGCCGACCGTTTCCCAGCCGCGTTTCGCCGCCGCTTTGGCCACGGCGCGGATCACGGCGTTCAGCCCGGGGCAGTCGCCGCCGCCGGTCACGATGCCAATGCGTTCACTCATCACGTCCCTCCTTGTTCGCTCGATTCTTCACGGCTCGGTATTTACTTCCGCTCTTCCTCGCCCAGTGCGTTCGGCTGAGGGCTCTTTGAGCCCGGCTTGCCGGCAAACCGCATGATAGTCGAGTAGAAGACCGGCGTGAAGAAGAGTCCAAAGGTCGTCACGCCGAGCATTCCGCTGAACACCGCCACGCCCAACGCGACGCGCATCTCGGCGCCGGCGCCCTTGGCCAGCACAAGCGGCACAACGCCGAGGATAAAGGCGAAGGAGGTCATCAGGATCGGCCGCAGTCGCAGGCGGCACGCGTCCACAGTGGCCTCGACCCTGCCGGCCCCTTGGTCCTGCCGTTGCTTGGCAAACTCGACAATTAGGATGGCGTTCTTGGCAGCCAAGCCGACTAGCACGACCAGGCCGATCTGGGTGAAGATGTTGTTGTCGAGTCCTACCAGCCAGATTCCCGCGATGGACGCGAGCAGGCACATCGGGACGATGAGAATAATCGCAAGGGGCAGCGACCAGCTCTCATACTGCGCTGAAAGCACCAGGAAGACGAAGAGCACGGCCAGCGGAAAGGCCAGCTTGGTGAAAACGTCCTGGCCCGCGAGGATCTGCTGTAGCGTGATCTCGGTCCATTCGGCCCCCATGGTGGAAGGGAGCGCGTCCTTCGAGAGTTGGTCCATGATGTCGACGGCCTGGCCAGAACTGGTGCCCGGCGCCATATTCCCGTTCACTTCCGCGGATGGGTAGAGGTTGTAGTGGTTGACGATTGCCGGCCCGCTGTAGTCCCTGATGTGGATCAGGGTCTGCAAGGGCACTCGCTGGCCGTCGGCGTTGCGGACCTCCAGCCGGCCGATATCCTCGACGCGCATGCGATAGCGGGGGTCGGCCTGGACGTTGACTTGCCAGTTTCGATTGAAGAGGGTAACGTCGTTGACATACAGGCCCCCGAGGTACGCTTGCAGCGTGAGATTCACGTCGTCGAGCGATACCTTCTGCGACTTGAGCTTGTCGCGGTCGATTTCCACAAAGAGTTGCGGCTGGTTCACCGTGAAACTGCTGAACAACCCGATCAACCTCGGGTCCGAGTTGCCTTGGTCGGCCAGGTTTCGCACCGCCCCCTGCAGGCGCGGAGGCCGGCGCCGCGTCGGTCTTGAACCTGGAGCTTGAATCCGCCGGTGGTGCCGAGGCCGTCGATCGCCGGCGCGCCGAACACTGCGATGCGGGCTCCGCGGATCTCGCGGTACTGCTCGCGGAGTTTGGCAGCGATGGCCGCGGCACTCCGCTGCGGGTCGCCCTTTCGCTCTTCAAAGGGCTCCAGAATGACGAACATGCCTCCCACGTTGCTGATATTGGTGCTCAATAATGCCGAGTAGCCGGGCAGGTCGATCGTATGCCAGACCCCCGGAACCTTCTCCGCGTTGCGAGCGACAGTGCTCATCTGCTTGATGATCTTGTCGGAACGGTCCAGGCTGGCGCCGTCGGGCAACTGCGCATTGATAACGAGATATCCCTTGTCCTGATCCGGGATGAATCCGAGCGGAACTGCTTGGAACCCGAGATAGGTCAGCCCCATAAGGCCGCCGTAAATCAGCAAGGCAATGGCAGAGATTCTCAGAACGACGGCCACGGTTCGGCCGTAGGCGTTGATGGCGAGATCGAACACCCAATTGAATACCGCGAAGAAGGCGGCTAGGGCGCGATTCACGAGGCCGGCAACGAACCACCCTGCCGCCGCTCCCGCAACTCCACAAACCAGCCGAATGCCCCACAACGCCGCGGCGCTGGAGTGCCCCGCCGTTTCTTGCTCACCATGCCCGCCGGGCAGTTGCACTCCCAAAAGGTGGGAGAGGTGCGGAGTGAGCATGAAGTAGGCGAGGAGTGCGGCGATCATGACAATCCCCAGTCGCGGCATGGCTTCCTTCTTCGCATGCGTCTGCGTGCCGCTCCCATGCTCCGCTC
Source organism: uncultured Planctomycetaceae bacterium (assembly GCA_963823895.1). GTDB lineage: Bacteria > Planctomycetota > Planctomycetia > Pirellulales > Thermoguttaceae. The sequence continues at coordinate 99,716 of CAWGNG010000016.1, forward strand.
CGTGCCCTTTGAAGAGGATCGCGCACAGAGCCGGACTGAGCGTCAGCGAGTTGAAGGCGGAAATGACCGTCGAAGCCGCGATTGTCAAGGCGAACTGCCGGAAAAACTCCCCGCTAATGCCGGCCATGAGTGCAGTCGGCACAAAGACCGCGCAGAGCACCAGGGCAATGGCAATCACCGGCCCGGAAACCTCGGCCATTGCGCGCGCGCCGCCTCACGCGCAGGCTGGCCCATCGCCAGATAGCGTTCCACGTTCTCGACCACGACGATCGCATCGTCCACGACAATGCCGATTGCCAGCACCAGGCCGAACAGGGAGAGGTTGTTCAGGGAGAACCCCAGCATGGCCATGACGGCAAATGTGCCAATCAGCGACACGGGCACGGCGATCATGGGAATGATCGTGGCACGCCAGTCTTGCAGGAAAACCAGCACCACGATAAACACCAGGATGAAAGCCTCGATCAGGGTCTTGAAGACCTCGTGAATCGATTCATTCACGAAGACGGTCGTGTCGTAGTAGATTGCGTAATCAACCCCTGCCGGGAACTTCTCTTTCAGTTCCCGCATCTTGGCTTTGATCGCATCGGCCGTTTTCAGGGCGTTCGATCCCGGCAACTGGAAAACGGCCAGCGTCACGGCCGGCTTGCCGTCGAGGTAGCTGTTGACGTCATAATTCTTGGCGCCCAGTTCTATGCCTTCGGTCTTGCGGACGACGTCCTTGAGATACACATTTTGCCCGCGATCGCCGGTCTTGACGATGATCTTGCCAAACTTCTCGGCGCTTTCAATGCGGCCCTGCGTATTGATCGTAAGCTGGAAAGGCAAGTTCGTGCCCTCGGGCACGGGAGGCTGGCCGATGCGCCCCGCCGCGACCTGGATGTTCTGTTCGCGAATGGCGGTCACGACCTCGTTAACCGTCATTCCGCGGTCTGCCAGCGTATTCGGGTCGAGCCAAATCCGCATGCTGTAGTCGCGCGGGCCGAGGAAGGCCACGTCGCCGACGCCCTTAAGACGGGCCAAATCGTCCTTGATGTTCATCAACGCGAAATTGCTCAGATAAAGCTGGTTATAACTTGCGTCGGGCGAGATCAAGTTGATGCACAGCAGAATCGCCGGCGATTTCTTCTTGGTGGTCACGCCTTGTCGTGTGACTTCTTGCGGCAGTTTGGCTGCCGCGATCGACACGCGGTTCTGCACCAACACCTGCGCCATGTCCAGGTTGGTGCCCACCTCAAACGTGACGTCGAGGTACATCTGACCGTCGTTGGTGCAGCGGGACGACATATAGAGCATTCTCTCGACGCCGTTCACTTCCTGCTCGATCGGCGTGGCCACGGTCTCGGCCACCGTCTTGGCGTTTGCCCCAGGGTAGATGGCGGACACCTGCACCACGGGTGGCGCGACCTCCGGATACTGGGCAATCGGTAACTGGAAGAACGTGACCGCTCCCAGAATCACGATGACGATGGACAGCACCGTGGCAAAGACCGGCCGGTCGATGAAGAAATTGGATAGCATGAAAAGGGTTCCGAGGATGGTCCTTGGAGTGGCTCACTTCAAACAAACAGGGAATGTTGAGAATAGGCTACTTGGTGGATGGGGTGGCCGTCTCTGCGGACTCGGGGATCGGCTCGACGGGATAATTCAGCCTCGCCAGCTCCATCCCTTCGACAATGATCCACTCGTTTGCTTTCAGCTTAGGCTCCAGGACGACGCGCATCCCGTCGTCGAGCAGGCGGCCGAGACGCACGTTTTGCCGTTTGGCGATATTGTCTTTTCCGACAACGAGCAGGAACTTCTGGTCCTGGTCGGTGTTCACCGCCGTGTCGGGAACCAGGGTCGCCGCGTATTTGTCGCTCACCGGAACCCGCACTCGCACGCGGGAGCCGGGGATAAGCTTCCCGTCGGGGTTCTTGCCTTCGCCACGGACGAGGATCGTGCCCGTGCCCTCGTTGTACTTGTTGTCGGCGAAAACGAGCCGCCCTTTGTGCGGGAATCCCTTCTCCGTGTCCAAACCGAAGAAGAAGGGGAGGTTCCGTTCCCGCAGCGGTTGTTCCTTGTCCTTATCTTGCCCGGCCAGGTCGAGTTGCTGGTAACGCTGCATCGCCCGCTCATCGACGTTGAAATCGACGTAGATCGGATCGACGGCCACGATCGTGGTCAAGAGCGGATCGCTCCCGCCGGCATTGACGAGGTTGCCCTCGGTCAGCGCGGCCTTGCTGATTCTGCCGGCCAAATCGGCGGTGATCTTTGCATACTTCAGATCGAGCTCGAATCGTTCCACCTCGGCCTTCTTTGCGGCGATTTGCGCGTCGTACGATCCTGCGTCGGCCTCGGCCTTTTCCAGTTGCTGTTTGGAAGCGGCTCCCGATGGCAGCAGCGCTCGATACCGCGCCACGTCTTTTTCGGCGGCGACCTTCTGCGCGTCGAAGGCTTTCATCTCGGCTTCGGCCTGCTTCACCTGGGCTTGGAACGGAGCGGGATCGAGGTCGAAGAGCGGCTGTCCCTTCGTTACCATGTCGCCGTCTTTGAAGCAGACCTTCGTGATGTGTCCCCGCACGCGCGCACGCACTTCGACGGTTTTATACGCCTCCAACCATCCGTTGTAGTCGTCTTCGTCCACCAGACTGCGAACGGCGGGATGGGCCACGGTGACCCGCGGCGCCTCTTTGGATTTGGCGGTGCCGCCAGTCCGGCTACAACCGGCGAGAACCAGAGCGGCAACCAGGAGCAAGAAGCGCAACGATCGGCGGTGACAGGCGATAGTCATTGGACAAACCTCTCGGTCGAAAATAGTACTCAGGGCAAATGGCGGTCGGCGACGGGAGCGAGGGAAATTGGCAGGCAGAGATTCCCCCACTCCGGTCGCTGCAATAGTATATCATGCGGACGGCGCACCAGCTAAGAATGCCTCCCGTGGCGAATGGAAAAAGGGGACAGGTCCAATTTGCCGGAACGGCCCGGAGGGTGCTTCGCACAAATTGGACCTGTCCCCCTTTTCCCTCGGACGCCGCTAATACTTCTCCGGCACGAAGGTCCTGCCGCCAATGCTGGCCTGGTCGTCGTATTGTCCCTTGCCTGACCGTTTTGGCAATTCCACCTTCTTTCGTGACATCTTCTTGTAGGGTATCAGGCTCAACAGATGCGAAATGCAATTCAGCCGGGCCCGTTTCTTGTCGTCGGAACGCACGATGTGCCACGGGGCGTGCTTCGTGTCGGTGACATCCAGCATTGCGTCACGGGCGTGAGAGTAATCGTACCAACGCGTCCACGACTCGATGTCCATCGGACTGAGCTTCCACTGCCGCATCGGGTCGTCGATGCGGGCTGCAAACCGCCGCTCTTGCTCTTCCTTGCCGACTTCAAGCCAGAACTTGATGAGGATGATGCCGCCATCGACGATGTATTTCTCGGCTTCCGGACAATTCTCCAGGAAACGCTGGTATTCTTGCTCGGAGCAGAAGCCCATCACCCGCTCCACCCCCGCGCGGTTGTACCAACTGCGGTCAAAGATGACCACTTCGCCGGCGGCGGGGAAGTACTGCATGTAACGCTGTAGGTACATCTGCGTCTTCTCCCGGTCGGACGGCGCCGGCAGCGCCACGAGTCGGAATACGCGCGGGCTGACCCGCTCGGTGATCGCCTTGATGACGCCGCCTTTGCCGGCGGCGTCGCGGCCCTCGAAGACGACAATCACCCGCAGCCCCTTCAGCTTCACCCACTCCTGCAAGTGACAGAGTTCCGTCTGTAGCTTGCGCAGTTCCTTCTCGTACTGCTTGCGTTTCATCTTCGGCTTGGCTTCGCTCATACGGCTATTCTCGATATGTTCGGTTTCGGCCCGCGTCTTTTATAGCGACTAGCCCTCCGGTTTGGTGCTTATTCTCGCTTCGCGCGGTCCGCGTCGACAATACCCATATCACGGCGCTTGTGTCCATGAGAAGACCGCGGCCTGCCAGGGCGCCGTGTCCAGGAACAAGCCGTGCGATTGAAGATCGGCGCCTTCCCGATCGTAAACGGCAGACGTCAAGCGATCGTGCAACCGCCACCGCTTGCCGGCGAGGTCCGTAAACGGAAGCCGCAGACGGCACTGGCTCTGGTTCGGCGCATAGTTTACGGCCACGACCAAGCGTTCTTCATCGGGACCTTGCCAGGCGAAAGCCACAAAGCAATCCCAGGTCCAGTTGCCGTCCCAGGCGGGCATGCATTCGAGCAACTGCCATCGGCCGCCGCGCACCACCGGTTCGCGCAGCAGGGCGAGCAGCCGTTGGTAGAACTCCTGCAACTTCGGGTCGCTGGCTTCGCATGGGCCGCGGCAGAGATGCGGAGAAATTCTCTTCTTCCTGCCCTCGAATTGCCCTTGGTGAAAGAACCGCAGACCGGGAGACAGGAACGTGATGATCGCCGCGGCTTCATGGATTTCCGGGGAGAATACCGCCGCCGTCCGCGGTTCGTCGTGGTTCTCCAAGAAGCGGGCCATCTTGCTCTGGTAATCGAGCCCCGCGCTGAGATGTTCTCGCACCGGGCGAGCGTGACCGTCGCGCAGGCGGTCATACAGGCGCTTGTCATAGGTGTAATCAAATCCCTGCTGCTGCAGCACCCATTCCAGGTCCCAATAGACTTCGGCCATGAAGCGAAACTCGGGATAGCGCTGCCGCACGCGTTGGATCGCCGTCGGCCAGAACGGTTGGGCCGTGATGTCCCAGGTTCGCTGGAAAACATCCGGCAGCAGCAGCATCGCCATGTCGCAGCGCACGCCATCGCATTGGCCGGCAATCCTTAGCAGTTCGCCGATCATGGCTTCCTGCGTGGCAGGGTTGCCGTAGTTGAGTTGAAGCGTGTCCGGCCAGCCGGAAAAGTAGGGATCGCGCCCGTGCGCGAGAAGCAAATCCCCCTGCCCGCGCTTGACCCATGTATAGTTCTGCGGCGTCCGAGCCAAGTCCAATTCCGTTCCTGGAACGTAGAACTCGGGATGGCCGTTCACCCAGCGGTGATCCAGCGCGGTGTGATTGGGAACAAAGTCGAGCAGCAGCCGTAGCCCGCGCTTGTCGAGTCGTTCGCGCAGCCGAGCGAGCGCCGCATTTCCTCCCAGGAGCGCATGCACCGTGTAGTCCGCAATCGCGAAACCCGAGCCGGCGATATCCGCATCGCGCAAGTCGTGCAGTGTCTCCTGAAACTCCTTTCGCCACTCCGGATGGCTCCGCGAAATACGCTGTCCCGCTGCACCCGTTTGCCACACGCTGAGAAACCACACCCAGTCGAAACCGGATTGCGCGAAACGATCGAGATCGGCGTCTGGAATGTCGTCCAGCGTGGCAGGCCGGCCCAACTGTCGGGACAAGTCGGTGAGCCACACGCGCGTGTTGACCTGGTACAGCAAGGGATATTGGGGGTTTGCCATGTTCGTTTTGACCTTGATCGCTGAGTATTATGACCTGTGGGTATTCGCTGCTTCTTACGGGTTCGGCTCGTCCATCATGCTGCGCAAGTCGATCAGCGCCTGTTGACTTACGCGGAGCATTCCCTCCCTGGGGCGGTCGAGGTCGGCAACGAGAAACAGTACAACCGCAAACGTGACCGCCAGGATGAGGAAAGAAATCGACCGTGCCTTGCCCGTCAATCCGGCCTGATAGCCGATCCCCAGCACCGATACGGCGGCAAGCAAATAGAGCGCAATCCACACCACCAGCGGAATGCGGCTGTAGAGGCTCGCGACGACCCGCGTGGTGTGCAGGTCGATCGTCTGGTTCAATGCCTGAATGAAGAGCCCCACTTGAATTGACTCGGGGTGCTTCTTTGCGATCGGCTCTGCTTCGGCCCAAAGCTGGCGGTGCAGTTCGCCGGAACGGCGCAGCCCTTTCTCGATCTCGCCCGTTCGCACCGCTTCCAGACGGCTGTCGACGTATTGGCGCAGGAGTCGGCGGATGTCCTTGCCGCGGTCTTCGGGAAGCAGGCTGGCGCGGAGATAGGTGGTTCCGATCGCATTGGCTTCGTCGAGGACCGCCTGACGGCGGGCGTCGAAGCGCGACCCGGCAATCCCGAACGTGAAAGCGAGCATGAAGCTCGCCAACGCCAGCGTCGCGGCAACGGCCGCGCCCACCAGCGATTCCTTCTCATGTTCCGATCGCTCGCTGCGACGCCTCCCCAGCCGGTAGCCCGCTTCAAGCGCGACCAACATGACCGCCACGGTAATCAGTGGCAATGTCCAAAGGGGGAACTGGTCCAGCGGTTGCGTAATGGGCATGAGTTCGCCTCAAAATCCATGCAAGTCTTCACGAAGTCCGTACACCGACAGGTTGCGTTCCCGATGCGGCCGCCGTATCGATTTCGATACTCGCGGCAAGCTTGCCGAGTGCCAGCACCTGATCGGCGGTAGTCGTGGCAAACAGGTGCATCGTGCGAGCGACAACCCCCGTCCAGCCGGTTTGGTGACTGGCTCCCAGTCCGGCCCCGTTGTCGCCGTGGAAGTACTCGTAGAAGGACAAGCAGTCGCGCCAATGTGGATCGTCCTGGAACTTCGCGGCCCCGCCATAGACGGGACGCCGGCCGTTCTGCGCTTCTCAGGAAGATGTTCGCCAGCCGCCGCGAGATCTCCTCAGCCACCTGGTAGAGGTTCATCTGTCGGCCGGAGCCGGTGGGACATTCCACGGTGAAGTCGTTGCCGTAGTAGGCGTAGTACTGAAGTAGAGCTCGGACAATCAAGGCGTTGACCGGCATCCAGATCGGGCCGCGCCAATTCGAGTTGCCGCCGAACATGCCCGTATCCGACTCCGCCGGCAGATAACCGACCCGGTACTCCTGGCCGTCGAAATGAAAAGCATAGGGATGGTCGGCGTGGTAGCGCGAGAGCGAGCGAATCCCATAGGGGCTCAAAAACTCATTCTCGTCGAGCATCTTCGCCAGCACGCGGCGGAGCTTGGCTTCGTCGAGGACGGCAAAGAGGTGGCGGCCGGCACAGCCGACCTTTCTCGGGTCGTGAGAACACATCGCCAACTCGGGGCGTGCGTCCATGAACCACTTGAACCGTTCTCCCAACTCGGGATACTTCGCCAACAGTACTCCGTCAAAGGAGGTGGCCGCACACAACGGCAACAACCCGACCATGGACCGGACCTTCAACCTTTCCGCCCGTCCGTCGGGCAGTCGCAACACGTCATAGAAGAAACCGTCTTCTTCATCCCACATTCCTGTCCCGCCGCCCAGTTGCACCAGCGACGAGGTGATCCAGGTGTCGTGCTCGATGAACTTCAACACCATGTCCAGGTAGTCCTCATCGGTCATCGCCAATTCGATGGCGATCTCCAGCATGTTGTCGGCGTACAACGCCATCCAAGCGGTGCCGTCGGCCTGCTCCAGATACCCGCCGGTGGGCAGCGGCGCGCTGCGGTCGAAAACGCCGATGTTGTCCAGCCCCAGGAAGCCGCCCTCAAAGACGTTGCGCCCCGAACGGTCCTTGCGGTTGACCCACCAGGTGAAGTTCAGCAGCAACTTCTGGAAACAGCTCTTGAGCCATTTGGTGTCGCCCTCCCCGCGCTGCACTTGTCCAGTCGGTAGGTGAAGATGGTGGACCAGGCGTGGACCGGCGGGTTGACGTCGCCGAAGTTCCATTCGTAGGCCGGGATCTGGCCGTTCGGGTGCAGGTAACGCTCGCGCAGCATCAGTTGCAGTTGCTGCTTGCCAAAATCGATGTCCACCATCGTCAAAGCGAGCACGTGAAAGGCCAAATCCCACGCCGCGTACCAGGGGTACTCCCACTTGTCGGGCATGGAGATGATGTCGCCGTTGTACATGTGGTGCCACTGGTCGTTCCGCGGCGCGGCCTTGCGCGTCGGCTTGAAAGGATCGCAGCCGCGCTCTTCCAGCCACTTGTCCACGTCATAATGGTAGAACTGCTTGCTCCACAACATGCCGGCCAACGCCTGACGCATCACGTTGGCCTGATCGGCCGTCAAAGACCGCGGAGTTATGGCTGCATAGAATTCATCCGCCTCGTTGCGCCGATCTTGCAGCGTCTTCTGAAAACGGCTGCCGAAGGGCGTCGCGTGCTCGCTATTGCCGGAAGAATCCGCGGCCGGCGCAATATCCGACAGCCGCAGCCGAATCGTCTCGCATTGCCCCGCACCCACCGTCAGCCGGTAATGCGCCGCCGCCTTCGTTCCTTTCTTCTCCGGACTGACCGCGTCCGACCGGCCGTTGACGACGTAATCGTTGATGCTGTCCTTGACATAAGGGGTCCGGTTCGGAACGCCAAAGATGCGGTGCGTGTTGGTTTCATTCTCGGTGAACAGCAGCGGCACGTCGCCTTCGCAATAGAAGTATCGCTCGCCCAGAATGGGATCGCAGGCTTTGGCGACGCTGTGCCCGGCGAAACGATCGACCTGGAAGAGCGTCGGTCTCTCGGGGTTGGTGCGCCACGACCACTGGTTCCGGAACCACAACGTTGGCAAGACGTGCAACTCGGCCGTCTCCGGGCCGCGATTGTGGACCGTGATCTCGATCAGGATGTCTTCAGGCGTCTGCTTGGCATATTCTACGAACACGTCGAAGTAACGATCCTGGTCGAACACGCCCGTGTCGAGCAGCTCGTATTCCAACTCGTCTCGCCCGCGACGGCGGCTCGTCTCGACGAGATTCGCATACGGGAACTCCGCTTGCGGATACTTGTAGAGGTACTTCATGTACGAATGGGTCGGAGTGCTGTCGAGGTAGAAGTAGTACTCCTTCACGTCCTCGCCATGGTTGCTCTCGCTGTTGGTCAGACCAAAGAGCCGTTCCTTGAGGATCGGGTCTTTCCCGTTCCACAGCGCCAACGCGAAGCAGAGCCGCTGCTTGTCGTCGGAAATCCCCGCCAAACCGTCTTCGCCCCAGCGGTAGGCGCGGGAGCGTGCTTGATCGTGGCTGAAATAGTTCCAGGCGTCGCCGTTTTCGCTGTAATCCTCGCGCACGGTTCCCCATTGCCGCTCGCTAAGATATGGTCCCCACTTTTTCCAAGGCGCCTTTTGCCCCCGAGCCTCATCCAGCCGAACGTGTTCGTTGGTCATTATGCACTCGCTTTTTTTAGAAAGGGAGTCCGAGTAAGTCCTTGTAGTGTCCGGGCACGGGTTCCAGGTTCATATCGGCCGTAGGATCGAACGGCTGACGTTCCTCCCAGGGATCTTCAGCCGTAGGAAGAATCCAGAACTTGCCTTCGGGATCGCGGACAATCCACTGTTGCCGCAACTGGTCGACAAACAGGGCCGCCACGTGTTTTTCTGATGTGATCATGGATCCGTCCTCCGAGGAATAACTGTCCTCAAAATTATAGGCCACCCTCCATCCCCGGCATCCCCCTCTTTTTCCGGCCGGTACGGGGCCGTGTTCCCTCGTCAGCGCGGTCCCGCCTGGCTGGACTCGCCGCATTTCGGGCTTCGTCCGCTCTTGCCGCCCACGCCCTGGAAATCGCCGACCTCGGCCAGCGCCCGGTCCTGGGGTTCGGGAAAGAAGCGTTCGGCGGAGCAGTGCAGCAGGCTTAATTCCTGGCGTAGCAGCGGGGTACGCTCCTCGGGCAACGTCTGAATCAGGCTCTCCAGCATGGCCCGCAACCGCCGCGCGATCTGAATGCTCTCGCCGCCGAAGCGACGGATTTCCGTGACCGGTTTCGGTCCTCAATACTTCCTGCTCACTTTACGAACCGGCCCGGCCGTGAAGCCGGGATTGCGGCGAACGGCCTCGACCGCCGCGCTGCGGCTGTCGCGGGCGGGGACAACCACCGATAGAGGAGGGCTGGCGACGCCGCGCCCGGGAACCAGGCGGACCTCCCACAGATCGAACAGCCCCGCCTGGTAGCCCTGCATTTGCAGTTGCATCATGGCGATCTGCTGGTTGTTCGCCCGATCTTGCTGATACGCCTCGGTCTCAGAACTCCATCTGATATTTCTGCGTCATCTTACGGCGAATGTCGGCGGTGGCGGCGATGATATTCTGGCGAACCTGTTGGATGTCTGTCGCCGCGGTCGCCTTCTCTTCCGCGCGGATGACTCGTCGCTGCTCGCCCACGGCCTTGACGGTGCCCATTCCGTAGATGTCGGCCCCGCCGTTGTACGCTCCGTAAGCGCCGTAGCGGTATCCCCCCCCATAACCATAATCTCCTCCGTCCACTGAGCCGCTAGTAACCTCAGCTTGGCGGACGCCGGACTGGATCCCCATGGTCTTGATCGAAGAAGTTGCCTGACGCAGCGAATTGGCGACGAACGCCCCCCATTTCACCAGGTCTTCGTCGACGTTGAGAATAGGCATTCGCTCGATTCGCCGGGCATACTTGTCGAAGTAGAGTTGGGTCGATGCCAGATTCTTCACGTTCCGCAAGCCCTCTTTCAAATCGTCCGCCATTCCCACCACCGTGTGAAAGTAGTTCAGCGACTTCTTCGCTTGGTACGCCGGGAGCTCGGTCGGGCTGATCGGCGGGTCGGAATCCGGCGTGCCGGTCTCGGGAGAATCGATCACGGAGAGCAGCCGCCGCAAGCCGTTCTTCGACAGTTTGCCCGCCAGCGAGATTTCATTCCCTTCCGCTTTGGCCGTCCATGAGGAGACTTCGTTAATCGACATGCCCCGGTCGGACATGATCTGCACGAACAACTCTTTGGCATAGGGGGCCACGATCGAAGCGTCGCCCTGCACGTCGATCACGGCCATGCACGACGGCTCTTCGCCGATGCGGACGCCGATGCGCACGCCTTGCACGCTATTGAGCAGTCTCGCCAATTGCGTGAGGTCCGCTCCCCATTCTTGCAAGCGTTTCGATTTCGACTTGAGGTACTTGCCGATTCGCTCGAGCGAGAAGACGCCGTCCAGATCGATGGCAATGATGATGTCGCTGCCCGCCTTGTCCGAATAGACGGCGGCTTTCTGCAAGTAGGGCGACAGCGGCGGCGGCGACGGCTTCCGCACGTCGCGGATCCAGCGGACCACCGCCTGGCGGTTCGCCGGTCCCATCGCCCCGACCAGTCGCGGCGCGAATTTCAAGATGTACGTGTCGTTCGGGCGGCAAACCGCCGGCAGGCCCTCGATCGTGTCCAGCGTGCCGTGGCGGGCTTTTTCGATCGCGCTTGACGAGAGATCTTGTTCCAGGTCGATAACGGCCGCCTCCCACATCGGCTGCATGAACTCGAAGTCGATCTGCGACGCCAGCACAAAACGTTTCGTCTGCGGCGGCACCCGCGTCAATCCCGACTCGAACGCCTGCTCGACTTTCGAGCTCCAATCCTCCTTGACTCCCATCGGGCTACTCTTCGCCTTCTCCATGTTCAAGATCACTACGGCGTTCGCCGAACGCGGAATCTTGTTGACCAGGTCCTGAAACTCGTCGTCGGCAAAACAGCAAGGGGCTAGGATCGCAACGGCCGTCAGAAAAGCGAACGCGGGGGCAATGCGCGCGACAACGCCCATCAACGTGGTTGACAATTTCATCGTTCGTTTCATATTGCACCTTTCATGCTTCGGGAGGTAAAAGTTGTCGCCTGACCGTTCACTGGATGGGAAGGGGACGGAGGAGGTTTTCGGGGAAACGTCTGTACTTACCGCGAGAGCTACTACCGAAAACCTCCTCCGTCCCCCTTTGTTCCCGGCCTGCGAAGACTTACGTTGTCGCCTGTATGGTTTCCTCAGATCCGCAAAGTCAAAAGCGACGCCACGGAATGCAAAAAAGGGAACCGCAATGCAACTCCCATCATAGCTTACTACCGGCGCACGGGAAAGAAGGCGAATGCAGGGAAATCCCGCCTCCTGCAACATTCCAGAGGCGTGTCCGTTTCCAATCGATCGCTGGCTGAAGCCCGCAACTCCATGTGGCACAACCAGTTGCCCGATCCCCCCCGTCGCCGGGTTGCTTCCGTGCCGTACAGGCGCTAGACTTCCTCGTTCTTGTTGGATTGGCCCTATTTCGAGGTTTATGCGCGAGTGTCTTGCCCGCGGGCTTCGCAGCAGCAGCCTATAATAGCACGGCGTGCTATCTTTGCATCGACGACGATGGCGTGATCGTGGTCCACGGACGGGCGTCAGGTTCCTATCAGCTATAGGGCGTACAAGAGGCCCGCCCTCGGTTTGAATGGAATCGTCCAGTTCGTCTATCGAATCGAAGTCATCGGCTGACCTTTCGGAGAAACTGACTATGTACCGAGCTACTTCACAATTGTCATCGCGTGGCGCGTGCCATTGCGGCCTGGTTGCAATGTCGGCGGCGCTGCTGTTTCTGGCAGTTTGCGCACCAGCCAACGCGAAACCGTCCGACGATTCCGCGGACGTGAACGCCATCCGAGCGAACATCGATGCTTACGTCGCCGCCTACAACCGCGGCGACGCCAAAGCGGTCGCGGCGTATTGGAGCGACACCGCCGAGTGGATCAGTCCTTCCGGCGAACGATTCGAGGGGAAGCAGGCGATCGAGCGGGAGCTGCAAACGCTGTTCGCCGAGAATAAGGGCGTGCGCATCGAAGTGATCCGCCCCTCTATTCGCCTCATTTCCCCCGACGTAGCCGTCGAGGAGGGAACAGTTCGCGTGCTGCGGCCCGAGGAGCCGGCCAACGACTCCACCTATCTCGCCGTCGACGTGAAGAAGAACGGCCAGTGGAAGCTCGATACCGTACGTGAAACCGAAGTTCCGGAAGCGGCCCCGACGGCTTCGCCCCTGCAAGACCTGGCATGGCTGGTGGGCGAATGGACCGACGCGGGCGGCCAAGCAATCGGCGCCACCGCCGTGAAATGGACGAAAAACAACAGTTTTCTCAGCTACTCGTTCAAAGTCTCACCGCCGGGCATGGATGATCTTGAAGGCACACTAATCATCGGCTGGGATCCGGCGGCGGGCACGATACGCTCCTGGATGTTCGATTCCGACGGCGGATTCGGCGAAGGCGCCTGGTCGAAAAAGGGCAATTCCTGGGTCGTCAAGTTCCATCAAGTCTTGCCCGACGGCCGCAAAGCGTCGGCCACCAACATCTACACCATCGTGGACAACAACACCTTCATGTGGAAGTCCGTCGGCCGCGAGGTGGATGGCCAATACCTGCCCAACGTCGACGAGGTGAAGATGGTTCGCAAGACGGCCGACTCGATGAAAGAAGCGCACAAGCCTGCTAAACCAGCGGGAATTCGCGGAATGAAGAAGTGAAGCAACGGTTCCTGATGTTCGGCACGACAAAACACAACGACTTCCCATAGGTGTTCTCATGAAGAAATCCACGATTCTACTGGTTGGCATGGCGATTGCGGCCTCGCTGGTTGCAGCCGACGCTTTTGCACGCGGCGGCGGTGGCGGCGGACGTGGCGGCGGCGGTGGCGGCGGCGGTGGCGGCGCACGTGGCGGCGGTGGGTATTCCGGCGGCGGCGCGCGTGCCGGCGGCGGCTACTCCGGCGGCGCACGAGCCGGTGGCGGATACTCAGGCGGAGCACGTGCCGGCGGCGGATACTCCGGCGGAGCGTCGTTCAACCGAAGCCCCTCCATGAGCAGGGCTGCACCCTCGCAGGGAATGAATCGCCCTTCGCAACTTCCATCCGCGAATCGCCCCAGCCAACGGCCTTCGACCGGATACGGCCAGGGCAACGCCGGCAATCGTCCCTCACAGCTTCCGGCCACCCGTCCGGGCACGGGCGGAACAAGACCCGGCGGACGCGACCTGGCATCGGGAGTGGCGTCACGCGACCGGCCTAGCCAGGGCCAGCTCCGCGACTTCCTCGATATGCCGGCCGATTCTTCGCGGCGAGGGACGGCGTCCTCGCTGGCGTCTCCGAGCCAGTTGCCGTCTAACACAAGGGGTGGCCGCCAGACCGCTACCGGGCCCGGCGGCGGCGAACTTACCGTCGGCGGCGTGGGTGGCGCGCGAACCGGCCCCGGCGGGGGCACCGTCGCCGCCGGCCGTGTCGGCGCGTCGTACACGGGCCCCGGCGGCAACACGTATACGAAAGTGGCCGGAGGCGCGGCCATCCGCGGTCCCGGCGGCAATACTGTGGCCGCCGGACGCGGCGCCGCCTTCGCCAACGGCCAGTTCGTCGGCGGCAGGTCTTGGACGGCGGTCAACGGCAACTTTACCCGCTGGAACTCCTTTACACCGGGATGGTACGGGGGATACCCAGGAGCCTGGTGGCCCGGGAAATGGGCCGTCGCTGGCACTGCATGGACTGCGGCCTACTGGGCAACAGCCGGCGCATACTGCGGCTGCACCGGCGAGGGCGTCTACTACGACTACGCCGACAACGTGAAATACGACAACGGCATCGTCTACTACGGCGATGAGCCGGTGGCCTCGGCCGAACAGTACTACACCCAGGCCGACCAGATCGCCGATTCCGGTGCGAAGCCGCAAAATCAAGAGTGGCTCCCGTTGGGCGTCTTCGCCGTGATTAGCGAGCCCACGCAAACGCAAAGCGACAAAACCGTTGAACTCGCGATCAACAAAGAGGGCGTCATCCGCGGCAACCTCCACGACGCGCTGACCGACAAGCTCGTCACTATTTCCGGCGCCGTCGATAAGCAGACCCAGCGCGCCGCCATGAAAGTCGAAGGCACCGACGTCGTCGTCGAGACGGGCCTCTACAATCTGACGAACGACGAGGTGCCCGTCCTGGTCTTTTTCGGTTCCAGTGGCCATCAGGCTCGAACGCTGATTCGTTTGCAGCAGCCCGAGGAGCAGGGAAAGCCATCATAGCAGCGTAGCACGTTTGCCGCTCGCGGCTTCGCAACGAGCCGCCGTCAGCTCTCGAGCAATCGTCCCCAGGGGATCAACGCCTTCACTCGGGCGGCACGGAAGCCGTAGACGAGAATCGCTGCCGCCAGCGCTATCGCCAGCGTGCTGGACGGAGCGTACCATGCCGAAAAATCCGCAGTGATCGGGCTGTTTACAAGCAGCGACCAGAAGAACAAGCCGACGATCAGCGCGAACACGCCGCCGCGCACCAGCAAGAGCAGGGTGACGGCCGCCACGATGCCGCCGGTCAACCAAGGACAGAAGACATCATGATACCCGGCGGTCGCCAAGAGCAGCGTTAGCAGCAGCCAGGATGCCGCCGCCGCAAGCCACTGTCGACGCATCACTATTCGCATCACGAGCATAATCAGCAGCACGGCGAGTGCGAGCGTAATGCTGCTTATGAGTGAAGTGATCAGGATATTTAGCTTGTATCGCAGCCCCAGCACCGCTCCCAAATCCTGCGTTGTGTTTGGCAGCTTTGCCAGGGGGAGGGGCAGACCGAGCCAGGACGTCGTCAGCGTTCCGAGTTGCACCACGAGCACCAACAATATCCCGCATGTGCCGCCGAGGAGAATGTCGCGTCCCACCAGCGGATCGCGGAAGTTGCCGCGGAGCAGGCGGCTCCAAGAGATCATGACTTGCGGCCAGTACCGCCTCACGTACGGCTCCACGGCGAAATAGCCGCCCCAGGCGACAACCGCCGTCAGCGTTGCCCGCGCCAGCCACCCGCAAAACAGGGCGACTTCTTCGTTGAAGACGGCTACGTGCCTTTCGCCCAGCAGCCAATCGAGCAGTCCCAAGCACAAGATAAACGCAAACAGCTTGGAAGCGCCGTGGCGATCGCCGCGGCCGAGGCGGGTGTTGCGCCATGCCAGCAGGCCGCCGCCTACGATCGCCAACAAATAGAGAGCGGAACGCACTGTGGACGGCCCCCGCAGCGCCGGGGAAGGTCCTTCTTCGTCGCCGGTCCACTCCCGATCCCAAGACGGCGCCGTCGCGAAGAAGACAATTCGGCCCCGCAGCGATGCCCCTTCAACGCGAGTCGGCATCGTCCGGTCAGCTTTCGATATGCACTCCCATGCGGCAAGTGAGTCGGCGTACATTGGCGGGGCATGGATGGGCCGCACGGATTGAAATTGCTCGATCGACAGACCGGCGAGTTGAAACAGCGACAACCAATTCACCGGCTGGGAAGTCGCGGTGAGCTTTTCGGCGTGACCCGCCGAGGCTCGGTATTCCAGCAGGCGTCCGGCGCCATCCAGCCGAACCAGGGCCGTCGGCGGCTCGGCGGAAACGACTCGCGTCTGAAACGGTTCACCCAACAAGGTCGGCAACTCAATCTGCTCGTCGCCCATGCGATACCAGAAACAGACCGCAGCAGCACGATCGCTCGGCAAACTATCGGTTGCGCGGGACGGCTCTCTTGTTTCCGCCACATGCTGCAAGTAACCGCGATCGATGGCGAAACCTTGCCGGTGCTCTCGGTCGCCGGACTCGGCTGCCAGCATCGCAATGATGTGTTCAGCCTTGTCGGCCAACACGGCCGGCGCCTTCTTCAGACCAGCCTGGGGCAAGAAGAAAGTCCGGTCGGCCAACAGCACCACGACGAGCAGAGCCAGCAGCGCGATGCCCAGGCAGCAGGCGGCCGCGCGCGGATCCCATCCGCCTTGCCGCCCGGTCGCCGCCACCATGCTGGGCGAAGGCGTTTCGCCGGCCGCAAGTGCCGACGCGACGGGGTCCGCGCCCGGCAACGTGGCTGCCACCGCATAGGCGGAGTCCGGCCTCCGCCGCGGATCATCGTCAAGGCACTGCATAATGACCCGCTCGAATGCCGCATCGATCTCGGGCACGATGGTCGAGGGCCTGACCGCCGCTTCTCGATCACGAAGGCCGGGCGGCGCCGCGGCGAACGGTTCCTTCCCGGTAATCGTTTCATAGAGGACGGCCCCGAGCGAATAGAGATCACTGCGAATCGACGGCGCATCGCCCTTGAACAACTCCGGCGCCATGAAGGCCGGCGTGCCGATCGGCAGGCGGCTCTCTTCCGCCTGTGAAGTCAGCGTGGCGATGCCAAAGTCGGCGATCCGCACCTGACCACAGCCATCGATCATTACGTTGGCCGGCTTGAGGTCGCGGTGCAACACGCCCTGGTCGTGGGCAGCCCCCAGACCGGCGCACAACTGCCGGGCAACCTGTATCGCCTTGTCCCCCGTCAAGCGGCCCACGCGACGCAGCAGCGCGGCCAGGTCTTCGCCGTCGACGTATTCCATCGAAATGAAGACTTCCCCTTCCGCCTCGCTAATGTCGTAGACGCGCATGACATTGGGATGAGTTACCTTCCGCGCGAGTCGCACCTCATTGCGATACCAACGCAGCCAGGTCGGGTCTTCGCCGCGATCGCGAGCGAGGAACTTCAGGGCGACCGCTTGATTGAGCTTCAAGTCATCGGCCCGGTACACGTCCCCCATTCCGCCTCGCCCGAGCGGGGCGATGATGCGGTAGCGGCCCGCCAGCACCGTTCCCGGCGGGAATCGCGGCGGCCGTGGATGGCTGTCGGAATCGACCTCAATTGTCTCGGGCGGCGGCACGTTCCAGAGTCTTGCCGGGTCGGTGTCGGCAGGCGACGTGCGGATGATCGTCTCGGGAAGATGATGCTCCAACAGCGACGCGACTTCTCGTCGTAGATCTGCGTCGCCGCCGCAGACGCGATCCAGAAACGCGGCGACGTCACCCGGCGGCAAGTCGCAAGCCGCCAAGAAGACTCGTTTGATCTGATCGTGTCGTGCTGCATTCATGCAGTATGTTTCTCGCTGAGCTCCCGCCGCAGCCAAGCCCGCACCATCGTCCACTCGCGCTCGGCCGACCGCTTCGAGATCCCCAACACCTCGGCCGCCTCGGATACGCTCAAACCGCCGAAGAACCGCAGTTCCACCAGCCGGGCTTGCTGCGGGGCGAACTGCGCCAATTCCGATAACGCCTCGTCCACCGCCAGGACGTCGTTGCTCGGCTCAAGGTCGGGCACCAGGTCTTCTTCCAGCGACAGACGAGCTTTGTGGCCGCCGCGTTTGGCGGCGCCGCGTCGCCGCGCGTGATCGACCAGTATTCGCCGCATCGCCTGGGCGGCGACGGCAAAGAAGTGCGTGCGCCCCTGCCAATCGACGGCCGATTGATCCACTAGCTTCAAGTACGCCTCGTGTACCAAGGCCGTCGGCTGAAGCGTGATCCCTTTTGCTTCCTTTCGGAAGAAGCGGCCGGCCAGATTTCGCAGCTCTTGATAAACGGCCGTAAACAAGCGATCGACGACGGACGCGTCCCCCGCCTTAAGGCCGCGCAAGAGGTCGGTGATCTCCGAAGATTCGTGCGATCCCATCGTCCTCCCTCCCGTTACGCCGCTCGACGGCCCCCTCAGCGTACTCCATCAGCTTACTCCATTCCCAACGTCGGTCAATCCCTGAGTTTACCGAAAAAACGCGAGTCACCTGGCGGACGGCGCGGCTGGATTCCGCGTCAATAGATGGCCGCAACGAGTAAGAGCGTGTGAGACGGGGCCGGAGCAAAACAGAGAGGCAAACAGGCGAAAGCGAAGGCCGTCGCCCTGCAGCTCGAGTTTAACCAGAGGAGTCAGTCATGGACCAACCAAGAGACCCACAGGTATTCCAATCGGACGTCGGCGACAAGCAAGAAATCGTCGTATGCTCCACCAAGCATACGGCCGACGAGGCCCGACGCGATGCAATCATGGCCGGCTCTTCCGCGGAAAACT
Source organism: uncultured Planctomycetaceae bacterium (assembly GCA_963823895.1). Lineage (GTDB taxonomy): Bacteria > Planctomycetota > Planctomycetia > Pirellulales > Thermoguttaceae. The sequence goes on from CAWGNG010000016.1 coordinate 118,199, forward strand.
TCGGAACACGACGGCTGCAATTCCAGTGTCCGACCTTTCCGGGGTTCAGCCATTTCGTATTCGAGAAACGTGCGCGGGACGCGCGTACGGTGACGTGACAACGCATTATGTGTGCGATCAGCGTGAAAAACCCAGAGGCGTTGGCGCGAAAACCTCCGGAGCGCCGCAAAGCGATAGTCCGGCAGCAATGGTGCCTGGTGCGGCGCCCGGAGGCTCGTCCGCCTCGACCTGCGACGAGCGACTACAAGAAGCGGAGGGAACCATGATTCGCGTCAAACTGATCGATCACCGTCTGGGAGCCAAGTATGTCGACTTTCGCGCCGTTCCTTTAGTGGACCCGGCCGATTATCGCTGCCATCCGCGCGACCTGCTCACGTTCGAGGATGCAGTCGATCTTTCCCGGCAACTCGACTGCGGCGACGTCGAGGGATACCTCCGCCACTACCAGTGGTATCGCCAGGCGTTGTCGCGCGACGAGTGGGAAGAAGCAGCTAACGTCTAGAGGAAGACACCAGGCGTGCTGCCCGAATTACCAAGACACAGCGTGCTGCGGTTGCAGACTACCATCAGCCGAAACAACCACATTAGCGAAATCCATTGGCGGCGATAGAGAAAAGGCGGTGACTCGTGCAAACCCATCTTCCTAGGCGAACGGCAAGTACAGAGAAGCTCGACGGCGAGCGGATGGAGAGACGTTTTTCCCCGCCGTCCGACGAGCAGTTGTTGGCGACCTACGCGGACACGGGCAGCCACCTCGCCTTCGAGGAACTTGTCCATCGATACGAGCGGGGACTGCGCAGCTACTTGCGGCAGTACTTGGGCGACGCTCAATTGGCCGAGGACGCCTTCCAAGCCACATTTCTGCAAGTGCACCTAAAATGCCGGCAGTTTGCGCGGGATCGCCGACTGCAACCCTGGCTCTATACGATCGCCGCTCATCAGGCGGTCGATCTCTTGCGGCGCAATCGGCGGCACAAGGCGATGAGCCGCGCGTCCGTAACGGGCGACGGCGGCGATGATGAACGCCAGTCGCTAGACCGCCTGCTGGAGACCAGAGAGAACGATCCGGGCGAACGGCTCAACCGCAACGAGGATCGTGATTGGATTCGCGCGGCTTTGCTGGGAATCCCCGCCAAAGTCCGGCAGGTGCTCATCCTGGTGGTCTACAAAGGGCTCTCCTATCGAGAGGCCGCCGACGCGCTGGCAATCCCGCTTGGCACCCTCAAGAGCCGCATGAATAGCGGCTTGTCCTGCCTGCACAAGGCGCTGATCGCCGCCAGGCACAGGGCTCCGATTGACAGTCGCCGCTGTCGGCCCCATCGTGCAATCCACGCCAATTGATGAGCAGGAGCCGCCGCGCTTTATGCAACCGGCGATGTTGCGCCGCGTTTACCTGACGCGCCCATTCTACGGCCGCTCGTTTTCGGCCAGTTGCCGCAGATTGCTTCGCGCGTCTTCCAGCGAATAACGCAACGATTGATCGAGCTCGGGATCGAGCCAGCTCGCACGGCTCAGATGGTCGATCGCGGATTTCCACATCCTCTTTTCGTCAACCGTCAGTCGGCGAACGTGACAGACTCGCGCCATCTTGCAGCACGTCAATCCACAGAGACGGTGATTCTGGGCGTTGTCTTCGTCCAATTTGAAGGCCGTCTCGAAATCATGAGTCGCTTTCTCGAAGTCCCCGGAGTTTGCGAAACTGAATCCGCGCTCCCGGTACGCCTCCGCCAGTTGCCGATGAAGTCCCTTGCCGCTCTGTTTGTCGAAATCGCCCACTTTTTCCAAACTGGCGATCGCCTTGTCCCACTGCCGCGCCGCAATCTCGTCGATTCCCTGGTTACGGCAGAGTTTGGCGTAGGAGCCCCGGACCTGCGGTTTCAGTTGCGGATCGAGCCTCACGGCCTCGTCGAGATCGGCCAAAGCGCGGTCGAAGCGGTCTTCCGCCAAATAAGCGGCGGCCCGATTGAGGAACGCCGCGGCGAGACTGGGCCGTAATTGAATCGCCTCGGTAGCGTCCCGGATGGCCTGCGTGTAATTCCTCATTTCCGTATAGGCCCGGCTTCGTTCGCAATATGCTTGGGCCAGCAGCGCGGTCGGCGGCTCAAGCCAGACGGCCCGGTTTAGGTCCGCGATTGCCGAATCTGCCAAGCCCTTTCCCAAAAATGCACAACCACGGCCGTACCACGCGTCGACGCACTTAGCTTCCTTGTCGAGAATGGCGGTGAACTGAGTGATGGCCGCGTCAAACTCTCCCTTCTGCAACGTAGCATTCGCTTGCGGCAACAGGTCGGGAATGACCGGCTTAAATGACATTTGCGTGTGCGGGCGAGTGCTTTCAAGCGGATTCCGCTTCCGATATTCGATATAGCGCGGGAGATACTTCTCTGAATCCAGTCTGATTGCCGTGTCAAGTTCTTCCTGCGCTTTATGTCGCCTTCCGGCCCTGTCGAGGCCGGTGCCCAGCGCGAAATGCGCTTCAGCCAGATTCGGGTCATTCTTCCCCGTCGCGTTCTTGTCATTCTTTGACAAGAGGTGAATCTCCCGCCGCAAGTACTCAATAGCCCTGTCGGGCTTCGTATCCGGGTCGGAGAGCAGCGCCAGACCGAGAGTATGGAAAGCGTCGCAGCATTTTACGTTCAGACGAATTGCCGTCTTCGCGTCCTCGATGGCTTCAAGCGGCTTTTCGACCGCCAGCCCCGCCCGCGCCCGCAAAGAAAAGGCTTCATACGAATCGGGGGCAAGGCTGCACGCTTTCGTCAAGTCGTCGATCGCCAGTTCGGCAAGGCCCCCGTCCAAGAACAGCTTTCCTCTCTTGCAATAGGCGTCGGCATGTTCCGGATTGAGCCGCAGGGCGTTGGTATAATCGTCGATCGCTTCATCGATTTCGCTAAGTTGCTGCTCAGCCTCGGCCCGCTGGAAAAAGGCCAGTTCATTCTGTGGATTTTTCTCGATGGCGTCGTTGAAGGCTTTGACGGCGTCCGCCGCGTTGTGTTCGTCCATGAGGCCGCAGCCCTTGGCGTATTCGGCATCGCCGGGTATCGCCTCCTCCGCCTTCGTGCCACAGCCCAGACAGGCCGCCAGTCCCAGCAGCCACAGCCAATGCGACAAACGCCGACAATAGGCAAGCATGATTACTGCTCCCCGTGCGCGAGAAGAGACGCCCATCTCTCTACACTAATTATAGGCGGTCGATCCGTCTGCCCCCTCCGAGGCAGGGTAGACGACAAGGGGGAAGCGCCACCGGTTAACCGTGATCCGGGTCGCCGAAACAAGTGATGATCCTATAATTGCGCCTTTTCTGTCCTCACTTCCCGCGCCGAGTGCGCTCACCCCGGATCAACCGGCAGATGCGGGAATAGTGCCTGTGATCGTCTTCTCCCGGAAGGTAAGAATACCGTCCACCGGCGATCTCATTGGTTGAGAGGAGATCTTGAACGAGTTTTTTTAGGCGGGGGACTCGGCTGTTGGGAAACGCGTAGTACCAGGATGTGGCCCAAGAACCGTGTACATAAACAAGGCCTGAATAGACATGGAACGAAAGACAGTACTCCTTTCCCTTTTTATCTACGATCCGGATACCGTATTCCATAGGAAGAGGGTCAGAGATTACTCCCGGAGGGTCCGGCTGGGGTGGCACCACTACGGCGCCGCGAAAGCACTCTATCAGAGCTTTCGCCGACGGCAGCGGCACCTCGTACCACTTGCCTTGCCTCTCAATTGCGAAATCGACCTGCTGAATCTCATCTGTCTCAACCAGCGGAAGAGTCTGCGACTGACGCCAATCCTGATACGCGATGAGAGCAAGACCGGTCAAGAAAACTAGCGGCAGTCCGCAGAGCACGAGCGCGCGGACCGAAAACCACTTTCGACGGTTACCCGAAGGTTGGTTCATAAACACAGGAAACGCAAGAGGGGCGAAAGTCTTCGATTTCGGCCCTCGTCGCTCATTTCCCCATCTGAAACATCGCGGCGACCGTGCAACTGAACTTCAGCGCGCTGGGGTCGGCGCCGATCGCCTCGTCGGGCTTCTCCTCCTGCTTGTCGCCGGACGACTCGCCGGTCTGCGCGGCGATCATTTGCCGGACGACCTCGGAGAAACCGGAGTTGTAGCGGGAATAATAGGGATTCTCGCCGAAACTGCTCTGGCCGGAGCAGCCGCCGCTTAGCCCGACCAGCGGGCCGAGCTCGACGCCGGCCGCCTTGGCCAACTCGGCCGCCTCGGCCTTGGCCTTGACGAACGCCTCGGCCATCGCCTTCTGCCGCTCGGCCTTGGGCAACACGGCGACGAACAGGAACTGCGGCTGGTTCGGCTGCTGCGCCTCCTCGCCGGGGCTGAATTGACTGGCCATCTGGCTCGCCTCTTCCTCGGATTCTTCCTCTTCGGGCGAGAGTTTCTCCGCCTCCTTGCTGCCCGACAGATCGGCGGCCTTGATCTTGTCCTGCAGACGCTGCGCCAACAACAGCAGCTTGTCGTGCGACTGCTCCGTCAGCGGCCAGGTCGCCGTCAGCGTGCAGGAGATGGTCATCGACTGCGGGTTGAGCAGCCCCTTGGGCACTTTCTTGCCGCGGGCCCGCATCTGCTGGATGACCATCGCCTGAATCTGCTTCCGCCGCGACGATTGCTCGTTCGCCGCGCTGGCGGCGCCGAAAACGATCGATTTCTTCTCGGCCTTCAACGTTTCGAGTTGGGCCGCGGCGGTCTCCTGCCGCTCCTTCAGTTTCATCAGCGCTTCTTCCAAGGTCTTGCCCTTGGCGGTCAGTTGCATGTAGAGCCGCAACTGCGTCGGCTTTCGTTGCACCAGCGACGTGCCGCCGGCGGAGATCGCCGGATGGCCCGCCCCTTGCATCGCCATCATCCGCTCGAATTGAGCCGACGCCGCCGCCGGCCAGAGCACCGCCGTCGCCAACACCGTCAAACACACCGATTTCCAATGGATGGTCATTGCTGTTCTCTCCGTGGTTAGGTTGTCCGGTTGGGGTGGCGCCCGGTTCGGGTGGCAGTTGAACTGCCACCCCAACTTGTTCGGTTACACCCCAACTCGTTTGCTTACTGACCCAATTGTGACGGGCCGACCTCGTCGCGAATCTGTTTTCGGAACGCCAGGATTTCGGAGCCGGTCATGATGCGGATCGTCCAATAGAATTCGCTCATTTCGTACTGGTCGAGCTTGCCGTAGATTTCCCGCAGCACGGGAATATACTTCGGATCGTCGCTGACGGCAATCGCCCGATAGACCAGTTTTTTCCACTCGCTGGACGACTCGTTGTGTTGCCGCCAGTATTGCAGCAGCGGCTCCATGCCGCTGGTGTCGCCCAACAGGGCCATCAGGTAACCGGCGCAGGCCGCCACTTCCGCGTTCGCGTCGCCGGCCAACGGGCGAACGTCAACCAGCGTCAATCCCTCGGGCGGCTTGGGGACGATCGGCGTTCCCGACTGCACGCTGCTGGTAAATGTGGAGTTCAACGCGTTGAGCAGATAGATTCCGTCGTGCAGGTTCCAGAGCTCACGGGCGCCGTGAATCAGGTAGATCATCGCCAGCCGTTTGCGGGCAACGTTGCCGCCGTGCATCGTCTCCACCGAGAGCTTCCGCGCGGCGGGGGCGGATCGCGTCAGCAACTCGATTTGGAAAGCGTCGTTGCGGAGCGAATCGCCGAACTTGGGATCGTTGGCCAGTCGGGCGGCCAGCGCGGCGGCGTCGTCGGGCACGGCTTGCGCCAGCAGCGCCAGCGCAACCAGCCGCTGCCGCTCGCTGCCGGCTTCGGCCCGCGGCTTCGCCGCCTTCGACAGATCGCGGCGATCGGACGCCGAGATGTTCGACGGCGAATACTGGTTGCCCAGATACGTGACCATCAGGGCCGCGTAGATCGCAGGCCATCCTTCGTCGCTCGCCTTGGCATTGGCCAACATCGCCCACAACGGCTCGGCCGCGCGACGGTCGGGCACTTGGGCCAGCGCCATGATCAGCCGCGCTCGCAACAGGCCGTCGCCGGCCAAGCCGCACAACTCTTGAAACGCCTTCATCCGCTGCTGCCACACCAGCCAGGGCAGGATCTCCGCCGCCGTCTCGATCATGTCGCGGTTCCCCCGCACCGTATCGAGGGCCACGGGCAGGGCGACGGCCGCTTTTCCCAACGGCACCAACGCCGCCGCGGCCGCCATCCGCTCCTTCGCGGCGTCGGCTTTCAGCATCTTCTCCAGCGGGGCGACCATCCGCGAAGTCCATTTCGGCCGGCCCTTGCCGGCATAACAGCCCAGCAGCCATTGATCCTGCGGATTAAGCTCCTCCTCCTCGCTCTTCTTTTCGCTCTTCTTGCCCGCCTTCTTGTCGATTTTCTTGACGGCCGGCTTCTTCTCGTGGCTCGACTTGCCCTTTTCCGCCGGCTTGACGGTGTCGACCAACTTGGTGCTGGCGGGGTTCTCGGCGGACTTCTTGCCGCTCGACGGCGTCGGCAACGTCACGGCGCGAGGAGCGGGAGGACTTTGCCCGCCGCCTAAGAGAGCGGCGACCTTCGACAACCGCTCCTCTGCGATTCCGGACGATTGCGCCGCGCCGCCTTTTTCCTCGGCCACAGTCGGCCCGCTGCGCGTGACCGTCCTCGTGGTCCGAACCTCCCCGCTTCCCAGGGTCTCGGTTTCGACCACGATCGTCTCGCTGGGCGTAACGCTGGTGACGGTCCCGCTTTCCGCCTTGTTCTTCGCCGTATCGCGAAGTTGATCCATCGCTTTGAACAGGGCGGCAGCGGCGGCGATGCGGACATCGCTCTCCTTGTCGGCCAGCGTCGCCGACAGTTCCTCCTCCGCGTCGCCCGACGTGGCGGTGCAGAGCGCGGCGATCGCCGCGGCGCGGACGGTCGGCAGTTCGTGCTTGCAGAACTTCCGCAAGTGGGGAATCGCCTTCTTCCGCATGTTGCCCTTCTCGGCCAGCAGCTTCAGCACGTTGGCCGCCAGGTCGGGATGTTCCGTGGCGACTTTCACCAGCGGCTCGACGGCCACCGCCATGTCGGCTTCGGAAAGCCCCTCGACCGCCTTGGCCACCACGAAGCCGTCCTCGTCGTCCAACAAATCCAACAGCGCCACGTAAGCGTCGGCCTGGAGCTTCGCCGCCGGATCGTCGGCCTTGCCGCCTGGGGCGTCGAACGACCAACCGGACGAGAAATGAACGCTGGAGCGATCGTCGAGTTTTCCGATGCCGGCGGCCGCTTCCGCCCGCACCTGCCAACTCTTGTGTTTCAACAGCGACATCAGGCACTTGATTGCCTCTTTCCCCTTCGCCGCCCGCAGCACGCCGATGGCGTGGACGATCAAGTCCGGGTCTTTCTCGTCCTTCAGGTACTTCACCACGGCGGGCACCATCGCGGCGTCGGGCGATTCCTCCAACTGCTTCAATACCGCCGCGCGAACGTTCGGCTCGGGATCACCCAGCAGTTTCACCAGCGCCGCTTTGGCCTCGTCGCCGCCGATGTGTTGCAGGCCGCGGAGACTAAGCTCCCGCACCAACGGATCGCTGTCGGCGAACAGTTCCAACAGCAGCGGCTTCTCATCGTCGCCGGCCGTGCGGGCAAGCTCTTCGGCGGCGCGGCGGCGCTGCCGCGGATCGGTGTCGCCCAATCGCTCGACTCCGCCGGGCCAACGCAGCACCAGCACATCGTTGGCCGCCAACCGGTAGCGAAGGATCAACAGCCGGCGGCGATCCTGGTCGGCCGCCGCATTCTTCAGCCGCGCGTAGACCTCGGCAAAAGCGCCGGCCCAAACTCCGCCAACCGCTGCCGGATGGCGTCGGCCTCCGATTCGTCGGCGGCCAGCATCCGCTCGATCTGCCGCCGCGCCGCGGCCAGTTGCTTCCTGGAAAGCTCCTTCGGCGGGGCTTCGGCGGCAATCTCGCGGTCCTTCCATTTGTCGAGCCGCGCGAGCCGCGCATCGGTGAACGTCTCGGGCCGCCACGGATCGAGCCCCTCCAGCGGCGCCTTCCAATGTTCCAGCACCTCCATCGCCGCCAGCCGGCTGGTGAGGCTGCCGGTGGTAAACGCCCGCAGCACCGCCGAGCGGGCGATGCTCGGATAGGGGAGCAGGCGACGGATCGCCGCCTCGCGCAACGCGGGATCTCGCTCCTGAAACTGATGCACCAGCCGCGTGGCCGCCACCGCCGTCGGTTCGCCCGAGGCCAGCAACACCTCGGCCGCCGGCTTCGTCGCCGCTTCGTAATTCTCCTTCAGCCAATCGACCAGATCGCTCGCGGCCAGGTATCCGTCGTGCTGGGCGATGTGTTGGCCGCTAGGCGTGCGAATCCGCATCGCCGGCACGCCGGCAATCGCCAGTTCGGCCACGTCGTCCGCCTGCGCATCGACGTCCAAACAGACCGGCGTCCAGCGGGCCAACTCCGCCTGCACCTCCGGCGTCTCGATCGCCGCCGCCAGTTTCCGACAGTCGGCCGACCACTTCGCCCCCACGCGTATCAAGATCGGCTTGCGGTCGGCCAGCGCGCGGCGATAGCCGTCGTTGAGATTCAAGAGCCACGCAACCGCCTCGGCCGCTTTCTTCGCCGCCGCCGCCGCACCGGTCCTCCCCTCTCCCGTCGCGGGAGAGGGGCCGGGGGTGAGGGCGTTTCGCGGCGCCGTAATAGTGGAAGAGCCGGGGGCAGGGCTGGCCGGTGGCACCACTCTGCCGTCCTCTCCCGTTGCGAAAGAACGGCCGGGGGTGAGGGCTGTCCCCGCCGCGCTAGCCCTCCCCTCTCCCGTCACGGGAGAGGGGCCGGGGGTGAGGGCATCGCTTTTCGAGGCCGGCACTTTCACCTTTTCATATTTCGCTTCCACGGCAATCGCGTGCGCCGCAATTACCGTGCCGCACGCCGTCGCGGCGATCCATCGCAAGGCAGTGCTGACTTTCATGGGACGTTCTCCTTCGCTTTCTGCCCGTGACGAATCTTCTCCCAATACTTGTCGTAGTCGAACTTCGGGCTGTTTTCGCGGTCGTGGCAGGCGGTGCAGCAGTCCTTCGCCCGCGCGAACCGCGGCGTATGCACCGCCGAATCGGCAACGTGAGCCTGCGAAGGGCCGTGACAGTCCTCGCAGCCGACGTTGACGCGATCGTGCGGCGGAGCGTCGTCCCGAATCGACGCAAACCCGCCCGGCAGACCGTAGCCGGTCGTGTGGCAACGCTGGCACTCGGGATCGACGTGCGAGCCGGTCGTTTTCAGCGCCTTCCACGCCATCGTGTGCTTCGACTCCCGCCATTGCCGACAGTCGTCCTCGTGGCATTTCTTGCAGGCGGCCGTGCCGGCGACGGCAAAACCCTTCGGCAGATTCGTCGGCAGCGGATCGGCGAACGAGGTCTGGCCCGGCGCAAAGTCGCTGCGGCGCAACTCGATACGAAACCGCGCCACGCCGTCCCGCTGCGCCGGATCGTCGGCATAGCGCTCGCTCAATTCGACGATGCTCCCCTTCCAACCTGCGGCCGATCGCAGCGGCGGGGCATCGAGCCGGACGACGAACTTCCCTTTGTTCGTGGCCGAAGTCAGCAGCGTCGGGCCAATCTGCTTCGGGGCGATCGGCTGACCGGTCGGGCCGCCCACGATCACGTCGGCCTCGGGCAAGGCCTCGGCCAATTGCCGCAACTCGTCCTCCGGCAGATAGGCCAACACGATCGCGGCATCATATTTTCCGGCGACGCCGGCCAAGGCTTCAACCACTGCCTCGCGGGGCGGCGTCACCTCGACCTCGGCCGTCGCGTAACGCTCGGCCAGCACGCCGACCAACGCCAGCCACCGTCCCGCCGCGGAGACCAAGCGAACCGGCTCGGCGACGAGCGTTCCGGCGGCATCGCGGACGTTCGCCGACAACAACGGCACGTTCATCTCCTTCGCCAGCCGCCGCAACTCGTCGGGTCCGAAGCGGGCCTCCGCCGCGCCAATGTTGTGGGCGGCGACGCGCATCTCCATTTCCCCCGACAGAATGGCCTTGAACTTGGCGAGATCGTAGGAGGAAGTCCCGTGGGCCGCGCCGCCGACGTCGACCGCGACGACCTCCGCCCGCCGCCGCAGCGCTTTGATCAGCGTGGCCCGCCGCGGCAGGCCGCCCGACTGATTCGACGTGCATCCGCACGGCACGATCCAGCCGTTCGTGTCGCCGCTTACGACCAAGATCAACGGCCGCTCCGCCCCGCTCGGCCGACAGCCGACCATCGCCACACAGGCCATCACCGCGAGCAGTGCAAAGGCCGATTCGTAGGGCGTGATGATTATCATGGATTACAGCAACGCCGTGCGTCGTTCTCAAACCCAGTGGGCGGTAAACCGCCCACCCCTCATCCCCTAACCTCTGACCCCTGATCCCTGGCCCCTAGCCCCTAGCCCTTGATCCCCGGCCCCTAGCCCCTGATCCCCAGCCCCTCTCAATGCGTCAGTGCATACGCCAAGATATTCACATTGATCGACACCGCGTCCTCCAATTCGTTGCCGCCGCAACAGCAACAGCCGGTAGTGTGCGGCGTGTCGTTCAGGCCGTCTTGCGAATAAACCACGCCCAGCCGGCCGGCGATGCTGACGCCGACCAGCGGCCGCGGGCTGCCGCCGTGCGTCGTGTGCAACTCCTTGATCTCGTAAGTCATGTGGAAGATCGGGTGTTTCATGTCGATCGACCGTAGCGGGTGCTTGGGGAAGATCGTGGCCATCTCGCGGCGAAACGAGCGGTCCCATTCCGTCGAGGAGCAGCCCGCCGATGCCAGCAGCAGCCCGCCGCGCTCGACGTAGCGCCGTAAGTTTTCGCGTTCGGCCTGCGACAACTGAAACTCCCCTTCGCCGGTCATGATCACCAACGGATAATCGTAGAGGCTGTCGCTCGACAGTTTCACGGCGTGGAACCGCCGGCTGGTGGAGATGCACGTCTCCTTTTCGGCCTTGATGAGGAAGTGGTCGGAGAAGCAGCGGCTGCTCTTCGTGCCCGCGTAGACCAGGTTGGCCACCTGCACGATGCCGTCGGGCTCGCCGCCCGATTGCCGCACCTCGGGCGCGGCCAAGGCGAAAGCTGCAACAAGCACGACGATCATGCCGAGCGGCAGATTATGAATGATGAATGATGAGTGATGAATGCGATTCATAATGATGGCCTTCGGTTCTGATGCGACCGCTACTGTCCGCCCTGTCCCGTCTCTTCGGCGACGCGTTGAAAGTATTGGCCGACCTGGCGGCGATAGCGGATGGGGACGGCCGCGTCGTTGGCGCCGGCGGCGGCGCCGGGGGCGAACAATTCGTCTGGCGGCCCTCGGTCGCGATTGTTGATCGGCGCGCCGCCTTCGCGCCGCGCGTTGCCTTCGCCGCCGCCGGAGGCCTCGCCCGCGTTTGCCAACGCCGGCGGCAGTCCGCCGTAAAGGCCGGTCGGGCCGAAGCCATTCATTCCGCTGCCGTCTCCTCCTCCTCCGCCCATGCCCATCGCCGCCAGCAGTTGTTCGAGGGAACTGCCGATCGCCTTGCAGATCTTCGGCTGAAATCTCAATCCCTTGCAGGCGCAATTGCCCATCCCCTTGCACTCCTTGATGAACTTCTTGAGGATGTCGGCGGCCTGCTGGGCCTTCTTGTGCCCGCGGGTGGGGGCGAACTCGCCCAACGCCGACTCGGCCCCGGCCATCGCCTCCGCCGCCCCGCTTTTGCGCAGGTCCTTGACAAACTTCTCCGCCGACTCGCGAAACTCCTTCAACTCCTGCTTGTCCGGCAGCTTGTCGATGTGCTCCTGCACGTTGTCGAGAAAATTCGCCAGCGCATCGCGGACTTGCCGCTGCTCCTCCTCCAAATCGCGCAGGCGGGCCTTCATCGACGGATCGTCCTGCCCTTCGCGCCCCTTCAACGACCGCAGCCGATCGGCCAAATCCTGCTGCCAAAGGGCGAGCATCACGAAACGCTGCTGGTCGGCCAAAAGCGGCAGCACGCCCGCCATCAATTCCATCGGCTCGACCGCCTGCTCGTCGTAGAGTTTGCGGGCGGAGGCGAGCCGCTTGGCCATCTGGTCGAGCCGGCCGCCGAGTTTCCTGTTCAGCAGGTCTTTCTCCCGTTCGAGTTGCTCCAATTCCTTCGCCATCTCTTCCGACGTTTTGGCCAATTCCTGCAACTCGGGCGTCAGCGCCTTGTCGATGTCGTATGGTATGGACGAGTCGGCCGCTTTGCGAATTTCCGCCGCCTCGCGCCGCAACGCCTCGACGAGTTGTTCGAGTTGCCGGCGCATCTCCTCCGACCGTTTTGCCTCGCCGCGTTGCCCCTTGACCTTCTTTCGCAGGCCGTCCATCTTCTTCGCCAACGATTCCATGCGGCGCTGAGCGGCGTAGTATTTCGAGAGCAACGCCTCGATCCCTTGCCGCGTTTGCAGCATCCGCTCGAACTCCTCCTGGCTGATAATCCGCACCATGACCACGGAACTCTCGGCCCCCTTGGCCCCGGCCGGATCGTTGTCTTCGACGCGGGCGAAGAGCTTGATCACGTCGCCCGGCTCCAGCCCGTACTGTTGCAGCGGCAGACGGACCTGCTCGTCGAGCCGCCGCGACGGGTGGGCGGGCAGCCGCAGATCGAACGGCAGCGGCCGCGAATCGTTCAGGCTGCGATACAGTTGCAGCCGCGAGATGCCGCAGTCGTCCTCGGCCGAAATCGTCACCGGCAACGCCGCGGTGGGCGTGGCCAGCGACGTCCGCGGCGGCTCGGTGATCCGCACGAACGGCCGCTGATCGGCCAGCATCGTCACGTTGCCCGAAAACGTCTGCTGCGACTCCTGGCCGTCCTCGTCGATCACGCGGCAAGAAAACTTTCCGTCGCCGGCGATCGCGAATTGCCCCACGACCTCCTGGCCGCCCGGCTCGATCGGCTTCATCGGCATGCAAGTCGGTTCGCGTTGTGGTGCAGCCGTCCCGGCTGCCGGGGACTGTCCCGATTTTCGTGTCAGCGAAAATGGGACTGTCCCCCTCGGCGTCAGAGCAACGCTCGACGCAGGCGAGACGCCTGCACCACAAACTGCGCCGCTTAGCGTGATGCTCCCGCCGCCGAGCGGGCGATTGCTGTGCAGGACAATCTGCACCTTGGTGCCGGGCAGCCCGCTGACGCCCTCCTTGGGCAGCGGCCCCTCGTAGGCGGCCTGATTGGCGTACGCGGGCGGCTCGATCCGCAGCCGCGCGTTGTCGATCAGTGGCACCGTGATGATGCCGAGGTGATACCGCTTGCTGCGGGCCCGGTAAGCGCGGACGTAGTAATCGGTGGGCTCGACGACGCGGGCCAGGACCGCCCGCCACTGGCCGTCCGCCTCGGGAAACATCGGCAGCGGCGGCTCCTGGCGGTTGCCCGCTTCCAGCACCAGTTCGAGTTGCTCGACCGGCGGCCCGATCACGGTAACGCGAATCTCCAATTCGCTGCCGTAGACTACCCGCGTGTTGCCGGGCGTCACCTTGAACTCGATCGGCGAGAAGGGGGGCACGTCGGCGAACGGCCGCACGAACCGATTCCACTGCGTCCCGACCAGCCCCGGCAGGCAAACCGCTAGCGCCGCCACGGCGACCCCCAGCAAGGCGATCGCGCCGAGCGAGCGGCCCAGCGGCCGCACCGGGGCAACCTGGCCCAAGGGGATTTGCCCGGCGGCAACGGCGGCGTCGGCCACCGCGATATTGGCCAGGCTTAGCGTCAACGCCCGCGGCGTCTGTCCGCCGCGGCGGCTCCACTGTTCCTGGGCCAATTCCCAACCGGTGAGGATTCTGCCGCCCAACTGGCCCGCCCGATCGAGCCGCCGGGCGACGGCCGCATCGCGCAAGCGCGCAGCGTTGCCGCCGACAGTACGCCGAGAAGCATAATGCCGCTCGCGCCCGCCACCCAGAACGTGGCGATCCGCCACTGCGGCGGAAACTCCCAGAGCAGATCGAGCCACGCCCCCAGCAGCAGCAGGATCGTCACCGCAGCCAATCCCCAGACTGCCGCCGCGGCCGCGCCGATCCCCAGCAGCCGTCGGCGAACGCGACGAAGTTGTGCGCCGAGTGAAATCATGGTCTTTCCCCGTACTCCTCTCGCTCCGCGAGAGGAACGCGAAACCCTAATCACTTCACGCGGAGCGTGAAGAGTACAATTCCTCACACCAAACCCGATCGGCGGCGGAGCCCCCATGCCGTGCCCCAGACGGCAAACGCCCCAAGCAACGCCCACCAGCGATCCCAGGCCATCGTCTGCGCCGTGCGTTCGGGCCGGGTGCGGCCGAGGTGCCGGTCGAATTGCTGAGCCAAGAGCCGCGGATCGGCGGCCGCGAGCACCGCCCCGCCGCTCTCCCTGGCGATCATCTTCATCACGTTCGGCTGCGCGGCGACGTCGAGCCGCTCGGCCAGATTTCCGCGGACATCGAAAGCTGCCACGGCGGAGACATCGTTCTTATCGATGCCCGCCACGCGCAATGCGTATTGCCCCTCGGGCAGCCGGCCCAGCCCGACGGAGAACTGGCCCGGATAACTGCCGCGGGGCACGCAGCGAAACGTAAGAGCTGGGGACTGGCTCGTTTTTCGGCCCACCGTGGGCCGAAAAATGTGCCTGTCCCCTTCCGCCGCGTCCGGCCCGCCGCTTAGTTGCACCTGCGGCGGATCGCCCGACCAATCGCGGACCAGCAGCGTGGCCGTCACGTTTTCGTCGGTGGTGAAGCTGAGCTTGTCGGCCCGCAAGGCCAGCCGCTGCGAGGGCAACATGCCGACGTTCGACACCAACCAGCGCACGAGGCTCCGCCAGAGCGAGCCGTAGACCTCTTCCTGCTTCTGATGTTCGGGGGCGAGGAAGGCCCAGCGCCACATGCCCGCCCCTTCGACAACCACCACCCGCCCGCTGCCGACCGGCTGGTAGACGATCATCGGGCTCGCCTGGTTGCCGCCGACCCCCTTGGCCAGCACAACGGCCAGCGCCTTGGCGGCCTCGGGGCGATCGGCCGTCGCCAGCGCGGGCAGTTCGGCCAGTTGCCCCTTCCCGCCCGCGACCGGCAGCCATCGCAACGCCTGGCCGGCGTCCGTCAGTTCGAGGTGAAACCGCGATTCGGCCGCCGGGGCCCAGCGCAGCGGCATCAGGTCGCCCAGCCGCTGGTTGATTTGCGACGCCGGCGGACCGCGGAAGCAGACCAGCGAGCCCTCGCTCTCGGTAAGCCACTTCCGCAATTTCGCCAGGGCGTCGTCGGTCAAAAACGCTTCGGCATTTCGGCCGAGGATCACGATTTGATACTTTGCCAGGGCGTCGGCGTCGGCGAGAAACTTGCCGGCGTCCTTCTCGATCGCCCATTGCTCGCGATCGGGCGAGGAGTCGCTATCCCCCGCGGCCGCGGTGGCGGGGCGTTTGTCGGCAACAGGTTTCCTGTCGGTCGCGGGGCGTTTCTCGTTGCCGGAACGCTTTTCACTGGTCGGCGTTGGCCGTGGCGATTTCTGCCACAGCAGCCGCCCTTCGGCCAGTTGCACCACGCTGGTCAACTCGATCGACTCATCGGCCGACAGCGTGCGCACGAGGAACTTCGTGTCCCAATACGGTTTCCCCTCCAGCAACAGCACGCGGATTGGCTGATCGACGACCCGCAGCAGCAGCGGCGCGGAATTGTTGACCGTGGTGACCTCGCCCGGCAGAGCATCGGCACGCACTTCGTAGCGATACAATCCCGGGGCCTTGTGCGATACCTGGAAGACCTCCTCAACCGTGTCGTTCTTCTTCAGCGTCACGTCGCGCCGCTCCACCAGCTTGCCGTCCAATAGCAGCGTGGCCGAAGTTTTCGTCGGCAACGAGCCGCGATGCCGCAGGCTGACGACCACCGGCACCCGCTGACCGACGAACGCCAACTCCTGCGGCTGCTCGAGGCCGACTTCGAGGTCATCGACCCTGGCCGCGCCGCCGATCGGCCGCACGTAGATCGGCGCCGCCATCGCCTTGGCCTTCGCCGCGGTTTGCCGCAGCCGCTCGATCGGGCCGGCGTTGTGGATGCCGTCGCTCAAAAGCAGCATCGCCTGCCCCTGCGGCCGGTCGTCTTCCAACGAGTCTTCCACGGCGGCGGCCAGATCGGTCGCCGCGCCGTCCGGCGTCTCTTTTGCGAGCGTTTCCAACGAAGCCGACGACGGAGTTTTGGCGAAAGTGCGGAGGCGAACGTCGTAGCGTTCGCCCAGCTCGCGGGTTGCGGCGGCGGCACAGGCGACGCCGGCCTGGTAGCGGGTCTGTCCGTTCTCGCCGTCGCGGGTGGCCATGCTGGCGGACCGATCGATCAGGATCGTCAACAGCGGCTTGCCCGGCGGCGGCGGAATTCGTTCGAGCCACGTCGGATTCAACAACACCACCAGCGGCACCGCGGCCGCCGCGGCCATCAGCACAACGACCGTCCACCATCGCCACGCCGGCAACCGTCGCCGACCGGCCACGGCATACCAGCCCAAAAGCGCCGCGGTCGCCAACGCCAGCGGCGCCCACATCGCCAACGGAATGTAAGGATCGAAGGTGATGTGCGTCATAAGTCTTGTGGTGCAGGCGTCTCGCCTGCATGTTTCACGGCAGGCGGGACGCCTGCACCACAATCGTTTACGTACGGAAAATCAACAACGTGGACATTTCTCCCAAGATGCACGCCACGCACGCCACGGCAAACCACTTCCAGAAATCGTCGTGCTGCTGGCTCTGGTCCACGGCGCCGTGATAAGCAGCGGCGTGGCCGGCGGCCAACCGGCCGGTCAGCACCTCGGCGGGCAGCACTTCGAGTTGGCTCTCCTCGGCGGGAATGTTGGCCGCCAGCGCGAAGACCGTCGCGCCGTCGCGCTCGACGCGGTAAACGCCCGGCGGTCCGGGATTTGTCCAATGCCAGACCGCTCCCGCCGCTTCATCGACCAACTCGCCGTACCCACCGGCATTTGTAGGAGGCGACTCCTGTCGCCGATCGTTGGCTGCGGAACCGTCAAAGGGGACAGTCCCATTTTCGCTGCCGCGAAAATTGGGACAGTCCCCCGGCCCGCGAATTCGCAGTCCCGCCGCCATGCCGGCTTCGCTGGGCAGCGGGGCCACCAGCGGCTCGCCGCACAACGTCGCATCGGTCCCGCGCCCACGGTCGAGCATCTGCTCGATCAGTTCCGACAAGAGCGGAACGAACGCCGGCGTCTTGGGCAGGTTCGACGCCGCGAGATCGGAGTTGATGACCGCCAGCGCACCGGCGTCGCACGAGCAGAGCACGATGCCGGCCGAGCCGTCGTTGTAGCCGGCCAGCACGTCGGCATCGACGCCCGTCTCCAGGCGACGCGAACTGAGCCCGCCGGCGAAACGCAGCCGGCCCATCGTCGCAGTCAGGCCGTCGCCGAAGACCGCGAACGCCGGGCTGTCGTGCCGCATCGAGGTGAGGAACAGATCGCGTCGCACTTGGCCCAGCGGCGGCGTAAACTCGACCGGCATTTGCAGCCCGCTGCCGGCCACCGCGGCGAGCCGCTTCAAATTTGTGGCATCGACCAGTTCGGCGGCCACGTATAAGATCGGCCGGCCGCGGTGCAGCAGCGCCGCCAACAGTTTCACCGTCTCGTCCGAAAGCTTGCCGGGATGATCCAACAAGATCAGGTCGCCGCCGGCCAGCGCGGCGTGATCGAACGAGGCGGGGTCCATGCGAACGACCTTCGCCGATTGACCGTCGCGGCCGCCGTCCTTTCGCAACGCCGGCGCCAGGGCACATTCGAGGAACAGGCTCGACGTCGGCTTGCGGCTCTTCATCTGCCGGGTCATCAGCACGTAAGTCGGCTGCGGGCGAACCAACAGGGCGAAGGGGCAAACGTTGTCGGCCGCCAGGGCGTCGTCCACCCCCAGCAGCCGCGCTTCCCCCGTCTGCCATCCGGGTCGGCGGACGCCGATCTCTTCCTTCAGTGTGGTGCGACGGCCGGGCGGGCACGTGCCCGCAAGCCGCCACGTCGAATTGCCCAGCGTCACTTCGACCGCCACTTTTCGCGTGCTGGGCGAGTAATTGCCCACTTCGACGTCGAGTTGCACGCTCCCCTCCGCCCCAGCGGCATGGCCATCGACCCGCAGAATCGCCAGATTGGCCAGCGGCTCCGGTGGGGCGGTCGATTCGAGTTGGATGTGCGTGTCGGCGGGCAGCGGCGCGAAGTTGGCCTTCGCCCAGGCAGTGCGCTGGAAATCGCTCACCAGCACCAGCTCGCGGCGACGCCGATCGTTCTCCGCGGTCGGCGCCAACATGCGGGCGGCCAGATCGAGCGCCCGATTGACGTCGATCCGCTGCGGCAACACGCGGCAGCGGGCCAATTCGTCGCGCAGGGCGTCGAAATTGGTCGAGGGCGTGTCGAAAACCCCCTGCGGCCGTGCGCCCGCCAGAATCAGATTGGCCGTCAGCCCCGGCCGGTAACGCAGATAATTGGCGGCCACGGTTCGCGCCCGCTCGATCTGCTCGACCGCGCCGGCTCGGGCGGCCATGCTCTGGCTGAGATCGAGCACCACCACCCGCACCGCGTCGCCGCCTTGCAGGTCGGACACCTGTGGCGGCTGTCCCCATTGCGGCCGCGCTACCGCCAGGGCGAGCAACAGGATGGCGAGCGTCCGCAGGCAAAGCAGGATGAAATCGCGCAGCCGGTGCCAGGTTCGCTGCTGGCGCACTGCCTCGCGCACGAACCGCAACGTCGAAAGCGGCATTCGCACCGGCCGCGGCCGCGTGAGCCAGTGCAGCAACACCGGCCCCGTTGCCGCCACAACGCCGATCAGGATGGCCCACGGATGAAGGAATGTCATATCTTGTAAAGCCGCGACCAGTGGTCGCGGTGTTGCGAAGCCGCAAGCGGTTTGTTTTGGTGCTGGGTGCCATGCCCACGCTTGTCGTGGGCATGTGAGCGACCCGTCCCAATCATGCCCACGACAAGCGTGGGCATGGCACCCGCGGCTATCCCGCTCTCTCTACCAAGAATCCTCCCAAGGTCTGCAAATACGGAATCGCCGTCGAGACGCGGCGATAGTCGCAACCGCCAGCCAGCGCCAACTGGCGAACCATCGCCAGATGGGCCGCAAACCGCTCGCGATACGCGGCGGCGATCTCGGCCGGCGAACAATTCACCCGCCCGTCGTCTTCCATCCCCTCGAAACGAAATGCGACGCCTTGCGGCAACCGCTCTTCGTCGGGATGCACCAGGTGCAGCACGACGATGTCCCAGCCGCGATGCCGAAACAGCCGCAGCCCGGCAAAAACCTCCTCCAGGTCTTCCATGAGGAAGTCGCTCAACAGCATCAACGCCCCGCGTCGGCGGCAGCGCTCGAACAGATCGCGCAGCCCCGCCGCCATCCGCACGCTCGGCCGCGTTTCAATCGTTTCGATCACCTGCTGAAGATGCTCGACGTGCGAGGCCGTCGCCCCCGGGGCCAGCCATTCCCGCAGCGAGCCGTTCAGCACGGCCAGGCCGACCTGATCCTGCGTGCGGCTGATCACGTGCGACAGTGCGGTGGTGAGATATTGGACGTATTCGATTTTCGAGCCGGCAGGGGACTGTCCCGATTTTCGTGCCAACGAAAATGGGACTGTCCCCTTTGGGGCGAGCCCAAATCGCATTGACCCGCTGGCGTCGATCGCCAGGGTGCAACTCAGATTCGTCTCCTCCTCGTGGATGCGGACGAATGCCTTGCCGGTGCGTGCCAGCACTTTCCAGTCGAGCCGCCGCAGGTCTTCCGTGCCCGTGTATTCACGGAAATCGACGAATTCGCCCGCCCCGCCCAACTGCCGCGACGAGTGGCTGCCCATGAACGTCCCCTCGACGCGGCGGCGCGTGGTGAAACGCATGTGATCGAGCGCGGAGAGCGCCCGCAGGTCCAAGAACCGGCTGGTAACTCGCACTGTCATACGGCCACTTCTTCCAGCAGGCGGCCGATCACTTCGGCCGAGGTGATCGAATCGCCCACCGCCCGATGATTCACGATGATGCGGTGCCGCAGGATCGGCAGGGCCGAGGCGCGGACGTCGTCGGCGGTCGGGGCGGCGCGGCCCATCAACAACGCCCGCGCCTTCGCCGCCAGCACGAGATTCTGCGATCCCCGCGGGCCGGCGCCCCAGGCCACGTAATCGCGGACGAACTTGCCGCTCCGCACGTCCTCCGGCCGGCTCGCCCCGCAGAGACGAACCGCGTAGCCTGCCACGTTGTTGGCCACCGGAACCGCCAGCACCAGGTCGCGGAGCTGCAAGAACTCCTCGCGGTCCAACGACGCCTGCGGCAACTCGGGCATCCCCGCCGTCGTCCGCAACACGATCTCCTCCTCCTGTGCCGGCGTCGGATAGCCGATGCGAATCTCCATCATGAAGCGGTCCAACTGCGCCTCGGGCAGCGGATACGTCCCCTCCTGCTCGATCGGATTCTGCGTGGCGGCCACCAGGAACGGCTCTTGCAGCGGATAGGTCTTGCCGCCGACGGTCACGTGCCGCTCGGCCATCGCTTCCAGCAACGCCGACTGCGTCTTCGGCGCCGCGCGGTTGATCTCGTCGGCCAACACGAGATTTGCAAACACCGGGCCGGGCCGAAAGGTCATCGCCGGGCCCTGGCCGTCTTCGCCGCGGCTGAGCAACTCGTAGCCGGTCACGTCGGCCGGCATCAGGTCGGGCGTAAACTGGATGCGGCCGTACTTCCAGCGAAACGCGGCGGCCAGGGCCTTGACCATCAACGTCTTCGCCAAACCCGGCACGCCCACGATCAACGCATGGGAGCCGGTCAACGCACAGACCAGAAGTTGATCGATCACTTCGTCCTGGCCGACGACAACTTCGTGCAGAGCGGTGCGGATCGCCCTGACGCGGTCGGCAAACGCCCCGACCTGTTGCTGGCCCAAATCCGTCTCCGTGGCGCCGACTGCCATGTTGCTGCTCCTCGTTTTCGAGTTTCAGGAATGGGCGTGGCCAGAAGAGAAGGCGTCTGGCCATAGTTCCGCCGATGGCCAATAGCATAGCGAGGCAAGGGGGGCAAAGCAAGCAAAAAGGGGAGCGACCCCCCGAAAAATTAGCCCTGGATGAGGACAACCATGTGCCACTGCTTCGCAGAAGCAGTGCTTGAGGGGTGGGGCGCGGCCCGCACTGCTTCTGCGAAGCAGTGGCACACCAACGTAAGGAATGCGGCCCAAATCGGCGACCGAAGTCGCCTCATAAGATCGCGTCACAGCCCCACCAGGCTGTAGCCGCAATCGACGTGGATCGTTTCGCCGGTCACGCCGCGGGAAAGATCGCCCAACAGATAGACGGCCGTGGCGCCGAGGTCCTCCTTGTCGATGCTGCGCCCCAGCGGCGATTTCTTGGCGGCGTGCTCGCGCAACTCGTCAAACCCGGAGATGCCGGCGGCGCTCAGGGTCCTTAGCGGGCCAGCGCTGATGCAATTCACCCGGATCTGTTTCGAGCCGAGGTCCCAGGCCAGATAGCGAACGCTATGTTCCAGGGCCGCCTTGCACACGCCCATCACGTTGTAGCCGGGAATCACCTTTTCGCCGCCGTAGTAACTGATCGTCAGAATGGCGCCGCCGTCGCTCATCAGCGGCGCGGCCGCCCGGCACACCGCCACGAGGCTGTAGACGCTGATGTCCATCGCCAGATGCCAACCCTCGCGGCTCATCTCGACGTACGGCCGCCGCAACTCCTGCGGCGGGGCGAAGGCGATCGAGTGAACCAGGAAATCGAGCCGCCCGTAGACCCGGCCGATCTCCTCGAACAGCCGGGCGACGTCGGCGTCCTTCTGCACGTCGCAGGGCAGCACGACTTTCGGCCCGTGCGCTTCGACCAGCGCCGTCACCCGCCGCTGGCACGACGGGCTGGGCAAGTGCGTGAACGCCAGTTCGGCCCCTTCGGCATAGAGTGCCTGGCTGATCCCCCAGCCGATGCTCCACTCGTTGGCCACCCCCATCATCAGCCCGATTTTGCCGGCAAACATGGACATAATGCAACCGTTCACGGCCCGTGAAGTAGTAGGCACACGCCGTGTGCCGTTGTTTGTGTCTGTCGCGCAAATCTTCCGAACCGACGGACGGCACTCGGCGTGTGCCTACTACGCGGGTGTGTAGCGATCGACGGGAACTTCCATCGTCCGAAGCGGCGGCGCCGTGCCGCGGCCGATTTCCGCGACGCGGCGAAGGATCGAGGCGTCGAAATATCTCGCCCCGCACTTCTCGCAAACGCCGACGGGCACCTCTTCCAAAATCACGAAATTCCCCTTGTGCCGCAGCGCTTCCCGATCGCCCCGCCGCTCGCGCACCGTACCGCCGCAATGCTCGCAAGTGAAGTCGTACATGGCGCATACCTTAACGTGGGTGCAATTATATGCGGCGAGGGTGAAGAAGACAACATCCCCCTCGAACGCAGTGCGTGCGATGTCTCGGGCGGGATTGCCATCGAAAAATCGGCGGGGACTCACGGCAGCCGCCGACGCCATTTTTCTGGATGCCGTGACGTGTGGAAGACGCAGTAGACCGTCACGACGCCATGTACATGCTCATAGAAGACGGCGTAGGGAAACCGTCGCACTAACGCCCGGCGATATTCTTCATGGACTTTTTCGTGCATCTCGGGCTGGCGGCAGATCGCCTGAACACAAGCATCGACGCAACCAAGGAACTCCTCGCCGAGTCCCGCTCGCTGCGACTCGTACCAATCGTAGGCCGCATCGACGTCCTGATAAGCCTCCGGCGCGAAGATAAAGTCAGCGGCCATGACGGCTCCGTATCTTCCGCTTGACCTCCTCCCACGAAAGCCCCGACGCCGGGTTGCTCTGCATGTTGGCCTTGCGCCTTGCCAACTCCTCTTTCTGCCAATCGTGGACGGGAACCTCCGACGGCGTCGCCGCCAGATCGTCCCAAAGATCCTCGACCAATTGAAGTTTTTCAGCGGGGCTGAGGTCAAATACAGAGGGGGCGTTTGCAGCCATCGGCGAGCCTCGATTCGAGCCATGTACTCCTCACGCTCCGCGTGAGGAAATGTGCGGGTCGAACTTGCCTCACGCGGAGCGTGAGGAGTACAACTAACCTTGCGCTCTATTCATTCTTCCCGCCGCCATCGTCGCTGTCAAGTTTCTCCTCTTGGCAGCGTTCCCGCGGGAAATCGTTATGCCACCGCCGGCACCGGCCCGGCCAGCAGGGCGTACTCTTCCGTTGCCGCGGCGTCGCCGGAGCGGATCAGCTCGCAGTTCATCTTCAAGACGGCCAAGTCGCGCTCGATGAATCGCCGCGCTACCCGCTTCTTCCGCTCGTTGGCCGCGCCCTGGCCGAGGAGCAGATGGCCGATGACGATCGTGAGGGCCGAATCGACCAGCTTTCGGCCGCAGAGGTCGAGATACGACGAGCCCTTCGTCTTGACGAACTGCACCGCCTCGTTCACAGAACGCCGGGCGTCGATGAGCCGCTGCTTCAGACCGTCCAAGAGCGGATCGTTGTACGTCTTGCTCTCGTACGGCTCGACCCAGGTGTCCAGCGAGCCGGAAGTCACGCCGCGCACCGCCGCCACCACTTGCAACTGGCTGGTGCCCTCGTAGATCGTGGTGATGCGGGCGTCGCGGGCGTAGCGCTCGGCCGCGTAATCCTTCATGTAGCCCGAGCCGCCGAGAACTTGAATCGCGTCGTAGGCCGCGCGGTTGCACATCTCCGAGCAGTAATACTTGCTCATCGGCGTGAGCATCCCGTTGATGCGCTTCAACGAGCGGGAGAGCTGCTTGCGGCGTTTCTCCTCTTCCTTGTCGAGCTCACCACCGATCTCCAGCACGCGGAAATTGTTGTTCTCCAGGTCACATACCCGCGCGGTCTCGTACGTCAATGCGCGGGCGGCTTCGATGTTGATCTTCATCTCGGTCACCAATTCGGCCACGGCCGGCAGACGCTCGATCGGCCCGCCGAACTGGCAGCGGGAATGGGCGTACGTGCGGGCCAGGCGATACGCCGCCTCGGCCACCCCCAGCGATTGGGCGGCGATGCCGACGCGGGCCCCGTTCATCAACGCCATCACGTACGTAATCAGACCGCGCTGCCGCTCGCCGATCAACCGGCAGGGCATGTTGTCGAAAACCATTTCGCAGGTGGGCGAGCCGTGGATGCCGAGCTTGTTCTCCAAGTGGCGGACCTTCACCCGCTCCGAGCGCTCGGCGACGAAGAGGCTCAATCCGCGGCCGTCGCTGATCTCCGGCTCGCTGCGGGCCAGCACCAGCAGAATCTCGCCGCAGCCGTTGGTGATGAACCGCTTCACGCCGTTTAAGTACCAATTGCCCTGTTCATCTTGCGTGGCCCGCAGGCGGACGGCCTGCAAGTCGCTGCCGGCGTCGGGCTCGGTCAGCACCATCGCCCCGGTCACTTCGCCGCGGGAAAACCGCGGCAGGATTTCGTCGCGAATCTCGTTGTTGGCGAAGGCGTAGATCGTCTCGGCAATGCCTTGCAGCCCAAACATGTTCATCATCGAGGTATCGGCCCGGCTGACGATCTCGGTCGCCATCGTGTACATCAAGCTGGGACAGTTCAGCCCGCCGTAGCGCCGCGGCAGCGTGAATCCCATCATGTTGGCCTGGGTGAGCCGGTGCAGGTTTTCCTGGACCAGCGGGTGGAGCGTGACCGTGCCGTCCTCGTTCAGCGTGTTCCCCTCGTGGTCAACCTGTTCGGCGTTCGGCGCGATCACCTCGGCGGCCACTTCGCCGATGATCTCCAGAATGCGGCGATAGTTATCGATCGCGTCGGCCGCGTCCAACGGGGCGTAGCCCGAGGGATCGTCGTCCGCATGGGCGAAATCGTCCTCTTGCAGCCGGGCCAACTCGGCCATGTCGATATGATGGAACAAGAACTGGATGTCGTCGTTATCGAGAAAGAAATTCGCCACGGGGGAAACTCCTCGGGGGCTATTGCGAAACCGCAGGCGGTTTCTCTATCCACTATCCACTATCCACTACTCACTGCCGACTGCCGACTGCCCACTATCTAGACATCTCCTTGATCGACTTAATCATCATCGGAATCACCTCCTTGTAGTCGCCGACGATGCCGTAATGGGCGACGCCGAAGATCGGGGCGTCGCGATCGGTGTTGATGGCGATGATCTTGGCCGAGTCCTCCATGCCCGCCCGATGCTGCACCGCGCCGCTGATGCCGATCGCGATGTAGAGCGCCGGCCGCACGGTGGTGCCGGTCTGGCCCACCTGATGCTCCTTGCCGATGTATCCGCTATCGACGGCGGCGCGGCTGGCGCCGACGGCGCCGCCGATCGCCCCGGCCAGATCGTAGACCAGTTTGAAATTCTCCTTGCTGCCTAGGCCGCCGCCGCCGGCGACGATCACCCGCGAGCCCTTGAGGTTCACCTTCCGCGGCTCGACGTGCCGCTGGATCAGCTTCAAGGCCATCGAGGCGTCGTCGATCTCGACCTTCTCTTCGATGACCCGGCCGCCGCGGGAATTGTCGGGCGGCTTCATAGGCATCACCCCCTCGCGCACCGTGGCCATCTGCGGCCATTGATCGTAATTGACGATCGTGGCGATGATGTTGCCGCCGAAGGCCGGACGAATCTGCAAGAGCAGGTTCTTGTGCTCCACCTGCGCCTTCGGATCGGTGACGTCGCTGATTTCCAGGTCGGTGCAGTCGGCCGTCAGACCGGCGCGGAGCGACGAGGCCACCCGTGGCGCCAGGTCGCGGCCGATGGGCGTCGCGCCCACGATGCAAATCTGCGGCCGGTGCTTCTCGACCAGCGTCGTCAGCACTTTGGCGTAGGGCAACGTCTGATAGTGGGCCAGCCGCGGATGATCGACCACGTAGACGCTGTCGATGCCCTGGGCAATCAGCCGCTTGGCCAGCGGGCCAACGCCCGCCCCCGGCAGCACGGCCCCGGTCTTGACGCCCAGCCGGTCGGCCAGTTCGCGGGCCCGCCCGCAAAGCTCCAACGCCACGTCGTGGAACGCACCGTCTTCTTGTTCGGCGAAGACCCAAACTTCGCCTTGGCGATTCGGTTCGGTCATATAAGGGGCTAGGGGCTAGGGATTGGGGGCGAGTTTGGATTTCAGCACTCTTTGCAGTGCGTGAAGCATGCGGCCTTCCTCGCTGCTGTGTTGAAGAAGTGCGTCAATTGTTGCTTCATCACTATAGCCGAGCTCCTGTGCGAGTACGAACATCGTCTCCAGTTCCGCCAACGAGCCCAGGGCTATCGATATGTAATGTAAATACTCTCTGGTGGAATCTCTGGCGTGACCTTCCGCGATGTTTGCCGGGATCGACACTGCCGCGCATCGCATCTGGCTCGTCAAACCATACAATTCGTCTTTAGGAAACTGCTGGGACAGAACGTACGCCGACTTGACAAGTTGGACCCCTGACTGCCACACCTTCAGTTGTCGGTAATCTGTAACACCCACCCGGCCGTGCCTCGCTTCCTGTCCCTAGTGCCCCGACCGACCTGAAATGACGAGGCGTGCGTAGGTTATGCTTCAGCATAACACGTTTACCAGCAACGCCTTTCGTTATGCTGAAGCATAACCTACGACGTCTCAATTCAGGTCGGTTCGTCCACTAGCCCCCAGCCCCTAGCCCCCAGCCCCTCTTCTCATCCCCACGTTCGATCAACCACCAATTCATGTACCATCTGCCCGATGCCGGCGTGGGTGGGGGGGACGTCGGTGAAGCCCTCTTTCGTCAACACGATCGCCTGCACGCGGTGGACTTTTGTAGGCGAACCGGCCAGGCCGCAACGCATCAGGTCGGCGTGGATTTCGTCGAGGCCCCACTGTTCGAGCAGCAGGCCGCACGCCTTGAGCGATTCCGTGCGGCGGCGGTTCTCGGCGGCGAGTTGTTCCTCGGAGGCGTCGGGCATGGCTGCTTTCACTTCGGCGGCGACTTCGGCGGGCACTTTCGCCCGCTTCAGCCGCATCACCCGTTTCGCCCCCAGCGGCCGCGGCCGGTTGGCCGTCTCAACCACCGTAACCAGCACGGGCAGCCGAGCTTCTACAATTTCCCAGCCGTGGCCAATGCTGCGACGAATGCGGACAATACGGTCGTGAACACTCACCAACTCCTCAAGATAGGTAATCTGCGGAATGCCGAGCTTCTCGGCACACTGCGGGCCCACCTGCGCGGTGTCACCGTCGATCGCCTGACGGCCGCAGAACACAAAATCGTACCGGCCAACAGTTTTGACGGCCTGGGCGAGGATATAACTAGTGGCCAGGGTGTCGCTCGCCGCGGCGCGGCGGTCGGTCAACAGGATCGCCCGGTCGGCCCCGCGAAACAGGCTATCGCGCAGCACATCGGCCGCCTTGGGGGGACCCATCGTTATTACCGTGATCGTCCCGCCGTACCGATCGCGGAGCTCCAGCGCGGTTTCCAGGGCGTGGAGGTCTTCCGGATTGAAGATGGTCGGCAGGGCAGCCCGATTTACCGTGCCGTCCTCCTTCATGGCCTCGGCCGTGATATTGGCCGTGTCCGGCACTTGCTTCACGCAAACAATGCTGTCGTACGCCACAGATTGAGACTCCGGCACCATTCGTTGCTGAAAGCCTCACAGAGTATCAGGCCGCCAAGTCCGGGTCAAGGCCGCGACTGTCTAGTCCTAATGTGGGGGTCACAGATTTCGCAGGGCCGATCAGTTTTGGATGGCGTTGGGGTGGCAGTTGTACTGCCGCCCCTGATTGGCGGCGTTTTCCCGGGGGTGGCAGTGCAACTGCCACCCCAACAAGCGTCTAGCTCCTATGGTGGGGTCATGGATTTCGAGACGCAATTGACAAACCTAATCCCGGCTGTAGACTGAATTCCTGAGGGCAGTTCCTGGGAGTCGTTGCTACGGGGGAATCGTTGGCCTCACTCGTGAAAACGGGGACTGGCTCCGCGATAGCTGTGCTGCCGCGTGATCTGAACCACTATCGCTCGCGGTGCCTGTCCCCGTTTTCATCCGGCTTTCCATCGAGTGTTCGCGGAGCAGGTTCAGGAGGATGATCATGTTCCATGTCGCCACGCCACGGGGACGTGTTCGGGGTTTCACCCTCGTCGAATTGTTGGTGGTGGTCTCCATCATCGGCGTTCTCGTGGCCCTGCTGTTGCCGGCGGTTCAGTCGGCGCGGGAGGCGGCGCGGCAGACGCAATGTCAGAACAACCTGAAACAACTCGCCTTGGCGATCGACCAGCATGTCGCCGCCACCGGACGCTATCCCAGCAACGGCTGGGGCCACACGTACATCGGCGATCCCGACTGCGGGACCGACAACAAACAGCCGGGCGGCTGGATCTATAACGTCCTTCCCTACCTCGAACAGCAGGGGCTGCGCGACCTCGGCCAAGGGCTCGATCCCACGGCGAAGTCGCAAGCGATGCTCGCCGCCGTGCAGACGCCGCTGTCGGTCGTGCGCTGCCCGACGCGGGCCGCCGCGGTGCTGGCCCCGAGTCGGCCCGGCAGCGTCATGACGGCGCCGGCCCAACCCAATATGATCCTCGATAGCGTCCTGGTCGCAAGAAGCGACTACGCGGCCAACGAGGGTGATTTCTATCTGACGACGGCGCCCGTCGATCCGACGTCGTCGACCTGGGCCACCTACTCGACGGGGATGGACGGCATCTGCTATCAAAGGAGCCGCACCCAGCCGGCGTCGATTGAAGACGGTTTGAGCAACACGTACCTGGTCGGGGAGAAGTTCGTCAGCCAGCGGTACTATGACAACTTTTTCGACCTGGGATACGACCAGAGCATGTTCAGCGGCGACAGCTTCGACATTGGCCGTTGGGTGCTGGCCACTCCGCTGCAAGATTACGACGAGCCTTATCTGACCTCGTATGGCTGAGGCTGCACGCCCGGGGGAGGCTGTGACAGCATCCCGTTCAGCGAGGAGTTGGTGCCGCCGGGCTTCGATGCCAGGCTCCGCTTCGGCAGCGCCCACGCCAACGGCTGCAACTTCGGCTTTTGCGACGGCTCGGTGCGGACGATCAGTTATCAGATCGACCCCGAGGTCCACCGCCGCCTCGGCAACCGCCGCGACGGCCTGCCCATCGATGGGAGTCAGTATTGAAATCCACGTTCAAGCATCTAGCCCGCATTTACCACCGCGCGGGGAAAACGATCAACAGAGTGCTCGGTGAGAAATGCGGACTAGCGGCACTACTCGTCATCCTGACTGTCGTCTCCGCTGGGTGCGGCCGGCATCCAACTTGGCAGTACGACGGCAAATTGCACAACGTGATTGCGAAGGCCGACCGCATGGCGGTCATCGACGGTGGTTTCGATTGCTACGGCCGCGATACCAAGGCCAAGACGCTGTTTGAAATCTCGGGGCCCGACAACCTCCGCCAGTTTGCCGAGCGACTTGAGTTCGAAAAAGGGCAGACGCTGGCCACTTGCCCCTGTAACGGCTATCCCCGCCTCGATTGGTACCAGGGTAAAGACCGCATCGCGACCGTCTCGGTCCAGCACGGCCAGGCGATTCGCTGGAGAGGTTTCGGCGCCGATGCCAAGCTGACTTCCCAGTCGAGCCGCTGGCTCGTGCAGTGGCTCACCGATCACGGCGTCGATGCGGTGAAAATGAAGTAGGTATCCGGGTGGGGCAGACATTCCTGTCTGCCAAACATGCGGTATTCTTCCCGGCAGACAGGAATGTCTGCCCCACTGGGTTAGAAATTCCAGTTAGGGCTTCTTCTCAAGCCTCTCGGCCATGGCGAAGTCTTGGCGAGCGCCGTCCGACTCGCCCTTGGACTTGCGGGCGTTGCCGCGGCCCCAGTACGCTCGCGCGAGTTTTGGGTCCAGCCGAATGGCCTCGCTGAAATCCGCAATTGCTTTGTCCCATGCTTTCTTCTTTGCGTAGGCATCGCCGCGTCCGCAGAAGGCCGCCGGCCCCTCGGGGTTAATTGCGATAGCGATCGTGAAGTCACCGATCGCATCGTCCATCTTGCCCTTTGCCATATTGGCATCGCCGCGGCCGCTGTAGGCCGCCCAGTTCAGACCAGCGTTCTTTTCGCCGGACTTACAGCTATGCCCCTGTGTTCCCTTCGTGAAATCGGCGATCGCCTGATCGAGCTCGGCTTTTCGTAGATAGGCCGTTCCCCGCCCGGTGTACGAGTCACCGTCTCGTCTGTCAATCCGAATCGCCTCCGTGTAATCGGCGATGGCACGGTCCAAGTCCCCTGTTCTGAAAAAGGCTTCGGCGCGGCCGGCATAGGGCTCGTGTTCGTCGCCTTTTGTGAGGTGGATTAGTTCGGAATAGTCGGCAATCGCCGCGGCGAGGCTCCCAATCTGGAGATTTGCGCGGCTTCGGCCCCGGTAGCCCGCGGCGGGGTTCAGTCGCGTAAGCTCGGTGTAATCTGCAATGGCATTTGCGAAATCCCCCTTCCTCTCGTACGCTTTGGCCCGATCGAGAAGAGCAGGATGAGGATTGCTCTCGACAAACCCCAACTCGTGCCACCTATCGGCTGCCTTCAAATCAAAGTGAATCGCTTTGCTGAAATCTGCGATGGCTTTGTCGATGTCACCGTTCTTCATATACTCCCTGCCGCGGCGGCAGTAGAGCGGAGCGTAACTTGGGTCTATCTGGATCAGTTCGCTGTAGGCCGGAATCGGTTTCGACGGCGGCGAGAACATGTTGTGAAGCGAGATTGCTCTCACGTACAAATCCATCGCCTTCCGCAGATCGCCCTTTTTCCGATTTATTTCGGCAAGGCTCCTCGTGGTCGCCCCTTCGTAGTCTCCGAACATGCCCGCCTGAAGCGCCTGTTCGTATTCTTCTTTGATCGACCGTTCCTCATGGCCCAGCTTCGAATAGGCAATCGCCAAGCCACGATGCGAGTAACCGTCAAAATAGTGTCCACGTCGGCCTGATTCCAATCGAATCTCTTCTTTGTAGTCTGCAATGGCTCTTTCGTATTCGCCCTTCTTGAGGAAGGCATCGCCTCGACGCCACAACGCTCGCATCGTGAAGAACTCGGGGTTGAGGCGAATCACTTCCGTGAGGTCGGCAATGCCCTTGTCTGCTTCGCCCCTCTCCAAATAGCACTCGCCTCGGCGTAAGAGCGGCCGGTACGCCTTCCGGTCTCGGCCGATTACGACAGTGTAGTCGGCGACGGCCTTGTCCCATACGTTACTCCGCCCGTAGGCTTCGCCACGACACCAATAAGCTCGCGTGAAATTTGGATCGAGGCGAATTAACTCGCTGTAATCGGTGACAATCCAGCCAGGCACCTTTCCCCATTCTCCTGCCCCAATCCATCCGTATTCGCCGTCTCTATAGAACCGCCGATCGCTCCGAGCCGCGGCCTTAAAGTCTGCCAGCGCCCTGTCGATTTTGCCGAGCTTGAGATATGTGCGACCGCGTCCCCAGTAGGCAGTGCTATCTTCCGAATAAAGATCGATTTCTGCTGAGAAATCTGAAATGGCCTTTTCCCATTCGCCCTTTTTGAGATAAGCACCGCAACGCTGCGCGTAGGCTTCGTAGTCTTTCGGATAGAGACGAATTACCTCTGTGAAATCGGTTATGGCTTTGTCCAGTTCGCCTTTGTTAACATAGGCTTTGCCCCGGTCGGGATACGCGTAGCAGCCAAGGTTGATCACGTCTGTAAAATCGGCGATAGCCCTATCCAGTTCCCCCTTCTCCGCATACGCCCCAGCTCGCTTTGCGCGGAACGAACTGTTCTTTGGATCGAGCCGAATTGCCGTCGTGAGGTCAGCAATAGCGCGGTCGAACTCGTGTTCCCTCAGGTAGGCGCACCCCCGCGTCGCGTAAGCGCTGGCGCGATGCGGATCCAACCGAATAACGATCGAATACATCGCGATGGCCATTGGTGGGGTGCCTTTCACAAATTGAAGGCGTGCCTCACCCTCAAGTTTCGCCGCAAACTCGGCTGGCGAGCCGGCAGCGGCGGCAACAGGAGATAGCAGAAAAACGACTGCGGCAACACAGCGGTAGGCGTTTTTCACGGGCGGTCCTCCGTTGCTAAGGATGGAAATGCTGGCCGTTGCAGCGTCCTCGTTCTTCACCCATATCCCACCCGATGAACTATCCTGTTCCATTGGCAGAGGATTTGTCAAGACGGCGATGCCCCGCGACGGTCGGCCTTATGCCGCCTCGATCTCCACTTCACTCTTGAGCGGTTTCACCCAGCCACCGGTTACTGCACCCAGGAGCAACCGCCGTCACATCTTCTTCCCTACCGCTTCGCTCACTCGGCGGCAAAGCCCCATGAACTGCTCGAATTGCTCGAAGTTCAGCGACTGATAGCCGTCGCTCAGCGCCGCCTCGGGCTCGGGGTGGACCTCGACGATCAGCCCGTCCGCCCCGGCGGCGACGGCGGCGGCGGCCATCGGCGCGACGAGACTCGTATGGCCCGTGCCGTGGCTCGGATCGACCACGACCGGCAGATGCGTCCGCTCGTGCAGCCAGGGAACCGTCGCCAGCGGCAGCGTATAGCGGGTGTGGGCCTCGAAGGTGCGGATGCCGCGCTCGCAGAGCATCACGTTCGGATTGCCGGCGTTGAGGATGTACTCGGCCGCCAAGAGCAACTCGTCGAGCGTGGCGCTGGGGCCGCGTTTCAGCAGCACCGCCTTGCCCTGTTCGCCCACGGCCTCAAGCAGGCGATAGTTCTGCATGTTTCTGGCCCCGATTTGCAGCACGTCGGCATAGTGGGCGACCAGTTCCACGTCTTCGGTGCCGATCACCTCGGTGACCACCGCCAGTCCGGTTTCGTCGCGGGCGGCGGCCAGAATTTTCAGCCCCTCTTCTTTCAAGCCCTGAAAGCTGTACGGGCTGGTGCGCGGCTTGAACGCCCCGCCGCGCAGCGCCGTGGCCCCGGCGGCCTTCACGGCCCGGGCGGTCGCCAACGTCTGCTCTTCGCTCTCGACCGAGCAGGGGCCGGCGATGATGCCGAGTTGCCCGTTGCCGACCGAGAGGCTGCCGGCACGGACGACCGTCGGCTCGGGCTTCACCTCGCGGCTGGCGACTTTGTAGGGGGCGAGAATCGGCACGAGTTCGGCCACGCCCGGCACGCCCTCCAACGACTGGCGAAACTCATCCCGTTTCTCGCCGACGGCCGCGATCACGGTCCGTTCGGTGCCATAGATCGGATGGGCCTTCAGGCCAAGCTGCTCGACCCGTCGGATCGCATGTTCGATCTGTTCGGCCGTCGCGCCGCGTTTCATGACGACGATCACAATAAGGCTCCTTGTGGTTAGTGGTTAGTGGCTAGTGGTTGGTCTTGTAGGGAACGCCCTCCGCGGCGTTCCGAGAGCCGCGAAAAACGGCGTTCTCCTCGCCGGCGCGGAACGCCGCGGAGGGCGTTCCCCGGTGGTCAGCGGAATTGTAAAGCCGCGACCAGCGGTCGCGGAGAACTGTTCAGTGGTCTTGCGTATCTGTTGAATGTCACGCGGTGGACGTCCCATCAACCGTGAAAACGAACGGCGATTCCGCCAACAAAAAAGCCCCGAAAACCTCAAGGAGGCTTCGGGGCTTTAGTCTTCCGTGGATTGTGTCGTCGATTACACACCACCTCCGACCCCGAAACCTCGGGGGCTAAAGTAAAAGTACCAATAATAGGCGTGCAACCGGTTCATTTACTTCTATTTTCGTCCTCCCGCTGCAAAAAGCAAGCGGAAAAATGCCGGTTGAAAGGGACAGGGGAGGTTCTCGGAGCAGATTCTCGCGCCTGGAAAACGCCCGCCCGACAACCTCCTCCGCCCCTTTGCCGCCGAAAACACTACTTTCCCTTCTCTCCTTCGCTCTTCCCCTTCGCCGCCAGGAACCGCTCGATGGCCGCCTGGGCCGGCTGCGATTGAAGAACGATCAGACACTGAGAGGGGGCGTCGAAATAGACCTCGCCCGGGCCGCCGGCGTCATTCCAGGTCGGGGTCGCCACGGCGGCCTTCAGCCGCTCGACCAGTTTCGCGGCCCTCACCCCCTGCCCCTCTCCCGCGAGCGGGCGAGGGGAGGCCTCCTCGGCCAGCCGCCGGCCGATCGGATAGAACTCCAGTTCCAGCCGCTCGTCGGCGGCCCCGGCACTGGTCACTTGCAGCACATTGGGGCCGACCGCCCGGTACGCCAGCCCCAGCGGGCGGAGCAGTTCGTCCAGGACGGCCCGCAAAGGCCGCTTCTCGACCGACAGCGACGTCTCGACGCGATCCGACGTTTCGGCCGCCGCCAGCGCCGCGTGGTCGATCAGAATATCGCTGTCGGTCGCCTTGGCCAGAAAGTCGAGGATCTTGCCCAGCGGCGCCGGCTCGTAGAAATTGACCGTCACCTGCCGATCGAGCATCGCCCGCGCCTGGCCCGTGCGCGTCGTCAGCGTGAACTGCTCGGGCCGATCGTGGCTGCGCAACGGCTTCTGCCTGGCGTTGCGGAGCTTTTCGCAAAAAACCAGCACCTGCCGGTGAACCTCTCGGGTCTGCGTCACCGTCAGCAGGCGGTCTTTCGGCTCGACGGTCCCCCGGCCGCCGCCGCCCTTCCACGAATCCGGCGCCACCAGTCTCCGCAGCAGCGCGGCAAGCTCCGCCGCCACCGCTTTCTCGTCGCCGGTCAGATCGGAGACCGTATAGGGCACCGTCCGCAAGGTCTCTCGTTGTTCGGCGGGCAGGGTCACAATGACCTGGCCGTTATCGACCGTCACGGCTAATCCGCGCTTGGCCGCCACCGCCTGCAACGCCCGGCCGATCGTGGTTGCATCGAGCCGCAAGGAGATCGGATCGCGCGGCGCGACCCCGAGCAGCCGCATGGCGTCGGGGTCGAGCGTGATCGGCAACGTGCTCATGTCGGCGAGGATCTCGATGGCGCGGACCAGCGGAACGTCGCTCAACTCGATGCCGGGCAACACGTCGGCCATCCGCGCCGCGACATCCACCGGCGGCGGCGGCAGCTTCGTCTCCGGCTGCTTCGCCTGCTTCGTCTCTTCTTTTTCCTCTGTCTTTTCTACTTTCGTCGCGCTCTTCGCCGCGTCTTTCGCGACGGGCGGATCGGCCTTCGCCGGCTTTGTTTCGGGCGGCGCTATCGGCGGCGTTGTCGGCGGCGTCACCCGCGGCGCTTGTGGCCCGCTGACGCCCTCGGGACGCGGCGCGGGCGGCGCGGCCCGATCGATCTCCGTCTTCTTCGCCGTCGCCGCCGGCGGGTCCGCTCGAACCACGGCCGGTTCCGACTGCGCCGGGTGCGTCCATCGCCAGCCGAGCGCGCCGACAATCAGCACCACGAACGTCAAGGCCACGCCGCCGAGAAGCCAAACGTTGCCGCCGACGATGGTGCTCAGCCACGAGTTGCCCGTCAGCTCAAGATCAAGCACCGCCGAATCGGCGACGCGATCCAGCGGCGGCGGGCCAGATGTTGGAACGTCAGCCACTGCGGCGGCAGTAGGCACCCAGCCCGGCGGAGGCGCAATGAGCACCATGCTCCGGCACTTCGGGCATTCGAGAATCTGCCCCACGGCAGCCTCCGAGCGCACCGCGATCCGGGCGCGGCATGTCGTGCAGATGATGGAGAATATCGCCTTTCCCACAGTTCCGTCGGCCGGCAGATACGCCCTATCTAGGACCTTGGCCCGCCGCTATTCTACTCTACCACCACCCGATTGTCACGCCCGGATTCGAGTTGGCGGGGGGTGCAAAGCAGCTTCCGGTGTCCCAACGTGGCTCAAGCAAACGTCAATAGGAGAATCTGGCGTTTTTCGGTTAAGATGGCAATTTGTCGCAGGATAGGAAGTCACTTTGGATCGTGGAGGATCTGTCATGGACGGCATTTCGCAGCATTTAC
Organism: uncultured Planctomycetaceae bacterium; assembly: GCA_963823895.1. GTDB lineage: Bacteria > Planctomycetota > Planctomycetia > Pirellulales > Thermoguttaceae. The sequence continues at coordinate 153,861 of CAWGNG010000016.1, forward strand.
AGCGGAAATTCGAGCGGGTTTTGCTTGAGGCGAAGGATGCGATCATCGAGACCATTTTGGCGGGCTGGGACCGGAAGACCCCGCTCCATTTCAGTCAAATCGAGGCGGCTTCCCATCGGTTGGCGACCCGTTGGAGTTGTTGCTTTCAGGAATGGGCCGCGCGGGAGATGACGGCGGAAAGTCCCGACAGCGCCGCCTGTCCGACCTGTGGCGAAGTTTGTTCGCTGGAGTTGGTGGCCCGTACGATTCTCTCGACCGACGGTGCGGTCCCCATCTTGGAATGGAAAGGGACTTGTACCCGCTGTCGGCGGGATTTTTTTCCCTCTGCGGGCAGCGATGGGATTGGACAGTCGGGAACTAACGCCGGCGATGACGCAGAGGATCGTGTATGCCTCGGCCGAGACGCGATCGAGCCAACGCGCGTCGCTGGTGCTGAAGCACGTCGGTGGTAACGAGGTCTCAGCGAGCACGGTGCAGCGTGTAACGCACCAAGTGGGGATGGAACTGGCGGAGTTGCGAGATGAAGGGGATGCGCCGAACTGGTCCAAGCCCCCGAGAATCCACCCGAGTTGGCCGTCGTGGAAGCTGACGGCGGACGAATTCGCACACGGAAACCGGGCCAAGGTCGCGGCGTTCATGGCGAGGCTTGGCGCGAGACCAAGAACGCCAATTTGCTGCGAATGACGCACCAGACGTTTGCGGAAGACCCCGAACCGGAACTTCCGCGTGCGTTCACCGATCCCAAGCGAGTGGCGAAATTAGCGGAAAAAGAGGCTCCGCCAGCGATTTCGGCGGTATCTGCCGCGCCGCCTGGCGAGAAGGCTTGGCGTCCCCAGCGTCTGGTGCGCACGTGTCTTTCGAGCATGGCAGAGGCCAGCGTCTTCGGGCAACAGATGAAGCGGGAGGCCGACTGTCGTCGTTTTCCGCAGGCGCCTGCGCGTGCCTTTGTGGGAGACGGTCTTCCCTGGAATTGGTCTGTGTGGAAGCACTACTTTCCAAACTTTGTGCCCATCCTTGATTTCATCCACGCGCTGAGTTATCTGTACGCTGCGGCACTGGCGATGCACCCGGATTTCTCCGTTGCGTGGTCGTGCTATCTGCGCATGGCCCGCGCATGTTGGCAAGGTCGGGCGATGGAGGCGATGGACGAACTGAAGCGTTGGTTGGCTCCGCACGGTCTTGACGACACGGCCAAGCTGGACGAGAACGATCCGCGTAAACCGATCGTCGATGCCGCACGTTATCTGCGGAACAACCGCGGTCGCATGGACTATCCGCATTATCGACGCCTTGGGTTGCCGGTAACGTCGGCCTTGATGGAGTCGCTGGTCAAAGAGGTGAACTACCGGGTGAAGGGGACGGAGATGTTTTGGAACGACCCAGAGGGGGCGGAAGCGATACTCCAAGTCCGGGCCGCTACTCTATGCGACGACGACCGTCTCGGGCGCTACCTTCGCACTCGGCCGGGGTGTGCCTATGTCCGCCGCTCCACCGTCACCTCGGCCGCCTGAGCCGAGGCCGGAAGCTGCTTTGCACCCGTTGGCGGGGGGAAAATCGAGCCGCTGGCACCGATATCCGGCACAATGTAACCGTCGCGGCGCGGCCCGGCGAGCCGCCGGTTCGCCTCCGCGTCGCCGACGAACTTCTCCGCCGCGGCGTCGAAAGCCAGTTTGCGGCCGAGCCGATAGGTCGCGGTTTCCAGGTCCAGCTTAGCCATGCGGGCCAAGTGCCGTTTCATACTCTCCAACGCCCGGCCGACGGCCTTGTCGCTCCCCAGCACGTCAGCCCCCTTATTGAAGGAGACTTCCGAGCCGAGTTGATACGAAATGTTGCCCAGGTGGCACAACAGCGCCGAGCGATGCCCTTCGAGGATTTCGGCGTTGAGGTTTTCCCGCTTTCGGCTGCGGACGCAATCGATGAAATTGCCGAACGGCCCGCCGGGATGCAGCGAAAACTCGACGTCCGCAAGCGGCTCCCCCTCCTTCGCCCCCTTGGCGAAAAACTTGCCGTCCTTGATGACGCCCGCGTCGGTGTGGAACTCGTTGGTCACTTTCCCGTGTCGATTGTCGACCAGGCCGCGGTCCTCGAAGATGATCTTCGGCCCGCCGAAGTCGATAATCGTCAACTGCGTATTCGGCGTCTGTCCCTGGTCCTTGTAGCCGAAGCGGCCGCCGAGGCTGACGACGCTCAGCGGCGCCGCCCCGTCCGGCATCGCCCAGCGGGCGACGTCCATCTGATGCACCCCCTGGTTGCCGATCTCGCCGTTGCCAAAATCCCAGAACCAGTGCCAGTTGTAATGCACCAGATTCGCGTGATACGCCTGTTGCGGCGCGGGCCCAAGCCACAGATCGAAGTTCAGCTCCTTCGGCGGCTCGGTCGGCGGCTTAAAACCGATGCTCCGCCGCGGCTTGCTGGCATATCCGTAAGAGATCAGCAGCCGCCCATACTTGCCGCTCCGTGCCGCGGCCACTTGCTTGGCCCATTTCGCGTCCGAGCGATTCTGCGTGCCGTGCTGCACGATGCGATCGTACCGCCGCGCCGCCTCGACCAGCCGCCGGCCCTCGGCGATGTTGTGGCTGCACGGCTTCTCGACGTACACGTCCTTGCCCGCCTGACAGGCCCAAATGCCCAACAGCGAGTGCCAATGGTTCGGCGCCGCGATGGAGACCACGTCGAGATTCTTGTCGTCCAAGATCGTCCGCAGGTTCTGCACGCACTTCGGCGTATTGCCCGCCCGCCGCTTCACCATTTCGCTGCGGGAGCCGAACAGCCGGCTGTCGGGATCGACCAGATAGGCGACCTCGACGTTCTTCATCCGGCAATACTCTCGAATATGCTCCACCCCTCGTCCATTGATCCCCGCCACGGCCACGCGAATCCGCTCGTTCGCCCCCAGCACCCGCCCCGACGCCTTCGTTCCGCCGGCGGCAAACGTAGCCGCGACGAATCCCCCCGCCGCGGCCCGCTTCAGAAAATCACGACGATTGCAGTAAGACATAATTTGCTCCCGGCAGGTGGTCTATGGCGTGGAAATGACGGAATGTAAGACCGGTAGGTGATTCTTCAGCATACCGCGCCGCCGTCCCCGCTGCCACCGATAATACCCTCGTTGCAGGGCCAATGAGTTTTTCAGAGTGGAATTGTAGGAGGCGACTCCTGTCGCCGATTTTGTGGCCATTTTCGGGCGATCGGCGACAGGAGTCGCCTCCTACAATCGACCCAAGTTCAATGACTGATCGGCCCTGGCCCTCGTTGAGCCCTGCTCCAGACCGGTTGAAGACGGATACCCCCATAAGGTAGAATCGGTACCAGCCAAGAACGGTCTCGGCGTTCCCACACGGACTTCGCATGACTCCGCAGCAATTCATCGCCAAGTGGCAGCGGGTGAATCTCTCCGAGCGGAGCGCCTGCCAGCAGCACTTCCTCGACCTCTGCGAACTGCTCGACCAACCGAAACCCGCCGATGCCGATCCCGACGGCCAGTGGTATACCTTCGAGCGCGGCGTCACCAAGACCGAAGGCGGCGACGGCTGGGCCGACGTCTGGATGCGCGACCACTTCGGTTGGGAGTATAAGCGGCGCCACAAGGATCTTGCTGCCGCCTACAAGCAGTTGCTTGACTACCGCGAGGACCTCGAAAACCCGCCGCTGCTGGTCGTCTGCGACATGGACCGCTTCGAGGTCCATACCAACTTCACCAACACGCGGAAGCGGGTCTATGCGTTCGACCTGGAAGGTCTTGCCCAGCCGACCAACCTGGAAATCCTGCGGAAGCTGTTTACTGAGCCGGACGAGCTGCGGCCCGATGTGCATGCTGAGGCGATTACCAAGGACGCGGCGGAGCGGTTGGGCGATCTTGCCAAGCGCCTGCGGATGCGGAAGGGGGTGTCGGCCCAGCGGGCGGCCCACTTCTTGATGAAGCTCATGTTCTGCATGTTCGGCGAGCGGATCGGCCTGCTGCCATCGAAGCTCTTTGGCCGACTCTTGCAGACCGCCAAGGCCAATCCGGCGATGCTCACGCGCAGACTGGAAAGCCTCTTCCAGACAATGGCCGACGGGGGCGATTTCGGCGCGGAAGTCATCCCCCACTTCAACGGCGGACTTTTTGCCGATAACGACGTAGTCCCGCTCACCGCGCCGGAAATCAACACCCTGGCCTCCGTGAACGCCTACGATTGGTCGAACGTCGAGCCGTCGATCTTCGGCACGCTCTTTGAACGGCACTTCGACCCGACAAAGGAATCGCTGGTCGGTGCCCATTACACCCGCCGCGAAGATATTGCCACGCTGGTCGAGCCGGTGGTGATGGCGCCGCTGCGGCGGGAGTGGGCGGAGGTTCGCCGGCGGTGCGACGAGGAGCTTTGGCCGAAAGTCCAAGAGACCGCCCGCACCGCTGGCAAGAAGGAAACGGCAAAGGGGTCGAGGCCCCGCAAGGCCTTCGACCGCGCGTTGCAGGACTTCGCCGAGCGGCTGCACCACGTCACGGTCTTCGATCCGGCCTGTGGCTCGGGCAACTTCCTCTACGTGGCAATCAATCTGCTCTTGGACCTGGAGAAGGACGTAATCACCTACGCAGCGGCGCACGGGCTGCCCCTGATTCCGCACGTCCGGCCCACGCAGCTTTCTGGGCTGGAGGTCAACCCCTTTGCCCAGCAGTTGGCGCAGGTGGTCATCTGGATCGGTTACCTCCAGTGGATGCACCACAACGGCTTCAAGGAGCCGCGCGACCCGGTGCTCGAGCCGATCGAGAATATCCGCTGCCAGGACGCAATCCTCGACCTCTCCGACCCGGAGCACCCAAAAGAACCCGAATGGCCAGAGGCGGACTTTATTGTAGGAAATCCGCCGTTCTTGGGTGGAAAACTCTTGCGAACCAACTTGGGCAACGAGTACGTGGACGCCATGTTCCGCGTATGGGACGATGGCGTGCCGCGCGAGGCGGATTTGTGCTGCTATTGGTTCGAGAAGGCCCGCCGGCAAATCGAGCGCAAGAAATGCTCCCGAGCCGGGCTGCTCGCTACGCAAGGCATTCGCGGCGGCGCGAATCGCACAGTGCTCAAGCAAATCAAGCAAACCGGCGACATCTTCTTCGCCGAGAGCGATCGCGATTGGGTCCTCGATGGCGCAAACGTACACGTGTCGATGGTCGGGTTCGATAACGGTAACGATTCCAACCGCATCCTCGATGGAAAGGTGGTCGGGCAGGTCAACGCAAACCTGCGATCGACGGCAGACACCACGACAGCGCGGCCATTGCAGAGCAACCTGAATGTGTCTTTCATGGCAGACACAAAGGGAGGGGCCTTTGACATTGCTGAGGATGCCGCTCTGGAAATGCTCCGGTCACCGAACCCTCATGGCCGCCCAAATTCAGACGTTGTCGTGCCCTGGATCAACGGCCTCGATGTTACCCGCCGGCCTCGGGATTATTGGATCATCGACTTTGGCCTGGACATGTCCGTCGAGCAGGCGGCCCTCTTCGGCGCGCCGTTCGATCACATACTCAAGAAAGTCCGCCCCGAAAGAGAGAAAAACAACCGACAATCGTATCGAGATCACTGGTGGGTTCACGTCGAACCCCGGACGGAATTGAGGAAGCAACTGAAGCCGCTTCCGAGATTCATCGTTACTGTGGGTGTGGCAAAGCATAAACTCTTTGCGTGGGTGGAACCGCCAACCCTGCCCGATCACGCGCTACTCGCATTCACTCGTTCCGACAACTGCTTCTTCGGTGTCCTCCATTCTCGCATCCACGAGGTATGGGCCCTGCGGATGGGGACGCAATTGGAGACGCGGCCGCGCTACACTCCGACGAGTTGTTTCGAGACGTTCCCATTGCCCGAGTGCGTGTGGCCGGCCGGCGGTTGTGGTGCAGGCGTCCCGCCTGCCTCCGGCCAGCCCGACGTCTCATCGGCCACCAAAAAGTCGCGCAAGAAGAACACAGTAGAAGCGGCGTCCCGCCGCTTTTCGCCGACGGACACGGCCACGACGCGCCCAACAACGCGGCGAGACGCCGCGTCTACTCACGCAGGCGGGACGCCTGCACCACAAGCCGCCGCGATCGCCGCCGCGGCCAAGGAATTGGACGAACTGCGGAACCGCTGGCTGAATCCGCCCGAGTGGACCAAAACCGAAATTCTCGAATTCCCCGGCTCGGTCGACGGTCCCTGGGCACGCTACATTGATCCGGCCACCATCTCCCCTCTCCCGCTCACGGGAGAGGGGCCGGGGGTGAGGGCGGCCCAACGACATGGCGGCCCTCACTCCGACCATCTCCCGAAGGGCGAGGGGACGACCGCTGTAAACCCTCTCCCCTCTCCCCTCTCCTCTCTCCCCTCCGTCGGCACCGTTCGCTGGCCTCGCATCGTGCCCAAAGACGCCGACTGCGCCGAAAGCCTGAAAAAGCGCACGCTAACCAACCTCTACAACCAGCGCCCCACCTGGCTTGCCAACACCCACCAAGAACTCGACGAGGCCGTCTTCGCCGCCTACGGTTGGTCGCCCACTCTATCCGACGAAGAGCTCCTCGCCCGCCTTCTACAGCTCAATCTCGCCCGCGCTGCCGACCACCGGTAGACGCGGCGTCCCGCCGCCCGCAACAAAGCGGCGAGACGCCGCTTCTACGAATCCCGCTTCGCCCACGCTTACGTGCCGTTGGCCCAAGAGCTAGTGTAGTGATTCACAATTGAGTGACTTTACGGAAGGGCAACAGGTGGGGCAGACATTCCTGTCTGCCAGGGAAATCGGGCAAGCCTGGCAGACAGGAATGTCTGCCCCACCTGTCAATCCCGTGATTTATAAAACCCCAATAGCGTGACGCACTACACTAGGTGAAACGGCTGTGCATTTCAGTCCCCAGTGGGCGAAAGGGTTGGGCACTTCAGCGCCCAGTTCGCCCGGCGATTCAATGGCGCGGGCGTATCACGTGCGATGCAGGCAGGCGGAACCGCCTCTTTTGCCACCACGCCGCACGGACGCAGCGGCTAAACGGCTTTTTCGGCCCCCCGAACCTCCAAGTACGCGCTGAGCATAATCTGGGCCGCCAGCATGTCCATCCGCCTCTTCCGCCGCTTCCGCGTCATGTCGGCGGTAAGCAGAAACTGCTCCGCCTCGTGGCTGGTGAATCGCTCGTCGAAGAATTCGACCGGCACGCCTGTCGTCTCGGCAAGCCATTGGCCGAACTGCCGGGCCTCGACCGATTTCTCACTCTCGCCGCCGTCTAGGTGGATCGGCAGCCCGACGACGAACAATACGATCCTTTCGTCGGCCACGAGCCGCCGAAACCGCTCGGCGTCGCGCTCGACGCTGCGGCGGGTGTAGTTTTCCAGCGGGCTGGCGATCGTCCGCTCGGGATTGCTCACGGCGATGCCGATCCGCACGGTCCCGTAGTCGATGCCCGCCACGCGGCCGGGCAGTGCCGGCTGGCCGTTCATAGCACTTTCTCCGACTTCTTCTCAGGCGCGTCCGACTTTTTCAGCGGATGCCGCTCGGCCGCCGAGATGAAGTAACCGTGCTGCAAAAAACAGAGCACGTACTGCTGGACTTTCGGATTGTCCATCATGAACGAATGGAGCATCGGCAAACGGACGAAGTCGTGCGCCCCGGTCAGCTTGGTCGTCTCGACGCTGATCACGCCGTCGTTATCGCCCACCAGGATCGGATTGTAGCCCTTGTCGTTTCCTTTGCCGCCGGCGATGATGCCGAACGGAAAATCGGGCGTGGCCAAGCGTTTTTCCAACTGCGGCCAATTGCGGCCGAGGTCCTGGCCGGCGTCGCCGGTGATCTCCTTGAACAGGACGTTGTCGGCAAACGTCTCGGCCAGCAGGGCACCCTGGTTGGGCGGGCCGAGCATGACAAACCGCCCGAACCGCATCTTCGCACGCCGGTCGGCCGCCGCCGCGTTCGCCGACTGCTTCACCGGATCCTGCCGGGCCAGGTCGCCCAAGTAGTGGCGAATCACGATGTTGCCCATGCTGTGGCCGACGAAATTGATCTCCTCGATGCCGTCGAGGTGGTTGATCAGATGCCGCAGCGTCCGCGCGTGCTGGGCCATGTCGTACCGCGTACTCGGATATTCGATGTTGAAAGTCTCATAGCCGCCCTTGTCGTGAAGATAGCGGCAGAGCGACTCCATCGACGCCCGGCTGCGTCCAAGGCCGTGCAGCACGACAACCGCCTTGCCTTTCATCGGCGGCAAGCGGCGATCTTGTTTGATCCGCTCCAGCGCGGCGAGGCATTCGTCGTAACTGCCCGAGGCGTAACGCAGGTTGCGCCCGTCGAGCAGCCGGCAGCGCTCGTTGAAGATGTTCCGCTGGATCCGCCACTGGTGGAAATGGATCTCGTCGGCCCAGAACTGTTTTCCCCCCAGGGTAGGCATCGGCAAAGACATTGGACTGTTCACCCCCGGTTCCTCAGCGACCGCCCGGCCCGCCAAGCTGGCCAGCGTGGCCGAAAGCATCAGGCCCATGTACATCAGGCGACGAATCATACGCCAATCCCAAAGGGGAAAAGGGGACAGGTCCAATTTGTGCGAAGCACCCTCCGGGTCGTTCCGGCAAATTGGACCTGTCCCCTTTTCCCTGGCGACATACTGTCCCCGTGTCAAGGCGTGCCGGCGGCCGCTGTATAACGACATGGCGTATATTATAATGGTTTCCCACGCATCGAGAAAACCCGATCAAGGGGAAGGATTTCCGGTTTTGGCCACGTCTCGCACCTTTGCCATCGGCGACATTCACGGCTGCCTGGCCGCACTGGAAGCCCTTCTGGCGGCGATCCGACCGCGGGCGGACGACACGATCGTTACGCTGGGCGACTACGTCGACCGAGGCCCCGACTGCCGTGGCACGATCGAACGGCTGATCAACCTCGGGCGGCAGTGCCGGCTGATCCCTCTGTTGGGCAACCACGACAACTTGATGTTGAAGGTCCACGACGGCCGCCACGATCTCTACGTCGATTGGCTCATGTTCGGCGGCCACGCGACGCTGACGTCGTACGATACCGACCGGCCCGAGGACGTTCCGCCGGCGCACATCGAGTTTTTGCGCGGCTGCCTGCTCTTCCACGAATCGGAGCAGTGCTTTTATCTTCACGGCAACTACCTGGCCGACGTGCCGCTTTCGCAGCAGCCGGCGGAAACGCTCCTCTGGGATTCGGTGAGAGCTCGGCGTCCCGGCCCGCACTGTTCGGGCAAGACCGCCATCGTCGGCCACGCCTCGCAAAAGAGCGGCGAAATCCTCGACCTCGGCTACCTCAAGTGCATCGACACCTGGTGCTACGGCGACGGCTGGCTGACGGCCCTTGAGGTCGATAGCGGGCAGACGTGGCAGGCGGACAAGGCGGGCCGACTGAGGGCGGAGGGCTGAGGGCTGGGCGGTTCACCGCCCAGTAGAGCCGCTCGCGGCTTCGCAACCCGGCCGCCCTTCCGCTACAATGAATGCCATGCCCCGTCGTTTCTTCATCCAAACCGTTGGCTGCCAGATGAACGTCCTCGACAGCGAGTTGCTCGCCGGCGAGTTGCTCCGGGCGGGACACCAGCAGGTCGATGCCATCAGCCGTGCCGACACGATCCTGCTGAACACGTGCAGCGTCCGCCAGCACGCCGAAGATAAAATCTACAGCCTGCTGGGCCGCTTGAAGAAACTGAAGCAACAGCGGCCGGGACTGATTATCGCCGTGCTCGGCTGTATGGCCCAAAAAGATCGGCACGAAATCTTCCGCCGCGCCCCGCACGTCAATCTGGTCGTCGGCCCAGGCCAGTTGGGCCAATTGCCGGCCCTGATCGAGCGCGTCGCCGCGGGCGGCGGGCCACAGTTGGAAATCAGCTTGGATCGCATCGGCGGCGATCGAGCGTCGGTCGAACGGAGTTTCGTCCAGTTCGCCCCCGACCGCACCGCCGCTGGCCGGCCGGCGCCGCATCAGGCGATGGTGCGAATTATGTTCGGCTGCGACAAGTTCTGCACGTATTGCGTCGTGCCGCGCGTCCGCGGGCCGGAACAGAGCCGCCCGGCCGCGGAAATCGTCGAAGAGGTTCGCCGGCTGGCGGACCACGGCTGCCTCGAAGTGACGCTGCTCGGCCAGACGGTCAACAGCTATCGCGACGCCGCCGGCCCGCGCACTATCGAGCTGGCCGATCTGCTCTACATGCTGCACGAGATCGACGGCATCCGCCGGCTGCGATTCGTCACCAATCATCCGAGACACATGACCGCCGCACTGCTCCAGGCGATGCGCGACTTGCCGAAGGTCTCGCCCTATTTGCACGTTCCAGCACAGAGCGGGTCGAACGCGATTCTGGAACGCATGAAACGCGGCTACACGGTCGAGTACTACCGCGACATGCTCGCCCGCGCCCGCCAAATGCTCCCGCACGTCGCCGTGACCAGTGATTTCATCGTCGGCTTCTGCGGCGAGAGCGAGGAGGACTTCCGGCAGACCGCCGAACTGGTGCGCAATGCGCGGTTCAAGAACAGTTTCATCTTCAAGTACAGCGGCCGACCCGGCACCAAGGCCGACGAGTTGTACATGGACGACGTGCCCGAGGCGGCCAAGCGGCGGCGAAACAACGAACTGTTGGCGATTCAGAACGCGATCTCGCTGGAAGACAATCAGCCGTTTCTCGGCCGCACGGTCGAGATTCTGGTTGAGGGGCCGAGTAAGGTGGCGAAAAAGCGGGCTTCTCGGAAAGGGGCTTCAGAGATGAGGGAAGACCCGAGAATGGGTCGCCCCCACCCAAGCCCTCTGCCGAACGGAGAGGGGACGCAACTCGTCGGCCGGACGACCTGCGACCGCATCGTCGTCTTTGAAGGCTCGACCGAACTGATCGGCCGCATTCTGCCGAGCACCATCGAGAAGATCGACGCGTTTACGCTGTTCGGCCGAGCGGTCGTTCGCGACGATCGACAATGAGCGATTCTCCCGTTTCGCCGCGACCGCGCGGGAATCACTTTCCGATACAGAAGCGGCTGAAGATGCGGTCTAAGACGTCGTCGGTGTAGATGGCGCCGACGACCTTGCCAAGCTCATCGAGAGCGACGCGGATTTCGGCGGCCGCCAACTCCTCCTGGCCCGCGACGGCGATGCTGCGGGCTTGCCGCAGGGACTGCGCGGCGAGACGGAGCGACTCGCGGCAGCGGGCGGCGGTCGCGGCAACCACGCCACCGTGCGCGTCGGCGACGGCAAGGGCCTTTCGCCGCAACTGGTCGCGCAGCGCTTGCACCCCCTCGCCCGTTCGACTGCTGGTTGCGATGGCCGCCGCGACAACCTCGATCACCTGCGGGGCATCGCACTTCGTCAGCACGACGATTCGTTGCTCGCCTGCGGGCTCCCGCTGCAACTCGCAACGTTCCCAGTCGTCCAGCGGACGAGTCGAATCGAGACAGAAGACGTGGACATGCGACGAGCGGCGTTGTGAGTCGGTTGCAAGCTGGGCGGCACGCTCGATCGTCCCCTCGGCGTGCGAAACTGCAAGCGGTTGGGGGAGTCCGGCCGTGTCGATCAGGCGGCACTTGACGCCGTCGAGATCGAGTTCAGCGGTGAGATAGTCGCGCGTCGTGCCGGGCTGATGCGAGACCAACGCCGCCGACTTGCCGGCAAGTGCATTGAACAGGCTGCTCTTACCCGTGTTGGGCCGGCCGAGCAACACGGCTTGCACCATATCGACCGTTTCGCTGCGGGAATCCATCTGCCGCTCGACGGCGGCCACCTGGTTTTCGGCATCTGCCAGGCGGCAATCCAACTGCTCGCGGGCGATGAAGGGCAAATCCTCGTCGGTGAAATCGAAACCGGCCTCCAAGTCAGCCAGCAGGTCGAGCAGGTCGTCGCGCAGCCGGTGCAGCGGCCGAGCCAACCCGCCGGCCAGTTGGCCGAGCGCGGCGTCGAGCGCCGTGGGGCTATCGGCGTCGATCACGCCCAAGACCGCTTCGGCCTGGGTCAGGTCGATTCGCCCGGCCAGGAACGCCCGCAGCGTGAACTCGCCCGCAGCGGCCAATCGAGCGCCGGCGGCACAGACGGCCCGCAGCACCATTTGCAGCAGCGGCGGCGAGCCGATCGTGTGAATCTCGACAACCGGCTGGCCGGTATAGCCGCGTCTCGGCCAGCAATAGACGTCGCAGGGAATCGGCGAATGAACGTCCGCGAGATGGAGCGATGCAGCGGCAGCGCGGGGGTGGCAGTGCAACTGCCACACCAACGGGAGACATTCTTGTCGGTGGGGCACATATTCCTGTCGGTGGGGCAGACATTCTTGTCTGCCACAGTCTTGCTCACTCTGGCAGACAAGAATGTCTGCCCCACCGACAAGATTCTCTGTCCCACCCCAAACACTGGCAAGACACTCCATCGCCCTCGGTCCGCTGATGCGCACGATGCCGCGTGCCGCACCCCCTGGCGGCGAGGCGATGGCGGCTATCGTGTCGTCGAGGGAAAACATTGGGGATTGCTGATTGTTGATTGGAGATTGCTGATCGATGAATGCAATTCGGCCGTCAATCAACAATCAATAATCTGCAATCGACAATTGGTGATTACTTCTTTTTCTTCGTCGCCGCGGCGGCTCGCTCGCGGGCCTTGGCCTCGGCCCTCGTTTCCGCGCCGCCCGAACCGGTGGGCGGCGTGGTTTTCGGCAAGAAACGGCGTTCGGCAAGACCCCAGAGACTCGATGCGATAAAGTAGATGCACAACCCGCTGGCGACCTTGTAGAACATTACGCCCATGAAGATCATCATGTACTTCATCATCTTCTGCGTCATGGCCGCCTGCTCGTCGGCGGCGGGGGGCATAAACATCTTCTGCTGCACGATGAACAGCACGATGGTCAACAATGGAAGCAGATTGAAGTAGGGGCCCAGCGCAAACATGCTCCCGCCTTCGTTGAACCAAGGCGGCCACCCCCAGGCGTGCCAGTCGACCAGCATGTCGGGGCCGGCGAGGTTGGAACACCAGCGGATCGAATTGGTGAACAACGGCGCGTCGCGCAGTTCGATGGCGACCATCAGCGAGCGGTACAGCCCGATGAACACCGGCATCTGAATGAAGATCGGCAGGCAGCCGGACAACGGATGGTAGTTGTGCTTGCGAAAGAGCTCCTGCTGGGCTTTGGCGCGGGCTTCGGTGTTGCCCTTGTGCTTCTCCTGAAGTTTTTTGAGTTCCGGCTGCAACATCTGCATCTTTTGCGCCCGGCGGCCTGCTTGAGGCTCAACGGAAACATGCAGCCGCGGACCAACACCGTCAACAGGATGATCGCCAGTCCATAGTTGCCCACCACCGCGTAAAAGAAGTGCAGAATGTGCGTCAATGGCACCGCGACGAACTTATAGATCGGCCAGCCGAAGTAGATCAATTCGCCCAGGCCGTACGGTTCTACAATGGACTCCTTCTTCGGGCCGGCAAAAAAGGTAAACCGATGTGTGAGCATCTCGCCGGGCTTCAACTCCTTCAGGACGCTCACCAGCCGGCAGGACGTGTTCGTCATCTTCGGCTGTTTTGCGTCGACCTTGCCAACGTAGATCGGCATCAACTCCTCGAACCAAACCTCCTCCGGGTTCTTACGCTGGGGCATGAGGACCGCGGAGAAATACTGGGCATCGACGCCGATGAACGTCAGCATCCGCTCGGGCGACACGTTGCTTCCCCCCGGCAGTCCCTTGCCGCCGGCGATCGTGACGGCGTCCACCATTTCCGGCGTTTGCTCGTCCATCGAAATGATGAACTCGCGCAGCCCCATGCCGCCGCAGCGAGTCACTCGGCTGGCGTACCAGGCGCCTTCGGTGGGCAGGCCGTTCGGGCCGTCGAGGCGGTAGGCCACCTTGTGCGACTCGCCCGGGTCTTTGGCGACGTTGTGGATGGCGATCTCGAATTCCAGGTGATAACCCCGATAACTCTCGTCTTTCTGAGATTCCGCAGGCACCTTGGCCAGCCGATAGGTTTTGCTGATCTCCAGGTCCTTCTCCGGCAGCAAATAGCGGAACTTCGCGACGTTCTTATCGCCGGTCGGCACGATCTTCCAGTTGGCCGTGCGCAGGTTCACGCCCTCAAGCTCGAAGGACGGCGGCGGCTGGTCCTTCACGTCGACCCCCAAGCGCACCCGCGCGATAATCCTGTGAACGGCCTGGGCGGCAAGCCTCTCTTGGGCGGCGGCCAACGGCAACTGGCAGAACAGCGGTCCAGCCTTCTTGCCCCGCTTGTCGATCCACGCGGCCAGCACCTTCCGCACGTCATCCGGGATCGGGATCCATTGTTTCTCGTTGGCCGATTCGCCCGGTATGCGGATCTTGCCTTCACCTTCCTTGAGTTTGACATCCGCCTGATCCAGGTCCGCGATTTCCCGGTCACCCAACTTCAGATCGCTATAGAGGCGGAAGATTGCGACGTCTTGCAGCCATTGGGTCGATAGCTTGAGTCCGTCAAACGCGTCCAACGTCAACAGCATCGAAAACGGGTCGTCGTTCTCGGGCTTGATCACTTCCAGCGGGATGCGGGTGAGCCTCGCCGGCTTGGTCATCTGCTGGCCGCCGTGGGTAAAGACGATCTGCACGGTCTGGCGGGGCTTCGTGTTTTTCAACAGCGCTTCCAGCGACTCGGCGTCGGCGACGTCCTTGCCATCGAAGAGCTTGAGCACGTCGCCGGGCTGCAATCCGGCCTTGGCGGCGGGCGTGCCCGCTCCGACCGCTTGCACCAGGCAGCCCTTTCCCGGGCCGAGCGGATTCATCACCAGGTGGCCCAGATAGCCGTGGCGATGGTCGATGTCGCAATAGCGCGGGCTGTTCAGTTCGATCCGCGCCACGGCCGCCCCCTTGTTGGTCAAAGTGACCAACATGCGATAGGGATCGTCGGAATCGGCGGAGCCGAGCGTCACCCATTGCTCGGGCACGGCGGGCTGCGGCGCCGCCTGGATGACCGGGGCGGGTTTCTTCGGCTTCTCGAGTTTGACCGCCGGCTGGTTGGCCGCGGGCTTGGGCAGCTCTTTGTTCTTCTCCGCCGCCTTGCCGTCCGCCTTGTTTGCAACTTCTTTCTGCGCCGGCTGCGGCTGGGGCGGCAACGGCCGCGGCGCCAGCGAGGAATAAAGCAGCAGAATGCCGGTCGAGAGGATGAGAAACAGTATGATACGGCGTTCCATTCACGTATTCCTGCGGCGCTGTGACAGAATAAGTTGATCCAATGTTGCCGGACGGCGTTGGGGTGGCAGTTGAACTGCCGCCCCAACAGCGCTCCGTCCCAGTTTTACGCCGTTGGGGTGGCAGTTTAACTGCCACCCCAACAGCGACGGATTTGGAAATCCGTCTTACGTCCAAGGTTGCCCATTCGCTGGGGTGGCAGTTGAACTGCCACCCCAACAGCAAGGTTGCTCGCGGCGGCGCTGGCGGCTCATCGCCCGTCGCGAAGCCGGTCGCCGAGAAAATTGTCCAGATCGGGGATGTCGTAGATTTTCGAGATGGTCTTCTCGAACGGATACTCCACACGGCGAAACCGCACCAGATCGTCTTCCAAAATGACGTAGCAGGCGCGGGGATTGCCGTCACGGGGCTGCCCGACCGAACCGACGTTGATCATCGCCTTGCCGCGTTCGAGGTGATACTCGTTGTCCATCTCCTCGGGGCTGAAAAAATTGAAGCTCTCGGTAAACACTCCCGGCACGTGGGTATGGCCCTGAAAGACGTATTGCTGCACGAGCGCGAAGATCTTTTCCAGCTTTCGCTTGTTGTAGATGTCTTCGGGAAAGACGTATTCGTTCAAGGGGTTGCGGGCCGAGCCGTGTACGAACAGCAGGTTCTCCTCGCTGCGGCTCCGCGGCAGCTCGCCGAGAAAATCCCAACGCCGCTGCCGCTGGGCGGCGGTGCCTGGGCCCTCTTCCAATTGCGTTCGCGTCCAGAAGATCGCCCGCTCCGCGCCCGAATTAAAACCTTCCGGGTCGAACAGCGCCCCCTGATCGTGATTGCCCAGCAAGCAGACCGGGCACTTCATGATCTCATCGATCACTTCGCGCGGGTTGGGCCCGTAACCGACCAGATCGCCGAGACAGTAAATCTGGGTAACGCCCTGCTCCCGGATGTCGGCCAGCACCGCTTCGAGGGCCTCGATGTTGCTATGGATGTCGCTGATGAGGGCTCGTTTCACGCTCTTAAGCTTTCAGGCGTATCTCTTCACAACCTCGCAGTGCGCAAGGGGGGAAGGCTGATCGGGCGGACCGCGCTCAGGAATCCTAGAAAAACGTACTCTTCACGCTCCGCGTGAAGCCATCCGAGCTTCCCTGCCTCTCGCGGAGCGAGAGGAGTACATTGTCTCTCGCGGAGCGAGAGGAGTACATCGGCTAGCAACTCCCAAAACCACAGTCTATTGCGACGCTTCTGACGGGTCAAGTGGGATGCCTCTTGTGGAAGAACGGCGAATCGGCCATGCTGGGCCGAAAAGGGACCGTGCTATGCGCATTCTCGCCCTGGAAACCAGCGACAAAATCGGCAGCGTCGCTGCGATCGCCGACGGTAACCCCTTGGCGGAATTGATCTTAGACCGCAGGCAACGCAGCGCGCAGTCGCTCCTGCCGGCCGTCGACTCCTTGCTGAAGCAAGTCGGCTGGCGACCGGCCGACGTGCAGTTGGTCGGCGTCTCCATCGGGTCGGGCTCGTTCACAGGGCTGCGGGTCGGCGTAACCGCCGCCAAAGTCTTCGCCTACGCGGTGGGGGCCGAGGTCCTCGGCGTCAACACCTCGGAGGCCATCGCCGCCAACTGCGCCGACACGTCGTGCAACGAAGTGTCAGTCGTTATCGACGCCCAACGCGGCGAGCTCGTCGTGCAGTCGTTCGTTCGTCAGGCCGACGGCGCGTTCGCGCCCGCGGGCGCAGAGGAACTTCTCGACGCCGACGTTTGGCTGGCTCGACTGGAAGCAGTGGGCAGTGGGCAGTGGGCAGTGGGCAGTGGGCAGTGGGAGGTGGGCAGTCGGCAGTCGGCAGTGGGCAGTGGGCGGAATGAGTCCTCAGCCTCCAATCCCCAATCCCTAGTCCCTAATCCCTCTGTTGTGACCGGCCCCGGCCTCGTCCGCCTGCGCGATCGCCTGCCTTCCTGCGTTGCGGCACTGGACGAAGGCCTCTGGCGGCCGCGCGCCGCGGTCGTCGGGCGGCTGGCGGCTCGATATTATGCCCAGGGGCGACGCGACGATCTCTGGAAACTTGTCCCCCATTACTATCGCCGCAGCGCGGCCGAAGAAAAATGGGACGCCGGGGGACTATCCCAATTTTCGCCTCAGCGAAAATGGGACTGTCCCCCTTAGCGTCGCCCCTTAGCGTCGCAAGGGCGCAAGCCAATGACGAACACCCAAATCCACGAATCGCTCTCGCGCCGACCAGGAGAAACGCTGGGTGGCCATGTCGTCGTTGGCCGCGGCCTTCTTGCTCACCGGCACGAAGTTGAGCATCGGCATCTGGACCCACAGCTTGGGCCTTCTCTCCGAGGCCCTGCACTCCGGCCTCGATCTGGTGGCCGCCGCCGTGACGCTTTGGGCCGTGCGCGTCTCCGGCCGCCCCGCCGACCGCGAGCACACCTACGGCCACGGCAAGGTCGAAAACCTCTCGGCCCTGTTCGAGACCGTCCTGCTGCTGGCCACTTGCATCTGGATCATAAAAGAGGCGGCCTCGCGGCTGTTCTTCGCCGCCGCCGTCGAAGTCAAGGCGAATCCCTGGGCGTTCTCGGTCGTGATCCTCTCGATCGTCGTCGATCTGTCCCGTTCGCGTGCGCTGAAAAAGGCCGCCGACAAGTTCTCCAGCCAGGCGTTGGAGGCCGACGCGCTGCATTTCTCCACCGACATCTGGTCGTCTTTGGTCGTGCTGTTTGGCCTCTGCGGCGTTCGCCTGGGTGAGATGTTTGGCGTCGGCTGGCTCAAGCAGGCCGACGCGGTCGCGGCCCTCGGCGTGGCGGCGATCGTCATCTGGCTGAGCATGAAGCTCGGCAAGAAGTCGGTCGACGATCTGCTGGACAGCGTGCCCGCGAAATTGCAGGAGCAGGTTTTTGCCGCCGCCCGGCAGGTCCCCGGCGTCGAAGACGTTACTCGCTTGCGGGTGCGCCGCAGTGGGCCGAAGATTTTTGCCGACGTGACGCTCACCGTCGGCCGCGGCGCGGCGTTCGAGCGGGCGCACGACATCGCCCACGAGGTTGAGACCGCGGTGGCCGTCGTGCTGCCGAACGCCGACGTCGTGGTCCACGTCGAGCCCGCCATCTCCGCCGAGGAGGATGTCACCACGGTCGTCCGCCTGCTCGCCGCCCGTCACGGCCTCGGCGCCCACGGCATTCGCATCTACGAAGAGAACCAGCAACGCTGGCTGGAGTTGCACCTGGAGGTTAGCGAGTCGCTCTTGCTGGACGAAGCCCATCGGCAGGCGACGGACTTCGAGCGGGCGTTGCGCAGGAGCCTTCCCGGCGTCACGCGGATCATCACCCACATCGAGCCCACCGGCGACGCCGTCGCCACGATTCGCGGCCAACGTGCCGGCCAGTCGGAAGTGCAAAAGGCGATCGCCGATTTCTTGCGCGACTATCCGCTGCCGGTCAAGCCCCACGACATCCAGGTACAACACGTCGGCGGCGAGTTGGCCGTCTCCTTCCACTGCATCTTGGACGCCTCGACGGCGATCACCGCCGCCCACGACTTGACCGTGCGGTTGGAAGAATATCTCCGCGCCCATCTCCCGGGTTTGGGCCGCGTGGCGATTCACGTCGAGCCGAACAAGGAGAAAACGGGATAGATCGGCAAGAATGGACTGGCGACGAGATGGCCGGCAACGCGGCGGGATGTTGGCACGGCAGCGCTAACTTGCGGTGCCGAGAGGATTTCACCACGGAGACACGGAGAACAGACAGAAACACGGCAGAAACACGGCAGAACCCAGCATGGCCACCCAATTGCAATCGCAGATCCTCCGCAACGCCTTCTCGTCGCACAACATTGACTGAAAGACATAGCCGTAACCCAATGACATTCTTGTCTTTATACTCCGCGAACTCCGTGCCTCCGTGGTTCTTTATTTAGCGCTGTAGTGTTAGCGCAGGTTGACTTCGGTTTTTCGAGACGCCGATTATTGTTGCCGCGCAAAGCTTAATGCCATATAATCCGTTGCTGGCCAGACTTGTACTGGTTCCCGCCCTAAGTTCCTTCCTGGATAAACGCCGTTTCTGCGACGACGAGGAGTCGAATCATGATGTGTCTCCGCTGCAATTGTGCCAAGTTGGCGATCGTTGCACTCTCGGTTTTTCTCTCGACGTTTGGCCGCGTCGATGGGAGCGCGTCGGCGGAGGACGCACGTATCGAGCACGCGCGAGAATTGCTCCGTCAAGTGCCCGCCGACAAACAGCCGGACCTCAAGGTCGACGCTTCGTTGAACAACCCGGAAGCCTTTTCCATTCAGACGGAGGGAGCCAAGACGCAAATTGTCGGCGGTGGAGCGGCGGGAGTGCTTTACGGCGTGGACCAGTGGCTCTCCCAGCCGGATGCTGCGACCTCGGGCGTGGAGAAGCCGGATTTCGAGATTCGCGGAACGGCGCTGTTCTTAATGAAGGATGGATCGTACGACTACCAACTGACGCCGCGGGAATTCCCCTGGTTTTACGACCGCCCACTCCTGACCCAGTATCTCGATTGCCTGCAAGCCAACCGCTTCAACACGATCTTCCTCTGGAGCGGCCACCTCTTTCCCAGCATCGTGTCGATGCCCGAGTATCCCGACGCCACCGACCTGAAGCCCGAGGAGTTGGCCCGCAACCAGCAACAGTTCCGCTGGTTTACCGACGAGTGCGCCAAGCGGAACATCCGCGTGTTGATGCACTTCTACCAAATCAATCTTCCCAGGGCTTTGGCCCAATCGCGGAAGATCCCGATGCACTATAGCAAGCCGAACGAGTTTGTGAAGAAGTACGTTCGCTATGCCCTCGGCCGGTTCCTGGCGGAATTCCATGCGGTGGGGCTTTACGTCTGTCCCGGCGAGGCATTGAATCAGCAGTATACGGCGGAGTGGATTCACGACGTGATTTTGGCGGCCGCCAAAGAGAGTAAACTGAATCCTACGATCGTCGTCCGCGTCTGGGGACTCGATCCCGACGGATTCAAGAAGTTGTGCGTGCCCGCCTATGAGAATCTTTATACCGAGTTGAAGCACAACGTGGAGATGGTCGTCAGTCCCGTGCCGGACCGTCGCCATGCGCAATGGCGGAACGTGGCGAAGAAGCACATCGTCAATCTGCACGAAGTGGCCGACTTGAAGCCGTTCCGCTGGGGCAGCCCGATGTTCATCCATGAAATGGCCAACGAGTGGAAGAAAGCGGGCCTCGACGGGGCCGAATGCTACGGCATGATCAGTTGGCGCTGGCCGTACAGCCTCGACAAGCTCGAACCGCGGCAGACCTCCTTCTGGCCGAAAGGCAAGAAGCTGCTCTCCTTCCAACGCGATGCCGTTTGGTTCGAGGCGCTCGGCCGGTATCTCTGGAAGATCGATCGGCCGCTGCGCGAGGAGATGGCCTATTGGGCGGGACGATTCGCCAAACGCTTCGGAAACGAGACCGCCGGCCAACAGATGCTCGAATGGTACGTCGTTACCGGGCCGATTCTGCCGGGTCTTCAGAACCTAACGCACGTCCATAACATGAACTTCTTCCCGACGGCGGTCGGCAAAGAGCAGATGGTCGATGCGATTCTCGACACCGCCGCTTGCACCCGCGATTATCCGTCGCAGCCCGTCGATGCCTTCTTCTTCAATCGTTACAAGCAGAAGTACGCGATGCCGGAATTGACCGATCGAATCACGACGCCCGTCGCCGCCTACGCCGACAAGCTCGCGGCGGGCCAAACCGTCAGCGGCGTGATGACTCCCGACAAAGTCGCGGACCTGCTGGTGGAAATGGCCGAAGAAGGCTGCCGCCTGGCCGAGTCTGTCCACAAGACCGCCACCGCCAACCAGGAGGAGGCGGCGCGGTTCGTGACCGACAGCCAGGCGCTGGCTTACGTCGCCCAGGCGTGGCGCGAAAAAGTGTACGCGGCCATCGCCAAGCGATGTTACCAGGACAGCAAAGACGAGAAGTATGCGCAGGCCTTGCGCGATCATCTCCAGCGGTCGATCGAAGTCTACGAGAAACTGGTCGCCCTGACCGATCGCACGTACGTCAACGCCACCGACATGGTGATGTGGCTCAATTGGCACGAAGGGCTCAAGGCCTTCAAGAAAGACCTGGAGAACCAGACGAAGTTCCTCAATTACCGAAAAATGCGTTGGACGCCGGGCACGCCCGAACGGACCGTCGCCTGGCAGAACGACGTCCGCGCGAAGCTCTTCAAGCTGCTGAAGATGGACGATCTGGTTGCGAAGGCGAAGCAGATCCCCTTCGACGCCAAAGAGGTCGGGACGTGGGAGATGCCGGGGTTCACCGTCAAGGAGATGACGATCCAGTCCACCCCCGGGCGGAGAATGGAGATTGTGCTGACGACGCCGAAGAAGAGCGAGGGGGCGCTGCCCGCCGTGGTGTGCATCGGCGGACACGGTTCCAACCAGCTTAGTCCCTACACCGCCGGCAAAGCCTTCGGTCCGCATCCCGCGGATAGTTCGGACGGCAGCCCCATTTACAAGGGCTTCGGCTCGCAGTTGGCCAAGAGTTACGTCACCATTTCGACGTTGGTCAGCCAGCACAACGTCTACCAGAACGGCCGCACGCTGATGGGCGAACGGCTCTGGGATCTGATGCGCTGCGTCGGCTATCTGGAATCGTTGCCGACCGTCGACAAAACCCGCATCGGTTGCGGCGGGCTTTCGCTCGGCGGCGAAATGGCGATGTGGCTGGCGGCGATGGACACCCGCATCGCGGCCGCCGACAGTTGCGGCTGGTTGACCACGATGGACCAACTCGAATCCAATCACTGTCTCTGCTGGAAGTTCGCCGGCCTGCGCGAGCTCGTGGACTGGGCCGACGTCTTCGCGCTGATCGCCGCGCGGCCACTCGAATGCCAGAACGGACGCAAGGAGAGTCCGTTGGCTTTCCATCCCGCGCTTGCAAAGAAAGTAATGGCGGAGATACGCCCGGTGTATGCGGCTTTCGGCAAGTCGAACAACGTCGCCTTGGACATTCACGATGGCGCGCACGAAGTCGATCTGCCCGCAATTCTAAAGTTCTTCGACGAGCATCTGAAACGCTAGAGACAGGCGAGCCGATGTTGCGGAGCGAGGCTTGGTGTAGTGTCTCGCAAATAACATCCTGATGGGTTTTGACAAACAGATTCGGTAGTAATCACGTAAAATGCAGCGATTGGGCCAGTTGACCGTTGCCGAGCAACCCTACGTACCGCAGAAGCTGTTTCGAGCCGCGGGCGAATTGCTCCAGGAAGTCGGTGACGCGCTGGTGCAAGGCGGGCCAGTCGTTGGCCAAACGGTGCATTTTGAGGATTGTCTCCTTCAGCCATCGCCATAATTTTTCGATCGGGTTCAGCCAGGGGGCGTAAGTCGGCAACCAGATTGGCTTGATTTGAGGATATGCCCCCACGGCCGTGAGTACGTCGGGATGAGTATGGATCGACCAATTGTCTTGAACGACGTAGATCGTCTTGGCGCGAGCGTAAGTTTTCGCGATCCGTTCATACATCTCGATGACCTTGGCTCGACCGATAATGTAGTTGTCCACGTAGGTCACTTTTCCGCTGCAGGCGTTCAGGCCGCCGATCACGCGCCACAGCCCATTGTTGGACTGTTGCCGATCCGCTTGCGGTGGAGCCGCGGGCGGGGCGGCAGCCCAACTCGGCGCCGGCTCGGGCCAGACGGCGTACCCCATTTCGTCGATGAACAGCAATGTCGTTTCCTGGGGGTTGCGCCGCTGCTCGCAGGCATCGTTTCAGTTTGGCTACCTTGCTTCGATACTGCGGATCCGGGCTAAAATGCTGGACCCGACCCGAACGCAATTTCACTCCCAGTTTGCGACGGAGCCACCGCCACACGCCACTGAGCGTGTAATTCTGGATCGTCTTAATGCTGGCGCGAATGGTCCGCAACGTCCAGCGGCTGGGCGGCGGACCAGCGGCTGTCGGCATCGCCTCGCGGCGAGCTTCCTCGCCGGGGCCTTGCCGCAGCCGCTCCAACACCTGTTCCCGCTGCTCGAAAGGGACGACGACGGCTGCCTCCCTGCCGCCGCCGCAACAGTCCTTCGATCCCGTGTTGTTCATAGCAATCCAACCAATGGTACACGGTGTCAGGATCTCGCGGTCTCAGTAGTCCCTGAGTCGCTACCGCATGAGGCGATTGGCCGTCGGCGACCTTCAAGATCGCCGCACACCGTTCCCGCACGTCCGGACGCCGATCATGGTTCCGATACTCGACCAACGTCCTGCGCTGAGCCTGTGAAAGTTTCAAAGTTCGCTGGTACATGACGATTCATCCTCCCTTGCGAAGTTACTTCATGGACCCTCCTTTCAATTACTCTCAAGCAACGCCGCCAAAGGCAACCACAAAATGCGCCTGCTAGCAGTGGTGTGCTAGCACAATACCTTGAATTCACTACCGATTTTGGCTGTCAAAACCCATTAGGGAACGGACTCCGTGCCGTTCCGATCGTGGCTGGCCCACTCAATCTCAGTAATCGTCAATGAACCGCGATCGGCCGCCAGTTCGATTTCGACGGTGATAGTATCGGGCAATGTCGACTCGGCAGAACGCCATTCCTACGGTAAAATCTGCGAGGCGCTCACGGGCAAACGACATAACCCATGAACCAGGCGATTCTGAATTGCATTTCGGAACCACTGTAATGCCCGCGGTTCTGCGGACTCTGTTCAATTGCTGTTGTGGCTCGTCGCCGATTGATACGAACCCGTGCCTCCGCAACCAGGGGACTGATCTGCTCAGTTCGGAAATCCTCTCCAATCACCTTCGGGAGAACATTCTGGGGCTTATCAGTGCAGTGAAATTGAAGCATTACGCTTTCTGTGGGCTTTGCTTGATAGGAGAACGTGATGCCGACAAGCTTCGATGCGAATGAGCCGTCATCCCGAAAAACGGTGAAATTGAACGGTGTAGCCGTGCGGCGATGACGAATCCCCCACACCAGCGATTGGGTGTCCACGCACTTCCACTCGGGAAACTCCAACAGCGGCGTGCGCGTTGCACCGAGGCGCGTGATGCGTTGGAGAATCGTTTTTAGAGAACCGCGATTGTTCGTGGCAATCAGAGTATTCGGTTTCGGTTTGGCGTAGTAGATCGAGACCTTCTTGTCTTGCCCACCCCATTGCGAATCAACACGCACAACTTGGTTATTCTCGATATGCTCGACGCTGACTGTTTGCCCCGCCCCTCGCACAGCAACGTCGGGCACGGAATGGTCAAAGACGATAAGCTCGCATCCCTCAAACGTTGATCCGCTGCCGATGACAGGTGGGCCAAACTGCCGCGCCGAGGCGATCACGAAATGGATTGGTTGCCTTGTAATGCTCTGGACGAATGCGTTTCCCGCCGCCTTAAACAGCGAAAGAGAACCCGCCAGCGTCTGTTGCTGGAAATCAGGTTCCGGTGGCGGAACTACGCCGCTTGGAATAAAGGGACGCCGGTCCCAGATATCCTTGAGCGTGCTCTCCATCAGCGGCCCGCGCGCCACGATAATGCTCTCGGTGTCGTCGGGCAGCCAGCCAATCGCCTGTTCGACATCAGCGGGCAGGGGGCGTGATGGATTTGCAGGAGTGCCCGCGGCCAGCGGCGCGGGGTGCAGGCGGCGGAGGTTGGAACCTGGCGCCTGCCCGAGAGCCGGGCACGACCCGAAGAGCAGGAGTGACACGGCCAAGATTGTTCCAGTTCCCTTCGCGCGTGCGGTAGATTCTGCTTGCATGTCTGATTCTCCAAACCGGGCCGGGCGGAGACTAATTGAGCGTGAATTATCCCCGCAATCGGACAGACGAGCAACAGCAGATTCTAGGCGCACTTGCGATCCTATGACCGGGTAGCGAAGACCAGGACTCGCTGCTCACTTCGCCGTCTTGGCGGCGGCCGCAGCCTTGCGGACGGCCGCGATAAACGCCATCGGGTTGACCACGAGTCCAGCGGCAGTGCTCGACGCCGTCTTCGTCCACAAATCGGGAATGGCTTGCGGCTTGATGCCCGGGTCGACCTGGTACGCCAGCGCGGCCAGGCCCGCGAGGTACGGAACGGTCCAACTCATGCCCCCGGCCCGCCAGAAGATGTAATCATCCGGCCCGGCGAAGTAGGCGGTGGCCCGGTTTCCGGCCGGAACGCCCAACGCATCGCGCGGGCCGAAGAACATCTGCCTGGCGTAGCTCTCCGCCGTGTCCGGATCCTTGGCGAGGTCCCGCTTGAGAATCGCGATTCGCAGATCGGCCGGGTCGCAGCTAACGACGAGAATGCCCTCCGCCGCCGCATGCTTGACCGCCTTGACCCACAGCTCGTGGTCGGGCCACTCCGAAAACGCCCCCAGCGAAATACTGACCACCCTGACCTTCTGCCCGGCCGGCAGCTTGCGATTTTGCTCGACAATTCGATCGAGCAACGCGGAGTACGGTTTGCAATGCTCGTTCCACCATTTCCACATCGGCGTTGCATAATAATGGACGGACGCGGCCGGGGCGATTCCACAAGTCTTGCCCACGGCAATGCTCGTCACCGGCGACCCGTGCATTTGCGGCAGCACGCCCTCCGCATCGATCACTTCGTAGGCGACCACGCGGTCCTTGTACTCGCGATGGTCGCGCAGCAACGGCTGATCGATGATGGCGATGTGAACGCCCCGGCCGTCGATGCCCTGCTCGTGCAGTTTGCGAACACCCAGGCCCGGGTTCGTGCCGGCCTGCAAGAGCTTGGCCGGCTCAAATCCCTTGGGCATCTTGTCCTTCGGCGGCCACTGTGTGCGATTGTCGAAAGGCAGTCTGTTCAACTTCGCCAGTTGCTCCCGCAGATCGAGCTTGACAAGCGAAACGTTCGCCACTCCCGAAAACGCGTCGAGCTTGGCAAGATCGTCAACGCGCCTTAGGGTGAGAGTCCGCTCCATACCGATATCAAGCGGCGCGTCGTCAACAAGAACTCGGAACAGACTGTAAGGGGCGCCTTCGCCGAATCGCCCGAAGATCGCCCGCACGCCGGGATACTCCAGGATCAATGCCTTACCGTTCCCGTTGTTCTCTTCGTGTGCTTTCGCGGGTGGACCCAGCAGGGCTTTCAGTTCGGCGGGGGTGGTCAGGCGGAAACACAGCTCTCCGCTCTTGGCGGCCGCGCGTGCAGCTTCAGCCACGTTGGCCGGTTGACTCGCGGCCGCGGGGGCGCCAACCTGATCGGCTTGACTTACGGCGACCGCCCACCCCAACACTGCGATCGATACCATGAAGCATGTGCTTAAGCGTCGCATGATCTTAGATCTCCTAGAAAAGGAAAGGAAACGGGCCGGTGTCAGTTTATCAAAAAGGGACCAGCATAACCATGTAGGTGGGCCTCGGTCGGCGATTCCAAGCCCCCGATTCATCTGCTAGACTATAGTAATCGCTTCCATCCTTCGAAATCCCGCCTTACGCCAGGAGCTTCTCATGCGCCGCTCGATTGTCCTCTCCTTGTTGTTCGTCGTAGTTGTTTGTCTGTCGGCGAAATTGGGATCGGCCGCGGCGGACATCCACGACACGCGGCTGCTGACCCAGCCCGCCGTGAGTGCCCAGCACATCGCGTTCATTTATGCCGACAATCTCTGGATTGCCGACGCCGATGGCAAGAACGTGCGGCGGCTCACAAGCGACTTCGACGCCGTCGCATATCCGGTCTTCTCGCCCGACGGCAGCCTCATCGCCTTCACTGCTCAATATGAGGGAAACGCCGATGTCTATGTGGTTCCGGCGGCGGGCGGGCCGTGCCGACGCCTGACCTGGCACCCGGCGGCGGATATCGTTCGCGGCTTCACGCCCGACGGCAAGGCGGTGTTGTTCATCTCGCCGCGAAACTCGTTCACCTCCCGTTACACCCAATTGTTCACCGTGCCGGTCAGCGGCGGAATGCCCACGCAACTGTCGATCCCGCACGCCTCGCAGGCGTGTTATTCGCCGGACGGTCAGCAGATCGCTTACACGCCGCTGGCCGACCGTTCGGTGCAGTGGAAGCACTATCGCGGCGGGGCGCACTCGCAGATTTGGGTCTACCACCGCAACGATCATCACGTCGACATTCTCCCGCAAGGCAACGACCGTCCCAACGATCTCGATCCGAACTGGATCGGCGGCACGATCTATTTCCGTTCCGACCGCAACGGCGAGTACAACCTCTTCGCCTACGACACCAGCGCGAAGACGGTCCGGCAACTGACCACATACAAGGACTTTCCCGTGCTCAACGTCGCCTCGGGCGGCGGCAAGCTGATCTACGAGCACGCGGGCTACCTCTATCTCTTCGACCCGGCCGATGGGAAGTGTACGCGGCTCGTGATCGGCGTCGCCAGCGACCTGCCCGATACGCGGGTACGATACGTCAAGGGCTCGGCCGGAAACATCCGCAACGCCGACGTTTCGCCCTCCGGCGCCCGGGCGGTGTTCGAGTGCCGCGGCGAGATTGTCACCGTGCCGGCGGAGAAGGGAGACCCGCGCAACCTGACCGAATCGCCCGCCGCGAACGACCGCTCGCCCGCCTGGTCGCCCGATGGCCGATCGATCGCCTGGTTTTCCGACGAAAGCGGCGAATATCGCCTGTACGTCCGCCCCGCCAACGGCAAGGGCGCGGTGAAGTCGTATGATCCGCACGGGGCCGGCTTCTATCAGAATCCCGTCTGGTCGCCCGACAGCCGCAAGATCGCTTACATCGACAATTCGGCGTCGCTCTACTGGATCGATCTGAGCAATGGGCAGGTGGAGAAGGTCGGGTCGGCGGCGGTCTTTGGGCCGGACGAGTCGGTCATGCCCCGGCCCACCTGGTCTCCCGATTCCGGCTGGATCGTCTATTCCCTGGTCAATCACGCCTGGTATCACACCCTCTACGTCTACGACCTGAAGACCCGTCAGTCGCGGGCGATCACCGACGGTCTGAGCGACGCGGCCGATCCGGTCTTCGACGCCAGCGGCAAATACCTCTATTTCTTCGCCTCGACCGACGCCGGCCCGGTCAATCAGTGGTTTTCGCAGGCAGCCGAGGACATGCGCATGCGGCGTTCGATCTACCTGGTAGTGCTCCGCGCCGGCGTTGCCTCACCGCTGCGCGCGAGAGCGACGAGGAGAAGCCGATCAATAAGAGCGACAACAAGCCGAAAGCGAAGGAGGAAAAATCAAAGGACGAGAAGCAGAAGGACGCGAAGCCGACCGAGCCGCCGCCAGTGGTCATCGACTTCGAGGGAATCCAGCAGCGGATCGTGGCGCTGCCCGAACCGCCGGCGAACTACGCCAATCTGCAAGCGGGCCAGCCGGGACAGATTTTCTTCCTCGCTGAGCCCGCCCATCGCGGCCTCGGCGGGGCGCTGAAACGCTTCGATCTCGGCAAACGCAAGACCGAGACGATTCTCGCCGGCGTCGGCACGTACCGCCTCAGTTCCACGGGCAAGAAGACGTTGGTCTTTTCGTCGGCCGGAAGTTGGTCGATTATCGACGCCGACGCCCCGGCATCGCCCGGCAAAGGGGCGTTGAAGATCGACTCCATCGAAGTCCGCATCGACCCGGCGGCGGAATGGCGGGAGATGTTCGAGGATGCCTGGCGGATCAATCGCGACGATTTCTACGATCCGGGCATGCACGGGACCGACTGGCCGGCGATTCGCAAGAAGTACGCCGCCTTCCTCCCCGATCTGACCAGCCGCAACGATCTCTACCGCGTCATCCGCTGGATGCTCAGCGAACTGAGCGTGGGCCACAGCTATCTGATGCCCGGCCCGCCACCCGATCAGCACCACGCGGTTCCCGGCGGCTTGCTCGGGGCGGATTACGAAGTGGTCAACGGCCGCTATCGTTTCAAGAAGGTGTACGGCGGGCTGAACTGGAGCCGCGAGTTGCGCTCGCCGCTGACTGCCCCCGGCGTGGACGCGAAGGCGGGCGAGTATCTCTTGGCGGTCCGCGGCGTCGAGTTGAAGCCGCCGACCGAACTGTTCTCGCTGTTCGAGAATACCGCCGAAAAGAGCATCGAAATCACCGTCGGCCCCAATCCGGACGACAAACGCAGCCGCACCGTGACCGTCGAGCCGTTGGCCAACGAGGACGCGCTGCGCAACCGCGATTGGGTCGAAGGGAACTTGCGCCGCGTCCACGAGGCGACCGGCGGCCGCGCCGCCTACGTCTATGTGCCCGACACCGCCGGCAACGGCCACGAGTACTTCAAACGCTATTACTATCCGCAGTCCGACAAGCAGGCGATCATCATCGACGAGCGATTCAACGGTGGCGGTGACATCGCCGACTACTACATCAGCCATCTCGTGCGTCCGCCGCTGTCGATGTGGGCGACCCGCTACGGCGAGGACACCCGCGAGCCCGGCGCCGCCATCGCCGGCCCGAAGGTCATGATTACCGACGAAACGGCCGGCTCGGGCGGCGACATGCTCCCCTGGATGTTCCGCAAGCTGCACCTCGGCACGCTGGTGGGCAAGCGCACCTGGGGCGGGCTGGTCGGCATCCTCGATTTCCCGCCGCTGATGGACGGCACTCACGTGACCGCGCCGAACCTGGCCATCTGGGCCGACGGCCGTTGGGTGGTCGAAAATGAAGGCGTGCCCCCCGACGTCGAGGTCGAGCAATGGCCCGCCGACGTGATCGCCGGCAAAGACCCGCAACTCGAAAAGGCGATCGAGCTGGTCCTCTCCGGCTTGGCCAAACATCCGCCGATCAAGCCCGTGCGGCCAAAGTACCCGATCAAGGTGAAATGACGCCGGCCAGCGTCGCGGTCGGGCACAGTAATTTCTTGTGGTCAAACTCGGAAAACGGTTTAGCCGGCGAGCTTGCTCGCCGAGGCTGCGCGGCGTTCCCGCGCGGCGAGCGGGGTGCCATGCCCACGCTTGCCGTGGGCATGTGAACCGCGGACCCGAGCAACATGCCCACGGCAAGCGTGGGCACGGCGCCCACCGAGCCTCGTTAACATGACATTATCGACCTGAGAGGCAATAAACGGTTCGGACGCGACTGCCGTAATCCTTGTGGTCGACAGCCATTGCCACTAGTGAGAGCACCTTGGTAAGATGGATCGTCGCGCGGGCCTCGACCGATTTGCGGTCGGCGGCAGGCGAGAAACAGCGGCTGACAATTCAGTGGTCAGAGCGACCACTCCGGATGGCATGAAACACACTCTTGCCAAGATGGTTCTTGCGATCATGGCACTCGCGGCAGTGCTGCTGGGCGATTCTGCCGCGTCGGCCGCCATTCCCTCCGACGTGCTCCTGAAAGGACTGCGGCCGCAGGGGCTCGTCAACGACTATGCCGGCGTCCTCGCTCCCGCGGATCGCGCAGCCTTGGAAGATCGTCTAACGGCACTACAGCAGAAGACCTCGGCCGAGTTTGCCGTCGTGATCCTGAAGTCGCTAGAAGGCGGCGAGGTCAACGATTTTACCAACAAGTTGTTTGTGAAGTGGGGCGTGGGCCTGAAGGGGAAGAACAATGGCGTGATGCTGCTGGTGGCCATGCAAGACCACAAGGCCAGGGTGGAAGTCGGTAACGGCCTGGAGCCGGTCTTGCCCGATGCTTTGGCGGGCCGCGTCCTAGACGAGCAACTCTTCCCGGCCTTCAAGCAGCAGCGCTACGCCGAGGGATTATCTCAGGCGGCCGGGCGGATCGCCGAGATCATCGAGCGAAATGAGCCGGCAACAGCGGAGCAGAGGCGGGGCCGAGCGGCACAAAACGTTCCCCCGCGTTTGTCGTTCTATTCCTTTCGCTCTTTGTTGCCCTCGGATTCGGTGGCGCTGGGGCCGGCATCGGCGGCCGACAAGCCTTCCTTGTTATTTGGGGACTGTTCTTTGGTGGAATCCCCCTGTTCATGGCCCTCGCAACGAGCGGCGTCGGCTTCGGGCTGCTGTGCGTGGTCGCCGCGGTCATGTCCGTCGTCGGCTGGAAGGTCGGGCGGCACACCGGCTCGATGACGACACCGGGCAAGGGGCACGGCACTCATGGCTGGGCTTGGATGTCCGGTGGCGGATTCGGCGGCGGCGGATTCGGTGGTGGCGGATTCGGTGGCGGCGGCGGGTTCGGCGGATTCGGCGGCGGTTCCTCCGGCGGCGGCGGCGCTAGCGG
Source organism: uncultured Planctomycetaceae bacterium (assembly GCA_963823895.1). Lineage (GTDB taxonomy): Bacteria > Planctomycetota > Planctomycetia > Pirellulales > Thermoguttaceae. The sequence goes on from CAWGNG010000016.1 coordinate 185,047, forward strand.
AGGCTGGTAGGAGGCTGGTAGACAAAAGGACGGGCGCAATGACTCCTGAAGAACTGGTGGAACAGGTTGTCCAGGCCATGCCCGGCAAATTGCAGGCCGCCGTCCTCTACGGCTCGGCGGCGGCCGGCGACTTTGTCGGCGGAACGTCGAACTACAACGTTCTGCTGGTTCTCGAACGCCTTGGCCCCGCCGAGCTGGCCGCTCTGTCGAAGCCGTCGTGCCGGTGGGCCAAAGCCGGCAACCGGCCGCCGCTGCTGTTCACGCGTGCTGAACTCGCCTCTTCGGCCGACGTCTTTCCCATCGAGTTGCTCGACATGCAGCAGTCGCGCCGCATCCTGTTTGGCGAAGACCTCTTGGCCAATGTCGTCGTTCAGCCGGAACACCTGTGGCTGCAAATCGAACGGGAGTTGAAGGTCCATCTGCTGCGGTTGCGGGAAGGCTATCTGCTCGCCGGCGGAAAGCCGCGGCTGGTGGCCGATTTGCTCACTTCCTCGATCGCCGGGTTCCTGGTCTTGTTTCGCGCCGCGCTGCGGTTGTTTCAAGAAGACGTGCCCCGGCACAAGACCGATGCAATGCAGTCGCTCGCCCAGCACATTCCATTCGATCCCCGGCCGTTGCTGGAGATCGACGCCCTGCGACACCGGCGGCTGAAACGCCGCGACGTGGATCCGCTCTCGCTTTTCGATGCTTACCTCGCGGCAATCGAACGCGTCGTCGGTGCGGTTGACCGCCATCTTCATCCAGAAAAAGGGAGTCCCTCGCCATGAGAAGTACTTTGCTGATCGGGTTGGCCGTCGTGCTGGTTCTCATCCTTGCCCTGATCGCATGGGGCGTTTCCGCCAATAACGGACTGGTGGCGCTGCAAGAGAACGTTCACTCCGCCTGGGGACAGGTGGAAACGGTCCTGCAACGCCGCTACGATCTCATCCCCAATTTGGTCAACACGGTCAAAGGTTACGCGAAACACGAAAGGGACGTGTTGGAAGACGTGACCAGGCTCCGCAGCCAATGGGCCAGCGCGGGAACCACCGCGGAAAAGGTGAAAGCCTCCGGAGAATTGGAGGCCGGTTTGGCTCGGCTTCTGCTCGTGGCCGAGCGCTATCCCGATTTGAAGGCCAACGCGAATTTCCGCGATCTGCAATACGAGTTGTCGGGCACGGAGAACCGCATCACGGTCGAGCGGCAACGCTACAACGACGCCGTCCGCGCCTACAACACCCGCGTCCGCCAGTTCCCGACGAACATAATTGCCGGGATGCGCGGATTCGCCGCCAACTCGGCGTACTTCGAGGCCGACCGCGAAGCGAAGAAGGCCCCCAAGGTCGATTTTGGCGACGAAAAGCACTGACCCGCCGCTCGGGGCGATTGCCGGCGAGGTTGAATTACGCACCGGCTGCCCGCGTTCCAATCGTCGAGCCTTGAACGCACGCGCCCAGTGGCGGATAGGCGATGAGGAAACACATGGGAATGACAGGGATTTCCGCGATCGCCTTTGCGGCAGTGTTCGGATGGATGACTCTCGCAGTCGGGCGTCCGGCGTCTGCTGATTCTCCTGCCATCGCGCGAACCGAAGTCGCCGCAGAGTCCAATGCGGATGGCCCTATTGCTTCAGCAGAACCCGACTGGCCGCAATGGCGCGGGCCGCGGCGAGATGAAATCTCCGACGAGAAGGGCCTGCTGCCGACTTGGCCGCCGGCCGGACCGACGCTGCTATGGAAGATCGACGGCTTGGGGCGCGGCTGGTCTGCGCCGATCGTCGTCGGCAAACGCCTCTACGTCACCGGAGACGTCCATGACGACTTGGTCATCTTCGCCTTCGACCTCGACGGCAAGATGCTCTGGCACGCGAAAAATGGGCAGTCATGGAAGGGCTCATATCCGGGCGCTAGGGCGTGTTGCGTCTACTCCGATGGCAAGCTCCACCACATGAACGCCCACGGCCGCGTGGCCTGCCTACAGGCCGCCACCGGCCACGAGATCTGGGCCGTTGACGTGCTCGAACGGTTCGCGGGAGCGAACATCACTTGGGCCATGAGCGAGTGCCTGCTGGTGGACGGCCCCCGACTGATTGTCACGCCGGGCGGCAAAGATGCCTTGATGGCCGCCCTCGACAAGACGACCGGCCGCACGATCTGGACAACCAAAGCCCTCTGCGACGATCGGACATCGTACTGTTCGCCGATGCTCTTTCGTTGTGCCGGACAGCGAATCCTAGCCGGCTGCTCTGCGGCGCATGGCTTCGGGGTGAATGCCAACGACGGCAGACTCCTCTGGACGGTGCCGTTGCGCAGTCCTTACGGCGTCAATATCATGACGCCGGTTTACGGCGGGAACAAAATCTTTTACACGACCCCTTACGTCTACGGGACCTGCTACCAATTGCAGTCGGGAGACGCCGGGCCGCATTCCGAAAAGGCGTGGAGCACAACGCTGGACACCTGCACCGGCACGGTGCTGCTCGCGGACAGCCTGCTCTATGGCAGCGGCTACCAGAAGCACAAGTCCTGGCTCTGCCTCGATTGGAAGTCCGGCGAGGTCCGCTATGAATCGAAGGCCCTTCCGACCGGCGCGGCCGTTTATGCCGACGGGCGGCTCTACTGTCTTGCCGAGGACGGGCGAGCCGCCCTCTTGAAGCCTACGCCTGGCAAGTTCGAGATTGAGGGCCAGTTTCGACTCGTGCCCGAGGAGGTGCATGACGCCTGGGCGCACCCCGTTCTGCTGCACGGGAGGCTATATCTCAGGTATCACGATGCGCTTCGCTGCTACGACGTGCTTGGCCGGAAGCAAGGCCCACCGCCATGAAGATCCGCGCTGCCACGGAAGGACATCTCCCGCATGTGCGGAAAACGTCATCCCATCATGTTGGCCCTTTCGCGGTTGCGGCAAGAATCCACTCCGCGAAGTCTGGAGTCGTGGGAGTCGCTTCCGACCGGCGGGACTTCAGCGCTTCTGCCTCAATGTGGAAGGCCGGGTGCTTTCCCGTGGGATTGAGAACAAACGGCCCATCGTTCCAATCGAGGGCCACGGCTTCAGACAATCGCCAGCCGGAAAGCCAGAGGCCAAGCAACAACGGCAAGCCCACGGAAGGGCGCCGGCTGGCGGCGGTGGATTGCTTTGCCGAAGTGGCGAAGCGCTGGTTGGAACCGGCGATTGCCGCAGCCGGCCCGCTCTACTTCGCCGTGCCCCATGCCTCGGTGCTCGTCAAGGCCCCGGCGGATTTCAGCAACACGGTACTTCAGGTCCACAAGAACATCATGGCGGCGGCCTAGCGGTGGATCGTGCAGTTCGGAAGCGCCTGCTGGAGCTTCTTGACGCCTTCGTCGGTGACTTTCGTGCCTGAGAGGTACAGCCCTTTGAGTTGACTCAACCCTTGGAGATGCACTAGCCCGGCGTCCGTGACTTGGGTACCAGTGAGCACCAGCGTACGGAGTTGGCTCAATCCTTCGAGGTATTCCAAGCCGACGCCGCTGATGGGAGCACCGTTAAGCCACAGCACCTCAAGCTGTCTCATGCCTTGGAGGTGCCTCAAGCCAGCGTCTGTGACTGCCGTGTCCTCAAGGGTCAAGACGTGGAGCTGATTTAGGGCTTTGACATGTTCCATGCCAGCGTCTGTAACCTGTCTTGTATAGAGGCACAATTCGTGGAGTTGGGTCAAGCACTTGAGGTGCTTCAACCCGGCGTCCCCTACATTAACGTGCAGGAGTTCCAGTTCTCGGAGTTGGACCAAATGCCCAAGATATTCCATCCCCGTGTCTGTTACCGAGGTGCTGCTTAGATTCAACGACTGAAGTTGGAGTAACCCTTGGAGATGTTTCAGCCCCGCATCCGTGATAGCAGTGTTGTTGAGTTCTAGCACCTTGAGTTGGCTCAAACCTTCGAGATGTGCGAGCCCCGCGTCCGTGACTCGGGTACCAGTGAGGACCAGTTCTCGGAGATTCCTCAATCCACCGACCTGTAACAAATCGGCATCGCTGACATGGGTGTCGTCGAGGAATACGCAAGCGACAGGTGCAAAGAACTCATCTCCTAAGGTACTCCGTAGCCACTCCGGCTCTTCCGAAAATCTATATTCGGTATACTGCTTGACGCCGGGTTCCGGGGAGGACGGTTCAGAAGGATACACCCTGCCTTCCAACTCCTGAATTGCTTCCACCGCTGCTCTCTGCTCCTTCGCCCTCTTCATCTCTACCGCCAACCAACTGAAAGGGATGGCAACGGCGATTGTCAACACCAGCAGAGATCGAATGCTGAACTGGAACCGCCAACGGAACAGAAGAGCGAACACCCACCAGAGGAGCATCAGCATCATCGCCGCAATGACGCTCTCAATGGCAATCAGGACCGTCCAACCCTTCTTCTCATTGAACGGGAACCAGAGAAACCGCTCGGACAACAGCAAAACCCCCTCGACGGCCAGCAAGACGAGAAGTAACCGACCCGGCGTTGGCTGATACCAGCGGAGTTTGGGGTAAGGTGCGGCGGGTTGCGGTGTACTCGCATTCATGGCGCCGTCGCTCTGGTGCGGGAGAACACAGGCCAATCTACCTTGCGTCGAGATACTCAGTCAATCCTGAAGGGATGCCATGAACCAGAAACTAGCCGAAGCCCGAATCCTCGCCGCCCGCAAGATGCCCTACATGACACATCAGGTGATGACGCTCATCCCCGTGGAACGGCTGGGGTTGGGAACGATGGCCCGTGGATGAGTATTGCCGGATGTACTTCGATCCGGCATTCCTCGAAGCAAGACATAGTCGGCAGTGGGCAGTCGGCAGTGGAGAGGAGAAAGAAGAGAGGGGGAGAGGGGGAGACACGGAGACAAGGAGACGATGCATCGACACTTCTCTCCCAGTCTCCCTGTCTCCCCGTCTCCTCGTCTTTCCCATCCCCCACCCCCCATCCCCCGACCCCATCCGGCGGTTCGTGCGTGGACAGTCAGCCGCGGTCGTGGGAGGATCGGCAATGCCCTGCGCTCCCTGCCCGATCCGCGTGGCCTGCGGGCATTGGCTGGCGATACGGCCGTGGCCTGCGCAAAGAACGTCTTTCGCCCCGAGCAGATCGAACTGAACGGTGGCGGCGGCACGGATATGGCCGCGATGATCGTGGCGGCGTGCGAGGAGCGGCCGTCACCCAAAGCGATTCTGGTAGTGGCCGATGGCTACACTGGCTGGCCGCCAAAACCTGTTGGGCCGCGGGTAGTGGCCTGCCTCACGCAAGCCAGGACTGCTGACAGCGTGCCGGAGTGGATTGATACCGTAGTGCGGAGCTCGGCTGACTAAACGCGACGCCAACGCCAAGCGTAGGCCAGCAAGCTGATCGCACCGACGGCGACGAGGACGAGCGTGGAGGGCTCGGGAACGACCTCGCCGCTGATGTGCAAGTGAAGCGTCTGAGACTCCACGTCGCCGGCAATCCCGTCGGCGGCTGAAGAGCGTGGCGCAACTGGCCAGTGGCGCAGCGGCGGCCGCTGTCATGCAGGACTTCGCCGCCGGAATCGGAATGTGCGCGTAAGCGGGTAGGGCAAGGCGTTTCGTTACTGCCCCGCCGCATTCGTGCGCCGGGGCAGACCCGAATCTCTTTACCCCGTAGGAGCAGGATCATGCCCTGTAAGACCACACCCAACCTGATTTTCTGGACCGTGGCGCAGACCGGCAAGGTCACGCCGCTGGTCTCCGGCCCGCCCGGCTGCGGCAAGTCGAGGACCGTCGAAGCCTTCGCCCGTGCCATGTCGCGTCCGTGCTATACGTAAGCGTCCCGCCGAGCACATAGGGAGAAATCGCCGCCTGGGCGTAGGCTTGGCGAACGGGGAGATCAAGCCGGATGCCAGCGGTGGGGGAGGAGGGCGAGAAGTTCTTCCTCGCTGGCGCCGGGAAGAATCGCTGGCAGTCGGGTCAGCACGTCGCGGTAGTAGACCCAAGGATCGTGGCCGTGACGCTTGCATGACGCCAACAGGCTGAAATGGATCG
>CAWGNG010000017.1:0-70089 GCA_963823895.1 uncultured Planctomycetaceae bacterium
ACGATGGAGCCCATACCGGACAGCCGCTCTTGCTGCTGCGGTCCACAGCCCGTCCGGAATCCGTGAGCGCGCCTGATGCGTCGCCCGCCAACGCAGAAATCGACGCCGAAGTGCCTCCAGCCGGGCCGGAATGTCGCGAGTCTCTCTGCCATTCATTGGCTGTCCTCCGCAAAAGTCTCTGCTGACAGCCAACGATACCAAATGCTTCAAGACATTTCATACACGCTTGCCGCAAGGACACGAAGTTCCTAGGCCCAGGCATTCATCCCCGGGGAGAACTCATTCGACAATGCCTTGGCTACGGCGTTACCGCCCGCAAAGCGTTTCGCACCGGTTGACCCGGCATATAGACCCTCGGCGCTCCGAAGATGCTGCGGCCAGGGACGCCGTAATACACTACGGCCGGCTGGACGACCGGGGCGTAATACGTCGCATAGGGTTGCGCGGCGGGCGCGGCATAGTACGTTGCATAAGGTTGCACGGCGGGCGAAGCGTAATACGTCGTATAGGCTGGCGCCGCCGGGGCGTAATAGGTCACCTGCGGCGTGACCGGCGCGTAATAGGTGACAGGCGCCGGGACATAGGTGACTTGCGGCGCCGGCGCATAGTACGTTACGGTCGAAGGGTAATACGCCGCGTAAGAAGGATAGTACGCCGCGTAACTCGACGCGACCGGCGCGTAGGTAGTTCCCGCCACCCCGCAGCCGCACTGGGCCAACGCCGTGGAAACGGAGAGGCCGGCGATAACGGCAATTGCCACAAGAACGAGTCGTCTGCACATGGTCGCTCCTCCTCTTTCTACTTTCTACGCGGTCATAAACGAACTGGCCGAACCTATCTATTATACGCAGCCGGACGGCCGTTTGGGTAGCCCCCCTGATTTTGCTGGACTGAATCGAAGGCGGCTCGCGCTCGCCGTCGGCTCCCGGTTAAACGAAGAGGAACCATCGATTGGCGATGGGGACGGCTTACGCCTGCACTTTCGCCCATTGCTGCTCCAGACGCTTGGGCGAGACGGGGATTGCGGTGCCGAGCTTTTGCGCGAAAAGCGAGACGCGATATTCTTCCAGCATCCAACGCAAGTGGAGCAACTCGGGATCGACGATGCCTTGCGATTTCTGATGCCGGGCGTGCTCGACAAATAACTGCCAGCACGGCTGGAAGTCCTGAAACTTCTCGAAATCGTGCGCCACCGCGCCCGGCAGATTCTCCAGACGATGGCAAATCGCGCGAAAATATCGCGGGTATTGCCGCAGCCACTCCCACGGCGTCTTGGCGAACGACTCCGCATTCATCAGCCATGCGATTTGCTCGCGGATGTCGTCCAGCGCGTATTGCCAGCGCGGGGCGGGGGCGGTTTTTGTAGGAGGCGACTCCAGTCGCCGATTCTTGACGCTTTCGGCATGCCGGCGGCGACTGGAGTCGCCTCCTACAATCGGCTGCGAAGCCGCCAGCGGTTTTGCAGGCGTGCGATTCTCAAACTCTTCGACGGCGAGAGATGCTTGGTGGTAGCCCTCGAAGAGCGGCCAGGCAACGGAGAGAAGTTCTTGGGCGGCCCAGCCGATTCGCTCGCGGCCGGCGGCCAGCAGATGAACGTAATCATCCCTGGTGCGCGGCAGGGGTTGATCGGCGACCATCGCGCGGTCGGTCAGCAACTCGGCAAGCCGGCCGCGAACGTCGAAGCCCGGCAGCGTGGCCGCGTAGACTTCCATGCGATCGAGATTTGGCAGCCAATCGACCTGCGTCTTTAGTTCACGCCGGGCGGCCAGGAAGCAGAGCCGCCGCAGCCCGAAGCGGGTTTCATGCTCGGCCCGCGGCAGCGAATCGACCAGCCGCAAGGAGACCGCCTCGCCGCGATCGAGCAACGCCGGATAGCCCTTCACCGAGAGCCGCCCGCGCGGCAGTTCGATTTCCGGCGGCAACCCGTCGAAGTCCCAATCGGTCAGGCCGTCGCGGTTCCAGCGCGGATCGTCGAGTTGCGAGAAACTGTCGGCGGCCTGCGCGCCGAGTTCGCGGCGGATGGCTTCCAGGTCTCGGCCGGAGGCGAGCATTCGGCCCTCGGCGTCCGTCACGCGGACGTTCATTCGCAGTTCGGCCGGGAGGCGGTCGTCCTGAAAAGCATCGGGCGGAACGACGAGGCCGCCGAGGTGGCCCAAAGCCGCCGCCACGGCCGCGTGGATGTTCCCCTGGCCGAAGCGCAGCAGCGGCACGACTCGCTCGGCCGTCTCGGGGGCGGGAACGAAGCGGGTGCGGAGCGATTTGGGCAGCGAGCGGATTAGCGCCAGCACCTTTTCTTTCATCATACCCGGCACAAGCCAGCCCAGCGGCTCGGGAGCGACCTGGTTGAGGGCCTCGATCGGCACGTCGAGCGTGACGCCGTCCTGCTCGGAGCCCGGCTCGTAGCGGTAGTCCAACGGCAGGTCGAGGTGGCGAATGCTCAGCCTATCGGGAAATCGCTCTTCGCCCAATTCGCCCAGCCCGTGCCGCAGCAGGTCGGAGCGGGTCATCGTCAAGGCGTGCGGGTCGCTTTTCAACCACTTCGTCAGCGTGGGGCCATCGTAGGCGTCGGCCGGCACGCGGCGGTCGTAGAATTCGTAGCGCGAAAAATCGGGCACCAGCAGGTCGCGCCGCCGCAGTTTCGCTTGCAGCCGCTCGAGCTCCTCGGCCAATTCCTGGTTCTTCACCAGGAACGTGGGCTTCGGTTCGATGTGCCCCTCGACGAGGCCCTGCTCGATCATCAGGTGCCGCGACATCGCCGGGTCGATCGGCCCATAAGGGATTCGCCGGCCGGCGACGATCGTTAGGCCGAAGAGCGTGACTTTTTCCAATGCCATCGCCGAAGCATGGGCGGGCGCCCAGTGAACGCCGTGGTAGGTGCGACGAACGAGGTGGGCGGCGATTCGCTCGATCCAGCGAGGATCGATCTGCCCGCAAGTCCGCAAGTATCGCCGCGTCGTTTCGACCACCTCGGCCCCGACAACCCATTTCGGCTTCTGCTTGAACACGCCGGAGCCGGGCCAGAGAACCGCCTTGCCGCCGCCGGCGACGGTGTATTCGTAGCCGTCGCCGCGATTGGCCAGGCTGGAAAGCAGGCCGGTGAGAATGGCGCGGTGGATGTTATCGTACTGCCGGCGGTCGGTGCGGCCGTGTTTGACGCGATGGGTGTGGAGTGGAGAGTGGAGAGTGGAGAGTGAAGGGTGGGGGAAGGAGTGGAAGGGGGGCTGTCCGAGTTCGTTTTCTTACCACGCTTCCCACTCTCCACTCTCCACTCTCCACCCTCCACTCCCGACAAACCCGCCTGGCGAACCAGTTCCAACAGCTCGCGATGCACGTCGAGCCACTCGCGGATTCGGTTGAACGACAAGAAGTTCTGCCGACAGGCCTTGCGAAGTTGATTGCGCGAAAGTTCCGATTTCAGCTTGTGGTAAAAATCCCAGAGTTTCAGGTAGGCGACGAAATCGGACCGCTCGTCGGACCAGGCGGCGTGCGAGGCGTCGGCGGCCTCCTGCTTGTCCAAGGGGCGCTCGCGCGGGTCTTGCACCGCCAGCGCGGCGGCGATGATGAGCACCTCGTGCAGGCAGTCCTCGTCGCCGCCCGCCAGAATCATTCGCCCGAAACGCGGGTCGATCGGCAGGCGGCTCAACTGCCGGCCGACCTCGGTCAGTTCGCCCGTCGCATCGAGTGCGCCGAGTTCGACCAACGTGCGGTATCCGTCGCGAACCGCCTCGGGCTTGGGCGGATCGAGGAACGGAAATCGCTCGATCGGGCCAAGCCGCAGCGCTTTGGTTTGCAGAATGACGGCCGCCAGGTTGGTCCGCTGGATTTCCGGCATCGTGTAAGCATCGCGAGCGGCGTAGTCTTCCTCGGCGAACAATCGGATGCAGATGCCCGGCCCGATCCGTCCGCAACGTCCCTTGCGCTGGTCGGCCGAGGCGCGGGAAACCGGCTCGATCGGCAAACGCTGCGTCTTGCTCCGCGGTGAGTAGCGGCTGATCCGCGCCGTGCCCGGATCGATCACGTAGCGAATCCGCGGCACCGTCAGCGACAACTCGGCCACGTTAGTGGCGATCACCACGCGGCGTTTCGGCCCCGGCTGAAATACCCGTTGCTGCTCGCCCATCGACAGCCGGGCGTACAGCGGCAGAATCTCGGGCAGCCGGCCGCTGCGATCGCCGGGCAGCGGTTGGCCGCGGAGCGACTTGGCCGTCTCGTGGATGTGCCGCTCGGTCGGCATGAAGATGAGGATGTCGCCTTGGTCGATGGCGGCGACCTCCGCGACGGCCGCCAGCACCGCCTGCTGCAAGTCGGGCTCGCCGCCGTCTTCGTCGGCCAGCGGCGGCCGCCAGCGGACTTCCACCGGATACGTCCGGCCGGTAACTTCCACCACCGGCGCGGGCCCGTGGGGCGTGGCGAAATGGGCGGCGAACCGGGCGGCGTCGATCGTGGCCGACGTGACGATCACCTTCAGATCCCGTCGCTTCGACAGCAGCCGCTTCAAGTATCCGATGAGAAAATCGATGTTCAGCGACCGCTCGTGGGCTTCATCGAGGATGATCGTGTCGTATTGGTCGAGCAATGGATCCCCTTGCGTTTCGGCCAGCAGGATGCCGTCGGTCATAAGTTTGATGTACGTCTGCGACGAGAGGGCCTCGGCGAAACGGACCTTGAAGCCGACGTCGCGGCTTAGCGGCGAGGCGAGCTCGTCGGCGATCCCGCGGCCACGCTGCGGGCGGCGATGCGGCGCGGCTGCGTGTGGCCGATCAGCCCCTCGATGCCGCGGCCCAACTCCAGGCAGATTTTCGGCAGTTGCGTCGATTTGCCCGAGCCGGTTTCGCCGCAAATGACCACCACCTGGCTGTCGCGGATGGCGTCGGCGATTTCGCTGCGTCGGGCCGAGACCGGCAGATCGTCGTCGTAGCAAATCGGCGGCACGCCGCGACGCCGCGCCTCGCGCAAGTCCACCGATCGCCGCACCGCCTCGGCCAGCCGCTGCAACCGACCGTCGCTCGGTTTTCCCTCCTTCTCCAGCCCCGCCAGCGCACGCAATTCCTGCTGAAAACGATGCCGATCGCCGCGCATGGCACGGCCGATCTCCTTTTCAAGTTGGAACCGAGTGGACATTGGACGCGGCCGCTGTTGTGTTGCCTCGGAGCGGGGCGAGAAGGAGGCCAACGATCACTCCATTATAACAGCGGCGACAGCAGCGGGGCAGCCGCGCGGCTTCGCCCGGAGTGTAAGGAGGAGAAAGGGAAAAGGGGTAAAAGGGAAAGACGACTCTTTGATCGGGTTGTCGGGTCGATTTCGAGACGACAGCCATTTCCGTCCTTCCTCTTCCCATTTTTCCCCTTTCCCTTTTGTCTCCTACACTAACGTCACTCAACTGACGAGTGACGATTGCTCTCACTTCGGCCCGACTCGCAGCGTGACGATCTCCCACGCTCCCACGTCGATTGGACCATTGGCGGGTTCGATTTGCTCTTCGGCCAAGTTGCTCCGGTACACCGACCATGCTTCGGAAGAACGCCATTTCAGAATGACCTTTGCCGGCTTGCCGGCGGCGGCGAAGAGACGGACGATTTGAGCCTTTCCGTCGGCGCTGGGCTTGATCGACGCGACGATCACGTCCGGCGTGTCGAGTGTAAGCAGCGGGACTGCGGCTGGCGCGGCGCCGTGGGCCGGCGCGACGACCAGCGGCTGGCTGCACTCGACGCCGAACCGCTGGGCAGCGAGCGGATCGTATTGCTTGTGCGGCTGCAACGCATAGCGGAACGCGGTGGGGCCGGATTGCTCGGCGAGGTAGTTCGTGTGCCAGTGGTTGTTCATCACCCAGGAATAGAGAAGCGGCGAGGATCCCGTCTTGTGAATCCAGGCGTTCGGATCGGTCTGCGAGCCGATCAGGTTGGCGGTGATGGCCCCCAGTTCGACCAGCGGGGCGTCCAGCGTCGCCAAGGTCACGCCGTAGTCGCGGTTGGAGACATCGACCCAGCGGCCGACGGTGAACCAGTTTTTGCACGCGCCGGGCAGTTGGTCGAGCTCCGGCCGAATGACCGCCCAGGGAATATCCATTCGCGTCGTGCAGCCGGGGACGTTGAAAGCGAAACCGAGGTGGACGCCCTCCTTCGCACGCACGGCCGTCTTGTCGAGCACGTTGATGATGTCAACGCGGTCCAGCCCGTCGGTCACGCGGAACTCGCGGCTGAACCTCGCGCAGCCCGGGGCGTCGGACTCTACCAGCAACGAAGCCATTAGCGGGCCGGACTCCTTGACCGTGATCTTCGCCGCGCCGGACTGCCGCGCCCCCTTCACGTCGCTGCCGAGCACGTAGTAGTATCGGTTCAGGCCGATGCCGGACTTCGCGTCGCAGAGTTCGGCGTCGATGGCGGGGTCGCGCAGGCTGCTGACGGCGCCCGAGGCGGGATCGAGTTGCAGCGCGACGGTGGGACTATGGAGCGATGTTCCCTCAGCACGTGCGCCGCCTTCGTTCGCCGCTTTGCCGACGGCAATCGAGAACCGGCGGCCCGCGAGCGCCGGCACGTTTTTTGCGAGGAAGGCTAGTTCGCCGGTCGAGAGGCGCTGCGATGGAACGGGTTGGCCAGTCGAGTCGGTTACGACGTCGCCCACGGCGCTCTGCTCCTTCGACAAGACAACCAGATCGGTTCGCGGCCAGCACGAAGTATTGAAAATATCGATGGCCGCCGCGGCCGGTTTTTCATCATCGTTTCCCGCCGTCGCCGCCGCGAGCAACTGCCGCGATTGGGCGTCGGCGTCGAGCGCATACGCCTGCTTGACCCGCCACTGCTCCTTGACGAACGGCACGTCCGGCTCGTCGATGCTGTTGTACGCGCCCCAAGTGTGTTCGTCGTAGAGAACCGCATTGCGCCACGCGGCGGAGAACCGCTTGTCGGGATAAGGGCCGGGATCGAGCATCGACCAGAGCGTTTCGGCCTGCACGAGGCGTTCGGCGGCGGTGCGGTTCAACGACGTTTCGCGGGCCGACGAGGCCGCTCCATCTTCCCAGTAAGGCGTGAAGTCGCCGTGGAACGATGGAATGGCGAATGGAACCGTGTCGCCGTAGCGCCGTTCAAACTCGGCGAACAGTTTGCTCGTGGTCGTAATCACCATCTTGGGATATTCGTACTTGGCGTTCCAGTTCTTCACCAGGTCGGACAGCCCGGCGTCGGGATGGCCGTTGTCGCCGCCGACGTTCCAGCGAAAATAGACCATGTCGTAGGGATATCCCATCTTCTCAAGTTGCGGGAGTCGCTCGGCCAACACCTGGTCGGGTGGCCGCCCCAGATGGCCAAGCGCGTAGCCCATGTAGGGAACCCAACATAGCACTTTGTGCTCGCCGTCGGGGGCAATCCAATAGAACGGTTTATCGGTCCACGTAGACATGGTCAGCCCCTTGCGGTCGGCGTAGTTCGGGCCGATGGAGAAGTATTTCACGCCGGCCTGGCTCATGGCGGGGACGATTCCCCAAGTGTAGCCAGGCACGTCGCTAATCATGGCGGAATTGACCTTCACGCCGCAGCGGCGGCCGAGCCGGTCGCCCCACTGCATCAGCCGCAGCAGTTCTTCCGGCCGGCAGAGGCCGGTCAGTTCGTTGCCGTACAGGGCGTCGAGTTCCACGTCGCCGGCGCGGATGGCGTCCACCAGCCGCTGCTGCTTCTCCGGCGGCGCCTTGTACAGGTAGGCGTCCATCGCCCAAAGAACCTCGGCGTTCCACTTAAATCGGGCCTCGCGCGGATAATGGGCCGATTTGTGAATCAGTTCCAGTGCCATGTCGATGTTTGACCACTGCTTCTTCTCCACGTCGGCCTGCAATTGCGTGTAACCAATATCGACGTGCGAGTGCGGCAGCAGATAAACGACCCATTTTCGCACGGGCTTGAACGTGATCTCCCAGTTGGAGACCTTTCCGCCGGGCAAATCTGCCATCACGGTCTTCACCGTCTCTTTCTCAACCGCCGGCGTGGTCAATTCGATTACCTGTGTTCCACGCTTCAAAGTCGCCGTGTCATTTGTCAATTCCGCGCCGATGACCGCGAAGGTCGCCTTGGCCGGTGGGCCGGCGTGGCGAATGGTCAGCCGCACGGGTTGGCAGAGGTAGCCGCCACTCCTCACCAACACCGCCGGCATTACGATCTTGTCTACACGGGTCTGAGAGGAGGAGCCCACCAGTGCCGATTCCACTTCCTTGGGCGCGTCGAACCCAATCCAATCGTAAAGTACCCAACTGCCGGAAAGCGTGGTGATATCGATGTCGTTCTTGCCTTCCTGGAGCATCGCCGGGGCGATATCGACCGCCAAACGATGCTTGCGGGCCTGCGACAGGTCGCCGTTGATCGAGGCATCGCCGCCGCCGCGCGGCATCCTCTTGTCGGCAACACGCTGCCCGTTCACGGCGATTCGCAGCACGGGCGGCATCTGACCTTGCGTGTCGACCAGATTGATCCGCAGGCGGCAGGATGCGGTCGGTTTCTCTTTCAATCCGAAGCAGATCGTGAAGGTGTGCCTGCGAGCCCCCGCCCAAGCGTCGGCTGGGCCTGGTTGCACATAGGGCCAATCCTCCTTCGCCTTGGAAACGCCGACAACGAACAGCGGGTCGTCGGCGAACTTCGCGTAATCCCTTGGGCCCAACGCGAACTCCGCCGTGTTGTTATCGCGGGCGCCGATCTGCCACAAGAGCCGGGTCTGCTCGGCCGAAGCAGGTTGGCATGAAAGGACGAAGGAGAGCAGGGCGAGCGGCAACGACAGCAGGGTTTGTGTTCGTGGCATCTTCTTTTCTCCAGCAAGGAGTGGGGGGGCGGGTCACGCGAACGAACTCTCGGAACCGCGGTTTCTTGGCCCGCGGCCGTTACGCATCTTACCACAGCGCGGCGGACCTGGAAATACGCTCGCCGTTTAGCGGCCGACGGTACGTCGGCCCATGCGACCGCCGCCCTGCGGGCGGCGGCTAAACGGTTGGCGCGGCACATCCCATCTGATTCCCAACAAACGAATGGTCGCGAAACGACCGACGGCCCCTTGTGTTCCCCCCTCCTCAGTGCTAATATCGAGGATTCTCAATATTCACCCATCCAATCGGCCAACACAGTGCTTTCCCTTTTTATGCAGTGAGGAGCAGCGTTGATGCGTCGTCCGTTTATTGCCGGCAACTGGAAGATGAACACCAATCGAGCCTCGGCCGTGGCGCTGGCGGAAGGGGTGACGAAGCGGGCCGAGACGCTCGATGGCGTCGATCTGGCCGTTTGTCCCCCAAGCTGCTACCTCGACGCCGTGGGCCGGGCGATCGCCGGCTCGAAGGTCGCCCTGGGCGCTCAGAACATGTATCACGAGAAAGACGGGGCCTTCACCGGCGAACTGAGTGCCGCCATGCTCCGCGATCTCGGCTGCAAATACGTCATTCTCGGCCACAGTGAGCGGCGGCACATCTTGGGCGAAACCGACGCCGCCATCAACAAGAAGCTCCACGCGGCGCTGGCCGCGGGGCTGACGCCGATCGTCTGCGTGGGCGAATTGCTCTCCCAGCGCGAAGCCGGCCAAACTCTAGCGGTCATTCAGACCCAATTCGACGGTTCCTTGGCTGGGCTGTCGGCCGAGGAGATGGCAAAGGTCGTCATCGCTTACGAACCGGTCTGGGCGATCGGGACGGGCAAGGTTGCCACCCCCCAGCAGGCGGAAGAGGTCCATCTCGCCCTTCGCAAGATTATCGGCCAACGCTATAATAGTTTGGTTGCCGACATGGTGCGGCTCCAGTATGGCGGCAGCGTCAAGCCTGACAACGCTGCGGAGTTGCTCAAGCAGCCCGATATCGATGGGGCGCTGGTCGGCGGGGCGAGCTTGAAAGTGGATCAATTCCTGGGCATCGTCGCGGGAGCCCTTTGAACGAAGGATAGAGTACTATGGGTTTTGTCACCGTCTTGCTGGGGATTCTGCTTTTCCTTACGGCCGTCTTTCTTATCGTGCTGGTGTTGATCCAGCGCGGCAAGGGGGGCGGCCTGGCGGGGGCCTTCGGCGGCATGGGAGGCCAAAGCGCCTTCGGCACCAAGGCTGGCGATCTGTTCACCCGAATCACCATCGGCGTGGCCGCCTTCTGGATCATCTTGTGCATCATCAGCGTGAAAGTCTTCGGCATCGGCGGCCAGGGACCGCTGAGTACCGGCAGTTTCGGAGGCGCATCGACCGAGAAGCCGGGCGCCTCGGCGCCGGCATCGACCGACAAGCACAGCGAAAGCGGCAAAGGAACTGGTAATCCTGCTCCGCTGAAGACGCCGCAAAAGTAAACGCGGCCATTACATCCCGCGTTGGAGTTGCCCGCCTTGTTGCAGAGCATGACCGGTTTCGGTGAGGCGCATTCCCAGCAGGACGGTCTGGCCGTGGCGGTCGAGGTCCGCACGATCAACAACCGCTTCTTCAAGCTGACGGTTCGCGCCGGCGAGGGCTACGCCTCGCTTGACTCCTTGGTCGAATCGGTGGTGCGCGAGGCCGTTCATCGCGGCACGATCCAGGTCAACATCCGCGTCGATCGCCGTCGCTCGCCCGACAACTACCGCATCAATGTTGACGTGCTGGAACGCTACCGGCAGCAGCTTGTCGAACTGGAGAGCAAGTGGCAGTGCAAGCCCGTCGAGCTTTCGTTGGAGGCACTGTTGCCGCTGCCGGGCGTGATCGACAACTCTCTGGCCGAGAGCGTCGACGCCGCGGCCGATTGGCCCGTCATCGAAACCACGCTCAAGACCGCTTTGGAGAGCCTCGGCCGCATGCGCAGCGACGAGGGGCGGGCGATGGCAGCCGACCTCACCGCCAATTGCCGCTCCATCGCCGAAAGCCTCGGGCAGATCGAACGCCATGCGCCGCTGGTCGTCGAAGACTACCGCAATCGCCTCTTCGAGCGGCTGAAACGGACGCTGGCCGATTTGGGCGCCCACCTGGAGCCCAACGACGTGATCCGCGAGGTCGGGTTGTTCACTGATCGCAGCGACATCTCGGAGGAGATCGTCCGCCTGCGGAGCCACCTCGATCAGTTTCAGGAGACCATGGAGCTTCCCGAAAGCTCGGGCCGAAAGCTCGATTTCCTCACCCAGGAGATGTTCCGCGAGGCGAACACGATCGGATCGAAGGCCAACGACGTGGAAATTGCCCGGCACGTCATTGAGATCAAAACGGCGGTGGAGCGCATCCGGGAAATGATCCAGAACATCGAGTGATCTGCGGGGACTGTCCCGATTTTCGCGCCAGCGAAAATGGGACTGTCCCCTTCGACGCTGGGAGATTCCCGTTTGCCGCAAGAACCGAGACAAACCCAATCCATGCCGGAATCGCCAAAGGGGAAACTGGTGGTGGTCTCGGGGCCCTCGGGAGTGGGCAAGACCTCGGTGATGCGCGCGGTCTATCGAATCGCCTGCCTGCCGCTGGTTCGCAGCGTCTCGGCCACCACCCGTCCCTCCCGCCCCGACGAAACCGATGGCGTGGACTATCATTTCCTTACTAATGGGGAGTTTTTATCTCGCAAACAGAGGGGGGATTTCATCGAATGCTTCGAGGTATTCGGCCAGACCTACTGGTACGGAACCCTTTGGTCGGAAGTGACCACTGGTCTGGACGCGGGCAAATGGGTAGTCTTAGAGATTGACGTGCAAGGGGCGCAGGCCGTCGTCGAGCGGTTTCCCACCGCGGTGACGATCTTCCTCCGTCCCAGTTCGCGCGAGGAGCTCGAACGCCGGCTCCGCGGCCGCGGCACCGAAACCGAACCGTCGATCCGATGCCGCCTGGCCCAGGCCGACCACGAACTGGCCCAGGCCGGCCGTTATCAATACCAGGTCATCAACGACAACATGGATCAGGCGGTCCGCCAGATTTGCGAAATTCTGACTAGAGAATGGGAGAGAACTCGACATGATTGACGAATTGCGGGAAGAGGAAATCATCAAGAAAGTCGGGGGCCGCTTCAAGTTGTCGACGCTCATCCAGAAGCGTATGGTGCAACTGAACGCCGGCTCGCGGCCGCTGGTCGATCCGAAAAACGACAATCGAATGCAGATCGTCATCAACGAGATCCTGCAAGACAAGATATTCCTCGACACCGAGTTGAACGTGCAAGTGGCGCCCGGGGCTCAGCCGCCGGGGACGTTGGACCTCGACTTCCGCGATCTATAATTTGTGTAGGGTGGGCCGAGCACAGCGAGCTCGGGTGCCATGCCCACGCTTGTCGTGGGCATGTAATTCGGGACTCCCGATGATCGACATGCCCACGACAAGCGTGGGCATGGCACCCATTCTCCGACATTTCCACGGCGAAGACCATGAAGGGACGCGAACTGCTCATCGGGGTCAGCGGGGGAATCGCGGCCTACAAGACCGCCGCCCTGGTGAGCCAACTGGTGCAGGCCGGGGCCGGAGTCACGGTCGTCATGACTCGATCGGCCACGCGGTTGATTGCGCCCAAGACGTTCGAAGCGCTGACCAGCCGGCCGGTTGAGTTGCGCGTTTTCGGTTCCGCGGCCCATCCGCACATCGAGATCGCCCAACGGGCCGAGTTGCTCTGCGTTGCTCCCGCCACCGCCAACATTCTCGCCAAAGCCGCCTGCGGATTGGCCGACGATCTGCTGAGCACGGTCTTGCTGGCTTTCGACGGCCCGGTGCTGATGGCCCCGGCAATGAATAGCGTGATGTGGCAAAAGCCCGCTGTGCAACGCAATCTCGCCCAACTTCGCGCCGACGGCGTTCAGTTGATCGATCCAGGCGAGGGCCATCTCAGTTGCGGCATGTACGGCCCGGGACGCATGGCCGAGCCGGAGACGATCTTCAAGGCGATCACCGAGCGATTGGAAGAAGTGAGGTAGAATTGCTGTGGTCGTCCATTAGGTTCCGCGCAGATGGTTCTTGCCGACTAACCACAACCGCTTGCGGTTTCGCATGTAACGCGGCATAATCCCCTGTGGTGCTTCGTGGATTGATCGACGATGCCACGCAAACCTGTTTTTGGAGTTGGGCGGCATCATGGACGCACACGCCTACATCATCGCCGGACCGAACGGGGCGGGCAAGACGACCTTCGCCAGGGACTTCTTGCCCAAGTATGCCCGCTGCCTGGAATTCCTCAACGTCGACCTTATGGCAGCCGGTCTTTCGCCTTTCGATCCCGACTCCGCCGCGATTGCCGCCGGACGATTGCTCTTGTCGCGGATGAGAGAATTGATCCAGCAGGAAAGGAGCTTTGCGTTCGAGACCACTCTCGCCGGGAGGAGTTACGTGCGGATCCTGCATGACATGAAGCGAAGGGGCTACCACCTGCATCTGTTTTATCTGTGGTTGCCCAACGTTGAACTAGCAATTGCCCGTGTGGCACGTCGCGTTGAGCAAGGCGGTCACAATGTCGCGGAGGAGGTGATTCGGCGCCGGTTCTCCATGGGAATGCACAACCTTGTCGAGTTCTACCTGCCACTGTTCGACGCATGGATGCTATTCGACAGTTCTACCCCGCATCCGCGGAAGATTGCTTGCTACGATGGCGAAAAAACCCAAGTCTTAGACGCCGACGTCTACGAGCGTTCGCTGGGGACTAATAAGGAGCGTAAAGCATGACAAAGGCAGATTTGCTCTTCGAGGAAGCCGAAAGGGCCATGCAAGAAGCCGCTGACAAAGTTGTTGAGGAGGCTCGACGAGCGCACGGGGTTGTCGTCGTTTGGGAGAACGGCGCCGTCCGTCGCATTCCGGCCGACCAACTGCCAATCGCAGATGCCGGCGTGGCCGATAAGCCGGCCGGCAAATAGAAAGGACGCGGTCATGTGGCGGTTCCTTCGCAGCCCGAGGCGGGTTTTGGCAAGTGTTCTCGTCGCGGGCTCCGTTTGCTTGCTCTGTATGATTGTCTATGCGTATTGGGATCGTCCGCGAATTGAGATCAAATCGCTCGATGAGACCTTCATGGAATTCTGCCTTTCCACCGGATTCGGCCGCGGAGTGGGCGACACCTACATCTACCGGATTTGGACGTGCCCAGATCAGAGCAATGTCCACCATCTCACCTGCGAAGAGCTATCCGCCCGCCTAAACTCCACCGACTTTCTGCAACAGTACAAAAACGCGGCAACCCAACGCTACGGCCGTTTGTCAGAGTTGTTTGCTGGGCCAGACGGCGGGCGGCTTGCCTTCCGATGCAAGAGAAGCGACCATATCGCGCGAACGCCGCCGCCGGCTCCGCCGGATGCGAAGGTGGGTGATTTTTTCGCGGGACTGATGGTTTCGGGGGTCTTTTTCCAGCGATTCGCGGTGCATCGACCCACATACGAATGGAGCGGTTGGCTCCAGACGCACCTCCCGTTCCTACCCGATACAGTGAGGCTTCAGAAAGAAGCCGACGAGTTCAACCAAGACGCAGTTGACATTCTCGATGCCCAATTGCGCCTTGTCGATCCGAGTCGGGAATGGCAAAAGTACTTGCCGTAGGCGGACAAAGACGGCGGAGGCCGCGTGAAACCACGCCTCTGCATACAGGAGTCCTGGAATGGCATTTCGTTTCGACAAACTCACCCTTAAAGCACAGGAAGCCGTAGCGCAGGCGCAGGAATTGGCCACCGATCGGGGACATGCGGAAATCGATCCGCTGCACCTGCTGGCCGGGCTGCTTTCGGAGAACGACGGCATCGTTGGGCCGATCCTGGAACGCATCGGGGTTAATCGCGGACAACTCGACAAGATCGTTCAGGCCGAACTGGGGCATTTCGCCCGCACGTCGGGCGGGACGCCGCCGCAGGTTGGCCGCGAACTCAACAAGGTGCTCGAAGACGCCCAACGCCAGGCCGACGCCATGAAGGACGAGTTCATCTCGACCGAACACTTGCTGCTGGCGCTCGCCAAGGTCGACTCGAAGGCCAAAAACGTGCTGAAACTCAACGCCATCACCGACAAGGAACTGCTCCAGGTGTTGCAGGCCGTCCGCGGCAGCACGCGCGTTACCGATCAGACGCCGGAGGGCAAATTCCAGGCCCTGGAACGTTACGGCATCGATCTGGTCGAGCGGGCGCGGCAGGGAAAGCTCGATCCGGTCATCGGCCGCGATCAGGAAATCCGCCGCGTGATGCAAGTCCTCTCGCGGCGGACGAAAAACAATCCCGTGCTCATCGGCGAGCCGGGCGTCGGCAAAACCGCCATCGCCGAAGGGCTCGCCCTGCGAATCGTCGATGCCGACGTGCCGGAAAGCCTCAAGAACAAGCGGGTGATCGCACTCGACATGGGGGCTTTGGTGGCGGGCACGAAATTCCGCGGTGAATTCGAGGAACGCCTCAAGGCCGTCCTCCGCGAAGTGGCCGATTCGGGCAACGTGATCCTCTTCATCGACGAATTGCACACGGTCGTCGGCGCCGGCCGCGCCGAAGGGGGCAGCGACGCCGCGAATCTGTTGAAGCCGGCCTTGGCCCGCGGCGAGCTTCGCTGCATCGGGGCGACTACGCTCGACGAGTACCGCAAATACGTCGAGAAGGACGCCGCGCTGGAGCGGCGTTTCCAGCCCGTGACGGTCGGCGAGCCCTCGGTCGAAGACACGATCGCCATCCTCCGCGGGCTCAAGCCGCGCTACGAAGCCCATTACAAGGGCGTGCGGATCAAGGATTCCGCCCTGGTGGCGGCGGCCAATCTGTCGCACCGCTACATCGCCGACCGTTTCCTCCCCGACAAGGCCATCGACTTGATGGACGAGGCCACTAGCCGGCTGGCGATGGAGTTGGAGAGCGTGCCCGGCGAAATCGACGTGGTGCAGCGACGGTTGGTGCAACTTGAACTGGCCGACCGGCAACTTGCCGAGGAGACCGAGGAGCATGCCAAGCAGCGGCGGGTCGAGGTGCAGGAGGAGATGGCCGAGTTGCGGAAGAAACTGACCGACCTGCGGCAGCAATGGGAACTGGAAAAGAGCGGCCTGGGCGACGTGCAGCAAATCCGCCAACGCCTGATGGACGTCGAGTTGCAGTGCAACCAGCTTGCCGCGGCGATCAAGGAGAAGCAGTCGAGCGGCATTGTCGTCCGCGAGGAAGACTACCAGAAGCTCTACGAGCTGGATCAGAATCGCAAGCGGCTGGCCGAACAATTGGAGAAGGCCGAATCGCAGGAAGACAAGCCCGCCGATGGCACGCGGCGATTGCTGCGGCGCGAGGTCGGGCCCGAGGAGATCGCCGAAGTGGTCAGTGCATGGACCGGCATCCCGGTTTCCCGCATGATGGAGACCGAGCGGGCGAAACTGTTGGTGCTCGAAGAACGCATCCATCAACGCCTGGTCGGCCAGGACGAAGCGGTCGAGGCGGTCGCCAACGCGGTCCGCCGCAATCGTTCCGGCCTGCAAGACCCCAATCGCCCCATCGGCTCGTTCATCTTCCTCGGGCCGACCGGCGTGGGCAAGACCGAACTGTGCAAGGCCCTGGCCGAGGTGATGTTCGACAGCGAGGCGGCGATGGTGCGGCTCGACATGAGCGAGTTTATGGAGCGGCACACCGTCAGCCGCCTGATCGGCGCCCCACCGGGCTACGTCGGCTACGAAGAGGGGGGCATGTTGACCGAAGCCGTCCGCCGCCGGCCGTATTGCGTGATCCTGTTGGACGAAATCGAGAAGGCCCATCGCGACGTGTTCAATATCCTCTTGCAAGTCTTGGACGACGGCCGGCTGAGCGACAATCAGGGCCACACGGTCGATTTCACCAACACGATCGTGGTAATGACCAGCAACATCGGCAGCCAGGTAATCCAGGAGATCGCCAAGGAGGGCGGCAGCGAAGAGGAGATGCGGCAGGCGGTGATGGACACGCTGCAAACACGGTTCCTGCCCGAGTTCCTAAACCGCGTCGACGAGATCATGATCTTCCATCCTCTGGGGCCCGATCAGATTCGCAAGATCGTCGATTTGCAGATCGACCGCTTGCGGAAGCAATTGGCCGAGAGGGGCATTCGCCTCGAAGTGACCAACGCCGCGCTAAGTGCGATTGCCGAAGAAGGCTACGACCCGACCTACGGCGCCCGCCCGCTGAAGCGCGTGATTCAGCAGCGCGTGCAGAACCCGCTGGCCGTCGAGATGCTCAAGCAGGAGTTCGGCGAAGGGAGCGGAGTGAAGATCGGCTACGCGGACGGGGAGTTTACGTTCGAGCGGAGCGAATGAGGCGGAGGAATGTATACTGTCCGGCGAAGTCGTGCTATAATAAGTCAGGGGCTGTAGGACACGTGGGGAGTTTCATGGTAAGGACCATCGACGCTACATTCGACGGCATCGTGTTTCGGCCCGCGGAGCCGATCTCGCTGAAACCAAACACGCGAGTGCGGCTGACCGTTGAAACGCCAGAGCCCGCGACGGGACCGGCCGCGTCCTTTCTCGACACCGCTTCCTCTTTGAACCTCGAGGGGCCGGTCGACTGGTCGGCGAACCTACATCGGGACGCCTAAGACTTCATGGCTCTGCGCGATGCTCCGGTTTACCAGTTCGCCCGTGGCGAGCGTTGTTGCCAACCTGCTCTTCAACCTCGTTGCCGCCCATGATATACTGGCGAACGCTCTCAATTTCACCACCAATTCTCAACGTCGGGGTGTCTCATGGATTCTCTTCCAAACTATTTGGCGGTAGCGCAGCCGGTGCCGAAAACCAACCGCGTGCCTTGGTATCTGAGCTCGGCGCAGACCTATGCCGGAGTAATACTCTGGTTCGTTTTTTGGCAAGATATAGCCGTCGGCAGCGGGATCAATAAGGACTTAGGCCAGTATTCGGCCTTTGCCGGCGGAGTTCTGTCTCATGGTCTGTTCGTGGCCCTCGCCGGCATCGTGGTTGCGGCCTTGATCTGCCATTTCTTGTTTTATCTGGTGCCCGGCCTGCTTGGATTCAAGAGCAGTATGCCCTTGTACGTCGTGGGGACTTCAACATACGGAGCTTACGGCGGCTTTATTATGCCCGGCTTCCTGATGGGTCTACTGCAATTCGGTTGGCTTGGGGTCAGCTCGTTTGCCGCTGGCATTCTCTTGTGCAAACCGTTCGGTCCGGGGCCGGGCTCCTTCGCCTGCAATGCCGTGTCGACGGTCTGGGCCGTCGCTGCCGCGTTTGTGGGAATGAAGGGCATTCGCTACGTCGGGCGAATCAACACCTTCGCTCCGATCGTTCCGCTTGTCGCCCTGGCAATTCTGGCATTCGGCACGTTCGGCGGCTTGAGCGGATTCCAGCCGCACGAGCTTGTCAAAGCGGGATTGGACGTGCCTATCAAGGACGGCGTAACGTTACATGCCAAGGATCCCCTGTCCGCTCCGCTGGCTTTTTGCTTAATCCTCACCTACATCGTCGGCTTTTTCGCCACCGCGGGCGCAGCCGGCGTCGATTTCGGGATGAACAACCGCAACGCGAAAGATGTCCATATCGGCGGCCTCGTGGGAATCGTCCTTGCGACTCTCGTGGCGGGCGGGATCGCCATGTTGGCCGTCGCCGGGGGCAGCCATTTGGGCCTTGCCCCCAACGGCGCTCTTCGGGCTACCGATCTGCTCCCGAAAATCATGGGAAAGAACGCCGCCGATATCCTCCTTTGGATTCTCGCCTTGGCGACGTTCCCGTCATCCTGCTTCTCATCGTTCATCGCCGCCAACAGCTTTAAGACTACCTTGCCGAAGATCAACCCGTGGCTTTCTGTGGGAATCGGCACGTTGGGGAGCGTTTTGCTGGCCGTTACCGGTTTGGCAGGCAATGTGATTGGCGTATTCACGGTCATCGGCGCCTCCTTCGGGCCGATCTGCGGGGCGATGGCCGCCGATTACTTGCTGGCCGGGCGCAAATGGTCCGGGCCGCGTGCCGGTTTCAATCCGGCGGGCTGGATATCCTGGGCGGTCGGCTTTGTCATCGGCGGCGCCGGACTGATTCCCGGCCTGAGCCACATCATTCCCGAGATTCCCGCCCCGCCGGTGGCCGCGTTTATCGTCGGATTCGTCCTCTACGCGGTATTGGCAAAGGTCGGCATTCAAACCCGGCTCTTGAAAATGCCGCAGCTCGAGCAGGCGAACTGACAGATTCGTTCCGAACTCGTTCCTCGTTTAGCCCGGAGCCAGCGGCGACGGCGGGGGCAATGATGGCGATTCTGCGCCGCCGTCGCCGTTGGCTCCGGGCTAAACGACGGTACCTGAACGCGCGCTCCGGTTAGAACTCGATCGGAACTCGCTGTCCCGTTCGGCTGGATCGGCGCATGGCGTCAATGATGACTGCCACGCGGTAACCATCTTCAAACGTAGCATTGCACGGATCAAGCGGCTTCTGGTTGGCCACGGCGTCGAGGAAATGAAACTTCTCGATGATCTGCCCGTGTTCCCAGCCGATATTGTGTCCCTGCGGCCACCACGCGCCGACGTAGGGGTGGCAACTTTCCGTCACGGAGATTTCCGTAAAGCCGAGCAGAGAATCGTCGGGTTCGCCGCGGTCGAGGCAGGCGAACAGGCTGTTGGGATGCTCCAGGTCCCAGCGGAGCGAGCCGTGGGAGCCATTGATCTCCCAGCCGAGATAGTTCTTTCTGCCCGTGGCGACTTCCGAGGCTTCAAGAACGCCGATCGCGCCGTTGTGAAAATCGAGAACCGCGGCAGCCCCTTCGTCGGAGACGACGTCGGGCGAGCAACCGGCGCTGGGAATGGCCCGATCCTTGTTGAAGGTGCGCACCAGGGCCGAGACGCTCGCGATCTCGCCGACAAGAAAACGGCACTGGTCGATGGCGTGGCTGCCGACCCCTTGCAAGCTGCCCGAGTACGGCCAACTGGAATACCAGACTTTTTCCGGCGGCAGCGTCGGATCGTGGCCCGCCATTTGTAGGTAATGGATGCGGATGTGGTAGATCGTGCCGATCCGTCCGGCCGCGATCAGGTCTTTGGCCAGTCGCACGGCGGGCATGAAGCGGTAGTTGAACGTACACATCGACTTGCCGGCTGCGACGGCGGCCGCATCGCGCATCCGCCGCGCGTCCTCCACGCGAATCGCCATAGGCTTCTCGCACACCACGTGCTTGCCCGCCGCCAGCGCGGCGATGCACGGCTCGACGTGAATCGGATCGGGACCGCAGTTGTCGAAAAAGTCGATCCGCCCGTCGCCGACCAGTTCTTTCCAGTCGGTGCAGTAGGCTTCATAGCCGTAACGCGCCGCCTCGCGCTCGACGATGTCAGCCTTATGATCGCAGAGCACGGCCAGGCGGGTGGTGAAGCCTGCCAACGGATAGAAATACGGAATCTTTTTGTAGGCGTTGCTGTGGCATTTGCCCATGAAGCCGCAGCCTAGCATACCGATGCGGAGTTGCTTCTGCGGCCCGACTTTGACACTGTTGATTGCCATATCGTTGCTCCAGTTTGTCCGATCTATGTTGTCAAGTATTGCGCCAGTTCCCGCCGCGCCCAGCGGATAGACGAGCGGATGTCGTCGGCCGCGCGCTGCCATGCCGCCGCCCCGTCCGGCAAGTTTTCCGGCCAGGGCTCCAGCCGCGGCCTGTTCCAGGCTTTCGCCAAATACCAGGCCAGGCCGTCGGCGGGCTGCGAACAATGGCACGCCCAATAAGCGGCCGTCAAAATGTTGAGTTTGAACGGGGCGAATTGCGAGTGGATTTCGATATTCAGGTTGATTCCGGGATTGTATTTCGCCAAGATCGCGGCAATCGCCGACAAGTCGATGTCGCCGTCGCCCAGGGTGCCGTTCTGCAAAGCGAGCCCCTCGCCGCTGCGGATAATCCTATAGTTCTTGAAGTGCGTCGTCAGTGCGTGCGGCGCGAGAATCTCGGCCAATCGCAAGGGGTTGTCCAAATCGAATGCCAGATTGGCGCAATCGACGGTGAAGCCGAAGGCCGGGCTGTTGACCCGGGCGTGAATCGAGGCCAGCTCCCGCACCGTGAAATCGGCGTGGTTTTCCATCGCGATTTTCATTCCCATCTCCTCGGCGGCCCGGCAGGCCTCGCGGAGAATGGCGACCACTTCATCGGCCGTGGCGACCATGTCGTAGCCCTGGTCGCGGACGAAGAGGTTGCCCGCCACGCAGCGAAGGATGGGCGAGCCGAGTTTCCGGGCAACCTCAAGGTGGTCGATGATAATCCTGGCGTCGGAGACGTTGGTGTCGTAACCGGCGTCGGCGAGCAGTTGCCGCCCCTTCTCCGCCATCGGGTGCCGCCGCAAAATCGAGCCCATGCCGAATTCGAGATAGAGCCGCTTTTCTTCGGCGAAGGTGCGGATTCTCGCCAGTTCTTCGTCGCGGAATGATTGGAAGGGTGAAAGCTCGAACAAAACGCCGGCCAATCCCAGTTCGGCGGCCAGCCCGAGCACGCCCACGGGATCGAGCCCGCTGTTGCGCGTGGCGTAAGAGTCGATGCCGAGTTTCATGTTGGGGTGCCCTTTGTTCGATTTGTAGGAGGCGACTCCAGTCGCCGATTGCCCGCAACGAGCGCTCCATCGGCGACTGGAGTCGCCTCCTACAGTCATGTCATGCCCGTATTCGTTCTACTTCTTCTTTGGCGATCCGGCACCAGGTGACGGCGTTCTCTGGGCGGTCGGCGAGACTGTGATTGTCCTTCATGATGATTTCGACGATGCAACCCCGGGTCTTTTCCAGCACCTCGCGCAGCCCCCGGCGGAGCGACTCCTCGTTCAGTTCGGGAACCGCCAACGCGGCCGGATTGGGTTTGAACGAGAAAATGTACTTGTCGCCGAGAAACTCGGCCATCTTTTCGACGTTCACCCACGCGGAACACGACACGCGGCGAAGGTTGTGATGCCGCTTGACCGTTTCCCAACGGCCGTGCAGCGGCTCGCAACAACCGTAACAGGTCAACCCGAAACGGTCCATGATCGGCTTCTCGCAGGGGAAGATGAACTCCGCGTACATCTTCGGCGAGACGTAGACTGTCTCCTGGCTCTCGCTGAATCCCCACATGTCGCACGGGCGGACGCGATCGCTCATGCCGGGTTGCGGCAACTGGTCGCTGAATCCGTAGCCGCCGGAACCGACGTATTCGCCGCCATTATTCAGGCTCAGCAGATGGTTCGCTTCCAGATAGTCGAGCTTGTCGAGATGCCCGCGCAAATGATCGAGAGCAGCTCTTTCAGCTCGTCGGGATGCTCGACGAAATCGCACAACATGTTTTGCAGGCCGCGAAACGTGGCCGCCCGCCACGTCAGCCCCAGCGACCACCACCAGGGGCCCTTCAACCGCACGGTCAGCAGGTCGCCGAACACGTCCTTGGCGATCTCCAGACAGCCGTTGGTCGTCTGCCAATCGATCTCCACCCTGGGAGAATGGAGTTTCTTCAAGTCGGTGGCGTAGTCCTTCAGCGCCCCTTCCCAAACATACGAGCCCGACGTGCTGGTCTTGTGGTAAACCGGGGCAAGTCCCCAATCGTCGGCGGCGGCCGTATAAGGGACGTCGAAATAGGGCTCGACGGGCTTGTCGTCGCCCAGGACTTCGCCAGAGAAGATCTCCTTGCGGAGGTCCATCTCCCAGCGGCGGGCGAGTTTGCCGCGGCACTGCATCTGCGCCTCGGTGATGATCTCGTTCCAGCCGTTTTCGGGATCGCAGAAAAACATCGGCCGGCCGCGTTCCAGCCGGTTGTGCCGCGTCCATTGCCGGCGAGTTTCCGCCATTCTCGGACTGGCGGCGATGGCCGCGACCCTTTCCGCCAACCGCCGCAGCACCTGGCGGTCTCCGACGGTCATAGAAACGTCTGTCGGCACAAATCCCGTCAGAATCTTCCCCGAGACCGTCTGCTCCAGCCCCGGAGATGCGCCGTTGCCGTAGTCTTTCATGGAAGCCGCCTTCGCCGGTTTCTTAAAGCGGGACTGATCCTGTTCATTACCTTCTGGGGCTTACGGAACTTCGTTGGCCCATGAACGGTCATCCATCTTAGTCGCTGCGGGCAACCATGCCCAGTAGGGTCTGCGGCGACTCGAACAGGATGGCTTTGGCGATCGCCACCGCATCGTCGCGTGTGTATTGACCCTGCTCGATCTTCTCGGCCAGCACCCGCGCGAGCTGCTTCCGCACCAGCAGCACCTTCCCATAGACCCATTCCACGCAATAGGCGTCGGAGAAGAAGCCCACCTGCTTGTTGACCGGCAGCATGTCGAGCCGCTCGGCCATGACCTGCCGGATGATGTGCGGAAAGAAATTGTGCCACCAATAGCCGGCCAGGCTGAAATTGGGCAGTTCGCGGGCCAGGGTGCAGAGCGACTGGTTCGCGTGGCGGCTGGCGACGAAACACTGGAACCGCAAGCCCGGATGACGGGCCACCATCCCGGCCAGTTGCCCGATCGTCCGTTGCGACAGCCGGCTGCCGGTTTCGAACGGCAGCGGCTCGGCGGCGATGCTGAACTGGAAGACGATATGATCGCCGTGCTTCTCCAACGCCGTGAGGAACAACTCCTGCACGTACGAGGCATAAATGTCCCGCTCGGCCGGACCGGCCGGTCCCCTTCGCGACAACGCGACGGCCATCTCCGCGTCACTTACCGGTTGGTAATCGATGTCGGTTGAAATCCCGGCGGCCGTGGAAATGATCAGATCGTAAGGCAGATTGTCCACGTAATGCTTCACGGCGGCACGAACATCGTCGAGCGTGCGAATCGTTCGATCCGTGGGCGGGCGCTGGCCGCCGCCGATCGGCGTGGCGAACTCCGGCTTTCGCCCCCACGCCCGCTCCAATTCGTACAAAGCGGTGTCGAACTCGCCCCATTGCGTGCGGGTGAAGAAGCACCATTCGGTCGAGTATTGCAGCCGGGCGTCGTCCTCGCCGTTGCCGCGGCGAGCGCTCTCGGTGCAGGTGCGGCGGATATTCAGCCGGTCGAAAATTGAATACCAACGGCCGCGGTCGTCCGCCCGCTCGCGCACCATCGCGTCGAGCCGCCGCCAGTTGTCGGCCGTGATCGGCTGCCGCCAATCGTAGAGATCTTCAAGAAGCATCCGCAGCGCCCACGAGCAACTCGTGTTGCGGATCATGGGGAGAAACGGAATCGCTCTAGTGATTCGTTGCTCGGCCTCCTCCTTGGTTGGCCAGCCGGGGAATTGCGTCAGCCGCGCCCCGTCGGGACAACCGGCGGCGTAAAGATCGCTGACGACCATGTGGTAGAGCATCAGGTCGTGCAGCCCGCGAGCGCCCAAGTGGCCGCCCACCAGGTGCGTGTGTACGTCGAACATCGACAACTCGGCCAACGCCTCTTCCAACTCTTTGACCAGGGCATTATTCGCGGGATTCATCGAAAGTCGATCTCCTGTTTATCCATCGGTTGTTGACCGCCGTCGCAGCGGCGCACCACGTTTAGCAGCCGCCGGTACGGCGGCTAGCGGCGGCGCTTGGGCCGACGTGCCGTCCGCCGCTAAACTCGCGCGATTCATGTCTTTTCGTGATGATGGTTACGTTTTCTTTTCGAACGCCGAATCGAACGCGACGCGGCTCGGCTCGAAGTCGAGCTTCTTGACGAATTCCAGCGATTCGCGGGCGCCGCGTTCGCGCTCCATGCCACTGTCCTCCCATTCGACCGATAGCGGACCGCTGTAGCCGATATCGTTCAACGCCCGAATAATGCTCTCGAAATCGACGCCCCCGCGCCCGAGCGAACGGAAATCCCAGCCGCGGCGCGCGTCGCCGAAGTTCAGGTGGCTCGACAAAATCCCGCTTGAGCCGTCGAGCGTCACGATCGCGTCTTTCATGTGAACGTGGTAAATCCGATCGGGGAATTTGCGGATGAACTTCGCCGGATCGACCCCCTGCCAAATCAAGTGGCTGGGATCAAAATTGAAGCCGAACTCGGGCCGCCGGTCGAGCGCTTCGACCGCCCGCTCGGCCGTGTAGAGGTCGAAGGCGATCTCCGTCGGATGGACCTCCAGCCCGAACTTCACGTTGCACTCGGCGAACACGTCCAGGATCGGGTGGAACCGCTCAGCCAGCAGCTTGAAACCCTCGTTGATCGTCGCCGGCGAGACTGGCGGAAAGGAGTAGAGCAGGTGCCAAATGCTCGAGCCGGTAAAGCCGTTGACGACGCCGAGCCCCAACTGGCTCGCTGCCCTGGCGCAGTTCTTCATGTCTTCCGCCGCCCGGGCGTGTACGCCCTGCGGGTTGCCGTCGCCCCAGACGTATGCCGGCAAGATCGCCTTGTGCCGCGCATCGAGCGGGTCGAGAATCGCCTGCCCCACCAGGTGATTGCTCAGCGAAAACATCTTCAAGCCGTACTTGGCCAACGTCTGCCGCTGCCCCTTGCCGTAGTTGGGATCGGCCATCGCCTTCGAGACGTCGAACTGATTGCCGCCGCAGCAAAGTTCGAGGCCGTCGAAGCCCATATCCTTGGCCTTGGCGCACAAGGTTTCCAGCGGCAGGTCGGCCCATTGGCCCGCACATAAAGTAATCGGTCTCGCCATTTCACGATCCTCCATTGCGTACTGTTTCGATAAACGCCACCATGTTCTCGATGGGAATGTCGCCGGGCATGTCGTGGGATGGGGAGATGATGAAACCGCCGCCGCGGCCCACTCGCTCCATCAGCCGACGAGCCTCGTCGCGTATCTCCTGCGGCGTGCCGAACGGCAGCAGCTTCTGCACACTCATGCCGCCGAAAAACGTCAACTCGCTGCCAAACTGCTTCTTCATCTCGTAAGGATCCATCACCTCGGGCTGAAACGGATTGAAGATGTCCAAGCCCAGTTCGATCAATTCGGGAAACAACTCCTGCACGCGGCCGCAGGAGTGGATCATCACCGCCTTGCCCGCTCGCTTCACCATGCCGTACATCCGCGCCAGCCGCGGCTTGATGAACCGCCGCCAGAGCCGGCCGCCGAAAATCAGCCCGTGCTGCTGCCCCCAGTCGTCGCCGAGTCTCACGCAGTCGATGTCGTAGCGCAACACCTCTTCCAGCACGCCGCAATTAAAATCGGTGATCGCGTCGAGCAGCTCGTCGACGAACTGCGGCGCCTCCATCATGTCGATCATCAAATCCGCCATCCCCCGCAGCGACCACGCCCGCTCGAACAACGAGTAGGCCAAGCTCACGTAGCGAAAACGGCGAGACTGGGCGGCCACAAAGGCCGGCAGGTTCTCGTATCGCTTCGGATTGCGCGGATCGGGGAACGTGTAGCCGGCGAGGCTGCGCAACTTCAGATGGTAGTCCTCGACGACGCCGATGTCCTTATCGACGGTGCGGTTCCACACCACCCCGAACTCGTCGCGCCAGTGACCCGGCCGAATCTCCTGCATGAAGAAGGAGTGCGGCCGATACGCCGCGAGGTGATTGTCGAGAACCTCGTCGAGATTGGTCCCATAGTACGCTTCCGCCTTCTTTCGCGCGGGCACGGTGAAGGTGAAATGCCACGGCACCCGATCGGGCTGCTCGTGCCGAATCGCCGTGAGCACTCGTTCGCGCGGGGTAGCCATCAACGCTTCTCTCCGACCGTTGCGGCCAGCCCGGCCTGTTTCAGGGCCTCCTCCGCACTCTTGCCGTCGTGAATCACCGCCTTGAAGGCATGGACCGCTGCGCCGATCTGCTCGAAGCCCCACACGTTTCGCCCGATGGTGGCGCCGCGGGCGCCGCTACGGACGACTTCGGCGAACATCTCCAGCGCCTCGCGCAGGGTGTTGGCCTTCGGTCCGCCGGCGGCCACCAGCGGCACGGGGCAATCGGCGATGATCTGCGCGTATGCCGCCACGTCGCCGCAGTAAGGGGTCTTCACTACGTCGGCCCCCACTTCAATCGCGCAACGCACTGCCCAGGCGATATCCTCGGGATCGAAGGAAATCGCCTTGTTCTTGTCGCGAGGATAGATGTGGCAGATGACTGGCAACTCGTACGCCGCCGCCTCGCGCACGCAATCGGCGACAACGCGCAAAGCAGGACCCTCGGTCGCGCCGCGAATAAAAGCGGCCACGGCAATCGCGTCGGCCCCAAGCCGGACGGCGTCCAACGGGTCGGCGAACTGCTCGCGGGCCGTATCGTCAGGCCGGGCCCCCGTGCTCTGAATGATCATGGGAAGTCGGCCCGCGTATGGCTGCCACGCCGAGGCGGCGATCCCCTTGTGCATCGTTACCGCGTCGGGCCGCGCCGCAACCACCGCCGCCAACGTCGCGCCAATGTGGCGAAGCCCCGGCGGCAGTCCCGCCCCATATCCCATAAGGTGATCCACCGCCACCGAGCAGAGCCGGCCGGAGGGGTGTGAAAAGATCCGATTCAACCGCACAAGTTTACCAGTGTTCATGAATCCTCCAGGTTGTTACACTTTTTGCACAACGCGCTCTCCACGATCGCCCGGACGTTGAGAATACTCTTTTGCCGCCCGTTGTTCAACGGCTGCCAGCGTCGGAATTCCCGCCTGGCCGCCAGGGCCGGTAGCCTTCAGACCCGCCGCCACCGATGCAAACCGCACCGCGTCCGGCACGGCTTGCCCCCGAACCAACGCGGCCGCGTAGGCCCCGTGAAATACGTCGCCGCAGCCGGTCGTGTCAACCACTTCAACGGCCAATGCCGGCTGGTGATATCCGATCGTCGGTTCATTGTCGCTCGCGTACCAGCAACCCTCTTTGCCGCAAGTGACGACCACCGCCCGGCGGCCGGCCGCCCACAACGCTTGAACCGCCAGCGCGGGATCTCGTTGGCCGCTCACTTTCAGGGCGAAATCGCACGACAGGATCAGATGGTTGGCCAATCCGAGCAACTGCGGAAAGAGCGGATCGTCCGCATTTTCGAAATCGGCAACCACCGGAATGCCCGCCTCGCGGGCGATCCGCGCCGCACGGATCATCCCCTCGACCCCGCAATTATCGACCAGCAATACCCGTGTGCCGCGGATCACCTCCTCCGGCGGCCAATCGGCATCGACGCAGACGACCCCGCTCGTGTCGAAGAGAATCGTCCGCGTCTGCCGGGTCTGATCGACCAGGATGGTGGAGCGGACCGGGCGAGCCTCGGGCAAGCGGCGAAGATGCGTCACGCTGACCCCCTCTTCGCCGAATCGTTCGATCACGAACCGCGAATGGTCGTCGTCGCCGAGCGTTCCCGCGTAGCCGCAGCGGCAACCCAAGCGGGCGGCCGCCACCAGCGCCGTCGCCGCCAACCCGCCGCAATGTCGCTCGCGGCGGCGAACCGCCATCTTCGAGTCGGCCTGCGGATAGCCGTCGAAATACAACAGCTCGTCAACGGCCGTGTAACCCAGCCCGAGCACGTCGATAGTTGTTTTCATAGTCCTCCGCCGCTCCCCGACGGCGCGCACCGTTCCCCTGCTCATACTCATACAGCATCATAACGGCACGGCGGGCCGTCCATACAACATTGCGCATGAGACTTGCGAATCTGCGCAGCGCGTAAACGTCCTGCCGGCGGAAATCGCAAAAGAAGGCGGCGCGGCTGGTTTTACTCTTTGCCGCCCAGGAAATCGGTGTAGAAGCCGCTGACGCCATTCGACTCGAGTTTCTTCTGCTCCTCCGGCCAATTGACGGTGTGCGCAAAGACCGGGATATTGAGCTTCTTCAGTTCCCGCGGCAACGCGCCCATCGCCCGCTCGATCCACATGGTGACGCCGAAGAGCCTGTGACTCCGCGCGAAGTTCAGCACCGGCTCGTCGGCGTAATTCTTCAGGTAGAGCGTCAGAATAATGTTCCCGTAGCCCATGTCCCAGACCGGCTCGTATTCCTCGAAGGCATAGATCTGTGGAATGATCCGATCGACTAGGTCGGGATACTCTGCCGCGATCTTCCCGAGTGCCCGAAGATTGTCCTCCTTCACGTCGGTGACGATCCTCGCACCGGGATGGGTCCGGAGCCAGTCCGCCAATCCCGCGAAGCTGATCGGCGTCAAGTTGTTTCTCATCTTCAACCGCAGGAACTCATCCAGCGAGGGCGGCAGCGCGATCTTGCTCGTCGGAAAGAGATCGCGGAAGTTCCCTTGCCAATCGTGAATCAGCACGAGTTGCCCGTCGCTGGTCCAATTCAGGTCGAACTCGAAAAAACGATGGCCACGGCGATAGTTAGCGTCGAAGGCGTCACGCGAGTTGGTGTACGCCATCTTTCCAATGCCGCCGCCGGCGTGGGCGATGTACTTCGGAACGGGCACAGAGGGGATGGGGCGATCGACGTGTTTGTGGTGCAGGTGGATGACCAGGTACAGCCCAACGGCCGCGATAAAAATCGCGTCGATGGCGAAAAACAGCAGGAATACGCGCCTTTTCGTTACCGCCCCCTCGGCTGGTTGGCACGTGCTGCCGCCCTCTTCCTTGATTTCCGTTTCCATTGCTGGTCGATAAGAAATACTGGGTGAATCGTTCAGGCCGAAAGTGGGATTCGCCGATTGGCTGATGATTGTAGAATTCGCTGGTTCGGACGAAAAGCCCAATACCTGCTGGATTCCCAGAGAGCCCTTGCCGAAATTGGAGACCTTGCGATGAACGCGAAGAAACTGGCGCTGCTCGGCGTTGCGATTCTCGTTCTATGTGCCGCTTGCAGTTCCGCCCAAGCCGGCGGCATAAGAATTGGCATTGGAATCGGCCTTCCGCTTTACAGTCCTTACCCGTATCCCTACGCCTACCCATATCCCTACGCTTACCCGTACCCATATTACCGCCCGTATTACTACTATGGGTATCCGTATCGGCCTTATGTAGTTCCGGCCCCGGTCTACGTGCAGCCTGCGCCGGCTTACCCGGCGCCGACCTATCCACAGGCGCCGCAAACCTATGCCCAACCATCAACGCCAACCTACGGCCAGCAGGCGGGCATGGGTCAGACGAGCGCCTACCCCGGATCGGCCCCGAGCTACACGCCGCCACCGCCTCCGCCGCAGCCGATGCCTCAACAACTCCAGGTCGTGCCTCAGCAGCAGCCGACGCCGCAGCCAGCGCCTCAGGCGGCCCCGGTCGGCCAACCTACGTTGGTACCGCCGGCCGCGAATCCGCCGGAGGCAATTCCAACGCCTCCTGCTCAGCCGACAGCGGCCGCGCCAGGAACGTACTCGACGCCGAATGTGCGGGGATGATTGGCGCTCTCGACCTGATCGCATGGGCCTCCCGCGTTGGGATGGCAGTTGTACTGCCATCCCCGTTTTTCCGGCAAGGCGCGGCAGTACAACTGCCGCCCCAACGGTAGACTTCCGTCCAAAGATCTGCGGCAAGTTGGCGGCCGGTGTCGGCCTTGATTAGGAATCGGCCTTCGGCGGCGAATCCGCTTCCTCTTCCGGCTCGCTCGGCAGTCGCTGTTTCTCGTCGAGCCAACGCCCAAGGTCGATCAGTCGGCAGCGATCGCAGCAGAAAGGCATCGCCGAACTCGACTCGGGCGAAAACTCTTTGTCGCAAATGGGGCAACGCATGGGCAACACATCCTGAAACGAGTCTCTCGCGAAACCGCAAGCGGTCTTGGGCGAACGCTAATCTTTCGCCGTCTTCTCCTTCGCCTTCGCCTCGCCTTTTGTTTCGCTTTTCCCATCGCTCTTGGCGGGGGTCGCCGCGCTCTTTTCGGCTGCGGCGCCTTTCTTATAGGACTCGCTACGGTAGTCGGTCTTGTAGAAACCCGACCCCTTGAAGACGATGGCCGCCCCCGGTCCGATCAACCGCCGCAGCTTCTTCCGCCCGCACTCGGGGCACTTTTGCAGCGGCTCGGCCTTGATCGAATGAAACGCCTCGAACTGATGCCGGCAGGCGTCGCAAACGTAGTCGTACGTAGGCATTAGTTCCTCATTTCGCGGTCGAGACAATCACCTGGCTGGGCCGCACCACGCGGTCGTGCAACTGGTAACCGTTTTGCGTAACCATCAGCACCGTGTTGGCCGGATGCTCCTCCGAGGGCTGCTGCATGATCGCGTGGTGCAGGTTGGGATCGAACGGCGCGTGCAGGGCCTCGATCCGCGTGCAGTGATGGCGATTCAAGGCCTCGGCAAGCTGCTGGCTGACCATCTTGAAACCTTCCAACAGTGCGGCGGCGTCGGCGTTCTTTTCGCCCGCCTCGATCGCCCGATCAATGTTGTCCAGCACGGGCAGCAGATCGCGGAGCAGCGAGAGATTGGCGTAGCGGAGCCGCTCGTTGAGCTCGCGGGCCGCCCGCTTGCGGACATTGTCCAACTCAGCGTGGACCCGCAGCTCGCGGTCCTTCGCCGCCGCCAGTTCCGCGCGAAGTTGCTGCTGGTCTTCCATTGCCGCTTGCGGTGAGGGATTCTCCGAAACCGCCTGCGGCTTCGTAGCAGAATCCGCCGCTTGCGGTTTCGCATCTTCCGCGGCCGCATGATCGGGCGGCAAATGCTCCGGTCCGTGATGATGTGGTGTGTGCTTGCTCACTTTCCCAAAAACTCCTTCAGTTTGTCGAAGAAACCTGTGCGCGTCGAACTGACCTGAGTATTCTCGATCTCGGCCAGGTGACGGAGCGCGGCTTCATGCTCGGGGGTCAGTGTGTGGGGCACCTCGACGACGACCTGCACCAGCAGGTGGCCGCGACCGTGGCGGCGCGGGTCGGGCATGCCCTGCCCTTTCAGCGTGAAAACCTCGCCGCTCTGCGTACCCGCCGGAATCCGCAACTCCTTGCAGCCGTCCAACGAGGGAACCTCGATCGTCGCCCCCAGCGCCGCTTGCGTGTAGCTGATCGGCGCCTCGCAGAACAGGTCTTGCCCTCGCCGCTGAAACAGCGGATGTTCTTTGACGTGGATGAAGCAGTAGCAATCGCCGGGCGGGCCGCCGTTGGGGCTCGGCTCGCCGTCCCCCGGCAATCGCAGCCGGCTGCGGTCGTCGACGCCGGCGGGGATCTCGACTTTGCGCGTCGCCGTCTTTTCGACGTAGCCCGCGCCGCGGCAACCGCCGCACGCCTCGCGGATCACCTGGCCGTGGCCGTGGCAAGCGGGGCAGGTGGTTTGCAACGAGAAAACGCCGGTCTGTTGGATCACCCGACCGTGGCCGTTGCAGTAGCGGCAGGTCTCCGGCCGAGTGCCCGGCTTGGCCCCCGAGCCGCCGCACGTTTCGCAGACGACGTGCCGCGGGAAGCGAACCGTCTTGACCGCCCCCTGGGCGGCCTCCATCAGATCGAGTTCCACATCGCAGCGGATGTCGGCGCCCTTTTGCACCCGGCGTCCGCGCCCCGGGCCGCCGAAGATGTCGCCAAAAAAGCCCTGGCCAAGAATGTCGCCGAAGGCAGTGAAGATGTCGGAGATGTCGTGGAACTGCGGCGCCCCGCCGCCCGCCAGCCCCTCGTGCCCATAGCGATCATACCTGGCACGTTTGTCGGGATGGCTGAGCACCTCGAAGGCCTCGGCGGCCTCCTTGAACTTCACTACCGCCTCCTCGTCGCCCGGATTGCGGTCCGGGTGATACTTCATCGCCAGCTTTCGATAGGCTTCGGAGATGCGATCCTCCGTGGCGTTCCGCTCGACGCCGAGGACTTCGTAGTAGTCGCGTTTTTCCGCCATCTTTGGCATGGCCGAGTTGGGAATCGTTTGGGGGAATATAGTATTCTACCGCAAAATCGGCCCCGTGTTTAGCCCGGCGAATTCTCCGTAACGCCGTTTCGCCCCGGCGTCTTTGTCGTGTCCGTTCCGTTTAGCCCCGGCGTCTTCGCCGGGAGGAACGCCGCGTGGACGCGGCTAAACACCCCGTGTCACATTCTGATCGCCTATCAACGGAGCGATCGGCCGCAAGCAACAATGGGGCCACCCCGCGACGAGGCGACCCCATAATTGTTGTTTCGACAAGCTCACGAGTGGAATTCCACTAGCGGACGCTTCCCTCGACTTGCCGTTTCTTCTTGTCGTCCTTGTTCAGGTCGGTCACCAGCGTCTCGGTCGTCAGCATCAGTCCGGCGATGCTGGCGGCGTTCTGCAAGGCCGAGCGCACGACCTTCAGCGGATCGATGATGCCCGCCTTGAACATATCGACGTACTTGCCCGTGTTGGCGTCGTAGCCGGTGTTCGTCGGCTTCTGGCTCACTTCGTCGGCGATCACCGAGCCGTCGACGCCGCAATTGTCGGCGATCTGGCGGATCGGCATCGGCAGCGAACGCAACACGATATCGACGCCGATCTTCTCGTCGCCGCGGGCACCGCCGCGGGCCTTCTCGACCGTCTCGCGGCAACGCAGCAGGGCCACGCCGCCGCCCGGCACGATGCCCTCCTCGGCCGCCGCACGAGTGGCATGAAGAGCGTCTTCCACCCGGGCCTTCTTCTGCTTCATCTCGGCCTCGGTGCTGGCGCCGACCGAAACGACCGCCACCCCGCCGCAAAGCTTCGCCAGTCGTTCTTGGAACTTCTCGCGGTCGTAGTCGCTGTCGGTCGCTTCGATCTGATTGCGGAGTTGATCGGTGCGGGCCTTGATGTCGGCGTGTTTGCCGGCGCCTTCTACCAGCGTCGTCGCGTCCTTATCGACGGTGATTTTCTTCGCCCGGCCAAGCTGTTCCAGCGCCACGTTCTCCAGCTTCACGCCCAGGTCTTCGCTGATGACGGTGCCGGCCGTCAGCACGGCGATGTCGCCGAGCATGGCCTTGCGGCGATCGCCAAAACCGGGGGCCTTCACCGCGCAGATGTTTAGCACGCCGCGGAGCTTGTTGACCACCAGCGTCGTCAGCGCTTCGCCTTCGATGTCCTCGGCGATAATCAACAGCGGCTTGCCGCGCTGCATTACCTTCT
Source organism: uncultured Planctomycetaceae bacterium (assembly GCA_963823895.1). Classification (GTDB taxonomy): domain Bacteria; phylum Planctomycetota; class Planctomycetia; order Pirellulales; family Thermoguttaceae. The sequence continues at coordinate 33,589 of CAWGNG010000017.1, forward strand.
CCAGCAGCGGAATCAGATCGCGGAGGTTGCTGATCTTCTTCTCGTGGATCAGGATGTAGGCGTCTTCCAGCAGGCAATCCATCTCGGGCGAGCGGTTGATGAAGTAGGGCGAGAGGTAGCCCTTGTCAAACTGCATCCCCTCGACCACTTCATAGGTCGTCTCGGCCGTTTTGCCCTCTTCGACGGTGATCACGCCGTCCTTGCCGACCTTGTCCATCGCCTCGGCCAACAGATTGCCGATCACCGGGTCGTTGTTGGCACTGATCGAGCCGACCTTGGCCATCTCTTCCTTGTCGGCGACCGGCTTGGCCATCGTGCGAAGATGAGCGACGGCGGCGTCGGCGCCCTTCTCGATGCCGCGGCGGATGGCCGTCGGATTGCTGCCGGCAGCGATGTTCCGCAGCCCTTCGCGGAAGATGGCGCGGGCCAGGACCGTGGCGGTGGTCGTGCCGTCGCCCGCCACGTCTGAGGTCTTCGACGCCACCTCGTTGACGAGCTTGGCGCCCATGTTCTCGAAGCGGTCTTCCAGCTCGACCTCCTTGCTGACGGTAACGCCGTCCTTGGTGACTGTCGGGCCGCCGTACGATTTGTCGAGAATCACGTTGCGGCCGGTCGGGCCCAAGGTGACCGCGACCACGTCGGCCAGTTTATCCACGCCGCGGAGCATCCGCTCGCGTGCGTGCTGTGCATATAGAAGTTGTTTTGGCACTGTTGGCGTTCCTTATTCAGGGGCTGGGGGCTAGGGATTAGGGGCTAGACTCCTGTTGCAACCAAGTTGCATTCTTAGTTGCTAGCCCCTAGTCCCTTCCTTGTTCACTTGACGATCTTGGCCAGGATGTCGGATTCGCGGACGATCTTGACTTCGCGGCCGTCGATTTCGATCTCGCTGCCGCTGTACTTGCCGTAGATGACCTCGTCGCCGACGGCCACCGAGAGCTTGCCGCGCTCGCCGCTATCGAGCAACTTGCCCGGCCCGACGGCCAAGACGGTCCCGCGCTGCGGCTTCTCCTTGGCGGTGTCCGGCAGCACGATGCCCCCGGCCGTCATCTCCTCCGCCTCCATCGGTTCCACAACCACGCGATCATCCAATGGCCTCAAGTTGATTTCCTTCATAGTCCGTTTTCCTCGCTATCGAAAATGAAAGTTGGTGTACCAATCTGACGTCGTGGTGGCCGTCCAAGGTGTCGGGCCGAAGGCCCCTCGTTCTTCCAGCCCAGGGCAACGCCCTGGGGCGCGGAGAACGAAGATGACCTCTTTCGGCCCAACGGGCCAACCGTTCAATCGGCGTCAACGGAACCGTTGGTCCGCTGGACCGACAAAACTCTCTCTTGCCTTCCCTCCTCCCCAGGGCGATGCCCTGGGCTGGGAGAACCTCCGCCCCTGCGGGGCTCGACATAATGCGCCGCGCGGACGCGACGGCTAAACGGGGGCTAGAATCCCATGCCGCCCATTCCACCCATGCCGCCGCCCATGCCGCCCATTCCACCCATGCCGCCGCCCATTCCGCCGGGACCGCCGGGCCCTGCCGGCTCCTCTTCCTTCGGAATGTCGGTCACGAGGCAGGAGGTGGTCAGCAGCAGTGCCGCTACACTCGCGCCGTTTTGCAAAGCAGTGCGAACGACCTTGGCCGGATCGACGATGCCGGCCTTGACCAAATCGCAATACGTGTCCTTGTCGGCGTCGTAGCCCTCGTTCTTATCCTTCATTTGCCGAACGCGATTGACCACGACCGCCCCATCGACGCCGGCGTTGTCGGCGATCGCACGCATGGGGGCTTCCAGCACGCGCTGCACGATCTTGGCCCCCAGGGCCTCGTCGCCGGTCAGTTCCAGCTTGTCGATCGCCTTCTCGCTACGGAGGAGGGCCACGCCGCCACCGGGGACGATCCCCTCTTCCAACGCCGCCTTGGTGGCGTGCTGGGCGTCGTCCATCAGGGCCTTCCGCTCCTTCATTTCGGTTTCGGTCGCCGCGCCGACGTTGATTTGGGCGACGCCGCCGGCCAACTTCGCCAGCCGCTCTTCCAGTTTCTCACGGTCGTAATCGCTGGTGGTTGTTTCGATCTCACGGCGGATCTGGTCGGCCCGGCCCTCGATGGCCGCCTTCGTGCCGGCGCCGCCGATGATCGTTGTATCGTCCGAAGTGACCACGACCTTCTTGGCCGTGCCCAGGTCGGAGAGCTTCACGCCGTCCAGCGAAATGCCGAGATCCTTGAAAATGGCGTTCGCGGCCGTCAGCGTGGCGATGTCGCCCAGCATGGCCTTGCGACGATCACCGTAGCCTGGGGCCTTCACTGCAACCACGTTGAGAATGCCGCGGAGCTTGTTGACCACCAGCGTGGCCAGCGCCTCGCCCTCGACGTCCTCGGCGATGATCAGCAGCGGCTTGCTCGCCTTGCTCACGGCTTCCAACAGGGGGATCAGATTTTTCGCACTGGAAATCTTCTCCTCGTGGATCAGCACGCGGCAGTTTTCCAGTTGGACGGTCTGCTCGTCCTGATTCGTGACGAAATGGGGTGAAAGGAAGCCGCGGTCGAATTGCATCCCCTCGACCACGTCGACGGTCGTCTCGGCCTGCTTCCCCTCTTCAACCGTGATGACGCCATTCTTGCCGACCTTCATAAAGGCATCGGCCAGCACGGCCCCGATCGTCGGATCGTTGTTGCCGGCGATCGTGGCAACCTGGGTGATCTCCTTCTTGTCCTTTTCGCTCACCGGCGAGGCCATTTTCTTGATCGCGTTGCAGACGGCGTCCTTGCCGGCGTGGATTCCGCGGCCCAGGGCCATCGGATCGGCCCCGGCGGCGACCATCCGCAGCCCTTCGAGATAAATCGCCTCGGCCAGGAGCGTGGCGGTAGTAGTGCCGTCGCCGGCCACGTCGCCGGTCTTCGAGGCGGCCTCTTTGACCAACTGGGCCCCCAGATTCTCGTAGGGGTCGTCCAGGTCGATCTCCTTGGCAACGGTCACGCCGTCCTTGGTGATTTTCGGGGCGCCCCAGCCCTTGTCGAGCACGGCGTTTCGCCCGCGAGGGCCAAGGGTACTGACGACGGCCCGGGCCAACTTGCTCACCCCGGCTGCCAACGGCTGCCGAGCGGCGTCTTCAAAGACCAACTGTTTTGCCACAGCGGATTCCTCCTGTTGTCGGCGATGATTTCGGAGTCAGGACGGTACACCGCGACCCCAATTGGCAGCCGCAGATTGTTTTGGCCTCGATAAATGCAACCGGCGTGCCAACATACTAGAAACGTGGGTTAAGTTCATGTCAGGTAAGCGGTTATGGCGGTTCCGCTTTCTGGTCCTGCCGCGGTGTGCGGCAAGTCGGTTGGGACGGCATGTCATTTTGGCAGGTCGTCACGATGCGATAAGCAGCGGTCTTGCCCAGAAGAGAACGGTTGGTGCCTGCGAAGCCGTGGATTACATGGAAAATCTCCGCCAAGCACTAACTTGCGATTCCCGTTGGTGCGGCTACACTGATGAGGGTTTATTTCCCACTCGCAAAGCGTGACTTCGCTACAGAATTGTTACACAGCCCATACTTTAGTAGTAATCCCGTAGGGATTGGCCGCCCAATTGCGTTGACCAGCATTTCCCCTGAGAACGAACCGCGGAAGCAGAAGCATGGCCAAACCGAATCCCGTCGTCGAAGTGTTGAACCGAAGGGGGCCGCTTGATTCGCAATCGCTTGCAGAGGCGCTTGCGAAAGGAGGGAGCGGCCTTGTTGCGGCACGCAAGGTCATTGAACGGCTGCGTGCCGAAACTGCCGCCAGCGTGGATGCTGCCGAAGTTAATCGGCGTGGCAAGTGTATTGGCCGTGGCGTAGTCGTAGGAATCAAGATAGACCGCCAGATCGGCCGGCACGTTGACGACCGCAATGTGCTTGCTGCTCGCGCCCCAGCCGGTGATCGAGGCGAACGAGCCCGACTCGCTGCCGCTGTAGGTGAACAACTTGTAGGAGCCGACGCCGGCGGAACCGCTGCCGCCCGCCCCGGCGTTGTCGATCAGGTTCAGCGTGCCGCCGAGCGTCAGATTGCCGCTGACGGCGGTGCCGTCGCTCAGTCCGGCGCTGGCGTGGCTTGTGCCGGGCGTGCCCAGCTCGATGGCCGCAGTGCCGCCCGTCAGATCGAGATTGCCCGTGACGCTCAGCGTGCCGATGCTGCCGCCGGGCGCCCAAGTGCCGCCGCCGGCCAGATTGATCGTCTTGCCCGATCCGATGTTGATCGTGCCGTAGCCCTTGACGGTCTGACCGCCGCCGAAGCTGAACGGCGAGGTCTTGGCGGTCAAATCGACGACGGCCCCGATGGCGAGATGAGCGTGGCACAATGGACTGCTCCCGCCGATTGGAGTGGCGGTGATGCCGCCATTCAAGGCCAGTTCTTTCCAGGTGATTCAGGCATCATGCAAGTCGGTATTTTCGAGAACGGCAATTGGGCTTTGCCACTTTGGAGTGCGTCGGATTCAGGAAGCTTCACTCTTTCCGTGCCAGTCGCAGCCGGAGACACCATCGACTTCGGCGTCTACGGTGGTTACTCGTATGGCAACACTCCGTTGGATGCGACGATCACTGCCGCTCCCGAACCCTCCACCCTCGTCCTTCTCGGTATTGGTGCCATCAGCCTTCTCGGCTACGCTTGGCGAAGGCGGGCGGCGTAGGACATTCAGCCGAACAAGTTGACGAACCAACCGAGCCATCCGTATTTTTGCGGGTGGCTTTTTTGTTGACGGCGACGAAGGCATCAACAATAGAAGAACCGCCGCCCCAACCAAGGAACTCCAAGTTTCAAGGAAATCGAGCCGAACCAACGGGCGGGCGGGGCTTCCACTTACATGGGCAAAAAGGACTCTCTTGACCGAAAGCCGCCCCCGCCAAGCTCAACTCGCTGCCTTGGTTGCCGTTTGTGACATTGGGAAGAGAGAGACGTTGTTGAAGTTGACACCGAAGAAGGGGCGGGGAGGAGGAGCAGAATCGTTGGCTTCAGCAGATTGTTGATAGACGCAGGCGAGCATGTCCCCGAGCAGATGCCCCTAACCTGCAATCCACTTCCATTCTCCCCAATCGCATCACCGAGCGGCAGGCGGCACCTTTGAACGCTCCAGTGTGATGAGACCTACTCCGTCGCTCGCTTTTGTCTTGAATTCTGCGGGCCGTAGGGCAGGATCTTTACCAAAAATGTTGAGGCACAGCGTAAGTCGCCCGTTTTTCAGGGAGTAGATTCCAGCATGGATTGTCCCTTTGTCCGACCCGTCGATGGGAATCACGTCAATCGTCTTCGGTGTCTTGCCAGGGTCCAACTTGAACTTGTTCTTTGGGTCTTCGCCGCTTGTTTTGACGACGAAAACCTCGTCCCCCTTGAATACGATCTTCAACTCCTTCACTTGATCGGCAGGCAATTTCTCCCCGTTGCCTTCGAGGTCAACTGCTTGCCATACCCCTTGCAGGTCTTTGGCGTCGTTCGCACTCTTGTCGTCTGCTGCACGTTCCAATATGGCGAATCCTACTCCGTCTCCTGCCCGTGTTTTGAATTCCGTGGGACGTTGGGTAGTGTCTTTACCAAAAAGGTGGACGCACAGCCTAAGCCGCCCATTCTTCAGAGAGTAGATTCCAGTCCCAGCCTTCCCTTTGTCGAGGGGAATCAGATCAATCGTGTTCAGCGTTTTGCTGGTGCCTAATTTGAACTTGCACTTTTGACCTTCGCCTTCTGGCTGGACGGCAAAAACCTCGTCCCCCTTGAAGACGATCTTCAACTCCTTCATTTGATCGGCGGGCGATTTTTCCCCGTTGGCTTCCAGATAGACCGCCTGCCATGTCCCTTGCAGGTTTTTGGCGTCGTTCGCACTCTTGAGGGTCGGTCCGACCTGTCCCTCTGCACTGTTCTCTGCCGCCGATGACGACACCTTCTCGCCCTCTTTGGGCTCAGCCGCAACGAGACGCCACGGCACAACACCCAACAGAACCGTTGCTGTGAGCAGAACTGCGGAACTGACAACCATTCGACGGGACACTCGATTCACCGACATCATGGCAACCAACCTCCGTGTTAGGGACTCCACCGGCTCCATCGTCCCCACGGACAGCGAGGGGATCAATCGACGGGAGCCGATCTTCTCGACGACAGCGACCAGCAGCTTTCCGTAGCTGACTGGATCACATTCTTGCTGGGCGATGGCCAGTTGGTCGGCGGCCATTTCCTGAGCTAAGCTCAACCGCCAGTGGCTCAACCAAACCAACGGGTGAAAAAAGAACGTGGCTCGCACACAAACGGCTATGAATCTCCAGAGCAGATCACCCCGCCGAATATGTGCCAGTTCGTGCCCCAATACCATCGTCCGTTCCGCAGCCGTCAGGCGGCGATAGGTCTCCGTAGGGATCACGATGGCGGGCCGAAACATACCGATCAGCATGGGGCTGCCACAGCCGGGCACCTCCAGCAATTCTGGTGAGCCTCGTAAACCGAAAAGTCTTGCCTGAATTGCCAGTTGTTCGATCAACGGCACGCAGTCGATAATGTGGCCTTGCTTTCGCAGTTGCCTTGCCCTATGCCAATCGATCAGTAAGCGGGCCAAGGACCAGCCGACCCCGATGATCCAGGCAAAACACAAGATCGCTCGAACACTTGGCAGTTCAATCACCTTGTTCGGAGTGAGCCTGACGTGATCCATTGGGCTGGCTGGTGGCTCTCTGGTAATTGGCATATCCGTGGCGACGTGAACACCGACCGCTGGGAAAGGAATGGCAACTGACGGAGCCGACAACAGCGGCAGGTTCAATAGAGTTGGACAAAGAAGCACGATCATGAACTTCAGGATGGCCAGTCGCCAAAACCAGCATCGATACTTGGCGGGCATCGAGGGGATGACCCGACAGATCAACCAAACGGCCAGCACGAGAAAGCCCCCTTGCCAGCACGCCTGCCAAAGTGCCATCGCCCAGGCATCATACAGGATAGATGCGGTGGTCATCAGCGATCTCCCTTCCGCTGGTTCTCCAGGTTGCGTACCAGCCGTTTCAACGTGTTTAAGTCATCGTTCGAGATCGGGCCACTCTCGAAGAGATACGCCACGAACGGCGACAGCGAACCACCGAGTGTCGTATTGACGAAGTTCCCCACCAAACCATGCAGCAGGTCATGTTTGGTGGCCTTCAGGGAATAGCGATATACGCCCTCGATCTGTTTTCGAGTGAGATAGCCTTTCCTCCGCAATCGCTCCATGATCGTAAGGACCGTGGTGCGTGCCTGACCAGTAGTCTGGGCCACATGCTCTGCGACTTCGCCCACGCTGATTGGGTGGTGGTCCCCGATATAGCGAAGAAGTTCGATTTCCGTTGAACCAAGGGGTGCTTTTGGGTCGGCCACGGCGACCACCTCCATTCATGTAGAAGGTCGATGACTATCAGCGTAGGCAGATCGTAGCCAATGCCTACGCTGATAGTCAATACCAGTTTTCGGGCTGGAACTGTCGTCGGCATTGGAAAGGTGCCGGTTCAGCCCCCGAGGAGATCACCAACCGCTTCGGAAACTGAGCCGAGAACGGGCACCACTGTTGGTAGCCGTCCAACTCCCAACGAACGCTGGGAAACCAAGTCAAACGACATGAATGCGATTTTACCCGTCCCCTGCGGAAAAGCAATATGCCCCCCCCCGCAAGAAAATCCAAATTCTTTGTGAAGACGATCTGATAACTAACTCTCGGGTTGGGGTCTGGAAGGCATTTTCGTGCCCTCATCCGTCCGGCACCGGAATGACGCGGTCCAGCAACGAGAGGCGGCCGTTATTCGGAAGCCCGTTACCGATCAACCCAAGCTTCTCCACCCAGCGGGCGAAACAACTGCGGCCGGTTTCGCACCAACGCCGGATTTCCTCGATGACGCTCGATAGCGTAAAGGTGGAAAGATATTGGCGGAGCGATTCCAGCACGCTGACGATTACCGTTTGCCGCCGTGCGCCAGCCACCGTCTTGTTGGTGCGGCCCGTGCCCCGCGCTGCGCCGGAGAGCGTAGCGTCCGTTCGGCTTCGTTGTTCGTTCCCGACACGATCAGCACTTCCCCGTTGGGCTTCTCCACCGGCTCCGCCGTGACAAACGTGAAGAGCTGCTCCGCCAGCATCACCCGCATCAGTTCGTTGCACAGCAGCCGATAGTCGTCTTCTGGCCCTTCGCCGGGCGGCAGTTCGGCTACCCACATCGGAGCGCACAACTCCAGAACCTCATCCTCCAGCACTGCAACCTTCCCCTTTCGGCCCTCCGCGCTCAGCCGCCGGTCATGCTGCACCCGACAGGCTTCGCGGTAAATCTCCAGCAGCCGGTCGGTAAACTGGCGATACTCGGCGTTGGCAGGCTCCATCAGCGTTAGCTTGATCGCCTTTCGCAAGAAATGCGCCCAGCACTTCTGTGATTGGGTAAAGTTCGCATACACCGCCGCATCGTCGCTGATCACCAGTCCCGCGAATATCGCCGGGTCGAGAATCTGCCGTAGTGTCTCCGCATCCTTATGCACGCCGAAGAACAATACCCGCACCTTCTCCGAGAGAAAGGCCCACACGCTGTTGATGCTCCAGCCCGTCTCATCGGTATGCACTACCAGCGAGTTGGCCAGCAGCAAGCACAGCAACTCGAATTCCTCTTCCCATTGCCGCGCCAACTGGTTCAACAGGGCGTCGGCCTGCGACTTCCGCAGCGTCAAGTGCTGGAAGAAGTTCATCAGCAGGCATACTTTGTCGAAGGAAAGGCCGACCACGTACACCTGGTAGGCAATGGCCAGCACGATCTCCGCCCCGAACTCGCTGCGGCCGAAGACGCCCGGAATCTTGCCGTATTGGTTCTTCGGGCCGCGATAAATGTCATAGGCCACCAGGACCGCTTGGCCGTCTTCCAGCCGCCATGCCACCCGCGTGTGCGACAGCCGGCAATCTGCCTTCCGCACCCCAGCCGGGAAGACTTTCTCGGTTCGCACGGCTTGAGCGATCTTCTCAGCCGTGCTAATCCGTCCGCCCGACCGCTGCTTTCGCCTCCGCCGCTTCCTTCCTCGCGCCTCCTGCCGCCGTTCTTCTGCCTCCACCGAGAACGGCTCCGAAATCTTCGGCGGCGAGCCGCCCTTCAGTTGACGCTCCAACTCTTCGTTCCGGCGCTGAAGGGTCACAATCAAATCGATCAGCCGATCGGGTGTGATCCGCCCCGCATGAACATCTTTCCTGAGTTGCTCAACATCCATGCCACCTTGATAGCCGATTTCCCAAAACCAGGCAGCGCCAGTTTTCAGGGAATGGACGGCTACTTGAACGGTCACGGAGAAGCGGAGCGGTCTTGTCTACGTACCCTGTTCGTTTCAACAAAACTTATCTCTATCATCTTTCCTCACAAAAAGGGCGGCGCTACGCCGAAGCGATCAAGAAACTTCTGCCTCAGAAACCGTCGTTTAACCGTGTCTTTAAATGCTTACTGGCAAACAAAGGGTGGATTACCACGGGTCAGATCGGCAAAATGTCGGCGTGTTTGCCAGAGAATGACAACACCGGCAGTGGGGGGCGGATCGCGTTGGAAAAGACCATTTCGCAATTGAGGCAAATTGAGTTGATTGCGGATGTAGGCGGGGTGGCAGATACATACCGTCTTGGACCGCAATTCGGTACAGCACATATTTCACGAGCGGCTTTTCAGAAGAGACTCGAACTGGAGCAGTGTCTTCTGAGCATATTCCAGACTTGGCTACGCGACTGTTATCTGCTGAGCCACGAGGCGAATACGATCAGACGCAACCCGTCCGCCGCAGCATCGTTCAATCAAAACCTCTGGGACATACATGGACCGACCTATTTTGGACCGCTCACAAAGAACGATTCGCTTCGCCGTATCAGCACGAATGAGGATTTTCTCGTCGCCGAGATACTTGGCTTCCGCCCTTACAGTTTAAATGACGCAGAAGCGACGATCGAGCGAGTGAAGAGTGTGATTCATCGTTGGAAAGGTATATCGCTGACGTCAGTGGTTCTCGCCCCCTCGTTTTCCAAGGATGCGTGGAAGCAGTTGCGCGACCTTGGGATTGTGCCGATCGTTTTTCGGAACGTGTTCGGACGGAACATTGAGGAGTTGCTGCGGCAATTCTGGAAGGCGTGGTCAGCAGACGGCAAGGGAGTACAACAACTTGAGGAAATCGAAAGGTCGCTCGAACTAGCGAAGGGCACGGTGATCGACGAGGGGTTTCTCGGTAATCTGACGGGCGCACTATTTGAACTACTGATTGCATTAGCCCTGCGAACAGACGGCTTTGACGCAACACTCACGAAGTTCGTCCAGGATCCTGATGACAACAAATCCTATCAGATTGACATAGTTGCCGTACAAGGTTCAAACTGCCAGCTAGTGGAATGCAAGGGGCGGCATGCCGCCTACAGAGAGGACGATGCGAGCGTTCGTCGCCATTTCGACAACACGTGCAGGGCTGCCTCGGACCCCAATGGTTGGAATGTCACCAAGCTCTACAAAAATGTGGAGGCGAAGTTTGTAACTAGCGGAAATCTTGGCGACGCGGCGATGGCTTATGCGTGCGCAACACCGCGCAGCCACGGCATCGAGTGCTCGGTAATGACGAGGAACGACCTAATAGCCTGGCTGGAGAAACTTGGGCAAGATCGACTTATCAGGATCATTGAGACCTATTACTGAGTTACCCGCCAGCACTCCACCGTTCGGTACCGCCCCGCAACCGACGCACGCACGTTGCGGTCCAAGCACTGTGCGATAGTCACGGCAACGTGCGCTTTGCGCTCAGCTTCGATCGTAGCAGCGACGGTCCCAACATCGTCTCGAATTCCGCTCGGAACTCCTCGGATCGCTCGGTTCGCCGTGAGATTTCCGCTTCCATCTCATCCCGGTGGTCGTAGTAGTACGCCAAGGCGCTGTGAATCTGCCCCAGGCTCAAGTGCGGAAACTCCCGATGAATCTCCTGAGCATCGGACCCGTGCGCAAGATGATCGAGCACAATCTCCACCACCTTGATGCGTGTGCCGGCCAGTATCGGCACATTATCAGGACCGATCGCGATATGGGCGTATTCGACAGTAGACATGATAGCCTCTCCGCCGCAGGAACCTACTGATAGGATACCATAAGTGGCTACCGATGTCACCTTTTCGACGGGCTTCTTTCTCGCAATCACTGTCGAGCGACGGCCGCCTTGCACAACTTCGCCCGCCACGCATCCAGGTTCTTCAGATCCCGCCCCGCGTTCCGTTGAATCTCGACCCGCTGGGAATAGCGAACGCTAGGGACTCGTGCCGATACCGAGATTCGACCATCGGCGCCGTAGGCATACTCGACCTCGATCTCCGTGCTCTGCGGCAGGCCCGAGGGCAAATCGCGGACGACGCACTCGCCCAGGGCAATGCAGGCCTCGGGCCGCTGGCTTTCCCCTTCGACGACGACCACGCGGGCCGTCCGCTGGTTGGCTCGCGCCGTGTGGAAGGTGCGGGCAGCCCGGCAGGGGAGCGGAGTATTCTTTGGAATCAAGATCGCGTTGATCTTCTCCTGCGTTCGCGGATGGGTGCCGACGACGCCCAAACTGTGGGAATTGACGTTCACCAATTGGCAGCGCTTCTCGGGCGGCACGGTCGTGTCGCCCACGAGCATTGCGGCGTAAAGGGCGGCGCCATGCGCGACTACCTCGTCCGGCGAAAGCGAACAATCCGGCTCCTTGTCCGTCACTTTCCGCAACATTTGTGCGATCATCGGCATGCGTCCCGAGCCGCCCACCAACAGGACGCGGTCGATCTGCGGCCAGGTCAAACCCGCCTGCTTGACCACCAGCGAGGTCGTCGTCTCGGTGCGTTCGACGAGGTCGCGAGTGATGTCTTCAAACCGTTCCCTGGTCACCTCGATTCTCATGCGAACGCCGGCATGGATGCAGACGACCGTGGCCTTCGTGCGCTCGGTAAGCGTGTGCTTCGCCTCCTGCGCGTCGAACCACAACTGGGCGGCGTCTTGCGGGTCGCTGCGCGGATCGATGCCTTGCGCCGCCAGAAACTGCTCCGCAACGTAATTCACCAGCCGCTCGTCGAAGTCCTTTCCGCCCAGCAGCACGTCGCCGTCGGTGGCCAACGTGCGGAACTGGGTGCCGGCCATTTCCAGAATCGTCACGTCGAAGGTGCCGCCCCCGAGGTCGTAAACCAGGATTCGCATGGGGGCGGCGTCGCCGTCGCGCGATCCGTCGCGGAATCGGCCGTGCAAGTATCCGTAGGCCACGGCCGCCGCCGTCGGTTCGTTGATGATGTCGAGCACTTCCAAATTCACCAGCCGTCCGGCGTCCTGAGTGGCCTTCCGCCGGGTTTCATCGAAGAAAGCCGGGACGGTAATGACGGCCTGGGAGATCGGCCCAAGCCGCCTTTCCGCGTCCTGTTTCAACCGCTCGAGCACGAACGCGCTGAGGATTTCCGGCGGCACTTTGACCCCGCGGATGCTGCGGCGGCCATACTCGCTGCCCATGTCGCGCTTGAAGCATTCCACGTAGGAATCGGGCGAGAAGACGCAGTTTTTGACGGCTTCCTTGCCCACCACCACGCCGTCATCGTCGAAGAACAACGCGCTGGGCGTCAGCAGATCGCCCGTGCCGTTGAGGACCGTGGTTGGCCGGCCGGTCGCGTCGAGATATGCCACGACCGAATAGGTCGTGCCCAGGTCGATTCCGATTGGCGTCTGTTTCTTAGGGGATGTTGGCAAATCGCCGGCGCTCATGGTTGTTCTTCCGTCGTCGAAGCCGCCGGGCCCGCTGTGGCCGGCACCCAAATCTTGGCGTTGTTGCGATCCCGCAACCACAGATCGACCTGCTCCGGCGTCACCATCGTAATGTAATGGTAGTCCTTGAGGTGTTTTTCCTTGGGAACTGCGTCGCTGTATAAACCGAGGACTTTGCCTTCGTCATTCACTACCGGGTTGCCGTAGGAATTCTCGGGGATTTCGCCATGTACGAGCAACAGCTTCGGGTCGCCCGGCAACTTTTGTCGGGCAGACTCGATGAAACGCACGCTGGCGTTGGTCATCTGCGGCTCGAATACGTCATCGCTAGTCATCATGGTGTGGTCCTGCGCGAAGCCGAAGCAGTGGACGCGCAATCCCGCTTTAATGGCGCCCGACTCGCTAGGCGACGCCAGGGTCGCATATTTCGGCAACGTGCCGCGGACGGTCAACAGGCCGATGTTGACGAAAAGCCGCTCGGTCGAATCCGGTTCCTCGGGCGAGCGCGCGTACGGCTCCAACACGCGAATATCCTGCACATCGAACTTGAGACGGAACTCGACACTGTCGCTGCTCGAGTCGTTAGCCGGCCGCGTCACCCAGATCTTGTACGATTCCTTGTCGCGCATCTTCACCAGGTCCATCGCATCGAAGGCCGTGGTCAACAGCGTGTCCTTGCCCACGGCTACGCAGGTGGCGTGGGGCCAGTAGTGATTGGCCTTCTCGGTCGTGATCAAGAAGACCGTCGGGTCGATCTTCGCAACCAGGGCCGCCGCGGGGGTAGGCGAGGGAGGTGGTCCTCCGGTAGATTCGGGTGATTTGTTGCCGTTTCCCTTAATCTCGGCGGATACTCGCGTTTTGGTGGGGTTGGAGGCCGGTTGAGCGGCGGTAGAGGATGGGGTTGCCGTTGTCGGCCCGCCACCGGTCTGGACGTTGACAACGACCGGGGGCGATGGCGGGAGCACTACCTTAACGACCACCAGCGCGAGAATCCCCACTGCTAACCCGGCCACCCATTTAACCCATTGATGATCGCTTGCTTTTACCACGCCCATGCCGGTGGTCGCCGGCCGAACCGCCGAAAGATCTGCTGAGGAAGGAGCGGCGGCCGCCGGGCTCGATTCATGCGGCGCCTCGGGCCCGATCGGCGCGACACTTGCTGCGGCGCCCTTGCCTGAAGTAGGAGGGGCGGCGGTTGTATTGTCAGGCATCTTGGCCGGCGATGCTTTCGCGACTGCAACAATCGCAAACGAAAACTCCGGCCCCGACGCCGACATGCGAATCACGTCGCCGGAACGGACGTGCGTTAGCCCGGTGACCCGCTGCGTTCCGACCCACATCTCTCCGCCGGCGGATCGCACGCACCAACCGCCCTCTTGAAGCTGGAATTTTGCGGTCCGACCGATTGCGGCCGGGTCGCGCTGCGGATCGAAGCGAACGTCGCAGTTGGGATCGCATCCCGCTTGAAACGTTCGACAATCGAGCACGATCCGCTCATTGCGCCGTGCGCCGGAGAGTATGACTATCTCAACCGCCATGCCCACGGCCTCCAGACATCAAACGTATACGAATTCGCGAGTCGCAGTCCCCGTCCGCCTCTATTGCTTTTCGCCCCCGTTGTCTTGCTGCCCTTTGGCGGCAGGTTGCTCGCGAACAAGTTCGGCGTACATGTCGCGGAGGGTCACAAACAAGAGCGTGTAAGTTCCGTCCGCGCCGGGCTCGGGCTCGGCGAACTGGAGGCCATGCCGGTGCATGTGCTGCAACAGCAGGAAGAGGCTCTTGCCCTGGAAGCGGAGATCGCCGCTAAAAACCTTAGGATCGTTGATGGCGATCGCCCTGTCGGCGTCCGCGAGCAGAGAGCTGATGAAACATTGGGCCTTCCAGTATTCGTCGTAATCCCTGTGCTTGACGCGCACTTCGCTCGGATAGGCGGCGTCGAGCGCGGTCTTCAGGCCCTCGATCGCCTCCATCAGCTTGGCTTCGCTCTCCGGGCTTATCCCGCGCTTCGCTTGCAGATCCTTGACGATGGCGTCGCGAGCGCGGCCAAACTCGTCGCGGGCGGCGTCGCACTCGTGACCGCGGAGGGCAAGCGGCCATTTGCGCGTGCAGCACCACGCCGTCGCCCGCGGAAAACTCCATCCGGTGCCCCTTGCGGCCCCCGTCGGTGAGCCGAATCTGCCGCAACTCTTCGTCGGTCAGTTCCACGTCGGCGTGCGGCTGAAGCTGACTCTTCGCGTCGCGAACGTATTGCAGCGAGGTCGTCGAGTTGGAAAGCTCCCCCAAAAGCCAGTTCAAAACATCAGTCTTGGTGTGGTCGCCGCTAGCCATGACCGATTGGTACTGCTCGGTTACCCACTTCCTGATTCTCTCCTGGTGCTTGGCCTCGACGGCCCATTTGTCGGGATGCTTCCTGCGCCACTCCTCCTCATAGATGTGCTTGCGATCGTAGTAGGCTTTCACGAAATCGACCGAGTTCTTGATCTCGATGGCGACGGCCTCGGCGTTGACCCGTCGCGCCTCGGCGACCGACAGGGCCGTGTAGCCGACAGCCGCAATGTAATTCGCCTCGGCATTGATCGAGTCGGAATAGGGCGTTCTCGCGAACGCCGGCGCCGCGGGCCAGGCTGCCAGCAACAACAGCGTCCCGCATCCTAAACGCAATAATTGAGTGTCATGACAGCTTGGCATGACCGAACTCCTATGCCTGCAACTAGTGAAAGCGCCCCGCGCCGTGTCTGCCCGAAAGGGCCTCTTGAGGCCAGCCAGATAAGGTGTATATTAACATGAGCCGACTCCTCTTACAAGCGGGGGTTCTTGTGGCTGCCACATTCGACCCGTATCACCGTTGGCTGGGAATTCCGCCCAAGGACCGGCCGCCGAATTGCTATCGACTCCTGGGAATCGATCTGTTCGAAGCCGACGTGGAGGTGATCCGTGACGCGGCCGAGCAGCGTATGGCCCACGTGCGGACGTACCAGTTGGGGCAGTATTCCGAGCTTTCTCAGAAGATTCTCAACGAATTGGCCGCCGCCAAAGCGTGTCTGCTCGATCCGCAGAAAAAAGCCGCGTACGATCGGCAGTTGCGGACAGTTTACGGCATGTCGGACGCGCCGCGAAGCGTCGCCGCCTCGCGGCCGCCGCCCCGCCGGGCCCTGCCAGCGCGACGAAAGACTGTCTTGCCATCGCCGCCTCGCTGGCTAGTTCCGGCGCTGGCCGCTGGTATTGCGCTTGTCGTAACAGTGGTTGCAGTTGTGCTAGTTTCCACTCAGCAGCAGGGCGACAAAGGGGCGGCCCTTGCGTCGAAGGCCGAAAAAGTCATCAAGCCGCGTGGGCACGAAAAGCCGACGCCCAAGCCGCCCGACCGAGAGCCCAAGACACCCGAACCGCCGCCGGCGAAGTCTCCCGTCGCGGTCCCCCCGCGCTCCCCTTCGAGCGAGCCGGACAAACCGTCCGCGGAACCGCCATCCAAACCGATTCCTCCTCCCGTGCCACCTAAAAAGCCAGTAATGGAGCCAGACGCGCCGAGCGACACCGATGGAAATCCAAAGCAAGAAGAGCCGCAGCCGGAAGGAAACACGACAAATCCAACCGGCATTGCCGGCAACAAAAAATCTGTGTCAAATCGCCAACCACGAGAATGGCTAGAGTCGCTGCCGCTCACGTTGCCCGACTCGCTGCACGCCGAGATCACGCGGGAAATGTTCGACTCTCCCAAGAATTGGCTGCCAACGCTCTTTCCGAAAAACGGAAATGCGGAGGAGATCGACGACGAAAGGCGCAAACCCCTCATGTGGGTCACTCACAACATGGCGGTGCTCAATGGCCCCACGGCGCTCCTTCATCCAAGCGGTCGTCTCTTTGTCCTCGTGACGAATTACTCCAAGGACAAGATCGTTGGCTGCGTCAAGTTGTGGGACGAACAGGGCAGGCCCATATTCTACTCGCAGTACGACAAGCACGGCCACAGAGACGGTGTCCTTTGTTACTGCCAGGATGGAGTGCTTTGCCTAATCCAAGAATGCGACAAGGGCAAGCCGCCGCCACGAGATCGGCAATACCTGGTGAAGTGGACGGAGGCCGGCCCCCAAATCCTCCTGGCTGACAAGCTGATCGGAGGCGACGCCGAGAAGTTTGACGCGGTAGCGGACAAGCTGAAACAGTTTGAAATGCACATGGACCAGAACCAACAGAGGTTCGTGCGCACTATACATTACTCGGTCTCCGGCCAAGCAATCGCAGTTAAACGCAACCGTGCGATCGGTGTGATTGCCGGACACAGCGCCGCGAAGGCAGCCGACATGAGAGGCTGCTGGAGCAGGTCCCTAGGAACTATCGGGCTCTAACGGTTTTCCGCGGGGCGCCTATCGCTCCCGCCTCCCGCCACAGGCGAGAGCCTAATAAGTTTCTGTTGCGGAAGGTGCGGCGACGTAGGGTGGGTCGAGCGGAAGCGAGCCCCACCGTTGGTTTTATCCGGATTCTGGTGGGGCTCGCTTCCGCTCGACCCCATACGAACCAACTTAAGGGTTTTGGTCTTTCAACAAAACAGGGAAGTCCTTAAACCAGCGGGTGTTACATCCCAACAAGCTGGAAGAAGGAGCTTCCCCATGCGAATCGTAGCGGAAGTTGCGGCGGCCGTGCAAGCGGTGTTTGGAACATCCATCGACGATTTGGCGCGTGCCACCCGTTGTGTGCAACGGCAACGCAGGTTCTCCGGCGCGTCGCTGGCAAGAACCCTCGTGCTGACGGTCCTGATGCGGCCCGCCGCCAAGAACCGCGATTTTCAGGCAATGGCCGCCAAAGCGGGAGTTCACGTGACCGAGGAGGCCATTGACCATCGCTTCAGCGACGAACTGGTGTCGTTTCTCGAAGCAGTCCTTCAACAAGCCGTCTCTCAAGCATTGGCCGGACAAGCTTCGACTGCGGCTCTGCTGCAAAAGTTTTCGGACGTTCGCATCGGCGACAGCACCACCTTGACGCTGCCGGACGAATTCGCCGAGCGATTCCCAAGTTGCGGCGGCTCGGAAAACGCTGCCCTGGCGGCCATGAAAATCCAAGTCTTGTGGAGCCTGCTGAGGGGCCAACTCCTCGGATGGCAGATCACCTCCGGCCGCGCCAGCGACGCCAAGAGCGAAATCGCGGAAGCTCTGCCTCCCGCCGGCTCGTTGTCCGTATTCGACCTGGGCTATTTTTCGTTGGAACGGTTTCGTCGGGCGGGCGAAGCGGACGCCTATTGGATTTCGCGTTTGCAGCACGGCACAAAAGTTTTCGACGCGGCGGGAAAAAGCCTTGATTTGCCGGCCTTTTTGCGGGAGCACGGCGGAAACGGCTTGCTGGACATTGCGATCTTGTTGGGCGAGAAGGATCGGATTGCCTGCCGATTGATTGCGGTGCGCGTGCCGGAGGAAGTGGCCGCGCGGCGGCGTCAACGAGTCCGCGAGAATGCCCGCGACCACGGCCGAGAGCCGTCGCAAGAATACCTGGAACTTCAAGGATGGACGATCTTTGTCATGAACTGCGGCGAGGAGTTGCTGACGTGGAAGGAAGTGGTGGTATTGTATCGTGCCCGCTGGCAAATCGAACTGTTGTTCAAGCTGTGGAAGTCGCACAATCACGTGGCGGAGTTGGAAGCGGGCGCCTCGCCGCAACGTCAACTGGCAGTGCTGTATGCAAAACTGATTGGAGTGGTCGTACAACATTGGATTCTCTTGAGCGCGGCGTGGCATGATGTTCGGCGTAGCTTGCGCAAGGCCGCCGCCATCGTCCGCGATTGGATCGTTCTCTTGCTCGCCGTCTTGGACGATGACGAACGTCTGCGTGATCTTCTCGGTCAATTGGCAGCCGCCGTTGCCAAAACCGCCCGCATCACTCGCCGCAGAAAACGCCCCAGTTTGTTCCAACTCCTTGAAAATCCTGAACTTCTGGACTACACGGCCGCTTAAGTTGGTTCGTATGGGGCTCGCTTCCGCTCGACCCACCCTACATTCGTTTTCCGCAACAGAAACTAAACAGATTTCCCATGTTGACCACAGACAATTACGGCGCTCTCCACGCCGTGCCGAGGCGGGGCACCCGTCCAGGTGTCGGCCCTCTCAGCGACGGCCCGCCAGAGAGGTTCGGCGGCTCACTGGATCTTCTTGGCGTCGACCGGCAGCTCGTCTTTGCGGTTGCCCAGCCGGCGATTGGTCTCAAGATCGATCGAGTAGCTGAGGAAAGCAACCGACCCGTCGCAGAAGGCCATGCCGAATCCACTGGGATGTGCGCTGCCAAAATTGATGCACGGGTCGAAACCGGGGGTGTCTTGCGCCGGCTGGCACTCCGGCGGCGCGGGGCTCGGCGGGCTAGTGATAACCCCGACAATCCGAACGTTGTCCGCCGTCCATCCAACGTCCCATGCCTGATTGTCGCCCAGACTTACGCCACTGGCATAGTAGTCTGGATCAAGGTTCTTCTCCCCCACCATGTATGTATTGCTAGTGCCGTCAAGAATGTTAGCTAGAGTCACCATCACGTGAAGCCCCACCACGCCGTTGACGCTATTGCCCGGATAGGCGGCCCAATTGCTAAGCGGCATGCCGTCACCAGCGGCGAGCGAGGGGGGACTCTCAGCGATGACGTAGTACGGCAGCGACGAACACTCTCCGGCATTGCCAGCGTAGTCGGAGCGGCCGACCACGGTAGGCTGGGAAGACAGATTGACGATCGCGTTAAGGCCGGCAGACGTGATGAATGGGTACGCCATCACCGGGCGGCGCGTGGGACAGATGTAGGTTGCCACCGGTGTTTGCACACGCTCAAGGAACGCCGGTCGAGACGTGCTGCCAGCCATCCCCTCGTCGATGCCCAAATCATGCAGCGGCCCCTGTTCGAGGTACGGGAGGATGTTGTAGTCCCAGCCACCGGGCTGTTTCAGGTCGAAGCCACGATTGGGCTCGCCCGCCCAACAGTACCCCCACCCCCCCACAGGCAGGAACTTCTGCATTTCCTCGTGCTGAAGCCAAGCCAGAGCGATTTGCTTTAGATTGTTCCTGCACTGAACCTGCCGGGCGGCCTCGCGCGCGGTCTGCACCGCCGGCAGCAACAGCGAAACCAAAATGCCGATGATCGTGATGACCACCAGCAACTCGACCAATGTGAAGGCTTTCCGTCCCCGAATTCGGATCGCCAACGGATGCGTACCCCCGCACATGGCCCACCCCCGCCCCAGCAATCGTCGACACAAAGGAGAAGAGCCCCCGAGCCGCAGAAACGGCAAGGAATCCCCGTTTTTTTCCTTGCACCCAGTCCCCGAACCGGATATGGCGGCCCCTTCAGTCCCAGCCGAAAGGCCAATCGCAAACGAAGGGGCGTCAAGGCAGGTTCATTCTAGCACGGAGACGAGCAAAAGTAGATATGTTCAAATGGTCAGCAATCGGTTTTCTTGCAACCAGCTTCCAACGTACCGGTAGGTCAGCAGCGACATTTTCGCAAGACGAACACCGTATCGGCCCGATCGTCGTTCAGTTCCAGGGGATTGTCGATTTCGTACCAGAAGTCGTAGACGTCGCAGACTCCAACGATGGCACACTCGCCAGGAGCCGGCGGAATTGAGCGGTCGTATACATGCGGAATGTGAACTCGTCGCGCAGTCGCACCTCTTTCGCCCTGGTCCGCGCCAACAGGCTCAACCGCAGCCGCTCGATCCGCCGGCGACGGTCGGTCGCAAGCACCCGCAGAGTAACGGTCACTTGCGTCCCTCCCTGCCGCTCAGTCCAGCGTTCGATATCCTCCTCCGAGGCGTCCATCGGCAACAGGTGAAAGCCGAGGATGTAGATTCCCCCCGGTCGAAGGCTTTGGGCGATGCATTTGAGATGCCGCCGGGCCGACTGTTCGCTCAACAGGTGGCGAAACGTATTGACGGTACAGAAGGCGGCGTCCACCGGTCGGGAAAGGCGGAAATCGGCCATGTCGGCCTCGAACACGTCGGCTCGCAACCCCCGCCGGGCCAAACGACGCCGCAGATAATCCAATGAAGGGCGATTAAGGTCAAAACCGGTCACCCGGTATCCCCGGCCGGCCATTTCGACCACGAGGCGACCCGAGCCGCAGCCCGGTTCCAACAGCCGTTTCGCCGCAAAACCGCAATACTTGCGGCATGCCGCCTCAATGAAATCGGCCTCCAACGGCGTCTCCGAACGGAAGGCGATGTTGCACAGTCGCGGATGGTCATACCAGCAAGTGTGCAGCGGCCGTCGATTTGCCATTTTGCCTCATCAACCGAGGGTATGATTGGACTTGCAGCGGTCCGTGGTTATGATACAGTCTAACGAAGTGGCCATCGATTGCACCAGAAATCGCGAAGGCTGCGTTGCAGTTGATCACTTGTTGCAAATCGTTGGTCGATACAGATTCGCACCCCTAGCTCAATTGGATAGAGCATCGGTCTACGGAAGCAACGCGGCCGACACTGTACACTCCCACAAAAACTCGGAAGATAGCTTGTTTTCAAGGCTATTTTTCACTTTTGCCGCTTAGGCTTGTACACTGTACAAAAGGGTAGAAAAGGGTGGTGTCAGGTGTCATTGACACCCGTTTTTTCCCCTTGTGGAGTAATTGCCAGAATCCGGCCTGAGAAGGAGCGAGCCGGCCGCGGGAGCATCACGGATCCTACTCCATTGCACGCTGCCCACGCGGGGCTATGATATCCGAAACCGGCTTCGCCCTTGCCCGCTGGCGCCCCCGGATGGCCTGGGAGTCGTCTTACCCCGTTCCGACGCAAACGGCGCTCGTTTCCGGCGCACCAGTGATGGACTTAAAGCCATACTTGGCACTCAACAGCCGCAAACGCTCGCGTTCTGCTTCCGATGCTACCCGCCGCCGCTTCGGTCGCATGATCTCGGCCACGGCGTCGAACTGGTCAATATGGAACAAGATGTTCGCCCCGTCGTTGCCGTCCTGGTGAACGATTACCCCGGGCAGCGCCTTCAGCTTCCGAACGGTCGGGCCCGGCTTGTTCGTCGATGCCGCCAGCATGTCACCACCGTGTGGGTAAATATGCCCCATGTCGCACGGGATTATCTGCAACCACGGGTCGTCTGTCCGGGCATTTGGCCCGTACTGCGCGTAGTACGATTCTTCGTACCGAACCCTGAACCGCTTGCCGAAGAGCCCCTTGAGATTTACACATTCCATAGAACAATCTCCCCTGCTTGGATGTTGTCGGCCGCCGCAATCGCGCAAGCCGACCGGCTCGGCTAACAGAATGCAAAACCATGTTTCGAGCCTCCGGCCGCCTGCCCAGCCGCGTAGACCGCTCCGCTCTTTGCGGTGCCTTGCGATGCACCGAAGGCGACAGTTGTATCCGTGCCGTTGGCATTGAGCGTGGTCGCCGTCAGCGTGGCGGCGTCGGCAGCTTGGGTAGCGGCGGTCGTGGGATATTGACCGCCGCTGAGGTCCGTGGTCACGTAAGCGTTATTGGCGACGGCCACGAAATAGACCACGTTGCTTATGCCCTGCCCGGTGGCGACAGTGCCGTTTGCGATGTTGAAATTGCCGCCGCTGATCGTTCCGCTGTTAGACACTGAGCCGTAGAACGTGCCGCCGCTGATCGAGCCGCCGGCGTTCACCGTGACCGTGCCGTAAAAGGTTCCGCCGGTGATTGTCCCGCCGCTGTTGACCGTCACGCTGCCCAAGAACGTGCCGCCGGCAATCGTCGTCCCACTGCCCACCGTAATCGCGCCGGACCAACATCCGCCGTTGATCTTCGCCGACGTGCCGCCGGTCAGGCTCATCGCCCCGTTTACGGCGCCGGTGGCAGGATAATTGCTGCAACTGCCCATCGTGCCGGAATTGTTGTAGGTGGGCAGGGTGCTGCCGGACCAATTAGCCGTGTTGCCCAAGTCCGTTGACGTTCCGCCTGTCCAGTTGTTTGATGGCATGTTTCACCTTTGATTGGGTCAATGGGTTGTTGCTGTTGGAATTGCTACGCCCGCGGCTTGCCAGTCGATCCGGTCGCCGTCGTCACGCCGTCGATGGCCAGCAGGGCTGTCTGTGTTACGCCTTTATCCGTAACGCGACGGGCGCGATAGGCTGCTTGTTTGCACTTGCAACCGCAGAATTTCGCGTCAGTTCGGGCAGGGATGAACGGCCGTTCGCACCACTGGCAGCGTCGGTATTCAGCCGGCCGGAACACCACGACCGCGGACGGGAACGGAGCGGGATGGATGCTGTTACTGGCCGCCCGCAAGATGCCCTACATGACGCATCAGGTGATGACGCTCATCCCCGTGGCACGGCCGGGGCTGGGCACGATGGCCGTGGATGAGTATTGCCGGATGTACTTCGATCCGGCGTTCCTCGAAGGCCGCGACCTGAAGCACTTGGCGTTCGTGGTGCTGCACGAGGCGATCCACGTTTGGAGCCGGCACGCCAAGCGGTGCGTGCGCCTGCTGGGCGAGAGACCGCCTAACGATCGGCTGGGGATATGGCGGCAGGCCGTCGATGCCGCGGTCAACGACGTTTTGGAGCAATCCGGCCTGCGCTGCCCCGATGAGGGAATCACGCCGGCCAAGTTGGGCCTGCCGCGCAACAAGACGGCGGAGGAATACTTCAACCTGCTGATGCAGCGGGCGGCGGCGGAGCAAGAGCAGCAACGCCAGCAAACCCAACAGGAGCAACAGGACGATGCCGGCGAAGAGAGCCAACAGGACGGTGAGAGCGGCGAAGGGCAGGACGAGGCCGACCAGGAAGGGCAGGATGAGAGCCAGGAGCCAGGTGACGCGGACGGTGAGGGCCAGGGAGGCAAAGGCGACCAGCCAAGCGAAGAAGGCCAGGGTGAGGGTGGCGAAGGCCAGGACGGTAGCGGCGAAGAGGGCGAAGGCGATGGAGAGCCAAACGCCGCGGAGATCGGCGGCAGTTCTGCCGATGGTCAGCCGCGGCCGTGGGAGGATGGCCCGCCGTCGCAAGAGCATCCCGGCTTGGCGGAACACGATCAGAACCTCGTGGAAGCCGCTGTTGCCAAAGCCATCGAACAGTATCAAGAGCAGCGGGGCCGGGGCAGTGTGCCCGGCGGATTGGCCCGCGCCGCCACCGAGTTGCTCCACCCCAAGGTTGACCCGGCCAGGGAATTGCTGGCCAAGGTGAAGTACGTCGTGGGCTGTACGTCGGGCTTCGGGGATTTTACTTACCGCAAGCCCAACCGGCGGCAGCCGCAAGGTGGCGCGCTGCTGCCGGCGCACGTCAAACCCATTCCCCGCGTGACGGTGATCGTCGATACCAGCGGCAGCATGGAGCAGAGCGACCTTGCCTTGGCGTTGGGCGTGATCGGCAATGCCCTGCGCTCGCTGCCCGATCCCCGTGGCCTACGGGTATTGGCCGGCGACACCGCCGTGGCCTGCGCCAAGAACGTCTTTCGCCCCGAGCAGATCGAGCTCAACGGTGGCGGCGGTACGGATATGGCCGCGATGATCGTGGCAGCGTGCCAAGAGCTTCCCGCCCCCAAGGCGATTCTGGTTGTGACGGACGGCTACACCGGCTGGCCATCAAAACCTGTTGGGCCGCGAGTTGTGGCCTGTCTGACGCAAGCCGGGACGGCCCAGGGTGTGCCGGAGTGGATTGATAGCCTAGTGCTGAACCCTGCGGACTAAACGCGACGCCGTCGCCAAGCGTAGGCGAGCAGGCTGACGGCACCAACGCCAAGGAGGAGGAGGGTGGAAGGCTCGGGTACCGCGACGCCCGCCACAGCGTAGCCACTTAGTCCGGTTGCGGTGAAACTTGCGAAAGTGCCGTCGTATGTCAAGTCGGTCGGAACATACGGCGTCCAAGAAGTCCCGTTGTAGTCCCACAAGTCGAGGCCATCCGTCGAATAGCCAGAGCCAACCTTGAACGAGAAATAGACCGGATCGCCCACCGTATAGCCAGCGTCGGCTGAGAAGTTCCAACCGCTGAGAAGCGATTGGCCGGGAGCGAGAAGCCGCTGTAGGGCGTTCAGCGTGCCGCTGTTCATTACCGTGGCGGTGAAGTTCAACGGCGTGGAAGTTGGCTTTGCCAGGAAGCTCGTGCCGACTTCCCAGCCCGTCCCGCTGTCGTCGATCAATGTACGCTGGACGGATGCCAGATCGAGCGCGACCGGCGTGCCGGACGTGCCGTGGGTGACGCTGGAGGCGGTAAAGGTCTGGTTTGTCGTATTCCACGTTCCGCCGACGGCCTGATAGGTGCCGGTGCCGCCCCACGACCCGGCTGAAATCGGCGAGTATTGGACGCCATTGGCCGGAACGCCTGCTCCGGCGAGGATGCGAATTGTGCCGTTATTGGTGAGCGTGCCAGCACCACTGTTGTCCGCGAGTAGACTGCCGCGCCCGACATCAACGGCCGCGAGCGACGTGTTGCTAACCGAAAGACCACAAACTGTGGCGGTGCCGCCGCCAAGGACCGATAACGTCCCGGTTCCCCCGCCGCCAACAAGAAGGGAGCTATTGATCGTGAAGCTTGATCCGCTGCCTTCTACAGTAACAACGCCAACGGAGGTGGCATCGGCGCCAATTCGACTGGCGTTGGCGCCGGTGGATGAGAGAAAGGTTCCACCGTTCGTAATTGAAAGCGTTCCGTTGCCTCGGCCACCGCCGTGAACGTCGCCACCTACGTAAATGAAGTTGTCGAGTGACCAGTTAGAGCCTGGACCATCAATGGTAACAACGCCCACCGCTCCATACTCCCGGCCTATGAAGCCTTCACTTCCGGTCACTGCACCGCCATCGCGAATCAGAAGACTGCCGTTGCCGTCGCGACCCACATAGAGAGCATGGGCACCCGTGTCAGTCCAGTTGGAACCAGTACCGGAGACTGTTACGGTTCCACTTGATCCGGTTTCATAGCCAATGTTGCTTTGGCCATTGGCTATGGCGATAAGGCTACCCCCACTTGTAACTGAGAGATTCCCTTTTCCGGAGAAGCCAACCTGGAAGTCGAGTACGCTGGTAAGAGTTGAGCCAAAGCCGGTAATACTAACGACGCCTGTCGTGGCGCTGCCATTACCTAGGTAGAGGCTAGCACACGCCAAATTGCTGCCGTTATCAACGGTCAGGGTGCCGCTGGCCGTATTTCCGACCACACCATTCGTAGAAGTGAGACTCCACGTACTCGGATCCTCAGGTTCTACGTCACCCCCAGTGACAATGTCCGCGCGGGCCAAATTGGGAATTAATATGCCGACCACGCCCAACACAAAAATCGATAACAACCCCCGGACGTGGACGCTCGCAACCACCGCATAACGTAAGAACATGGCAGTGCCTCTCTTGAAAAATGGACCGATGACATGATGGACTGCCGAAGAGAAGATGCCCGCACTGAATAAACGGGCTGCTGTCGCCTCGGTAACGTGCCTCTCCCCTGCCGAGTAGCGATAACTACGAATTTGGCAGAACCAGCGGCGGATACAATCCCTCCGATGGGTGATTCTCCTGGAATCTTGGCGGATTTACGTCCCCCCCCACGGAACCAGCGTTCGCAGCCGGGCGCGAAGATCGTGTTCCTCGCGTCTTGTTCCCGAAGCCGGGAGAGCCATTGAAAACCCCCAGACTGGCCGTGGCGCCAGAGGAGTGAAACCATGCCCAACGACTTTTGGAGCGACGCGGACATCATCGACAGCTACACCCGCCGGCAAGCCATAGAAGACGGCGTGCTGGTGCAACTGAGTGGCCCCGGCTACCAGGGAGACCCCTGGGTGCCGGCGATGGTGGCGGAGGCCGGTTTCCGCTACCCCGTCGCCATGACCGCCACGGTGTTTTGCCGCTACGTCGCGCCGTTGGAAGGCGAGGGCGAGGAATTGGCCCCCTGCCAAGACATCAAGGGCCGCCTGTGGGACGTGCTGTGGATGCTCAAGGCGGCAATCCGGCGTGGGCTGGGCGGTGAGATTGTCCGATTCTGCCTGCGAGTGGTGCCCAATGTTCCGGCAGACTATGCGAAGCCCAACCCGCCAAGGCCCAAGCTCGTGCATCTCAAGGCCGTGTGCGGGCCGGACGACAACGGCTCGCCCTGTCTGACGATCATGCTGCCCGAGGAGGACTGAGTACGATGCTGACCTTTCCCAAACGCCCCCGGCGAGACCAGACCATCGCCGCGGACCGGAAGCTCTGGACGAGCAAGTGCCGCCAGTACCGGGTGGTGTTCTCCCGTTGCCGCTACGGCCCGCGGGATGAACGCGGGATTCCCGACGTGTGCTACGCCCAACACTTCGACCCGGAGTTCCAAGTATGGGATGTACTGTCGAGACACCGAAGCCGAAACGCCGCCGCAAAAGCCTGCCAACGGCACGCCCGTATGGCGAACTGTCCGAAGAGGCGAAAGCGCGGGCGAGGGACTGCTGGCGCGAAAAGGGCTGGACGTGGGACCAGTGGGATTCGGGAGAACTGACCGACCTGTTTGCCGAGGTGCTGCTGGAGGAATACGGGATCGAAGTGGCGACGCGCACTGAGAGGCTATCTGGCGGCAAAACCATTCAGCGACCGGACATTTCTTGGAGCCTGAGCTACTGCCAGGGCGATGGCGTCAGCTTCACGGCCCACCCGGACTTGGAGGCGATGGCCAAGAAGAACGAGGCAATCCGGGAGGTCATGCAGACCGTCGAGCTTTTGGAGGCCGCGGGCGGGTGGGAGTATTCGCCCGAGTGGTCCGTGTCGATCGACGCCAACGGCGGCCACGCCGAATGCCACGCCTACCACAGGGCAAACCATGATGAGCAACGAGTCCTGGACGAACTTTGCGTGGCGATTGAGGCGGAGTTGGATCAAGTCCACAAGCAAGCCTGCCGCCGGCTGGAAAAGTTGGGCTACGCCGAGATCGAGTACCGCGACAGCTACGAGTACCTGGAAGATGTGCTGACCGCCAACGACCATTACCTATTCACCGAGGAAGGGGAGTTCGACTCGTGAGATGCCGATCCCGCAAGACACTGGCGGACATCCTGACGACCGGCTGCCCGGACTGCGAAGGCCGGATGCTGATTGCCTCGGCCGGTGTGGTCTGTGAGAACGGCTGCGGGCGGCTGCTCTACTTCTCGACATCCGAGCGGCAGCAACTCTGCCGCAGCTTCCCCGACTTGGTAATCGAGTGCGTCCCCGTGTCCAAAATGAAACTCTATTCGTACTGAACCCTGAACCCCATTGGAGACCATGCCATGCGATTGTCACGTTCTTATCAACCCCGCACGCTGGACGAAGTAGTCGGGCAGCCGGCGGTCATCCGGCGGCTAAAGCGGCTGGTGGCTCTGCCTCAGCCCTGTTGTCTTCTGTTCGAGGGCGTCGGCGGCGTGGGCAAGAGCGCCACTGCCAAGGCTCTCATCCAAGACCTGGGCGTCTGCCCCTTCTCCGGTTTGACCGAGTATTCCGCCAGCAACTTGAGCATCGACGAGGTTCGCCGACTGTTCGGTCAGACTTTCCGGTACAAGCCGATGGCGGGTAACCCGTGGCACGTTCTGCTGATCGAGGAATTGGAACTGATCGTCAGCCGACACGTCAACGCGGCGCTGAAGGATGAGCTTGGTGAACAGCACATGCCCGAGCGGCTGATCGTGGTGGCCACCAGCAACGACGCCAGCGGGTTGGACGAGGCGCTCTTGCAGCGGTTCGAGGTTTTTCCCTTCTCTGCCGGTCCAACGTTTGCGGAAGCCTGCCAGGAGCGGCTGGCCTGGATATGGCAGCAGGAAGCCGGCCCCGGCGTTCCCATGCCGCTGGGGATGGAGCAAATGGGCTGGCGCAACGGCAACTACTCGATGCGACGAGCGATGACGGCCTTGGGTGGGGCGCTGGAATTGCGTTGCGGGGAGGAAGTGGCCGCATGAACGCGAATGGCAATTCCGATGCGTTCGTCCTCCGCAACGTTCCTCCCGAGCCCAAGCCTTGGCATGGAGACGAACCCGAGAACACCCGGCAGAAGGTGCTGCTAACAGGCATGGACTGCCGGCCGGGGCAACTGGACCTGTTTAAGACGGATGGCGAGGCTACGGAAGGCACAAGGGCGGAACGACTTGCTCGCCTATGCTCCCCACTGCCGTCGTTGCCGCCATGCGTAGGCCAGCAAACCGACCGTTCCTGTAAGCAACAGGGCGAGGGCGGAGGGCTCGGGAACGACGAACTGAACTGAATCGCCACATTGAACACAAGATGGATAGGAGTCGGTGGAAGGTGTACCCATCCCCATCAGGTCGCTCGACCCATCGTTGTTGCCGATCACCTCGAAATAGCCGGGGTTCGGACGAAAGTCAAAATTGAAACTGCCGAGATCGTTATCATTCGCGTCCAGCAACAGAGTGCCCATATCGTAAGGCGTCGTTTTTCCCACGTGTATCGCTGCCGCCATGTCTCCAAAAGTGCCATTGCCCGGGCCGGTGGTAGTGGTGCCAGTTGCCACGATCCAAACGAAAGCCGTACCATTGAAACCGTTGTATTCCCAAGGCAGGGAGGGAGGCATATCCGACTGGTTTCCAGGGGGGCCCATGGGCGGTGGATCGACCATTGTGGTGGAGAGAGCAGACGGCGTATACGCATTGCCGATGCCAACGCCGCCATCGCCCGTTGTTACGCCGCCGGCAGTGGTCGAGCCGAATATAAAAAGGAGTGGATCCTGGTCGGAGGCCAGGTCGTGAACGGTGACATAGACTTCAAACTGATGGACGACCCCCGCGGCGCCTGGAGCGATGTCGATGCTCTTCGTGCCATCGCTGTTAGGAATTGTTGTGTACGGCAGTTGGCCCAGATTGTGCCCAAGGGCGTCGTACGATGTTGTGTATTGCAAGACGACGTTGTATCCTGCCAACTCACCGAAGGCGATAGATGCCAAGCCGAACGTGATCGCAATGGATGCAAGGATAATATAGCGGGACTTCACGACAATCTCCTTCTTGATAGGACTAGATGCTTTGTTTGGCGATACGACGGAACACACTCAACGCTTGCCTGGTTCTCTGCGCACACCAGCTGCTCATTTCCGACCAGTCGCCCACCTGAGGCGGCGAGGGTATCCAGTCGGTCGCGTCGGCCCGGACAGATGAGGTGGCAGAGAGCCACAGAATAGCGGTGGCGATATGGCGGGCCAGATGACAAAACACGGCAGCACCTCCTAAGGAAGGCAGACCAACGAAGCAACGCGCTGCCGAAGAGAAGATGCCCGTGTTGAACCACGGGCGACTATCGCTCCGGCCGGTGCCTCTTCCCTGCCGACAAGCGATAGCTGCAATCTAGCAAATCAAAATGGGGAATCAACCCCCCCAAGCCCAAATTTATGGGCGGAACGGGAAGACGGGAAAACAAGCCCGACTGGCTATCGAATTCTCGACAATTGCCCAAGGCGATACGAGGACACCGTTTCTGTTAGCGAGAGATTAGGCCGTGCCGTGTGCGGGCTGGGCGTAGGGGTACGCCGATCACCTGCCACCGAACTCCTACGCGGTGGCAGGCTGCCCGCACACGGCCGTTTTCTGCGCAGACTACTGAACCCCAGAAGAAGGAGATAATACGCCATGACGGTTTACGGCATTACCCGCGCCAGCACCCGGAAGCAGCAGGCATCGCCCGAAGTCCAGGCGGAGATGATCCGCAAGCACTGTGCCGCCGTGCAACTGCCCGAGCCGACGATCCTCGACGAGCCGCTGGGCACTTCCGGCCGGACTACAGACTTTCGGCACCGCCCCCAAGGCCGTTGGCTCCTTCTTCACGCCCAACCCGGCGACGTGCTTGTGGTGACGAAGTTGGACCGGCTGGGCCGAACCGCCCGTGACATCCTCGACACCTTGGAGCAGTTCGCCAAGCGGGGTGTGCGGGTCATCGTAATCCAATTCCTTGGCGGCCAGAATATCGACATGGACAGCACCGTCGGGCGGTTGGTGGTCATCTTCTTCGCCGGCTTGGCCCAGTTCGAGGCCGACATGATCGGCGAGCGCACCGCCGAGGCGCTCCAGTGGCGCCGGCAACAAGGGCTGGCCTGCAACCGCGCCGGCTTCGGCACACGCAAGGTGGGCAAGCGGAGCGAGTGGGACATGCAGCAGTTGGGCTACATCGCCGAGATCGCAGAGCGGCTGGGCAAAGGCGAGGACGTGGTGCTTGTGGTCGCCGACTTCTGGGGCCGCGGAATCAAAGATCATCGCGGGCTGTTGTGGGGCCAGGTGCAGCATAAGGATGGCAACGGGGACGGCAACGGCAAGGGGAGCCCGTTCGAGAACTACTGGCGGGCCACGCGCTGGTTCCACCGCATGAAGCACGCAGGCAAGCTGCCCCCGCCCTACTGCGACACGGCCCACACGATCCCCGAGCCCCCGCGGTTCACCGTCGAGAAACGCCGCAAGCGTCCCAACGCCAAACCCATCATCGACGAGAAAGCCGCCTGGACTGCCGAGCAGTGGCGGGATTGGTTTGCGCTGGAGTGCGCCAACGCCTGAGCCGTTAGAAGCGTCTCGATAATCTTCCTAATGGCAACGACAGGAAACCCAGCAGCCAAGTGTAGAGATTGCCGTTCCTTCATCGGTCGGGCCGAACCGGGCAGCGGTTGCCGAAAGGCAGGACAGGCGACCACCTGCCCGGTCCGCATGGCCGCAGCGATGCAGGCACCGCCGGCCGTCCCAATGATTCGGTGATTTTATTTCAGTTCTCGGGCCACCATTTGACGGTGGTATGCGACTTTGGTTCTTCTTCGGCACAACTTCTGTCATCGTTGTGATCTTGTAGCTGCGTCCTTTCTAGACCTGTGGTATCCCGATTACTTCGCTAAAGCGCGCGGGCGGAGGAGGAAATAGAGGGGGGCGCTGAAGGACACCAATTACGATGAGAGCCAGCGTGGACGGCTCGGGAACGACGGTCGGTGAGAACTGGATGTCGTCGAGCGTCGTTCCCGAGCCGTCCACGCTTTCGAATGTGAGCACGACGTTTTGTTGACCAGAAAACGCTCGAATGTCTCCAATATAGGTATCTATCGGCCCGTGAGTACTGTTGACCGTTGGCCCGACTGAGTAGATCGATGTCGGAATTACGGTTCCGTTCAGCGACACCGTTGGAGCGGCCAAATCGTCGAGGAAGAGTATGGAATTCGCGTCAGCGGGAATATCGCCGGTCTGCGAAATCCAAGAGGTTTCGGGGACGCCAAAAGGGTCGTGACCGCTCTGAAGCAACACCGAATAGGAACCTGAAAGCGGGTACATGATTCGCGGGAAGCCGCTGTATGGAGTGAGGCCGTCCTGAATGGAGACCGCTGCCGCGTCGAGCGCTATCGTATCATAGCCAACCATACCGGCATCCACGGGATGGGTTGTCCAGCCCGGGAGCGCTTGCGAGGTGGGCAACTCGCTGTAGACCGGTGTTCCGATCACCGCCGACTCAAAATCGAGATTACTGAAGGGGGCTGCCGCCACAGGAGCGATGCACCAGGAATAGGCTGCGACACAAGATACCAATACCGCCAATCGGGATGCGCGAGATGATCGGGATTTCATCGCTACTCTCCTAACGTTAAAGAGTCTTGGTCTAGCCTTAACCAAGTGAACTACTCTGAGATGCACGCAGAAAACGCCGTCTTGTAGTGAGTTCTGTAAATGTTGGAGAAAACCGAGGTGTCGTTTTCAAGTGAAAAACAACGACTCTCATGCTAGCACGGTTTGGTGCCTGATTTCACGGTGTTTGGTCCGTTGCTCCCAACCCGTTGGGCGGGAGGAGTTCGCTTGTTTAAGATGTAGTATAACAAGAAACTGCTAATTCTGCCATAACTCGCTCGGAACTAAGGCTCCAAGCAAATGTCGGTAACCGCAACGAAATAGGGCGTTTGACGACCGGCCCACGCCGATTCTAACGTCGACCAGCCCCTCGCCCAGCGGTCGAAATACGCCACGTCCTCGTTGTTCGCGAGCCACGGTTCATGTGTCGACCCAACCCAGCAGATGGGCGTGTTGGCATAGTTGTTATCGCTGCCGAAGGCATTTGCCGAGAAAACCGACGTTGGATTGGCCATCCCCGAGCTGTATATTCCGTTGTAGCTTTCGACCGACATTCCAACCCACCAGCCGGCATTGCCGGTGAAGGTCACTTGCCCGTTGTTGGACCAATTGAGGGGGGAACCGCCGTGCAGCTCTCCCGAGTGTACTCCCCAAGATCCATAAGCGGTTGGGTTTGCCGCCGTCGCGACACACGGCCCGTATCCGTTGCCGCCGATCCCGGTTGCGCCGGTGTTGTGGTCGACCACGCTGCCCGCTGGCAGGTCGGGCGTGAGGGTCGGCATGAAGCTGTCGAAGAACGTAGCCGCATCGCCGTCGTTGGCATAAGTACTGCCGTTGCCGTCAGCACCATAACACGTGTCATCCAAGACCCAGGTATTGCCGCCGACCCCCGCGGCGTTGCCGGAAATGGTGATTCCGTCGGACTCAAGCCCGTTGGCATCCGCTGCAGCGACCTCCTTGTCGATGTATGCGTTCGTAGCGGCATAGCTGCCGCAATCTAGCCACGCGACCAACGGCGCACCGTATTCCGCGAGGCTGAATCGATCGGCGCCGTTCTGATATCCGGTGCCGTGGCTGATGTTGAGGGCGTCCTGATAGATCATGTACGAAACGCTGTCGCCGTCTACGTCGCGGCTTGGCAGACCGCAGAGACCGACAATGTAGCGTATCGGGTCGACAGGCTGTGATTGATCCGCCCCGAGCCAATTGAGGTCCTGCATCTCCTGGATAACGTAGGAGGCGATCGCGTTGCAGATCGCGTCGCTCGCGCATGAAGTCCCCGCGGTATCGGGAAGACCTTGTTCGCTCGTAACGCCGATATTCGTATAGCCGGCGGCAATCAGCGCCGCCGCGGAAATGGGAATGTAGATGGCGTTACCCATTCCGGGGCGATTTGCTTGATAATACTGCGCCAGCGCCGTACTGTCCGCCGAATCGTAATTGTAGAGCACCAGGACGCTCTTAGACGGGTCGAACGCATAGGTCGATCCATCGGCGCTGTCTCCGTCAGGGACGCAGTACGTATCTTCGATGGACGCCCCGGTGAGACGAATCTCTATCGTCTGCGGCGACTGGCCGGCCAGGGTTGCGGTCACCAAAATGCGACACGTAGGGCAATCGCTGCCTTCCTCCTCCTCCTGTGGCAGGAATGTGACAAGGCCCGTGCTGGGATCGACCGAGGCGATCGTCGAATCCTCGCTCATAAACGAGAAGGTCGCATTCGCCCAGGCGGGATATTGCTGCGTCCAGACGGCGGTGGACAATTGAAACTGCGAGCACGTATAGCGGGGAACGAGCGTCGCATCCAGATAATGCGACTCTGACGCGTAATCCAGCGTGACGGTTTGACTTGAGAGGAGCGCGGACGAGACGCCGAATGCAGGCGACGAAACGAGCGCCACGTCGTTGCCGGTGCCGAACTCGCCGGTCTTTGCGTTGTAATGGTAGGTGATGTAATATCGCACGCCGCCCGCGTCGACCTCGGCCCCTTCGGGCAGACCGTTGAACGTGCCGATCACCGGGGTGCCGCTGTCGCTTTCGATGAGCACGCGGAGAATGCCGTAGTTGTCGGTGTCGGTACGGGAACTGGTGAGGTCCAGGGTCGCGTTGTTGAGACGCACGGCCCCTGTCACGACGAGCGTCCCCGGCCCGTAGGCGGGCAAGTCGACCCCATCGTCGGTCAAATCGACAGTGAAGGTAGAACTGGCGGTGAGAGAGGAGTTGAGTTGGTGGCCCCAGTTCTCGAGTACCTTGGTAAGGTCACCGAGGTTGACAACGCCATCGTAGTTGAAGTCGCCCTGGGCCCAGGTCTGATTGGTCTTGCCCCAATCCGGCAAGACCTTGCTAAGGTCGGCGAGGTTCACCGTACCGTCAAGGTTGGCATCGCCGTACAACGTACAAGCGACGGTTACCTTCTCCCCGAGGGTGTCGTCGGCCCAACCGAGCGCCGTTGAGGTGGCCGCGGCCGTTGTATCGCGGATTTGCCCAGACGAGAATGGAGTGAAGGGATTCGTGCCGTTATTGTAGCTTTGCGCAGGATCGAGAGGATCTCGGAGGCGGGATCGGGATAGGGATTCTCGGGGTTGTTCGTGTAGTCGAACACTATACTGCCCTCTTGAATGTCGGCCCCGGCCGGGCCCGTGAGTACCGGCGGCTGGGCGGTGGGGCCGAGTTCGACTGTTCCGCCGCAAACCGTTGTCACACCTATGTAAGAATTGCTGCCCGTCAGCAGGAGTTCGCCGGGGCCCATTTTCGTTAGCGAATTGCCGCCGGAAATGTTGCCAGAGATCGTCAACGGGGCTTCGTTCGGGTCGACAGTGCTAACATCAATGGCAATAGGCCCGGCGAGGACGACGGGCGTGGAGATGGTGGTGTTGGTAACGCCGGGGTCGAGGGTGATGCCGTTGGTGAGCGTCAGGGCATTTCCTCCGATGAGCGAAAAGCCGCTGGAAGCGAATTCGATCGACTGGAACGCGGTTTCTGCTGGCAGATTGTCAATAGCGCTGCCGGTGCCCTCGAAACAAACGCTGCTGCCGGGGATCGGCAATATGCTGTCCTTCCAGTTCGCGGCCGTGGACCAATGAGTGTCGGTCCCGCCTTGCCAGACGAACGGCGACGAGACGGTGTACGTCGGTCCGGTGTATGTCGGTAATAATTCGCCCTGGGTGTTGAAGCCGGTGTCGTCGAGATGGGTGGTGCCGTCGGCGTCGGTTATCGTGCCGTTGTCGACCAGGTTCAGTTGCACCGTTCCGTTGCCGTAGACGTTGTCGACCGTGACGAGGTAGACCGGGTAGGCACCGTCAGAGCCACTGTAACCGGTGACATTGGCGATTTGGGCGGTAGTGCCGGAACAGACGAGAGAAAAGTCGCCGGTGTCGACGCCGGTAACATCTTTGCTAAACGCGACGACGAACTGAAGCTCGTCGGCGGTGGTTTGCTGAGCGCCGAGCGGGACGATGGCGGCGACCTGCGGCGGCAAGGCCGTCGGTTGTTGGCCCCAGTTCCCGAGTACCGTGCTCAGATCAGCGAGGTTGACAACGCCATCGTAGTTGAAGTCGCCCGTTCCCCAAGTTCCGTTCTGACCCCAATGGCCGTTTACTATCCCAAGGTCCGCGAGATTGACGTACCCGTCCAAGTTTGCGTCGCCGTATTCCGCGCGGGCGATCGTCACCTGCTGCGACGTGGCGTTGTCGGTCCAGCCGAGGCCGCTGACGGTGGTCGCGGTGGAACTGTAGATCTGGCCGGAGGAGAACGCAGGCGTGGCGGCGTAACTGGCCGTCAGATCGCTCAATACGTTCGACGCTGGGTCGGAACTGGGAGCAGCGGAATAGTCGAGGATGACCTTGCCGTCCTGGATGTCGGTATGCCCGAGGTTAAGGACCGGATTCCAGGCGTTGGCGCCAACGAGGTTGAGTTGGCCGGCGTAAACGGTGGTTGGGCCGGTGTAGTCGTTTGCACCGCTGAGCGTGACGGCATCGGTCGTGGCCTTCATCAGCGGGGCGTCGGTACCGTGCAGGGCGACGCCGATCGAACCGTTGAGGACCATGTAGCTGGTGGCGGTGATGCCAGCCGACGTTGTGCTGCTCGTGATCGACCCGTTGATGAGCCCGACGTCGCCGACGGTGACGTTATTGCCGTTCAGGTCGAGCACGGCATTCTGGCCATTGACCAAGAGCCCGTTGCCGCAGAGCGCCGAGGCAGCGCCGTTTCCCACCTGGAGCGTTCCATCTTCGATTACCGTACCGCCGGTGTAAGAGTTTACGCCGGAAAGGACCAGCGTGCCTGCGCCGGTTTTCGTCAGATAGTTGGGGCCGGAGATATTGCCGGCGATCGAAA